>NZ_JAARRM010000001.1:0-1182345 GCF_014223975.1 Listeria aquatica | reverse complement strand
TTGCGGAAGTAGTTCAGTGGTAGAACATCACCTTGCCAAGGTGGGGGTCGCGGGTTCGAACCCCGTCTTCCGCTTTTAGCTAGTCCCCGATGCCGGGGTGGCGGAACTGGCAGACGCACAGGACTTAAAATCCTGCGGGTAGTGATACCCGTACCGGTTCGATTCCGGTCCTCGGCACCATTATTATTGTTTTATGTTGCGCCCATAGCTCAACTGGATAGAGTACCTGACTACGAATCAGGCGGTTGGAGGTTCGACTCCTTCTGGGCGCGCTCTTTATACGGGAAGTAGCTCAGCTTGGTAGAGCACTTGGTTTGGGACCAAGGGGTCGCAGGTTCGAATCCTGTCTTCCCGACCATGTTTTAAATATAGCCTAGCCTTTTCTTATCTTAACTTTGGGGCCTTAGCTCAGCTGGGAGAGCGCCTGCTTTGCACGCAGGAGGTCAGCGGTTCGATCCCGCTAGGCTCCACCAAATTAACTTAACAGAAATTCTTTTTATGGCGGCGTAGCTCAGCTGGCTAGAGCGTTCGGTTCATACCCGAGAGGTCGTGGGTTCGACTCCCTCCGCCGCTACTTTATTTCTTGGACCTTTAGCTCAGTTGGTTAGAGCAGACGGCTCATAACCGTCCGGTCGCAGGTTCGAGTCCTGCAAGGTCCACTTGTCATCTCATTTTTATATCATGGAGGAATACCCAAGTCTGGCTGAAGGGATCGGTCTTGAAAACCGACAGGGGTGTAAAAGCTCGCGGGGGTTCGAATCCCTCTTCCTCCGTTTTTCTTTTATTCATATGACTAGTGGACAAATTTTATATTATCGTCGCGGGGTGGAGCAGTCTGGTAGCTCGTCGGGCTCATAACCCGAAGGTCGCAGGTTCAAATCCTGTCCCCGCAATTATGGTTCCGTGGTGTAGGGGTTAACATGCCTGCCTGTCACGCAGGAGATCGCGGGTTCAAATCCCGTCGGAACCGCCATTTGGCTTGGTAGCTCAGTTGGTAGAGCACTTGATTGAAGCTCAAGGTGTCGGCAGTTCGATTCTGTCCCAAGCCACTTTAAACTTTTGCCCATGGCGGGTGTGGCGAAGTGGTTAACGCATCGGATTGTGGTTCCGACATTCGTGGGTTCGATTCCCATCATCCGCCCCTTGTCATTTTTAATTTTATATGCGGGTGTAGTTTAGTGGTAAAACCACAGCCTTCCAAGCTGTTGTCGGGAGTTCGATTCTCCTCACCCGCTCTTTTATTTGGGGCCTATAGCTCAGCTGGTTAGAGCGCACGCCTGATAAGCGTGAGGTCGGTGGTTCGAGTCCACTTAGGCCCACTTTATTCCACAGTAGCTCAGTGGTAGAGCAATCGGCTGTTAACCGATCGGTCGTAGGTTCGAGTCCTACCTGTGGAGTTCCTTTTTAGAAGGATTTATGATAATTATGGAGAAGTACTCAAGTGGCTGAAGAGGCGCCCCTGCTAAGGGTGTAGGTCGTTTACGCGGCGCGAGGGTTCAAATCCCTCCTTCTCCGCCAGTTTAGGCCCGTTGGTCAAGCGGTTAAGACACCGCCCTTTCACGGCGGTAACACGGGTTCGAATCCCGTACGGGTCATTTTAAGACAATGCTTAGGTTTCTAGGCATTGTTTTTCTTTTAATTAAAAAAGGAGGGGGTTTCTTTGCAAAGTAAGAGAAAAGAGTTTTGGATTTTAACAATTATTGTGGCTATTTCAGGGCTCTCACAAGGACTTCTTTTACCGCTGATTTCGATTATTTTTGAAGAGAATGGGATTAGTTCTGGCATTAATGGTTTTCACGCTACAGGAATTTACATTGGCGTTCTTTTGATTTCACCATTCATTGAGGCCCCGCTACATAAATATGGATTTAAGCCGATTATTTTAATGGGTGGTTTTTTAGTTGCTATCGCTTTATTGTTATTTCCTATTTGGTTTAATTTGTTTTTCTGGTTCTTCCTTCGATTAATTATTGGCGTTGGGGACCATATGCTGCATTTTTCTTCTCAGACTTGGATTGGAGCAATGACAGAGCCGCAAAAACGCGGAAGGAATATGGCCGTTTATGGATTGTTCTTTTCACTTGGATTCGCAATTGGCCCGCAATTAGTTAATTTGACACATATTAGTCCAAATTTCCCTTTTTATGCTTCTGGTGTTCTCGTATTGATAGCTTGGTCGTTGATTTGGTTTATTCGGAATGAATTTATTTCTGAAGGAGAGGCAATACGTAAGATTTCCTTTTTTGCGAGCATGAAGCGTTTTTCTGCAGTACTTAAATTTGCATGGGTGGCTATGATTCCGCCATTTTTATATGGGGTGCTTGAAACAGGCTTGAATGCAACGTTTCCGATTGTTGGCTTACGAGACAATATGAATACGTTTTTAATCACGTCTATTATTTCTTCTTTTTCAGTAGGAACGATTTTATTCCAAGTTCCGATTGGGATTTTTAGCGATAAAATGGGACGAGGAAAAGTGTTACCCATTCTTACTTTCTTAGGAAGCCTTGTCTTTTTCTCGCTTGCTTTTATCTCGGTAGATTGGCTTTTTCTGGTTTTCTTTTTTGTTCTAGGAATTCTTGTCGGATCACTTTACTCGCTTGGGCTGTCTTATATGACCGATTTGACGCCTGTAGAACTTCTTCCTGCTGGAAACATTTTAGTGGGGATGTGCTTCAGTATGGGGAGCATCCTCGGCCCAAGTATAACAGGAGCGCTTATTGGGATGCTTGGTTCGGTAAGTTTTTATTATGTGATTGCTATTTTGCTTGCGCTTGGAGCACTGGGCTTATTCACACAAAGAAAGAAAATGGCATAAAAAAGCAGTCGTATTCGTTTGATCGAATGAATACGACTGCTTTTTGTTTTACATAAATAGATTTTTTTGAAGCAAGCTTAATAAGTACGCGATAGCCAGTAATAGACCAAAGAAAGTGATGGCTTTTGATGTGGCTTTCATAGCCGGCATCATTGTTACGGGATCGCTCTTTCCAATGTAACCTCGAACTGCTCGGATAGCTTCTCTTGCACTAAGTAGGATAATTAGAGTCCAGTAAGGAGCATTCATCCAAATGATTAGTGAAAGTTCGAAGACATAAGCGAATAAAAAGGCTAAGGCGAACAGCGCGGTTCCTGCCTTACGTCCTAAAAGAATTGCAAGTGTGAGGCGTCCGCTTTTTTTGTCAGGAATGAGATCTCGTAAACTGTTTGCAAGCAGTAGGTTACCTACGAGCACCATTACTGGAATGGATATGTATACGATTTCTTTTCCAATGAATTCTGCCTGAATGTAAAAAGAAATAAAGGTGATGATTCCTCCCATAAAAAAGCCTGCCATGATCTCGCCAAATGGTGTATAGGCAATGGGATAAGGGCCACCAGTATAAAGATAGCCAACAAGCATACAAATTGCGCCAAGCAAGCCAACATACCAATTTAGTTCTATGGATAAATAAATTCCGCCTAAGATAGAAAGAATATAAAGGAAAATGGCAAGGAATAAAATAAATCCTGGGCGCATATCGTTTCGAACAATGGCGCCTCCATTTCCTACTGAATGTTCGTCATCATGTCCTTTTTTATAGTCGTAGTATTCGTTAAATAAATTGGCAGATGTTTGTATGAAAAAGCAGGCAATCAGCATGACAATGAAACGTAAGAAATGAAAATTTGTATAGCTCATTGCAACGGATGTACCTAAAAAGACGGGAACAAAAGAGGCAACTAAAGTGTGTGGACGAAGTAGTCGCCACCATTTTTTGAATCCAGATTCTTTTTCAAAAACTTGTTTTTCATGAGTTGCCATTTTTTTCGCTCCTTTTTAAACGGTCTTTCTTCATTTTAGGGAAAGAATCGTGTTTCGTCAATCGTTAAGAAAGAAAGCGAAAATTAGGCAGGAAGGGTTCACTTTTGATATAATAGAAAGAGTGTAGTAAAGGAGAGATGAGAAATGGGAATCACATTACCTCTTGCTTTATTTGAACAAGCAAAACGTCATGCGACAAAGGACGAGCCAGCGCTTCTTAGTTTTGTTCATGAATTTACGTCTGATGTTTCGCCGCTTGTTTTATATCAGAAAGCAAAAGATGCTTTTTCTGGAGAACGATTTTTTTGGCAAAATCCTGAAAAAACACTTACACTTGCAGGTTTTGGTGTAACTGAACAATTTTTAGCTCAAGATAAACAAAAAGATGGATACAAAGGTCTTGAAGATAGAATCCGTGCTCTTAAGGTTAGAACAGTTACGAATGCGACGGACAAACAAACTGGTCCTCTTTATTTTGGTGGCTTTGCTTTTGATCCTGAACGTGAAACTGGAAAAGAGTGGCAGGTTTTTAAAGATGCTTTGTTTTATTTGCCACTTTTCATGGTCACAAAAAAACAGGAAAAAGTTTTTCTGACAGTGAATGTTGTGATTTATCCAGATGATGAAACCAATAAATTTGAAGCTGTTCAAGCTCAGTGGGAAAAGATTGCAAATGCAGCTATTCCAAATTTAGAAGTGGATACTCTGGTTTCTGCTAAGGAACTAGAGCCAGATGCTTTTTTGGAAAATGCAGAGGAAATTGTTAGTTTGTTGCAAGGTTCCGAGGATTTACATAAAGTTGTTTTATCACGGCGGATGGGTCTTCGTTTCAATCATCAAGTAGATAGTGGGGCCATTTTGGAACAAATGATTAAAACACAAAGTAGCAGCTATTTCTTTGTGCTAGAAAAAGGTTCGGCGCTGTTTTTTGGTGCGACGCCAGAACGTCTTGTTTCTGTCTCAGATGGAGAGGTGTATTCATCTTGTGTTGCTGGGTCTGCCGCTCGTGGAGAAACGGAGGCAGAAGATGAAAAACTTGGAAATGAGTTGCTTACGGATGCGAAAAATTTGCGTGAACATCGCTATGTGGTTGACATGATTGAAAATACACTTCGTGAGTTCACAGATGATTTATCGGTTTCAAGTGAACCGGTACTCTTAAAAAATCGTGATATCCAGCATCTTTATATGAATGTGAAAGCGAAAAAGCGCTCAGATGTAACGATTACAGAAATTGCTCGTGCACTCCATCCTACGCCAGCGCTTGGCGGCGTACCGCAGCAAATGGCGAAAGCGATTATTCGAATGAAGGAAACAGACGATCGAGGTTTATATGGTGCACCAATTGGGTTTGTCGATATGGACTTTGAAGGTGAATTTGCGGTGGCAATTCGTTCTGGACTTGTTGTGGATTCGTTAGGCATATTGTTTGCCGGTTGCGGGATTGTTTCGGATTCCGTACCTAAACAAGAACTAGAAGAGACACGAATTAAATTTCAACCGATGCTAAGAGTACTAGGGGGAACGGAATTATGACAAATCATCAAGAAGCGATGACAGCTTATTTAAGCGCTTTTGTTGAAGAATTGGTTCAAGCAGGTGTAAAGGATGCTGTGATTAGTCCAGGGTCTCGTTCTACACCACTTGCGCTTTTATTTGCGGAGCATCCCACATTAAAAATACATGTGGATGTGGATGAACGTTCAGCCGGTTTTTTTGCACTGGGAATGGCGAAAGCCTCCAAGCGTCCGGTTGTGCTTCTTGCGACTAGTGGAACAGCGGTTGCTAATTATTTTCCAGCAGTTGCAGAAGCGAATTTGTCACAAGTTCCACTGATTGTTCTTACAGCAGACAGACCACATGAGTTGCGAAATGTTGGTGCTCCACAAGCGATGGATCAAATTCACTTGTTTGGAACGCATGTCAAAAGTTTTACGGATATGGCGCTTCCAGAGGACTCAGATGAAATGATTCGCTATGCGAAATGGCATGGTAGCCGTTCGGTTGATATTGCGCTTAAAACACCACGCGGTCCAGTTCATGTCAACTTCCCGCTTCGAGAGCCATTGATACCTGTCTTAGAGCCTTCTCCTTTTGCAGAAACGGATAAAAAACGGCATCATGTGCATATTTATTATACACATGAGGTACTTGAAGAAGAAGCTCTTTCTAAGATGGTCCAGGCTTGTAGCGGGAAAAAAGGTTTGTTTATAGTCGGGCCGCTCAATAAAAAAGAAATTGAGTCTAAATTTATCGAAACAGCAAGGAATTTTGGCTGGCCTATTTTGGCGGATCCACTTTCTGGACTTCGCTCTTACGGAGAGCTAGATGAGCTTGTTGTGGATAATTATGATGCTTTACTGAAAAGTGATCGGTTTAAAGAGGAGATAGAGCCTGAAATTGTCATTCGTTTTGGAGGCATGCCTGTTTCAAAGCCACTGAAAATTTGGCTAGAATCTCTTTCTCATGTACGCACATTTGTTGTTGATCCAGGCGCCGCTTGGCGAGACCCTGTGAAGGGCGTGACCGATATGATTCATTGCGATGAGCGCTTTTTATTGGATGCTTTGAAAGATGCGTCTGTAGAACAACCAGAACATTGGTTGGGAAGATGGCAAAGATATAATTTTGAGGCTCGGCAAGTTTTAGAGGAGCATATGAACTCAGTCACGAGTCTTGAAGAAGGACAAATTGTGTATGAACTTAGGAAACAGCTTCCAGAGGAGTCGGGATTATTTATTGGTAGTAGCATGCCGATTCGTGATGTGGATACGTATTTTATGCAGACGGACAAAAAAATTAAGATGCTTTCGAATCGTGGGGCAAATGGGATTGATGGTGTGGTTTCCTCTGCACTTGGAGCCAGTACGGTGCTCCAGCCTATGTATCTTTTAATTGGTGATTTGTCTTTCTATCATGATATGAATGGCTTACTTATGGCGAAAAAGTACAAGTTGAATTTGACTATTGTTGTCGTGAACAATAATGGAGGCGGGATTTTCTCGTTCTTGCCGCAAAGTAAGGAATCGAAGCACTTTGAAACTTTGTTTGGAACAGCAACGGATTTAGATTTTCGTTATGCTGCGGCTCTTTATGATGCGAATTATGAAGAAGTGTTTGCAGCGGAAGCTTTTCGTGATGCGCTAGATAAAGCGGCTTATCATAAAGGACTTGATATTATTGAAGTGCATACCAATCGACATGAAAATAAGGCGGGACATGATTTGCTATGGCAAAAAGTGGCTGATATGGTTGAGCGTGAATCAAAATGAATTTATTTTATGAAGTGAAGCGTTTTGGACCGGGACCGGTATTTTTAATGTTACACGGATTTACGGGAACGCACCAAACGTTTGATGAAATGCTAGGATATCTGTCATTTGGTACGGTGATTCTGCCTGATTTACCGGGGCACGGGAAATCGGTCTCAAAAGACTTAGCCGATTATTCTCTTAAGGAGACAGAGAAAGCTTTATTTGCTATTTTAGAGGCGGAATTTCCGGATGAAAAACCGGTTGTTCTTGGCTACTCGATGGGAGGTAGGCTCGCGCTTGCGCTTGTTGCAGACTATCCGAATGCTTTTTCTGGTCTTGCTTTGATAAGTAGTTCTCCTGGGCTCTCATCAGAAAAGGAGCGGCGCTTGCGGCGTGAGAAAGATGCACACTGGGTGGATTTACTCCGCACAAGTGGTATAAATTGCTTTGTGCAAAACTGGGAGCGGCTCGCTCTTTTTGAATCTCAGCGCGAACTCCCAGTTTCTTGTCAAAAAAAAATTCAAGCTGAACGGCTTGGGCAAGATGCGGAAGGTCTAGCGAAAAGTTTAATTGGAGTTGGCACGGGTGCGCTTCCGTCATACTGGGATCAATTAGGAGAGATCGGTCTTCCGGTTTTACTTCTTGCTGGTGAGAAGGATTTAAAATTTACACGGCTTGCAAATGAAATGCTTGAGAAACTGCCGAATCGGGTTTATCATGAAATAGTGGGTGCTGGTCATGCTTTACAGCTTGAGGCACCAGAAGAGACGGCACGAGTCATTCAGCGCTTTTGTAAGGATTATTTATAGGAGGGTTTAGTTTATGGTGAACTGGACAACGGAAAAGGAATACGAAGAGATCAAATATGAATTTTTTGAAGGAATTGCGAAGGTGACAATTAATCGTCCGCATGTACATAATGCATTTACGCCCAAAACGGTGATGGAAATGATGGATGCGTTTAGTGTTGCTCGTGATGATGAAAAAATTGGCGTGATTATTTTAACGGGTGAAGGCGATAAAGCTTTTTGCTCGGGCGGTGATCAGAAGGTTCGTGGTCATGGTGGTTACGTAGGAGAGGATCAAATTCCGCGGTTGAATGTGTTAGATTTACAACGTCTTATTCGAGTGATTCCGAAACCTGTTATTGCGATGGTTGCGGGCTGGTCCATTGGCGGCGGTAATGTTTTACAGCTGGTTTGTGATATTACAATTGCAGCGGATAATGCGAAGTTTGGTCAAACGGGGCCAAATGTTGGAAGCTTCGATGCAGGATATGGTTCAGGCTACTTGGCGCGTGTGATCGGTCACAAGAAAGCGAAGGAAGTTTGGTTTATGTGTCGTCAGTATACGGCGGATGAGGCGCTTGAGATGGGCTGGATTAATACGGTTGTGCCGCTTGCTGAACTGGAAACGGAAACTCTTTCTTGGGCAAAAGAGATGCTCAAGAAGAGTCCAACGGCGCTTCGTTTTATCAAAGCAGCCTTTAATGCGGATACGGATGGACTTGCGGGTATTCAACAACTTGCCGGGGATGCTACTTTACTTTATTATACGACGGATGAAGCGAAGGAAGGACGCGATGCCTTTAAGGAAAAACGCGATCCAGACTTCGATCAATTTCCGAAGTTTCCGTGATCAAAATGGAAAATTGGCTTAAAATGCGAGCGCAGCTTTCGGGTGAGAAAACTGCGCTTTATTTTGAAGGGAAGTCGTTTTCGTTTGCGGAGGTTTATGAAACGGCAAGGACATTTGCGATGCGACTTTCGGCTTTTGGAATTAAAAAAAGAGATTTTGTAGGTTTGCTTGGTCAAAATGATGCAGCGACCTATTTTTGGATTCATGCGATGGGCTTAATTGGTGCTATTCCTGTTTTTTTGAATAACCGTCTCTCGGCAAGTGAAATGAATTATCAACTGGCGGATAGTGGGGCTAAGCTTTGTCTGTTTCAGGATGATTTCGCGGAAAAAGCAGCGGATTTAAAGGTGTCTGTACAGGCCTTTTCAACGCTAGAGGCTACTTCTGGCGCAGTTTTTTCCGAGGCGAGCTTAGACTTAGCGGATGTTGCTTCGCTTATGTATACGTCGGGCACAACGGGGAAGCCGAAAGGGGTCTTGCAAACATTTGGAAACCATTTTTTCAGTGCGACGGCGTCCATGCTTAATTTTGGCTTTCAGAAAGAACGTGACGCGTGGCTTTGTGTGGTGCCGATTTTTCATATTAGTGGGCTGTCGATTTTGATGCGTAGTTTGATTTATGGGATGCCGGTTTATTTGGAACGAAAATTTGATGTGATGAAAGTGGTCCCTCTTCTTGAAAGTGGGAAAGTGACGCATATTTCTGTTGTCTTTACCATGCTAAAACGTTTGCTTGACTGGGAGCCGGCCATTCAGGTGCATCCCCATTTACGAGTTGTTTTGCTTGGTGGTAGTGCCGCTCCGGCCGAAGTAGTGTCAAAAAGTTTAGAGCGTGGTTTTCCACTTGTACAGTCGTTTGGAATGACAGAAACGGCTTCACAGGTTGTTTCACTTTCACCTGAAGAAGCTCACGGCAAAATTGGTTCCTCGGGGAAAATCCTTTTTCCTTCTGAATTAAAGATTGTAAAGCAACAGGAGACAGACCGCGACGGGGAAATTTGGATTAAAGGACCGACGATTTTTGCGGGATATTTACATAACGAAAGCGCAACGAAAGAGGCATTTTCGGATGGTTATTTTAAAACGGGTGATATGGGCTATCTGGATGAAGATGGGTATCTATTTGTATCCGAACGACGCAGCGATTTGATAATTTCTGGTGGTGAAAATGTTTATCCAACTGAGGTTGAGCATGTGCTGTTAAGTTTTCCAGAAATTTTGGAGGCGGCGGTTGTCGGTGAGAAAAATGCAGAATGGGGAGAAATTCCTGTTGCCCATCTCGTTGTTCACTCAGAAATTGACCAGAAAGCTATTTTAACGAGGTTACAAGCGCAACTAGCTTCTTTTAAAATACCAAAACGATTTGTTTTCCATGAAACCCTCCCAAGAACGGCTTCTGGCAAAATCCAGCGACACAAATTGAAAGAAAAGAATTAAAGAAATGAGGAACGTACATGTCCGACTTGAAGGGAAAAGCACGTTTAGAAAATCCGTTTTTAAATAAAGGACTTGGATTTACTGAGCAAGAACGCGAGTTTTATGGGTTGTGCGGATTACTGCCTGGGAAAACTCGGACGCTACTTGAACAAGTGGCACTTGAATACAAACAGCTAAGCGAAATCTCGGATAACTATGCAAAAAATAAATATCTGATGTCGCTTTATCATTCAAATCGCATCTTGTTTTACCGGCTGATAGAAGAACATATCGAAGAGTTATTGCCAGTTATTTATACGCCAACCATTGCGAATAGTGTAATGAATTACTCGAAAGATTTTGGGGAAAAGACAGAAGCAGCTTTTCTCGACAGTGATCATCCAGAGTGGATTCAGTCAGCTTTACTAGAAGCAAGTGAGTCTTTGAAGCAAGTGGATCTGCTTGTGATTACAGATGGCGAAGGAGTTCTTGGCATTGGAGACTGGGGCGTTGGTGGCGTGATGATAGCCGTAGGAAAGCTTGCAGTTTACACGGTTGCTTCTGGAATCGATCCTAGACGTGTTTTACCTGTCGTGATTGATAATGGGACTAGTCGAGAGGAACTTTTAAACGATCCAAATTACGTCGGCAAGAAAAAACCGCGATTAACGGGCGAAGCCTATCTAGAGTTTATTGATAAGTTCGTTGAAGAGGCGAAGAAGGCCTTTCCTGGTGCTTTATTTCACTGGGAAGACTTTGGTCGTGAAAATGCCAGCGTGATTCTTGAACGATATAAGAAGCAGCTCACGACGTTTAATGATGACATCCAGGGGACTGGTGTAATGATGGCTGCTGCAACACATGCAGTGAGTAAAGTGACACAAACAAAACTTGCTAATCATCGCTATTTAATTTTTGGTGCAGGAACAGCAGGTATTGGTGTTGCGGAGCAAATTAAACTTGAGTTAGTTCTTGCTGGAATGAGTGAAGAAGAAGCGCGAAACCAGTTCTATTTGATTGACCGAAATGGTTTAATTACGAGTGATATGACTGATTTAACGGTTGGACAACAAAAGCTCGCGCGTGAAGAAGCTGAATTCTCGGGGCTTACAGATCTTACAGAAATCATTGAGCGTGTAAAACCTACCGTTTTGATTGGTACAAGTGGTCAACCAGGTGCTTTTACAAAAGAAAGCGTGCTAGCGATGTGTTCTTATCAAGAGCGACCTGCTATTATGCCGATTTCGAATCCAACGCATTTAGCAGAAGCGAAAGCAGAGGATTTGATTCAGTGGAGTGATGGTAAAGCGCTTGTTGTTACCGGGAGTCCTTCAAAACCAGTTCAGTATAAAGGTGTTTCTTATCAAATTG
This sequence comes from Listeria aquatica, assembly GCF_014223975.1. Lineage (NCBI taxonomy): Bacteria > Bacillati > Bacillota > Bacilli > Caryophanales > Listeriaceae > Listeria > Listeria aquatica. Next base: position 1,170,862 of record NZ_JAARRM010000001.1, on the reverse strand, counting down.
GACAAGCAAATAATGCCTTGCTTTATCCAGGACTCGGGCTTGGCATCGTGATTTCTAAAGCTAAGCGAGTCACTGAGAGGATGCTTTCAAGTGCAGCAAATAGTTTAGGGGAATTACAGGATTTAGAAAGTCCTGGTGCTTCTCTTCTTCCTCCTGTAAAAGAGGTTCGTCGAGTTTCACAAGCTGTTACAGAAGCGGTTGTGGAAGCAGCCATTCGCGATGAAGTGAACACCCGACCAATTTCAGATGTGAAACGAGCTGTTCAAGAAGCTATCTGGAAAGCGGCTTATGAAGAATAGTAAAAAGCTGGGGTCAGCCTAGACCCCAGCTTTTTTTAATAGTTTAATGCTTCTTTTAATGCTTTTAAATTATCGTTCATGATGGAAAGGTAATCGCGATTTTGGTGAATGTCTTTTTCAGTTAGTGTTTCAAGATTATGAAGGGTTAATGCTTTTGTATCTGTTTCACTTTGAATGACATCAGCAATTTTAGAGTTTGTATTTTGTTCGAGCATGATATAAGGAATCTTGTCTTTCTTGATGGTTTGAACAATGGTTTGCAGTTTCTTTTGAGAAGGTTCATCACTTGTTGAAATTCCAGCGATTGGAATCTGATGCAAGCCATATGCGGTATTCCAGTAACTATAAGCCGCATGTGCCGTTACAAAATCTTTATGTTTTGCATTTTTCGCCATTTCTGCATAAGAATCATCGAGCTTTTTAAGTTTTTCAACGGTTTTTTTGTAGTTTTCTTCAAAAGTTGCTTTTTGCTTAGGCATTTCTTTCGTGAGCCTATCTCTAATCGTTTTTGCCATTTCTTCCATATATTTTGGATAGAGCCAAACGTGTGGATTGATATCGCCGTGCTCATGTTCATGTTCTTCTCCTTCGTGCTCGTGTTCGTCATTTTCAAGCGCGGCATCTGGATCTTTCGGAAGGTCGAGCTTTTCTGCGAGCGGAATAAAGGAAACCTTTTCTTCTTTTAATGTTGATTTTGCTTTATCAACGAAGCCTTCCATTCCAAGACCAATGTAGAAGAACAAATCGCTATCCGCGAGTTTTAACATATCTTTTTGTGTGGGTTCGAAACTATGCGCATCTGCACCAGCCGGGTAAATACTTTTCACATGAACGTAAGAACCACCAATTTGTTGTGTTAAGTAAGTGAGAGGATAAACAGTCGTGTAAACTTGAATCTTTCCATCTTCTTTTTTCGCTTCACCTGATCCGCCGCATGCAGCAAGCAGTAAAACGAGAATAAGTAAAGGGGCTAGCAATTTTTGCCAGTTTTTCATTGGTAATACTCAACTCCTTAAATCAAAATCATTCCGTTTTGAGAATCAAAAAAATAAATCGTAATCAATCCGATTTATCATCCGTAATTGATCTTACAGGAAAAAAGTGGGAAAAGCAAGTGTTTTTGTAGAAAAAGAAAAACTGTCTGCTGAAAGACAGTTTTTTATGCTATATTAATGGTGGTGACGCGAGTTTGAAGAAGATTTTTTTGGTGGTACGGGATCGAATCCCCCTTTATGGAAAGGATGGCACTTTAAAATTCGACGGATGGTTAAATAACTGCCCTTAAGAGCGCCATGCGTTTGAATTGCTTCGATGCCATATTCAGAGCAAGTTGGCGAAAAGCGGCAAGAAGGTGGCGTAAGTGGTGAAATGAATTTTCGATATACGCGAATCAAGCCGACTAAGATTTTTTTAAACACGAAATTCACCTTCTAAATTTTACTAAGTTAAGCTTATCATATTTTTTAAAAAAAGAAAGGGACGATGATTGTGTTCAGTTATCAGGATGCTTATGGGAATGATGTGAAAATTCATTTTGCACAGTCGAAAGAGGAACAAAATGATGTCCTTGTTATCCCACATTATGAAGGAAAGTGGCTTTTTACGGAACATAAAATTCGCGGACTTGAATTTCCTGGAGGGAAAGGGGAAGTGGGAGAGGATAACGCTACGACGGCGAAACGAGAACTAATGGAAGAAACAGGCGCTATTCCTTTTGAATTTATTTTTGTAGCTGACTATGAAGTGGCTTCTTCAGAACGTCCGTTTACAAAGCGTGTTTTTTTCTGCGAAGTGAAACAAATTGTGCCGCAAGAAAATTATCTAGAAACCGAGGGGCCTAAGCTTTTAAAGGGACATTTACGGAAAATCGTTCAAAGGGAAGCTTTCAGTTTTTTTATGCGGGATGAGGGCATGCAAGAAATTTTAAAAAGACTTGATGAGATAGTGGGCAAAAAGGGGGATTTTCTGCTATGATAGAAAATAAGAATTGGAGGGATCCAGATGGGAATGCAGCTTGAAGTTAATACGATGGTCGTAACAAAAGGAAATGAAGAAAGAATTGATGAAAACTTGTTCAAACTCGAAAAAGCAGGCTACCGAATTTATCCACTGGATATTGAAATTGAGCTTCGCAAAACAAAAGACGGCGAAACAAGCGGCATGGTGATCCCGCGTAAAGTTGTTTGGGAAAATGATGTAACACTACTTACATATGAACTTGTTTCGTTAAATTCAAGCAACTAAGAGGAGGCAACGAAAATGCAACAAAAAGTTGGAATTATTGGATGTGGTCACGTTGGTTCAGATGTCGCTTTTTCACTCGTCACGCAAGGGATTTGTACGGAACTCGTTTTAGTAGATCAAAATAGTGAGAAGGCGAGCAGTGAAGCTATGGAGCTTCGGGACATGTTGTCTGCTACGCATGCTTACACGAAGGTGATTTCTGGAGGTTATGAATTGCTCCGAGACGCCTCTGTTATCGTGATGGCAATTGGACCAACAACGCTGCTCGAAAAAGACCGGATGGAAGAATTGAAAGAAACAAGCGCAGCTGTGCGTTCGATTGTACCTAAAGTGATGCAAACGGGCTTCAATGGGATTTTTATCAATATTACAAACCCTTGTGATGTCATCACACAAATCATTGCAAAAGAAAGTGGGCTTCCAAAGAGACAGGTGTTTGGAACAGGAACTTCACTTGACACTATGCGGATGCGAAGCGCACTTGGGGAGCATTTTCAAGTTTCACCGAAAAGCATTTCAGGCTATGTCCTCGCAGAACACGGGGAATCCCAATTTATTGCTTGGTCAGGTGTTAAAGTTGGAACGAAACCAGCGCTTGAATTGCTTTCTTTAGAAGAACGTGCAGAATTCAAGGAAAAAGTGCGGGCTAGAGGTTGGAATATTTTGCTTGGGAAAGGTTGGACGAGTTTTGGTATCGCAACAGCGGCAGCTCGACTTATTGCAATTATTCATGATGATGCGCGTGAAGTACTTCCGATTTCTGTTTATGATGAAAGCGAAGGTGTATATGCCGGACGACCAGCTGTTATTGGTCGAGATGGGGTTTGTCAGATTTTGCCGCTTGAACAGTTGACGACAGAAGAAGAAAAACTGTACCAAGCATCTTGTGGCGTAATTAAACAAGCTTTTTCAACGGTTTACACGAAATAATGAAAAACCAGACAGAAATTTTCTGTCTGGTTTTTCATTATTAGTTTTAAGCTTGTTCTTTTTTTCGCTGAATCAAGCGGACAAGACTGATAACAAGCGAAACAACATATTCACCGAAACTAGCAAAAAAGAGGGCGATAGCAATTTCCGTTTGCTTTAGGCCGCCGCCATAAAAACTGATGAAAAAAATAATTCCACTTGCAATCAATCCAATTGTGGCTAAAAAATATTTGAACCATTCTAGTTTGAATACGAATTCGAAAAGTAGCATGGCTACAATAAATCCGGCCAAAAGAATTAGAGTAAGTATAAATAAACCCATAATTTAACTCCTTTATTGCTCGCGTTCGAACAAATTCTATTTTTAATATCCTTAATCATACCACAGGTTTAAAAATATGATAAGGGGAAAAATAGGAAGAAGGAGGTTTTTATTGTGCGATACCGGGTTTTATATGATGGAAATTGTTCTTTCTGTAAGTGGGTAAAAGGCTATGTAGAAAGGCTAGACACGCAGGGTCTATTATATTTCGAAAAGCTTCAAGAGGATAGCGGTAGTTATTTTAATCAAACTGATTTATTAAGAGAGCTCCATGTTGTATCGGAAAATGGGCGGATTTATCGTGGCTTTTCAGCGGTTCGGCGCATTTTAAGGGCACTTCCTATAGTCAAGTGGGGGGCTTTAGTTCTTTATTTACCGTTTATCCCCATTTTAGGCGAATGGTTATATCGTCTTATTGCCAGGAACCGTGGCAAAATTTGGCGTTTTATTCAAAGCTTACGTAGAAAATTTCGAATTTGTTCAAGAAAAAATCATGCGTTTCCTGTATAATAAAAAAGAATCTTGAAAATGAAAGTATGTGAAAGAATGCGTTTGCCCTTTGAAGTTGCTTTTCAAATCATCGAAAATGTCTATCAAGGCTCATCGAATATGAATGAACTAATTAATGATCGTGCAAGAAACGGAGGGAGTGCTCTCAAAAACAAGACGGAATTTTTGCTTGCCGTGTATGAACTTGAAGAACTTGGCTTGCTTTTTCGCTACCGGTCGAATGACGGTATTCGCTATAGCCGATCTGAGAAGGGGGAGGCGTTTTACCACCGCTACCGAGAAATGAAGCAGGAAGATTGGCCGGACTTTTTGGCAGGGCAGGAAGGGATTTCCCCTTGATTTTCGTTTCGTAAACCAGTATACTTAAAGCTAGTTAGTTGTAAAACTAAAATAAATATCTCTTATCCAGAGCGGTAGAGGGACTGGCCCTTTGAAGCCCAGCAACCTACACTTGTTGTAAGGTGCTAACCTGAGCAGGAGTTTTCCTGATCGATGAGAGTGAAGGTAATGAAATGATACGCCTTTTCTCTATGCGCAAAAACTTAGAGAAAAGGCTTTTTTTCTTTGCTGCACGCGAATGGTAGAGAATAGAAGGAGGATACAAGAATGACTGCGAAGCGTCATTTGTTTACGTCAGAATCTGTTTCTGATGGACATCCGGATAAAATTGCCGATCAAATTTCAGATGCGATTTTGGATGCGATACTTGCAAGAGATCCGGATGCGCGCGTGGCTTGTGAAACCACGGTGACAACAGGACTTGTACTGGTTGCTGGCGAAATTACAACGTCAGTTTACGTAGATATTCCCAAAATTGTACGGGAAACCATTAAAGAAATTGGCTATACACGAGCTAAATACGGGTTTGATGCAGAAACTTGTGCTGTTTTAACGGCCATTGATGAGCAGTCTCCGGATATTGCTCAAGGGGTAGATGAGTCTCTTGAGGCAAGAAGTGGGGAAGAAGATGAAGATGCTCAAATTGAAGCGATTGGTGCTGGAGACCAGGGCTTAATGTTTGGTTTTGCGACGGATGAAACGGAGGAGCTTATGCCGCTTCCAATTTCTCTTGCTCATAAACTGGCAAGAAAAATCGCGGAACTTCGTAAAGAGGGGACAATTGATTATTTGCGCCCAGATGCGAAGACACAAGTTACGGTTGAGTACGATGAGGAAAATAAGCCAGCACGAATTGATACGGTTGTTATTTCAACACAACATCATCCCGATATTTCGCAAGAAACCATCGCAAAAGATATGCATGAACAAGTCATTCAAGCCGTGATTGATCCAGCACTTCTTGATGCAAAAACGAAGTACTTCATCAATCCGACCGGTCGGTTTGTGATTGGCGGGCCGCAAGGGGATGCTGGGCTTACGGGTCGAAAAATCATTGTGGATACTTACGGCGGCTATGCACGCCACGGTGGGGGTGCCTTTTCCGGGAAAGACCCAACGAAAGTGGACCGCTCTGGCGCTTATGCCGCGCGTTATGTTGCTAAAAATATTGTGGCTGCTGGACTTGCAAAAAAGGCAGAAGTGCAACTGGCTTATGCGATTGGAGTTGCCCATCCAGTCTCAATATCCATTGAAACTTATGGAACGAGTGCGTATAGTGAGCAGGAACTCACGGAAGCAGTTCGCGCCAACTTTGATTTACGTCCAGCTGGGATTATCAAAATGCTTGATTTGCGCCAACCAATTTATCGCAAAACGGCTGCTTTTGGACATTTTGGAAGACACGATTTAGATCTACCTTGGGAACGAACGGATAAGGTCGATGATTTAAAACGCTTTTTAGAAAAATAAAAGAAAGGAGACGCCGGCGTTTGTTTGGCGTTTTCTTTTTTTGAGAGTAGTAATTCACCGTGCAAAGCGAGCGGCTTTATGTTATGATAATCTTTGTGTAAACTGTGAATTAATGAAAAATCAGATAGAGGAGAAATGTCTCAATGTGTGGATTTGTAGGATGCGTTCATGACCGCATTGCTGAAATAACAGGTGAAGAAAAACAAACGTTTAAAGAAATGAATGATATGATCACTCACCGCGGACCAGATGATGAAGGATACTATACGGATGAGCATATTCAATTCGGTTTTAGAAGACTTAGTATCATTGATGTGGAAAATGGTCATCAACCGCTTACGTATGAAGATGAACGCTACTGGATTATTTTCAATGGAGAAATTTATAACTATGTGGAATTACGTGAAAAGCTAAAAAATGAAGGTATGACTTTTGAAACGGAAAGTGATACGGAAGTTATCATTGCGACTTATGCGAAATATAAAGAACAAGCTGCTTCGTATTTACGCGGGATGTTTGGATTTGTAATTTGGGATAAGCAAGAAAATAGTGTTTACGGGGCACGTGATCCATTTGGAATTAAACCTTTTTTCTATGCGGAAGAAGATGGCAATTTATACCTTGCTTCTGAAAAAAAATCTATTCTTCATGCGCTCAAAAATCAAAATTTGGATGAAGTTTCTTTGCAAAACTACATGACTTACCAATTCGTTCCAGAACCGGACACATTAACAACAGAAGTGAAACGCTTGCTTCCTGGTCACTACTTCACGAAAAAAATTGGTGAAGAAATGGCCTTTACGCAATACTACAAACCAGAATTTGCGCCTGTTCAAAAATCAGAAGATGCGTTTATTAAACAAATTCGTGATGTATTATATGATTCTGTTAAGGTGCATATGCGTTCAGATGTACCTGTAGGTTCTTTCCTTTCAGGTGGTATTGATTCGTCCATTATTGCAGCGATTGCAAAAGAATATCATCCGGCAATTAAAACTTTTTCTGTTGGATTTGAACGTGATGGATTCAGTGAAATTGATGTGGCGAAAGAAACAGCTGATAAACTTGGCGTAGAGAATATCAGCTATGTGATTACTCCTCAAGAATACATGGAGGAGCTTCCAAAGATCGTTTGGCACATGGATGATCCACTTGCAGATCCAGCGGCAATTCCTCTTTATTTCCTTGCACGTGAAGCAAGAAAAGAAGTAACGGTTGCGCTTTCTGGGGAAGGGGCCGATGAGTTTTTCGGTGGCTATAATATTTATAACGAACCAAATTCCCTTTCGATGTTTAACAAAATGCCTGGCGTATTTAAATCTATGCTAAATGGTGTTGCCAAAGTGATGCCAGAAGGAATGCGCGGGAAAAGCTTCCTTGAACGCGGAACAACACCAATGGAAGAACGCTATATCGGAAATGCAAAAATGTTTACAGAAGCTGAAAAGCGAATTTTACTTCCACGTTACGAAGAAGGTCATGATTATACAAATATCACGAAGCCGTTTTACGATGAAACAAAGGGCTATAATCCAGTAGAACGGATGCAATATATTGATATTCATACTTGGCTTCGTGGAGATATTTTATTAAAGGCTGACCGAATGACGATGGCGCATTCTCTTGAAGTGCGTGTACCTTTCCTTGATAAAGAGGTTTTTGCAGTAGCTAAAGAAATTCCAGCTTCACTGAAAACAACGAATGGGACAACGAAATATATTCTCCGGAAAGCTGCTGAAACTTTTGTCCCTGAACACGTGCTTAATCGTCGTAAATTAGGCTTTCCTGTTCCAATTCGCCACTGGTTAAAAGCAGAAATGAATGAATGGGTAAAAAATATCATTCATGAATCAGAAACAGATCATTTGATTAATAAGCAGTACGTGCTTGATTTGTTAGAAGCACATTGTGCAGGTAAACATGACTATAGCCGTAAAATTTGGACGGTTGTAATCTTCATGATTTGGTATTCTATTTATGTAGAAGAAAAATACGATTTTAATAAATAAGAATCTTGGTTTCATAAGCCGGTAGCAATTGATTGCTACCGGCTTATTTGGCTATGTCTTGAGTAAAAGTCACTCAAAAAACCAATATTTTCGTTTTGAAAAGCATATTTTTGACTCAGAAAAAGTGAAAAAGGGGGTAAAGAATAAGCACAAAGGAGGAATTAAATTTATGTTAGGATGTAGTAGTTTTACATTTGGAGCAGAAGACAACACACAATTTTTATCAAGAACCATGGATTTTTCTATGTATACAGATAGTGGGGTCGTCATCGTACCAAGAAATTTTGAAATGGAAGTAAGACAAAATGAGCTTCGTAAAGGAAAATATGCTTTTTTAGGAATGGCGGCATATAAATTACAATTTCCTATTTTTTATGATGGGATTAATGAAAAAGGTGTGGCAGGTGCGACCCTTTATTATCCAGGATTTGCAACCTATACGGAGAAGAAAGATGCAAGGGGCGGCGTTAATCCACTTCGTGTAGTCAGTTATATTCTTGCTAATGCGGGTTCTCTTGATGAAGCCATCGCACTTTTTGAGACAATTGAAATTATCAATGAGAGCAATTCAATTCTAGGCGTTGTACCTCCACTTCATTATATTTTTTCGGACAGTACAGGGCGTTCTATTATTGTTGAACCTGATCCAGATGGAATTAAAATCCATCAAGATACGATCGGAGTCATGACAAATAGTCCAAATTATGAATGGCATGAAGCCAATTTACGGAACTATATTGGCGTGAATCCAAGATCAAAAGAACCTATTCAAACTTCCACGAAGACTTTTTCACCATTTGGACAGGGAAGTGGGACCTTTGGGCTTCCTGGCGACTACACGCCACCGTCTCGCTTTTTACGAACTGCCTATATGAAGTTTTACGCGAGTGAGCCAAAAAATGAAATCGAAGGGGTTACACAGATTTTTCATATGCTTGCTCCGGTTGAAGTTCCAAAAGGAGCTGTCATTCATCAAAATGGGCACAATGATTATTCAGTTTATATGACAGCCATGTGCACCACATCGCTACGTTATTACTTCTGTGAATATGATAACCGCAGAATTAAATGCGTCAGCTTACACCAAGCAGATTTGAGCAATGAAAAACTGGAGATTTTCCCTCTTACGATGAAACAGGAAATTGATTTTTTAAACGCTGATTAAATTGTATGTCAAATACCACTTATAATCTAAAAAGTCCAGAAAACAAGGAGTTCCTTGTTTTCTGGACTTTTTTTAGCGCTTTTCAATTGCCACGACGAAAGGAGGCAGATTACGCTGATTAATGAAACCATATTGGAGTACGCTGAATTTTTCTTGTGGGAGATGAGAAACATAGTTTAAGATCGCTTCTTTTTCAAGTTTCCCTGCTTCGTGACCATGATAGATGACCAAAATGACAAGTCCACCCACCATCAGTTTTTCAAGTGCGGCAGAAATGCTCTCGAGAGTAGATTCTTCAAGGGTCGTAATTGACTTATCTCCTCCCGGCAAGTAGCCGAGATTATAAATGACCGCTCGCACTGGTTCGCTCACATCAGCAGCTAGTTCTGCATGACTTTTTTTTAAGAGCAAAACTTGATTTTTGCAAGAAGCTTCGTCAAGGCGTGCTTTTGTTTTCTCAATTGCGGTTTGCTGTATGTCGTAGGCGTAAACTTTACCATTCGGTCCAACGAGCTGCGCAAGAAAAAGCGTATCATGCCCGTTGCCACAAGTTGCATCAATAACAACATCCCCTGGAAAAATAACTTTCTTTAAGAGCTGATGGCTAAACGGCAAGATGCCTTCTAAATTCATGCGTGCACCTCACTAAATTTTTTTCCTTGATAACTATCCCGCCAAATTAGTTCTTGATCAATGGCGTTTAACACTTCAAATTTATTCAAGCTCCACATCGGCCCAATTAAATCATCCACACCACCGTCTCCTGTGATTCGGTGAATAACCATTTCAGGTGGCAAAATTTCAAGTTGATCGCAGACAAGCTTCACATAATCCTCTTGTGTTAAAAATGTTAAATCGCCGCGTTTATAATCCTCTACCATTGGCGTACCACGAAGCAAGTGGAGCAAATGAATTTTGATTCCTTCTACACCGCTTTCCGCCACTTTTTTAGCTGTTTCAAGCATCATTTCAGGCGTTTCTTTTGGTAGACCATTGATAATATGGGTACAAACACGAATGCCTCGCTCTTTCAGCTTGCGTACGCCTTCAAGATAACAATCATAATCATGTGCACGATTGATTAATTTCCCTGTTTCATCGTGAGCAGACTGCAAGCCGAGCTCTACCCAAAGATAAGTTCGTTCATTTAACTCAGCTAAATAATCCACGACATCATCTGGAAGGCAATCGGGACGTGTCGCAATGGAAAGCCCAACGACACCTTCTTCTTTTAAAACCACTTCATATTTTTCACGGAGTACTTCAACAGGAGCATGGGTATTCGTAAACGCTTGGAAAAAAGCGATGTATTTTCCGCTTTTCCATTTGTGATGCATTCGGTCGCGAATTTCGGCAAATTGCGCGGATAAATCAAAATTTCGATCACCAGCAAAGTCGCCTGATCCAGCGGCACTACAAAATGTACAACCCCCACGCGCAACAGTACCATCGCGGTTTGGACAGTCAAAGCCGCCATCAAGTGCGACTTTGAAAATTTTCATTCCGAATTCTTGTCTAAGGGTATAATTCCAAGTGTGGTAACGTTTATTATCGAGACTATAAGGAAATGGATTTTCTTTCTTCAAGGTTTCTCAGACTCCTTTAAATTCATTGCTTCTAGTTTACCATATTTTTAAGTTGACGAATAAAAATAATTTTGATATTATAATTACACTTTCACTTGGTAAAGTGCTAATACACTAAAATATATAAAAAGGAGTGCATACACAGATGACAAAGCAAAGAAAAATGGGCTTTTTCGTTTTAACAGCCCTCGTGATCGGAAACATGATGGGATCTGGAATCTTCATGCTTCCAAGGCAAATGGCTGAAGTAGCCAGTCCGCTTGCAACCTTGCTAGCTTGGATTTTTACAGGTGCCGGTGTTCTCATGATCGCGCTTGTATTCGGCAATTTAGCCGTCAAACGACCAGATTTAACAAGCGGTGCACAAAGTCATGCGTATGCATTCTTTAACCGTCCTAAAGCGAAACAAATGGCAGGATTCATCGCTGTGTGGAGTTACTGGGTAGCAAACTGGGCAGGAAATGTTTCACTGATTACCTCGTTTGCTGGCTACTTGTCGGTATTTTTCCCGATATTAAATAGTCGAGATTCTTTTGTTGAAATCGGCGGGTTCACGATTACAGAAGGTCAGGCGCTGACCTTCGCTGTGTGTACCGTCTTACTTTGGGGCATTGCCTTTATCATTTCAAAAGGTGTAAGTGGCGCAGGGAAAATTAATTTTGTTGCGACGGTTGCGAAGGTGGGAGGATTTTTCCTTTTCATTATCATCGCCGTATTCTCTTTCCAATCGGCTAAAATGGGGGCTTTTTATCACCCTGTCTATGATAGTTCAGGATTAAAAGAAGGCTTGCTTTCACAAGTAAACAGCGCAGCGATCGTCACACTTTGGGCCTTTATTGGGATTGAGTCGGCATTAATGTTTTCTGGACGTGCTAAGTCAGGAAAAACTGTTCAAGCGGCTACCATTACAGGACTAGTTGTTGCAGTGATGTTATATAGTTTGATTTCGATTTTAGCGCTAGGTCTCATTCCAAAAGAAAAACTCATTGGCAGTGCAAGCCCACTTGCGGATGCGTTAAATTCGGTGATTGGGAGTGGAGGCTCCGCTGTGATGGCAATTCTCGCTTTGATTTGTCTATTTGGTTCGGCCATTGGTTGGGTGATGATGAGTGCAGAAGCTCCATACCAAGCAGCAAAAAAAGGTATTTTCCTTCCCTTTTTAAGTAAAGTCAATAAAAATGGAACGCCGATACGTTCTCTCGTGCTTACATGCCTTGCATCACAGTTTTTTATTTGTTCCACGCTTTCTGGCGATATCGCAGTTGCGTATGACTTTGTTGTTAAAGTTTCCACACTTGCTTTCTTAATTCAATATTTTATTTCACCAATTTTTCAACTTAAACTCGTTTTTTCAGGAAGTACGTATGAGAATTCAAAACCCATAAAACGAATAGTTGATGGGGTGGTTGCTATCCTTGCTTTAGGTTATAGTCTTTGGATTATGAAAAGTGGTACGGAAAATCTAACCATATTCCTATTAAGTGCGGGATTATTTCTCATGGGTTTCCTGCTTTATCCCCTTATGAAAAAACAAACAGTCTTGCCAAAAGACTAGAAATCAGCTACAATAGTTCTTAATCGAATATGGAAACGACTAAAGGAGTAGTAATCTAATCTTTGGGAATCTAAGAGAATCAGCGGCTGGTGGAAGCTGATCGATGAGTTGGGTGAACTTGCCTTTTTATAAATCGTACGTTATCCGCGTTAAGGAGCAAGAAGTTGAGTGAATTAATCACTAATTTGGGTGGTACCGCGGGAGAAGACCTCTCGTCCCATAGCCGTTATAGCTATGGGACGAGAGGTCTTTTTGTTTCATGTTCAGACGACTTATTTCGTTTTATGAATAAAAGAAAAAAAGGAGAGAATTAAGGATGACTTTTAACCACAAAAAAATTGAACCGAAATGGCAAAAGATTTGGGATGACAAGGCGACCTTTAAAACCACTGAGGATGCATCCAAAGAAAACTTTTATGCGCTAGATATGTTTCCGTATCCATCAGGTGCAGGCCTTCATGTTGGGCATCCCGAAGGTTATACGGCAACGGATATCTTATCACGAATGAAGCGGGCCCAAGGGTATAATGTACTTCACCCAATGGGATGGGATGCCTTTGGTCTTCCTGCTGAGCAATATGCGATTGATACAGGAAATGATCCAGCGGAATTTACGGAACAAAACATTGCGAACTTTAAGCGCCAAATTAAATCTCTAGGCTTTTCTTATGACTGGGACCGGGAGCTAAACACAACAGATCCAAACTATTATAAATGGACACAGTGGATTTTTGAAAAGTTGTATGAAAAAGGATTGGCCTATGAAGCCGAAGTGGCTGTTAACTGGTGCCCTGCGCTTGGAACTGTGCTTGCTAATGAAGAGGTCATTGATGGTAAGAGTGAACGTGGCGGTTTCCCTGTCTACCGGAAGCCGATGCGGCAATGGATGCTTAAAATTACAGCATATGCGGATCGTTTAATTGATGATTTGGACCTTGTAGACTGGCCGGAGAGCATCAAAGATATGCAGCGCAACTGGATTGGTCGCTCGGAAGGTGCTGAAGTTAGTTTCCAATTAGAGGGGCGGAAGGAAAAAATTGAAGTTTTCACAACGCGTCCAGATACACTTTTCGGGGTAACTTATGTGGTTTTGGCACCTGAACATGAACTTGTAGAGCAAATCACGACCGCTGAACAAAAAGAAGCAGTTGAAGCTTATAAAAAGCAAGTTGAACTAAAAAGTGAACTAGAACGAACAGATTTAGCAAAAGAAAAAACTGGTGTTGCAACGGGGGCTTATGTAGTCAATCCTGCGACAGGTCAAAAAATCCCTGTTTGGGTTGCAGATTATGTGCTTATTCAATACGGGACAGGGGCTGTTATGGCGGTGCCGGGGCACGACGAACGCGATCACGAATTTGCCAAGCAGTTCAACTTGCCGATTCTTGAAGTTGTAAAAGGTGGCGACGTTCAAAAAGAAGTTTATTCAGGCGATGGTCCCCATGTCAATTCTGATTTCCTAGATGGCATGGATACGGAGGAAGCAATTCGCGCAATTTCTGATTGGCTTGAAAAAGAAGGATTTGGGACACGGAAGATCACTTATCGCTTACGTGATTGGTTGTTCAGCAGACAACGTTACTGGGGAGAACCTATTCCTGTTATTCACTGGGAAGACGGGGAAACAACACTTGTGCCAGAAGATGAGCTTCCGCTACTCCTTCCAAAAACAACGGAAATTAAACCATCAGGGACAGGGGAATCTCCGCTTGCAAACTTGGAGGACTGGGTAAACGTCGTGGATGATTCTGGCAGGAAAGGACGCCGTGAAACCAATACGATGCCACAATGGGCGGGATCAAGTTGGTATTTCCTCCGCTATATCGATCCAAACAATCAAACAGAAATTGCGGATAAAGAAAAGCTTCGCGAATGGCTTCCAGTTGATGTTTATATCGGCGGGGCTGAGCACGCGGTTCTTCACTTGCTCTATGCGCGTTTCTGGCATAAATTCTTGTATGATATTGGCGTTGTTCCAACAAAAGAACCCTTCCAAAAACTGTTTAATCAAGGCATGATTCTCGGGGAGAACAATGAAAAAATGTCGAAATCACGTGGAAACGTGGTGAATCCAGATGATGTCGTAGATAAATATGGAGCGGATACTTTGCGCCTGTATGAAATGTTTATGGGACCACTTGATGCTTCAATTTCTTGGAGTGAAAATGGACTAGAAGGAGCCCGGAAATTCTTAGACCGGGTTTGGCGTTTATTTGTAAATGAAGCTGGACAACTTAGTGAAAAAGTAGTTTCTGAAAATGATGGAAAGCTTGAAAAAGCCTATCATCAAATGGTGAAAACAGTCACACAAGATTATGAAGGGCTTCGTTTCAATACCGGAATCTCCGCCCTCATGATTTTTGTGAATGAGGCCTATAAAGCTGAAACAGTTCCAAAAACGTATGCTTTTGGCTTTATCCAGCTACTTGCTCCGATCGCCCCACATGTTGCAGAAGAGATTTGGGAAATCTTCGGACACAGCGAATCGATTTCCTATCAAGCTTGGCCGACATATGACGAAAGCAAACTTGTAGAAGATGAAGTAGAAATCGTTTTGCAGGTTAATGGAAAAGTAAAAGCGAAAGAAATTGTTTCTAAAACAATGTCGAAAGATGAACTTGAAAAAGTTGCACTTGCTAATGAGCGCATTCAAGCTGAAACGGATGGAAAAACCATTCGTAAAGTCATTGCTGTTCCAGGAAAATTAGTTAATATTGTGGCTAATTAAGCCAAAAAACAATCGAGTAGACCGATTCATCGGATGAGCTCGATTGTTTTTTTGATTAAAAAATGAAAGAGAATGATTGATTTTCATTTTAATCGAGTTATTACTGATAATCGCAAATAAGAAACATACAAATAGTTAAAAGGAATTTGAAGTACGAAGTGTCCATACCTATGAAGCGGAATCCTACTTTTTCTATATTAGGCTTGTATCTTTCGAGAGAAGCTAACCAGTAGGCGTATATTTATTGACGTCTAAAGCCGATTGTGATATAGTTAAGGGCAGTGTTAATACACACGTATAGTGACAAAAGAAAGGGTGCTTAAAATTTAAGTCTTTCCTTTGAATGATCTATACGGAGGGCGGATCTGTCCGCAAAATAAAACCAATAGGAGGGAATAACATGCCTGTTATTTCAATGAAACAATTGCTAGAAGCTGGTGTACATTTTGGACACCAAACACGCCGTTGGAACCCTAAGATGAAAAAATACATCTTTACGGAACGTAACGGAATTTACATCATCGACCTACAAAAAACGGTTAAAAAAGTAGACGAAGCTTATAACTTCATGCGTGAAGTGGCTGCTGACGGAGGAACTATCCTTTTTGTCGGTACTAAAAAACAAGCGCAAGAATCTGTAAAAGAAGAAGCAGAACGTTCTGGTCAATATTTTGTAAATCACCGCTGGTTAGGTGGAACACTTACAAACTTTGAAACGATCCAAAAACGTATCAAACACCTTAAGAAAATTGAAAAAATGGAAGAAGACGGTACTTTCGAAGTTCTTCCTAAAAAAGAAGTTGTTCTTTTGAAGAAAGAACAAGAAAAACTTGAACGTTTCTTGGGCGGAATTAAAGATATGAAGGGTCTTCCAGATGCACTTTTCATCGTAGATCCTCGTAAAGAACGTATTGCGGTTGCTGAAGCTCGCAAATTAAATATTCCGATCATCGGTATTGTAGATACTAACTGTGATCCTGATGAAATCGATTATGTTATCCCTGCAAATGATGATGCAATTCGTGCTGTTAAATTGCTTACTGCAAAAATGGCTGATGCAATCATTGAAGTGAACCAAGGTGAAGAAAACGTAGAAGCGGCTGTTGAACAAACTCAAGTTGAAGAAACAACTGAAACTGAAGAAACAACAGAAGCTTAATTTTGTTAAAACACACAAAAAGGTGATAAGATGATATGCTTATCACCTTTTTTAAAAGTACTTTATTGGAGGGAAATAAAAAATGGCAAATATCACAGCTCAAATGGTAAAAGAATTGCGTGAAAAAACAGGCGCTGGAATGATGGATTGTAAAAAAGCGTTAGTTGAAACTGACGGCGACATGGAAAAAGCAATCGATCTTTTACGTGAAAAAGGAATTGCAAAAGCTGCGAAGAAATCTGACCGAATTGCTTCTGAAGGAATGACTCATGTAGTAAGTAATGAAAAACATGCGATTGTTCTTGAAGTTAACGCTGAAACAGACTTTGTAGCGAAAAACGACAACTTTAAAGAACTTGTTGAAAAACTTGCAAACCACTTGTTAGCAGTTCGTCCAGCGAGTCTTGAAGATGCGCTTAAAACTGAAATTGAAGACGGTGTGACTGTTCAAGAATATATTACAGAAGCAATCACAAAAATTGGTGAAAACATTTCACTTCGTCGTTTTGACATCACTGAAAAAAGTGAGAACTGTGCGTTCGGTGAATATATTCACATGAATGGACGTATTGGTGTTGTAGTTCTTCTTAACGGTACAACTGATTCTGCTGTTGCAAAAGATATTGCAATGCACATTGCTGCGATTAATCCAAAATACATTTCTCGTGATGATGTAGATGCAGATGAACTTGCACATGAAAAAGAAGTATTAACACAACAAGCTTTAAATGAAGGAAAACCTGAAAATATTGTTGAAAAAATGGTAGAAGGTCGCTTGAAGAAATGGTTAAGTGACATCTCCCTTCTTGATCAACCATTTGTTAAGGATCCTGATGTGACAGTTGGTGAATTTGCGAAAAAACATGGTGCAACTGTTGAATCGTTTGTACGTTTCGAAGTTGGCGAAGGAATCGAGAAAAAAGAAGATAACTTTGTTGAAGAAGTTATGAGCCAAGTGAAAAAAGACCAGTAAGAAATTTTGATTTTTAATGATTTTTAAAACCCGCTATTCGTTGGTAATAGCGGGTTTTTATTTTTTTCAAAATCAACTAAAAGCAATAAAAATGAAATCATTCGGGGATTTTTATTTGTCTGTCAATTGTTCGCTAATTATATCGACTAGCTGACTTGTGCCTTGTTTAGTTGAGTGCGTATAATAATCCGTCATAGACAAATTTTTGTGCCCCACAAATTGTTGGACATCTGCTTGATTGGCTCCAGCAAGTGTCGCTTGTGTGACAAAGGAGTGATGGTTACGTGTGGGTACAGTACATGCGCTCGATTGGTCGTTTAGCTTGGGCATGTGCTGGACAAGCTAGTGCAGATAATAGTAAAAATGCGGACAAGTATGGAACCTTTAAATAAATAGAATTGCCTTGCCCTTGTGGGCAAGGCTTTTTTATTTTTGAGAGATGTTTAAATGAAAAATAGACTTGCTTTTTCCTTACTTAAGAATTATTATGAAATTAAGAAAAGAACCATCAAAATGGAAGTTCTGCTAGGGACGAGTACTGCGATTACGAAATGTCGGAAAAACTTTCCGAGGTTTTAGAGGTATGTTATTTTGAATGGTTCCAAAAGAGAAGTCAGATGGGTCTCACTTAAAGAGTGAGGCCTTTTTGTATGGGCATCGCTAAAAAGTTCATTAAATTGACACAATTTCATTTCTAAAATATGGTATATTATACTTGCAAGAAAACAATACATAAAGAGGAGATGAATGTCATGTCAGGACAAATCAGAATGACCCCGGCAGAATTGCGTGACCGTGCGAAAACCTACGGCACAAGCGCACGGGATATCGAGCAAATGTTACAACGCTTATCCCAAACCCAAGAACAACTTCGGAGTGAATGGGAAGGACAAGCTTTTGCACGTTTTGATGACCAGTTCAATCAATTAAAACCAAAAGTAACGGAATTTGCGAACTTGATGGATCAAATTGAACAACAACTTCAAAAAACAGCCAGTGCTGTGGAAGAACAAGATCAACAACTTTCTCAAAACTTTGGATTTTAATTTCAAAAAAGTGCCTCTTATTGTATACTTTAAGAGGCATTTTTGTTAAATAGAGAAAAGACTAGATGGAGGGATGAGATGAAAAAGGGCTGGATTATTTTTATTTCGCTTATTGTCATCATTATTGCAGTTGTAGCAATTGTTGGAGGGAAGATGTATATGGATAACAAAAAGTTGGATGAAGACATGAAAGAGGTTGTATATGGTAAAGAAGCAAAAGAGGTATTTGAAAAGAATCTGAAAGAGTTTGATAAAAATGCTTTAACTCATCAAGGGATTATTAAAAGTTATAAAATTGAAGATAAAAGTATTGAACATAATCCTATGGGTGGAATAAATGTAATCTTAGAGATCAATGGGGATAAGGATTTAACTGCAAATTTTGATATCGATAAATATAACGGAGAGTTACGTGCAGGTGGAGTTGGGTTATCCGAAAAACTATCTGAAAAATTAGGTAGGCGTGGTGAAATTAATGAGTAGGTCCTATAATGATATTGATAGAATAAATATTGCGAAACAAGAATATAAAAATTGGAGTGAGGGCGAAGAAATTACAATTGATAGCGAAGATGGAAAGTCTCGAAAAAGTATAGGCATTGTCTCACAAGTAATTGACAATAAGATAACTGGTGAACAAGCATATATTATAACCAATACAAAGAAAACTGTCTCACCCAATGCTTCATTGACCAAAAGAGAAAAGGTTACAGAAGTTACAGTTTTGTATAGAGGTTCAACAGGTATTGATCAATGGAAAAAAGAGCCTTTGGACGTTTGGAAAGACTGGCTAGAGAATGATATCCCTTCTGCTACACAAATTTTTACGCATACAGGCGGAAGAGTTGTAACACCGCAATTAAAATCTGCTGCCAAAACACTGAAAAATTCACTAAATAACTATCCCAATGCGAAACACTATGTTTATGCCCATTCGTTAGGTTCAATGACGGCCCAATATGCACTTTCTGATATTAATGAAAAAGAGGCTTCGCGAATTGGTGGAGCTTATCTATATGAGGGCCCCAATGCCTATTCCCTTTTGACACCTGAACAAAAGAAAATGGCTGAAGCGTTACGGGGAAAGATTTATAATTATGTGGATTTTAAAGACCCAGTTACGATAGGGTATGGAGCTTATAAAGAAAATGTCGGGCAATTAATTGCCATTGATTCTAAAGATATGAATGATATAGGCAAACAACACATGTGGGGCGGCTATCAATATGATAAAGAAGGCAATGTGTTAACCGATGCAAAAGGTTATGCGGCACTAGCCAAAAATAATACAAGAGAAAAACTCGATGGTCTTGAAGATTTGAAGAAAATATTTGCTAAAAGTGGTGGGAACTTATCTGACTCGGAAAAAATCTTTTTAGATGCCGCCGAAGCTTTGGCTTTGACACAAGGCGTGAAGATGACCATTCAATATGATATGAATGAACTTCAAAAGACCTATAAGAAAGCAATTGATAATGCCGATGATTTGTGGCGAGATACTTTAAAAGATGCTCGGACGATTGGAACCTCCCTTTCAGAATCCGAAAGATTGGATGCGCTGGCAAGTGGTGGAGCTACAGAAGCGAGTATTCGAACGAAACCTAAAGCGAAATACCAGAAAAAATTAACCAAGTTAACAGCCATTCAAAAAGAGTATGATGAATTAATTAACAATATTAAGCACGCTATCGCTGAACAGTTACAAAATGATCAAGAGCTCGCTCAGCAGATTGGAAGTGCGTAAGATGAATTTTTCTTCTCAAAGACGTCTTGAAGAAATGAAACAAGAATATATAAGCACTCATAAAAAACAAGAAGAAATCCTCGAGGAAATTCATTTTCAAAACAGAGAATTTGAAAAGGGCTTAGATGATCTGGCAGACCGGTTTAGATATGTCGCGTCTCATTATGATTTCGAACAAATACTACCCATGAGGCAGGGCTACTCCATTCTTTCAAAAGCTCATGAAGAAGGCAGTTGTCTCGTAAAAAAACAAGCCCGTGAACTGGAAGAGGAAATCGAACAAACTACGCGAGAATACAATATGGAAAAAACTCGTTATGAGGAAGAACATTCCCGCACTAAGAAGGAAGGAGAGCGTTCATGATTGACACTGTAACGAAAGGGTTAGAAGATGTAAAAAAGAAAGCTGAAAAATCATTAATCCACTTTTTTACAGCTTCCCACAGTAAAGCGACTTCTGAAACGCAGAAACAAGTAGTAAAAGAAATGGAGAAAGAAGCGGTTCAAAAAGTTCATTCATCGAGTGAAAAATATTTGGATTCTTTTTCAAGCTCCGTGCAGGGGAAATGGAGTAAAGCGGCTAATGGCACTTTTAAAAATACAAATAATGCTTTGCGAGATTTATAAATTTTGTTTGTAAAAACCCATTGTTCAGATGAATGATGGGTTTTTGTTGCATTTAAAAGTGCCGATTTTTTAGTAAGGAATTAACTTTTATACTTGCGCTTTTTACTCAGTCTGTTAAGCTAAATGCAAACAAAAGGATGATTTTGAGGTGATTGGGTGAATAAAGTACGAGCTACCGGAGCAGATTATCCTGTTTTGCTTTCTATTTGGGAGGAGTCTGTAAAGGCAACGCATGCCTTTTTGAAAAACGATGACTTTGACGCACTGCGAGAGGAGATACCCTCTTTTTTTCCTAGCTTAGAAATTTACTTCTGGGAGGCAGAGAGAGAAATAATCGGATTTACAGGACATGCAGTGAAACGATTAGAAATGTTCTTCCTTTCTCCAAGGTTTAGAGGAAAAGGTTATGGCACGGCAATTTTACAGGAATTAATTGAAAAAGAAGGAATTTTTTTTGTTGATGTGAATCTGCAAAATGGAGCGGCACGGAAATTCTATGAGAAAAATGGGTTTAGAGTTCATGCTACAAGTGAAAAAGATGGACAAGGAAGACCTTATCCGATTCTTCATTTGAAATTAGTGAAATAGAACTTTTTTGGCTTTTTCATAGAAAATACTTTTGTAATTGCTGGTTTTTTAGTAAAATGAATACTGGTGGATAAAAAACTCTTTTATCATGAACTAGAATAAAGGTGTGGAGGTCATTATGAATACCCCAAAATATAAACGTGTTGTTTTAAAATTGAGTGGTGAAGCGCTTGCGGGTTCGGATGGTTTTGGAATTAGTCCGAATATCGTCAATGCGATTTCTAAACAAGTAAAAGAAGTAGTTGAATTAGGTGTGGAAGTAGCTGTTGTTGTCGGTGGTGGGAACATCTGGCGCGGACGCCTTGGAAGTGAAATGGGCATGGACCGGGCAGCTGCGGATTACATGGGTATGCTTGCAACTGTAATGAACTCACTTTCACTTCAAGATTCATTAGAAAATATTGGGGTGGCAACGCGTGTGCAAACTTCGATCGATATGCGTCAAATTGCTGAACCGTATATTAGACGAAAAGCTATTCGTCATCTTGAAAAGGGGCGTGTAGTCATTTTTGCTGGCGGAACAGGGAACCCGTATTTCTCTACAGATACAACTGCAGCGCTTCGTGCAGCTGAAATTGAAGCAGATGTCATTTTAATGGCTAAAAACAATGTGGATGGGGTGTATAGTGCCGATCCTCGCATTGATAATACGGCGAAAAAATATGATGAGCTTTCTTATCTCGATGTGATTAAAGAAGGATTGCAGGTAATGGATTCAACGGCTTCGTCGCTTAGCATGGATAACGATATTCCGCTGATCGTATTTTCATTTGCTGAAACTGAAAACAATATTAAACGTGTCGTTCTTGGTGAAAAAATCGGAACAACTGTAAGGGGGAAATAAATCAATGAGTAAAGAAGTTTTGCAAAATTCACAGGAAAAAATGGAAAAGTCTGAGCAGGCTTTATCTCGTGCGTTGGGTCAAATTCGTGCTGGACGTGCGAATGCATCGATTTTAGATCGTGTTCAAGTAGATTATTATGGTGCACCAACTCCGCTTAATCAAATTGCTGGGATCAGTGTTCCAGAAGCTAGGATGCTACTTATCACACCTTTTGATAAAAATGCCCTTGAAGATATTGAAAAAGCGATTTTAAAATCAGATCTTGGTTTAACACCAAATAATGATGGTTCTGTGCTTCGACTTACTATCCCGCAACTAACGGAAGAACGTCGCCGCGAACTTGCAAAAGAAGTGAAAAAAGAAGCAGAAGAAGCAAAAGTTGCGGTGCGTAATGTGCGCCGCGATGCAAATGATGAACTTAAAAAACTCGAAAAAGCTGGCGAAATCACAGAAGATGACTTGCGAACTTACGGAGATGATGTACAAAAGTTAACGGATGTAAGCATTCAAAAAATCGATGAAATCGCTAAAGAAAAAGAAGCGGAAATCATGGAAGTTTAAATTAATGACAAAAAGCATTCCTTTTCTTCTACTTTAGGAAGGGGAGGGGTGCTTTTCTTTTGTATCCTAACCAAACCGATTTTCTCATGGAAATCTCATGAATCACATGTAAATTTTAGTACATTAATCGGGCGTTTTTTGGTATTATAGGTATAGACATGCGCAGAGTAGTGGCATTTCTATTGGAGGATTTAAAATGTTTAAGAAGCTCTTTCGACAAAATGAAAATTTTATAGATGGTGAATTATCACCCGAACTTCCACTTCCAAAACACGTTGCGATTATCATGGATGGCAATGGGAGATGGGCCAAAAAGCGGTTTTTACCGCGTATTGCGGGTCATAAGGAAGGCATGAATGTGGTTAAGAAAATCACGCGCTATGCAAATGAAATGGGCATTGAAGTTCTAACGCTTTATGCTTTTTCAACTGAGAACTGGAAGCGTCCGACAGATGAAGTAGACTTCTTGATGAAATTACCTGTTGAGTTTTTCGATACTTTTGTTCCAGAACTCATTCAGGAAAATGTCAAGGTCAATGTCATGGGATATCGAGATAATTTACCGCTACACACACTTCGTGCTGTAGAAAAGGCGATTGAAGATACCAAGCATTGTACGGGTCTTGTGCTTAATTTTGCCTTGAATTACGGGTCGCGAGCAGAAATTGTGACGGCGATGAAAGAAGCGATTTGTGAGCTTGAAAAGGCTGGGAAAAAAGCGGAAGAAATCACAGAAACGGATATCGAAAAGCATTTAATGACAAATGGTCTTGGAGATCCAGATTTGTTGATTCGAACGAGTGGTGAGCTTCGGCTTAGCAATTTTATGCTTTGGCAATTGGCTTACAGTGAGTTTTACTTTACAGATGTTCACTGGCCAGACTTTACAGAAGAAGACTTTTTAGAGGCGATGATTGACTATCAAAATCGGTCACGCAGATTTGGTGGGCTTTAGGGAGGAAAAAAGGTGAAAACAAGAATTATTACAGCCATTGTGGCGCTTATTATTTTTATCCCCTTCGTTGTTATTGGCGGGGTAACATTTGAACTGATTAGTATTTTACTCGCATCCATTGCCGTGTATGAAATTCTCGTAATGACGAAGCAATCGCTTTTTTCAGTGAATGGCATTGTCACCATGCTGTTAACTTGGCTCGTTGTTGTTCCTGAGAACTATTTAACTTGGCTTGATAAAATCGGGCTTTCTGTAATTGAACTAATCTTTATTGGGATTGCGATTTTGCTTTCTTATACCGTTTTTTCAAAAAACAAGTTTCACTTTGACCAAGCGGGGATTGCCGTTCTTGCTTCTTTCTATGTAGGAATAGGTTTTCATTATTTAGCTTTAACCCGTGATGCGGGGCTTTACTACGTTTTATTTGCACTTCTCATCGTTTGGTCAACTGACACAGGTGCTTATTTTATCGGACGTCAGTTTGGGAAGCATAAACTTGCACCACACGTGAGTCCCAATAAGACGGTAGAAGGCTTTATCGGTGGAATCGTTTCGGCTATTATTATCGCTGGAGGCTTTTTCTACTTGATGAATTTAAGCGGGAACATCGGTTTAGTCATACTCGCTTTAATTGTGCTTTCTATCTTCGGGCAACTTGGCGATCTTGTTGAGTCTGCACTCAAACGTTTTTATGGTGTGAAAGATTCTGGAAAGATTTTACCAGGACACGGTGGGATTTTAGACCGTTTTGACAGTTTATTGTTTGTCTTACCGCTATTACATATACTGCAAATCATTTAATGGAGATGAAGCCATGAAGAAAATTAATTTATTAGGTGCAACCGGGTCAATCGGAACGCAGACACTGGAAATTGTAAGGGAACATCCAGAACTTTTTGAAATTACTGCGCTATCTTTTGGCCGGAATGTTACACTGGGACGTAAAATTATTCAAGAGTTCAAGCCAAAAGCTGTATCCGTTCAAAGTAAACGAGATGTAGAGAAGCTAAAACCCGAGTTTCCTGACGTTCGTTTTTATTCAGGAATGGAAGGTCTACGTGCCATTGCAGCTTTTCCGGAGGGCGATGTTTTGCTGAGTGCTGTGATTGGAAGTGTTGGACTTTTGCCGACGCTTGACGCGATTGAAGCCGGAAAACAAATCGCGATTGCAAATAAAGAAACACTTGTTACAGCTGGACACCTAGTCATAGCAGCTGCACGAAAAAAAGGGGTAGATATTCTCCCTGTTGATAGTGAACATTCTGCTGTTTTCCAAGCGTTAAATGGTGAAAAACGCGAAAATGTCTCCAAATTGATCATTACGGCTAGTGGTGGAAGTTTCCGGGACAAGACACGTCAAGAGCTTAAACACGTTACAGTGAAAGAAGCGTTAAACCACCCGAACTGGAACATGGGAAATAAGTTAACAATCGATTCGGCTACGATGTTCAATAAAGGCCTTGAAGTAATTGAGGCACACTGGCTTTATGATATGGATTATGAAGACATTGATGTCGTGATCCACCGAGAAAGCATTGTGCACTCGCTTGTTGAATATATTGACGGGAGTATGATCGCACAACTTGGAGCGCCAGATATGCGTATTCCGATCCAATATGCGCTCACTTATCCGGACCGGTCCAACATTACATTTAGTGAACCATTCAGTTTGGCTAAAATTGGAACACTTCATTTTGAAGAAGTGGACTACGATCGATTTAGGGCATTGAAATTAGCATACAACGCTGGTAAAATAGGTGGAACGATGCCGACCGTTTTAAATGCGGCGAATGAAATTGCTGTTGCCGGTTTTTTAAATGGGCAGGTTGATTTTAACAATATTGAGGCAGTGGTAGAGAATGCCATGAATCATCATATGCAGAATGTGATTCAAGCGCCGTCACTGGATACGATTTTGCAGGTCGATCAAGAAACAAGGGCATACGTAAAAACACTTTTATAGAGGTGAAATTAATTTGACAACGATTATTGCATTTATTTTCGTCTTCGGACTCATCGTTTTCTTTCACGAATTAGGGCATTTTTTGCTTGCAAAACGTTCTGGTATTTTGGTGCGTGATTTTTCGATCGGTTTTGGACCGAAAATTTTTGCTTACAAAAAGAAAGAAACACAATATACAATTCGCTTGCTACCCATTGGTGGTTACGTACGAATGGCTGGTGAAGACGGTGAAGAATTAGAATTAAAACCAGGTTACCGTGTAGGTCTTGAATTATCAAAAGATGAAACGGTAACAAAAATTATTGTGAACGGAAAAGACCAATATGTGAATGCTCAACCATTTGAAGTTTCAAAAGCAGATCTTGAAAAAGAGTTGTTCATTGAAGGCTTTGAAGACTACGATGAATCGAAAAAGGTTCGCTATCAGGTTGCGCGTGATGCAGTTGTTGTGGACGGAAAAATCGAGACGCAAGTCGTTCCATATGACCGCACTTTTGGCGCTAAGTCGCTTGGAAAACGAGCGGCAACTATTTTTGCTGGACCGCTTTTTAATTTTATTTTAGCGATTTTGATTTTCACAGCACTTGCTTTTATCCAAGGAGGTGTAGCTTCAACAGAAAACACACTTGGAAATGTTGTGAAAGACAGTCCAGCTGCTGAGGCGGGACTTAAAGAAGGGGACAAAGTTCTCTCCATTTCTGGAACCAAAACGGATTCTTGGGCAGAAATTGTTGGTAAAGTCTCGGAAAATCCTGATAAAAACTTAACGTTTAAAATTGAACGGGATGGAAAAAAACAAGATGTTAAAGTGACGCCTGAAAAACAAAAAGTTCAGGGAGAAGCCGTTGGGAAAATTGGTGTAGAAAACCCAATCAAAGATTCATTTGGTGCTAAAATTAGTTACGGCTTTACAAACACTTGGAACTGGATTCATCAAATTTTTGACGTTCTTGGAAAAATGATTACAGGTGGCTTTTCGCTCGATATGCTTAACGGTCCTGTTGGCATTTACACGAGTACGGAACAAGTTGTTAGTTATGGATTCTTAACGTTATTAAACTGGACGGCTGTTTTAAGTATCAATCTTGGGATTGTAAACTTGCTACCACTTCCTGCACTAGACGGGGGGCGTTTACTGTTCTTCCTATATGAATTAATTCGCAGGAAGCCAGTAGATCCGAAAAAAGAAGGGATTATTCATTTTGTTGGCTTCGCTTTGTTAATGATACTAATGATTCTTGTAACATGGAACGATATTCAGCGGGCATTTTTCTAAACCTGACCTGCTAGGACCGATTTAAAAAGGGGAGTGTGTTTTATGCGTCAGACAATGACCTTTATTCCAACATTAAAAGAAACGCCTGCTGATGCCGAAGTAAGAAGTCATCAATTGCTTCTTCGAGCAGGATTTATCCGACAAACTGCAAGCGGAATTTATAGTTACTTGCCACTTGCAAGCCTTACTTTACAAAAAATTGAACAAATCATTCGCGAGGAACTTAACCGTGCGGGGGCTTCTGAACTACTTCTTCCAGCACTTCAACCTGCTGAACTGTGGCAAGAATCGGGGAGATGGAATGATTACGGGCCAGAACTTATGCGTCTCAAAGATCGTAACAGCCGTGATTTTGCACTTGGGCCAACGCATGAAGAAGTGATTACAGATCTTGTTCGGGACGAATTAAAATCATATAAACGTCTTCCCATTACACTTTATCAAATCCAAACCAAGTTCCGGGATGAAAAACGCCCACGCTTTGGCCTTCTAAGAGGCCGGGAGTTTATCATGAATGATGCCTATTCTTTTCATGCGAGCGAAGAAAGTTTGGATGAAACATATCAAAAAATGTATCAAGCATACTGCAATATTTTTACGCGCTGTGGATTAAATTATCGTGCGGTGATTGCTGATTCGGGTGCTATTGGTGGAAAAGAATCTCGCGAGTTTATGGTACTGTCTAAAATCGGAGAGGACACGATTGCTTATAGTGATTCATCTGATTATGCAGCGAATACGGAAATGGCGCCTGTTCTTTATAATGGCAAAAAATCGCTGGAACAAGAAGCGGAGCTAGAAAAAATTGCCACACCTGGCCTCCGGACAATTGAAGACCTTGTCACAAATTTAGACATTCCAGTTGAAAAAACCGTCAAGTCAATGTTGTTCGATGTGGATGGCGATATTATTATGGTACTCGTTCGAGGAGACCATGAAGTCAATGACATTAAAATTAAAAATGCCTTAGAAGCGAAATCGGTTGAATTGGCTGATCCAGAAGTGGCTGTTAAGTTATTCGGAGCTAGTTTTGGGTCGCTTGGTCCAATCCATGCTCCTGAAGATATTCGCATTTACGCGGATCATGCGGTTCAAGATGTCGTGAATGCAGCGGTCGGCGCTAATGAAGATGGGTATCACATTATCAATGTAAACCCTGAACGTGATTTTACTGTCCAAAGTTATTTTGACTTGCGGATGATTCAAGAAGGAGACTTATCTCCTGATGGTCAAGGTGTCATCAAATTTGCGGAAGGTATCGAAGTCGGGCATATCTTTAAACTTGGAACAAAATATTCAGATGCAATGAACGCAACTTTTCTAGATGAAAACGGGCGAGCAAATCCACTCATCATGGGTTGCTACGGGATTGGAGTTTCGCGCTTATTTACGGCGATTGCAGAACAGTGCAACGATGAAGCGGGACTTGTGTTTGAAAAAGGAATTGCGCCATTCGATATTCACTTAATTCCTGTTAATATGAAAGATGACGCGCAGCGTGCTTTCGGTGATTCGCTTTATGCATCGCTTCAAGAAGCGGGATATAGCGTGTTACTAGATGACCGGTCGGAACGTGCGGGTGTGAAATTTGCGGATGCAGATTTAATTGGCCTTCCAATCCGAGTGACGGTTGGGAAAAAAGCCGCTGAAGGAATTGTGGAAGTGAAAATCCGCAAAACAGGAGAAATGATCGAAGTTCGCGAAGAAGAATTGCTAAATACTTTGCCAATTCTTTTTGGCGAAAAATGATTTTTCATGTACAATAGAGATAGATTAAAAAGTACCTTTGCATTTTGTGGAAGGTACTTTTTACAGCTTTTTAGCTGAAAGGAGTGACACCCCATTGAGTGCTTCAGAAGAAGAAAAAAAGGAGCGATTCCAACTTCTTTTAGAACAAATCGGATTAAAGGAAGACAAGACGTTTGAGGATTTTACGAAGGATACCAAAATTGAAAAGTTGATTGCGGATAAAAGAAATAAAACGTGGCAGTTTCATTTGGAAGCGCCTCAGATTTTTCCCGCAGATTTTTATACATTACTCGATACAGGTATGAAACGTGCATTTAGCGAGATTGCCAATACGGAGCTTGCGATTCATGCCAAAGAAACAAGGCTCGATGAAGGGCTTATCCAAGACTATTGGAATTTAATTGTTTCGCCTATTTTGGCAACTTCTCCGCTAATCGGACAAGTTTTAATGGAACAAAAGCCCACGTTTAAAGAACCTCATTTTTTAGAGCTCAATTTGCATAACGAAATGGAAAAGACCAAATTTGAGCAAAGTTTTGCTGCAGAAATCCTTGAAAACTATGCCAACTGCGGGTTCCCGCGCCTAGCTTTTCGAACGACTGTCTTAACGCAAGAAAACTCGGAAACTTATGAGGCTTTTAAGAAGGCGAAGGAAGAGGAAGATGCCGAGAAGGCGAAAGCAGCTGTTGAAGTCATGCAAAAACGTCAACGAGAAGCGGAAAGTGGTGCTCAGCAAGCGCCAGCTGAACTTACAGGACCGTTCCAGCTTGGCTATAAAATCAAAGAGGGCGATGAAGTAAAACATCTTGGCGATATTTATGATGAGGAACGCCGGATTACTGTCCAAGGATATGTGTTTGCGACTGAAATTCGTGAGCTTAGAAGTGGGCGGAGTTTACTGCAATTTAAAATCACTGATTACACGAGCTCCATGATCATTAAGATGTTTTCTCGCGATAAAGAGGATGCGGCCATGTTCCAAAACCTGAAAAAAGGCATGTGGGTGAAAGTGCGTGGGAGCGTTCAAAATGATACCTTTGTCCGTGACTTAATCATGATGGCACAAGATGTCAATGAAATTGCGCCGAGAAAACGAGTTGACGGAGCGGAAGAAAAACGTGTTGAACTTCATCTTCATTCGAATATGAGTCAGATGGATGCGACAAACTCGATTACGGATCTTGCTAAGCAAGCAGCGGACTGGGGACACAAAGCGATTGCACTTACGGATCATTCGGTGGTTCAGTCGTTCCCTGAAGCGTATGCAGCGGGGCAAAAATTTGGACTTAAGATTCTTTACGGGGTAGAAGCAAACCTGATTGATGATGGGGTTCCGATTGCTTATAATGACAAGCACATTGAATTAAAAGATGCGACTTATGTTGTTTTTGACGTAGAGACAACAGGACTTTCTGCGGTTTATGATACGATTATCGAACTTGCAGGGATTAAAATGAAAGATGGCGAGATTATCGATAAATTTGAAGCTTTTATTGATCCTGGACATCCACTTTCGGCTACGACCATCAACTTGACAGGAATCACGGATGACATGGTGAAAGGTTCTGACCCCATTGATGTCGTCTTGAAGAATTTCCGTGAGTGGTGCGGGGACGCGATCCTTGTTGCCCATAACGCTTCTTTTGATATGGGCTTTATCAACACAGCTTATCGTAAAATCGGGTTACAAGATGCGCCGAATGCGGTTATTGATACGTTAGAATTAGCACGTTTTCTCTATCCGCATTTTAAAAACCATCGTTTGAATACATTGACGAAGAAATTCAATATCATCTTAGAACAGCATCACCGGGCGATTTTTGATGCAGAAGCAACCGCTTATTTAGCATGGAAATTGATTAAAGATGCAAAGGAAATGCACGAAATCACTAATCACGATGAGTTTAATCAGTTTATGGGAGAAGGGGATGCTTATAAGCGAGCGCGCCCTTTCCATGCCACCATTTATGCGCAAACGGCAGAAGGCTTGAAAAACTTGTTTAAACTGGTTTCAATGTCAAATATTGATTATTTCTATCGTGTGCCAAGAATTCCGCGCTCGAAGCTTAAGAAACTGCGTGAGGGACTTATTATTGGAACGGCTTGTAGTCAAGGCGAACTTTTTGAAGCGATGATGCAAAAAGGAATGGCTGAAGCGGAAAAAGTAGCGGGTTTTTATGATTTTATTGAGATACAACCTAAACCGGTGTATGCTCCGCTGATTGAACGCGAAATGATCCGCGATGAAAAAGCTTTGGAAGAAATTTTGAAAAACATTGTAAAAGTGGGAGAAAAAACTGGAAAACCAGTTGTGGCAACAGGAAATGTTCATTATAAGGATCCCCAAGATAAAATCTATCGAAAGATCTTAATTCATTCCATGGGAGGCGCGAATCCGCTAAATCGCCAAGAACTCCCGGATGTCCATTTCCGTTCTACGGAAGAAATGCTTAAGGAATTTAGTTTTCTTGGAGCGGAAAAAGCACACGAAATTGTGGTGACAAATTCCAATTTAGTAGCTGATTGGATGGATGAATTGAAGCCTATCAAAGATGAACTTTATACACCGAAAATTGAAGGGGCCGAAGATGAGATTCGCAATATGAGTTATAAGATGGCACACGATTTATATGGTGAAACGCTTCCGGAAATCGTTGAGGCGCGGCTTGAAAAAGAACTCAAAAGCATTATCGGTCATGGATTCGCCGTTATTTACTTGATTTCGCATAAACTGGTTAAAAAATCGCTAAACGATGGTTATTTAGTTGGTTCTAGGGGGTCAGTTGGTTCGTCATTTGTAGCAACGATGACGGAAATTACTGAGGTAAATCCACTTCCGCCGCACTATTTGTGCCCTAATTGTAAACACTCAGAGTTCTTTCATGATGGTTCAGTTGGTTCTGGGTTTGACCTTCCAGATAAAACATGTCCTGAATGCGGGACGGCTTATCGTAAAGAAGGACAAGATATTCCGTTTGAAACTTTCCTAGGTTTCAAGGGGGATAAAGTTCCTGATATCGATTTAAACTTCTCGGGGGATTATCAACCCGTTGCCCATGCCTATACGAAAGAAATTTTCGGGGAAGACTATGTATATCGTGCGGGAACTATCGGTACGGTTGCCGAAAAAACGGCTTTCGGATTTGTACGGGGCTATGAACGGGATATGAATATGAATATTCGCGGTGCTGAAGTAGACCGGCTTGTTGCTGGTTGTACGGGTGTGAAACGAACAACAGGACAACATCCAGGTGGGATTATCGTTATTCCTGATTATATGGATGTGTATGATTTTACGCCTGTGCAATATCCGGCCGATGCGACAGACTCGGAATGGAAAACCACGCATTTTGATTTCCACTCAATTCATGATAATGTTTTGAAACTGGATATTCTCGGACACGATGATCCGACTGCAATCCGGATGCTGCAAGATTTAAGTGGAATCGACCCGAAAACGATCCCAACAGATGATCCAGAAGTGATGAAACTATTTGGTTCAACGGAATCTTTAGGCGTTACGCCAGAGGACATTGATTCGAAGACGGGGACACTTGGGATTCCAGAGTTTGGGACTCGTTTTGTTCGCCAGATGCTTGAGCAAACGAAACCAACTACATTTTCTGAACTTGTTCAGATTTCTGGACTTTCCCACGGGACAGATGTTTGGCTTGGGAATGCGGAGGAACTGATTAAAAATAAAATTTGTGAGCTTCCTGATGTGATCGGTTGTCGGGATGATATCATGGTTTTCTTGATTTACCAAGGACTTGAAAGTTCTCTTGCTTTCCGAATTATGGAATCGGTGCGGAAAGGGAAAGGCTTGACGGAGGAAATGGAAGAAGCGATGATCGCAAACAATGTACCTAGCTGGTATATTGATTCTTGTAAAAAAATTAAGTATATGTTCCCGAAAGCCCATGCAGCGGCCTATGTGCTTATGGCTGTCCGAATTGCTTATTTTAAAGTCCATCATCCTCTTTATTTCTATGCGACTTATTTCTCCGTTCGTGCGGATGATTTTGATTTGACGGCAATGGTAAATGGTCGTGAAGCAGTTAAAGCGGTTATGAAGGAAATCAATGATAAAGGGCTTGAAGCTTCGACGAAAGAAAAAAACTTATTAACTGTGCTTGAAATTGCCAATGAAATGCTTGCAAGAGGCTATAAGTTCCAAAAAGTGGATCTATATAAATCTAAAGCTGATGAATTTGTTATTGAAGGTGACACACTTATTCCACCGTTTAATGCGATTCCAAGTCTTGGGACGAACGTTGCCAAACAGATTGTAGCTGCTCGTGAAGATGGTGAGTTCTTGTCGAAAGAAGATCTCCAACAACGCGGGAAGGTTTCAAAAACGATTATTCAGTATATGGATGAACAAGGTTGTTTAGAAGGTCTTCCTGATCAAAATCAATTGTCGCTTTTTTAAAAGAAACTTACTTATCATGCGAGCTTGTTTGCGAAATCACGCAGGCTATGGTATACTATGTAATGAAATACAACGATAACTCAGCTAAGAGTGGGCATTTGCCCACTCTTTCGTTTTGCGATTGTTTTGAGAAAGCATTCGCACCGGTAGCAGAGCATATCTCTAAGGAGGCTGAAATGAGTAAGGTTTTGGACCAAGTAGAGGAGCTTGTCAAGCCGATTACTGATGAGTTAGGCTTTGAACTTGTCGATTTAGCGTTTGAAAAAGAAGGGAAAAATTGGTTTTTACGTATTTTTATTGATAAAGATGGCGGAATTGATATTGATGAATGCGCAATTGTCAGTGAAAAAGTAAGTGAAAAATTAGATGAGTCTGATCCAATCAGTCAAAACTATTTTCTAGAAGTTTCTTCTCCCGGCGCTGAACGTCCTCTAAAAAAAGAAGCAGATTTCGAAAACGCGGTGGGAAGTTATGTGCATATTACGTCTTATGAACCGATTGAGGATCGTAAAGTGTGGGAAGGCACGCTCTTGTTTTATGATGGAAATGAACTAACCATTGAAATCAAAGATAAAACGCGTAAAATCACTTGTGTGATTCCAAAAGACAAGGTTGCGAAAGCGCGCCTTGCCATCGAATTTTAAAAAATTAAATAAGGAGTGAATGAGTAATGAGCACAGAATTACTAGATGCTCTTCATGTTTTAGAACATGATAAAGGAATTTCTCGAGATGTAATCGTTGAAGCAATCGAAGCAGCCCTTGTTTCTGCTTATAAACGGAATTTTAACCAAGCGCAAAATGTACGTGTGGAATTGAATCTTGAAAATGGATCGATTCGCGTATTTGCAAGAAAAGATGTTGTGGATCAGGTTTTTGATTCACGGCTTGAAATTTCACTTGAAGAAGCGCATGAATTAAACCCTGTTTACAAAGTAGGGGATGTCGTAGAGCTTGAAGTTACGCCGAAAGATTTTGGACGTATTGCTGCCCAAACGGCTAAACAAGTCGTAACACAGCGTGTACGTGAAGCAGAACGCGGCATTATTTACGATGAATTTATTGATCGTGAAGATGATATCATGACAGGGATTGTAGAAAGACAAGATTCACGTTTTATCTATGTGAACCTTGGTAAAATTGAAGCGATTCTTTCGCAAAATGAACAAATGCCAAATGAAACTTATCGACCACACGACCGGATCAAAGTGTATTTGACCAAAGTGGAAAAAACGACTAAGGGCCCGCAAATTTTTGTTTCAAGAACGCACCCTGGTTTGTTAAAACGCCTTTTTGAAATGGAAGTTCCTGAAATTTATGAAGGAATTGTAGAAATCAAATCTGTGGCACGTGAAGCAGGGGATCGTTCTAAAATTTCGGTTTATACAGCTGATCCAGAAGTGGATGCTGTTGGGGCTTGTGTTGGACCTAAAGGCGCACGTGTTCAGGCGATTGTGAATGAGTTGAAAGGTGAAAAAATCGACATCGTAGAATGGTCAGAGGATCCATTTACGTTTGTTGCGAACGCGCTTAGTCCTTCAAAAGTACTTGATGTTATTGTTAATGAAGAAGAGCAAGCAACAACAGTTGTAGTTCCAGATTATCAACTTTCTCTTGCAATCGGAAAACGCGGTCAAAATGCTCGTCTTGCTGCGAAGTTAACGGGCTGGAAAATTGATATTAAGAGCGAAAGCGTTGCTCGTGAAATGGGCATCTATCCGCGCGAAGAAACACCTGTTCAAGAAACAGAAGAAACGGTCGTTGAAGAAAATAACGTTTCGGAAGATGAAGAATAAAGGAGAAAAGCGGACATGCGGAGCAAAAAAATTCCACTTAGAAAGTGTATTGTAACTGGTGAAAGACTCCCTAAGCAAGACCTTTTACGGATTGCGTATTCGAAAGAAGGGGAGCTTACCATTGATCCAACTGGAAAAGCACCAGGGCGTGGTTTTTATATAAAAAAAGATGTCGATGTGGCAAAGCGTACGAAAGAAAAAAATACGTTATTCCACCAATTAAAAATGAAAGAG
This sequence comes from Listeria aquatica, assembly GCF_014223975.1. Lineage (NCBI taxonomy): Bacteria > Bacillati > Bacillota > Bacilli > Caryophanales > Listeriaceae > Listeria > Listeria aquatica. The sequence continues at coordinate 1,135,758 of NZ_JAARRM010000001.1, read as the reverse complement.
CAAGAAGGATTTTATGACGAATTAATTGCGTATGTAGAATCCCTTGAGGACGAAAATCATGGATGAAAAATTTCTCCAACTCCTCGGTCTTGCAAATCGTGCAAAGAAAATAACAACCGGAGAGGAATTAGTTTTAAAAGCAGTTCGTAGCGGAAAGACATCACTTGTTGTACTAGCAGATGATGTTTCAAGCGGAACGGAAAAAAAGGTCCGAAATAAATGTGAATACTACGGTGTCCCCTTGCAAAAAAGATTTACAAGAGAGGAATTGGGAGGGGCAATTGGCAAAGAAACGCGTGCTGTTATCGGTATTCTTGATAAAGGATTTGCTAAGAAACTAATGGAACTACTCGGTTGATTACCTAGTGGAGGTGTACGGCATGAGTAAAATTCGTGTATATGAGTATGCAAAAAAACAACAAGTTTCGAGTAAAGATGTTATTGAAAAATTACACGGCTTAGGTGTAGAAGTTTCAAACCATATGTCGACGATTAATGATAATGCCTTAAGACAACTCGATCAAGCTTTTTCAAACAAACCAGAGAAACCAGCTGTTCAAAAAAATGAAAAAGTCCAAAATAAACCGAATAGCAAGGAGCCTAATAAACTGAATTCAAATAATAACCAAAAACCAAAAGAAAATAAACCGCAGCGACCAGCTACGCAAAATAATGCAAAACCGCGCCAAAACGCACAAAAAGCTGGACAAAGTGGGCAAACCAAACGAACTGATAAGCCAGAAAACACAGGCGGAAACAAAAGCCAGTCTGGAACAAGTTCAAATAACCGAAACACAAATGCTACTCCTGGACGAAATCAAAATCAGGGGAATCGCTTCGGCGGGAACAATAATCAAAATCGTGGCGGTAGAGGTGGAACTCACGGCGGTGGATTCAATCAAAATCGCGGTGGTAAAGGAAAGAAAAAAGGCAAACAAAATCACCAAACACAACCGGCAACTCCGCCAAAACCAAAACCACTTCCAGAGAAAATCACGTTTACAGAATCGCTTACTGTTGCAGAACTAGCAAAAAAACTGTACCGCGAACCTTCGGAAATCATCAAAAAACTGTTCTTGTTAGGGGTTGTTGCAACCATTAACCAAGAGCTAGATAAAGATGCAATCGAATTGATTTGTGCAGAATACGGTGTTGAAGTAGAAGAAGAAATTAAAATTGACGTGACTGATTTAGACGTTTACTTTGAAAATGCAGCGGAAGAAGACGCTAGTCATCTTGAAGAACGTCCGCCAGTTGTAACGATTATGGGTCACGTTGACCACGGGAAAACAACTCTTCTTGATTCACTAAGAAATACGAAAGTAACACTTGGTGAAGCAGGCGGAATTACTCAGCACATCGGGGCTTATCAATTAGATGTTCGTGGTAAGAAAATTACCTTCCTTGATACACCAGGTCACGCAGCCTTTACAGCAATGCGTGCGCGTGGTGCGCAAATCACAGATATTACAATTCTAGTGGTTGCTGCTGATGATGGAGTTATGCCACAAACGATTGAAGCGATTAACCATGCGAAAGCAGCAAAGATGCCGATTATTGTAGCTGTGAATAAGATTGATAAACCACAAGCCAATCCAGAACGAGTTATGCAAGAGCTAACGGAATATGAGCTCATTCCAGAAGACTGGGGCGGGGATACTATTTTTGTACCGATTTCTGCTAAGTTTGGTGAAGGCTTAGATAATTTACTGGATATGATTCTACTTGTTTCAGAAGTAGAAGAATTGAAAGCTAATCCTGATCGCCGTGCTCTTGGTACGGTAGTAGAAGCTGAGCTTGATAAAGGTCGCGGTTCTGTTGCGACACTTCTCGTTCAAGATGGGACTTTGCATGTTGGGGATCCGATTGTTGTCGGAAACACATATGGCCGCGTTCGGGCAATGGTGAATGATCTTGGTCGTCGAGTGAAACAGGTTGGACCAAGCACACCAGTTGAAATTACGGGGCTAAATGACGTCCCTCAAGCAGGAGACCGTTTTGTTGTCTTTGAAGATGAAAAAACGGCTCGTTCAGTTGGGGAATCACGTGCGACAAAAGCCGTGCAAGAACAACGAACAGCAACGAATCGTGTTAGCCTCGATAATTTGTTTGAACATATGAAAGCTGGCGAAATGAAGGCTGTTAATGTCATTATCAAAGCTGACGTACAAGGTTCTGTTGAAGCCCTTGCTGCCTCGCTTCGTAAAATTGAAGTGGAAGGTGTAAATGTCAATATCATTCATACGGCAGTTGGTGCTATTAATGAATCAGATATTACACTTGCCGCTGCGTCAAATGCAATTATCATTGGCTTTAATGTCCGTCCTACAACGCAAGCTCGTGAAGCTGCTGAAAATGAAGGCGTTGATATTCGTTTACACCGGGTTATTTATAAAGCTATTGAAGAAATCGAAGCAGCGATGAAAGGAATGCTTGATCCAGAATATGAAGAAAAAATTATCGGACAGGCACAAGTTCGTCAAACCTTTAATGTATCTAAAATTGGAACCATCGCTGGTTGTTATGTCACAGATGGGAAAATCACACGTGATAGCGGCATTCGTTTGATTCGTGATGGTATTGTTGTGTTTGAAGGAAAACTTTCTTCGCTAAAACGTTTCAAAGATGATGCGAAAGAAGTAGCTAAAGGTTATGAATGTGGAATCACAATTGAAAACTTTAATGATATTAAAGAAGACGATGTGATTGAAGCCTTTGTCATGGAGGAAATCGAACGCAAATGATCATTCAAGCAGTCGTAGTTGAATGTATCATTCATGATGCGATGAACTTGAAAGAAAAACGCAGTGTGTTAAAGCGTATTTTAACGCGTGCACGTCAAAAATTTAATGTTTCCATTGCAGAAACTGCTTTTAAGGAAAAGTGGCAGCGAACAGAAATTAGTTTTGCTGTGGTTTCGGATACACGTGTTAGATGTGAGAAAGAAACAGATCAAGTCCTTTCGTTTCTTGATTCTTTCCCAGAATGGGAGAGAATCAAGACGGAAAAAGACTGGGTATAGAGGTGAACAAAATGAGTGTAAGAGCAAATCGGGTTGCTGAGCAAATGAAAAAAGAACTTGGCGATATTTTAAACCGAAAAATTAAAGATCCTCGTCTAGGCTTTATTACTGTGACAGATGTTGATGTTACAGGTGATTTGCAACAAGCAACCATTTTTATTTCAATTCTCGGAAATGAAAAAGAACGGGAAGATTCTATGTTAGCACTAGAAAAAGCACATGGTTTTATCCGTTCTGAAATTGGCAATCGCATGAGTTTGCGTAAAGTTCCTGAACTTTTGTTTGAAATGGACAGCTCGCTTGAATATGGCAATAAGATTGACGAGTTGCTTCGGAACTTGAATAAAGACAGCTAAAACTGAAAAGCCGAGACAAAACGATTATTCCGTTTTCGTTTCGGCTTTTTTTAAGTGAAAAGGAGTGGAGCAGGATACATGGACGGCATCATTGCACTATATAAAGAGCGCGGTTTAACGAGCCATGATTGTGTTTTTAAGCTTCGGAAGATTTTAAAAACCAAAAAAGTCGGACATACAGGAACACTCGATCCAGAAGTGGCTGGCGTTTTACCGATTTGTGTGGGGCGAGCAACAAAACTTGCGGAATATTTGACAGATGAAGGTAAAGAATACCACGCGGAAATCACGCTTGGGAGGAGTACAACAACAGAGGATCAGACAGGAGAAACCGTTTCTGAAAAAGTGATTTGTAACCCAATCTCTGTGCAAGAAATTGAGAAGGTTCTTCATGAATTAACGGGCAAAATCACTCAAATTCCTCCAATGTATTCAGCAGTTAAAGTGGCTGGGAAAAAGCTTTATGAGTATGCCCGTTCTGGAGAAAGTGTTGAGCGACCGAAGCGCCAAGTTCAAATTGATGAGCTGAAGCGCCTAGATGCGCATGAAATTACGCAAGCTCATCCAAGTTTCCAGCTAAGAATCCGTTGCGGCAAGGGTACCTATATCCGAACGCTTGCTGTCATGATTGGCGAAAAATTGGGATATCCGGCTCACATGTCTGCCTTGCGGCGTTCTAAAAGCGGCTTTTTTAAGGAAGAGGACTGCCTCACTCTTTTAGAAATCGAAGAAAAAATGCTTGTGCAAGATTTGAGCTTTTTAAAACCGCTTGAACTTGGAATCCAAAGTTTTCCAAAGATAGAGCTCACAGAAGATCTACATAAGCGCGTTTTAAACGGTGCTTTGATAAAGGAAGATGAACTTTTTTCTGGAGAAGTAGTGAGCGCTTCGCCTGTTGCTTTGCTATTTAATGGGAAACTCGTCGCGCTTTATCAAAAGCATGCAACGAAACCAGGCATTTGGAAACCAGAAAAAGTAATTGAGCTTGCGTAAGTCTCTTTTTAGAATAGAATTTTAAAGCAGAGGAGAATTTGTCATGGAAACTTGTTTTTTGCATCATCCAGAGTTCACTATAGAAAACCAAGATCCGAAAACGATTGCGCTTGGTTTTTTTGATGGTGTCCATTTAGGACATCAAGCCGTTATAAAAATGGCCAAGCAAATTGCGGATGAAAATGGGGAAAAGAGCGCTGTGCTTACCTTTGATCCGCACCCGTCTGTCGTACTGAGCAAGGCGAGGAAAGCTGTACATTACTTAACCCCACTGGATGAAAAATTGGAAAAAATTGAACAGCTTGGGATTGATATTGTGTACGTTGTCCGTTTTACGGCGGCTTTTGCTGAACTGTCTCCAGAGCGTTTCGTTGAAGACTATTTAATTCAACTTAATGCGCATCATATAGTCGCTGGCTTTGATTACTCTTACGGGAAAAAAGGCGCGGGCAAAATGGAAGAGATGGCTTCTTATGCGAAGGGACGATTTGATGTCACAATTGTGAATAAGCAGGAAGCTTTTGATGAGAAGATTAGCTCGACGAAAATTCGCGGTGCTATTGAAGAGGGAGATCTTGATACGGCGAATGAACTTTTAGGGTACCCTTATAAAGTGAAAGGAACTGTTATTCATGGGGATAAACGGGGACGGACGCTTGGCTTTCCAACTGCTAATATGCAAATTGATGAGGACTACTTGATCCCAAAACTTGGAATTTATGCCGTTCGCTTTATTATTGGTGGGAAAAGCTATGCTGGGATGGCAAGTATCGGTTACAATGTGACATTCAAAACGGATCAGGAGCGGTCGATTGAAGTATTCATTTTAGATTTTGATCGTGAAATTTACGGGGAACAAGCTGAAATTGAATGGTATCATTTCTTCCGATCAGAAATGAAATTTAACGGCGTAGAGGGCCTTGTGGAACAACTCAAGCAAGACGAAGCTGATACGCGCGCTTATTTTGCGCAATAAATTTAGCCTGCAGAAACGGCCGCGAGAAGCAAATTTTTACTTGCTTTTCTTGGTAGAATAGTGTATCTTTAACTCTGTACGACAAGAACCTTTACTTGGCAGTGACGAGTCACCAACGTTTTGCTCAGTAATAGGGGATTTAGAATTAAAGGAGGTGGAGTTAATGGCATTAACTCAAGAAGCAAAAAACAAGATTATTGCTGAATATCGTGTCCATGACACAGATACAGGTTCTCCAGAAGTGCAAATTGCTGTACTTACTGCAGAAATCAATAATTTGAATGATCACGTTCGTGTACACAAGAAAGACCACCATTCTTATAGAGGTTTGATGAAAATGGTTGGTCACCGTCGTAACCTGCTTACTTATCTTCGTAAAAAAGATGTGCAACGTTACCGCGAACTTATCAAACGTTTAGGTTTACGTCGTTAAAAACGAGACCGAAAAAGCGGGATTCTTCTGGGTTCCCGCTTTTTTTAAAGATTAAAGGAGAGCGCTTGAATCTTTATCGCATGAATCCAAAAACGTGGTAAAAGGTTTTTTATCAGGTTTTTGGATTCATGCGTGCCTTTTAAAACAAGGTGTGCATGAAAGAATTGATGCATGGTAAAGTTCTGCGCTCCGAAGAAAAGGAGAAGTGAAAATATGTCTGAAAAACAAGTCTTTACAACAGAACTTGCTGGTAAGACGCTTGCCGTTGAGGTTGGACAACTTGCCAAACAAGCGAGTGGAGCCGCGCTAGTTCGCTTTGGTGATACCGCGGTTTTAACAGCTAGTGTAGGATCGAAAAAGCCACGCCCAGGTGACTTTTTTCCGTTAACAGTTAACTATGAAGAAAAAATGTATTCCGTTGGGAAAGTTCCAGGGGGATTTTTAAAGCGTGAAGGACGTCCAAGCGACCGGGCTACACTAACCGCTCGCTTAATTGACCGCCCTATTCGTCCGCTTTTTGCTGAAGGATTCCGAAACGAAGTACAAATTACATCTACTGTTTTTAGTGTTGAACAAGATTGCTCGCCTGAAATGGCTGCAATGCTAGGTTCTTCGATTTCTCTTTGTATCTCGGACATTCCGTTTGATGGCCCGATTGCAGGGGTTGAAGTAGGACGCATAAATGGTGAATATATCATCAATCCAACTATCGAACAGGCGGAACAAAGTGATATTTCACTAACTGTTGCTGGAACTTATGACGCAATTAACATGGTCGAAGCTGGCGCAAAGGAAGTTTCTGAGGAAGCGATGCTTGAAGCGATTATGTTTGGTCACGAAGAAATTAAACGTCTTTGCAAGTTCCAAGAAGAAATTATCCAAGCAGTAGGAAAAGAAAAACGCGAAATTGAACTTTTTGTGACTAATCCTGAACTTGAAAGCGAAGTGAAAGCGGTCAGCGAAGCAAAAATGAAACAAGCGATTCAAACTGAAGAGAAAAAAGCGCGTGAAGCAGCAATTGAAGCTGTAAAAGAAGAAATTCTTGAAAGCTACAAAGAAAAAGAACTCGAAGACGAAGAAGATGTTCTTGCTGAAGTTGCGCATATTCTTGAAATGATTGAAAAAGATGAAATGCGTCGTTTAATCTCACAAGAAAAAATCCGCCCAGATGGACGTAAAGTAGACGAAATTCGTCCATTGTCATCTGAAGTGGGCTTGCTACCACGCGTTCATGGGTCGGGTCTATTCACTCGTGGGCAAACTCAGGCGTTAAGTATTTGTACGCTTGCACCACTACGTGAACATCAAATTATTGATGGCCTTGGCGCAGAAGAGTATAAACGCTTTATGCACCACTACAATTTCCCACAATTTAGTGTTGGAGAAACTGGCCCTCGCCGTGGACCTGGACGCCGTGAAATCGGACACGGGGCGCTTGGTGAGCGTGCTTTACAATATATTATTCCAAGCGAAGAAGAATTCCCTTATACAATTCGCCTTGTTTCTGAGGTATTAGAATCCAATGGTTCTAGTTCACAAGCAAGTATCTGCGGATCAACACTTGCCTTAATGGATGCAGGTGTTCCAATTAAAGCTCCTGTAGCGGGTATTGCGATGGGACTTGTCAAATTGGGCGATGATTACACGATTTTGTCTGACATCCAAGGGATGGAAGATCACTTTGGAGATATGGACTTTAAAGTGGCTGGAACAAGCGAAGGCATTACGGCTCTCCAAATGGATATTAAAATTGACGGACTGAGCCGCCAAATTCTTGAAGAAGCTCTTACACAAGCAAAAGCAGGTCGTTTGCACATTCTAGATCATTTACTATCCACAATTAGTGCACCACGTGATCATTTATCTAAGTATGCACCTAAGATCGTTTCAATGACGATCAAAGAAGATAAAATTAAAGACGTCATTGGACCTGGTGGAAAACAAATTAATCAAATCATTGATGAAACAGGTGTGAAGATCGACATCGAACAAGATGGAACAGTTTATGTAGCTTCACAAGACGAAGAAATGAACAAAAAAGCGATGGCAATTATTGAAGATATCGTTCGCGAAGCAAAAGTGGGCGAAATCTACACAGGGAAAGTTCGTCGAATTGAGAAATTTGGGGCTTTCGTTGAATTGTTTAAAGGAACTGATGGTTTAGTTCATATCTCTGAACTAGCACATGAACGTGTTGGAAAAGTAGAAGATGTGCTTAAACTTGGTGATGAAGTAACGGTTAAAGTGATCGAGATCGATAACCAAGGTCGGATCAATTTATCTCGTAAAGCTTTGCTTGAGAAACCTGCAGGGTTAGACGAAAAGAAATCACAAGATAAAGAACACAAGAAACACTTTAGTGGCGATGACCGCAATCGTAAACCACGTACACACCACAAAGAAGAACACAAAAATTAAAAAAAGATTGTCCCTAACATAAGAGGGACAATCTTTTTTTATTGATGAGCTAATTTTTTAGCAATTTCCTCGTAACTCATCTTACTATTTAGATCATAAGAGCCATCACGAATATATTTTTCATAATCATTTTGCTTTAAATACTTTTCAAAATCGGAAGCGCTTTTGACAATCCCATTCTTTTCAAGATCTTCACTTGCTTTTGAAGAGGGATCACCTTTTGCGATTACGAGTTTGTAGTTTTTAACTTCGTTTTTCTTCTTTTCTTCTTCAGCTTTTTTCTGTTCATCAAGACGCTTGGCTTCGTCTTTATTGTTTTTGTCTAACTCTTGTTTAGCGAGCAATTTTTCGTATTTTGATTTCCAAGTTGCGCTGTTTTCTTCGCTGTTTTTACTCGGTGCCGTTGTTTTCTTAGTTTCTTTAGCTGCATTGGAATCCACAGAAAAGAACTGATTAAAAACGAAGAGAACCGCTGCTGAAATAAGCAATCCAAGCGCAATCATACGCAAATTATTTTTCAAAAGGGAATACTCCTTTCTGTCTTATTTTCTCTATTCAAAATGGATTTTAATGTTCCAAATATTCTTCAATAGTTTGTTCAATCTCTTCTTTTGGAAGAGTAACTTGTTCAACAATTTCATCCACAGAAATCCCGCTTGTATAAAGGGTAATTACTTGTTTTTTAAGTAAAGATTTCATTTTTGGACTTACGTTTTTAGCTTCTGTTTCTGCCTCTGCTTCACTATCAGCTTGTTCGACTGGTTCTCTTGATAAGTTCATAGCTTTTTCAAGTAGAGAGACCCGCTTTTTAAGCTCATAATTTTCATGCATCAACTGTGAAGCGACTTCTTCTAATTCTGTTTCAATTTGTTTGCTTTCATCTTTTTGCATAAAAGAAAGAACAAACAGTGCTATTGCAGCAATCAGAAGGATTATGATTACGACTGTCATTATGGAGTAACACCTCTTTTCCCTATTCCTATACTTACATTTATAACATAAAATCTTATCTCTTGGCTATGAATATTACGATTTGTAAAGAAAATAAAAAGAAAAGAGCTGTCGAACCTTGCGGAAATATAGGAAAGATGGTATCATTATACAGGTTATAAAATACTCTTTCGCAAAGATTTGGAGGGAAAACAATGCGCGTGAATATTACTTTAGAATGCACCGAATGTGGCGATCGCAACTACATTACGACTAAAAATAAACGTGAAAATCCTGAACGTATTGAACTAAAAAAATATTGTCCAAGATTACGTCGTGTGACTTTGCACCGCGAAACGAAATAAGCAGCAGACTCTCCTGTTGCTTTTTCTTTTTAAGGAGGTTTCAGAAAAATGGAGAAAAACAAGCTTAGAAAAAAGACACTAGCACTGCTCGCATCGCTTGATAAAGCTGAGCATGACGAAAAGTCGTCCAAACTAGCTGAGCTTCTTTTTGAAACTGAAGAATGGAAGCGCGCTCATTTCGTTGGTGTTACTTTGGCCCGCTATCCTGAAATTGGAACAGAAGCCATTATACGGAAAGCTTGGCAAAGTGGTAAAACAGTGGCGATACCTGAGACGATTTATCCTGGTCATAAAATGCAATTTCGTGAGTATAAAAGAGGAGATCAGTTGATTAAGAAAAAATTTGATCTTTTTGAGCCAAGCGAAGAGGCCAAACTAGTTCCAAAAAATCAGTTGTCTTTGCTGATTGTTCCTGGAGTAGTTTTTAATTCTGCAGGGTACCGAATTGGCTTTGGTGGGGGCTTTTATGATCGGTATTTGACAGATTTTCTTGGGGATACCATTTCCTTAGCTTTCTACGAGCAAGTTAATGAAGAACTTGTTGTAGAAGATCATGATATTCCCGTCCAAAAAGTCTTAGTTGTTTGATGAATAGAGATTGTGATAAATTTTCATAAAAACAGGCCCCGTTATTTACAACGCCTGTTTTTTTGCGTATAGTAGTAAATATAATCAGCAATTTAGATAGAAAGCAGGGAATTGTTTGAGTCTCCAAGAAAATTATATTTTCTGGCGATTGACTAATTACTTTTTAGAGCAGGAAAATTATCGTTTGATTCATCTGCACGAAGAAAAGCATGAATTGTGGTTAGAAAATCCCAGTCAAAAAAAACGCCCAGTAATACGCATTCAAATCCGTGAAATGGGATGGACGAGTGTTGTTGAACGGGATATGAATCATACATTTAATGTAGCTGAAAATTTACGGAAGCAAATAGGCGCTCCGTTTCTTCAAGTTGCAAATATTTATATTACTCCGTTTGCTCCAGTTGGGGAGGAAACGTTATTTAATGAACAAACCAAAAATAAGAATGGAAAAATTAGCATTCAAAACTTACTTGTTTCATCTGAACGCCTTCAAACAGATTTCAACACACTTGAAGAGCAGCTTGCAATTCCAAAAGAAACGTTTCTGGCTGAATCAGATATAACAGAGGAACAAGTTGTGAATGAACGGCAAAATGTTATTACGTATATCACAAAAAAAGTTAATGATGAAGAACAGAAAACAAGAAAATCGAAACCGTATGTCACTTATGGCTTCATTTTACTGCAAGCATTATACTTTATTTGGGTGTTTTTGAAAGACAGTTCTTTGAATACTTATACACTTGTAGAGTGGGGTGCAAAATTCAACCCACTTATTTATGAAGGAGAGTGGTGGCGTTTTATTTCACCAATTTTTCTTCATGCAGGACTCATGCATATTGCAGCGAACTGTTTAATGATTTATATTGTTGGACCATGGGCAGAACGGCTATATGGAAGAGTTCGCTATGCTTTCATTCTTATTTTGGGTGGAATTGCTGGAAATATTGCAAGTTTTGCGCTGAACAGCAGCGTATCAGTGGGGTCAAGCACAGCTGTTTTTGCACTTTTTGGTTGTTTACTTTATCTCGTTGTTTTAAAACCACATTTATATGCGAAAACGATAGGAGTGAATATTGCTGTTCTTGTTGCTATAAATCTTGTACTCGATTTATTTATGCCGAGTGTTGATTTAGCAGGTCATGTTGGCGGGCTTGTTGCTGGCTTCTTTTTAGCAGGTGCTTTTTCCGTTCCACATCAATACTTTAATCTACGTCGAATACTATATGGTGCAGCTATGCTTCTTTTAACGGCTCTTTTTCTGTACATGGGGTTTGACCGTGCGGATGAGCCAACTGATCCAGCAACTGCCAATGGAATTGCGCAGTACTATTTGAAACAAAATAAGCAAGAAGAAGCAGATAAGCTTTTCCGCTACTTAGAAAAGAGTCGCAGCGCTGATGAATACTCGTACACGCTTATGGCTGGTCAAGCACTCGAAAAAAAAGAATTTAATGTAGCAAAAGAAAAGGCGAAAGAAGCCATTCGTGTGAATAATCAATTGCCACAGCCGCATTATATACTTGCAATTTGTTATTTACAAGATGGAAACCGGAAAGAGGCATTAAAGCAAGCGGAGATTGCAAAAAATCTTTCGCCTGAAAAGGTTTATGAGGATTTATTTCACGGACTACAGCAAAATAATCAAAAGAAACCAGAGGGATCGCTATGAATTCAGTGTACGATGTCCAACAGTTACTTAAAAAATATGGGATTTTTGTCTATCTAGGAAAACGCGAATATGATATTGAAATGATGGAACATGAACTTACAGGGTTGTTTAAACATCAACTATTGGATAGAGAAATATATGCAAGGGCTCGAAGTATTTTAAAGCAAGAATTGATCAAAGAAAAAAAGAAAAACAGCTGCCTTTGAGCAGTAAAAAGGAGCAAGTCGCAAATGGAAAAGAAATTGATTGGCGTTGATCTTGGTGGAACGACAGCAAAAATTGCTGTTTTAACAAAAGATGGTGAAATTGAAGAGAAGTGGAGCATCCGCACCAACACAGAAGATAAGGGATCTCATATTGTTCGTGAGATTGGAGACAGCGTCAACCAAAAGTTAACTGAACTGCAAATGGATAACAGTGAATTTTACGGAATTGGCGTTGGAACGCCTGGGACAGTGAACTATGAAACTGGAACAGTAAAAGGAGCCTATAATTTAAATTGGGTTGAAGAACAAAATGTCTCAGAGGAACTAGAACGACTTACCGGTCTTTCTATTCAGCTTGACAACGATGCCAATGTTGCAGCGCTTGGTGAACGCTGGAAAGGCGCTGGTGAAGGTGGAGCAAATGTTGTTTTTGTCACACTTGGCACGGGCGTTGGTGGCGGAATTTTCGCAGAAGGAAAGATTCTCCACGGGGTTAGAGGAGCGGCTGGCGAAATTGGCCACGTGACTGTTGTTCCAGAAAATGGATATCCATGTACTTGTGGAAAAACGGGATGTCTTGAGACGGTAGCTTCTGCTACTGGAATTGTGCGTGTCGCAAAAGATCTTGCTAAAACATATAAAGGTGATTCAAAGCTTGTTCGTTTAATTCAAAAGGATTCTAAAATCAGTTCAAAATTAATTTTTGATTATGAGAAAGATGGCGATCCATTTGCAAAGGTAGTGGTGGACCGGATTTCATTTTATTTAGCTTTAGCACTTAGTCATATTGGAAACATGCTAAATCCTGAGAAGATCATTATTGGTGGGGGCGTTTCGGCTGCCGGGGATGCTTTGCTCCAGCCGGTTAAAACTTATTTTGAAACAATGGTATTTCCAACGGTACTAGAATCTACAAAACTGTCTATTGCAACACGAGGAAATGATGCAGGCGTTATCGGTGCAGCATGGCTTGCACTTCCAAAAGACGAAGAAACAAGTCTTTAATTTTTTGTCCAAGCTTCTATTCTATTGGGTTTGATTCACTTCAAAAAGGGTAATTGGTAGAAATGAATACAATCAGAATGGAGGAAAAAGATGAAAAGGAAAACATTTTGGTTGCTGTTTATTTCGCTATTAGGCATTCTTTTCATCTTTTCCGGATGCAAGCAGGATGATAACAGTTCGGGTAAAGAACAAAAAGATAATAAGGAAGAAACGAAAACAATTAAACCGATTAATGCAGAAAAAAATGGCTTTATCCGTGCTGTAGGTTGGCTGTCGAATGATACGGTTCTAATTCAAAAACAAAGTGCAAAAAAGACGATGCTGATTAAATATCACCTTTTTACTGGTGAAAATGATGTGTTGTTTGAAACAACCGATATTATTTCGGAAATCAAAATAAGTCCTGACCGTCAATACTTTTTCATTTACGGTGTTTCAATAGAAAATAAGGTCGCTTTAACGATTTATGACAGTGAGTCTGGCCAAAAAATTAAAAGTCATGCCATGCAGCCTTTGGCAGCCAATTTTCACTGGAATCCAGATTCACCAGAAAAAATTATGGTTATTGTTTATGAACAGAATTTTTCTTATTCAGCTTATGTTTATGATTTTCTAAAGGATAGCTATCAGGCGGTTTCGCTTCCCTCAGCCCTTGTTTCTTGGTATGGCAATAATTTATATTTAGCCAATCAAAAAAGTGATCAAAGTGAGCTTGGAAATTTATATCTGCAGAATATTCATTCGGAATCAGAAAAAGATTTAATTGCAGCAAATATCTTTGAATTTGCAACCAACCGTAACCTCTTATTAACAATTGAAGAGGGGAGTTCTGATGAGGAAGTTACTTATAACTTTCGCTCCAGTGGCTTTCAGTCAATTTCAAAGTATGAAATGCCACGTGAATATGATAAACTGGGCACTTTTATTCCATATTTTGACTTGAATTTTTCAAGAAAGCAATTTGTGAGTTTTGAGCCATACGAAAGTCGTGAAATCGGTCCTGTGCAAGGTGAATATAAATTAGTTCGAATTGATCCGAATACTGGAAAGAAACATACAATTCTCGAGTTGCTGGACAATCAGCCGCTTTTAAGTTCGCCGGATGGTAATTATTTGTTGTATGGTTATCAGTATGAAAAAATAATTAGTCTTTCGAAAAAAGAAGTAGAGGATTTTATAAAGAAAGACGATCAAACCTATTAAAAAGATATCTCCCTTGAATTGAGCTCATTATTAGCTATTCAAGGGAGGTTTCTTTTTTTATTTTAGACCGGTAGTAATCTTGCCAACTCTTTTCAAATGTTATTTGTCTTTCAAAAAGAATGGTCACAGTCGTCACTGTCATTAAAGTTAAGGAAAGTAAGCAAAGTGTAACCAGTAAAGTAAAGCCGTTTTTATTCATCTTTCTGATCTCCTTGAAGCGGAATTTTAGTTTGAAAAAGATGATGAGCTTTAGACACTGCGGTTATTTCTAAATAATTAGCTGATGCTTTAGTTTGGAAAGCTTCAATTTCTGTTAAAATGGGCTCATGTCCCCGGCCTTCAACTTGCTTACGAATAATGGATTGGTATTTTGAATAGCAAACTTCTTTTGTATCTTTAATAAAACAAAAACCATCCGGCGTGACAGAGGAAATTGGATAATTTTTGCGTTCTTCTTCAAGCTGTTTTAGAAAAATATGCCATTCAGTTGATGTTGCCACTTCGCTTGCTTGAATAATTTTTTGTTCTACTTGAAGGGCGAGTGGTAGAAGTGAGAAAATTGAAGTAACCGCTAAAAGGGATAAAAGTGCTTCGATTAAAGTAAAGCCATTTTCTATAACTTGGCTAGAAGGGGAGACAAATTTGTTGATGCTTTGTTTTTCCACAAACAACCCAACCTCCTTTAGCAACTTTTATTTCTATTTCTTCATTTGCTGAATGAACTTTTTCTGGGTGATCAGAAAAAAGTTTCACTTCATCATACATTCTTTGATAGAGCATTGTTGTTTCACGTTCGCTATCCAATCGCTGAATTAAATTCCATAAAAAGGGAAATAAAACGGTGCAAATTAAGAGTAGTGTGCTGAGAGAGAGGAGGCTTTCGATGAGTGAAAAACCATTAATTTTCTTCAATGTGAAATCGTCCTTTCCCGATTTGAAATTTAAGGTTATAGGATCGCTTTTTTCCGTTCCACTTGACTGTGCGAAATCGATTGATATTTCCTGTTTGGGGGAGAAATTTAAAAGTTTCTTCTTTTTCAATACGTATGCTTTTTGGATAGTGCTCAATTAATTCTCGCTTGTTTATTCTTTGAATCACGAGTTGGTCTTGCTTGAAGAGAAGTTCAACGGGCTCATTAAGTTGAAGTAATGCTTCGGATTGAGCAAGGTAAATATCTGCTGTTAAAATTTGAAAGAACTGTTTTTCTTCGATTTTCCTGAGTGTGCTAAGTGCAAGTGGGACTGAAAGATTAACTAGCAAAAGAAAAATGGCAAGCACGAGAAGCATTTCTGCAAGTGTAAAACCATTCTTCTTTATTCGACTATTTTTCATGGACATTTCCGCTACTATCGATAGTAACTGAGTTTCCATTTGGACATTTTTTTTGTTTGTTTGAGAGAAATCCTTTACTCAAAAGATCATTAAAAGAAGGCATGTTATGATATTCGAGTTCATAAGCTTGTACTTGTGTTTCCACCATTGAAATAAAAGCACTGCAGCCTTTGTCATTGATCGACTTACTTTGCTTTGTGAGGTTCGGAATAATTAAAAGAAGCAAAACACTCACAACAAGCAGAACTACAAGCATTTCAACTAAAGTAAAGCCACGCTCATCTCGCCAGTTTATTTTCATTATAGATACACTCCTTATTAAATTTGATCGACCATGTTAAACATTGGAAAGAGAATTGATAAATAGATTGAAATGATCAAAATACCGATAACTAAAAAAGCAAGTGGCTGAATGTATCCGAATAATTTCTCCGTTTTGGCAATGGATTTTTGATAGCAAAGTTCATAATAAAATAGTAGTTCATCTGCAATGGTAGCGTTTTGTTCACCATGTTGGATGATGGCGATGAGTTCTGATTCAAAAAGTTTTAATTTAGAAACAGAAGTCGCAAAAGGAAGCCCCTTTTCAATGCTTGTAACTAACATTTTCCCGATTTCTTGAAAAAAGGAAGGGGCGTCTGGACTTACAAAAAGAGTTAGTGTTTTTTGAACGGATAAGCCGCTTTTTAATAAATAACCACATTCTCTAGCAAAAAGTTGCGAATAGTGGATTCGTATGAAGCTTGAAAAAATCGGAATCCGAACAAAAGCTTTAGCACGTTCAAATGCGGTTTGCCGCTTGCTTCTTCTCGTAACAAAAAGGGCAGTAAGGAAAATCAACATGACAAGGGAAAATAAAATTAACGGAAGCTGTTTAAGCAAGAAAAAGACAAAAGTTGTGGAGAGATTCTTTTGATCGCTAATTTGACTAAACAATAAATCAAACTTTGGCAATAGAAAAACACGTAATAAGAAAAAAACTACGATCACGGTTACAAAGAGAATCAAGGGGTATTGAAAAGTCTTTTTAAGCGTCTTTTCTTGTTCTGCTCTTTTTTTTAAGAGTGTTCCACATTCTGCGAGCGTTTTTGTGAAATAACCGTGCTCAGCTGCATAATAAATAGGAGCAAATATAAAATCAGGAAACCCCGCTTGTTTCAACGCTTCTTGAAATGAATTTCCTTCTTGTAAATGATGGAGTACGGTTAAATACCGTTTGGCTTGTTTGGGACTAGAGATAGTGAGGTATGAAATCGCAGTTTCAATGGAAAAGCCTTGTTCGAGTAGTGTGGCGAGCCGTGCCAAAAAATCTCCGTCTTGCTCAAGTTGTCGCTGATTAAAAAAAGCCATAATATTTTCCTTTCTGAATTTGTTTTTCAATACTGTGGCCATCTACACAATTTTTACCTAAAAAAAGTGAATGGATCGTCTCTTTTCGAGTGGCTTGTTCATAAAGGACGGTTCGTTTTTCCTTTAGGTGCGTGCAAAATAGAGAGCATGTTCCATAGCATAGCGGACAGTATAGAGGTTTAAGGACTTGGTGACTGATTCCAAGTAAAGCTTGAGTGAGATAGATTTCTGGAAGACCAAATTCTAGGAGTCGTGTCAAAATACCAGCTAAGCTATCTGCGTGAACCGTACTCAAAACAAGATGTCCAGTCAAGGCAGCTCGAAGCACAATTGCAGCGGTTTCTTGATCGCGAATTTCGCCTACAATGAGAATATCTGGGTCATGACGTAAAACAGCGCGAATCAATTCGCTATAAGTGAGACCAGCTTTTTCATTAACAGCAATTTGCAAAAAATTTCCGTTTAAATGCTCAACAGGGTCTTCAATTGTGACGACACTTTGCAACTTTTTAGCTAAAAATAATTCAGCTAGACCATACATAGAAGAAGACTTTCCGCTTCCAGTGCTCCCAGAAAATAAAAAAAGGCCTGTCTTATTATGGCAGCATTTTAAAATTTGGCTTGACTCGTTCGAAAAAATAGAGGACTTTAGAAATGGAATAAAGTGATTGAACCGAAAAAGGCGGATGACTAGTCCTTCGTTAGCATTGACGTGAGGGAGTGTTGAAACGCGTAGAGCTATTTTTTCATCTCCGACTTGGCTTTCAAAGCTTCCAGACTGTGGTAATCGCTTTTCTCCGATATCAAGACCGGATTGAAATTTTAGGAATAAGATCAGTTTCTCAGTTTCACTGTTATTTAAAACTTTGAAAGGATAAAGTTCCCCAGAAATGCGCAAGCGGATAAGTGCCCCTGTTTGAGCAGGATGAATATGAATATCGCTTGAGTTTAAATAAAGTGCTTGCCGAAGTAGGTTCGCTAAAATTTGTTTTGGCAAGATTTATCTCACCTCCTTGCTTTCTTGTTCGCCAAGTTTGATTCAATCCCTCTTTTAGCGAAATCAGAAAAAACACAGTATAGTTTCTAAGTTCATGAGGAATAAGAAATTTTTTAGATTTATTTGGTACGATTTCTTAAAAAAACCTAGAAAAAAATTTTTTTGTTCGTAAAAAAGATTGTGAAAAAATAAACAATACGGACATTTTGTAAAAAAAAGTAAAGTTAAGCCTTTTCATTACGAACATTAAAGGAGGTAAGTTGTGATATATCCGTAAAAACTTATCATTTGCCGAACAATCTGTCTCATGGTAAGCTAGAGAAAAGGAAAGGGTACATAGAAAAAAGCGGTTGAATGTAAACGGAGAGACTGTTTGAACAGCGCCGACGGGGAAAGCATAGACTATGTGAAACTCTCAGGCAAAAGGATGTTTACAGGACGCAACTCTGGAGTGGAATTTGCGACAGGGCTTATTGTTGGTAAGCCTTTTTCCTATGCACAAATTCAAGAGGAGGTTTTCATGTTGACAGAGCTTTTAAAAACACCGCTTCACCCGCTTTACGCGAAATACGGAGCAAAAACAATTGATTTTGGGGGATGGGATTTGCCCGTTCAGTTTTCAGGGATTAAAGAGGAACATGAAGCAGTTCGAACACATGCTGGCGTTTTTGATGTTTCACACATGGGGGAAATCTTAGTAGAAGGTAAAGAAAGTACTGAATATCTTGATAAAGTGCTTACTAACAACGTTTCGAAGCTAAAAGCTGGACGTGCGCAATATAATATTGTTTGCCATGAAACGGGGGGCACAGTGGATGATTTAGTAGCTTATAAATTTTCAGATGAAAAATATTTGCTTGTCGTAAACGCTGCAAATACTGAGAAAGATTTTAACTGGTTAAAAGATCATGTAACAGAAGATGCGAAAGTTTCCAATGTTTCTAGTGAGTACGGACAGCTGGCTGTTCAAGGTCCTGAAGCTGAAAAATTGCTAGCAACACTTACAGATACAGATTTATCTGCCATTCCATTTTTTGGTTTTGAAGAAAATGTGCAAGTAGCTGGGAAATCGGCACTTGTTTCACGTACTGGTTATACAGGTGAAGATGGATTTGAAATTTATACAAAAGCCCAGGATGTAGCAGCTGTTTTCGAAGCACTTCTTCAAGCAGGAGTAAAACCGATTGGGCTCGGTGCACGTGATACACTTCGTTTTGAAGCAAATTTTGCGCTTTATGGTCAAGAACTTTCGAAAGATATCACGCCGCTAGAAGCAGGTCTTAACTTTGCGGTGAAATTGAAAAAAGAAGCTGACTTTATTGGAAAAGAAGCACTAATTAAACAAAAAGAAGAAGGCATTCCGCGTAAAGTAGTCGGAATCGAAATGATTGATCGTGGCATTCCGCGTACCGGATATAAAGTTTTTGTGGATGGTCACGAAATTGGAGAAGTTACATCGGGGACGCAGTCACCCACTCTTGGTAAAAACCTTGGGCTTGTACTTGTGAAAACAGAATTTGCGAATGTGGGACAAGTCGTTGAAGTTGAGGTTAGAAATAAAAAGCTTCAAGCAAAAGTTGTTGAAACACCATTTTACAAACGTGAGAACTAGGGAGTAGCTATGCAATGAAAAGGAGGAAGGAAAATGGCGAAATTTCGTTATTTACCAATGACAGAGCAAGATAAAAAAGAGATGCTTCAGGCCATTGGTGCAGATTCAATTGAAGATTTGTTTGCAGACATTCCAGAAAAAGTACGGTTTAAAAGAGAATATGATCTTAAACCACCGCTATCTGAGCCGAATTTATTAAAAGAACTTAGTCGGTTAGCTGCGAAAAATGTTAATACGCAGGATGCTGCTTCATTCTTAGGCGCAGGAACCTATTCGCATTACATCCCAACGATTGTCGACCATGTGATTTCACGTTCAGAATTTTATACGGCATATACACCTTACCAACCTGAAATTTCACAAGGGGAACTTCAAGCTATTTTCGAGTTTCAAACATTAATTGCTGAATTAACAGGCATGGATCTTGCTAATTCTTCGATGTATGATGGTGCGACGTCGCTTGCGGAAGGGGCAATGCTTGCTGCGGGACACACGAAACGCAAGAAAATTTTAGTTTCTGAAACGGTCCACCCGGAATCTATCAATGTATTAAAAACCTATGCCAAGGGGCACCACGTTGAAGTGAAGTTGATTCCAGAAAAAGAAGGGCTAACAGATTTAGAAGCTCTTCAAAAAGAAATGAATGATGACGTAGCAGGTGTGGTTGTTCAGTATCCTAATTTCTTGGGTCAAGTAGAAGATCTTGCTGCGATTGAACCGATTGTGCATGAACAGAAAAGCTTGTTGATTGTTTCAAGCAATCCGCTTGCACTTGGCATTTTGACACCGCCTGGTGAGTTTGGTGCAGATATTGTTGCTGGGGACACACAAGTTTTCGGCATTTCCGAATCGTTTGGCGGTCCGCATTGCGGCTATTTTGCAGTCACGACAAAACTGATGCGTAAAGTTCCAGGACGGTTAGTTGGGGAAACGGTTGATGAAAACGGAAAACGAGGTTTCGTATTGACGCTTCAAGCACGGGAGCAGCATATTAGACGTGATAAAGCCACCTCGAACATTTGCTCCAACCAAGCTTTAAATGCACTGGCATCTTCTGTTGCCATGGTAGCACTTGGACAAAATGGATTGCCGGAAATGGCTAAACAAAACGTTGACAAAGCTCATTACGCAAGAAAACGATTCAAAGATGCTGGCTTTGAAGTATTGTTTAGCGAAGCGTTTTTTAATGAGTTTGTCGTGAAGTTAGATAACCCGGTTTCAGAAGTTAACGAAGCGCTTTTAAAACATGAAATTATTGGTGGCTATGACCTTTCGATGTACTATCCAAAGTATCAAAATCATATGTTAGTTGCTGTCACTGAAATGCGCAGTAAAGAAGAAATTGATCAATTTGTGGAAACGCTAGTTAACAGTCTGGAGGGAGTCAAATGAGTGAAACAATGCCTTTAGTTTTCGAACGTTCAGTTCCTGGTAGAGTCGGATTTAGCTTACCTGAACAAGACGTGCCGGAAACAGATCTAAGTCAGATTTTCGATAAAAAAATGATTCGTTCGAAAAAAGCAGACTTACCTGAACTAAGCGAGCTTGAAATTATGCGTCACTATACAGAACTATCTAACCATAATTTTGGTGTGGATTCTGGCTTTTATCCACTGGGTTCTTGTACAATGAAGTACAATCCGAAAATGAATGAAAAAGTGGCTCGCTTCCCAGGCTTTGCGAATGTTCACCCTTATCAACCTGAAAGCTCGGTTCAAGGGGCAATGGAGCTGATGTATGACTTGCAGGAAAGTCTCGTTGAAATCACTGGTATGGATGAAGTAACGCTTCAACCGGCTGCAGGAGCACAAGGGGAATGGACTGGATTGATGCTAATTCGAGCTTTCCATGAAGCGAATAATGACGATAAACGTACAAAAGTGATTATTCCGGATTCCGCTCACGGCACAAATCCTGCATCTGCAACAGTAGCGGGTTTCGAAGTTGTGACAGTAAAATCAAATGACAAGGGGCTTGTCGATGTTGAAGATTTGCGAAGTGTTGTAGGAGAGGATACGGCTGCTTTGATGCTAACCAATCCAAATACGCTTGGTTTGTTTGAAAAAGATATCGTTGAAATTGCTGAAATCATCCATGACGCTGGTGGGAAGCTTTACTATGATGGGGCCAATTTAAATGCAGTTATGTCGAAGGCACGTCCCGGAGATATGGGCTTTGATGTCGTGCATTTAAACTTACACAAAACGTTTACAGGGCCGCATGGTGGCGGTGGGCCAGGTTCAGGTCCGATTGGAATCAAAAAAGATCTGATTCCTTATTTACCAACACCTGTTTTGAAAAAACAAGATGATCGCTATGTATTTGATTATAATTACCCAGAATCAATCGGTCGCGTAAAACCGTTTTATGGAAACTTCGGGATCAATGTTCGGGCGTATACGTATATCCGGACAATGGGCGCTGAGGGATTGAAAAAAGTGACGGAGTATGCCGTTTTAAATGCTAATTACATGATGCGTCGTTTAGAAGAAGCATTTGATTTACCTTATGGTCAAATTTGCAAACATGAGTTTGTCTTAAGCGGCAATCGGCAAAAGAAACTTGGCGTGAGAACAACCGATATCGCCAAGCGTTTACTTGACCATAATTTCCATCCGCCAACGGTTTACTTCCCATTAATTGTTAATGAAGCGATGATGATCGAGCCGACTGAAACAGAATCGAAGGAAACTTTAGATAAGTTTATTGATACGATGCTTGAAATTGCACGGGAAGCAGAAGAAGATCCTGAACTTGTGCAAGAAGCTCCACATAATACTTATGTGAAGCGGCTAGATGAAACGCAAGCGGCAAGAAAACCTGTTTTGCGTTACGAGCAAGAAAGCTAATAAAAAAAGCCCGAAAGCAAACATCGCTTTCGGGCTTTTTTTATTCTTCAATGATAATTCCAAGAATAGTTGACAGGCTGAGCGCTTGTTCACGATTCACTTTTAGCCCCTTTAAAGCAGGGACGGTTGCTGTTATTTTATTAAAAGTGGAATCTGTAAAATCGAGTCCTAGTAAAGAGGTATTGGCGAATAGACATTCCTCAAGATTGCAACGCGTGAACATAAATTGTTTGAATTCTGTACTATCAAACTCAGCACCACTTAGGTCACAGTCGGTAAAGGCGACTGACTTGAAACGACTAAAATTAAAACCAGCTAAGTTCAGTCGGCAGTTTTGAAACGTAACATTTTGGAACATTGTTTCAGAAAAGTCAATGCCTGTCAGTTTACAGTCGGAAAAAGTGACACGGTGGACAGAGCTCGAATAAAGGGCAAGGTTTGATAAATCACTTTTCTCAAAAGAAACATCGCTTAGTTCAATTCGTGGATAGAAACGATTTTCAAAATAAGTGTTTTGAAAACGAGAATGGTCAATCATATAATGCTCCTCTTCTGCAAGAGGGAAGGCGCCTGAAAAGGCAATTTGGCTAAAAAAAGGATCATCATAAGTGAGGAGAGATTGTTCCGTCAATAATTCTGGAATTTTTGGTGCTGTAATTTTCATGGCAAATTTCCTCCTAGAAATAAATAAGTCGTCCCTTTTTTGAGGGTACGACTTATTAAAAATTATTTGGCTTTTGTTTTTCCAGTCCATTTACTATAGCCGCGCTTTAACTGATAAATGTCTCTGTAGCCACGTTTGTAGAGCATGATTGCTGCACGATTGCTGCGCTGAGCAGATTGGCAGTACAAATAAATTGGCTGATCTTTGCGAATTTCTGACGTACGCTGTTTAAGCTGCGTAACGGGGATATTACGCGCGCCAAGGATATGGCCACCGTCAAATTCATTCGGTTCGCGAACATCAATCAGTTGCGCTTTACGATACCCGTTTTTAAATTCTTCTTCTGTCAATACCGTACGCGCTTTTTTACGCATTACAAATTGATAAACTTCATAAATGAATAAAATCAGCAAGATCGCGATTGCTAAAATCCAACTACCCAAAATTCTAAACTCCTTTCCTAAAAAAGCATCATAACTATTATACCTTATTTTTTACCACCATCAATGACTTTGAAGGAAGATTTTTTCTTTTTTTTGACTGGTTTGGACTTTGCTTCTCGAATGGCTTTAGATTGCTTTACAGCTCGCTTGTAAGCGGAATCTGTTTCTTTGCGCTCTGTTCCTCGGTTGATAAAATAAAACAAAGTGGCAAAAATACCTGCCGAAAGTATTAACCAAAACAAAGTGGTCCATTTTCCAGTCAAAAGACCAACCACACATAAAAGCAAGATTATAACAAGAACGGCGAGTGAACTTTTTTTCATCTTCATCTCACTCCGCCAGTTCCAAGTCGGAAACGTCATTTTGAACCGGTACGCCTTCTTTTTCCACACGAAGTAATTCGCTAAATGAAGCGATAGCAACTTCAACTTGATCGTCTGCAGGTTCTTTTGTTGTGAGGAGTTGAAGCCAGAGTCCAGGATAGCCAAGAAAGCGCAAGACCGGGATATTTCGACATTTATTGGTGAGCTGCAAGACTTCAAAAGATACCCCGAGAACTACAGGGATAAGCAAGATTCGGTCTAGAATTCGTAACCAAAGTGGATCGGTTGGAACTAAGAAGTAGATAAACATACCAACTACGACTGTGAACAAAATAAAACTGCTACCGCATCGATAATGAAGGCGTGACTGTTTCTGGACATTTTCTACAGTTAATGGAAGTCCATTTTCAAAACAGTTAATCACTTTATGCTCGGAACCGTGATACTGGAAAACGCGCTTGATAATAGGGGTTTGCGAAACTGCGAAAATATAACCTAATAATAAAAGGAGCTTAAAAAAACTTTCTAGTAAAACTTGTCCAGTGTCACTCGGAACGAGAAAACGGAAAAACTGGGCTAGAAATACAGGGATGAGCGTCATAATAAATTTGGCGAAAATAAATGAAAGGACCCCAATGACAGCAACGCCCAACCACATGGCAAGTTTGGATTCTTTCTTTGCGACTTGCTGATTTTCTGCTGGATCATTTGGATCCTCTTCATAGCGATCCGTTGCAAAGGTTAAATGTTTCGACCCAATTGCACTTGATTCGACTAAAGCAACGATACCGCGAAGAAAGGGAATCCGTTTTAATTTCATTACCCAAAGTGGGCTATTTTTTTCAAGATAAAAATAATCAAATGAACCGTCTATTCGTCTTATGGCAGTGACCGTTTGTTTTTTGCCGCCAAACATGACACCTTCAACAACAGCTTGACCACCATAAATCGGTTTTGGAGTTTGTTTCATGTATTCACCAGCCTTCAAGAATTCTAAAGTATTATTATAGCACTTTCTATTTTGACAAGCTAGAAACGGAGCGGGTTTCGGCGCAAAATCATATTACCAAGCGAATTTTTATGCTACAATAACAGAAGAATGAGAAAGCTAGGGAGGAAAGAAAATGGATAAACTGTCGAAAATTCAAGGTTCACTTCAAAAGGCGAATTACCAAGCGGTTCTTGTAACGAGCGAATATAATCGTCGCTATGTATCTGGATTCACTGGTACAAGTGGAGTCGCACTTCTTTTACCGGATAAGGCATATTTTATTACAGATTTTAGATATACAGAACAAGCTGCGAAACAAGCGGTTGGTTATGAAATTGTCAAACATACGGGGCCTATTTTTGAAACGGTGAATGAGCTCCTTAAGAAAAATGGAGTGACAACGCTTCACTTTGAAGAAAGCTATGTAACGGTTGCAGAGTTTAAATTAATGCAACAAACTTTTCAAGCAGAACTTGCGCCCATTCAAGGCTTTTTCGAAACGATGCGTGAAGTGAAAACAGAAGCTGAGATGAAGGAAATCCGCACGGCTTGTGAAATTGCGGATGCAGCGTTTAGTCATATTATTAAATATATGAAAGTTGGTATGAAAGAAATAGAAGTTTCCAATGAATTAGAATTTTTCATGAGACGAAATGGAGCCACTTCTTCTTCTTTCGATACAATCGTTGCAAGTGGACTTCGTTCGGCGCTTCCACATGGAGTGGCTTCAGATAAAGTAATTGAAGAAGGCGACTTTGTAACGATGGACTATGGCTGCTACTATAATGGGTACTGTTCGGATATGACGCGTACGGTAGCGATGGGAGAACCGGATTCTAAACTTAAAGAAATCTATCAAATCACACTGGATGCGCAGTTGAAAGTTATTGAAGCTTTAAAACCAGGAATTACGGGGATTGAAGCAGATAAAATTGCACGGGATCACATTGCTTCATTTGGCTACGGAGAAGCGTTTGGACACTCACTTGGACACGGAATTGGCCTTGAAATTCATGAAGGACCGAACCTTTCAATGAAAAGTGAGAAAGCGCTTGTCCCTGGAAATGTAGTCACTGATGAACCTGGAATTTATTTGCCTGAAATTGGTGGCGTTCGGATCGAAGACGATCTTTTGATTACGGAAACAGGAAATGAAGTTCTTATTCACTCACCTAAGGAACTAATTGTCTTATAAAGTTTTCTTTGTAAGTTTAACGGTTTTATGGTTAAATAAGATAGGATATAGTTTACGAAACTTGGATTCCAAGATCTTGGCTTATTAACAGGAGGAAAAAAGATGATTTCAGTAAATGATTTTAAAACGGGGCTTACGATCGAAGTCGATGGCGGTATTTGGCGCGTTATGGACTTTCAACACGTAAAACCGGGTAAGGGCGCTGCGTTTGTTCGCTCGAAACTCCGCAATCTTCGTACTGGAGCAATTCAAGAAAAAACATTTCGTGGTGGCGAGAAAGTCGGAAAAGCGCAAATCGATAACCGTAAAATGCAATATTTATACGCAGATGGCGACAATCATGTTTTCATGGATAATGAAAATTATGAACAAATTGAATTGCCAAGTTCGCAAATTGAATATGAACTTAAATTTTTGAAAGAAAATATGGAAATCAACGTGATTATGTATCAAGGTGAAACAATTGGCGTAGATCTTCCAAACACGGTTGAGTTAAAAGTTGTAGAAACAGAACCAGGTATTAAAGGAGACACTTCTTCTGGAGGTTCAAAACCAGCTACACTTGAAACTGGTCTTGTTGTGCAAGTGCCGTTCTTCGTAAATGAAGGGGATATGCTTGTGATCAATACGACAGAAGGAACTTACGTTTCCCGAGCTTAATTTTTCCTTGAGCACTTGCTTTTTTGCAAGTGCTTTTTTGATGAAATTCAGGCGGAGTAATACTTTTTCAACATGAAATATGATACAATGTTGATGGTATTATATAATCTATATAGAGGATTAAGGAGTGTAGAATGAAATGCTATCATTTGATGAAATTAAACAGCTGATTCAGCTGATTGATGAGTCCAATTTGGATGAGCTTAAACTAGAAGTTGACGATACAAAAATTCATTTACAAAAAAATAGCGGGGCAGTAGCTGTTGTTCCGCAAAAACAAAGTCCTGTTGTTGTTCCAGCAGTAGAAACAGCAAGTCCTGTTAGTGAAGTCGCAAGCCCTGCACAATCAAGTGCAGCAGAGAAAGTAACTGAAGAGGACCTTGAAGTGATCACTTCTCCAATGGTCGGGACTTTCTATGCGGCTGGTAGCCCAGATGATGCGCCTTATGTGCAAGTGGGTTCTAAAGTTTCAGCAAGTACGGTTGTCTGCGTTGTAGAGGCGATGAAACTTTTCAATGATATTACAGCAGATGTAAGCGGAGAAATTGCAGAAATTCTTGTTTCAAACGGAGAGTTAGTTGAATATGGTCAACCGCTCTTTAAAGTAAGAAAACAGTAAGGAGTTCTTCGATATGATTAAAAAAGTTTTAGTGGCAAACCGTGGTGAAATTGCTGTTCGAATTATCCGTGCGGCAAAAGAACTCGGAATCGAAACGGTAGCGATTTATTCAGAACCGGATCGCGATGCTTTACATAGTCAGCTTGCGGATGAAGCTTACTGCGTTGGGCCCGCGGCGTCTAAAGATAGTTACTTAAATATGTCGAATATTATTAGTGTCGCTGTTTTAACGAATTGTGATGCTATGCATCCCGGTTATGGTTTCTTAGCTGAAAATGCAGATTTTGCAGATCTTTGTTCGGATTGTAATATTACTTTTATCGGTCCAAGTGCGGAAGCCATTTCGCAGATGGGAACAAAAGATGTTGCGCGTGAAACAATGCGTAAAGCTGGAGTCCCTGTTGTTCCAGGTTCACATGGAATCGTTTCGGATGCCGAAGAAGGTAAGAAAATTGCCTCAAAAATCGGCTATCCAGTGATCATTAAAGCTACAGCAGGTGGCGGCGGGAAAGGCATCCGGATTGCAGAAGATGAAGAAAAGTTAGTCAGTGGCATTCAAACTACACAGCAAGAAGCGGAAGCGGCATTTGGAGATCCAGGTGTTTATATCGAAAAATATATCGAAGATTTCCGCCATGTTGAAATCCAAGTGATGGCAGATAATCACGGGAATGTTATCCATTTAGGCGAACGAGACTGCTCGATACAGCGACGCTTGCAAAAGCTTATTGAAGAAAGCCCGTCTCCTGCTCTTGACGAAAAAATGCGTCAGAAAATGGGGAAAGCGGCAGTGAAAGCGGCGAAAGCAGTGCGCTACTCAGGAGCTGGAACGATTGAGTTTATTTACGAACCTAAACAAAAATCGTTTTACTTTATGGAAATGAATACCCGAATTCAAGTGGAACATCCGGTAACAGAACTTGTTACAGGGGTAGATCTTGTGAAAGAACAATTTCTTGTGGCTTCTGGGGAAGAGCTTTCTGTTAAGCAACAAGACATTAAGATGAATGGCTGGGCGATGGAATGTCGAATTAATGCTGAAAATCCTGCACGGAATTTCATGCCTGCCCCGGGCGAAATCACTTTTTATTTGCCACCAGGTGGAAATGGCGTTCGAATTGATTCAGCGGCTTATCCGAACTATAAAATACCGCCTTTCTATGATTCAATGATCGCAAAATTGATTTGTCATGCGGATACTCGGGAAGAAGTGATTGCTAAAATGGAACGGGCTTTAAGCGAATTTGCAATTGATGGGATTCCATCAACGATTCCTTTCCATTTAAATGTTTTAGAAACAGACGCATTCCGTTCGGGAGACTTTAATACGAAGTTTCTTGAACAACATGACGTTATGAATAAAAGCGAGGAGGAGTAATCATGGCCTATACAAGAGATCTTAGAAAAGGGCAAGATGAACCCCTTGGTAAAATTGAAATCGCTCCAGAGGTTATTGGAGTTATTGCTGGACTTGCTGCAAGTGAAGTCGAACAAGTCGCTTCCATGCAAGGTGGATTTGCTACTGAAATGCGAGAGCGTTTTGGTGGAGCGGTGAATTATCGTAAGGGCGTAAAAATTGATCTCGTAGATGATGGTATTTTGGTTGATCTCTATTGTACGGTTTTGTTTGGTGCAAGTATTCCGCTTGTAGCTGAAAATGTCCAAGATGCTGTTCGCAGTGCGATCTTTAATATGACAGGGCTCAATGTTCTTGAAGTTAATGTTCATGTTGTAGGCGTTCAGTTTGAAAAGACGGAACCGTTTTCTCTCGATGATTTAACCTTCTAAGCAAGTTTTGAAAGAGAAAAGGAGTACGAAAATGAAAAGAAGAGAAGCACGCGAACGCGCACTTCAAGCTTTGTTTCAGATGGAGCTAAATGAAATGACTGCTGAACAAGCCATTGAAAACGTCATGGATGAGGAAGAAGAGGCTTATGTTGAGAAGTTGGTTTTTGGAGTGACCGAGCATAAACAAGCGCTCGATGAAAAAATTACGGCACATTTGGATAATTGGAAGTTAGATCGCTTGAATAAAGTCGATTTGTCGATTTTGCGAGTGGGAGCATTTGAAATGTTGTTTTTAGACGATGTACCCGATCGCGTGAGTTTAAATGAATCAATTGAAATTGCTAAGGTGTATAGCGACGAAAAAGCTAGCAAGTTTATTAATGGTGTACTGGCAAATATTGCGAAAAACGATTAATGGTTTGACTGTAAGCGGGGGAAGCGAAAGAAAGTGAAGGAGAAATTCTTCCTTCTTTTGCGTGTCTTCGTCTTACTTCATCATAAGTTTTTAAGGGGGCAATTTGAAATGGCACAAGTAATTGACGGAAAGAAATTAGCAAAAGAGATTCAGGAAAGCGTAACAAAAGAAGTAAGCGAACTCGTTAAAAAAGGAAAGCAACCCGGTCTTGCGGTTGTGCTTGTTGGTGATAATCAGGCATCCCGTACATATGTTAGAAATAAGCAAAAACGGACAGAAGAAGCTGGAATGAAGTCCGTTTTAATCGAGCTACCAGAAGAGGTTAGTGAAGCAGAATTGCTTCAGCAAGTGGAAGATTTAAATCAAGATGATTCGATTCACGGGATTCTCGTACAACTGCCACTCCCAAAACATATTTCAGAAGATAAAGTCATTGATGCAATTAGCCAAGAAAAAGATGTTGATGGTTTCCATCCTTTAAATGTTGGGAATTTGTTTATTGGAAAAGAAACACTCGTTCCTTGTACACCAGCAGGGATCATTGAGTTAATTAAATCAACGGGCGAATCAATCGAAGGTAAACGCGCAGTTGTGATCGGTAGAAGTAATATTGTTGGAAAGCCTGTGGCTCAACTTTTACTTCAAGAAAATGCGACTGTTACGATTGCACATAGTCGAACAAAAGATTTGCCGGCAGTTGCGAGCGAAGCTGATATTTTAGTTGTTGCGACTGGACGGGCAAAATTTGTTAAAAAGAATTTTGTGAAACCGGGTGCGATTGTGATTGATGTTGGAATGGATCGCGATGAAAATAACAAGCTTTGCGGTGATGTAGATTATGAAGATGTATTTGAACAAGCTGGATTTATTACACCTGTTCCAGGTGGAGTTGGTCCGATGACGATTACGATGCTTCTAAAAAATACACTAACCGCTGCAAAAAAATTATTTGCCAAACAAGGCTAGACGGAAGTGATGATTTTGCAAGAAAAGTACTTAACAGTTGAGGCACTAACCAAATATATTGAGCGTAAGTTTGAAGTGGATCCATATTTAAAACAAGTTTTTGTCAAGGGAGAAATTTCAAATTTAAAAATGCCAGCAAGTGGTCATCTTTATTTTACATTGAAAGATGAAGCCGCGATGATTCGTGTCGTGATGTTTGCAAAATCTGTCCAAAAATTAAACTTTAAGCCTGAAGATGGCATGAATATTCTTTTAACTGGACGAATTTCTGTCTTTACTAAAACAGGAAGGTATCAATTTTATGCTGAAGGCATGGAGCCTGATGGAATCGGCGCTCTTTATGTGCAATTTGAACAGTTAAAAGCGAAATTGGAAAAGGAAGGACTTTTTGATGCGAGGCATAAAAAAGTGCTTCCTTCTTTCCCTTCTAAAATTGCTGTTGTTACGAGTCGGACAGGTGCGGCTGTTCGGGATATCCTTACAACGATTCACAGACGAATGCCAAGCGTTGAAGTCCTTGTTTACCCAACGCTTGTACAAGGGGAAGGTTCGGCTCAGAAAGTGGCGCAAAATATTGCGAGAATCAACCAGCGCAATGATATTGATTTGATGATTATTGGCCGTGGTGGTGGCTCACTCGAAGAGTTGTGGGCGTTTAATGAAGAAGTGGTAGTTCGCTCCGTTTACGACTCTGATGTTCCGGTTATTTCAGCCGTGGGGCATGAAACAGACTTCTCCCTTTCAGATTTTGCGGCCGATGTGAGGGCAGCAACTCCAACGGCGGCGGCTGAACTTGCTGTGCCGCATGCGGCGGACTTATTAGAAAGGCTAAGTGAGCGGAAATATCGACTCACTCATTCGCTTAATTTAATATTTGAACGTAGACAAGCTGATCTCCTTGCTCTGAAAGAAAAGCTTCAGTTTTACGGGCCTAGACGCTTACTTGAAAATCAAATAGAGCGTCTCGATTTTGACCGTTTAAAGCTAGAACAAGCGATGAAGCAACAACTTGAACGCAAACAGTTTCAATTTGAACGAGTAAGTGGGAGACTAAAAAGTCACTCGCCAGTTTATGAGCTAAGAAAAAGCGAGCAAACGCTAAATGAGCTTACAAGACGGCTCCAAACGGCAGCGGCTGTCACTGTTAAGGATAAGCGGCATCAGTTTGTGAGACAAATAGAAGCGCTTGAATATTTAAACCCGTTGTCTTTGCTTAAAAGAGGATTTGGACTTACTTATAAGGAAAATACGCTCGTTAAGCATATTGACGAAATTGAGTTAGGTGACGAGGTTTCTGTTCGAATATATGGCGGAAAATTTCAAGCAAATGTAACAGCAAAGGAGGAAATGGAAATTGGCAACGAAAAAGGAGCAGACATTTGAAGAAGCCTTAAAAGAGCTAGAAGAAATTGTTGTAGCGCTTGAAAGTGGAACTGCAACGCTCGAAGAATCGCTCAATATGTACCAGCGTGGTATTGAATTATCGAAGCTTTGTGAAACGAAACTGAAAACGGCGGAAGATAAAATGGCTAAAGTTGTTGATGAAGAAGGAAACGAGGCGCCTTTAGATGTGGAAGGGGAATGAACTAGTTGGAGTTTCAAGAATTTCAAAAGCATTACAAATGGCTAACTGAAAAGCGCTTAGAAGAAGCTATCGATTCCCGTATTGAGCCCCACTTAAAGGAAGCGATGCTCTATTCTTTGATGGCTGGAGGAAAACGAATTCGTCCACTTTTAGTTTTTGCGACGGTAGAAGCGCTTGGAAAAGACGTAGAACTTGCGCTTCCTGCTGCTAGTGCACTGGAAATGATTCACACATATAGCTTGATTCACGATGATTTGCCGGCAATGGACAATGATGATTTGCGACGTGGCAAGCCAACAAGTCATAAAGTTTTTGGTGAGGCGACAGCAATTCTTACGGGTGATGCTCTTTTGACGCTTGCTTTTTCAGAGATTGCAAATGCAACTGAGCTAGACGAAGTTAAACGGCTAAAAATTATTCAGGACCTGGCGAAGCAAGCCGGTGCACTTGGCATGGTTGGGGGACAACAAGCAGATATTTTAGGCGAGAAACAAGAGCTTTCCCTTGAACAGTTAGCATCCATTCATAGCCGGAAGACGGGGGCGCTTCTTTGTTCGGCAGTTTTTGCAGGAAGTATCGTGGGAGACGCAACGGAAAATGAGCGTATTAAATTGCAGGAGTTTGCTCGAAATATCGGGATTGCTTTTCAAATTTGTGACGATATTTTAGATGTTACAGGAGAAACTGATGTGTTAGGTAAGGAAGCTGGAACGGATGTATTACTCGAAAAAAGTACCTATCCAAGTTTACTTACGCTAGAAGGTGCGAAAGAAGCACTAGAAGAACGTTACTTAGCAGCAGTTGAATCCCTTTCAGGTTTTGATTCTCGGAAAACTAGACTGCTTGAAATTGCAAATTGGATTGTAAGGCGCAACTATTGACGTTTGATTCAGTCGAGTCATTTGCTTTTCTGGATAAAGCATGTTATTCTTAAATGGCATTATTTTTGTGGGTAAAGATTCGATAGTTGAAACAACTTTTCCGTCTCGTGCCTTAAGCAAGAATAGTACAAATAAAGTGTGCACTGAGCACGAGGAGGAAATTTAAGATGGAACAAGGTACAGTTAAATGGTTTAACGCAGAAAAAGGATTTGGATTTATCGAACGTGAAGGTGGAGATGATGTATTCGTACATTTCACTGCTATTCAAGGCGACGGATTCAAAACTCTTGAAGAAGGTCAAGCAGTGACTTTCGATATCGAAGAAGGTTCGCGTGGACCACAAGCAGCGAACGTTAACAAAGCGTAAGCTTAATCGTATAATTTGAAAGACAATCCTGTTCATGCAGGGTTGTCTTTTTTTGTTTGTAAAGAATTATTGGATTTTCTTGGTGGAAAAGCTTTAGAAATGATATAATGGTTGAAGTAAATAAGGAAAGAGCGAGAAAAGCCCTGTTTTTTGGGCGTTTTTTCTTACGATGATTAATTTGGAGCGAAAGTGAGTGGTTTGGATTGGATCTTTTAAAAATTAAGGATCCTGCCTTTTTGAAGAAGATGACAATTCCAGAAATGGAAGAGCTTTCGGCAGAAATACGTAAATTTTTAATCGAATCGACTTCTGTTACGGGTGGTCATATTGGACCGAATCTTGGAGTTGTTGAACTAACGATTGCTTTACATCATTCTTTTTCAAGCCCACGGGATAAATTTATTTTTGATGTTGGGCATCAGTCATATGTTCATAAAATACTGACAGGCAGGGCAGACCGTTTCGATACACTTCGCCAGCATGGCGGACTGGACGGTTTTCCGAAAAGAAAAGAATCACCGCATGATGTCTTTGAAACAGGACACAGTTCGACTTCGCTTTCAGCAGCGGCGGGAATGGCGATTGCGCGTGATATTAAACATGAAGATTATCACGTACTCCCAATTATCGGAGATGGTGCGTTAACGGGTGGGATGGCCCTTGAAGCGCTTAATCACATTGGCGATATGGGAAAAGAAGTGATTGTGATTTTAAATGATAATAATATGTCGATTGCGCCAAATGTTGGCGCCATGCATAATATGCTTGGAAAGTTGCGAACATCAGGCAAGTTTAAACGTGCCAAAAAGGATGTAGAACGGGCGATGAAACGCATTCCGCAAGCTGGTGAACATATTGCAAATGCTGCGGAGCGAATTAAAGATAGTATCAAATATTTGCTTGTTCAAGGAACCTTTTTTGAGGAAATGGGCTTTACCTACCTTGGTCCTGTGAATGGGCATGATTATCAGGACTTGATTACAAACTTTGAGTTTTCTAAAAAAGTAAAAGGACCAACTTTGATTCATGTTGTGACGAAAAAAGGGAAAGGCTATGCCCCAGCTGAAACGGATACAAGTGGCGCTTGGCATGGGACTGGTCCTTACAAAATTGAAACTGGTGATTTTATTAAGCCAGCGCTTACGGCACCTTCTTGGAGTGAAGTGATCAGCGATACCATTTTAGAGCTTGCAAAAGAAGATGAGCGGATTGTTGCGATTACACCAGCGATGCCAGTTGGTTCTAAACTTGAAAAATTTGCAGCGACGTTTCCTGATCGCTTTTTCGATGTCGGGATTGCTGAACAGCATGCTGTAACACTCGCTGCTGGTATTGCGGCAGATGGTCTCAAACCATTTTTGGCGATTTATTCGACCTTCCTGCAAAGAGGGTATGATCAAGTCATCCATGATGTGGCACGTCAAAATTTAAGTGTTTTGATCGGGATTGACCGAGCAGGACTTGTTGGTGGAGACGGTGAAACACATCAAGGAGTGTTTGATATTGCTTTCTTGCGGAGCATCCCCAATATGGTGATTGCGATGCCAAAAGATGAAAATGAGGCTTATCATTTGATTCAAACGGCACACGCATTTTCTGGGCCTTTTGCGTTACGCTATCCGCGAGGTTCCGGATCTGGTGTGACAATTGAAAAGGATAAAGCAACACTTCCCATTGGCAACTGGGAAACGCTTGTTGAACCGATAAATGCAGTTATTTTAACTTTTGGAACAACGATTGATATGGCACTAGCGGCGGCTGAAGAATTAAATAAACGTGGCCTTGGTGTAGGAGTTGTGAACGCGCGCTTTATAAAACCGCTGGACGAAGGCTTACTTCAAACTTTCTTAGAGCGAAAGCTTGCTATTTTAACGGTTGAAGAGGCCGTTCTTGCAGGAGGCTTTGGTAGTAGTGTTCTCGAATTTGCTGAAGAGCAAGGACATTTTAACTCGCTGATTCACCGTATCGGGTTGCCAGACGCTTTTATCAGCCATGGCTCTGTAGATTTGTTGCTGAAAGAAAATGGGATTTCGCAGGACGCGATTGAACGGAAATTGCTAGAAATGCTCGCGTATTTCGGAAAGCTAGAGGCGAACTAAGAAAATGAATGTAAAAAAAGAACGCGCAGATGTACTGCTTGTGGAACAAGGGCTATTTGAAACGCGAGAAAAAGCGAAACGGGCTATTATGGCTGGAATTGTGTACCGTACGGATACGCGCGTAGATAAGCCAGGAGAGAAAATTCCTATAGATAGTGAGCTTCGAATTAAAGGGGAAACGATTCCTTATGTCAGTCGTGGTGGATTAAAACTTGAAAAAGCCTTAAAAGTTTTTGATTTTAACGTCAAGGATAAATTGATGCTTGATATTGGAGCGTCAACGGGTGGTTTTACGGATTGTGCTCTTCAAAATGGAGCTAAACATTCTTATGCGCTAGATGTTGGTTATAACCAGCTCGCTTGGAAACTCCGGAGCGACGACCGTGTGACAGTCATGGAACGAACAAATTTCCGGCATGTAACGCAAGCAGATTTTGAAGAAGGACTTGCGGAATTTGCAACGATTGACGTTTCTTTTATTTCGCTTCAACTGATTTTGCCGGTGCTTCGGACTGTGCTTGTCTCAGGTGGAGATGTCATGACTTTAATTAAACCACAGTTTGAAGCTGGAAAAGAGCAAGTTGGTAAAAAAGGCATTATCCGAGATCCAAAGGTTCATGCGGCGGTTGTAAATGAAATTTTGACTTTCTCCCAAAAAATCGGCTATACGATTCGTGGCTTAGATTACTCACCAATAACTGGTGGAGAGGGCAATATTGAATTCATTGCTCACTTAACTTGGACGGGAAATGAAAAGGAGCCAGGAGAGTATTTGCTTGCCGCAGATGCAGTTGATGAAGTTGTGAAAACGGCTCACTTTGAACTAGATAAAAAGAAATAGTGAATGAACACCACAGTAAAAAGTGGTGTTCATTTTTTGCTAGAAAGATAAAAATGGTTTTTAGATGTAATCTTTTAAGCGCTATTTTTGATTTTCATGTATAAAGATGAATAAAATCTCTTTGTTTATTTAAAAAGCTATTAACGTTAAATTCGTGACTTTATGCGTTTTTTTAGATAAGATGGAGATAGAAAAAATTTCGTGAGGTGAAAAAATTATGAATAAAGGGCATCGTCATATTATTATTCGTGAACTCGTTACTTCAAATGAGATCGACACGCAAGAAGAACTCGTTGATTTACTTCAAGAACGTGGAGTGAAAGTTACGCAAGCTACGATTTCGCGTGACATTAAAGAACTCCATCTGGTTAAAGTGCCAACGCAAAATGGAACTTATAAATATAGCTTACCTGCTGATAATAAGTTTAATCCGCAGCAAAAGTTAAAACGAGCTTTAGTAGATTGCTTTATTAGTGTAGATACTGTGCAATTTATTTTGATCTTAAAAGTGATGCCGGGAAACGGAAATGCGATTGGTGCTCTGCTTGATAATTTGAACTGGCCAGAAAAGGCTGGTACGCTTTGCGGAGATGACACGTGTCTTATTATCTGCCGTTCAGATGCAGAAGCAAAAAGAGTGGCAGAACGATTAGTCGAAATGCTTTAATGGAAGGTGATAAAGGGATGTTACAAGAATTAACCATTCATAATTTTGCGATCATCGAGTCCCTCTCCCTTTCTTTTGAGGAAGGGATGACCGTTTTAACTGGGGAGACAGGAGCTGGGAAGTCCATTATCATTGATGCGCTTGGTCTTTTAGTCGGTGGAAGAGGGTCGAGTCAATTTATTCGACATGGTGAAGATAAACTCTCACTTGAAGGGTTGTTCCATCTTCCAAGTGAAAATCGACCGTTAGAGGACTTGCTTTCTGAAAGTGGTATTGATTTTTCTGACGGGATGGTTGTACTTGAACGGACAGTTTTTAAATCTGGGAAGAACGTTTGTCGTGTTAATGGAAAGTTAGTTACAACAGGTTTGCTCCGCGATGTTGGTGCAAAATTATTGGATATTCATACACAACATGAGCATCAAGAACTTATGCAAGATGAATTTCATTTAAGCTTGCTTGATCGCTTTGCAAGTCAAACACTTTCTAAGCCTATTCAGACCTACAAAGCAACTTTTGCCAAGTATAAACAAGCTGAAAGAGAATTCCACCACTTTACTCAAAATGAACGTGAGCTTGCTCAACGCCTTGATATGTTGCGCTTTCAAGAGCAAGAAATTACTGCTGCGAATCTTGAAAGTGGTGAAGAAGAACGATTAACTGAACAAAAAAATCGTTTAGTCAATTTCGAAAAGCTTTCAGAAAGTTTAAGTGCGGCTTATAATGCTTTAACCGGAGAACCAGGAGGACTAACGTTTACCGGGGAAGCGATGCGCGAACTGGAAGTAGCGAGTTCCGTTACGAATGACTATCGTGCACTTGGGGAAAACGTCGCTTCGAGTTTTTATCAACTTGAAGATGCCGTTTCAGAAATTCGTCAAGCGCTTGATCAGTTAGAGTTTCAGCCAGATGAACTGAATGAAATTGAAAATCGTTTGGCTGAACTAAGTCAGTTGAAACGCAAATATGGGAAAACGATTGATGATATTATTCGTTATTATGAAGAAATACAACTCGAAATTGATCAACTTGAAAATAGTGAACAAAGCGTTGGAAAACTAGAAGAAAAAGTAGAAGAATGGAAGTTGAAAACAAAAGAGCAAGCAGAAGTATTAACTGAAATTCGCCATAAAGCTGCTAGGAAATTAGAAAAGCAAATTAAACAAGAGTTAAATCAATTGTATATGGAAAAAGCCATTTTCGAAGTGCATTTTGTAAAGATGGCAGAATTTCAGGAAACTGGACAGGACGAAGTCATATTTTATATTTCAACGAATCCTGGGGAGCCAGCAAAACCGCTATCAAAAGTTGCCTCTGGCGGTGAACTTTCGCGTATGATGCTCGCGCTTAAGACGATTTTTTCTAGACATCAAGGGATTACATCGATTATTTTTGATGAAGTTGATACTGGGGTGAGTGGACGGGTTGCTCAGGCGATTGCAGAAAAAATTTATGCGGTTTCAGTGGGGTCTCAGGTACTTTGTATTTCTCACTTACCGCAAGTAGCAGCAATGGCAGACCATCATTTTTATATAACAAAACAAGTCCAAAACGATCGGACGAATACTCGTGTGGAAAAAATTACAGGCGAGGAGAAAGTGCTTGAAATTGGTCGAATGATCGCCGGAACAGAGGTTACTAAACTTGCTAAGCAACATGCGGAAGAAATGATTGAGCAAGCAAACGCCATCAAGAAAAACAATGAATAAAACAAAACGGCTTGCATATGGAAGAGTTTTTGTTTAAAATGAAAGGGTGGTTTTTATCACCAGGTCATAAAAACAGATGCTAATTCCAAACAAGCCTTTTTTGTGTATCTACCAAAAGGGGGAAGGATGTTGGAAAAAGAGTCGGTTTTAAAAACTAGTTTTGCGAAAAAACGAATTTATGCAGTGGCGGGGGCTAGCGATCCTGTAATTAAGCAAACGGTTGATTTGGCACTGCAAAATGACTTGGGAGAATTTCTTTTATTCGGACCTGGAGAACTTGACTATGATGAACAAAAAGTGAAGGTTTTTAAAGCTCACTCAGACGAAGAAGCAGCTAAACTTGCTGTTCATGCAGTTCGAACTGGAAAAGCAGATGTGCTTGTGAAGGGGTTTGTACCAACAGCGACTGTTCTTCGTGCTGTACTTGCAAAAGAAACTGGACTTCGAACGGATAAGCTATTGTCACAAATCGCGATGTTTGAACTGCCTAACTATCCAAAACCACTTTTTATCACAGACTGTGCGATGAATATTGCGCCAACGCTTGAAGAAAAAAAGCAAATTACGCTGAATGCGATTGAAGCCGTTCGTAAATTTGGAGTTTCTTCACCTAAAGTCGTTTTTTTAAGTGCCGTTGAACAAGTGACTGAAAAAATGCCTTCTACTGTCGATGCCGCTGAACTTGTTAAATTTGTGAAGGAAACCTATCCGGAAATCGAAGCTGCGGGGCCACTTGCTTTTGATGCTGCGATTTCGAAGGAAGCTGCGTTACATAAAGGCATTGAAAATGTTGCAGCAGGAGATGCAGATATCATCATTGTCCCGAACATCGAAACAGGAAATGCCCTTTATAAGTCTCTCGTTTACTTTGGAAACGCTCATGTTGCGAGTTCTGTAATCGGTGCTAAAGCGCCAGTTGTCATTTCTTCACGAAGTGATTCTGCTGAAAATAAATTGTTATCCTTTTTGTTAACTGGCAGAATGGTCTGAATATGTTAAACAAATGTGAA
The DNA here is from genome assembly GCF_014223975.1 of Listeria aquatica. NCBI lineage: Bacteria > Bacillati > Bacillota > Bacilli > Caryophanales > Listeriaceae > Listeria > Listeria aquatica. Next base: position 1,096,226 of record NZ_JAARRM010000001.1, on the reverse strand, counting down.
TAAAGCGTTTTCTTTAATTTAGAAGCAAAGCCTTTTTTTCTTCTAAATCCCCATGTTACAATAGTGCTGAATAGACTGACAACATCAATCAAATTTCACAAATTCGATTGATTCTGAAGATTCACCTGAAAAACAAAGGGGGTATAACATGAGCCACACAGTTTTAGCGATCAATCCTGGTTCAACGTCAACCAAGATGGCGGTTTATGATGGAAAAGAACTTCGGTTTGAGGAGGAAATGCGTCACTCATATGAAGAGTTAAAACACTTTGACAGTATCCTAGAACAACTGGAGTTTCGTAAAAGTAAGATTCTTGAACGGCTTGCAGCTCGAGATTTTTATCTGGAAGAGTTAGATGCCGTTGTTGGTCGAGGCGGCTTGCTTAGACCGTTAAAGGGAGGTACTTATGAAGTAAACGACCAGATGGTGAAAGATTTACAGATTGGTGTATCTGGTCAGCATGCCAGTAATTTAGGTGGATTAATAGCAAGAGAGTTAAGTGAGCCTCTTGGCAAAAAAGCTTATATTGTTGATCCTGTCGTGGTGGATGAACTAATCCCTGTAGCACGAATCTCTGGTCATAAAGATTATGAGCGCATTAGTATTTTCCATGCTTTGAATCATAAAGCAACTGCTCGTAAAGTAGCACGAGCACTTTCGAAAAGTTATGAGGAAAGTCGTTTTGTTATTGCTCACCTTGGTGGTGGAATTTCTGTTGCTGCTCACATGAACGGTGAAGCCATTGATGTTAATAATGCTCTTGGTGGTGAAGGGCCATTTAGCCCAGAACGTTCTGGGACACTTCCGTTATCAACCTTTCTTGATGCTTGCTTTAGAGAAGGCGCTACAAAAGAAAGGTTAGAAAAACAATTGATTGGGGAAGGCGGTATGGTCTCCTATTTTGGGACGAATAACATGCTTGAAATTGAAGAGCGCATTGAGGCTCATGACGAAGAAGCAGAACTTGTTTTTAAAGCGATGGCGTATCAAGTCGCCAAAGAAATTTCAGCAGTCGCTGTTCATTTCAAAGGGAATCTAGATGCTATCATTTTAACTGGTGGTCTTGCGAAGAGCACGAGGTTTACGCAGCAAGTTTCAGAACTTGTTTCTTGGATTGAAAAAGTGATTATTTCGCCCGGAGAAGATGAGTTATTCGCATTAAATGAAGGGGCTCAGCGGGTTCTTGCAAAAGAAGAAAAAGCGAAAGAATATTAAAAGGAGGAACAAGAATGGCAAAAGAATATGATGTTGTCGTTTTAGGCGGCGGAACCGGAGGATATGTAGCAGCAATTGAGGCAGCTAAAAAAGGCCTTAGTGTGGCTGTTGTTGAGAAAGATCGTCTAGGCGGAACTTGTTTGCACCGTGGATGTATTCCGAGCAAGGCGCTACTTCGGTCGGCTGAAGTTTTTCAAACTGTGAAAAGAGCAGAAGAGTTTGGTGTTGCAGTGGAAGGAAGTTCATCTGTTAATTTTCTTAAAGCAATTGAACGCAAAAACCAAATTGTAGATCAGCTAACAAATGGAATTCATCAATTGTTTAAAAAAGGTAAAATCGATCTTTATGAAGGGACTGGAACAATTCTTGGGCCATCGATCTTTTCACCGACTGCTGGAACGATTTCGATTGAATTTAATGATGGCTCTGAAAATGAAATGATCATTCCAAAAAACTTGATTATTGCAACGGGATCGAGACCTCGTTCTTTAAAAGGGCTTGAACTGGATGAAAAAGATGTCTTTTCCTCTGACGGGGCCTTGCAAATGGAGGAACTGCCTAAATCAATTTTGATTGTTGGAGGCGGGGTTATTGGCATGGAATGGGCGTCAATGCTACATGATTTCGGTGTGGATGTGACGGTGCTTGAATACGCAGACCGGATCGTGCCAACAGAAGATCAAGAAATTTCGAAAGAGCTCACCCGACTCTTTAAGAAAAAGAAAATTAAGATGGTGACAAGTGCCGAGGTTCAACCAGATTCACTTGTCAAACAAGTTGGTTCAGTTACAATTAATGCAATTGTAAAAGGTGAAACGCAAAGCTTTACAGCTGAAAAGATGCTTGTTTCAGTTGGTCGAGCTGCAAATGTGGAAAATATCGGATTAGAAAATACAGATGTGGTCGTGGATCGTGGCTTTATTCAAGTTAACGAACGCTTCCAAACGAAAGAAAGTCACATGTTCGCAATTGGGGACTGCATTCCGACTTTGCAACTTGCACATGTTGCCATGCATGAAGGAATAATTGCAGCAAGCTATATTGCTGGCGAAGCAGTAGAAGAACTGGATTATGACCTTGTACCACGTTGTATTTATACTTCCCCTGAAATCGCGAGTGTTGGTATTAGTGAAGAAACTGCTAAAGAGCGTGGATACGAAGTGAAAAAAGGGAAATTTTTCTTCCGCGGAATCGGAAAGGCGCTCGTATTCGGGGAATCGGATGGTTTTATTAAAGTTATTGCAGATAAAAAGACAGATGATTTGTTAGGCGTTTCAATGATCGGTCCACATGTGACTGACATGATCAGCGAAGCGGCGCTTGCACAAGTGTTAAATGCTACACCTTGGGAAATTGGAGAGACGATTCACCCGCATCCAACGCTTTCAGAGGCGTTCGGGGAAGCAGCGCTTGCTGTTGATGGCAATCAAATTCATGGCTAAAAATGATGTTGGAAAGTATAGGAGGAACGATAATGGCTTTAAAAGATACAGGGTTGTCAAAAGAAAAGTTACATGAAATGTTTCGAACAACTTTACTTGCAAGAAGACTAGACGAACGAATTTGGCTTTTAAATCGTTCGGGGAAAATCCCTTTTACGATTTCTGGACAAGGACAAGAAATTGCTCAGATTGGTGCGGCTTACGCATTTGACTTAGATAAGGATTATTGTCTTCCTTATTACCGAGATCTGGCAGTGGTTCTTGCTTTTGGAATGACTGCACGCGATATTATGCTTTCTGCTTTTGCCAAAGCGGAAGATCCAAATTCAGGGGGTCGCCAAATGCCCTCTCACTTTGGACAAAAGAAAAATCGGATTGTAACGCAAAGTTCACCGGTTACAACGCAGTTCCCGCATGCAGCTGGAATTGGTTTAGCGGCTCAGATGGCTGGCGATGATATTGTTGCTTACACATCAACGGGAGAAGGCTCCTCAAACCAAGGAGATTTTCATGAAGGGATCAACTTCGCGAGTGTTCATAAATTACCTGTTGTTTATGTGATCCACAATAATAAATATGCGATTAGTGTTCCAGCTGAAAAACAATATGCTGCGGAAAAATTGTCAGATCGTGCGCTTGGTTATGGAATGCCTGGTGTTCGTGTGGATGGGAACAATATGACGGAAGTCTATCTTGCTTTTAAAGAAGCAGCAGACCGGGCAAGAAAAGGAGAAGGTCCAACTCTTATTGAAACGATTTCTTACCGGTTTACTCCGCACTCCTCAGATGATGATGATCGCTCTTACCGTTCGCGTGAAGAAGTAGAAAATGCTAAAGCAAGTGATCCGTTAACGATTTTTAAAAATGAACTACTTGAAGAAGGCTTTTTAACGGAAGCAGATGTGGAAGCACTTGAAAAAGAAATCGCAAAAGAAGTGAATGAAGCGACTGAGTATGCTGAAAATGCACCTTACTCGGAACCTGAATCAGCACTTCGTTTTGTGTATGAAGAACGTACGGGGGAGGAATAAAGGATGCCAGTCATTTCATATATTGATGCTATTACAATGGCGCTTCGCGAAGAAATGGAACGCGATGAAAAAGTGTTTATTTTGGGAGAAGACGTCGGGAAAAAAGGCGGCGTATTTAAAGCAACTGCTGGCTTGTATGATCAGTTTGGTGAAAAACGCGTCATTGATACACCACTAGCTGAATCTGCGATCGCAGGTGTTGGAATCGGCGCCGCTATGTACGGCTACCGTCCAGTTGCCGAAATGCAGTTTGCAGATTTCATCATGCCAGCTGTGAACCAAATTATTTCTGAAGCGGCACGGATTCGCTATCGGTCGAATAATGATTGGAGTGTTCCAATGGTTATCCGCGCCCCGTTTGGCGGCGGTGTCCACGGTGCGCTTTATCACTCCCAGTCAGTTGAAAAAGTCTTTTTCGGTCAACCTGGGCTTAAGATTGTAATTCCTTCGAATCCGTATGATGCAAAAGGATTATTAAAAGCGGCGATTCGTGATAATGATCCGGTTTTATTCTTCGAACATAAACGGGCTTACCGCTTGTTAAAAGGTGAAGTTCCGGAAACGGATTACACGGTGCCGATTGGGAAGGCAAACGTTGTCCGTGAAGGAAGTGACATCACCGTGATTACTTATGGACTTGCGGTTGAGTTTGCTCAGCAGGCTGCGGAAAGACTTGCTAGCGATGGCTACGAAGCCCATATCCTTGATTTGCGGACGATTTATCCGCTTGATGAGGAAGCTATTATTGAAGCGGCTAAAAAGACTGGAAAGGTGTTACTTGTTACAGAGGACAACCTGCAAGGAAGTATTATCGGGGAAGTTTCTGCGATTATTGCGGAACATTGTTTGTTTGATTTAGATGCGCCGATTATGCGATTAGCAGGACCGGATTCTCCTGCGATGCCGTTTTCACCGACCATGGAGAAATTCTTCATGATCAATCCGGATAAAGTACTGGAAAAAATGCGTGAACTAGCTGAATTCTAATGAAGGAGTGAACGAATGTGGCGATTATGGAAATCACGATGCCAAAGCTCGGTGAGAGTGTAACGGAAGGAACGATTAGTTCTTGGTTAGTAGAACCGGGACAAAAAGTTGAAAAATATGATGCAATTGCAGAAGTGCTCACGGATAAAGTAACAGCAGAAGTGCCTTCTTCATATTCTGGAACGATTAAGGAACTGATTGCAAAAGAAGATGAAACGCTTGAAGTTGGAGCGGTTATCTGCACGATTGAAACAGAAGAAGCAGGTGAAACGCAGGATGCTGCCTCTACGGAAGAAAAAGCGCCTACAAAGGAAGTAGAATCTGCTCAGGCTAGCCAAAGTAGTGGAGGAAACATTCAGCAAGCGAAAGCAAATGCGCCATCTGGTGCTCGTCTTTCTCCCGCAGTTTTACGTCTTTCTGCTGAACATGGCGTTGATTTAAATCAGGTGGAAGGTAGCGGAAAAGGTGGCCGAATCACACGAAAAGACATTTTACAGTTTGTAGAAAGTGGTGGGGCAAGTTCAAAAGTAGCTCAATCTGAAACGCCAGCTGTGACATCTTCTTCGCCTAAGCAAGAAAAAGAGGCTGTTCAAATTCCGAAAGCCGCAAATGGCGACCGAGAAATACCGGTTAGTGGAGTTCGTAAAGCGATTGCAAAACATATGGTCGAAAGCAAACACGAAATTCCTCACGCTTGGATGATGACAGAAGCCGATGCGACGAGTCTTGTACGGTACAGAAATAGCTTAAAAGATAAATTTAAGCAAGAGGAAGGATTTAGCTTAACGTATTTTGCTTTCTTTATCAAAGCAGTTGCGCAAACGCTGAAAGAATTCCCTACATTAAACAGCACTTGGGCAACTGATAAAATCATTGAACATAAAGATGTGAATATCTCGATTGCAATTGCAGCAAATGACTTGCTTTATGTACCAGTCATTAAAAATGCAGATGAAAAATCCATCAAGGGGATTGCTCGTGAAATTAGTGAGCTTGCGGCTAAGGCAAGAAACAATAAATTAACGCAAGAAGATATGTCGGGTGGAACCTTCACTGTAAATAGTACGGGTTCATTCGGATCTGTTCAGTCAATGGGGATTATCAATCATCCACAAGCAGCAATCTTGCAAGTAGAATCTATTGTGAAGCGGCCGGTTGTGATTAACGACATGATTGCAATTCGTGATATGGTCAACTTGTGCTTGTCGATTGATCATCGTATTTTAGATGGTCTTATGGCTGGAAGATTCTTACAAGCAATCAAGAAAAAAGTCGAAGAAATTTCGAAAGACAATACGCCGATTTACTAACAATGTTTGAAACACTTGGTTTGGGGGTACTAAACTTACATCTAGAATTTATACCCCTAAACTCCCTAGCTATTTTTGGGTAGTACCCACTGGGTGCTGCTCTTTTTTTATAATAAAAAAAGCCGAACTCGTTCGGCTTTTTAAAGAACCATGAGCACACCTGTTAAAACACTTGATAGCACAATGGCGATGAGCATCAAGATGACAACAAAGCGGACAACTTTTTTATTTGACATAGGACGTATGTGGCTCCTCTCTCGAAAACTTTTCTATTAGTATGATTCTAACAATTTTTGCTCAGTTCTTCAAGAAGGAAATGACTTTTATAGAGAGCTGAAAAAGAAAGAAGGCTTACCATGGCAATTTCGGATGTACATTCCTATTTTGAAACCATCGCGCGTATTTATTCTCCTTCTGGTGAAGAAGATGCGCTAATTCAGTACCTCGAAGCGGAGCTAAGTCGACAAGAGGTTCCGCTGATTTATAATGGCGCTGGGGGGCTAATTGCTCAAATTCCTGCAACAAGTGAGGAATATCCAGCCCTTTTTTTCGTGGCGCATTTGGATACAGCTTCGAATGGAAGTGAACCGGAAGTAATTCTTGAAGAAGGGATTTATAAAGCGAAAACGGGTTTTTTAGGAGCGGATGACAAAGCTGGAGTTGCTGCTCTTCTTGCTGTTATTGCTACTCTAAAGGAAATGGAGATACCGCATGGCACTCTTGAATTTATTTTTACTACGAAAGAGGAAAGTGGCTTACAGGGCGTGAAGATGCTTGAATTAAATCGCCTTTCTGCAAGATATGGTTTTTGTCTCGATGCCCCCGGGGAAGTAGGATCGTTCCAGCGACTTTCGGATACTCGAGCACGAATGGATTTCCGAGTGGTACAACGCTTTTTGACGAGTAATGTTTCGGGAATCAATGTGGCACGGACCATTTTACATCATATTAAGCAGCTCAAATTACCTGCCAAGTTTCATTTGGAAATGACCCGCTTTGAAGGAGAATGCAGTGAAGAGGGAGAAGAAGCTGTTCAGGTGGAGCTTGAACTAACTGGCTGTTTTCTGCTTGAGGAGTTGCTTCTTGAAATGGAAAATGTGAAACTTGCGTTTACTCAAGCAGAGCAAAAATATGGCGTGAAGGTTCGATCAGATTTGCATGTCATATATCCTGGATTTGAAATAAAAGAGACTCATCCAAGTGTGAAACTCGCTAAAAGAGCACTTAAGAAGCAATCCTTAACTGGAACAGAAGTGCGATTTGCTGGTGGTTCAGATGCCAATATTTTGAATGACCGCGGATTTGAGACGCTACTTCTTTCTGTCGGCTATGAAAAGGCGCATTCGGAAAATGAACAAATTACACAAGACTCACTCCTTGTTTTAACTCAGTTTATCTTGGATTTAGTAGTTTCAAGTAGGGGGATGGAAGTCGTTACTGCTTTTTCAAAAAATGAGTGAGCGAAGAAGATTCATTTGCTCGTAACGCTCGATTTTGGTATAGTTAAGGGGTTGAAAGAAAGCAGGACAGGTTTTCTGCCTGGAAAAAAAGCAGGAAAGGAAGAATATTTCAAATGGCAAAACAAGAAATTGGAGTAATCGGAATGGGCGTTATGGGACGTAACCTCGCTTTAAATATCGAAAGCCGTGGTCACACTGTCTCCATTTTTAATCGTTCGTCTGAAAAAACGAAAGCGGTTATGGAAGAGCATCCCGGTAAAAAATTGGTTCCGACATATAGTTTAGAGGAGTTTGTCGAATCGCTCGAAGTGCCACGCCGCGTCCTCATCATGGTTAAGGCTGGTGAAGCAACTGACATGATGATTGAAGCCGTAAAACCTTTCCTTACAGAAGGCGATATTTTAATTGATGGCGGAAATGCCTTTTTCAAAGATACCATTCGTCGTAACAAAGAACTGAGCGAAGAAGGTTTTAACTTTATCGGAACGGGTGTTTCTGGTGGGGAAGAAGGCGCTCTTAAAGGTCCTTCTATCATGCCTGGTGGTCAGCGTAAAGCTTATGACTTAGTGGCTCCCATCTTACGTGAAATTGCTGCGGTTGCTGATGGAGAACCGTGTGTTACTTATATTGGTCCAGACGGAGCGGGACACTATGTAAAAATGGTGCATAATGGAATTGAGTACGGGGATATGCAACTGATTGCAGAAGCTTATACAATTTTAAAAGACATCGTTGGCTTAAGTCATGATGAACTTGCTGAAGTATTTGCAGAATGGAACGAAGGTGAATTAGATAGCTACTTGATCGAAATCACTAAAAACATTTTGAAAGTTCGTGATGATGTCACTGGTAAACCGATTGTAGATGTGATTTTGGATAAAGCGGGTCAAAAGGGCACCGGTAAATGGACAAGTCAAAGTGCGCTTGACCTAGGTGTTCCACTTTCGCTTATTACTGAGTCCGTTTTTGCACGTTACATTTCGGCGCTAAAAGAAGAACGTGTTCAAGCAAGCTCTGTCTTAACAGGACCGACAAGTTATCAATTTAACGGCGATAAAAAAGCCTTTATCGAATCTGTTCGTCGTGCTCTTTATTTCAGTAAAATTGCTTCTTATGCGCAAGGTTTTGCTCAAATGAAGGTCGCAAGTGATGAATATAATTGGGATTTACAATACGGGGAAATTGCTAAGATTTTCCGTGCGGGTTGTATTATTCGCGCACGCTTCTTGCAAAAAATTACAGATGCATATAATACCGATAAAAACTTAAACAATCTGTTGCTTGATCCTTATTTCAAGGGAATTGCGGACAACTATCAAGGTGCGCTTCGCGAAGTAATAGCGGAAGCTGTAAAAGCTGGAATTCCAGTTCCAACCTTCTCAGCAGCAATTAGCTACTACGATAGTTACCGTTCAAGTGTGCTTCCTGCAAACTTGATTCAAGCGCAACGAGATTATTTTGGTGCGCACACATATGAACGTGTCGATAAACCAGGAACGTTCCACACTGAATGGCCAGAAGTGGACGAATAAAATTTGACAGAAAGACGCATCTTTTCTTCATGAAAGAATGCGTCTTTTTTTTTATTTGTTTTCTGAAAAATACATGAGAATATAAAGGATTTAAATAATAATTTGCTAAAAAATAGCTGGAATAAGCGGTTAAGAGTTGTTTTATCTTTAAAGTTCGATACAATAGAAATAGATGTATAGTCATGACTCGAAAGAGAGGTTTTTTGGATGAGCAAAATCCTGATAGTTGAAGATGAAAAAAACTTAGCTCGCTTTATAGAACTTGAGCTTCAACATGAAAATTATGAAACAACGGTGGCGAATGATGGCCGTGAGGGGTTAGAACTTGCGCTTAATGAGGAATGGGATGCAATTTTGCTTGATTTAATGCTGCCTCATTTAAACGGAATGGAAGTCTGCCGCAGAATTCGTCAAGTGAAACAAACACCTATTATTATGATTACAGCACGTGATTCTGTTATTGACCGAGTTTCGGGTCTTGATCATGGTGCCGATGATTATATCGTGAAGCCTTTTGCAATTGAAGAATTGCTTGCACGCCTTCGTTCGCTTTTACGACGTGTGGAAACGGCGGAGCAATCCGCTAAGCAGACGACGCTTGAATACCGTGATTTAGTAGTGGAAAAGGAAAGTCGAATTGTAAGACGCGGGGAAGAAGTAATTGATTTAACTAAACGTGAATATGAGCTTCTTTTAACCCTGATGGAAAATGTGAACATCGTTCTTACACGGGAAGTGCTATTAAACAAAGTTTGGGGCTATGAAACAGAAGTTGAAACTAACGTTGTCGATGTATATGTCCGCTATTTACGGAATAAAATTGACCACGACGATGGGGAAAGCTATATTCAAACTGTTCGCGGTACTGGATATGTGATGCGTACATGACAGGAGTTAGCAATTTTTCACTAAAGAGTCGTTCATTAAAATTCAAATGGACTTTCGGGGCATCAGCTGCGATTTTTCTGACATTCTTTTTGTTTTCTTATGCAATTTATCAAGGAATTGGCCAGATGCTCTTAAATGAAGAAGAGGAAAAAGTGAATACACTTCTTGCAGAAACCACCTCTAACCAGGTTTTGAAATCAGGGAATTTGGATAACGCTGATTTGTTAAAGGAAGTCTTTGACAAAAGTCCAAGTATCAGTCGTAAAATTCAAGACCAAGTCATCGCTATTTATGATGACAAGGGGAATCAACTCGACAAGTATTTCCTTACCTCTAGCCAAAAAACAGCGAATAATGATTTTACAAAGTATTTTCATACAGATATAAGTGATAAAGTGACGAGTAAGCCAACGATTAGCGGTGATAAAATGCTAATCTCACAAGGCCCGATCACTTCCATAGAGGACAATTCTACGGTGATTGGCTATGTTCAAATCATCAATCCGCTAACAAGTTATAACCGTATCATGGAGCGTTTGCTACTTACGATGTTTCTTCTCGGTGCTGTGGCGCTTTTCATTAGTGGTATGCTCGGTTACTTACTTGCACAAAACTTCTTACGGCCGCTAACAAAACTGGCGAAAGGAATGAATGATGTTCGTAGTAACGGTTTCCAAAAACGAATTGAAACAACTTCGAAGTCGCGTGATGAGATCACCGAATTAACGGTTATTTTTAATGACATGATGACTCGAATTGAAAATAGTTTTGAACAACAAAAACAATTTGTGGAAGATGCTTCGCATGAACTTCGGACGCCAGTGCAAATTATGGAAGGTCACCTCAAGCTACTGGATCGCTGGGGGAAAAATGATCCGGAGGTTCTTGATGAATCTCTTAAAGCTTCACTTACTGAACTTGAGCGTATGAAGCGGCTTGTTCAGGAAATGCTCGATCTTTCAAGAGCTGAGCAAGTTTCGCAGACAAAAGAACTGCAAATCACGAGTATTAATGATACCGTTGAACAAGTGCGACGCAATTTTGAAATCATGTATGAAGATTTTCAATTCACCCTTGAAGAGCCTGAAAAGAATCTATTTGCGCTTATTCAGCATAATCATCTCGAACAGCTGTTAATTATCGTAATGGATAATGCAGTCAAGTATTCCGGCGATTCAAAAGAAGTAAATATGCAATTGCTGAAAAATAAAGATCAAGTGAAAATTGTGATTCGTGACCACGGAGTTGGGATTTCTGAAGATGAGATTGAAAAAGTCTTTAATCGTTTTTACCGAGTGGATAAAGCAAGAAGCAGGGAGCGAGGAGGAAACGGCCTCGGACTTGCGATTGCGAAACAACTGGTGGAAGGCTATTTAGGGACAATTGGTGCTGAGAGTGTCGAAGGAAGCGGAACAGCGATCACTATTACACTCCCGCTCATCGAAAAAGAGTCCTCAAGCAAAAAAACAGAAACAAAAAAAGAGTGATATAAAAAAGCGCGAAGTGAGATTGCTCACTCCGCGCTTTTTAAATTATTTCTTTTGTTTTTCCACGGTTTCTTCAAATTCTTTTTCGCTAGCTTCCATTTCTTTAATTTCTGGATGTTTATTCATGTAAAGTTTTTTCGTAAGAAGTGTTTGACCAGCTAAGAAAATCCCACCGACAGCCCAGTAAAGTGCAAGGGCAGACGGAGCCGAGAAAGAGATAAATAGAATCATTGCAGGAGACAAGAGTCCCATGATTCGCATCTGTTTTTTCTGTTCTGGTGTATAGCCGATCATTGAAACGTAGTACTGACCAAGGTAGACAAGCCCAGCGATTACCGCAAGGATTGTATCAGGTGACCCAAGATTGAACCACAAGAAAGTATGCGAAGCAATCGCATCAGATCCTCGGATAGCATAGTAAAAGGCCATCAAAATGGGCATCTGGATAAGTAGCGGCAAACAGCCCATCTGCATCGGATTAATATTGTATTTTTGATAGACAACCATCATTTCTTGCTGGATTTTCGTTTGCTCTTCTTTAGTAGCAGCCCGTTTTAGACGAGCTTGAATATCATCGATTTCAGGTTTAGCAACAGCCATTTTCGATTGCATTCCCATTTGCGCTTTCGCTGTCCGCAAGTTAAGGGGCATAATAGCAGCCCGAATGATTAACGTAGTGATGATAATAGCAATTCCGTAATTGTTACCGAAAAAGGATGCGACAAACTGGATAAACCAAGTAAGCGGCCAAATTAGATATTTATAGAAGAATCCGTCTTGATTTTGTGAAGGATCCATGCTGCATCCAGAAAGGACAACAAGTCCAATAAGAAGCAGGCTGATTAAAAGTATATGTTTCTTTTTCACTGTTCTTTTTTCCTCCTAAAATTTCAATTTACATAGCTGGAAAGGGAAGAACAATGTGTTTCATCATCACTTGGCTGTGTTTTTTTAAGGGCAACAACGATCCAATTTACAACAAAATTAAGAGGTTGCAAAGCATTTATTTTCACTTTTCCAATTGGAAGGTGAAAAACTTGAATCGCTCGAACGTGAGTCGTCATTGTTGGTTTTAAAAAGCGAATCGCTGGCCAAAAACGAAAAATGGCGAGCGTTAACAGAAAAGTGACGGAAATGGAAATGAATTCAGGTTCCGAAAACATTTGAGCCATTATCCCCACGGTACGATCAGCTCCTTTCCGTGGTTCATGTCATTCCTTAACTATAAGCCAAATAAAGGGGGAATTCAAGGCTTAATTTAATAGACAATATCAAAAGTTTTTCGCTCGGGAACGGGAGCCCCTTTATAGATAAACACTTCGTTTACGCGTGCAGCAGGAGATGGCCCTTGTTTTATCGCATCAATAAATTTTTCTAAGTTGTTGGACTCAGCACGGGCACCAATTTCAACCGAGCCATCATCCAAGTTTTTCACAGTGCCACTTATTTCAAATTTATAAGCCAAATGTTTTGTCGTGTACCGAAAACCAACACCTTGAACAAGCCCAGTTACACGAATTATTGCTGTTTCAGTAGCCATAGAAAATCCCTTCTTTCCACTATTCTTTAACACTAGTGTAGCTTTTTTTAGTTTGAGTTTCAAAAATTTACATTCCTGTTTGAGCTTGCTATAATCGGGATAGTGAATAGACTAGGAGATGGTCGCTTTGACAGAGTGGACAGTCGTTAAAACAAAAGGTGAATATGAGCCTTGGTGGTTTTTTGAAGACTGGGAGGAAACGGTTCTTGACCGTTTTTGTTTTGAAGAAAAAGAAGAAGCTTTCAGGAAATACCAAATACTTGCGGAAGAATTGATTCAAAATTATCCGCACCACGCTTTAAAAAAACAAGTATTATTTGCTGCTTGGAACGAAGAAGAAATCGAGTATTGCGAAGACTGCGAGGATGATATTCAAACTTTTCACGGCTTGATTTTACTAGCAGATGGAGTCGTTTATGCCCCGCAGCCAGAAGAAAAAAATATTTGGTTTAGTGAAATAGCAGCTTTTGAGACAAAGCTTGCAGATTAAGGATGGGGAAGAACTTTGGACAATAAAGAAGATCTTTTGCGAGAGCGTAGAAAAGATGAGCACGTAACACTTGCTTACAATAGCTACAAGAAACAAGGGACAAGCTTTAACGATTTAAAAATCCTAGGGACGTCGCTCCCTACAATAGGCGTTCGTGATGTTGATCTTACAACAAGCTTTGCTGGACTTCACTTTAAGTGGCCATTTTATATAAATGCGATGACTGGTGGAAGTGCTCATACGAAAAAAATCAATCAAGAGCTAGCGGAAATTGCTCGAGAAACAGAAATTGCGATGGCAGTTGGTTCACAATCTGCGGCCCTTGAAAATCAAGAACTTGAAGCAACTTTTCGTGTTGCCCGGGAAGTTAATCCATCAGGACAGTTATTTGCCAATGTGAGTCCAGAGGTACCAGTTGAAAAAGCCAAAAGAGCAATTGAAATGCTTGAAGCAGATTTGCTTCAAATTCATATCAATCCGGCTCAGGAACTCGTGATGAAAGAAGGCGACCGTGAATTCGGTCACTGGATCGAGAGTTTAAAACGCTATGTAGAAGAAGTAGATATTCCGATTGTTGTTAAAGAAGTCGGGTTTGGCATGCGAAAAGAAACGGTGGCAAGGCTTCGTGAACTTGGCATTCAAACGATCGATCTTGGTGGAAAAGGCGGTACAAATTTTGCTCAAATCGAAAATGATCGGCGCCGGGATCATGCTTTTGATTTCTTGACAGACTGGGGGCTTACAACTGCAGAAAGTTTACTTGACTTGCAAAATGAAAAAAGTATGGATGTGGAAATTTTGGCTTCTGGGGGTATTAAATCGGCCCTTGATATGGTAAAAGCTTACCGCTTAGGCGCAAGAAGCGCAGGTATGGCTGGGAAGATTTTATATCGCTTGAAAAAAGAGGGAAAAGAAGCGGCTGTTTCAGAAATTGAGCAATTAAAAGAAAGCTTAGTGTCTTTATTTGTTTTACTAGATTCCAAAAATTTAAGCGAGGTCAAACAAGTTCCATTAATCGTTTCAGGCGAGTTAAAAGATTTTTGTGAGGCGCGACTGATTGATTATAAAGTCTTGGCTAACCCTGAAAAAAGCGATCTCAAAGAGTGAGATCGCTTTTTTTAATTATTTATTTTGCAGAAGAAGCTTCTAAACTTTCACCAATCGCATTTAAGCGAGTTTCAAGTTGTTCTTCAGTAAGTCCGTGTTTTTTTACGTAAAGATTATCTGGATTGACGCGACATTCATGTGAGCAACTGTGCAAATACTTTTCATCATTTTCTTCGGAAGCGAGAATTTGCTTGTTACAATGCGGGTTGGCACAATTGATGTAGCGCTCGCAAGGTGTCCCATCGAAGTGATCTTTACCTACAACCTTATGTTCGACACGATTGATTGGGACGGAAATCCGTTCATCGAAAACATACATCATGCCATCCCAAAGCTCACCTTTTGTTTTTTCGTCTTTTCCGTAAGTAGCAATCCCACCGTGAAGTTGAGCAACATCATCAAAACCGGCTGTTTTTAGCCAACCTGAGAATTTTTCACAACGAATGCCACCTGTGCAGTACGTGACCACTTTTTTACCTTCGAATTTATCACGATTTTCTTCGACCCAACCTGGCAGTTCACGGAAAGCTTTGATGTCTGGACGAATAGCCCCACGAAAATGTCCAAGATCAAACTCGTAGTCGTTTCTTGCATCTAATACGACTGTTTCTGGATCTTGTAATGCTTCGCGAAATTCTTCAGGCTCAAGATATTTTCCGGTTACTTCAAGCGGGCTGAGATCGTGTTCCAAGTGAAGTGAAACAATCTCTTCACGCGGACGAACAAACATTTTTTTGAAGGCATGTTGATCAGTTTCGTCAATTTTAAATACCATGTCAGAAAATCTTGGATCTGCATGCATGGCATTTATATACTTTTCAGTTGCTTCTGTGGTTCCCGAAACGGTTCCATTAATGCCCTCCCGAGCAACGAGAATGCGTCCTTTTAGTCCAATTTCTTTACAAAAAGCAAGGTGCTCTTTTGCAAAGGTTTCTGGATCATCAATTGTCGTGTATTTATAGTATAACAACACTTGATAGTCACTCATATTTTTTACCACCTTTTAGTTTTGAGTTTTGCTTGTGAAAAGTGCAGCGTATGAATTATCTCCGCACATTGCGCAACTATAACTATACTATAGATAAGTAGCCGCCTGCAAGAAAAAATTTCTGCACAAGGCGGCAAAAAAAGACAAGTATAGATCGCTTATGCTATACTTAAAAAGAGTAAAAAATTTAATAAAACGGAAAAACGTTTTCTGATAAATGAGCAAATTGTAAAGTGACAGGAAGTGACAAACTATGAAGTCAGACAGCTTATTGCTAGAAGAAAAAGCCGCACAAGAAGTGAGGCTTTATCGCCGTAGAAAATGGAAATGGTTTACATACCGCTTTTTAATGATTACGATCGGTGCCATCCTCATGGGAATCGGTCTTGAGCTTTTCCTCGTAAATAATCAGATTCTAGATGGTGGAGTTGTTGGAATCTCGATTATTGTATCTCAACTTACACCGCTACCCCTTGGTGTACTTACCTTTGTTTTGAACATTCCTTTTTTTATCATTGGATACCGGAAGATCGGTAAAGTTTTTGCCCTTTTTACCTTATACGGGATTGCCGTCATGTCAACTGTGACGTTACTTCTTCATTCTGCTCATCCAGTTACAGATGATCTCTTGTTAGCTACGGTTTTTGGTGGGGTAACGCTTGGGCTTGGAGTAGGTCTTGTTATTCGTAATGGTGGGGCACTTGATGGAACAGAAATTGTGTCGATTATTGTGAATGGCAAAACGCCTTTTTCAACGGGGCAAATTATTATGGTGATTAACATTTTAATCTTTTCAGTAGCTGGCTTTGCTTTTAACTGGGACCGGGCTATGTATTCCCTGATTACCTATTTTTTGGCTTATAAAGTCATTGATATTGTAATTCAAGGAATGGATGAATCCAAAAGTGCTTTTATTATTAGCAGGTATTATGAAGAAATCGGCCTTGAAATCATGGAACAACTCGGGAAAAGTGTGACATATATTGATGCAACGGGCGGCTATTCTGGAGAAATGAATAAAGTGATTTTCGTCATTATATCGCGCTTTGAAGAAGTTAAACTAAAATCTATTTTAGATGAAATCGATCCGGATGCTTTTCTCGCCGTTGGTGGAAGTATGTCTGAAGTCAAAGGTGGAAAAATGATGAAGAAGCGGACACCTCATTTGTGACGCAGATGTTTTCTTTTGACCTTTGTTGACCAAACAGTTAAAATAAAAATGTGGACCAAAGAGAGGATGTGTCAAAATGGCAGAAGAAAACAAATCAAAAGAAATGAGTCAGATTCTGACTGAAAAAATGATTGATACTCGTACCATCTTACTTTACGGAGAAATCAATCAAGACCTAGCTAAAGAAGTTTCAAACCAACTTTTACTGCTAGCGGCTTTAAGCGATGAACCGATTACGATTTTTATTAATAGCCAAGGCGGGCACGTTGAATCTGGCGATACGATTCATGATATGATTCAATATATTAAACCAGAAGTTCGAATTATTGGAACGGGCTGGGTGGCAAGTGCAGGAATTACGATTTATCTGGCTGCGAAAAAAGAAAATCGTTATAGCCTTCCTAACACTCGGTACATGATTCACCAACCGCTTGGTGGCGTTCAAGGTCAAAGCAGTGAGATTGAAATTGAAGCGCGTGAGATTGTACGGATGCGTGAAAGAATTAATCGATTAATTAGTGATGCGACGGGTCAAGATTTTGAAAAAATTGTGGAAGATACAGATCGGAATTTCTGGCTTTCAGCAAATGAAGCCATTGATTACGGGATTGTCAATCAAATTATTCAAAATCAAAGTGAAGTCAAATAAGCTTATAAACTGGGGTTCTCTTTTCAGGGAGGCCCAGTTTTTACGTACATTTGTTTGCTAAATAGGTCTTTTGGTGGAGTTGGTCATTTTCTTCATGTGCTATAATAAGACCATTATGTTGACTAGAATGGGGAGGAGATTTTTTGGCTGCACAAAAGAAAAAGACGAATGCGGCAGGGAAGCGCAAGGGAACACGCTCAAAGAAAAAACAAAACCACTATGGAAAAGAAATTAGCGGATTCATTTTAATTGTTGTCGGCTTACTCGGTTTATTCCAGCTCGGGTTTGTCGGAACTTTCATTTATACGGTTGGGGAATTTGTTCTTGGGTCGCTTAGTTATGGCTTATTGTTAGGTGCTATCTTTTGTGGAGGATTTTTACTATTTAAAAGAACATCACCTAAGTTTTTTGCCAAACGACTGGTCGGGGTGTATTTAATTGCGATTGGATTAGCCGTGTTATTACATATGAGTTTCATGTTAAAAGCTCTTCCCGCGGATCAAACGATTTTAGGATTTTCAAGTCATCTGGCCTTTCAAAATATCCTTCATCCAGAACAAGTTGCTTCTGTTGGTGGGGGAATGGTTGGTGCTGCGATTACAGCGATCACTTACTTTTTGATTTCCTCCGTCGGAACGAACATCTTTGCACTCTTTTTAGTTGTTTTTGGTTTGTCGCTTGCTTCTGGCGTACCTTTAAGTGTGGTTTTTGAGAAGTTACGTGCTGTCTTTGCTAGTTTGAAGGAAAAAGTTCAAAGTGCAAGGGAAAAAGCAGAAGCTCGTAAAGTAAAGCAAGAACTGAAGAAACAAGAAAAAGAGCTTTCCAAAGTAGAACCAAGTAGCAAGACGGAAACCGCTACAGAAAAAGTGGCAAAAGAAGAAAAAGAGAGTAAGCCTCCGATTATATCGAATTTCAATGCCGCTAAAAAGCAAACGGACACGGCAAAGGCAAGTAATTCGGCTGAAATAAAAGAAGATACTGAAGAAGAATCGATTCAAGAAATTCGTTTCGAACAGGAATCGTTTGAAAATGAAATCTATCAACTTCCACCGCTATCGCTTTTAAATGAAGCTAAATCAGTTGATCAATCTAAGGAATATCAGCAAATTGAAGCCAATGCACGGAAGTTAGAGGAAACGTTTGATAGCTTTGGAGTGAAGGCGAAAATTACACAGGTTCATTTGGGGCCTGCTGTTACAAAATATGAAGTACAGCCTGCTGTTGGAGTAAAAGTGAGTCGAATTGTTTCTCTTAGTGATGATATTGCCCTTGCGCTTGCAGCGAAAGACATTCGAATTGAAGCACCAATTCCTGGAAAATCAGCGATTGGGATTGAAGTTGCGAATCAGCAGGTGGCAATGGTTACACTTCGAGAAGTGCTTGAAAACAATAGCCAGAATCATCCTGAAGATAAACTCCAAATCGCACTTGGGCGTGACATTTCTGGAGAAGCTGTTTTGGCGCATTTAAATAAAATGCCGCATTTACTTGTAGCAGGTTCGACAGGGAGCGGAAAGTCCGTTTGTATCAATGGAATCATCACGAGTATTTTGCTCCGCGCTAAGCCACATGAAGTGAAAATGATGATGATTGACCCGAAAATGGTTGAACTAAATGTATATAACGGCATTCCTCACTTGCTTGCACCAGTTGTAACCAATCCCAAAAAAGCAGCACAAGCTCTGCAAAAAATTGTCGCGGAGATGGAGCGTCGCTATGACTTGTTTTCTCACACGGGAACACGGAACATGGAAGGCTACAATGAGCAAGTACGCAAGCACAATGATAAAAATGAAGAAAAGCAAGCTGAACTTCCGTATATTGTAGTCATTGTAGATGAGTTAGCCGACTTGATGATGGTGGCATCAAATGATGTGGAAGATGCTATCACAAGACTTGCTCAGATGGCTCGAGCAGCTGGGATTCACTTAATTATCGCAACACAAAGGCCATCTGTTGATGTAATTACTGGGGTTATTAAGGCTAATATCCCGTCACGGATTGCTTTTGCGGTTTCAAGTGCAACGGATTCTAGAACGATTTTAGATATGGGTGGGGCAGAAAAATTGCTTGGCCGTGGCGATATGTTATTTTTACCAGTCGGATCAAGCAAACCCACTCGGGTACAGGGGGCTTTTCTGTCGGATGAGGAAGTTGAAAACATTGTTGACTTCACGATTTCACAACAAAAAGCGCAATATGATGAAGAAATGATTCCCGATGATATTCCTGAACATACAGAGGAATCAGAAGATGAATTATATGATGAAGCTGTAGCTCTTGTTGTGGAAATGCAGACTGCTTCTGTTTCGATGCTACAGCGGAAGTTTCGGATTGGTTATAACCGAGCAGCTCGCTTAATTGATGAGATGGAGCAGCGCGGAGTTGTTGGACCACACGAAGGAAGCAAACCGCGCCGTGTGAATGTAGAATCACTTGGAGAATCCAATCAAGAGGAATGAAAAACAAGCCCTTAAAAGGGCTTGTTTTTTAAAGTGAGTAATTTTCTGAATTAACTTGCATTAAGAAAAGCAAAATTATGAATTTATTTCTAAGTGATAACATGGTATATTAAGAGGAGTTGGAGAATACGGTTTCAGAGATAGTTTTCTTCCAATATCAAACCGAATATACATATCGTCATTGGGAGAAAATGTTCGTTGTAAACCGTTAAATCTAGCACACAATTTATCTCTTGGGAGGGGTTTACAAGTGAAAAAGCGTACATTTGCTTTGGCACTCACACTGATTCTTGCTTCTGCACTCGTTCTTGGCGCATGTGGTTCAAAGGGTTCAGGAAGTAAAGGCAGTGACAAGGACTTCACAGTAGCGATGGTTACTGATACTGGCGGAGTTGATGATCGTTCGTTTAACCAATCAGCTTGGGAAGGTCTTAAAGAATTTGGTAAAGAGAACGACATGAAAAAAGGGCAGGATGGTTACAATTATTTGCAATCAGCTTCTGAAGCAGACTACAAAACAAATTTGAACACTGCTGTTCGTTCGAACTATGACTTGATTTTTGGGATTGGTTATAAATTGAAAGAAGCGCTAGAAACGGTTTCTAAACAAAATCCTGATAATCACTTTGCTATCGTAGATGATGTGATTAATGATCGCAAAAACGTAGCAAGTATCGGCTTTAAAGACAACGATGGTTCTTTCCTTGTTGGTGTTGTGGCGGGCCTTACGACTAAAACAAATAAAGTTGGCTTTGTTGGTGGCGTAAAAGGAGCGGTTATTGACCGCTTTGAAGCTGGATTTGTTGAAGGCGTGAAAGCTGTAAATCCTGATGCGAAAATTGATGTTCAATATGCCAATGACTTTGCAAAAGCAGATAAAGGACAACAAATTGCGTCCACTATGTATTCAAGTGGAGTAGACGTGATCTTCCATGCTGCTGGTGGAACAGGAAATGGTGTGTTCGCAGAAGCGAAAAACTTGAAGAAAAAAGATCCAAGCCGTGCCGTTTGGGTAATCGGTGTTGACCGTGACCAGTGGGATGAAGGAAAAGTAACAGCAAATGATGGCAAGGAGTACAACGTAACACTTACTTCTGAAATTAAACGCGTAGATGTTGCTGTAAAGGATCTTTCTAAGCGTGCTAAAAAAGGCGACTTCCCTGGTGGAGAAAAAATCGAATATGGTCTTGATAAAGATGCTGTAGGACTTTCATCTCACCAAGACAATATCTCGAAAGATGTTCTTCAAAAAGTTGACGAATATAAACAAAAAATTGTAGATGGAGACATTAAAGTTCCAGAAAAACCTTGATGATCTTATTTTGGAGCCGGCTTTTTTGCCGGCTCTCTTTCAAAATGAGTTGAAACCGCTTACTGCAATAAGTAAACCCTTTTACTAAGATGTTTTTTAGCTATTTTTTATTTTTTTCTAAATTAAGATTGCAATGATCGACAAATAGAAATAAAATAAAGTGACATCATTTTTTGGCGAATTAAAAGCTAGAAATTTGTTGCTTACAAACTGGAACCATCAGACAGATAAAAAACAGGTTTACCCGGTTGAGGAAAAATCTGGAGAGGCCACATTTTTCGTGAGAAATAATGTCGAGCTGTTTTTCTGTAATAAACGCGATAAAGGGAGTGAGAATGTGGATTATGTTATTGAAATGTTAGGAATCAGGAAGGAATTCTCTGGTTTTGTAGCTAACGATAACATTACCTTACAGTTGAAGCAGGGAGAAATCCATGCTTTGCTAGGTGAAAATGGAGCTGGAAAGTCGACACTGATGAATGTTCTTTTTGGTCTTTACGAGCCCGATGGTGGCGAAATCCGCGTTCGTGGTCAAAAAGAAGTGATCAATAACCCGAACAAAGCAAATGAACTTGGGATTGGTATGGTGCATCAGCATTTTATGCTTGTAGACAAGTTTACGGTTGCGGAAAATATCATCTTGGGAAAAGAACCAAACAAACTCGGAGTGATTGAAAAGAAAAAAGCGATTGAAGAAATTCAAGAGATTTCTGATCGTTATGGACTTCGAGTAGATCCAAATGCAGTGATACGAGATATTTCAATTGGAATGCAACAGCGTGTTGAAATTCTTAAAACACTTTATCGTGGTGCAGATATTTTGATTTTTGATGAGCCTACAGCCGTTCTTACACCGCAGGAAATTAATGAATTAATTCAAATTATGCGAGCGTTGATTAAAGAAGGTAAGTCCATTATTTTGATTACGCACAAATTAAAAGAAATTATGGATGTTTGTGATCGTGTTACGGTTATTCGCAGGGGGAAAGGGATGGGAACCGTAAATGTTTCTGAAACAAATCCTCAGGAGCTTGCGAATATGATGGTTGGCCGTGAGGTTGTCTTTACAACTGAAAAGAAACCGGCTAGTCCAGGGAAGAATGTACTTGAAATTAAAGATTTAATCGTGAAAGAAAGTCGTGGAGTGGAAAGCGTCCGCGGATTAAACTTAACAGTTCGTGCGGGGGAAATTGTTGGTATCGCTGGGGTTGACGGTAATGGTCAAAGCGAGTTAATTCAAGCAATCAGCGGACTAACAAAAGTAACGAATGGCACGATCCGCTTAAATGGGGAGCCAATTGAAAATAGAAAACCACGTAAAATTACAGAAACCGGTCTCGGTCATATTCCTGAAGATCGTCATAAACACGGACTTGTGCTTGAAATGACGGTGGGCGAAAATATTGCCTTACAGACTTATTATAAGAAGCCGATTTCGAGCAAAGGTTTTTTAAATCATAAAGTGATGTATGAGTTTGCGAGAGAACTAATCGATGAGTTCGATGTTCGAACAAGTAGCGAGTATGTTCCTGCAAAAGCTCTTTCTGGGGGAAACCAGCAAAAAGCTATCATTGCGCGAGAAATTAGTCGCGATCCAGATTTTTTGATTGCTGCTCAGCCTACTCGTGGCCTTGATGTTGGGGCTATTGAATTTATTCATAGGCGGCTGATTGAACAACGTGATAGAGGAAAAGCGGTGCTTCTGATGTCGTTTGAGCTTGATGAAATCATGAATGTAAGTGACCGAATTGCGGTTATTTATGAAGGGAAAATCGTTGCTATTGTGAAGCCGGAAGAAACAACGGAGCAAGAGCTCGGTCTTTTGATGGCTGGATCAAGAAAAGAACAGGTGGAAACGGAGGAAAAGGTGCATGAGTAGAGTAAAAAGTATCTTAAATGCGTTGGTTATTCCTGTTACGGCTGTTCTTTTAGGTCTGATTTGTGGTGCTGTTATCATGCTTGTTTTCGGTTATGATCCGATTGCCGGATACTCAGCTCTCGTTAATGGTGTGATTGGACAACCTTACTATATTGGAGAAACCATTCGACAATCAACGCCTTATATACTTGTTGGGCTTTCTGTCGCAGTTGCTTTTAAAGCAGGGCTATTTAACATTGGAGCTGAAGGACAGCTACTTATGGGATGGCTTGGTTCAGTTATTGTGGCCTTACAATTTGATGGGCTTTCAAAATGGATTCATTTGCCACTTGCTGTTCTTGTGGGAATGGCTTTTGGGGCTTTCTGGGCTTTTATTCCAGGTATTTTGAAAGCAACTCTTCGTGTAAATGAAGTTATTGTCACAATCATGCTTAATTACACGGCGCTTTATATTTTTAACTATGTCGTACAGAATATGTTGACAAATGGGCTCGATAAGACGAAAACCGTCTCTGAGAGTGCCTCCCTTCAATCTGTTTTTCTACAGAACATGACACAATACTCAACACTGCACTGGGGAATTTTAATTGCACTCGGGTTTGCTATTATTATCTGGCTAGTGCTCAATAAAACGACATTCGGATACGAGATTGAGGCGGTTGGATTCAATGAAAATGCCTCCAAATATGCCGGGATGAGTGTGAAGAAAACCATTATTCTCTCTATGGTTCTTGCCGGTGCATTATCTGGGCTCGGCGGAGTAATGGAAGGTCTTGGTACATATGGGAATGCTTACGTGTTAAGTGCTTCACCAGGAATCGGCTTTGACGGGATTGCGGTTGCGCTTCTTGGCGGAAGTTCACCAATCGGCATTATCTTCTCAGCCCTCCTATTTGGTGCCTTAAAAATCGGTGCGCTCAACATGCCGGCAGTTGCAGGAGTGCCAAATGAACTTGTAAATGTGATTATCGCTTTGATTATTTTCTTCGTAGCTTCGAGCTATATTATTCGCTGGGCGATGTCGAAATTTAAGAAGGGAGCGAAGGCAGAATGACAGTGACAGCAATCATTGCGACACTTGTTTCTAGTACATTATTAATGGCCGGTCCGCTTATCTTTACGGCGCTTGGCGGTGTTTATTCCGAACGAGGTGGTATTGTTAACATTGGTCTAGAAGGTATGATGGTGATGGGAGCCTTTTCTGCGATTGTCTTCAACCTAACTTTCGATCACGTTTTTGGGGCACTTACACCGTGGATTTCTTTAATTGCAGCAATGATCGTCGGAGGGCTATTTTCGTTAGTGCATGCCGTTGCAACCATTAATTTCCGAGCGGACCATGTTATTTCCGGGGTTGCAATAAACTTCCTTGCTACGGGACTTGCGCTCTTCCTTGTTAAGGTCATTTACGATAAGGGACAAACAGATCAAATTTCTCATTACTTTGGTAAACCAGATATTCCAGTTTTAAAGGATATTCCAGTTATTGGAGATATTTTCTTTCGGAACGTTCCGGTGATGAGTTATGTAGCCATTGCTTTTGCGATTGTTTCTTGGTTTATTATTTATAAAACGCGCTTTGGCTTGCGTCTTCGTTCAGTTGGGGAGCATCCACTTGCTGCTGACACGATGGGAATCAAAGTGAAATTTATGCGCTATCAAGGTGTAATCATTTCAGGGATTCTTGGTGCACTGGGAGGTGCGGTTTATGCGCAATCCTTTACGTTAGACTTTGGACACGCAACGATTTCTGGACAAGGGTATATGGCACTTGCAGCGATGATTTTTGGAAAATGGAACCCACTTGGTGCTATGGGAGCAGCGGTTTTCTTCGGTTTTGCACAGTGTCTGGCCATTACCGGCGGATCGCTTCCATTCTTTAAAGAAATCCCAGATATTTACTTGCAAATCGCACCTTACGTGTTGACGATTCTAGCCCTTGTTGGCTTTATTGGAAAATCAGAAGCTCCGAAAGCAGATGGAGTGAATTATATTAAAGGTAAATAAAGTTTTGGTCTTCCGAAAGAGGAAACTCTGCGGAAGACTTTTTTATTTGAAGGCAAGTGCGATGCGGCATTATGATTGTACTTGTTGTGGCATTAAGCTACAATAAGAATGGAGAAAATGAGAGGAGCTTGATTCATGCAAACTTATGAAGAAAAAATCGGACCTGTTCGCTTGACCCTTCTTGAAACGAAGAAGTTTAAGTCGAGCAAAATTGTATTTAAATTTCGTGCGCCGCTTGAGCGGGAAACGATAACGAAACGTACGCTTCTTTCGATGCTGTTTGAAACGAATAATGAATTGTATAAAACACAAACAGAATTTAGACGTCGATTAGCTTATTTATATGGGGCTAACTTTTATACTACAGTCGAGAAAAAAGGAAATGAGCACATTATTACAGCGGTGTTTGATCTTGTAAATGGAAAGCTTGTAAAGGACGGGGAAAAACTTCTAAAGGAAGCTTTTCAGTTTATTGAACAAGTGTTTTTCTTTCCGAATGTTTCAGATGCAGCATTCCATGAGGCAACACTTGAACGCGAAAAAGTTAATTTAAAAAGTCGACTTGAATCGGTCTTTGATGATAAAATTCGGTATGCTAACAAGCGTTTAATTGAAGAAATGTTCTCGGAAGATGTTTTTAAATATCCGGCTTCTGGTGTGCTTGAAGATGTTGATGCGATTGATGCAACTGACCTGTATCACTATTACCAACGTTTCTTAAAAGAAGATCAAATTGATCTTCTCGTTTGTGGCGATATTACACGTGATGAGCTCATCCCACAAGTTGAAGCTCTATCCTTTTCAGAAAGAGAAAAAACTTTAGGCAAGAATGGAAGCGAGACTTATCGAACTAGTTTGCACGAAGTTTTCGAGAATCAACCCATTAATCAAGGGAAACTAGCACTTGGTTATCATACAGGGGTTTATTTTGGCGATGAGAATTTTGTTCCCTTGCAACTTGCTAATGGACTATTAGGTGGTTATTCGAACTCCAAAATTTTTATTAATGTCCGTGAAAAAGCAAGCCTTGCTTATTATGCTTCTAGTCGAATGGATTCATTCAAAGGCTTTATGCTGATTTCTGCTGGAATTGATGAAAAGAATTATAAACAAGCACGTGAGATTATTGAAGAACAAGTGGAAGCAATGAAGCGTGGTGATTTCACAGAAGAAGAGTTAGAACAAACGAAAAAAATGTATATCAACCAACTTTTAGAAGCAAATGATAGCGCACAAGGGCTAATTGAACTGACTTATAATAATTTGTTGAAACAAGCAGATTTAGATCTTACAAATTGGATTCAAAAAATCAAGCAAACCACAAAAGACGAAGTCACAAAAGCTGCACAAGTTTTTGAAATGAACACACTATATTTCTTGAGTAAGGAGGTAACAGGCAATGAATGAAACACGCTTTGAGAATGTGGAAGAAACGGTTTACAGTGAAACGCTTGAAAACGGATTGCGTGTTTTCTTACTTCCTAAGAAGGATTATAATAAAACTTATGCAGTTTTCACGACGAATTATGGCTCAGTTGATAACACTTTTGTGCCAATTGGTGAAGATGAATTAACAAGTGTTCCTGATGGAATTGCACATTTTTTAGAACATAAAATGTTTGAGAAAGAAGATGGGGACGTATTTTTTAAATTTGGTGAAAAGGGTGCCTTTACGAATGCTTTCACTTCCTTTACAAGAACGGCTTATCTTTTTTCCAGCACTTCTTATGTAATGGAGAATTTAAAGACATTGCTTGATTTTGTCCAACAACCGTATTTTACAGAGGAAACGGTCGAAAAGGAAAAGGGGATTATCGGACAAGAAATTAGAATGTACGATGACGATGCGGATTTTCGCGTTTATTTTGGAGCAATTGAAAATATGTATCAAAATCATCCTGTGAAAATTGATATTGCGGGGACTGTTGAATCTATTGCAGACATTGATAAAGATCTTCTTTACTTGTGCTACAATACGTTTTATCATCCAAGCAACATGGTGCTTTTTGTTGTTGGGCAACTAGATCCACATGAAATGATGGAAGAAATTCGGGAAAATCAAGCGGCTAAACATTTTGAAAAAGAAACTGAAATCAAACGTTCGTTTCCAGATGAACCTCGCGAAGTTGCTCACAAAAAGAAAAAATTGGCTTTTCCTGTTCAAATCGCGAAAAATTTAGTGGGGATGAAAGAAGATATTGGTTTGCTTCGAGGCTTCGAAGCTGTGAAGCATGAAATGATAGCGGATTTGGCATTAGAGCTTTTATTTGGAACCACTTCTGAAAACTATTTGAAGCTTTACAATGAAGGAATCATTGACGATTCATTCGGATATGATTATACACTTTCGGATAGTTTTTCATTTGTTTTAATCGGGGGCGATGCTACTAATCCGGATGAACAGGCAAAGCGGATCGAGGAAGCATGGTTTGAAGCTTCTGAAAAGGGCATTTCAAAGGAAAACCTTGAACTGGTTAAACGAAAAAAAACTGGGCAGTTTCTTCGTGCGCTTAATTCACCTGAGTTTATTGCGAATCAATTCAGCCAATATATATTAGAAGAAGCGTCTTTATTTGATCTTCCAAAAGCGATTGAATCAATTACTGTGCAAGAAGTTGAGGCTTTCATTCAATCTCTTGCTAACGAAGAGCGGATAACGACATTCCAACTGATTCCTGAGGAAAATTAAAGAAATCTTAAGTTTTAAAGTTATTAAAAGCTTTTTTAAAGAAAAAATGGTATTATTATTACAGTCATGCTATGATGAAAGAAATGTTATCTTAAGGAGTCTTTTTCTTGAAAAATAGAAACCGTTCTGCCTTTATCACAGGGGCAAGTGGAGCGATCGGAAAAGCGATTGCGCGGCGATTAGCGAAAGATGGTTTTAATCTTTACTTACACTATCATTCAAACGAAAAAATCATGCAAACTCTTGCTACAGAATTGCAAAATTGTGATGTAGAAGTGACGGTACTCCAAGGAGATTTTTCTAGTAGGGCTGACTTAGAGAAGATAACAGAAAATGTTTTTGAACTTGATGTTTTTATCCATGCAGCCGGAAACAGCGAATATGGTCTGTTTACAGATCTGTCAGACAAGAAGCTGCAGTGTTTATACGATATTCACGTCGGGGCGCCGCTTTATTTTATTCGTGCCTTTTTACCTAAGTTAAGACGCTCGAGTCATCCAAGAATTCTTTTCATCAGTTCGATTTGGGGAGAAGTTGGGGCTGCGATGGAAGTAGCTTATTCGACGATGAAGGGAGCACAAATTGCTTTTGTAAAAGCGCTCAGCAAGGAAGTAGCGGGAAACGGTATTACTGTAAATGCCTTAACACCAGGTGCTGTTGATACAGCGATGCTTGCTCAGTTTTCTGAACAGGAAAAACAAGAATTTATACAGGAGATTCCTTTATTACGACTTGGAAATCCTAAGGATGTTGCGAATGCAGCCGCTTTTCTTGTGAGAGATGAATCGGGATATATTACTGGGCAGATTTTAGGGGTTAATGGCGGATGGCACATGTAAAAAAACAAGAATTGATTTAATTTAATGGTAGGTGTTTAATATTGACTGAATTAGGCGACAAACTAAAAGCTGCCCGTAGAGAAAAAGGTCTCAGTTTAGATGACTTGCAGCAAATTACAAAAATCCAAAAAAGATACCTCGTCGCAATTGAAGAAGGCAACTACTCGGTAATGCCGGGTAAGTTTTATACACGTGCTTTCATCAAGCAATACGCTGAGGCGGTAGATGTTGATAGTGCACAGCTTTTTGCTGACTTTGATTCTGAGGTTCCTGAGTCTCAGCAGGAGGTAGTTGAACAAGAACAAAGTCGAGCTCGAAAAAAAGCTGCCCCTCTTACGACACATTCTGTTGGAGGACAAAGTTCAACGAGAAATCGCTTTTTTGATGTCTTACCAAAAATTCTTATTGCTGTCTTTATTTTATTTATCTTATTTATCATTTGGTACTTCGTTTTTGCGCGTGGAAATGACAAAACAGTAGAAACACCTAATGATTCAGAGCAAACTGTAAAAGTCAAAGATGACACAGGCTCATCAACGAAAAAATCAGATGACTCTAGCAAAGATAAAGATTCTGCTGAAAAGAAAAAAGCAGATGAAAATAAAGCGGCTGAAAAGAAAAAAGCTGAGGATAAGAAAAAAGAAGAAGATAAAGATAAAAAAGTGGCAATTGAAAAAGGCCAAACATCTGGAAATGCTACGAGCTATACAGTTTCAAATGCCGATAAACTAAGCCTTGAAATTTCTGCTTCCGGTGGAGACACTTGGATTGGGGTTTCAACTGCAGCAGGAGCTAATATTTATAATGGAATCGTAAAAGATGGCTCGAGTTCAGATGAAATTGATGCGAAGGATAACAAAACGGTTTCTATCGTTGTGGGTAATGCGCCTGTTACAACTGTAAAAGTCAATGGTGAAAAAATTGAACTAGCACCAACGCTTGTTAAACAAGTTCTCACAATCAAACTGGATGAAAGCGGTAATGATTCGTCTAGTGATTCAGATAGTTCTTCTGCTAACGATAGCGAAAGCGCACAATGAAGAATCAAGAAGTATAGGTGAGAATCGTCTTGCCTATACTTCCTTTTCTTTTAGGATACATAATTTTTATTTGATTAGGGATTGGAGAGGGGAAAATGAATTTACCAAATAAATTAACCGTCGCACGAATCATTTTAATTCCGATTTTTGTGATTCTTTGCGTTGCGCCATTTCATCTTGGTGAGCTTTACTGGCTGGGTTCAGCAATCCCAGTAACAAGCTTTATTGCAACCATTATTTTCATTGTAGCTGCTCTAACTGACTGGTTTGATGGCCATTTGGCAAGAAAATATAATTTGATTACGAACTTTGGCAAGTTTGCTGATCCGATGGCTGATAAATTACTAGTAACTGCCGCTTTTATCATTTTGGTTGAAATGAATATTGCACCTGCATGGGTAATCATTTTGATTATTAGCCGGGAACTCGCAGTAACTGGATTGCGATTGTTACTTGTAGAAGGCGGAGAAGTTCTTGCAGCTGGACAACTAGGGAAAATTAAAACATTTACACAGATGATTGCGATTCCGCTTCTTTTCTTGAACAACTTTCCGTTTGCTTGGACAGGAATTCGTGTAGATCTAATTTTCCTTTATGTCTGTGCCTTTTTTGCTGTCTGGTCGGGAATCGATTATTTCTACAAAAACAGAGGTGTTTTTAAAGGTTCTATGTAAGTGAAAATGGAATGCTTCCTTTAAGACTTGTTGCGCGCTCTAGAGGTGTGTAACAAATCCTTGGAGGAAGCTTCTTTTATTGGCTATTTTAAAAGGGATGTGAAAACATGAAAAAAGCTGAAATTATTGCAGTTGGAACAGAAATTTTAATGGGACAAATCACAAACACAAATGCTACTTTTTTATCGCGTGAACTGGCTGAACTTGGCATATACGTCTATTTTCATACGGTTGTCGGGGATAACCCGAAGCGACTGGAAGAAGTGATTCAAATTGCTGAAAAGCGGAGCGATCTTTTAATTTTCACTGGAGGACTTGGGCCAACAGAAGATGATTTAACTAAACAAATTGTAGCGAAGCATTTGGGAAAAGAACTTGTGACGGATCAAGGACATCTTAATAAAATACAAGAGTATTTTGCCGCTAGCGGTCGCAAGATGACAGAAAATAATAAATTACAAGCCCTCGTCATTAAAGATTCCACAGTGCTAAAAAATGATTTCGGTTTTGCGGCTGGGATGATGTTTACAGAGCACGAGACAAATTACATTCTTTTGCCTGGTCCCCCGTCGGAAATGAAGCCCATGTTTAAAACTTACGCGAAGCCATTGCTTACTGCTTCAATGAATGGTGACATAATTCACTTAGAGTCTCGCATTTTGCATTTTTTTGGTATTGGAGAATCCAAACTAGCGGATGATTTAAATGATTTGATTACAAAACAAGCTAATCCAACAATTGCAACGTATGCGTCGGATAATGAAGTCGAAATTCGTCTTACGGCAAGTGCAAAAACAAAAGCAGAAGCTAATCAACTACTAGATGGAGTCGAAGCGGAGATAAGTGCACGTGATGGCGAATTTATTTATGGGTATGGTGATGAAACTCTAGCAGATGTCGTCGTGAGAAAACTCCTTTCGCGTGAGATTACAATAGCGGCAGCAGAAAGTTTAACAGCAGGTGCCTTTCAAGCAGAACTAGGTGCGCACTCTGGCGTGTCTGAAATTTTTAAAGGTGGGATGGTGACTTACCAAACGGAGACAAAGCAGACACTTTTAGGTGTTTCTCCTGAAGTGATTGAACAGGAAGGTGTTGTTAGTGCGGCTTGTGCGAAGGAGATGGCGGAAAAAATTCGTGAAAAATTTGGGACACGAATGGGCATCAGTTTTACCG
Organism: Listeria aquatica; assembly: GCF_014223975.1. Classification (NCBI taxonomy): domain Bacteria; kingdom Bacillati; phylum Bacillota; class Bacilli; order Caryophanales; family Listeriaceae; genus Listeria; species Listeria aquatica. Next base: position 1,064,853 of record NZ_JAARRM010000001.1, on the reverse strand, counting down.
GAGTAGCTGGCCCAGGAGAGCTTGAGGGCCATCCAGCTGGGACAGTATTTATTGGACTAAGCGTGGAAGGATTTCCGACAGAAACATTTCTATTTCACTTTGGCAGAGACCGTAACCACAACCGCGCTCGTTCAGTAAAACAAGGATTCCAACTGATAAATCAGTTTATTGACGGAAAATGGAAGAATGTCTAAGCGAGAAACGGCAAGAAAGCCTTGTAAATTCTCGTTTTTCGCTTCAAAAAAAGGTTGGACGGATTCACTTCATCGGGCTATAATGAAAAAGAATTGAAAAGTGATTTAAAAAAATACGAACATTTATTCGCTTTTTGCTTGATTATTTATTTCGAATAAGATATAGTATTTTTAGAGATGAAAAAAGAGAATTATTTACTACCTGCATAAACTGTAGTAGGTAATGAAGGAGGAAATAACGTGAACGATCGTCAAGCGGCTTTAGATCAAGCTTTAAAATCGATTGAAAAACAATTTGGTAAAGGTTCCGTCATGAAATTAGGGGAACATAGCGATCAAAATATATCGACCATATCAAGTGGTTCCTTAGCATTAGATATTGCCCTTGGCGTAGGGGGATATCCACGTGGCCGTATTATTGAAACTTACGGTCCAGAAAGTTCTGGTAAAACAACAGTTGCGCTTCATGCAATAGCAGAAGTACAAAAACAAGGCGGTACAGCAGCTTTCATTGATGCTGAGCATGCCCTTGACCCAACTTATGCGAAAAACTTGGGAGTGGATATTGATGAGTTGCTACTTTCGCAACCAGATACAGGGGAACAAGCCCTTGAAATTGCAGAAGCGCTTGTTCGAAGTGGTGCGATTGATATCCTAGTCATTGACTCTGTTGCAGCACTTGTACCGCGAGCAGAAATTGAAGGTGAAATGGGTGACGCACATGTTGGGTTGCAAGCCCGTTTAATGTCTCAAGCTTTGCGTAAATTATCTGGGGTTATTAATAAGTCCAAAACAATCGCGATTTTTATTAATCAAATTCGTGAAAAAGTGGGCGTGATGTTCGGTAACCCCGAAACAACACCTGGCGGTCGTGCACTTAAATTCTATTCGACAGTTCGTCTTGAAGTTCGTCGTGCAGAGCAGCTAAAGCAAGGTACTGAAGTGATGGGGAACAAAACAAAAATCAAAGTGGTAAAAAATAAAGTGGCGCCGCCATTTCGTGTGGCTGAAGTGGATATCATGTACGGGGAAGGAATTTCTCGTGAAGGTGAACTTGTTGATATGGCAGCTGAAGTGGATGTCATCAATAAGAGCGGTTCATGGTATTCTTATAATGAAGAGCGGATTGGCCAAGGTCGCGAAAACGCGAAGCAATATTTGAAGGATCATCCGGAAATTCGTGAAGAGATTTCTAAACGAGTTCGTGAGGTTTATGAAATTGATACGAAACTTGAAGATGTTGATACACCAGATGAAACAGACGAGTTTAACTTACTTGAAGATGAATAAAAAAGATAAGGTTAGATAGAAAAATCGTTTTCTTGAAAGTGGAGTGAAATCCAACTTTTAAGAGAGCGTTTTTTTCTTGATTCTAAGACGGGATTTTCTATAAGGAAAACACGAGCCTTTTCTTGACAATCGCTTGGAACACCGATAGAATTGAATTGTATATTTTACATTGCTGAAAAACAAAAAAGACCTTTTAAAACGTTTTTTAGTAGTAGTCAGAGTAGCACGCTTGCTCTGATTAATGATGGAAAATACACTTGTGCCATTTATTTGGCTACCGACATAATAATGACAAAAAATTGAATAGCAAAGGAGGTGTAAGGATGGTTATCACAGTCGCTATCATCTCCGGCTTGCTTTTCTTTATCGTCGGTTTAGTTGTGGGCTCTTTGATTTATAAAGCTAGTTCTGAAAAGAAGTTAGTGGCTTCACGTGGCACCGCTGAACTCATTGTTGAGGATGCAAAGAAAGAAGCTGAAACAATTAAAAAGGAAGCGATGCTTGAAGCAAAAGAAGAGAGTCATCGAGTACGTACTGAAATCGAAAATGAACTTCGTGAGCGAAGAGGAGAGTTACAAAAACAAGAAAATCGCTTATTACAAAGGGAGGAAAACCTCGACCGTAAAGATACTTCTTTAAGTAAAAGAGAAGCTACACTTGAGAAAAAAGAGGAGAATATCAGTAAACGACAACAACATATTGAAGAGAAGGAAAGCAAAATTGACGAGATGATTCAAAAAGGGCAAGATGAATTGGAACGCATTTCCGCACTTTCGAAAGATGAAGCAAAAAATATCATCCTTAACCAAGTTGAAGAGGAGCTTTCTCATGATACAGCAATCATGGTGAAAGAGTCAGAAAACAAGGCGAAAGAGGAAGCGGACAAAAAGGCAAAAAATATTCTATCACTTGCCATCCAACGTTGTGCAGCCGATCATGTTGCTGAAACGACCGTGTCAGTTGTTACTCTTCCAAACGATGAAATGAAAGGAAGAATCATTGGTCGCGAAGGACGTAACATTCGGACGCTTGAAACGCTTACGGGGATTGATTTAATCATTGATGATACGCCTGAAGCCGTTATTCTTTCTGGATTTGATCCAATCCGCCGAGAAATTGCTCGGATTGCGCTCGAAAAATTAGTGCAAGATGGACGGATTCACCCAGCGAGAATTGAAGAAATGGTTGATAAGGCTCGTAAAGAAGTTGATGAGCATATCCGCGAAGTTGGAGAGCAAGCAACATTTGAAGTGGGCATCCACTCGCTGCATCCTGATCTGATAAAAATTCTTGGCCGTTTGCGCTATCGTACAAGTTACGGACAAAATGTCTTAAACCACTCACTAGAAGTGGCAAAACTTGCAGGAATTCTTGCAGGAGAACTTGGCGAAGATGTGACACTTGCAAAACGAGCAGGTCTTTTGCATGATATTGGGAAGGCGATTGACCATGAAATTGAAGGCAGTCACGTTGAAATTGGTGTGGAACTCGCTACAAAATACAAAGAAAATGAAGTAGTGATTAATAGTATTGCTTCCCACCATGGGGATACAGAACCAACTTCTGTCATTGCCGTTTTAGTTGCTGCTGCAGATGCACTTTCTGCGGCTCGGCCTGGTGCGCGTAGTGAAACACTTGAAAACTATATCAGACGACTAGAAAAACTAGAAGAAATTTCAGAGTCCTATGAGGGCGTCGAAAAATCTTATGCGATTCAAGCTGGTCGTGAAGTACGGATTATGGTTGAACCCGATGAGATTGATGATCTTGCTTCGTACCGCTTAGCGAGAGATATTCGGAAGCGTATTGAAGAGGAGCTGGATTACCCTGGTCACATCAAGGTGACGGTTATTCGTGAAACAAGAGCTGTTGAATACGCAAAATAAGAAGTAGTTACCCGCGAATTTTATTTCGCGGGTTTTTCTTTGTGTGAAAACCAGGACCTTGCGATTCCTACTTATTTCAGTTACACTTTTATTAGAAAAGGAGTGGTGACAGGTTATGGCAGGACATTCAAAATGGAAAAACATTCAAGGTAGAAAAAATGCTCAAGATTCAAAGCGAGCTAAGGTTTTTCAAAAGTTAGCAAAAGAAATTTACATGGCAGCAAAGAGCGGTCCGGACCCAAGCTTGAATCCGGCACTCCGACTTGTTGTTGATAAAGCAAAAGCTGCTAATATGCCTAATGATAATGTGAAACGTGCCATTCAAAAAGCAGCTGGAAATAATGATGCTGAAAATTATGACGAGGTTTCTTATGAAGGATACGGGCCAGGAGGAATTGCTGTCCTTGTGCATGCGCTTACGGATAATAAAAATAGAACGGCAACCAATGTACGCGTTGCTTTTAATAAAAATGGTGGAAGCCTTGGCGAAACAGGGAGCGTCGCTTACATGTTTGAGCGAAAGGGCTATCTTGTTATAGAGCGTGAAGGGTTAGATGTAACTGAAGATGATTTTATGCTCCAAGCTATTGAAGCTGGGGCATCTGATGTAGAGAGTAGTTCAGAAGCTTTTGAAGTTTATACGGAACCTGCAGATTTTACGAGTGTTAAGGATGCTTTGAGTGAGGATGGGTACGAATTTGCTGCAGCAGAATTGAGCATGATCCCTTCTGTTTATAATGAAGTTCCTGAAGGTAAGGAAGCTCAATTTGAAAAGATGATGGATGCGCTTTTGGATGATGACGATGTGCAAGAAGTGTATACGAATGCAAAAGAAGGATAATAAAAAACGCCTTGCTTATTTACAAGTAAGGCGTTTTTAGATGGAGGGCTGGCGAAATGGAATATTCGGAAATTGTGCGGAGACAAAAAGAATATTTTGCAGGAAATGCTACGAAGACGCTTGAGCATCGTTTGGAAACGCTTCGGCTGCTTGAAGGGTTGTTAAAGAAAAATGAGGCGCATTTTTTAGAAGCATTAGAGGAAGACCTTGGCAAAAGTGCTGACGAAGCTTTTATGACGGAAATTGGCATTGTTTATGAAGAAATTCGGTTTATGAAGCGTCACTTGAAAAAATGGATGAAAGCGAAATCTGTGAAGACTGCAATGACCCATCTGGCTTCGAAAGCGTGGACCATTCATGAACCTTACGGGGCTGTGCTTGTGATTTCACCTTGGAATTATCCCTATCAACTTGCGTTAACGCCGCTAATCGGAGCTATCGCGAGTGGCAATACAGTAGTTTTAAAGCCTTCTGAGCTTGCTCCGAAAACATCGGATATGCTTTTTCAAGTATTATCTAAGTTTCATGAAGAGATTACCGCGGTGGTTTTAGGAGATGCTCTTCAAACCACTAAGCTTTTACAGGAACCGTTTGACTATTGTTTTTTTACGGGTTCAAGTCGTGTTGGTAAGCTCATCATGGGACAAGTAGCCGAACAGCTTATGCCAGTGACACTTGAACTTGGTGGGAAAAGCCCGCTTATTGTTTCAAAAGATGCGGATTTAAAGCTCGCAGCAAAACGTGTGGCTTTTGGAAAATGGTTGAATGCTGGGCAGACGTGTATTGCCCCTGATTACGCATTTGTGGATCAACAAGTTTATGACCAGTTTAAGCAAGAACTTATCATAGCCATTCGCGAACTTTATGGGGAAAATCCGCTTGAAAATAAGAACTATGGGCGGATTGTTAATCAGGCTCATTTTAAGCGGCTTCGAAGTTACGTAGATGGGATTCAAATGGATGAGCAGACACTAAAAATGGCTCCATTTCTGTTGGAAAATCCAGATCCAGATAGTTCTGTCATGCAAGAGGAAATTTTTGGCCCAATTTTGCCTCTTTATTCGTATCAAAATCTTGAGGATGTTCTTCGGTTTATTAAGGAACGTCCGAAACCTTTAGCTCTTTATTTATTCACGAAAAATCGTGAATTAGAACGAAAGGTGTTATTTGAAACGTCATCTGGTAGTGTTTGTGTGAACGATACGCTGATGCAAATTTCCACGCCTTATTTGCCATTTGGTGGTGTTGGTGCGAGCGGTATGGGAAGTTACCATGGATACCAGAGTTTTGAAACGTTTTCTCATCAAAAAAGTGTTCTGAGGCAACCTAATTGGTTAGATTTTGGATTTCGATATCCTAGTTCAAAGTGGCGAGGGAAAATTTTACGCCTGATTTTCAAATGAGAAAATGGGGTTCTTGCGCGGGGCACTCGCTTTTTTGTACAATGAAAAGGTGAAACCGTTTAAGGGCTTTAAGTAGCGGAAGGGAGCTTGCGGGTTCTTGCGAAAGTAGCACGAATGTTCGACTTGTGCTATTATTGTTTTTAACGGTACTTTAGAAGGGACGAAATCATGTGTACGATTATATTAAGGGAATTATTACGGCGGTAACGCCTGAGTATATTGTCGTAGAGGCAGGGCAGATTGGTTATAGCATCATTACGGGGAATCCGTTTTCTTTTTCTGCGCTTGAAGGTAAGGAAACAAAGGTTTATTTGTATCAAAATGTACGAGAAGATAGTTTAACGCTGTTTGGCTTTAAAACGCTTGAGGAGCGGTTTTTGTTTAAAAAGCTATTGAGTGTTTCTGGCATTGGCCCGAAAAGTGCACTTGCGATCATTGCTTCAGGAGATGCGGCCAAACTAATTTCTGCGATTGAAGCGGAAGATGATGTTTTCTTAACGAAATTCCCAAGTGTTGGTAAGAAAACGGCAAGACAGATCATCCTCGATTTAAAAGGGAAACTGGGTGATGTTGCGGTAAACGAAATTCATATCGAACCGGTGAAGCAAGAACTAACGGACGGGCTTTCGCCAGAACTTGAAGAAGCTTTGCTTGCGCTCCAGGCGCTTGGTTATAGTGACCGGGAGCTTAAGAAAGTGCTACCAAAATTGAAAGAAGAAAAACTCTCAAGCGATGAAGCGATTAAACTTGCGCTTCGCTTGATGACCAGTTAGGAGGCAAAAAAGTGGAAGATCGGATTGTTTCGTCAGAAAATGTGAATCAGGAAGAGATTTCGTTTGAAACGAGCCTAAGACCACAACTTCTTACTGAATATATCGGTCAAGATAAAGTCAAACAAAACTTGGCGATTTTTATTGAAGCTGCTAGGCAACGTGAGGAAGCCTTAGATCATGTGCTTCTTTATGGACCTCCTGGACTTGGGAAAACGACTCTTGCGATGGTGATTGCAAATGAACTTGGAACAAATATTAGAACGACAAGTGGGCCGGCAATTGAACGGCCAGGAGACCTTGCTACGATTTTAACTGCTCTAGAACCTGGCGATGTTTTATTCATTGATGAAATTCATCGGCTCTCAAAAGCGGTTGAAGAAATCCTTTACCCTGCCATGGAAGACTATTGTTTAGATATTGTGATCGGGACTGGACCCACTGCTAAATCTGTCCGGTTGGATTTGCCACCATTTACACTAATTGGAGCGACAACGCGTGCAGGTCAGCTTTCTGCGCCGCTCCGCGATCGTTTTGGCGTCGTGGATCATCTGGAATTTTATACAGAAAATCAGCTTGAGGATATTGTGGTTCGTACAGCCAAGATTTTGTCGACAGAAATTAATCATGGCGGGGCGCTTGAAATTGCAAGACGGTCACGGGGAACCCCGCGTATTGCTAATCGGCTGTTAAAGCGTGTCCGAGATTTTGCCCAAGTAAAAGGAAACGGTCTTGTTGATTTTGCAATTGCAGAGGAAGCCTTGACACTTCTTCGAGTGGATCCGCGCGGGCTTGATACGATTGATCAGAGGTTGCTTGAAACGATTATTCGTTCTTTTCGCGGGGGGCCTGTTGGGCTTGATACGATTTCTGCGAGCATTGGCGAGGAACGAGAAACGATTGAAGACATGCATGAACCTTATTTACTTCAAATCGGTTTTTTACAGCGGACGCCGCGTGGACGACTAGCGACGTCGCTTGCTTATAAACATTTAGGAATGGAAGAAAAGGGTGCTGAATAGATGAAAGTAGAAGATTTTGATTTTGACTTGCCTGAGGAATTGATTGCGCAAACTCCACTGCTTGACCGAACTGCAAGTCGCTTAATGCTTGTGGATAAAGAAACTGGCGAATTAAAAGATGAGACCTTTAAAGCCATTGTTTCGGAATTACACACAGGTGACGCGCTTGTGTTAAATGATACGAGAGTTTTACCAGCGCGGTTACACGGGATTAAAGAAGAAACAGGAGCTCATATTGAAGTACTCTTGCTCAAGCAGAAAGAAGGAAATGCTTGGGAAACGCTCGTAAAACCTGCTAAGCGAATTCGCAAGGGAGCGAAGATTAGGTTTGGTGACGGTAAACTTGAAGCAGTTTGTCTCGAAGAATTAGAACACGGCGGACGAATTTTAGAGTTTCATTACCAAGGGATTTTTTATGAAATCTTGGAACAACTTGGGGAAATGCCACTTCCGCCATATATTAAAGAGCAACTAGAGGATGGAGATCGCTATCAAACGGTTTATGCAAAAGAAAATGGCTCGGCTGCGGCTCCCACTGCTGGACTGCATTTTACCGAGGAATTGTTAGATGAAATCAAAGCGAAAGGTGTCAGAGTTTGCTTTTTAACACTTCACGTGGGGCTTGGAACCTTTCGTCCTGTTGACGTTGAGGATACCGAAAATCATAAGATGCATTCGGAATTTTATCGCTTAACGGAAGAAACAGCTGCTATTTTAAATGAAGTGAAACAAAATGGGGGACGAATTGTTGCAGTTGGAACGACTTCGATTCGCACACTTGAAACGATTGCATCAAAATTTGATGGGCGTCTTCAAGCTGATTCGGGCTGGACGGATATTTTTATTTCGCCGGGATATATATTTAAAGCTGTAGATGCCTTAATTACGAATTTCCATCTGCCTAAATCTACTTTGATCATGCTTGTTTCTGCGCTTGCATCACGAGAAATTATTTTAAAAGCTTATGCACATGCTGTAAGTGAACGATACCGTTTCTTTAGTTTCGGTGATGCCATGTTTATTCATTAAGAAAGAGAAAAGAGGATTTTTTTCTGAAAAGGCTTGAGTTCTCTCTTTTTTTTCGTTATGCTATTCAGTAGAGTAAAACAGAAAGAGGTTTGAAATGGCTGCAATTTCTTATGAATTAATTAAAACGGATAAGAAAACGGGTGCGCGTTTAGGAAAGCTACATACGCCGCACGGCACGTTTGAAACACCAATGTTTATGCCTGTTGGGACACAAGCTACTGTGAAAACGATGTCTCCTGAAGAGTTGAAACAAATGGGTGCTGGAGTAATCTTAAGTAATACTTATCATCTCTGGCTTCGTCCAGGTGAAAAGCTTGTGGAAGAAGCAGGTGGGTTACACCGCTTTATGAACTGGGATCAACCTATTTTGACTGATTCTGGTGGCTTTCAAGTTTTTAGTTTAAGTGACATGCGTGATATCAAAGAAGAAGGCGTGCATTTTAGGAATCATTTAAACGGAGACAAATTATTTTTATCTCCGGAGAAAGCGATTCAAATTCAGAATTCGCTTGGTGCCGACATTATGATGAGTTTTGATGAATGTCCACCGTATCCAGCTACGCATGACTATATGAAACGCTCTGTTGAACGAACATCTAGATGGGCTGAGCGCGGCCTTAAGGCACACATGAAGCCTGAGACGCAAGGGCTATTTGGAATAGTTCAAGGTGGCGCGTATGAGGATTTACGCACGCAAAGTGCTAAAGAGCTTGTTTCACTTGATTTCCCGGGATACTCCATTGGAGGGCTTTCAGTCGGGGAACCTAAAGATGTGATGAATCAAGTTCTAGAATACACGACGCCACTGCTTCCAAGCGGCAAGCCTCGTTATTTGATGGGTGTTGGATCTCCAGATTCACTAATTGATGGTGTGATTCGTGGGATTGATATGTTTGACTGTGTTTTACCAACGCGAATTGCTCGAAATGGAACGTGTATGACTTCTAATGGTCGACTAGTCATTAAAAATGCTAAGTTTGCGCACGATTTCGGACCGCTTGATGAAAATTGTGATTGCTACACTTGTCGCCATTATTCGCGGGCTTATATTCGTCACTTGATTCGTTGTGATGAAACTTTTGGAATAAGGCTTACAACTTATCATAATCTTTATTTTCTGTTAAACTTGATGGAAAAGGTGCGAAATGCCATCCGTGAAGATGCATTACTTGAATTTCGTGAAGAATTTTTTGAGCAATACGGATTTAATGGTCCGAATGCGAAAAATTTTTAATAAATTTATTTGGATATCTTGAGAGGAGCTGAAAGTCTTTGAACGGTTTATTAACATTTCTTCCAATTATCTTGATGATTGTTTTGTTCTACTTCTTACTTATCAGACCACAACAAAAGCGTCAAAAAGAAGTTGCGAATATGCAAAACAGTCTTGCTAAGGGAGACAAAATTATCACAATTGGTGGTTTACATGGGGTTGTCGATGCAATTGAAGATAGTATCGTCATCTTGAAATGCGGGAATGCAAAATTAACATTTGATCGCAATGCGATTCGTACAGTTCTTGAAAAAGGAAGTACAGTTGCCGCAGAACCTGCTACACCAAAAGCTACAGAAGAAGTTTCTGAAGACGCAACAGAAGAAAATAAATAAAAAAATCAACCGCTCTCAAGTCCATTGGAGCGGTTTTTTGTATTTAAATGTGTCAATTTAGTGGTATTTTTGCATTTCCGCTTTTCATTTAGCCAAGTTTTAGATAGAATAAGGATAGTTGATTGTAAAGTGGGAGGGGAGTAAAATGAAAACACTTGAAGAATGGTATGATTTATTAACGCCAGCCATCTCCATTAGAGTTAAGGACTTTCATCTCTTGGGTTACCGGGAAATTAAACCGGAACACATTTGGAATTTCCTGACCGATGTGAAGTGGGTCGAGAAGCCTTCTCCGAATTTGCATGAGCGTGTGAATGACATTATGCAAATGAACATTGGACAATTAATGGAATTTATTACAAAGGAATCAAAAAGACCAGAAGAAAATACGCACACACTTGATCAAGCACTTGTAGAGGAAGTTCTTCAAAATACGAATGAAGCCGAAGCGCATGAAGAACGGGAATCCGTTCAAGATTCTTTTTCTGTTGAAGACGAATCTAAAGAACAGTATCAAGAAGAAAGCAAAATAGAGGATACAACAGAAGAAAAGTAAGTATCGCCTGCGTGCAGTGTTAGTGGTTTTGATGAGGGAGGAAAAAAGCAAAAATGGTTAAAAAGAGCAAGTTGATTACCTTTTTCCTAATCGTCGCCATTATTTTCGGTGTCGTTATTGGAACAACGAAAATGGTGCTCGACAAAATTAATTTAGGGCTCGATCTCCAGGGTGGATTTGAAGTTTTATATCAAGTCGAACCTGCGAATGGAAAAGGTAAAGTCACAAAAGAAACACTTACCGATACTGTAAGTGCACTCGATCGTCGGATTAACAGCATTGGTGTTGCTGAACCGGTTATCACAATTGAAGGAAATAACCGCATTCGCGTTCAGCTTGCGGGAGTTACAGACCAAAACCAAGCCAGAAAAATGCTTTCGACAACAGCGGAATTATCGTTTAGAGATGCGAAAGACAAATTGATGCTTGATGGGTCTGATCTTGTTCCTGGTGGAGCAAAACAAGCTTTCACGGATACCAACCAACCAATTGTTACTTTAAAACTAAAAAGTGCGGATAAATTCGCGAAAGTAACAAAAGATATTCTTGGTGAAGCACCAAATAATCAACTGGTTATTTGGCTGGACTGGAAAAAAGGACAGAAATATGAAGAAGAAAAAACGAAAAAAGATCCAGCTTACTTGTCCGCACCAAATGTCAGCAAAGTGATTGATGATAACAATGTACAAATAGAAGGAAACTTTACAACAAAAGAAGCAAAAGATTTAGCGAACTTGTTAAATTCTGGGGCACTGCCAGTTAAGATGAAAGAAGTGTACTCCACTTCCGTTGGTGCTCAGTTTGGTCAAGATGCGCTTAATCAAACAATTCTTGCAGGAATTATCGGGGTTGCAGCGATCTTTATCTTTATGCTCGTTGTTTACCGTATTCCTGGTATCATCGCTTGTATTACATTAACAGCTTATACGTATATCGTACTTTTGATTCTGGCGCTCTTAAATGCGACGCTTACGCTCCCGGGTATTGCCGGTCTGATTCTCGGGATTGGGATGGCGGTCGATGCGAACGTCATCACCTACGAGCGGATTAAGGAAGAGCTTAAAGTCGGAAGGTCGACAAAAGCGGCCTTTGAAGTTGGCGGAAAAGAAGCCTTCCGTGCGATCTTTGATGGAAATATCTCAACACTACTCGTTGCAGTTGTCTTGTTCTATTTTGGAACAAGCTCGGTAAAAGGATTTGCAACGGTACTCATTATCAGTATTCTTGTCAGCTTCTTAACAGCTGTTTGGGGTTCACGTGTCCTACTGGGACTGCTTGTTAAGAGCAATGTTTTAAACAATAAACCACGTCTCTTTACCGTGAATCCAAGAGATATTCATAACTTACACGACGGCGTTAGTACCTATGATTTGAAAACGCATTTTGACCGGTTCGATTTTGTCAAGAATCACCGGATATTCCTTGGTATTTTTGCAGCAATTACGATTGCAGGCATTATCATTTTAAGTGTATTCAAATTGAATCTTGGAATTGATTTTGCGAGTGGTACACGTGCTGAAGTGACTTCGGATTCGAAACTAACGGAACAACAAATCAAGAAGGACTTAAATGAAATTAAGATGCCTTCAGATGATATTGTGTTCCAAGGTAAGAATTCGACGACGGCTGTTGTGTCATTTAAAGGGGCGCTAAGCCAGTCGGAAATTGCGAAATTTAAAACGCATTTTGATGACAAGTATAAACATGAACCAAGCATTAGCACGGTAACACCAACTGTCGGAAAAGAATTAGCTAAAAATGGCTTGTATGCACTTGCTATTGCATCCATCTTAATTGTGATTTATATTGCGATTCGTTTCGAATTCTATATGGGAATTGCTGCTATTCTTTCCTTGCTATTTGATGCTTTCGTGATTTTCATCTTCTTCAGTATTTTCAGGTTGGAGGTAGATATCACCTTCATTGCCGCCGTGCTTACGGTTATCGGGTATTCTATCAATGATACGATCGTAACCGCTGACCGGATTCGCGATATTGGTAGAAAAATGAAGACCTACAAGACGAAAGATGATGTCGCTTTCGCTGTGAATCATGGTCTAAGACAAACCTTTACACGGTCAATTAATACAATCTTGACTGTCATTTTCACGGTTCTTGCTTTAGTTCTTTTCGGAAGCGAATCAATTTTGAACTTCTCAATCGCGCTTCTTGTCGGACTGATATCGAGTGTGTTCTCTTCGATCTTCATGGCAATGCAACTTTGGTACGTCTTTAAATCACATCAAGTGAAGAAAAAAGGTCCGATTCAAAATGTGAAGAAAAAGAAAAAGCGTAACCCAGGTCAACCTGTGGTATAGAATAGTGTAAAGTGAAAAGCCGAAAAATATTTTTCGGCTTTCGCTTTTCAAATTTATTGTTTTGGGGGATGGAGTTATATGAAAAACCAGTGGCAAGTTATTTTGGGAATATTGCTAGTGCTGTTTATCGCGATTTTTGCGGTGATCAATGTGGATTCAGTTCAGGTGAATTTCTTATTTGCCAAGGCTGAGTGGCCACTTGTATTAGTTATTTTGGGATCGGTTTTAATTGGTTGTTTGATCATTTTCTTCTTGAATATTTCTAAGGTACGAAGCGGAAATAAACAAATCAAACATTTGAAAGAAGAAAACACGGAGCTATCTCGCAAACTTGCAGCGGCCGAAGCTATGCATGGCAAAAAGTCAACGATTGATGTTGGGGATAAAAAAGAAACGAAAGAAGAAACAAAAAAGCCAACCCTGTAAGGGTTTGGCTTTTTTGTTTCCTTATAAAAGAAGTTCTGCTGTCAAAATAAAGAAAAGTTCGGTATAATAGGAGGGTTGAAAGGTGGAACGATTGTGATTCATTCAAAATACATTTGGAAAACAGAAGAAATCGCGAAAGATAAAATAGCCCTACTTGCCGAAGAGTTGGGCGTCTCGCCTGTTCTCGCAGAAATGCTCTCGAAGCGAAAAGTTACAACAAAGGGGCAGCTAGATAAATTTTTCCATCCAGATAAATTTTCTGCCTACGATCCATTTTTACTGAAAGAAATGGATGTTGCAGTGGAAAGAATTAAACAAGCTATTCATCAAAATGAAAAAATAATGATTTATGGGGACTATGATGCAGACGGTGTGACAAGCATTGCCGTTTTATTTAAGTCGCTTGAAAAATTAGGTGCTCAAGTCGATTTTTATATTCCCAACCGTTTCACAGAAGGATATGGACCTAATAAAGAGGCCTTTCAAATGATTAAAAATCAAGGATATGACCTTTTAATCACAGTGGATAACGGAATTGCGGCGCTTGATGTCATGGACTTTGCAAAAGAAATCGATTTGGACGTGATTGTGACCGATCACCATGAAAAAAGAGAAACCCTTCCGGAAGCCGTCGCTGTGATTCATCCGCGCCACCCGCTTTCAGAATATCCTTTTCATGATCTAGCGGGAGTGGGGGTTAGCTATAAGTTATCGCACGCACTGCTTGGCGAAGAGCCTGAAGAGTTACTTGACCTTGTTGCGGTTGGAACGGTCGCAGATCTTGTTTCGTTAACTGATGAGAACCGGTTGCTTGTTCAAAAAGGACTTCAAGTTCTTCGAAACACTCCAAATCTTGGACTACAGTCTCTTGCTAAAAAGGCGGGAGCTAAGCTACACGAAGCAACTGAGGAAACGATTGGTTTTAGCCTCGCGCCTCGACTAAACGCGGTGGGAAGGCTAGGAGATGCAGATCCAGCTTGTGAACTCCTTCTTGCGCAGATGGATGAAGAAGCAGATGAACTCGCGCAATTGATTGATGAAGCGAACAAGGAGCGCCGCGCACTCGTTCAGGATATGACGAAACAGGCTTCTCAAATGGTTGAAGAGATGGAGAAAATGCCAAGTATGATTGTTGTGTCTGCTACGGGCTGGAACGCGGGGGTTTTGGGAATTGTTGCTTCGCGTCTCGTTGAGAAATTTGGAAGGCCAACGATTTGTCTTGCAATTGATGAAGAAACTGGACTTGCCAAAGGTTCGGGACGAAGTGTTCCGGCTTTTCACCTTTATCAAGAGCTTGATCAAAACCGCGACCTTTTAGAAGCATTTGGAGGGCATCCGATGGCTGCTGGCCTGACGCTACGTGTGGATGCTATCCTTGAGTTTACGGAAAATATGGAAAAGCAAGCCGCCAAGCTTTCTCAAGAAGATTTGAAGCCGGCGCTTCTTATTGAAGATACTATTTCACTTGAAACGGTTAGTTTATCTTTCATTCAAATGGTGGAGCAAATGGCACCATTTGGAACAGGAAACCCCAAACCTCTATTCAAATTTGCAGGTGTGCATCTCGAGGGGACGAAGCAAATTGGAGCGGATAAGACGCATCTTAAAACCTTCTTGAAAAAAGATGAAGTTTCATTAGACGCGGTTGGATTTAACATCGGTCACCTTGTGTCAGAGCTTTCTCCGGCTGCGGAGGTGGATGTTGTCGGGGAACTTTCGGTTAATGAGTGGAATAATGTGCGGAAGCCGCAGCTACGTCTTGTGGACCTTTCTGTTGCACACTGGCAAGTGTTTGATGTTCGGAACCGCACGGAATGGAATCAATTACTTCGCGAGAAAAAAAGTGAGCGTATTTTTATCTGTTTTGAAGAGTCAAGCAAACAAGCGCTTGCGAATTTGGAAGAAACGGTGGTTGCGTTTAGTGATTCAGTTGACCCGTCTCTACTACCTAAATCTGAGGAAATCATTTTTGCTGATATTCCACAAGAAGTGGGTCAGCTTGAACGTATAGTGCAGGAAATTCAGCCAGAAAAAATTTACTTTCATTTTAATTCTGGAGAAAATCATGCGATGGACCGCTTGCCTGACAGAAAAGCATTCGCTTCGCTTTACGGACTCATTAAAAAATTCCAACCATTTTCGCTAAATCAGTATGAAGAAGCATTGACGCTAAAATTTGGCTGGAGCAAACAACAAATTGAGTTTATGTCAGGCGTGTTTTTTGAACTGAATTTTGTTAAAATGGAAGGTGATATGGTGACGCTTCAAGAAACAGCAGGGAAACGAAACTTAGAGGAAGCGGAACTGTATCAGCGGAAAGAACGTGAACTGGAAACACGACAAAAACTGCTTTACGCCAGTTATTCGGATTTACTCAACTGGATGAAGCGGATCATGGAGTAATAGCTCTAAAACTTGGAGGAAACCAAACATGGATTTAAATGAACTGAAAAATTATGTGGCGATTGTTGAGGACTGGCCAAAAGAAGGCATTGTCTTTAAAGATATTACACCACTTATGAATGATGGAGAAGCTTATAAATTTGCGACTGATCAAATCGTGAAATATGCGGAAAAACTAGAAGTTGATTTGATTGTTGGACCCGAAGCGCGTGGCTTTATCATTGGGTGCCCAGTCGCTTATGCACTTGGCATTGGCTTTGCCCCTGTTCGAAAGCCTGGAAAATTACCTCGCGAAACGATCGAGATGGAATATGCGCTTGAATACGGGACGAATACACTTACGATGCACAAAGATGCGATTAAGCCGGGGCAACGAGTGCTGATCACAGATGATTTGCTTGCAACGGGTGGAACGATTGAAGCGACGATTAAGCTAGTTGAAAAACTTGGTGGCGTAGTTGCCGGTTGTGCCTTTTTGATTGAATTAACAGAACTTCATGGGCATGAAAAATTAAATGGCTACGATCGTTTAATTTTGATGGATTTTTAAAGAAAGAAGACCATTTTCGTTTAGAAAGTGGTTTTTTCTTTATCAGACTTTAAAACTACTTTCTAAAGAATATTTAGTCGTGTATAATGAAAACAAGAATCTTTTCTGGCTGAACAAAAAGGGGTGGATAAAAATGGCGAAAGATCAAAATTTAACGGCTGAACAAGTGATTGAAATGGCTTCTCACTATATGAATCAGGAACATCTTTCTATAGTTGAAAAAGCCTATAAATTTGCCCGTGATGCGCATAGCGAACAGTTTCGTAAATCAGGGGAGCCTTATATTATTCATCCGGTACAAGTCGCCGGTATTTTAGTCGAGCTTCATATGGATCCGCAAACAGTTGCTTCTGGTTTTTTGCATGATGTTGTGGAAGATACGGAGGTGACGCTTGATGATTTGCGGGAGGCTTTTGGTGAGGAAGTAGCGATGCTTGTCGACGGGGTGACTAAACTCGGGAAAATTAAATATAAATCGCACGAAGAACAACAAGCAGAAAATCACCGGAAAATGTTTATTGCGATGGCGCAAGACATTCGTGTCATTTTAATCAAACTTGCGGATCGTTTGCATAACATGCGGACGTTAAAACATTTGCCAGTTGAAAAGCAGCGCCGAATTGCGACAGAAACACTTGAAATCTTTGCTCCACTTGCTCACAGGCTTGGGATTAGTCGTGTTAAGTGGGAGCTTGAAGACACGGCACTGCGCTATTTAAATCCGCAACAATACTACCGGATTGTACATTTGATGAAGCAAAAACGTGGCGAGCGGGAACGCTATTTACAAGATGTGATTGACGGGGTGGAAGAAAATTTAAAAGAATTGCATATTGAAGCGGATATTTCAGGGCGTCCAAAACATATTTATTCCATTTATCGAAAAATGTCAGAACAACATAAACAATTTAATGAAATCTATGACTTATTGGCTGTTCGAATTCTCGTCAGTAGCATCAAAGATTGTTATGCCGTCCTTGGTGTGATTCATACGAGATGGAAACCGATGCCTGGGCGTTTTAAAGATTACATTGCTATGCCAAAATCAAATATGTATCAATCACTTCATACGACAGTTATTGGACCACAAGGTGAGCCACTTGAAGTGCAAATTAGAACGCAGGAAATGCATCAAATTGCAGAGTATGGGGTTGCTGCGCACTGGGCTTATAAAGAAGGCAAAGTCGTAAACTCAAAAACTTCTTTCGATAACAAAATGACGTGGTTCCGGGAAATTCTTGAATATCAAAATGAGTCAGATAATGCGGAAGAATTTATGGAATCGCTCAAACTAGATTTGTTTTCCGATGTGGTTTATGTTTTCACTCCAAAAGGCGATGTGTTTGAGCTTCCAAACGGGTCTGTACCACTTGATTTTGCTTATCGAATTCACACGGAAATTGGAAATAAAACAATTGGTGCGAAAGTAAACGGGAAAATCGTGACGCTTGATTATAAATTAAAAACAGGCGATATTATTGATATTTTGACGTCCAAACATTCCTATGGACCAAGTCGTGACTGGCTCAAACTTGTTCAAACTTCACAAGCGCGAAACAAAATCCGTCAGTTCTTTAAACGCCAAGATAAAGAAGAGAATATCGAAAAAGGCCGTGACATGGTTGAAAAAGAACTTCGGCAAATGGATTATGAACCGAAGAAAATTATGACGCAAGAAAATATGAAACGCATTATCGACAAATTGAATTTTGCTCAGGAAGACGATTTGTTTGCTGCTGTTGGTTATAACGGCATTACGGCACTCCAAGTTGCGAATCGGCTTTCGGAAAAAGAACGGAAAGAGCGTGAGCAAGAAGAACAAACAGAAAAACTATTAACGCAGGCGGAGCAAAAGAATAACTCAGCAGAGCAAAACAATGAGAAACTTAAAATTAAACACAATGCAGGGGTTGTGGTTCAGGGCGTTGGGAATTTATTAATTCGATTATCTCGTTGTTGTAATCCAGTTCCAGGTGATCAAATTGTCGGTTATATTACAAAAGGACGGGGAATTTCTATTCACAGGAAAGACTGTCCAAATGTCCAGTCTACGGAAACAGATCGTTTGATTGACGTAGAGTGGGAAGATGCTGATGAAAAATCAAAAACGGATTATAATGTTGATATTGAAGTATTTGGCTATAACCGGAGTGGCTTATTAAACGATATTTTGCAAGTTGTGAATAGCTTGACGTCGAATATCAATGGGGTTAATGCCAAGGTAGATCAAAATAAAATGGCAACTCTTGTTTTGACACTTCAAATTCATAATATCGCCCACCTGCAACGGGTGGTCGATAAAATCAAACAAATTCCTGATGTTTATACAGTACGAAGATTGATGAATTAAAGGAGGAGATAAAATGCGTGTCTTACTTCAGCGAACGAAATCAGCAAGTGTTACTATTGATGGTGAAATTACAGGGGAAATCCCATTCGGCCTTTGCCTGCTAGTTGGATTCACTCATACAGATACAGAAAAAGAAATTGATGTATTGGTGAAAAAAATTGCGGGGTTGCGTATTTTTGAAGACGAAAATGAGAAAATGAATTTATCACTTCTAGATGTTGGTGCTGGCATTTTAAGTGTTTCTCAGTTTACGCTTTATGCCGATGTTCGTAAGGGAAGGCGACCTAGTTTTACAGATTCAGCGCCTGGAAATGAAGCAGAGGCACTTTATCAACTCTTTAATGAAAAACTTGAACAAGAACTTGGCATAAATGTGGAAACTGGGGTTTTCGGTGCTTCGATGCAAGTCACGATTACAAATGATGGCCCCGTTACCATTATGCTCGATTCGGATGAACTTGCTAAATAATATAGATACAAAAAAGTAGCGCTTATGAAAAGCGCTACTTTTTTTAGTTGGTAAAGTAATTGGCTAAACCTTCTGTTACAGCATCTGCAATTTGATTGCGGTAAGAGCTTGAATTGATTCGATCTTCATCTTGACGTGAGCTAAGATAGCCAAGTTCAAGAAGGAGAGCAGGTTGTTCGTTTTCACGTACTACATAGTAATCGCCAACTCGTGCACCCCGGTTAGAAATAGATAACGCATCACCTAAACTATCGTTTATCGTATTCGCCAGTTCTTTATCGCGTTTTTTGTAATAATAAGTGGTTTGTCCGCTAACACTTCCATCAGCACTATCTTCAACACTATCAAAGTGGATGCTTATAAAGACATCAGCTTGATTTTTTGCAGCGGTTTTATTGCGATCGCGAAGCGAAACATATTCATCTTTGTTTCGTGTCATCACAACTTTAGCACCAGCACTTTCAAGCTTGGAACGAATTGCTTTAGCAGTTTTTAAGGTTGCGCTTTTTTCAACGGTTCCCTTATCGCCTTTTGCACCTGGATCATTCCCACCGTGTCCCGGATCGAGAACAATAGTCGCTTCCGAAAGTTTTGTTGTTTTTGATTTTTGCGGCGTCTCTCCTCCAGAAGAAATATCAACAACCCAGTTCGCCACGTATCCGGTACTTCCATTTGAAGTTTTGACTTGATACCAATCGCCTTGAACGCCTTCGATTTCATAAGTTTCCCCAGAATCAGCTTTTTCAAGGACGCTGCCGCTTAGATCTGGCTTATTGCGAATATTCGTTTCGTTTTCACGAATCGAAATGCTTTGCAGGTCTTTTGAAGCGCTTTTTGTCGTAGAGTTTCGAATCGTTATGTAATCTGAACTTACCCAAGCGTTTCGACCTTGGTATTGAATTTGAGCCCAACCATTTTGTTCACTTACAACGTTAACTTGGTCATTTGTATTTAACATGCCAAGCACGGCACTGTCGGTACTCGGTTTTTCTCTTACATTTAATCCACCTTCAGAAGAAACTACGGCGATACTGTTACTTGCAGCACTAACTGATGTATTCTTAACGAGCCAGCTCGCAACCCAGCCGCTATTTCCGTCTTCAAGACGAACTTTATACCATTTATTTTCTTCTCCGATTACCTGAAGCACATCATTTTTCCGAACTTGACTTGTGACATCATAGGCAAGACCAGGGCCGCTCCGAACGTTGACAACGTCAGCTTCGACGCTGACCGAATTGGCATGGGCCATTGCAAAGGTCACTAAAATTCCAGCTGCAATGAGTGCTGTCGATAAAATCGAAATCAATATGAAATTCTTTCGCACGAAATCGAAACACCCCCAAAGTAAAAGTTAACTTATTCAAATGTTACCATAAAATGCGTTTGTGTGAAACCTTAAACTACTTTTTAGAAAAAACTTGGCTGATATTGACTTTCTTGCCGTTTTCTAGTAATCTAAAAATAATTCATATACTGACCAGTGACGAAGAAAAGTACAAGCTTCACTCCCAGAAAAGAGAGGATTTCATTTGGCTGAAAGAAATCTGTGGTGAAAGGTTATGGAAAGACACTTCTGAGGTTTCAGTCGAAGGATGTAAAGTAGACTGAAACGCGAATCCAGCGTTATGGAAAAGTGGGAATCTAGGATTCCAATTAGGGTGGTACCACGGGTGAATTTCTCTCTCGTCCCTTGTTAGTTAAATGACAAGGGGCGGGAGTTTTTATATGTTTGAATAAAATTAGATTAAACTAAGGAGGAAACAACCATGGAAATTCAATTACCTCGCGGAACAAGAGACATTTTACCAAATGAGATTGGAAGTTGGCACTTTTTAGAAAATAAATTTCGTTCGATTTGCGAAACTTATCGTTATAGCGAAATTCGAACACCAATTTTTGAACATACCGAACTTTTTGAGCGTGGCGTGGGTGATTCAACGGATATCGTGACAAAAGAAATGTATACTTTTCAAGATAAAAAAGGAAGAAGTCTAACACTACGTCCTGAAGGAACTGCTTCAGTTGTTCGTTCTTTTGTTGAACATAAAATGTTTGGTGAAGTAAACCAACCCATAAAACTTTATTATAATGGTCCTATGTTCCGCTACGAGCGCCCACAAGGTGGAAGGCAGCGTCAATTCACACAAATGGGGCTTGAAGCAATTGGGAGCGATGACCCGTCCATTGATGCAGAAGTGATTTCACTTGCTATGAATTTTTTTCGCTCAATTGGCCTAAAAAACATTTCTCTTGTCATTAACAGCCTAGGAGATAAAGAAAGTCGCTTAAAACACCGAGAAGCGTTAATTGCTCATTTTGAACCACAAATTGATGAATTTTGCTCAGATTGCCAAGCACGGCTTTATAAAAATCCACTTCGGATTCTTGATTGCAAAACAGATCATGAACATCCGCTTGTGAAAAGCGCTCCTTCTATTTTGGACTTTTTAAATGAAGAGTCTGAGGAATACTTTTCAAAGGTAAAAGAATTTCTCGATACGATTGGGATTTCTTATACAGTGGATCCGACGCTTGTAAGGGGATTAGACTACTATAATCACACTACATTTGAAATTATGAGTGATGAAGAAGGATTTGGTGCTAAGACAACGCTTTGCGGTGGCGGTCGTTATCATGGCCTTGTGCAAGAATTTGATGGACCAGATACACCAGGAATTGGTTTTGGGATGGGTGTTGAACGTGTCTTGCTTGCGCTTCAAAAAGCTCAAGTAGAGATCCCGGAATCGAACCCGCTCATTTGTTATGTGATTTCTGCACAAGAGGAAGCAGATGAAAAAGTTGTTCAACTTGTTAGCACGCTTCGAAATCATGATATAAGTGCTGAAAAAGATTACCAAAAACGGAAATTAAAAGCACAACTTAAAGATGCGGATCGCAAGAAAGCTAGATATACAGTAATCATCGGTGAAGACGAAATTCGAACAGGCGAATATAGCTTAAAAAATATGGCTACGGGTGAGCAGTTCCTCGTTACTGAAACTGAATTAATTACAACGCTTGAAGAACAAGCTGAGGGGGACAAATAATGGAAAAAAGAACGACTTATTGTGGAGAACTAACTGAAAAAAATCAAGGTGAAATCGTTACCCTGCATGGTTGGGTACAAAAACGCCGTGATTTAGGAGGACTCATTTTTATCGATTTACGAGATCGCGAGGGGATTGTTCAAGTCGTTTTCAATCCTGAAATTTCTAGTGAAGCGCTCTCAGTTGCAGAAGAGATCCGCTCCGAATTCGTCATTTCGGTTAAAGGAGAAGTGGCATTAAGACGTGAAGAAGCGGTTAATGACAAGCTTAAAACAGGGAAAATTGAAGTTCTTGCAAGTGAAGTGACGATTTTAAATCGCTCGAAAACTCCTCCTTTCTATATTGAAGATGGAATAAATGTTTCCGACGAACTGCGACTTAAATATCGTTATTTAGACCTTAGACGCCCAGAAATGACGGCTATTTTTAAAATGCGTCATCATGTTACCCGTGTATTTCGTGAAAAACTGAATGAATTAGGGTTTTATGATATTGAAACACCATATTTGACGAAGAGCACGCCAGAAGGTGCACGTGATTATTTAGTTCCTAGTCGGATCTATCCAGGTAGTTTTTATGCATTACCTCAATCACCGCAAATTTTGAAACAGTTGCTGATGACAGCCGGATTTGATAAATATTATCAAATTGTCCGTTGTTTCCGAGATGAAGATCTTCGAGGTGATCGTCAACCTGAATTTACACAAGTGGACCTAGAGACAAGCTTCTTGAGTAAAGAAGAAATTCAAGAAATAACGGAAATTATGCTAACGGCAGTTGTAAAAGAAGTGAAGGGAATTGAAATTCCTCGACCTTTCCAAAAAATGACTTATGAAGAGGCGATGAGACGTTTCGGAAGTGATAAACCAGATGTTCGGTTTGGGCTAGAACTTACAGATGTTTCAGAAGTTGTGAAGGACGTTTCATTTAAAGTCTTTACTGGGGCGCTTGAAGCAGGCGGGGAAGTTAAAGCGATTAATGCTAAACAAGCTGCTGAAAAGTATTCGCGTAAAGAAATTGACGGACTAGGTGAATTTGTTGCGACTTATGGGGCAAAAGGTCTTGCTTGGATGAAAGTAGAGCAAGAAGAACTAAAAGGACCGATTGCGAAGTTTTTTGATGCTGAGAAGCAAAACGAGTTGCGGCAGATTCTTGAAGCGGAAGCAGGCGACTTATTGTTG
The DNA here is from genome assembly GCF_014223975.1 of Listeria aquatica. Classification (NCBI taxonomy): domain Bacteria; kingdom Bacillati; phylum Bacillota; class Bacilli; order Caryophanales; family Listeriaceae; genus Listeria; species Listeria aquatica. Next base: position 1,041,507 of record NZ_JAARRM010000001.1, on the reverse strand, counting down.
TTTGCGGCAGACACAAAAGAAACAGTAGCGGCTTCACTTGGTGCCCTTCGAACAAAACTTGGGAAAGACATGGAGCTTTATGATGAAAAGGAACTCGCCTTTTTGTGGGTAACGGATTGGCCACTATTCGAATATGATGACGAAGCAGAGCGATTTGTCTCTGCCCACCATCCGTTTACTTTACCACGAGAAGAAGACATAGAAAAACTTGAGTCAAATCCTGCAGATGCGATGGCGGAAGCTTATGATATTGTTTTAAATGGTTACGAAATCGGCGGGGGGTCACTTCGGATTTACAAAAAAGAGGTCCAACAAAAAATGCTTCGTGCGCTTGGATTTAGTGATGAAGAGGCGGAAGCACAATTTGGCTTCTTGATGAATGCGCTCGAATATGGGACTCCTCCTCACGGCGGGATTGCACTTGGTCTTGATCGAATTGTAATGATCTTAGCGGGAAGCAACAATTTGCGTGATACCATCGCATTCCCTAAAACGGGGAGTGCGGTTGATCTCCTTACTCAAGCACCTAGTACGGTTAGCAATGCACAGCTAAAAGAACTAGGCTTAGAAGTAGAAGAAGAATCTTAATAAAAAGCATCGGCTAGTTCAGCCGATGCTTTTTTTGTCAAACAAAAATGTGAGTTCCCGCAACTCACATTTTTTATTGATTGGTTATTTTTTCTAAGTTGTCAACTTTTACTTTATTGACAAGCAAGCCTTTATTGTTTTCATTCGACCAAAATGGTCCTTCCAGTTTTTTGCTGGTTCTTTTATCGACATGTTTCTTATTGTAGAAAGTCGCTTCTATGTTATAATGATTTCCTTTTTTTACGGAATTTAAAAGATTTTTTGAAACTGGCAGGGTAACGATCGTACTTCCTGCACCGTCAATGGTACCGCTGATTGTTTTTTTATCCGTGTCTTTTTTGCTGACATTAAAGCTAAATGTTAAATTTACTTTTGAAGAAGCGTGTTGATAGTAAAAGTAACCTCCGCCAAGTAGCAAAATGGCAATCAGCGTAAATATAGGGATTTTACGCATATAACTTCTTTGCGCCTCCAATCTAATGACATCTCTATCCCATTATAACGCATAAATGGCTTCTGGGAAGAGAAACAAGCGATTTCTCATTGTTTTTTTAGAATTGAAAGGCGTTTTTGAGGATTTACTCATGGAAATCTCTTTTTTATATCTAATTTTTAAAATTTAGCGGTCGTGGTAAGCTTTTTCTCCGTGTAAAGTCCAGTCGAGTCCGTTTGTTTCTTGCTCTTCATTGACTCGAATAGGAATAAATAAGCGGATGAGAGCAACGATGATGATCGTAAGAATAGAGACGAATATAACGGTTACGCTGATCGCAGCAATTTGTTTAAAAAGTAGAGCGTAATGACCAGAGAAAAGGCCGTCTGCTCCGTTTGGATTGATTTTGGTTGAAGCGAACAAGCCGGTTGCGATGCCACCCCATATGCCGCCGATTCCATGTAATCCAAACGCGTCAAGCGCATCATCATATTTCACTTTTCCTTTTAACCAAGAAACGCCCCAAAAGCAAAGCATTCCACCGATAAAGCCGATCGGAAGGGACGCTATTATGCTGACAAAGCCAGCTGCTGGCGTGATGGATACAAGTCCAGCGATAGCTCCAGAAATGGTACCGAGTATAGTAGGGCGTTTATGCATAATCCATTCAACGGCTCCCCAACCGATAATTCCCGCTGCAGCGGCCGTGTTTGTGTTGACGAAAGCAGTCATAGCTACGTGATCAATGGTGAGGGCACTTCCAACGTTGAAGCCATACCACCCAAACCAGACAAGGATACCGCCGATTAAAGCAAGAGGTAAATTATGAGGAGAGGCGGTATCCGCTTCTTTGCGGCGACCAATCATGATGGCTAGAATAAGTCCCGTCACGCCAGAACTGATATGGACAACGTTGCCACCTGCAAAATCAAGAGCTCCAAGCTCACGCAAGAATCCACCTTCGCCCCAGACCCAGTGTGCAACGGGTGCGTAAACGAGTAAAGACCAAAGAAGAATAAATACGAGATAGGCAGGAAAATTCATTCGTTCGGCGAAAGCACCAGATATGATTGCAACCGTCAAAACGGCAAATGTCATTTGAAACATCATGAATAACAAGTGTGGGATTGAATCGCTGTAAAGTGTTGAACTGGAAAAACCAACATCATGAAGAAAACTCCACTTGAGACCGCCTATAAAAGCGTTATTTGGTGAGAAGGTAAGTGAATAGCCGATTAAAATCCATAGAACAGAAACGATGGCCATGGAGCTAAAACTATACATCGCAGTACTTAGCACGTTTTTGCGTCGAACCATTCCTCCGTAAAATAATGCAATTCCTGGTGTCATTATCCAAACTAATAATGTGCAGAAAAACATAAAAACAGATTCCATAATCAGCTCTCCTTTATTTCATGTTATATTATATAACATGAATAATTTTGTTTCATGATATAATCATACATAATAGAAATATATTTGCAAGTATTATTTGTTTTCTTGTTATATTTGTTAGAATATATAACGTAAATATAGACTGGTTTGAAAAAAAACATTATAGAAGGTAAGATGAAATAAAAAAGGAGTGGGTTAAGATGGCTAGAAGAAGTCGAGCGGAAGAAATGGCTCAAACCCGTTTAAAAATCTTAGATGCTGGTAAGACTCTTTTTATGAAAAAAGGATATCGAGCTGTAACTACTAGAGAGATAGCTTTGGCTGCTAAAATTACTCAGCCGGCATTGTATCATCATTTTCAAGATAAAGAAGTTCTTTATCTTGAGGTTGTAAAAAATCTAACTACTGATATTCAATCTGACATGAAGAACATTTTAGATAAAAAGATAAATTGTGAAGCTAAACTTAATCTAGTTGTACTAAATTTAATTGAAAAACACCCAACTAATATTTTATTAATGGTCCATGATATTTTAAATGAGTTGAAAAAAGAAAACCAGAAAGTATTATATGATTTATGGTATAGAAGCTATTTTTTACCTATAGAAACAATTTTTGCAGATTTTGTTAAAAATGGAGATATAGAAAGCCAGCTTACATCTAAAGAAGCGACAGAATATTTTTTGTCAGCAATTACTCCACTTTTTATGCCTGTAAATTTGCTATCGACTAAGGAAATTAGAGAAAAAGTATCGAAAAGGATCTATTTGATTTTGTTTGGATTTATGAAAAAAGAGGTATAGTAAAACGCTTCTTTTTTTAACCATTCATTTATCAATTGATAAATGAATAGAATAGGGGGGATTTATTTTGAAAATTAAAGACGGGATAGCAAAAATAATTAGTGGAAAAAAAGGGCGTTTTACAATCATTGCTATTTGGATCGTTGTAGCTTTAGGTTTGCAATTCATCCTGCCAAATGCCTCAACATATAAAGAAGATACAGCGCATGATTTATCGAAGTCGGAACCCTCAGTAGTTGCAGAAAAAGTTGAAGATCATTATTTTAAAAATAATGGAATTCCTTTATTGATAACGTGGACAAGAAACGAAGGTCTTTCAGTATCCGATTTGGAGAAGATTCAAGAACTGAATGCCTCTTTACAAAACAAACCAATTCCGAATCAAAATCAGCTGGTTTCACTTGAAAAGGTACCGCCACAAGTCCTTTTGAAGCAACTCTCTCATGATAAAACATCTTTTATCCAAACTGTGATTATGGATGAAGGAACTAGTTCAGAAAAAATAAAAATAGCTATTAGTGAATTAAACAAAAGAACAGGTGATATATTTCAAAATAACCCTTTTGAAACAAATCTTGATAGTGAAAAGAAACTGATTGCACGCGCTACTGGGCCAGCAGGAATTAGCGTAGATGCTTCAGAACTTTTTAAGGATGCAGATGTTTCTTTATTAATTGCTACAGTGTGTATTGTATTACTTATTTTATTATTAATTTATCGTTCTCCTATTTTAGCATTAATTCCTCTAATTGCTGTTGGGATGGCTTATTTAATTATAACCCCTATTCTTGGTTTTCTCGGAAAAGAAGGAATTATAACTTATAGTTCTCAAGGGCTTTCGATTATGACTGTGTTACTATTTGGAGCAGGGACTGATTATTGTTTATTTTTAATTTCAAGGTACCGACATTTTCTGAAAATCGAACAGGATCGATTTAAATCTTTACGTTTGGCTTTTAGAGGTGTATCAGGAGCTATACTTCTCAGCGGATTAACAGTGATGTGTGCTTTGCTACTACTTCTTGCTGCAAGATACGGTTCATTCCATAATTTCGCAATTCCTTTTAGTTTAGCTATTTTAGTTATGCTACTTTCTTCTTTAAGTTTAGTTCCAGCACTTTTAGGAGTTTTTGGTCGCGTTTCCTTTTGGCCTTTTGTTCCACATCCATCAAAAGAAAATAAGAAGGAGAATAGATTGTGGGATATGATCGGTAAAATAGCAGTTAGGCATCCAATTATCATTATACTCTTCTCTGTTGTACTTCTTGGAATAGCTTCATTTCAGGTTACGCAAATTAATTATAGTTATGATACACTTTCGAGTTTCCCGGATGAAATGCCTTCTAAGGAAGGCTTTCGATTAATTGAAGACCATTTTGGAGCGGGTTATCTTGCCCCTCTTACCGTCATAGTGAAAAATGGGCAGAGTGGTGATCAGGAGGCGCTTCAAGAAATCGAAGGTGTGAAATCAGTAAGCTCAGCTGAACCTAGCTCGAAAAATAAATCCTTTGTAAAGTATTCAGTCATTTTGAATGAAAACCCTTATAGTAAAGAAGCGATGGACAAAATCCCTAAATTAAAACGAGCCATAAAGGGCGGTGATAGCCAAGTTTATATATCTGGACAAACTGCTACCCAATTTGATGAGCATTCTGTTTCAAAAACTGATGAAAAAATAGTAATTCCACTTGTTATAGTACTTATTAGTGTTTTGTTGCTTATTTATTTGAAGTCTATTATCGCTATGATATATCTTGTTTTGACAGTGCTCTTTTCCTATGCTGCTTCTCTTGGTATGGGGTGGCTAATTTTGCATAACTTCTTTGGGGTTGACGCCATTTCAGGCTTGATTCCATTATATGCATTTATCTTTATCGTAGCGCTTGGAGAGGATTACAATATATTTATGGTTTCGAGCATTTGGAAGAATGCATATAAAATGCCGATTAGTAAGGCTGTACAAGAAGGAGTGCATGAAACTGGGGGAGTAATTACTTCTGCCGGAGTTATTTTAGCAGCTACATTCCTTGTCTTGACTACACTCCCGATTGAACTTCTTGTGCAATTTGGTTTGATAACAGCGTTAGGGATTCTAGTTGATACTTTTCTTATTCGACCTTTACTTGTGCCGGCACTTACCGTTCTATTTGGAAAATGGGCTTTTTGGCCAAGCATGAAAAGACTTTTTAAATCAAGATAATGTTTTTATGATAAAAGGCAAAAGACAAGAAGCCCTCTTGGAACTTCTTGTCTTTTATTTAAATAGCTTAAATATAGAACATGTAGCCTTCTTGCAGCGAAGTTTCTTCCGTATCTTTTTCATGTGCAATTAAATCAGCAAGCGAAGTCTGGTCGAGTACGTTTTTTACGGCATCCCGCATGCGTGTCCAAAGTTCGCGTTGTGCGACTTCTTCGTTTTCAATACCTTCAACGAGGACGATTGGCCCTTCAAGCGTACGAATAATGTCGCCCGCTGTGATAAGCTTTGGATCACCGTTTAAAATGTAGCCGCCATGCGCGCCTCGAATGCTTTTTACAAGGCCTGCGTTTCGAAGCGGACCGATAAGCTGTTCCAGATAGTGCTCAGACAGGTTCTTTTTCTTTGCAATGCTTCGGAGGGAGATCGGTCCATTTCCAACTTCACGCGCAAGTTCAAGCGCGATAGTTAACCCGTATCGGCCTTTAGTAGTGATTTTCATTTTCGATAAACCTCCATAATTCAGATAAGTAAACTTTGAATTCATATTTATTATAGCGAAGTGGGAAGTCAGTTTCAATGAAAGAACTGCTGGTTTTCTTATGATATAATGGAATGAAGAGAGAAAAATGGAGGAATTGAGTGTTATGGCAATGGAACCTTTAGCTTACCGAATGCGCCCAAGAACGCTTGATGAAGTAATTGGACAAGAGCATTTGGTTGGAAAAGACAAAATTATTTACCGCATGGTGCAAGCGAAAAAGCTGTCGTCTATGATTTTATATGGTCCACCTGGAATCGGAAAGACATCGATTGCAAGTGCGATTGCTGGGAGCACAGAATATGCTTTTCGCACACTGAACGCGGTGACAAACAATAAAAAAGATATGGAAATCGTAGCAGCAGAAGCTAAAATGAGCGGGACGGTTATTTTGCTTTTAGATGAAGTGCACCGACTTGATAAAGCGAAACAAGATTTTTTGCTACCTCATTTGGAAAGTGGCGCGATCATCTTGATTGGCGCGACAACGAGCAATCCTTATATCGCTATTAATCCAGCGATTCGTAGCCGGGCGCAGATTTTTGAATTAAAACCACTAGCGATCTCAGAGATTGAACTAGCCATCGACCGGGCACTCTCGGATTCTGAGCGTGGGCTCGGAGAGTATGCGGTTGTGCTAGATGATGAGGCGAGAACGCATTTTGCGACAGCGAGTAATGGAGATGTTCGTGGCGCGCTAAATGCACTGGAGCTTGCCGTTGTTTCTTCTCAAGCAGATGAATCAGGAAGTATTCATGTGACACTAGAAGTTGCAGAAGAATGTTTACAACGAAAAAGCCTTGCTCACGATAAAGACGGTGACGCCCATTACGATGTTTTAAGTGCTTTCCAGAAATCTGTTCGAGGTAGCGATGTGAACGCCGCGCTTCATTATATGGGAAGATTGATTGAGGCAGGGGATCTCGTGAGTATTACTAGACGTCTACTTGTCATGGCTTATGAAGATGTCGGACTGGCGAGCCCGCAAGCGGGGGCACGCACTCTTGCGGCTGTTCAAACGGCTGAAAAAGTTGGGTTACCTGAAGCAAGGATTCCGCTAGCAAATGCTGTTATTGAACTCTGCCTTTCTCCAAAATCGAATTCGGCAATTATGGCTGTTGACGCAGCTCTTAGTGATATTCGAGCGGGCAAAAGTGGAGAAGTTCCCGATCATTTGCGTGATGGTCATTATTCGGGCGCGAAAAAATTGGGAAGAGCGCTTGACTATAAATATCCTCATAACTATGAAAATGCTTGGGTGGATCAACAATACTTGCCGGATTCAATCAAGCATCAGCATTACTATGAGCCCAAAATAAATTCGAAGTTTGAACAAACGCTCGCAGAAGTTTACCAAAAGATTAATCAAAATAAGAAGTAAATTAAATTACTTTTTATGGTTTTCTAAAATTGCTATTTTAGAGAATTTGTGCTATTCTAACCATATAAAAAGAAACCCTAATGTATACGTATAGTGCCTACTATTTTTGAACCGAACAATCTTTCTTACCTTGGGAACTCGGTGTTCGAACGCGGCGCACATGCCTTTTCACGAGGACTTGCAAAACGTTCGACAGAGTACCCACCTGCTTATACGGCGGGTTCAAAGGATGGGGCTCCAAACGGTACGATTGGGGTTTCTTTTTGTCTTCTAACTAACAATTTGTAAGCGAATAAGATTGCTTTCAAAAGGATTTGTTGTTACAATAAAAAACGATTAAAGTGATGAATCACAGGAAGGGCGCGATGTGTTGTGAAAAAAACAATTTATCTTGATCATGCGGCTACCAGTCCGATCCATCCAAATGCGAGTCAGGTTATGCTTGATGTGATGACAAATGAATACGGGAATCCATCAAGCATTCACGCGGCAGGAAGATCGGCCCGAAAAAAACTAGATGAAGCGAGACAGTTTTTTGCGGAGGAGATTGGGGCCGAGGAGCGAGAGATTGTCTTCACAAGTGGTGGAACGGAAAGTGATAATACAGCTATAATTGGAGCTGCACTTGCGAATGCTACGAATGGACGGCACATCATCACTTCAAAGATTGAACATCATGCTGTTTTACGCGCGATGGAATATTTGGAGAATAAGGGGTTCCAGGTGACGTATTTGCCAGTCAATTCGAATGGTCAAATAGAGCTTCAAGCTTTTAAAGAAGCACTCACAGATGATACTATTTTAGTTTCTATTATGTATGGGAATAATGAGATGGGCGCATTGCAGCCGATTGCTAAAATCGGCGAGTTGCTGGAAAATCATCAGGCGCTTTTCCATACGGATGCTGTTCAGGCTTTTGGTCTCATCCCTTTGCATGTTAGTAAGCTTGGTGTTGATTTGCTCTCTGTATCCGCTCATAAAATAAATGGCCCGCGCGGCGTTGGTTTTTTGTATGTCAAAGAAGGAACAAAACTTGAATTTCCGTTTCATGGCGGCGAACAAGAGCGAAAACGTCGGGCAGGAACGGAAAACCTAGCGGGAATTGCTGGATTTAAGGAAGCTTTAGCTATTATGCGGGCTGAACGAATTGCTAAGGCAGAACTTTACCGTGACTTTAAACAAAATATGGCAGCTATTTTTCAAAAAAATGGTTTGGCTTTTGAAATAAACGGACTAGATGAGGAAACGCTCCCACATGTGTTTAGTGTACGATTCTTTGGTGTTCAAATTGAGCAACTGCTCATGAATTTGGACATGGAAGGAATTGAAGCTTCGAGTGGATCAGCTTGTACGGCCGGTTCGGTTGATCCTTCGCATGTACTCGTTGCAATGTTTGGAGAAGATCATCCCGGCATTACAGAAACGTTACGAATCAGTTTTGGTCTTGGAAACGATCAAGCAGAAATTACGCAGGCCGCTGAGATGATTAGTCAAGTGGTGTTGCGACTTGCAAAAAGAAAGGAAGAGCGAGTGTGACAAAAGCGAACAATCAAATTCGTGTTGTTGTAGGTATGTCTGGCGGAGTGGATTCTTCTGTTACGGCTTATCTGTTAAAGCAGCAAGGATATGATGTGATTGGTATATTTATGAAGAACTGGGATGATACGGATGAATTTGGTGTATGCACGGCAACGGAAGACTATGAAGATGTCATCCGTGTAGCTAATCAAATCGGTATTCCTTATTACTCAGTCAATTTTGAAAAAGAATATTGGGATAAGGTGTTCCGCTACTTTTTAGCGGAATATGAACTTGGGCGAACGCCAAATCCTGATGTCATGTGTAATAAAGAAATTAAATTTAAAGCATTTTTGGAACATGCAGAAAGCCTCGGGGCGGATTATGTGGCAACAGGGCATTATGCGCGTGTTGAAAAAGTAGATGGTGAAGTGAAGCTACTTCGTGGCGTAGATGAAAATAAGGATCAAACTTACTTTTTAAATCAACTTTCTCAAGAACAGCTTTCTCACGTAATGTTTCCGCTTGGTGGAATGGAAAAAAGTGAAGTGAGACGAATTGCTGAAGAAGCTGGACTTGCAACGGCTAAGAAAAAAGATAGTACGGGAATTTGTTTTATTGGAGAAAGAAACTTCAAGGAATTTCTGAGTGAGTATCTACCTGCAAAACCTGGTTCTATGCAGACTTTTGACGGAAAAGAAATGGGTAAACACGATGGATTGATGTATTATACAATTGGACAGCGTCATGGCCTTGGAATTGGTGGAGACGGTGACCCGTGGTTCGTTGCTGGGAAAGATTTAAAGCGAAATGTTCTTTATGTGGTGCAAGGGTTCCACGATGACAGCTTATATTCTAGTTCGTTAATAGCGACAGATGTTTCGTTCACATCGAATGAGCCTAAACCTGCTACTTTTCGCGCGACTGCTAAATTCCGTTACAGACAAAAAGATACTGGCGTAATGGTCAATCTTTTAGCAGATGGGAAGGCAGAAGTCGTGTTTGATGAACCGGTGCGAGCAATTACACCTGGTCAAGCTGTTGTATTCTATGATGGGGAAACCTGTCTTGGCGGCGCGACGATTGATACGGTTTGGAAAGATACAAAGCAATTAGATTATGTAGGTTAATGATTAGGAAATCCATTTTTAAAGTGGATTTCCTTTTTTTGTGCCTAGCTCACGGCTTTTTGAGGTGAAATATGGTAAAATGTTAAACGAACAGGTGAAAAGAGGTTGGATATGAAAAAATTAATCGGGCTTTCAAGTATTGTTGTTCTTGTCCTGCTTATTGCGTGGGGCTATTTTTATTTTAATACGTCACCAAGTGATTATGCAGAAATGAAAGCACAAGAAACAAAGCAGGTGGCTATTTTTGAGTCCAATGATACTTTGATTTTTGAACCGAAAAGAAGCGCCAAGAAAACAAGTGTTATTTTATATTCAGGCGCTTTCGTAGATGCCCTTAGTTATGCACCACTTGCTCGTTCGCTTGCAGATGCTGGCTATAAAACCTATATACCTGAGATGCCGCTTGATTTGGCAGTATTTGGAAAAAACAAAGCGGAAGAGATTATCAAACAAAATAGTGACGAGCATTTTGTGATTGGTGGACATTCACTAGGAGGTGTGATGGCTTCGCGTTTTGCAAAAGAGCACGCAAAAGACTTACAAGGCATTTTCTATCTTGCGAGCTATCCAGATAAAAAGGGGAGCCTTGAAGAAACTAAACTCGAAGCCCTTTCGATTACAGCAGCAAATGATGGTGTTTTGAATTGGAAAAAATATGGTCAAAATAAGCGCTACTTGCCGAAAAAGACCACGTTTTTCAAAATAAAGGGTGGCAATCACGCGCATTTTGGTGCTTATGGTAAACAAAATGGAGATCGGAAAGCAAAAATTTCTGTAGAACAACAAACAAAAGAAACAAGTGCTGCGATTATTTCGTGGCTCAAGTACGATGAAATGAGGGATTAGACAAATGGATAAAAATCAAGTAGGAATTAAATATATGCAAGAAGGAAAACTAGAGGAAGCTGTTAAAATGTTTACGGAAGTGATTGAAGAAAATCCAAATGACCCAGTTGGCTATATTAATTTTGGAAATGTCTTATTGTCACTCGATGATTTTGACCGAGCGGAACAGTTTTATAAACGAGCTATTGAACTCGATGATCATGTTCCAGCAGCTTACTATAGTTTAGGAAATCTTTACTTCGAACTAGAGCGCTATGAAGATGCGGTTAATGCTTTTAAAGAAGCTACCACTGAAGGAATGGAAAATAGTGATGTCTTTTTTATGCTCGGACTTAGTTTTACGAAAATGGATCAAAATGCGCTGGCGCTCCCGTATTTCTTACGAAGTGTAGAACTTAATGAAGAGGACGGTGAAGCTGTCTTTCAGTATGCGATCGCACTTGCAAAAGAAGGCGTATATGAAGAAGCCGTGACACAACTTGAACGAACATTAACACTCAAACAAGGGGATGCGGATGCCCTTTATAATCTTGGTGCTGTTTATCTTGCATGGCAAGGCGATTTGAAACTTGCAGAGGAATACTTTGAACAAGCGCTTCAAAGTGAGCCAGAGCATTTACTTGCGCAGAATGCTTTAGATGCTATTCGTGAGCTCCCAAACGACACAGAATAAAAATGGAAATGGAGATGGGAAAATGAACAATCAAGAAAAACTTGCTCTATTTCGTGATGAGGCAGATGAAAAGTTCATAAAGGGCGAAGTTTTGCAGATGATTTTCCATAATCCTGATAATCTATTTTCTGTGGCGAGAATTGAAGTAAAAGAAACGAACACGGACTGGGATGAGCGCGATATCATCGTAACGGGAGTTTTTCCGAAGCTCGAACCACAAGAAGTTTATCTTTTTTATGGAAAAATGCAAGAACACGCGAAATTTGGACAACAATTTAAAGCAGAGCGGTTTCATAAAGAGATGCCACAAACAAGAGAAGGTGTTGTTGCTTATCTTTCAGGGGAACTTTTTAAAGGAATCGGCAAAAAAACAGCGGAGAATATCGTAGCTGTTTTGGGTGAAGATGCGATCAGCATTATGCTAAATGATCCGGATCGGCTTAGCGAAGTGCCGAAGTTACCCAAAAATACTGCAGATTCATTGCTTGCTACTCTACGCGAAAATCAAGGATTAGAACATGTCATGATTGGTTTAAATGACTACGGTTTTGGACCACAACTTTCGATGAAAATTTTTCAAGTTTACAAACAAAATGCACTTGAAATACTTGAAAAAAACCCCTATAAGTTGATTGAAGATGTGAAAGGAATTGGCTTTCAGCGAGCGGATGAACTAGGACGCAGACTAGGCTTAAATGGTAATCATCCCGACCGAATTCGTGCTGGCTTGCTTTTTTCGCTTGATACAGATTCTATTCGTGATGGCAATGTGTATACGGAACGAGATGAACTGATTGAAAAAACACGAAGTTTGCTAATGGAAAGTGCACCAGAACCAGTTTTGCAAGAAGAAATAGACCGAGAATTAACCGCCCTAGGAGATCTAGATAAAGTCATAATGGAAAATACGCGAATTTATTTGCCATCCCTTTATTTTGCCGAAAGCGGATTCGCGCATCACATGAAACGAATTATGAAGCAAACAGAGTACGAAGAACAATTTCCTGAATCTGAATTTTTACTTGCACTTGGCGAACTTGAAGAGCGAATCGGGGTTTCCTATGGGAATTCCCAAAAAGAAGCTTTAAAAACAGCTTTAACTTCTCCGATGCTAGTATTAACTGGTGGACCAGGGACTGGGAAAACGACAGTAATTAAAGGAATTGTAGAACTCTTTAGTGAACTGCACGGGGTCAGCCTTGATCCCCATGCTTATAAAGATGGAGACGCATTTCCCGTTTTACTGGCTGCTCCAACTGGACGTGCTGCTAAACGAATGAGTGAATCAACCGGTCTTCCAGCCATGACCATTCACCGGTTACTTGGAATGAATGGGCAGGAGGATTTAAGTGATGATTCTGAGCGGGCGATTGAAGGGCGACTTTTGATCGTTGATGAAATGTCAATGGTCGATATTTGGCTTGCCAATCAGCTATTCCGAGCGCTTCCAAGTCATATCCAAGTCATTCTTGTAGGAGATGAAGACCAATTACCATCAGTTGGTCCCGGCCAAGTGTTACGTGATATTTTGCGTTCTGAAGTTGCGCCAACAGTTGAGTTGACAGATATTTATCGTCAAAAAGATGGGTCCTCCATTATCCAAATGGCACACGATATTAAAGCAGGTTTTTTACCAGCAGATTTCACTAAAAATAGTAAAGATCGTTCTTTTTTTCATTGTTCGGTCAATCAAATTGCTGAGGTTGTCGATCAGGTTGTAAAAAACGCTAAAGAAAAAGGGTTTCGCGCTCGTGATATTCAAGTTCTAGCTCCGATGTATCGAGGTCCTGCAGGGATTAATGTTTTGAATCGAAATTTACAAGAAATTTTTAATCCTAATGATTCAGGAAAGCGCAAGGAGATTTCCTATGGCGATGTCAAGTATCGTGTGAATGATAAAGTCCTGCAACTTGTCAATCAACCGGAGAAAAATGTGTTTAATGGAGACATTGGGGAAATCGTTTCGATGCAATATGCTAAAGAAAATACAGAAAAGCAAGATATGATTACAGTTCAGTTCGATCAGACAGAGGTGAGTTACTACAAGCAGGAATTTAATCAACTTACACATGCGTATTGCTGTTCGATTCATAAAGCGCAGGGGAGTGAATTCCCGATTGTGATAATGCCCGTTGTGCGTAGCTATTACCGAATGCTTCGCCGAGATTTACTTTATACAGGAGTAACGAGAAGTCAACAATTTTTGATTCTTTGTGGAGAAGAAGAGGCATTTCGGATGGGAGTAGAACGCGTGAATGATACTTCGCGCAAAACAACACTTGAAAGCAGGCTTGTGAGTGAAGAAGATCTTGCAAGGCAGTCGAGCCTCAAAATTTTGACTACAGAAAATTTGACTGAAATTGATCCGATGATTGGAATGAATGAGATTTCGCCTTATGAATTTATGGCATAAAGAATTTAGACCGAAAACAAAAAAGAACAGAATCGTCAATGATGCCATTTTGTGCAAATGATTTCATTGAACGATTGCTGTTCTTTTACTTTTGGCTAGTTAGTCTCATTTCTTGTCTCAGCTTCTTTTTAATATTCTTCTAGATCAGAAAAATTTGGCAATCGAATTACAAAAGTGGTGCCTTGGTCTTGTTTACTTGTGACAGTAATACTGCCGTCATGTGCTTTTACGAGTTGTTTTACAATGGAAAGACCAATACCTGATTCTCCGAAACTCGTATTTGTGCGAGATAAGTCTGCTTTATAGAAGCGGTCCCAAATTTGTTCCAATTCTTCTGGGTCCATGCCAACTCCAGTATCAGTAATTTCTAGTATCGTTTCTTTATAATCGCTTCGTCCGCATAATGTAATGGTACCATTCTCCGTAAATTGAATGCTATTTTTTAAAATGTTCAATAAAATTTGGGTAAGGCGATCATAATCAGCAAAGACAAGGAGATTGGTTTCAATGTCAAGGATAAGCTTATCATTTTTCAGCTGAGCAAGTGGTTCAAGCTGTTCAACTAATACTTCTGATAAAGCCTGAACGGAAAAGCGAGATTTTTCCAGTTTGATTTTATTGGCACGGATTCGTTCGTAATCCAAGTTTTCATTAACAAGCTTTGTCAAACGACGTGATTCTTTATCAATAAGATGAATAACACGATTAGTTTCACTTTCTGGAATGACATTGTTAACAAGTCCTTCAGTGAGTCCGGAAATGGTTGTAAGCGGTGTTCGCATTTCATGAGAAACATCTGCGATAAATTGTCGGCGCCGTTTTTCTTGACGTTCTATTTCCTCCTTTGAGGTGGCTAAGGTTTCTGTCATTTTATTAAAATCTGAGGAAAGTGCGCCAATTTCATCCCAGTTATTTTCGTTTAATCGCGTTTCATAATCCCCACTAATCACTCGTTTTGTTGCTTCACGTAAGCGATTAATCCGATTCACTTGCAATTTAGCTAAAATAGCACTTAAAACAAGCGCGATGATTACCGATAAAAGAATCGTGAAAAACATGTAACGATTAATTGCTCCGATGACTTTTTCTGTCCCGCTGATCGGAGAGTTCAAAATAACTGAGCCAAGAAAGGTTTTGCCTGATAAAATCGGGACATACACAACAGACATTTCTTGATTAAAACGATTATCGACTTTAATCGTGACGGTTTCGCCTTTTTTGAGATTTTTAGAAGCCTCTTTTGAAATTTTAAAATCGGGCGGGAGTGGTCTGTCGGAAGTGGGAAACACAATTTGTTCTTGATTATTAAGAATGGTATATCGAATATGGTCAACATCAAGTGCGTGCTGATAAGCTTCGAGTGAAGTCGTCCGCATGTCCTCATCTCCAGCAAAACGAATTTCACTACTGATTTTTTCTCCATATTTTGTTAATAGCTCCACTTGTGATTCGTATAAATAATCTTTTAGAAAATTAGAGATAAGCAAACCAATAAGTAAACAAGTCGCCAGCAAAATAATAAATTGCGTTGCAAACAGTTGATAAACATATTTAAATTTCAACTCACATCAATCCGTTTCATCAAATTTATAGCCTACCCCCCAAATGGTATGCAAAAATAAATGTTCCTCCGTTGCAATTTTCTTGCGGAGACGTTTAATGTGTACATCAACAGTTCGTTCGTCTCCGTAAAATTGATACCCCCAAACTCGCTCTAGTAATTGTTCGCGTGAAAAAACTTGGCGAGGATGCTCTATCAAAAAGTAAAATAAATCGAATTCTTTCGGTGTAAGTGCTTCAAGTGGGACATTTTTATAAAGAACTTCACGGGTTGTCTTATCAATTTGAAAGTATTCGGTTTGAAGTGAATGTGTCGTTCCGCTCAGTATCTTATCGTCATTAGAGGCTGGAGCTAAACGTCTTGAAACAGCTTTGATTCGGGCGATTAATGCAAGCGGGCTAAATGGTTTTGTCACATAATCATCCGCCCCGAGATCAAGCCCAAGTACTTGATCTGATTCAGATTCTTTTGCTGTAAGAATGATGATCGGGATATCGCTTACTTCTCGAACTTTACGACAAATCGTCATACCATCCATCGAAGGGAGCATCAAGTCTATAATCAATAAGTCGAATGTTTCTTTCAAAAATCGCTCATAGCCCACTTTACCATCATGAACAAAAGTCACATCAATTTGTTCTTTTAAGAAAAATAATTCCATCATTTGAGTAACACTTTCATTGTCTTCAATCATTAATAGTCGCATCAGCTACACTCCTTACTCTTTAAAAGTATCTTAAAAGTATTCATTTCGCAAGTCTTTACGATAAGTTTAAAAGTATAACCACAATTTGTTCATGCTTTTTTCATAAATGGTGCTTAAGATAAAATTTGTAACCGAAGAAATGGAGGAACGAATATGAATTTTATCAAGCGTGCTTATTGGAGTTTAAAAGCGAGAATAGGGCGATCTATTTTACTTTTTATTATTTTTACGATTGTTTCCGTTTTAGTTTTATCTGGTTTTACAATTCAATCAGCTGCGAATAAAGCAAGTGAGTTAGCAAGAAAAGAACTTGGGGGAACAGTAACTCTTAGCTACGATAGAGAAAAGCAGATGGAGCAAGCAGAACAAAATTCAGAAAACTCATCTTCTAATTCTAGTGAAAGAAAAGCTCCTTCGTTTAACACAACTCCTGTAAAGACTTCAGCGGCTGAAAGTTTGGCAAAATTAAATCATGTAACGAGTTACAATCTTTATTCAAGCACCCAAGCGCTTGCGGAGGATTTTGATCCAGTGAAATCAAGTGGTGATAGTTCACAAGAGGAAAGTAGTGATTCTACAAATAATACGGGTGAAGAGGGTAGGCTTGGAGGCGGAAATTCAACTGAAAATCGTCCGCAGATGATTCAAGCAGATTTAAGCGTAAGTGGCGTACTCGACTCGGCTAGTTCTACAGATTTTAGTGAAAAGTCTGCAAAATTAACAAGTGGTCGAGCGTTAACAAAAGCAGATAAAAATAAAAAAGTTGTACTTGTTGAAAAGACACTTGCAAGCCAAAATAAGTGGAAAATTGGTGATTCCATTAAAATTCAGTCCAGTGATGAAGAAATTTCTGTTGCTTTAAAAATCGTTGGCATTTACAAATCAAGTGACTCTTCAAGTAGTAATAACGGAATGGCAAATAATTTTTCATTTTTAAATCCCTACAATAAAATCTACGTACCTTATACCATCGCTAATACGCTTAAGGGTGCCAAATATGAAGGAACAGCTGACTCTGCAGTTTATACGATGGATGATGCGGCTAATATCACTGCCTTTCAAAAAGAAGCAAAAAAGATGAATACAATTGATTGGGATAAGTTTAAGCTTGATGCAAATGACAGTTTATATAAGCAGATGATTGGGCCTATTGAAAACGTCGCATCTTTTTCAAAAAATGTCGTTTATATCGTTTCTATTGCAGGGGTATTGATGTTGGCGCTACTCGTGATGATGCAAATTCGCGAACGAAAATATGAAATGGGCGTGTTGCTGTCCATTGGTGAAAAGAAAACAAAATTGTTAGGGCAATTTTTTGTAGAGATTTTTATTGTAGCAATGATCTCGTTTATTGTGGCAGGTCTTGCTAGTCCGTTTGTGGCACAAGTAGCGGGAAATCAATTACTTAATCAAGAGAATAGTCAAACAGCGGAAATGAACTCAACGTCGGGGAATTCAACGGAACAAAGTGGCCAAGATCATCGTGGGAATGGTCCTAGTGGGGGAGGACCATTTGGAAGTGTCTCTAGCAGTTTCGAAAACTTGACAAAAAATCAAGAGGAAATCAAGAAATTGGATATTCAGGTGACTCCGGCTGAAATTGGTAAGATGGCAGGAATTGGATTCTTAATTGCTTTCATCTCTGTTGTGATTCCAGGGACGAGCATTTTACGTATGAATCCTAAAACGATATTGACTAAACAGGAGTAGTGATGAAGATGAAGAAAATTTTAACCTTTGAAAAAATTGGTTATTGGTATAAAACAAAGGAAGAAGCAATTCTTGAGGATTTAGATTTTTCTTTCTATGAAGAAACTTTTTATACAGTAGTGGGAAGTTCTGGCTCTGGAAAAACGACTTTTTTATCACTGGCAGGTGGTCTCGATAAACCTAATGAAGGAGAAATTTTTTATGAAGGATGTTCACTTCTAGAGATTGGTCTTTCAACTTATCGTAATCAATTTGTTTCGATTGTTTTTCAGAGCTATAATTTGTTGACATATATGACGGCGCTACAAAACGTGATAACGGCTATGGAAATTACTAAAGTCTCCTATCCAAATAAGAAAGAAGTTGCACTTGAACTTCTTGAAAAAGTTGGGATTGATGAAGTCAAAGCAAGGCAAAAAGTACTGACTTTAAGCGGTGGACAGCAACAACGCGTCGCGATTGCACGAGCTCTCAGCACAGAGACGAATTTAATCGTTGCAGATGAGCCAACAGGGAATCTAGATGAGCGAACTAGTAAGGAAATTGTGAAACTGTTTCAAGAACTCGCACATGTAGATGGGAAAACAGTGATCATGGTGACGCATGATCCGGAAATCGCCAAAGTTTCCGACGTGAAATTAACACTTCGAAATGGACAATTTCAAACAGTAGGAATGAAAGATTCTGCTATAATTAACGGTTGACAACAAGCATAAGCTTCTCTATAATTTTAGATATAGAAAATATGGTTATTTTTGTAAGAATATGATTTTAGTAATTGAACCTTAGAAGAGAACTTTTCCACGGCTGAAAGAAAAGTAGGGAAGAACTAAAATTGCTCTCTTACGCAAAAAAAACGTAAGTCTTGCGTTAAAGACATGAAGAGGTAATGATACAAGTCTTGTGTCGTTGCAAACAGGGTGGTACCGCGAAAATTTCGTCCCTGATGCAACGATTGCAAGGCTTTTTTATTTGTTAAGGGAGGAAAATGAAATGAAAACTTTATCAAGCAGTGAAGTTAGACAGATGTTTCTTGACTATTTTAAACAACACGGACATACAGTTGAACCGAGTGCATCACTTGTTCCGGTAAATGATCCGACTCTTTTATGGATCAACAGTGGGGTTGCAACCATGAAAAAATATTTTGATGGTTCTGTAATTCCAGATAATCCGCGTCTTGTAAATGCACAAAAATCTATTCGTACAAATGATATCGAAAATGTTGGGAAAACGGCTCGACACCATACGTTTTTTGAAATGTTAGGGAATTTTTCGATCGGAGATTATTTTAAAGAAGGGGCGATTACTTTCGCTTGGGAATTTCTTACTAGTCCAGAGTGGATTGGCTTTGACGCTGATAAGTTATATGTGACCGTTTATCCAAAAGACACTGAAGCGAAAAAGATTTGGAAAGAAAAAATTGGGCTCTCAAGTGACCGTATTGTGGAGATTGAAGATAACTTTTGGGACATTGGGGGCGGACCTTGTGGACCAGATAGTGAAATTTTCTATGATCGCGGTGAAGCGTTTGGAAATGACCCTAATGACCCAGAACTCTACCCAGGTGGCGAAAATGAACGTTACCTAGAAATTTGGAATTTGGTTTTCTCGCAATTTAATCACAATCCAGATGGAAGCTACACGGAACTACCTAAACAAAATATTGATACGGGGATGGGACTAGAACGTATGGTCTCGATTATCCAAAATGCACCAACTAATTTTGAAACAGATTTGTTCATGCCAATCATTCGTGAAGTTGAAACAATTTCTGGCGAAAAATATGGAGTGGTTCCTGAAAAAGATGTAGCCTTTAAGGTCATTTCTGATCACATCCGGACTGTTGCTTTTGCTATTGGTGACGGGGCGCTCCCATCGAACGAGGGTAGAGGTTATGTGCTTCGTCGTTTGCTTCGTAGAGCTGTTCGTTATGCAAAAGTTCTTGGTATTAATGAACCGTTTATGTATAAGCTCGTACCAACTGTCGGTAGAATCATGAATTCGTTCTATAAAGAGGTAGAGAATCAACAAGACTTTATTGAAAAAGTGATTCGTACAGAAGAAGAACGCTTCCATGAAACGCTTAATGAAGGGCTTGCAATTCTTGAAGAGCTGATTGCAAAAGCAAAAACAGGGAATCAAATTATTGAAGGAAAAGACATTTTCAAACTTTATGATACGTATGGCTTCCCGGTTGAATTGACTGAGGAATACGCGCTTGATCATTCGCTACAAGTGGATCATGCGGGCTTTGAAAAAGAAATGGAAGCACAGCGTGCGCGTGCGAGAAAAGCGCGTGCAGATGTGCAGTCCATGAAAGTGCAAGGTGAACTTTTACAAAGTCTAACAGAAGAAAGTGTTTTTGTCGGCTATGAAACAACGGTTCATGCTTCTGAAATTCTTTATTTGATTCAAAACGATGAACTTGTTGAAGAAGCAAAAACTGGTGAAGAAGTGGAAGCTATCTTTAAAGAAACGCCATTTTATGCTGAAAGTGGTGGGCAAGTAGCTGATCACGGAACTGTTCAAAGTGAAACGGGTCTTGCTTATATAAAAGATGTTCAAAAAGCTCCTAACAAGCAAAATATTCACCGAATCGTTGTAGAAGAAGGTATTTTGAAATCGCAGGATCATGTGAAACTTACAGTTAACGCGGAAGAACGAAGAAAAACGGTGAAAAATCATACCGCAACTCATTTGCTTCACCGGGCACTTAAAGACGTATTAGGTGAGCATGTGAATCAAGCTGGGTCGCTTGTTGCCCCAGATCGCCTGCGCTTTGACTTCTCGCACTTTGGACAAATTACAGAAGAAGAGCTACAACAAATGGAAGCAATTGTAAACGAAAAAATTTGGGAGCAGTTGACCGTTGCGATTAATGAAATGCCAATCGATGAAGCAAAGGCACTTGGCGCAATGGCACTCTTTGGTGAAAAATACGGCGACATTGTTCGCGTTGTTCAAATTGGAGACTATAGCATTGAACTTTGTGGTGGTGTGCACGTCAAAAACACTTCTGAAATCGGGCAATTCAAGATCCTTTCAGAAACGGGAATTGGTGCTGGAACAAGGAGAATCGAAGCAGTAACTGGAGAAGCGGCTTATCACTTTGTAACAGAACAAGAACATCAATTAAAAGATGCTGCAGCAAAACTTAAAACGAGTCCAAAAGAAGTCTTGACAAAAATCGAACAATTGCAGCTTGAATTGCGTGAGGCGCGCCGTGAAAATGAATCGCTTCAATCAAAACTGGCAAATGCAGCAAGTGGGGCTATTTTTGAAAGTGGGGAAGACATTGGTGGCATCAATGTGATTGCTAAACAAGTAGCGGCAAAAGATATGGCAGCGTTACGTCAATTTGCTGATAACTGGAAAGAAAAAAATATCGGAGGGGTTCTTGTATTAGGGGCTACTTCTGGCGAAAAAGTTAATTTAATTGCCGCTGTTTCAAAAGAAGCAATAGCAAGCGGGCTTCATGCGGGGAACATCATCAAACAAGTTGCACAACTTTGTGGCGGAAATGGTGGGGGTAAACCTGATCTCGCGCAAGCTGGTGGGAAAAACCCTGCGGACCTAGAAAAAGCACTTGCTGAAGTTCCTACTATTATTCAAAATATGCAAGGCTAATTTCGGAAAGAAGAGCGCGAATTTGCGTTCTTTTTTCTTGAAATATTAAAATTAGGTTAAGTGTGGCGTATTCCTTTGTCAATGTCGAAAGATTAGTGTAAAATAGATGGGAAAGTGAAGGAATAGAGGTGTAGACACGTTATGGGTACAAAAGATCAAACCATGTTCTATAATTTTGGAGACGATTCAATCGAAGAAGATGTTCGAAAAATTATGAAGCAAGTTTATCTTGCATTGCAGGAAAAAGGCTATAATCCAGTTAATCAAATTGTTGGTTATCTTCTTTCTGGCGACCCGGCTTATATCCCAAGGCATCAAGACGCGCGGAATTTGATTCGCAAGTTAGAACGTGACGAAATCATCGAAGAGCTTGTCCGCGCTTATCTTAAAAACAATGAAATTGGTGAAAAATGAGGATTATGGGACTGGATGTGGGGTCGAAAACAGTCGGTGTTGCGATTAGTGACGCGTTCGGTTGGACGGCCCAGGGAATTGAAACCATTTCAATTGATGAAGTTGCTAAACAGTTTGGTTATAATCGAGTGAAGGAACTTGCAGAAGAAAATGATGTTGAAAAAATTGTCGTTGGTCTTCCGAAAAATATGGATAATTCACTTGGAAGCCGTGCTGAAAGCTCAAAAAAATATGCCGAAGTTCTTGAAGCAAGAACGGGGATTCCGGTGGTATTGTGGGATGAACGACTGACAACACAAGCTGCTGAGCGAACTCTTCTTGAAGCGGATGTCAGTCGAAAAAAACGCAAGCTTGTGATTGATAAGCTTGCAGCAGTGATGATTTTACAATCCTTTTTGGATGCAAATAATAAATGAGGTGAAAAGTAATGGCAGAAAACCATAACCACGAGCACAACCATGAACATAATCATGGGGAAGAAGAAAACATCATTTGGATTACAAACGAAGAAGGCGTAGAAGAAAAATACGAAATTTTGTTTGACTTTGATTCAGATGATTTCGGAAAATCTTATGTGCTTTATTTCCCTGCAGGGGCATCTGAGGATGAAGAAATCGAAATTTTAGCATCTTCCTATGAACAAAGTGAAAACGGGAAAGAAGGTAACTTAAAACCCGTTGAAACGGACGAAGAGTGGGATATGATTGAAGAGCTTCTTGCTACCTTTTTGGCAGACGAAGACGAAGAATAAGCAAAAGACATGTTGCTTCAAGAAAATACGGCTTGAGTATCTCAAGCCGCATCAGAAGCTACATGTCTTTTTTTGTTTCTTTACGAGCTCGTTTATTCCAAATCTTGTAAGCTAACCAGGCAACGAAAGCGATGCACAGTACGAGAATAAGGTAGCTGATAGGCCGTGTGTATTTTTCAACAACAGACCAGTTAGATCCGAGGGTAAATCCAAGCCACGTCAAGAAAATATTCCAAGGAATACAGCCTAAGATCGTATAAATGGTAAATTTGGTTAAATTCATTTTAGCAATGCCTGCTGGTAAGGAAATAAAAGTTCGGATAACTGGTAAGACCCGGCCGAAAAAAACAGCAGATGCCCCGTAGCGAGTAAACCAGTGCTCAGCTTGATCGAGGTGTTTGACGTTTAAGAAAATATATTTCCCGAATCGAAGCACGAGTGCGCGACCGCCTTTTTTCCCGATGTAGTAAGCAATCCAAGATCCGACAAGATTTCCAAGGATACCTGCAAAAACGACTAGCCAAAAATTCAGTTTTCCTGCTTCCGCCATAAAACCACCAAAAAGCATAATCACTTCACTTGGAAGCGGAATGCAAACACTTTCGATCAACATAGCAAGAAAAATACCGAAATGACCAAGAGTATCAATCAGAAACATGACAAAATCTTGCAGGCTTTGGATTAACGTGTGTAACATGACAAGACTCCTTTAATGTGTTCAGTTGTTAACTTTTTTATTATAGCACAAATGTAAAAAAAACGATGGAATCTTTTTGAAGTGACGAATAAGAGAATCTTTGTTAGTATAAATATAGTCGAAATTCGAAGAAAGAAGGCTAAAAATGGAAAAATTTGTAGTAACTGTACATATGGTAAGCGGACGTTCTTATGAAAAAACCGTTGAAAGTGAATCACAAAAGCGAGCGATCACTGATGCGCTTGTACCAACAGGAGAAGGAACTTTCTTAATTGACGACGACATGGGGCGCTCAATTCGACTTTATAAACGAAACATCGAATCCGTTGAATCAATGGATGCGTAATTTAATAGGCGTTTAAAATTTCTGAAAGGGGAAGACTCTTTCAGAAATTTTCTTGTTTAGCTAAAAAGAGATAGTCACACGAGAAAAAAATCGTTATAATAAACTGAACAAAGATTAAGAAATGAGGGATCATGCTTGGCAAGTTCAAAGGGTAAAAGGATTACGATCATTATCTCACTCATCGTACTCATTCTTGTTATCATCACGATTGCAGGCTATTTTTATGTAAAAAAACAACTGGATGCCAAAAATTCGGATAGCAAAGAAAAAATAGTGGTAGAAATTCCTGCTGGGGCAAACGCCAAAAAAATTGGGAACATTTTAGAAGATGAAAAAGTCATCAACAGTGCGACTTTGTTTTCTTATTATGTAAAGTATACCAATGAAATGAATTTAAAAGCAGGCAGATATGAATTAAGTCCTTCTATGGATACTGAAAAAATTGTCAATGTCTTAAAATCTGGAAAAACGGCAGTCCCAGAACGGTTAGTAGTTCCAGAAGGCTACTCACTCGATCAAATTGCAGATCGGATTGTTCGGTATGCACCGACGCTCAAGAAAAAAGATGTGTTAGCAAAAATGGACGATCACACTTTTGTCGAGAAAATGATAGAACATTATCCAGATACGGTGACAAAAGATGTGTTAAATCAAGCTATTAAGCATCCACTTGAAGGTTATCTCTACCCGGCGACATATGAATTTAAAGAAGCAGAGCCGAAAATTGACACTATTCTTGAAGAAATGGTGAAAGCGACGCAACTAAATCTTGCGCCTTACCGAGAAGAACTTAAAAAACAAAAGAAGAGTGTCCATGAACTGTTAACGATGTCTTCCGTTATCGAAAAGGAAGCTACAGAAAATGTTGACCGGAAAACGATCGCAAGTGTATTTTATAATCGGCTAGATGAAAAAATGCGACTGCAAACAGATCCAACGGTTCTTTATGCACTTGGAAAGCATAAATCTCGTACCTTATATAAAGATTTAAAAGTTGAGTCACCCTATAATACGTATTTAAATAACGGCTTGCCGCCAGGTCCTATTTCTAATAGCGGGAAATCGTCTATTGAAGCGGCGCTTTACCCTGCTAAAACAGATTACTTATATTTCCTAGCAAATACCAAAACAGGAAAAGTCTATTTTTCAAAGACACTCGAAGAACATAACAAATTAAAAGAAGAGCACATCAATGGAAATTAATTTTTGGACAGAATGGAAGGGATTTTTAAACTGATGGATGCGTTCATTCATGATTATTTATTGGAACAGATTCCTGCAAGCTCACCTTTTTTTCTTGAAATAGAAGAGTATGCGAAGCAAGAAGCGGTTCCAATTATGGAAAAAGATTCACTGCATGCCATGCTTCAAATTATGGCTATCCAGCAGCCTAAACGAATTTTGGAGCTTGGTACTGCAATTGGTTATTCGGCACTTAGAATGCAAGAAGCACTGCCCGAAACAGAAATTATTACAATTGAACGTGATGAAGATCGTTTTTCTGTTGCACAAGAAAATGTGGAGAGATTTGGGACGAACCAAGTGGAGCTTGTGCTTGGAGATGCACTTTTAGATTTTGAAAAGCTTGGAAGCAAAGGACCGTTCGATGCGATTTTTATTGATGCTGCCAAAGCTCAATATGAAAAGTTTTTTGATTTATATAGTCCACATCTGACTGCTAAAGGCGTGATTTATAGTGACAATGTTCTATTTAAAGGACTTGCACTAGATGAACTTCCTGAAGTGCAGAAGAAGGCGAGAATCGCGAAAAAAATGCGCAAGTTTAATGGCTTTTTGATGGATCAGCCCGAGTTTGTAACGAGTATCATTCCACTTGGCGACGGACTCGCGGTCACGAGAAGGAGAGACGGATGATGAAAAGAAAACCAGTGGTCGTTGGGGTAACTGGCGGTTCTGGCTCAGGAAAAACGAGTGTCTGCAAAAAAATTTATGAGCATTTTGGAGAATGCTCCATTTTGATGCTGGAACAGGATTTTTACTATAAAGACCAGTCAGATTTATCTTTTGATGAACGACTTCAAACAAACTATGATCATCCGTTAGCTTTTGATACGGATTTATTGATTGAACATGTTCAACAACTTTTGCGTTATGAAGCAATTGAAAAGCCTGTTTATGATTATACAGTTCACAATCGTTCAGATGAAGTGATTCATCAGGAACCACGTGAAGTTATCATATTAGAAGGGATATTGATTTTAGAAGATCCGCGATTGCGGGACTTGATGGATATCAAGGTGTATGTTGATACCGATGATGATATTCGGATTATCAGGCGTTTAATGCGTGACATTAAGGACCGCGGTCGTTCGTTTGATTCTGTTATTGATCAATATTTAAATGTTGTAAAACCAATGCATAATGAGTTTATCGAACCAACAAAAAAATATGCAGATATTATTATTCCAGAAGGCGGGCAAAATCATGTTGCGATCGACCTGATGACAACAAAGATTGCTGTTGTTTTGGAAGAAAATCTTCATCGCTAGAAAGATGCTTGCTTGAAAAAGCAGAGCGTTTGCGGTAAAATGCTGATAGTAAATAAGATAATGACTTTGAGAAAGCAGATGCTTTTTCTAGAACAGCAGATTTTCAAAAAAGTGCGGGGCGCTGATCTCCGTACTTTTCTATACTTATCGATACGATATCAAAGGAGAGAACAAATTTGGCAACTGAAAAAGTATATCCCATGACGCTTGAAGGGAAAGCAAAATTAGAACAAGAATTAAATGAACTAAAAACGGTAAAACGTAAGGAAGTTGTAGAACGGATTAAAATCGCGCGTGATTTTGGGGATCTTTCTGAGAACTCTGAGTATGATTCTGCAAAAGACGAGCAAGCTTTTGTTGAAGGACGAATCACGACGCTTGAAAATATGCTCCGCAACGCTCACATCATTGATGGCTCAGAAGTTGACAATGATACCGTTACTCTTGGTAAAAAAGTAACGTTTACAGAAATCCCTGATGGAGATGAAGAATCTTATACAATCGTCGGCAGTGCAGAAGCTGATCCATTTAACGGACGCATTTCTAATGATTCTCCGATTGCTAAGGGACTTTTAGGACATAACGTAGGGGAAGAAGTAGCGATTCAAACTCCAGGCGGTGAAATGACTGTTAAAATCATTAAAATCGAAGCTTAAATTCCTAGGTACATGCGAATAAGGTGGTGAAATCCTATGGTTGAAAGACAATCTAAAAATAAAAATCGCTGGGTTAAACAAAACAATGTAGAAGGTTCTCGTGTACAAACGAATACCAAGCGTAAGAAAACAAATTTGGTTTTAAATATTTTAATCATCATTGTTTCTTTACTGATTATTGGTTCTGTTTATTTTGTCATATTTGCGACTGAAAACAAAAATGACGCCCCCGCAACAAAAACGGCATCTTCCGTTCAAAAGAAGGAAGATGCCAATCTTTCAAACAAGGATAAAAAAGAACAAGCCAAATCTGAGAAAGATCAATCCAGTGAGAAAGAAACAACCTCGAAAAGCGATGACCCCAATGTTTCAGAAGTAATCAAGAAAAACTGGAAACCCGTTGGAACGAGTCAATCGGGAGAACATATCAATTCTTATGACGCAACAAGTATGGACTGGAAAGAGAAGATTAAAGCTTTTTCTGAGGCAACAGATATTGCAAGCGATAATATGACACTTTGGTTTGTCGGACGAGGGAAAGACCCAGCAACGGAATCGATTGGTACGATTTCAAGCAAAGATAAGCCAGATGAAACGTACCGTGTTTACATTAAGTGGAAAGATGGTAAAGGCTGGGAACCAAAAAAGGTTGAAAAATTGAAAGAAAACGACAAGCGATAAACGTCTGGTTGCGACCTGGCGTTTTTGTTTTCATGAGGAGGATCATAATGATTGGAATTATCGGTGCCATGCAAGAGGAAGTCCAAATTTTGCGTGATGCTATGACTGGACGCAGAACCGTTGAAATTGCAGGTGCACAGTTTTATGAAGGAAAACTTGAAGGACAAGAAGTTGTCCTTGTCGAATCTGGAATTGGAAAAGTAAATGCTGCTGTATCAACAGCTATCCTTTGTGATCGCTACGCGCCAAAAGTGATCATCAATACTGGATCTGCCGGTGGAATCGGATCAGATTTGAAAGTAGGGGATGTCATCTTATCTGATCGCCTGACATACGGCGATGTTGATGCCACAGCTTTTGGTTATCGCTTTGGTCAAGTTCCGCAAATGCCTGCTATTTATGAAGGCGATCGTGCTTTACTAAAAAAAGCGGAGCAAATATACGAGGAACATTTTAAAGAGACTCTCAATAAAGCAGTTTACGGACTCGTTGTAACGAACGATTCGTTCATTTCACAAGAAACACAAAGAGAGGCTTTATTCGCTTCATTTCCGGATATGTGTGCAGTTGAAATGGAGGCAGCGGCCATTGCTCAAGTAGCTTACCGGTTCAAAGTTCCATTTTTAGTGATTCGAGCTATTTCCGATGTGGCTGACCAAGAAGCTGCGATGTCGTTTGATGAATTTTTAGAAATCGCCGCCAAGGCTTCATCTGAGTCAATTTTAGCGCTCTTGCGGAAAGGTATCTAAACATATAAAAAGAAACGCGACAAGCATCTTGTCGCGTTTCTTAATGCTGATTTAAAGATCCTTCGTAAGTTCCAAGAATTCTTCCACATCTTTTATTGTAATGTCAACAGCTTCGCGCCAAAAATCGGGTTTTGTAAGGTCGACATCGAGATGTTTTTTCGCTAGTTCTTCAGTTGTCATGGCGCCAGTATCTTTCAAAAGCGCGATGTAAGCATCTTCATAACTTTCACCACTATTCATTGCCCGGCTGTATATGCCAAGCGAGAAGAGGTATCCGAAAGTGTAAGGGAAGTTGTAAAATGGCACATCTGCAATGTAGAAATGAAGCTTAGATGCCCAGAACTGCGGATGATATTCTTCAAGCGAATCCAAGTAAGCTTCACGTTGGGCTTCTTCCATAAGGCGATTCAAATCGTCCACTGAGAGAATCCCTTTCTTGCGCTCTTCATAAAAGCGTGTTTCAAAAAGAAAACGTGCGTGAATGTTCATGAAAAAGGCGATACTTCGGCCAATTTTATCTTCAAGAAGAGTGATTTTTTCTTCTTTTGTCGCTGCTTCTTTTACGGAAGCATCCGCGATGATCATTTCTGCAAAAGTGGAAGCTGTTTCGGCCACGTTCATTGCATAATCTGTGTTTTCATAAGGCTCATCTCGGATCACATAAGAGTGGAAGGCGTGTCCAAGTTCATGCGCCAGAGTGGCAACCGTTGACGGCGCACCATCGTAAGTCATGAAAATTCGGCTTTCTTTTTCTATTGGGAAATCTGTACAAAAGCCGCCCGGACGTTTATTATCCCGATCTTCTGCCTCAATCCAGCGACTTGAAAAAGCATGTTTAGCAAATTCAGCCATCTTGGGGCTAAACTTATTGAATTGCGTCAAGATAAAATCTGCGCCTTCTTGGTAAGAATATTTTTTGGGTTCTCCTGAAAAAACAAGTGGGGCTTCAACGTCGTAAAAGCTTAACTTTGAAAGACCGAGCAATTTGGCTTTGCGATTTAAAAAGTTTACAAAAGTAGCTTTGCTGTCGCGAATTACATTCCACATCGCATCAAGTGTTTCTTCCTTCATACGATTGATCGCAAGCGGTTCGCTTAGTACGTTTTTCCAGCCACGTGTTTCATAAGTTTGTAAGCGAAATCCTGCTAAGTGATTGAGTGTATCAGCAAATAGCCGGCTTTCTTTTTGGAAGCTTTCCGAATAGGCTTTAAAAACGGCTTCTCGGACTTCTCGTTTGGGGTGATTCAGCATATTGAGCGCTTGCCCAGCTGATAAATCTTGCTCTTTTCCGTCTATTGTTACTTTTACACGAACTGTTCCGATGATCGTGTCGTAGTGATCAGACCAGCCTTGATACCCATCAACGGAAAGCGTGTTAATAAGCGCTTCTTGCTGTTTACTGCCTTTTTTACCACGGTTTTCACGGGCTTCGTTTAATACAAAAGCGATTTGACGAAATCCATTTTCCTGTAAAATTTCTTTCCAAACCCGATCTTCGATTTGAATGAATTTGTCGTGCCAATCATCTTGAGCTGTTTGGAGTAAAGCAGAGTAGCCATAAACCCGAGCCGCAAGAGTTGCAGCACGTTCGTCGTGAATATCAGCAGCTTGCAAACATTCCAAGTAAGAGCTTGCATTCATGAATCCCTTTGAGAGATCCGCATTTTGATTAATTAAGAGAAGAAATTCAGCAGCATCATTTTTGCTTTCTGGAACTGCCCATTCTTCCACATTTTTAATAAAAAGATCTAAGTCGTCTTTCAGTGCTTGCAAGGTTTCATGCAACTCTTCTGATGCACTGCCACCTTGATAGATTGAATCTAGATCCCAAACTTCTGAATAGGGTTTTGTCATCCATTTCTCCTCCTTTGATATACAAAAATGTGTAGTCACATTCCGATTTTACTTCTTTATTATAGCAGTATCTCAGGTTTTTTTGTAAAATAAATCAAAACATGATAAAATTTGTAGGTTATCTCCTCTCCGTAAGAAAAGAGGAGCAGAAAAGGAAAATGAGGTGCGGGGTTTGTTAAAGCAATTTTCACCAGATAAAATGCTCGATTCACCATTTGGAATTAGAGCGGAACATTTAAAAAAAATGGGGAAAACAACGATCTTAACGGATCTTGATAATACGCTTCTTGCGTGGGATGAAATGGATGCGACTCATGAAATTATTAACTGGTTCACACTTCTTGAAGCTTCAGGAATTAAAGTGATGATCCTTTCAAATAATTCCGTAGATCGTGTGGAGCGAGTGGCCAAATCGACTCGAATCCCATTTCTTGCGAAAGCACGAAAGCCGCTCGGAAAGAATTTTAAAAAAGCACTAAAAGAACTGGATTCAACCCCCGAAGAAACCATTATGATTGGTGACCAAATTATGACCGATATTTTTGGCGGGAACAGGCAGAAACTCTACACGATTTTTGTGCGCCCAGTAAAAGAAACAGATGGACTTGCAACGAAATTTAACCGCTTCATGGAGCGGATTATTTTAAAACGACTTTCAAAAAAACAAAAAATGGAATGGGAGGATTCGCTTTGACAGAAACACTTAGATGTATTGGTTGCGGTGCCATTATTCAGTCTGAAGATAAATCAAAACCTGGTTACGCACCTCAATCATCCCTTACAAAAGAAAACGTGATTTGTCAGCGCTGTTTTCGTTTGAAGCACTATAATGAAATTCAAGATGTGCCGCTAACGGACGATGATTTTTTAAAGATTTTAAATGAACTCGGAACGAAAAAGGCACTGATTGTCTATGTGGTCGATATTTTTGATTTTGATGGGAGCTGGCTTCCTGGGCTACACCGCTTTGTCGGAAATAACCCAGTTCTTCTTGTCGGTAATAAAGAAGACCTATTACCCAAATCGCTTAAACGTGATAAATTAACGCGCTGGATGAGACGGCGTGCGAAGGATCTTGGACTTCTCGCTAAAGATGTAACGCTTGTCAGTGCACAAAAGGGAACTGGTTTTGAAACGCTGCTTGACCGAATTGAAAACTTGCGAAATGGCAGCGATGTTTATATTGTAGGCTGCACGAATGTCGGAAAATCAACGCTCATCAATCAAATCATCAAGCGAGCTTCTGGAGAAAAAGATGTGGTCACAACGTCTCAGTTTCCTGGAACCACTCTTGATAAAATTGAAATCCCGCTTGCTGGCGGAAATGTACTGGTGGATACGCCAGGGATCATCAATCATCACCAAATGGCGCATTTCATTGGTACAAAAACACTTAAGAAAATCACACCCAAAAAAGAAATCAAGCCGATTGCTTATCAGCTTAATGAAGAGCAAACCTTGTTTTTTGGTGCTCTCGCACGACTGGATTTCACATCTGGCCAAAGAAGCTCGTTTATCGTTTATATGTCGAACGAATTAGAACCACACCGCACAAAACTTGCGAATGCTGACCATTTATACGAAACGCAAAAAGGTGATGTTTTGGCACCACCGACGGGAGAAGAAGCGGCGGAACTTCCTGAACTTGTTCCACATCCATTCACTATTCGCGAAAAGACGGATATCGTGTTTTCTGGGCTTGGATGGGTAACTATTCCTGAAGGCGGCGTGAAAGTGACAGCTTGGGTGCCGGAAGGCGTTTCTGTCTCGGTCCGCGAACCGCTCATTTGAGGTGAACCAAATGAAACATTTCGCTGTTATTGGAAACCCGATCGCTCATTCACTTTCACCGATTATGCAGCAAGCCGCCATTCAACATTTACAGCTTGATGCTATTTATACGCGTAAAAAACTTAGTGAAGAAGCTTTTGATCAAGAAATAAAAGAATGGCTTCGTTCTGATATAGACGGTTTTAATGTCACGATTCCTTTCAAAGAACGGATTATTCCTTACCTTGATGAAATCGATGACTTTGCATTAAAATGTGGAGCCGTAAATACAGTCGTTCGATGCGGAAATAAATGGACCGGCTTTAATACAGACGGACAAGGCTTTTTGGAAGGACTCGCTGAAAAAAGACCGATAAAAGAGTCAGATCACGTGTTAATTGTTGGAGCTGGAGGAGCAAGTAAAGGCATTTACCTTGCGCTTAAACAAGCCCATAATTGTGAAGTGAGTGTTACGAACCGAACAGTTGCAAAAGCAGAGCAGATGCTAGAACCAGGGAGTCGGGATAGAGCGATCTCGCTCAAAGAAGCAGCGAAACAGCTTTCCAAGTTTACGATTATCATTCAGACAACATCTGTAGGCCTAAATCCTGAAAAAGCAGATTTGCCGCTGCAGCTTGATTTACTAGCTCCAGGTACACTAGTAGCAGATATTATTTACAATCCGTTTGAAACAGCCTTTTTACAAGAAGCTAAAAAAAGAGGTGCAATAACGCAAAACGGCCTTGCAATGTTTGTCAATCAAGGGGCGCTTGCGTTTAAACTTTGGACAGAAGAAAATCCGGATCGAGCTGTCATGCGGCAAGCCGTACTCGATTCATTTGAGGAGGAAGAGAAATGCTAACTGGACCGCAAAAACGCTTTTTACGCAAAGAAGCCCATGGATTGCACCCGATTTTCCAAGTTGGAAAAGGCGGAGTTAATCCCAATATGGTCAGTCAAATTAGCGATGCTCTTTTAGCGCGCGAATTGTTGAAAGTTTCCGTGCTGCAAAATTGTGAAGTTCCAAAAGAAGAAGTTGCAGAAATGCTTAGTGAACGAACTGGAAGTGAACTTGTACAATTAATCGGTCGAACGATCATTTTGTATAAAGAATCTCGTAAAAACAAACAAATTGAGCTACCTTAATCAGTTGAGGTGATAAAAATGACGGAAAAAATTGGAATACTTGGAGGTACTTTTGATCCGCCACATATTGTCCATTTGATCATTGCAAACGAAGTCTATGCGCAACTTGGCTT
Source organism: Listeria aquatica (assembly GCF_014223975.1). Lineage (NCBI taxonomy): Bacteria > Bacillati > Bacillota > Bacilli > Caryophanales > Listeriaceae > Listeria > Listeria aquatica. The sequence goes on along the minus strand of NZ_JAARRM010000001.1, from coordinate 1,008,295 downwards.
AGAAAAAATCATTTTTTTACCCAATAAAATTCCGCCTCATAAAAAGGAAAGTGGGTTTGTAGAAGCCGATGAACGAGTTCACATGCTTAAACTCGCAACAGCGTCCAATCCACATTTTGAAGTGGATACTCGGGAACTCTCCCGTGAGGGAAAAAGCTATACGTTCGATACCATGCTTGAAATGACTCAGGAAAGTCCAGAACAAAGCTTTTATTTTATCATTGGCGGTGATATGGTTGAATATCTGCCTAAGTGGTATAGAATTGAAGAACTACTTGAACTCGTAACGTTTGTTGGTGTCAATCGACCTACGTATTCCTTGAACTCCGAGTATCCAGTTTTGGATGTAACGGTTCCAGAAATGGATATTTCTTCTTCACTGATCCGTGAAAAGTGCCAGAAGAAAAGCCCGATTGATTATTACGTTCCTGAAAAAGTAGCGGATTATATAAAGGAGCATCATTTTTATGAATCGTGAGCAAATGTTAGAGAAAATTAAGCAAGCAATGCCAGAAAAGCGATTTCAACATACATTAGGGGTCGAAAAAACAGCACTCCTATATGCAGAAATTTACGAGGAATCAACAGAAAAAGCGAGCATTGCGGCTTTGTTGCATGATTATGCGAAATACTATCCAGATGATCAAGCTGAGAAACTAATTCGCGAAGAAAACATGGATCCTAGACTTTTGAAATATAGTCGTGCGCTTTGGCATGCACCAATTGGCGCATATCTAGCTAGAAAAGAATTCGGCGTAACGGATTCTGATATTTTGGAAGCTATCCGTGTTCATACAACTGGGAGTACGAAGATGAATAAACTTGATAAAATTATATTCTTAGCTGACTACACAGAGCCCGGCCGCGATTTTCCTGGGGTAGAAGAAGCACGAACGCTTTCAAAAAAGTCGCTTGATGCGGGTATGTTATTTGCGCTTCGCCGCACAATCGTGTATCTTTCGGATAAAGAGCAACCGATTTTTCCAGATACATTTGATAGTTATAATACTTTTGCATTTTTAAAACAAGAAGGAGATGTTGAACGATTTGAATAGTCATGAAGTATTGATGCTTGTTGCACGCGCAGCAGATGATAAACGTGCGGAGGATATTCTTGCCTTAAACATGCAGGGACTTTCAAGCATTGCGGATTATTTTGTGATCTGTCACGGTAATTCGGATAAACAAGTGCAGGCGATTGCACGAGAAATTAAAGACAAGGCTCAAGAAAACGAGATTGAAGTAAAACGTTTAGAAGGTTTCGATGCCGCTAAATGGGTATTAATTGATCTGGGTGACGTCATTGTCCACGTATTTCACCGTGACGAACGCTCTTATTATAATTTGGAAAAACTATGGGGAGATGCGCCACTTGAAAATGTGTCGGAGGCTTTTTCCTATTAAAAAAGCGGGAAAGCAGCGAGGTTTATCTTGCTGCTTTTTTGAATAGAAAGGGAGAGAAAAATGAGTTATGAATTTTTTCCAGTTGTTTATGATGAACTGATGGACGGGGAGCTCTATGACGCTTGGACGGAATTTGCTTTAAGCCATTTACCGGAAGAAACACATTCTTTATTAGACCTTGCTTCTGGAACAGGGGAGTTTTCTTTGCGCATGGCACTCGCTGGGCTTCAAGTTTCGGGTCTAGACTTAGCTCCTGAAATGGTCAGAGTATCAAGAGAGAAATTTGCTCAAATTGACCTTAAAATTCCAGTTGTCCAAGCTGACATGACTCATTTTGATTTAAAGCAAGAATTTGATGCTGTAACCTGCTTTTGCGATTCGCTTAACTATCTAGAAACAGAAGAAGCAGTTCGCGCTACCTTCCAAAATGTGTACAAACATCTAAAAAAAGATGGCACTTTTCTTTTCGATGTTCATTCTATTTACAAAGTGGATCAAGTCTTTGCAAATTATAGTTACGGAGAGGGAGACCCTTACATTTCAACCATCTGGAATTCCTTTCCCGGTGAGCATCCGCATTCTGTTGAACATGAGCTGAGCTTTTTCATTCAAGAAGGTGAAAAAGACTGTTACATTCGAAAAGATGAGTTACATAAAGAACGCACCTTTCCAATTTCAACGTATAAAAAATTTTTATTAGAAGCAAATTTTTGTGATATCCAAGTTTTTGGAGATTTTAGCGATGAAAGTCCAAATGAAAAAACAGAACGCCTCTTTTTTAAAGCCAAAAAATAACTTTTTGGCTTTTTTTCTTTTTGACAGTTGCAGGAGGAATAAAAGAGCTTGTGTCGAATAGAGAAGCAAAAGGAGGCACTTTCCATGCTAAAAGATTTGTATCAAAAAAATCCAAAATGGTGTTTAATCGGGGCAGGGGGTCTGATCTGTGTTCTCATACTGGGTTTCTTTTTCTTTTATCATGCAAATGGAGAAGAAGTAGAGGTCAAGTCGCAACAAATAACCGAGCAAAAAGAAACAAAAACACAAAACGAGCCAGCAAAAAGGGAAGAAAAGAACTCTGTTGTGGTTGTGGATGTAAAAGGAGCTGTTCGTACTCCTGGGGTCTATCAAATTCCGAAAGATGGTCGCGTGAAAGATGCGATTGATCGAGCTGGTGGCTTGTTAAATGAAGCTGACCCAAGTTCAGTCAATTTAGCTCAAAAGTTAAAAGATGAAATGGTAGTAGAAGTGATTAAAAAAGGTGAGAAGGGGTCTTCAGCATTAGCAGGAACTACTGCCAGCACTACCGAAAAAGCAGGATCAGAAAAAGTCAATATCAATCAAGCAACCGCGCAAGATTTGGAGCAAGTTCCGGGTATTGGGAAAGCGAAAGCAACTGCGATTATTGAATATCGCGAAAAAGAAGGTTTGTTTACAAAAATTGAAGATTTGACTCAAATTTCTGGGATAGGCGAAAAAACGCTTGAGAAATTAAAAGCTTATTTAGAGATTTAGATTTGATTGACGCTTGTTCACTAGCGAATTATACTATTATGAGAGACGAAAGGAGTCGAAAAGATGAAACGAATTGAATGGGATCAATTTTTCATGGCACAAAGTCATTTAATTTCAACACGAAGTACATGTACACGTTTAATGGTTGGAGCAACTATTGTTCGGGATAAACGAATGATTGCAAGTGGCTACAACGGGTCAATTGCTGGAGGAGATCACTGCACAGAAAAGGGTTGCCTAATTGTTGAGGGACATTGTATTCGGACGATTCATGCAGAGATGAATGCACTATTACAATGTGCGAAATTCGGAGCTTCTACCGATCAAGCAGAGCTTTACGTCACTCATTTCCCGTGTGTAGCTTGTTGTAAATCAATTATTCAAGCAGGAATCAAAGCGGTATACTATGCCAAGGACTATAAAAATAATCCATATGCCATTGAATTGTTCGAACAAGCTGGCGTTATTGTCAAAAAAGTGCCTTTTGATCATGAAATCTTAAATGATGGTCTGCTTTCCAAACAACAAATGTTAACGAGCGTTACAGAAGCGATCAATGAAGAAGATTTGCCGGAAGATAAAGCACAAAGCTTACTTCAATCTATTGAAGACAAATTGTAAAAAACATAAAGGGGAGGAAATAGATTATTGAACACTTTGCCATTTCTAGCGTTGTTGCCGTCATCTTTGGTGTTCTAGGCGTTTACTGGACTCCTCTTTTTCTTATTGCAAGTTTGCTATTTAGCGGTTATCTAATTAGTTTTAAGCAAAGAAAACAAGCGCTTGTTTTCTTTTGTGTTTTATTACTTGCATCGGGTTATTATTTTTTGGTAGATACATTTAATTTCTCAAAACATGAACTGACAACAAAATCAGAGACTGTTCGTGTTATCCAGTCTCTGCAAATTGATGGAGATCTTTTTTCAGCTATCGTGGATGTAAATCAAGAGAAGAGCGTATTACGTTACCGAATAAAAAGTGAAAAAGAAAAAGAGCCACTTAAGAAAGTTCGTTACGGTTCACTTATTCGGGCTACGGGACAATTAGAAAAACCGGGAGAGGCACGAAACTTTGATCAATTTGATTATGCTAACTACCTTAAGCGCCAAAAAGTTCATACTGTTTTTCAAGCTGATCGGTTAGTACTTGTCGGAGCTAAGCAATCCTTCTCTTCGAAACTAGAAAACTTCCGCTTAGATTTACTAGAATACACACAGAAACATTTCAGTAAACAAGCGGCGCCATATGTAGCAGCTTTGATTATTGGAGATAAGTCAAGTTTTGATCAGGAACTTTATGGAGAGTATCAGAAACTCGGTGTCGTTCATCTTTTAGCGATTTCTGGACTTCATGTCAATTTGTTTATTGGATTTTGTTATTTTTTACTTATTCGGTTTGGCGTTACAAAAGAAACCAGTCAAACGATTTTATTTTTTATTTTACCTTGTTACGCTATGATTGCTGGTTTAGGAGCTCCAGTCATTCGAGCATGCGGAATGACTTTGCTTGTCTTACTTGGAAAAAAACTAAAACATCCAATTTCTCCTACCTGTGCAATTTCACTTGTCTTTTTTGCAAGCTTTGTTATCAATCCTTATGTTTTATTTAATGCAGGTTTTCAATTGTCATATGCAGTGTCTTTTGCCATTTTGTTAGGCTCACCACTTATTAGTAGAGCACGTAGTCATTTTGGAAAAGGACTTATTATTTCTGTTATTTCTACACTTGCCTCTGCACTTATTTTGTTATTTCATTTTTTTGAATTCTCTTTGATCGGCATTTTCCTCAACATCCTCTATGTTCCATTTTTTTCTAGTTTTCTGGTTCCATTTATTTTTGTTTGTTTTCTTTTCTCAAAAGTTCCTATCTTAGCTACTTTTTTAAATGGTTTGCTTGATTTTTCGGTAGCTGTAATGGAACAAACTACTAAAGTCTTTCAAATTTTTGATGGAACTATGTTTACAGCAGGGAAACCAAGTGAGGTATTCACTTTACTTCTTGTTTTAGTTACATTACTTATTTTTCTATATTGGGAAAAACGATATTTTAAACGGACTTTTTGCCTTACCATATTGTTTTTTCTGTGTGCCAAACTCAGTAATTTTCCATTTTCTGGCGAAGTGCGCCTCATAGATGTTGGTCAAGGAGACAGTATTTTAATCCAACTTCCTCAAAATCAAGGCACATATTTAATTGATACAGGAGGACAAATAGATTTTCCAAAAGAAAAATGGCAAAGGCGAAAGCATTCATTTTCAATTGGAAAAGATCTCTTGACCCCAGTTCTTAAGTCAAGAGGAATCAAAAAGTTAGATAAAGTTTTTATAACACATGCTCATGCCGATCACATGGGGGCGTTAAAAGATCTTGCGACTGAAATTAAGATGAAAAGAATCTATATCGCAAAAAATGCGGCAAAGAAAAAAATTCTTAAGGAAACGCTCCAAGAGTTAAAAGGCATCCCTGTAACAGAACTTAAAAAAGGAGATCAAATAGGGAAAGAGTATCTTTTCCAAGTTTTGTCACCATATAGAGAAGTGGCAAACACAAATAATAATTCACTTGTGTTAAAAGCTAAATTAGGCGGATTAGTCTGGCTTTTCACAGGAGATGCTGAAAAAGAAATTGAGCAAGAACTGCTAAAGACAGAAGAAGTAAAAGCAGACATTCTTAAAGTAGGGCATCACGGGAGCAAAACCTCCTCGACACCAATGTTTATTGAAAAAGTACAGCCACAATTTGCTCTCATTTCTTGTGGCGTGAAAAATCGATTTGGTCATCCAAATGAAGAAACTCTAGAAACCTTACAAAAAAATAACATCCAGATTTTGAGAACAGATCAAAATGGGATGATTGTTTATCGCTTTTTTAAAGGATTCAAAACGAAGTTGCAATAAATGCTTGAAAACGAAGATTAGTTCGATTACGATTAGTGAAAGAGGTGGATAAAATTGATAAAAGAGTGGAAAGCCATTGAACAAAAGAAATTAGCGCAAGTCTATCTCATTATTGGCGTTGAGGATTATGTCATCAACCAAACAAAAGAAAGACTAGTAAATGCCGTTTTAGAAGAGGATGAACAAGAATTTAATTATGCTAATTTTGACTTGGAAGAAACCCCCATTGAAACGGTGATGGAAGAAGCAGAAACCCTTCCTTTTTTTGGCGATAAAAGACTTGTAATCGCAAGCAACCCTACTTTTTTAACAAGTGAAAAAACCAAAAATAAAATCGAACATCAAACATCAAGACTTGAACAGTATTTGGCACAGCCTGCGGATTACTCGATTCTTTGCTTTGTTGCGCATGTTGAAAAGTTAGATGAGAGAAAGAAATTAACCAAGTTACTTAAAAAACAAGCTGTTGTGATCGAAGCTAAACGACCAAGTGAAGCTGAATTTTTAAAATGGATTGAAACAAAAGCGAAGGAAAATGGCTTCACTCTTGAACAAGCAGCTGATAAACGATTGATGGAGCTAACGAGTGGGAACCTCACTACGGCGATGAATGAACTTGATAAATTAATGCTTTATGAGTTTGAGTCAAAAAAAATTACGCTTCTTGATGTAGAAAAGCTTGTCGTTCGTTCGCTTGAACAAAATATATTTTTATTGCTGGATAAGCTTATTGCACGGGATACGGCTGGAGCGCTTCGAATCTATTATGATCTACTTAAACAAAAAGAAGAGCCTATTAAAATTGTGGCACTTGTTGCTAGCCAGTTTCGTTTGATGAATCAACTACAACTTCTTGAGAAAAAAGGAGTGAGCGCACAACAAGCGGCTGGTATCCTAAAAGTACATCCATTTCGAGCAAAAATGGCGGCGAAACAAGCGCGTGGGTTTAGTAAGGAAGAGCTCGACTTTGCTCTTTTAAAGCTAGCGGCTAGTGACTTTGAATTAAAAACGGGTTTTGGAGAGAAGACACAAAAACTGGAATGGTTTTTATTTGAATTAGAAGACTTTAGAAAAGCAAAAAGGGCCTAATTAGGCCCTTTTTGACAAACAAAAAACACCACAACCGTGATGTTTTCATTGCTTACTTGATTTTAGCTGCTAAGCGAGATTTATCGCGAGCTGCTTTATTTTTATGAATCAAGCCTTTGGATACAGCAGTATCGATTTTTTTAGAAGCAGCTACGAATAATTCTTCTTTATTGTCAGCATTGTTTGCTGCAGCTTCCTCTACTTTTTTGATAGCTGTACGCATCGCAGAACGTTGAGCAACGTTGCGGTTGTTGCGAGTTTCAATTGTTTTAACACGTTTGATAGCAGATTTAATATTTGGCATTCCATTCACCTCCGTCCAAACTAATCGAGGTAGTACTTATTTCAAACATACCCTTTAAAATACTTCAGAACAAATGCTATTATACCTAAATATGAATGAATTTGCAATAAGACAAGCTAAATTTCTTAGAATTTCCGCCAGTTTTACAAATGAGCCATTGAATAATCGCTCATCTATTGATATAATCAATTTTAGCTTGCCATTCTAACTAATTTGAATGAGCTGAGGAGCAGGAGCTGTGAAAATGGATAAAAATGAAATGTTAAAACGGACAAATAAAATTAGAAATTTTTCGATCATCGCCCATATTGATCACGGGAAATCAACATTAGCGGATCGGATTTTAGAACAAACACATGCGTTAAGCCATCGTGAAATGAAAGATCAATTATTAGATTCGATGGATTTAGAACGCGAACGAGGCATAACGATCAAATTGAATGCTGTTCAACTTGCTTATACAGCTAAAGATGGCGAAACTTATATTTTTCACTTGATCGATACACCCGGGCACGTCGATTTTACGTATGAAGTTTCACGGAGTCTAGCTGCTTGTGAAGGAGCAATTCTTGTTGTAGATGCGGCTCAAGGAATTGAAGCACAGACGCTTGCAAACGTCTATTTAGCACTTGATAATGATTTGGAAATTCTTCCAGTTATTAATAAAATTGATTTGCCAGCAGCCGATCCTGAGCGGGTTCGTGCAGAAATTGAAGATGTCATTGGACTGGACGCAAGTGATGCAGTACTCGCTTCTGCTAAAGCTGGGATTGGCATTGAAGAAATTCTTGAACAAATCGTTGAAAAAGTGCCAGCTCCACAAGGAGACCTTGATAAACCATTAAAAGCACTTATTTTTGACTCGGTTTATGACGCTTATCGAGGCGTTATCGCGAATATTAGAATTGTTGACGGCACTGTGAAAGCCGGGGATCGTATTCGAATGATGTCAAATGGAAAAGAATTTGAAGTTACAGAAGTAGGTGTCTTTAAACCAAAAGCAACTCCGCAAGATGAGCTTATGGTGGGAGATGTTGGCTATTTGACCGCATCAATAAAAAATGTTGGGGATACACGTGTTGGGGATACGATTACACTCGCAAATAATCCAGCAGAAGAAGCGTTACCTGGTTACCGGAAACTAAACCCAATGGTGTATTGCGGGCTGTATCCGATTGATTCTGCTAAATATAATGATTTACGAGACGCGCTTGAAAAACTAGAGTTAAATGATTCAGCTTTACAATTTGAAGCAGAAACCTCGCAAGCTCTTGGCTTTGGTTTTCGATGTGGATTTCTTGGACTCTTGCACATGGAAATTATTCAAGAGCGGATTGAACGCGAATTTAATATTGACTTGATCACGACAGCGCCAAGTGTTATTTATCATGTGCAGTTAACGTATGGTAGCGAAATAGTAGTGGATAACCCATCTGAGATGCCGGAACCAGGTGTGATCGAGTCTATTGAAGAACCTTATGTGAAAGCTACAATTATGGTTCCAAATGAGTATGTGGGTGCGGTTATGACGCTCGCGCAGAATAAACGTGGGAACTTTGTTACGATGGAATATTTGGATGATATTCGTGTGAGTGTTTTGTATGAAATTCCGCTTTCGGAAATCGTCTATGACTTTTTTGATCAATTGAAATCAAGCACCAAAGGTTATGCCTCCTTTGATTACGAGCTACTTGGATACAAGCAATCGAAACTCGTTAAAATGGATATTTTATTAAATGCTGAAAAAGTGGATGCGCTTAGCTTCATTGTGCATCGTGACTTTGCTTATGAACGTGGGAAAGCGATTGTTGAAAAACTACGCGAACTTATTCCAAGGCAACAATTTGAAGTGCCTATTCAAGCGGCTATTGGAACCAAAATTGTCGCTCGTTCAACGATCAAGGCACTGCGAAAAAACGTACTTGCAAAGTGTTATGGCGGGGACGTTTCACGGAAGCGAAAACTGCTTGAAAAGCAAAAAGAAGGTAAAAAACGGATGAAACAAATTGGTTCTGTTGAAGTTCCACAAGAAGCCTTTATGGCGATTTTGAAAATGGATGAAGATGAGCCAAAAAAATAAGGCAAGTAAAAAAAGTGTCTTCCAAGAAAGGGAGGCACTTTTTTCTATGTATAATAAGGATTGAGACGTTATTTTTAAAAGAAAGAAAAACACTAATTTTAAAAAAATTCAAGAAATCGTTTGCATTTTTTGTGAAAGCCCTGTACAATAATGTCATCACATGAAATAAAGGAGGTATATGTTATGCAAAACAATCAACTACCGCTAACTCAACAACAATCAACAAAACCGTTATTACTTAAAAGTAAATTATTTGTTTTTCATTCCTATACTCGGCCTTTGGAGGATTTTAGGAAAAGTTAGTTTCTTTTCTTAACTGTTTTTTGCGCAGAAAAATGGGGACAAATATTTTTAAGTGGTAATGGACAAAATTGAATGTCCATTATTTTTTATTGTCTAAAATAAGGAGAGGAGCTCGCCATTTGAAAATTTTTAAACAATTAGCATGGTTTTTTAAAGAGCAAAAAAAGCAATATATTTTTGGGATAAGTATTTTATTTATCATTGCATTGTTGCAACTTATACCCCCTTTTGTAATCGGGAAAGTGGTCGATGCGATCACGAATCATTCCCTCACGAGGTTAAGTTTAATCCAGTGGATGATTCTTCTTGTAGTCGTTGCCATTTTGACTTATTTAGGTCGTTATGTTTGGCGGTTGATGATTTTTGGATCAGACAACTTGTTACAACGAACTTTGCGTTATAGGTTGTTTGAACATTTAACGAAAATGTCTTCCTTTTTCTTTCAACGCTACCGAACAGGGGATCTTATGGCACGGGCTACAAACGATATTACAGCCGTTCAACAAGTGGCAGGTTCAGGTGTATTGACACTGGCAGATTCTTGTCTGACTGGCGGAACGGTTATTTTAATGATGGCGATTAGTATCGATTGGAAGTTAACTTTGATTGCGCTTTTACCAATGCCGCTCATGGTTCTTAGCACTTCCATTCTTGGGAAAAAACTACATAATCGCTTTCACGATGCACAAGCTGCTTTTTCGAGATTGAACGATAAAACGCAAGAAAGTATCTCTGGAATTAAAGTAACGAGAACCTTTGGGCAAGAAGAAGAAGATATTGCTGATTTTTCGAAACAAGCGAAAGACGTTGTTTCAAAGAATGTTTCCGTCGCTAAAGTGGACGCCATGTTTGACCCTGTCATTTCAATTATTGTCACTCTTTCTTTTGTACTCTCCATTGGTTTTGGTTCCAAATTTGTTCTGGATGGAACTTTGACCGTCGGCCAAGTGGTCGCGTTTGTGAACTATTTATTCTTACTAGTTTGGCCAATGCTCGCTTTTGGTTTCTTGTACAATATCATCCAGCGCGGGAGTGCTTCTTATGACCGGATCACGAGTTTATTTGACGAAAAAGCAGATATTGTTGATCTTCCGGGTGCTTGTAGAGAGTTACCTCAAGGCGATATTCGAGCAACTATTAAAAGCTTTAACTATCCAGGAGAAGCGGAGAAGACGCTTTCAGACGTAATTTTTACTCTTCACGAGGGCGAGACACTTGGAATTGTTGGACGAACTGGAGCTGGGAAAACGACATTGTTGAAGCTGCTTCTCCGAGAGTATGATCAGTTTGATGGAGAGATCTATTTTGGTGAAAAACGATTTCAAGAGTATCAACTAAAAGTGTTACACCAAGCAATCGGTTATGTCCCACAAGATCAGTTTTTATTCTCAACTTCGGTTTTAAATAACATTCGTTTTGGTAGGCCAGATGCGACGCGAGAAGAAGTTGAAACCGTAGCTAAGACGGTATCTGTTCATGAGGATATTGAAGGCTTTAAAGCAGGCTATGATACGATTGTCGGGGAACGTGGCGTTTCGCTTTCAGGCGGACAGAAGCAGCGGCTCGCGATTGCACGTGCTTTATTGCTGAATCCTGAACTTTTAATTTTAGATGACGCTCTTTCGGCAGTCGATGCAAAAACAGAGGAAAAAATTCTTTCCAACTTAAAAGAGACGCGACAAAATAAAACCACGATCATCAGCGCCCACCGTTTGAGTTCTGTCGAGCATGCAAACTTAATTCTTGTGATGGATGATGGGAAAATCATTTCACAGGGAACCCATGCTGAACTAATTGCGGCAGACGGGTGGTATGCAGCGATGTATCGTGAGCAAAAACTTGAGGAGAGGAGTGAAGAAAATGGCGACTGATCTTATAAATGAAGAGCTTGAAACGATGACTGGAAAAGAACATCGAATGGTATTAAAACGCTTGATGGGCTACACGAAATACCACATTCCACTTCTCATTTTGACAGGCTTTCTTGTCTTACTCGTAACTGCAGCTGAAGTCATTTCTCCACTTCTCGTTCGAGCGTTTTTGGATCAGCACTTAACACCGCTTAGTTTTGAAACAAAAGCGATCGTGATTCTTGCTTCTCTTTACATTGGACTTGAAATTGGAAAATTTGTTGTTTGGTATTTTCAACTTTTCTTTTTCCAAAAAATTGCACTACAGATTGTGGAGCGCATTCGAGTAGATATCTTCTCAAAATTACATGCACTCGGTATGCGCTACTTTGACCAAACGCCAGCTGGAGGAATTGTTTCGCGAGTAACGAATGACACAGAAGCCATTAAAGATATGTTCATCAATGTCCTTTCAACCGCTATTCAAAGTCTGTTTATGTTGATTGGAATGTATGTGGCAATGTTTTCATTAAATGTTAGGCTCGCTCTTTACAGCTTGATTTTATTTCCAATTATTGCTGGAATTGTGGTTATATACAGGAAATACAGTTCCAAGTTTTACCGAGCTAAGCGTGAAAAACTCAGTCAACTGAATGCAAACATTAGTGAATCCATTTCTGGTATGTCGATTGCTCAAGAGTTCAATCAAGAAAAACGTCTAACGGATGAGTTTGAAGTGATTAATAAAGATTACTATGACGTTGGAATAAAAAATATTAAATTTAATGCTCTTTTGCTAGGACCCGCAATTGATTTTCTTTATGCAATTGCTGTAGTCATTATTCTTAGTTACTTCGGGATGGAGGCTTTAATAGGTCCAGTGGCAATTGGGACGATCTATGCTTTTATTAACTATTTTGATCGTTTTCTTGAAGCCATTTTTAATGTCATGGAACGACTTGCTATGTATCAAGAAGCAATCACAGCTGCCTCTCGCGTGTTTAAAATTATGGATGAAAAAGAGGAAGTTCCTACGCAATATCCTGAAAAGAGTGCAAAAGTGGGTAAAGCGCAAATTGAATTTAAAGACGTTTCCTTTGCTTATGATGGTGAGAATAATGTGCTCCAAAATATCTCTTTTACGGCACAACCTGGACAGACTGTTGCACTGGTTGGGCATACAGGAAGCGGGAAAAGTTCCATTATCAATTTAATGATGCGTTTTTATGAATTTGAACAAGGTGATATCTTAATTGATGGCCGCTCGATCAAAAACTATCCGATTACAGAATTACGAAAAAAAACAGGTCTTGTATTACAGGATAGCTTTATGTTCTACGGAAATATTCGCGATAATATTCGTTTATATAACCAAGCCATTACAGATAAAGAAGTGGAGGAAGCGGCGAAGTTTGTTCAAGCTGATCGATTTATTCAGTCATTAAAAAGTGGTTACGACCATAAAGTGATTGAAAGAGGGGCTTCCTTTTCAAGTGGTCAGAGACAATTAATTTCATTTGCCCGGACGATTGTGACAGATCCCCAGATTCTCGTATTGGACGAAGCAACCGCAAATATCGATACGGAAACAGAAAGCATGATTCAAACGGGACTTAGACGAATGCGAGAAGGCCGAACTACAATCGCGATTGCGCATCGACTTTCGACGATTAAAGATGCGGATCTTATTCTCGTATTAAGAAAAGGGGAAATTGTTGAGCGCGGGACACATGCTGAGCTCTTGAAAGAGAGGGGCATCTATCACTCCATGTATCTTTTACAAAATAGTGGTATGGATTTGGACGAAAGGGCAGTTAAATAAAACTTGGCTTTTTTCTGAAAGAAGCGCTATAATGGTGAACGAATGAGCGCTTAGGAGGAATTAAAGTATGTCACTTTTCGTATCCATTTTAATCACACTTTTATTCGGGACGATGATCATTGTTATCCGAATGAAAGCATCGAAACGCCCAGCATCTATTAAGGGAATTATTTTACCGCCTATCATGATGTCAACGGGTGCACTTATGTTCGTCATTCCATATTTTTGGGTAACGGGACTAGATATTCTTGAAGCCATCGGGATGGGACTTGCGTTTTCACTCATCTTAATTTGGACGACTCGGTTTGAAGTACGAAATGAAGAAGTGTACATCAAACGAACGAAATCTTTTCCGATCTTGCTTATGGCACTGCTTTTGATTCGAATTGTTTTGAAATACTGGATCAGTGGGAGCGTAGAAGTCGGCGAACTAGCAGGTATGTTTTGGATTATGGCTTTTGCAATGATCGTTCCTTGGCGTGTTGCAATGTACTTTCAGTATAAAGCTGTTGCGCGTGGTCTTGCAAAATCAGCGGAAATGTCCTGAGAAAAGGCTCAAGGATAATTTGTAAAAGGCTAAAGCCAAATCATTATAAAAAATGTAGTTTTTTAGCTACATAAAAAGGATTTTAGGAGGAGAAAGGTTTGAAAAAAATTGCTATTAGTTTGTTAATGTTTGTTTTAGTACTTTCACTTGCCGCATGTTCATCAGGTGGTAAGGAAAGTAGTGATAAAAAAGAGGACAACAAGACATCCTCTTCAAGTAAAGAAAAAGTACTTGATTATTACATGGATCTTGTTTCGAAAATATCGGATAAAAATGCGGATTTCAGTGCTTATACACAGGCGCAAACTGCTGATCCAAAACCAAGTGAACAAGAACTTTCGGAACTTGCGAAAAAAGCTTCTGTCTCGGCCCAAAATGTATCAGATATGCTGAAGGAAGAAAAAGTCCCTGATTTAGGTAAATCAACTAAGAAATTCGAGGTCACTCTGAAGGACTTAAGCAGTGCTTATGGGAAAGAAGCAGAAGCTTTAAAAGCCGATAAGCCTGACACTGCAAAAGCCGATAAAGAACTTGAAAAAGCGTCAAAAGAAATCAAAACGATCTTAGAGGATAATAAACTTGCGGGTTCTGATATCTTAACTGATACGATGTAACTCCAAAATAAAAGCATGCGGGCTTTTGCCCACATGCTTTTATTTATTTTTCGTTGCCTCAATTTCAGCTTGCAAGGCTTCAAAAGTTTTCATAAGTTCATCTGATTTTTGTTCCAAAACGAGTTTTTGTTCTTGTTCCGTGTCGTGTACTTGAATCGCATCGCCGAAACGAATAATAACCGGTTTTCGTTTAATGATTTCTTTAAAGTTTTTGGGTCCATCGTAAACCGCCGGAAGCAGTGGAACATTTCCTTTATAAGCAATCGTAACGGCGCCTCGCTTTAAATGAAGATTAGTTTGCTTACGTGTTCCACTTGGGAAAATTCCAACAACTTTCCCTTGTCTGAGCAAGCGAATAGGTGCCTTGATCGCGCTTGGCCCTGGGTTACTGCGGTTAACAGGAAAAGCATTTAAATGAGTCATTAGCCAGCTCAACATTTTCCCTTTAAAAAGTTCTTGTTTCGCCATATAATGAATGGGCGTTGGATAAAGGGCAAACCCGAGATAGATTATTTCAATCCAAGAAGTATGCGTGGAGACAACAACATAAGGCCCTTCGATGATCTTTTCTTTATTTTGTACTTGAAATCGTCCACCAATGATGGCTAAAATGAAGTGAACGGCACTTTTTGCAAATCGGTAAAACAACAGCTTCAACTCCCTAAAAAACCTAATTCAATTACTAGTATACCAAAAAAGAAGGATTTTGCACCTCATAAAAAGAGAAATAAAAAGAAAAGAGGTTATTATGAAACTTTTACATACAGCAGATCTTCATTTAGGAAAAATCGTTTCGGGGGTTTCCATGCTTGAAGATCAGCGTTATATTTTAAATGAAATTACAAAAATTATTAAACATGAAGAAGTGGATGGAATTATTATTGCAGGGGATCTTTATGATCGTTCCGTTCCTCCAACAAGCGCTGTCAGTTTGTTAAATGATACCCTGTTTCATTGGAACGTGGAACTTAAATTGCCCATTTATGCGATTAGCGGCAACCATGATAGTGCGGAACGGCTAAATTTCGGCTCCGCATGGTATAAAAATACACAGCTTTTTATGGCAGGAAAATTGATGAAAACGATTGAACCGATTTCGCTAGCTGAAGCAGAAATTTGGCTCGTCCCTTATCATGAGCCCGCACTTGTACGTGAACTTATGCAAGATGATGAAATTCGCAGTTATGAAGATGCGATGCAAGCCATTACGAAACAAATTCGTTCAGTTTGGGACTCTTCGAAAGCACAAATTCTTGTGGGACATGCCTTTGTTGCAGGGGGAATTCCATCTGATTCTGAGCGGCAGCTTTCAGTTGGCAATGTTGACCGAGTCTCAACAACCGCCTTTGACGGTTTCGACTATGTGGCACTCGGTCATTTACATCATCCACATGCCATTTCACATCCTACAATATACTACAGTGGTTCTCCGTTAAAATATTCGTTTTCAGAAAGCCAAGATCAAAAAAGTGTACGCATCGTCTCCTTTTCGGGGAATAAGCTTACAGAAGTTCGAGAAGTACCTTTGATTCCTCAAAAAGATATGCGAATGGAAAGCGGAACATTGCAGGATTTGACAACTAACCTCTTAGATCATCCAGAAGATTACTTAGCCATTCGCTTAGAAGATAAAGGGGCCTTGATAGACCCCATCGGAAAACTTCGTCCATTTTATCCTAATATTTTACATCTCGAACGGAAAAAGCTCGAGATTACGACGCAAAATGAAGATCAATTTGAAGAATTAATGAAAAAAGACGACATTGAATTATTTGACCAGTTTTTTGAGCACGTCCGGGGAGAAAGTTTGACGAAGAAGCAAGTTGATTTGATGACAGCTATTTTCAACGAAGTCCGAAAGGAGGAAAACTGATGCGCCCACTTAAACTTTCCATGACAGCTTTTTTAGCCTATAAGGAACGAGAAGAAATCGATTTCACAAAGCTAGGTAATGAACGAATCTTTGTTATCTCCGGGAAGACAGGAGCAGGAAAATCCACCATTTTTGATGCAATCAGTTTTGCTTTATTTGGAACTGCGAATTTAGCTGACCGAGATAGTGCCACACTTCGAAGCGATTTTGCAACTGCTTCTGAACTTACTACAGTTGAACTTACGTTTAAAATCCATGATAAAATTTACTGGATTAAACGCAGTCCAAAGCAAGAAGTCCCAAAAGCACGAGGAGAAGGGATGCGAACGATTCCACATAAAGTGGAACTCTATGAAATCAAGCAAGGAGAAGAAAAATTATTAGCGAGCTCCGTTCAAGAAGTAGAACAGCAGCTAAAAGAGATTATCCAACTGAATGTTGATCAATTTAGGCAAATTTTAATGATTCCGCAAGGTGAATTTCGTGAATTACTAGTCTCAGATAGTAAGAAAAAAGAACAGATTTTACAACGCCTTGCACATACGATTTATTATAAGCGGGTAGAGGAAAGGCTGATTGAAAAGCAAAAAGAGCTCGAAGAAAAAGCGGGACATGCAGAAGCTGAGCTCGCTAAAATTTTAGAACGAGTAGAACTGAACGACACTTCTAAGACGCTTGCTGAAAATTTAGCAGAGCTAGAGGCAAAAGAAGAAGCATGTGCCGAAATTTATCTAGCGGCAGATCAGGCGTTACAAGTGGCTCAGCAAAAAGCACTAGAAGCTGCCCAACAAGTTACACTTGCTGAAAAAACATTAGTAGATTTTTCGGAGCTTGATTCGGCGAAAGAAAATGAAAAACGCCTCAATGAAAAGCAAGCTGAAATGGAGATTTATGCAACAAAGTTGAAACAGGCAAGAAAAGCTGAACCGCTTCGTCAAATGCGTGAACAACTTCTTCGCTTTGATGAAAAATTAAAGCAAGAAAATCAAAAAAAAGTAGAACTTGAAAGCCAGGTAAAGCAATTTAAATTTAAACAAGCACAACTGCTAGAAGAACAAGAGGAGCTCCAAAAAGAAAGCGAGCGTGCGGAAAAGTGGCGTCATAATTTATTTCAATTTGAGGAATTAGAGCCGAAGCTAAAACAGCTTGAAACGAAAAAGCAGGAATACAAGCTGGCACAGCAAGATTTTGAAAAAGCAAAACGCCTTTTTCTTGAGAAAGAAGAAGTTTTTCGGCAGCTAAGTCAAGAAACTGATCGTTTAACAAGACAAATTGACACAAAAGCAGCTATTGAAGGTAAAAGATATGAATTGCTGGTTGAACAAAATCGGGCAGAAAAAACCCTTGCTGAATTAAAAGAAAAAGAACAACAAGCCATAGCCATTCAATCTTGGCAAAAACAGCAACAAAAAATCCTTGCTGAATTAGAAAGGAAACAACAACAAGAAAAAGAGCAAGCGCGTATTGTACAGGAGAAGCTTGAAATTGTTCGAAAAGAGCAAGCGGCCGTTTTAGCATTGAACCTAGTTGATGGCGAAGCTTGTCCCGTATGTGGCGCCCATGATCATCCCCATCCGGCAACTTTTCATGAGGCAAATGAAGAAGCAAATGCGCTTGAAAAAGAGCAAGCAAAACTTGAAACATTTCAAGAACAACGCCAGCATCTAGAGGAACAAAATCGTCAGCTGGAGTGGCAGATGGAGCAAGGCGAACCGTTAGATCTTCGCGAATTAGAAAGCTGGCAAAAAAGAGCAGAAGAACTGCAAGCGTTTCTTACAAAGCAAAAGCAAGCAAAGCAGGAAATGGATGTGGCGCTTGAAGAAAAAACGCAGCTAATAGAAGAAAACGCCAAGAAAACGCAGCAAAAAGAACGACTGAGCGAAGAACTTTCAAGCCTTCAAATGGAAAAGGAAAACAAAGAGCGAAAACGTTATGTGACAGAAACAGAAATCGGTCTTTTAGAGCAAGCGATTCCAGAAAATTTACGAAATGAAGAAACCTTTTTTGCGATGAAAAATAAAATTAAACAAGCACTAGATCGCCATTTGGAAAGCGAAAAGAGAGTTCAAGAAGCATTAAGCAAGCAAAACGAGCAGGTGGTTTCGGCGGAAACAGGGCTTAAAAACCAGCATGCTTACGAGGAACAATTAAAAGAAGAACAAGCACAAGAAGCAAAACGCTTTAAGACAGAACTTTCAAAGCGTGAGTTCACTGATTTTGCAAGTTTTGAAGAAGCTTTACTTTCTGAAAATGAGCAAGAAACAATCGAAAAAGAGGTTAAAACCTACGAAGATGAACGCCTCGTCGTGAAAGAGCGTATCCTTCAGCTTGAACGTAAATTAAAAGAAGTCGAAAAGCCAGATCTTGAACGGATACAGCAAGCATTTGAAGTTGTAAAACAAGAGCGGTTAGAAAAAGAACAAACAGCAGCTGAAACTCGAGAAAATAAGCGATTTATTTCTGAACAAAAACAAGCTTTTTTGGAAACTAAGAGCAAGCTAGATCAACTTGCGGCTGATTATGCGGATGTAGGTTTACTTGCCGATACGACTCACGGAAAAAATGAATTGCGTCTTACATTTGAACGCTACGTGCTCGCAACATTTCTTGATACGATTATTTATCACGCCAATGCACGTCTTCTAAAGATGACAAGTGGTCGCTTTGAATTAAAACGAAAACTTGAACGGGCAAAAGGAAATACGCAAAGTGGTTTGGAACTGGAAGTGTTTGACGCGTACACGGGCGCATCAAGACATGTTAAAACGCTTTCTGGTGGAGAAAGTTTTAAAACATCACTCGCTCTTGCCCTTGCGCTTGCAGAGGTTGTTCAAGAAATGGCAGGCGGTGTTTCTCTTGATACAATGTTTATCGATGAAGGATTTGGCACGCTCGATCCGGAATCTCTTGAAATGGCAATTGAATGTTTAATTGAAACGCAAGAAAATGGACGGTTAGTCGGTATTATTTCACACGTGCCTGAGTTAAAGGAGCGAATACCTGCCCGACTTGAAGTAACAGCAACAAATGATGGCAGCAAAACCCAATTTTTCGGAATCGAATAGAAGAAGCGATTCATCTGCTAAAACGCTTGTTTTATGGTAAAATGGAGTATTAAAAGAAATTTAGAGAGGGAAGTGAAGTTTTGAGTCAAAGCGTCAATATTCAAGATGAGATGATTCCCTATCAAATTAAACAAGCAGCCAAACAAATGCTCCGCGAAACGGCAATAGTAAAAGAACAGGACAACTATTATTTTGAAGACGGTGAGCGAGTCGAAAAGCATGGAGAACATTTATTTGACTGTACCTGTTCCGCTCATAAATACGGAGAACGGGTCTGTAAACACATTTATGCTGCTTTTTTGAAGGATGAAGAGTTCAAACATGAAATAAAAAAACAAAGCCTAAAAGCTCGAATTCTGGAGCAAGAATCGGAAACACTGCTTTCGCTTTTTAAAACAAATTCTGAACAACGTTTTGAAGGAGAAATTACGACGAGTCGCGAACTTTTGAACATTCAATTTATCATCAAAGTTTTTCCAGAAAATCAGATGAACCGACTAGCTTTAGAATTAAAAGTCGGTCCAGAACGAGTTTATGTGGTGAAACAAATTGGGAGCTTTTTTGATGCTATTAAAGAAGGACGCATTTTAGAATTTACAAGTCACTTTACTTATGACCCAAATGATTATGAATTTGATTCTGGTGACTGGTCGGTTTTAAAACAACTTACGCGAATCTATGAAGCTTCGAAGCTCTATGATACCGAACTGGATTCTTTTGCTCGAAACTACAGGGAAGACAAACGCCTTTTGATTCCACCGAATGCAGCGAAGCCACTTCTTGAACAAATTAGCGAGCGGTCAAGCTTATTCCAAATTGTAACGGAAAAAAATGACGTTTCGATACAGTATCCTGAGTTTTTAGTAACTGAAGAAAACTTGGATTTTAGTTATCGTTTTATAGAAACAACAGAAGGCGAATACCAAATTGAGTTTGAGTCGTTACAACAAGCAATTTTTCTGGACTTATACCGAGCTGTTTTTCTAGATGGAACGCTACATTTTTTAAGCGAAAAAAATTGGGAAGCGCTTGCGCCGCTGAAAGAGTTTCAACAAATTGCTAAAAGCGATATCATTCAGTTTCCTGAAAAAAAACTAGGGGAAATGGTTTCCTATGTCCTTCCCGTCTTGCAAAAAAGTGGACGTGTAGAGATGGATGAAGAAATTGAAACAAGAATTGAGCAAGAGGAGCTTATTGCAGAGCTTTACATTACGCCATTTGAAGCGGATAAGCATCAGCTACAGCTCGTTTACCGGTACGGGAGTCAGAGTTTTGATCCTTTTCAAACTGAAGAGCTTGAAGCGCGAGGTCGCCAAGTGATTTTGCGTGATATTGAGAAAGAAAACTATATCATGCATTTAATCGAGAATTCTCCGATTTTGTTTTCCGCTGATCGGATGGTGCTTCAAGCAGATGACGAGAAACTTTATCAATTTTATTACCGAGTGATTCCTAAACTTAAAAAATTGGTTACAGTTCATATGGCGGAGGAACTGGAAGAAATGATTCAAAAACAAGTCGAAGCAGTTACTTCCTTTGATTTAACGAAAGATAGCGGCTTGCTTTCCATTTCATTTGATTTTGAAGGAATTCCAGAGGATGAAATTCAAGATGTTCTGGTTTCGTTAAAAGAGAAAAAAGCCTTTCATCGCTTGAAGAACGGTCGTTTTCTCTCGCTTGAAGACAAAGCTTACCGAGAAATGGCTCGCATGATTGAATTCCTAGATTTGCGAAAGAATGCGTTAAAATCAACGGTTCAAGTTCCTGTATATCGAGGGATTCAGCTTTATGAGACCTTTTCTAAGGATCAAAAGTTGCATAGTCAATTTAGTCGAAACTACAATGAGTTGTTAGAAACCATTCAACATGAAAAAGAAACTCACTTTGAATTACCAAAAGGATTGAAGGCTTCTTTACGTGATTATCAAGTGACGGGATTTAACTGGATGAAGTCTCTTTCGAAATATGGCCTTGGAGGCATTTTAGCGGATGATATGGGACTTGGAAAAACGATCCAAACGATTACGTATTTGCTTTCTGAGCTAGAAGAAAAAGAACAGCTTGCCCCGATTCTCATCGTGACGCCTGCTTCACTTCTATACAATTGGCTGAATGAGTTCCGTAATTTTGCCCCGCAAGTTCCAGTTACGATTATCCAAGGAAACAAAGAAAAGCGTGAAAAACAAATTGAGCAAATTGAAAGGAATCAAGTTTATTTAATTTCTTATCCCACTTTGCGTCAAGATCAAGATTTTTTTCAAACCAAACAGTTTCATACGGTTATTTTGGATGAGTCACAAAACATTAAGAATTACGCTACAAAGGCTTCGCAAGCTGTTCGCTCTATCCAGACACGGACACATTTTGCACTTAGTGGAACGCCACTTGAAAATTCGACAGATGAACTTTGGGCAGTATTTCAAACGATTATGCCTGGTTTTTTCCCGCCGCTTCGCAAATTTAAGGAGTTAAAACATGAACGAGTAGCTGAACTGATTCGTCCGTTCTTGCTTCGCCGCTTAAAACAAGAGGTTGTGAAAGAACTTCCGGAAAAAATCGAAACGAATCTGTATTCAGAGTTAACGACTGAGCAGAAAAGCTTGTATCTTGCTTATTTAGAACGAATTCAAGAAGATCTAGCCCGTTCATCGCTTACAAGTGGGGCAGAACGGATCAAACTCTTAGCTGGACTCACTCGCTTACGGCAGATCTGCTGTGATCCCCGAATGTTTGATGCAAACTATATCGGGGAATCTAGTAAGTTGAATCAGTTGATAGATACAGTCCGTACTGCGAACGAAAATGGTCAGCGCATTTTAATTTTTTCTCAGTTCACTTCTATGTTGAAGTTGATTGGGAAGGAGCTTCAAAAAGATGGGCTAGATTTCTTTTATCTGGATGGGAAAACTTCTAGTAAGTCAAGAGTTGAGATGGCTGATGCTTTTAATGAAGGCGAAAAAGATTTATTTTTAATCTCACTAAAAGCTGGTGGAACGGGTCTTAATTTGACCGGCGCAGATACTGTCATTTTATTTGACCTTTGGTGGAATCCAGCAATTGAGGAGCAGGCGGCTAGTCGAGCTCATCGCATTGGCCAAAAACGAGTAGTTCAAGTGATTCGTTTGATTACGAAAGGGACAATTGAAGAAAAAATTTATGACTTACAGAAAACGAAGCAAGCATTAGTCGATCAGTTGATTAAGCCAGGCGAGCAATTTTTACATCAACTTTCGACCGATGAAATTAAGGTGATATTAGATATGAACGAGGAGGGACTCTGATGAAAAAATGGGAAGTGTTTGAAACAGAGACAGAAGCAGAAGCAAAGACGAAAATTGAACAGTTAATAAAAGATGGCTATTCCAAAGAAGATCTATCAGTGTTAGCTAAACAAAAAAAGGTTAGCCGTGAAGTAGCAGAAGATACGGATACGGACATTGAACGTCCGGTGAATGAAGAAGCATTTGGTGCTATTTCAGGGATTTTACAGTCATTAAGTGGCGGACTTGTGATCCCACAAGTGTACCGGCCAGATGGGGGTCCTCTTTATGCAGCGGGTCCGTTTGCAAAATGGTTCTCAAGAACGGATGATAAATCTGTTACAAGGCTCTTAGAGGACTTTGATTTGACTGAACGACAGATAGCAGATTTTGTACAGGGACTTGAAGCTGGTAAAATTTTAATTTTGGCCAGATAAATGGGAGATCTAGCGAAAAAACTGACAGAAAACTGTCGGTTTTTTTCGAAAGAAAAGCAGTTATTTTATAAGAAAAAGTTATTAAAAAGAAAAAGTTTATCCTAGTTTACTTATCGCTTAGATTCCAGTACAATAAAAGAGAGAGCGCTTCGATTAAGGAGGAGACGAAGATGACGAACTGGAAAGAAAAAGCCAAAACATCCTTTGAGTTGGATGGAGAAACGATTTATTATTATGATTTGAAAGTACTTGAAGAAAATCCAAATGTGAAAATTAACCGATTGCCGTATTCCATTCGAGTGTTACTGGAATCTGTTTTACGTCAAAATGATGGCCGCGTGTTAACGGATCAGCATGTTGAAAACCTTGCAAACTGGTCAAAAAATCCGCAAGAAAATCACGGAGACGTTCCTTTTAAACCGGCACGTGTTATTTTGCAGGATTTCACTGGAGTTCCAGCGGTAGTTGATCTGGCGTCACTTCGAAAAGCGATGCACGATATGGGCGGGGATCCCGAAAAAATCAATCCAGAAATTCCAGTGGATCTCGTAGTCGATCACTCTGTTCAAGTCGATAGTTATGCTAATCCTGAAGCTTTAAAGATCAATATGGAACTTGAGTTTAAACGCAATATGGAACGGTATCAGTTTTTAAATTGGGCACAAAAGGCGTTTGACAATTATCGCGCAGTTCCTCCAGCAACGGGGATTGTCCACCAAGTCAATTTGGAATATCTTGCAAGCGTTGTGCTGAAAAAAGAAACTGGGGGTGAGATTACAGCTTATCCGGATAGTTTGGTTGGAACGGATAGTCATACAACGATGATCAACGGGCTTGGCGTCTTAGGATGGGGCGTTGGTGGTATTGAAGCAGAAGCAGGCATGCTTGGTCAACCTTCTTATTTTGCTATTCCTGAAGTTATTGGTGTGCGTTTAACTGGAGAGCTTCCAAACGGTGCGACAGCAACTGATTTTGCACTAAAAGTAACCCAAGTTTTACGGGAGAAAAAAGTAGTGGGTAAGTTTGTTGAATTCTTTGGTCCAGGCATTTCTTCATTGCCATTAGCTGATCGTGCAACCGTTGCGAATATGGCACCTGAATACGGAGCAACTTGCGGCTTTTTCCCTGTTGATCAGGATTCGCTTGATTATTTACGACTGACGGGTAGAAGTGAAGCGCAAATCAAGCTTGTAGAAGAATATCTTAAGACCAATCACTTGTTTTTTACTTCCGAAGACCCTGAATACACTGAAATTGTTGAGATTAATCTTGCTGAAATTGAAGCGAATTTATCTGGGCCGAAACGTCCACAAGATTTAATTCCACTTTCAAAAATGAAACAAACCTTTGAAGATTCGATTACGAAACCAGCTGGAAATCGAGGTTTTGGTCTTGAACCTAGTGAATTTGATAAACAAGCGAAAGTGATTTACGGTAATGGTGACGAATCAATCATGCGGACAGGAGCTGTTGCGATAGCCGCAATCACAAGTTGTACGAATACATCTAACCCATATGTCATGCTTTCAGCAGGGCTTGTTGCGAAGCGTGCAGTAGAGTTAGGACTTGAAGTGCCTAAATATGTAAAAACTTCTTTAGCGCCAGGTTCAAAGGTTGTAACGGGATATTTAGAAAAAGCAGCGCTTCTACCTTATTTAGAAAAACTTGGCTTTGATTTAGTAGGTTATGGCTGTACAACTTGCATTGGGAACTCTGGACCTTTAAAAGAAGAAATCGAACAAGCGATTTTAGATAATGACTTGCTTGTTTCAGCTGTTTTAAGTGGGAATCGGAATTTCGAAGGACGAATTCACGCGTTAGTAAAAGCGAATTTTCTCGCTTCTCCTCCTCTTGTCGTGGCTTATGCACTGGCAGGAACAACGGATATTGATCTGGAAAATGAAGCAATTGGGCGAGGAAACGACGGAAAAGAATATTATTTGAAAGACATTTGGCCGTCATCTGATGAAGTGAAGGCGCTTGTGAAAGAAACTGTCACACCAGAACTTTTCCGTGAACAGTATGCACATGTGTTTGACGATAACTCAACATGGAATGCAATCGAAACAACAGACGAACCTCTTTATAGTTGGGATGAGGAATCGACGTATATTGCTAACCCGCCATTTTTTGAATATCTATCAAAAGAGCCTGGTCTTGTTGAACCACTTTCAGGCCTTCGGGTCATTGGAAAATTTGGCGATTCTGTGACAACAGACCACATCTCACCAGCGGGAGCGATTGGAAAGGATACGCCGGCAGGAAAATTCTTGCGTGAACGGGGCGTCGCGATTCGCGATTTCAATTCCTATGGCTCAAGACGGGGACATCACGATGTCATGATGCGCGGGACCTTTGCTAATATTCGAATTAAAAATCAAATTGCTGAAGGAACAGAAGGCGGCTATACAACTTATTTCCCAACAGAAGAAGTCATGTCCATTTACGATGCGGCTCAAAAATATGCAGAAACTGGTACGGGGCTTGTCATCTTAGCAGGCGATGATTATGGAATGGGCTCTTCACGTGACTGGGCAGCAAAAGGAACAAACTTGCTTGGCATTAAGACTGTGATTGCCAAAAGCTATGAACGGATACACCGGTCGAACCTTGTCAGGATGGGGGTTTTGCCTCTACAATTTTTGGCAGGCGAGAGTGCAGAAACACTTGGTCTGACTGGACGTGAAACAATCTCTGTCGAAGTGGGAGAATCAGTTAAGCCGAAAAGCCTAGTCAAGGTGACAGCAGTTTCAGAAGACGGTTCGTTTAAAACTTTTGATGCGGTCGTACGGTTTGATTCTGAAGTAGAAATTGATTACTATCGCAATGGTGGAATTTTACCGATGGTCTTGCGTGAAAAATTAAGTTGATTTAAAAAAGAAGGCAGTTTACGGGTAACGACTGCCTTCTTTTTGACTTGTAAAAAGAGAACGAATGTTCTATAATAAATGATATGTTAACGAAAGCGAGAATTGAAATGAAAAAAAGTACTTGGCAGATTATTGTAGTCGTAGCTTTTGGGGTGTTTCTTGCAAGCGTTTGTCTTTTCTTTAGTGTGAATTTACATTTAAATCGTTTTTTACTATTACTTTTTATTGCTATAAGTTTGACAATTGGCATTACGGAGCGACGCAGTGGACGTCTGCTTTTTTGCTTGTGTGGTTTTTTTGTTGCGGCTTTTATGAGTACATATTATATTTTAATTCATTAGTGAAAGGGAGCGGTAGGAGTGGGAGAAGAAACAGGCTGTAACTGGGCGAAAAGCAGTGAACGTGAACAACAATATCATGATGAAGAATGGTGTGTTCCAAGTTATGACGATCGCTATTTATTTGAAATGTTGAATTTAGAGGGAGCACAAGCTGGGCTTTCATGGCGAACTATTTTAAATAAACGGGAAGCGTACAAAAGAGCGTTTGCTCATTTTGATATCGAAAAGTGTGCGAATCTTTCGGAAGAAGAATTGGAAGAACTACGTCACGATGAAGGAATAATTCGCAATCGTTTAAAAATCCAAGCTGTTAAAACGAATGCCAAGGCAGCGCTTAAAGTTCAAGCAGAGTTCGGGTCATTTTCTTCCTATATTTGGCACTTTACAAGTCATAAACGGGTGATTCACCAGTTTGAAAGTGAAGCAGATATGCCAGCACAAGATGAACTATCTGAGCGAGTAAGTCGCGATATGAAAAAACGAGGCTTTAAATTTGTTGGACCCGTTATTATTTATTCGTATCTGCAGGCTGTTGGGGTGCTAGACGATCACGTTCTTTCTTGCCCGCTGCATAGTTTAAATCAAGTCTAAAAAAGAGGAAACCTGCGAATGGTTTCCTCTCGTTTTTTAATTAACTTAAAGCGACATCTCGCTTTTTAAAGATATAAAAGGTAAATCCAAGAATAACAATGATATAAGCAAATAAGGTAAGTATCACTTGCCACATTGCAAGACCGCCGGCAACTTCATTTCCAAGAGCCATTGAGTTCAGTTGGAAGAGGTTAAAGATTAGCCATTTTAACCAGTCATATTTAGCAATGGCAAGCGGAAGAAAGGTAGCGATGATGTTTCCAGAAAATAGGGCTCCAATCCCAACTCCGACAGCGAGTGCTTGCGAACGAACAACGGAAGAGAACAGAAAAGCAATACTCAAGAAAGTGAGCATTAAGACAAAATTTGTCCCAGTTAGTTTTAGTGCCATCTCATATGCGTTAAGTGAACCGGTCGCTGGAGCGAGCGGTAAGCTGTATGACTCGCTACCAAGCATAAGTGAAAAGAGCAAGGAAGACACGAATAGTACAATACTTGAAATTACTGCATAAATAATACATATGATCAGTTTCGATGCAAGAACTTGTGAACGAGAATAAGGTCGCGTTAGAAGCAATTTGATTGTTCCGCCAGAAAACTCAGAGGCGACAATGGTACTCGCTATGATAACAACTAAAATTGTTGCAATACTAGCTTCTTGAGCTAAACTTCCGAAAAATTGGGCACCATCTGGTCCTCCAGCGGATTCAAGAGGTGTTTTTCCTTTATCGGCATAAACTTGATAGTAATCAATTTGCCGCTGTAGCTCTTCCTTAGTTTGTTTATCAGTGACTGCTTTTTTTTGCATTTTCAAAGCGGATACAGAATCTTTTGGCGAAAGTACTTCTGTTCGAATTTGCTTTGCCTTTTCACTATCGTTTTTAGCGATACTATTATATTGATCTTCAGAAATGGGCTGACCAGAAGCATCAAAATGCTGGGTAACACCACGAGGAGCTTCTCCTGAACCCTCAGAGGTATTGATCGTTTTATTAACAAAGAATAGTAGCAGTGCCATTAAAAAAACCATGAGAACGAGAACAAGTTGCATGATCCAGCTGGATTTACGAAGCAATAATTTTTGCCATTCATTTTTTATTAAGTTCATTTAGGTTCTCCCCCGTTCGTTAACGCTAAGAAGCGATCTTCAAGTGAAACATGAACTTTTGCAAGCTCCAAAATGTCAATATTAGCTTTTACTAGTGAGCGGGCAATTTCAGGAACGACATCACTAGCAAGTTCTAGCGTCAACTGCTGCTCTACTTGTGCCTTTATTTCAAGATCAAGAGATTCTAATACTAGTTTAGCTGCCTCGGGATCAGAAACTTCTAGCTGAATCGTTACTTTTGCTTCTTTTTCAAGATCGTGCATGCTTTCAATGTGTGTGAGCTTGCCATGATTGATAATAGCAAAGCGATCTGTAATTTGCTGAATCTCACTTAATAAATGACTCGAAATCAAAACAGAAGTCCCATTTTGTGCAAGTGACCGAATTAGTTCACGAAATTCGCGCATTCCTTGTGGATCGAGACCATTTGTTGGTTCGTCAAGAATTAATAAATCTGGCTCATGAATAAGTGCTTGGGCAAGTCCAAGCCGTTGCCGCATTCCTAGTGAATAAGTTTTTACCTTATTGTGAATAGCATGACTGAGCTTGACTTGTTCCACTATTTCCACGAAACGCTCTTGTGGGATATCTTTGCGACTCATTCGTGCAAATTGCTTTAAGTTGTTAAAACCAGACATATACATATAAAATTCTGGATTTTCGATAATCGCTCCGACATTTTTTATGGCATCTTTAAAATTTTCATCGACATTGACACCACTGATGTGCACCTCGCCACTTGTTTTTTTGATTAATCGAACAATGGAACGAATAATGGTTGTTTTTCCAGCACCATTTGGGCCGAGTAAACCAAAAACTTCCCCTTTTCGAACGTCAAAGCTAATGTTATGTACAATTTCTTTTTGCCCAATTTTTTTTGAGACATTGTCTAGTTGCAATACTGTTTCCGTCATTTTCTCACTCCTTCAGACAATTATTAATCAATCTATTTTATTATAACTAACATCAAAGAATCAGGGCATTAAGCCTAAGGTTGATTTTATCTACTACTTGAGTATGAGAAAAACCCCTCCTTCAAACGAAAGAGGGGAGAGCTCTCTTACTTTACAACTTAAACACCTTGGTAAGCTTTGATATAGATATCTTTTAGTTCGCTTACAAGTGGTTGTTTTGGATTGGCAGTTGTACATTGATCCATAAATGCTCGATCAGCAAGTGTGTCAACGACCGTGTCAAAGTCTTTTTTCGCCACGTTTTGTCCTTTAAGACTCATATCAATACCAACATCTTTTCCTAGCTTGATAACTGCATCTATAAGGGAATCCACACCTTCTTTAGTTGTATTTGCTTTTAGCCCGATGATTCGTGCAATTCGCGCATAATCTTCGTCTGCTTTAAAGCTTTCATATTTAGGGAATAGGGCATGTTTTCTTGGCTTTTCAGCATTATACCGGATAACATGTGGCATTAAAATTGCATTGGCACGACCATGCGGAATGTGGAATTCAGGCCCAATCTTGTGAGCTAAACTATGATTGATCCCTAAGAAAGCATTGGCAAATGCCATTCCTGCAAGGGCAGAAGCGTTGTGCATTTTTTCGCGTGCATCTTCATCGCCAGTAAGCACAGAGTCACGTAAATTTTCAAAAACAAGTTCAATAGCGCGGATAGAAAGACCTCTTGTATAGTCGCTCGCCATGACTGAAACATAAGACTCAATTGCATGTGTTAGTACATCCATTCCAGTATCGGCAGTGATATGCGCTGGAACAGTGGTTACATATTGACTATCGACAATGGCTACATCCGGTGTTAATTCATAGTCTGCAAGCGGATATTTAATGTTGTTTTCTTTATCAGTGATGACTGCGAACGGCGTTACTTCAGACCCCGTACCACTGGTTGTTGGAATAGCAACAAATTTAGCTTTTTCACCTAATTTTGGATATTTGAAAGTCCGTTTGCGAATATCCAAGAATTTTTGCTTAAGTCCAAAGAATGAAGCTTCCGGATGTTCATAGAAAAGCCACATTCCTTTTGCAGCATCCATCGCAGAACCGCCACCAAGCGCGATGATACAATCCGGTTTGAAGTCTTTCATCATTTCAGCACCTTTATAGACAGTTACATCGGAAGGATCAGGCTCAACATCAGCGAAGACTTGGCAAGCTACTTCGTTTTGGCGACGATTTAAGTGATCAATTACGACATCCACATATTTAAATTCAACCATTCCAGGGTCCGTTACAATGAAAACTCGATTTACATTTTCCATTTTTTGTAAATATTGAGTGGAATATTTTTCAAAGAAAATTTTAGGTGGAAGCTTGAACCATTGCATATTATTTCTCCGATCTGCGATTCGTTTAACATTTAGAAGGTTAGTGGCGCTAACATTTTGAGAAACGGAATTTTTCCCATAAGACCCGCATCCTAGGGTTAGTGATGGAATAAATCCATTATAGATATCACCAATCCCACCTTGTGCAGAAGGTGCGTTCACAATGATACGGCAAGCCTTCATACGCAGACCAAATGCTTTTTGAGCTTCTTTATCTGTTGAATGAATAACAGCAGAGTGTCCTAAACCACCAAATTCAAGCATTTCTTCAGCACGGTCAAATGCTTCTTTTTGCCCTTTTGCTTCAATAAAAGCAAGAACTGGACTAAGTTTTTCATGAGAAAGAGGGTAGTTTTTTCCGACCCCTTTAATTTCTGCAATTAAAATTTTAGTAGTTTCTGGAACTTTAAATCCAGCTTGCTCAGCGATCCAAGCAGGGGATTTTCCAACTACATTTGGATTAAGCGAACCCGTTTCAGGATGAATGACATAACTTTCTAATTTTTTAAATTCAGTTCCTTTTACAAAATAACAATCATTAGCAAGAAACTCTTCTTTGACCGCTTTCACGATTTCTTTATCAACAATGACAGCTTGTTCAGATGCACAAATCATACCCTGGTCAAAAGATTTGGATAAAATAATATCGTTTACGGCACGTTTGATTTTAGCCGTTTTATCAATGTAAGCAGGAACGTTACCAGGACCAACGCCGAGTGCGGGTTTTCCTGTTGAATAAGCAGATTTCACCATGCCAGCACCACCAGTTGCAAGCACAAGAGAAACTTGATCGTGATTCATCAATTGTTTTGTCGCTTCAATTGCAGGCTTTTCAATCCACTGCACACAGTGTTTGGGTGCGCCAGCTTTTACAGCAGCTTCATAAACAACACGTGCAGCTTCAGCCGAACAGTTTTGTGCACTTGGATGGAAAGCAAAGATGATAGGATTTCTGGTTTTAATCGCAATAATGGCTTTAAATAGAGTGGTAGAAGTCGGATTCGTTACAGGTGTGACGCCAGCGATAACTCCCACAGGCTCAGCGATTTCAATAACTCCATTTTGTTTATCTTCATTAATAATCCCAACTGTTTTATCATTTTTGATATTATTCCAAATATATTCAGTTGCAAAAATATTTTTAATACATTTATCTTCATATAAACCACGACCAGTTTCTTCAATCGCCATCTTTGCAAGCGGCATATGCTGATCAAGTCCGGCAAGTGCCATGGCGTGAACAATATGATCAATTTGCTCTTGAGTAAAGCTTTCGAATTCTTTGAGAGCATTTTGTCCATTAGTTGCAAGCTTATCAATCATTTTTTGAACTTCTAGAATTTCACGACTTGTTTCTTCTTTAATCGCCATTTTCTTTTCCTCCTAATCTTAGGGACTTTTTTCGTCCAAGTAAGACATTTGTTGTCCCTGCTGCTCAAAAAAAATTGTGGCAGTCGACTTTGCCTCATTTCTTTTGATGTATTATCTTAATTACAAACATAGTATAACTTAGCAAAAAAAGTTTGTAAATAGTTTCACGTGAAAACATTCACAAATATATAGAATTTAAGTCGATTGAACTAAAAGAGAGGTCTTTGTTAGGTCTTTTATCCTTTTTGGTTTTCCATGTTAGGATTGACCGAGAAAGGGTAGCTATGGTAAAGTTTCTAGTAATAAAGGAGAGGAAAAACGTGCAAGAAATGTATTTAAAACAAGCCAAAACGATCTCACTGATTATCGCCTTACTTTCACTTCTTCAGGCACTGCTTGCCATCATCGGTTTTGTATCAGTACTTTTGACCTTACCAGCTATGAAAGTCTCGCAAACCATTATTCGAGAAGCACTCATCAATACATCTATCAATATCATTTGTTTTCTATTATTTACTGTTTTATTTTTCGTTGTTTACAGACGACTTCGAAAGGGTGTCACAACAAGCATAATCGTTCAATTTCTATATATTGCTTACATGATTTTTTCCGTCATTTTAGGCATTGTAAATGGTGGCTTTTCTCTGCAAGGTGTGCTTGTGCCACTTATGCTTATTATTTTAGGAATTGCTTCTGCTTATTCGATAAAAAAAGTTGAACGCCACTAAAAAGAGCAGCTTTTTCCTGTTCTTTTTTAGTTCCTTCTTTTTTTTTAAATCATTAAATGGTAAAGTAGACAAGAGATTATTTTAAATTAAAGTAAAGGAAGTTTAAGGATGGGTTCGAAATTACTTCGCGGAACATTTATCTTAACTCTCGGGACACTGATTTCTAAAGTGCTCGGGATTTTGTACGTTATCCCGTTTTACGCTATTATTGGCGGAGATAAACCGGCATTACTATATAACTTTGGCTATGTGCCGTATCAACTTTTTTTGAGTGTAGCAACAGCAGGAATTCCACTTGCCATTGCTAAATATATTGCCAAATATAATGCGATGGAAGAGTATAAAATCGGACGACGATTATTTAAAACTGGCGTTTACTTAATGATTCTTTCTGGTATCATTTGTTTTATCGCGATGTATTCTCTTGCACCTTTCCTTGCTAGTCTGCAACAATTAGAGGGAGGGTATAGTCTTGAAGATGGTATCCGAGTGATTCGTGCAGTGAGCTTCGCACTTCTTATTATTCCTGTAATGAGCTTATTGCGTGGTTTTTTCCAAGGATACAATTCAATGGGTCCCTCGGCTGTTTCGCAAGTTGTCGAGCAAATCGTTCGGATTGCTTTTTTACTTGGCAGCACGTTTGTTGTTATGTATATCGTCAAAGGTTCGGTTGTGACAGCTATTAGTTTAGCTACATTTTCTGCATTCGTTGGAGCCCTTGCAAGTTTAGCTATTTTGATGTGGTATTTCACTAAACGAAAAAAGGGACTCGATCAAATGCTTCTAGAAGACAGAGGAGAGCTTCGAGTATCCATTCCAACGCTTTACAAGCAAATTATTTTGTCAGCTATTCCTTTTATTATTGTCGGTTCTGCAACTTCACTCTATCAGCTGATTGACCAATTTACACTTGGGCGCGTCCTGCAGTATATAGGGCTTTCCGCTCACAAAGTCAATAGCTATGTTGCGATTATTAACTTTGATATCCAGAAGCTTATTTTGATTCCAGGAACGCTTGCGATTGCTTTTTCAATGGCATTAGTTCCGCTTGTTACAGCCGCTTATGTTAGAAAAGAGCATGAACAAGTGAAACGTCAG
This sequence comes from Listeria aquatica, assembly GCF_014223975.1. NCBI lineage: Bacteria > Bacillati > Bacillota > Bacilli > Caryophanales > Listeriaceae > Listeria > Listeria aquatica. The sequence goes on along the minus strand of NZ_JAARRM010000001.1, from coordinate 974,829 downwards.
TTAAATGATGTATTTCAAATCTTGTTGTTTCTGACGATTCCGGCATGTATTGGGATTACTTTGCTAGCTCGTCCGCTTTTCACTGTCTTTTTCCAAGCAAGTGATGCCGGAACAGCGCTCTTACAGTTTTCCGCACCATTTGCGATTCTTTTTTCACTTTTTAGCGTAACAGCTGCCGTTTTGCAAGGAATTGATGAGCAACGATTCACTGTGTTAGGTCTATTGTTAGGTTTACTCACAAAGTCCGTTTTACAAATGCCACTTGTTATGTTGTTTGAAGCCAAAGGTTCTGTTCTAGCCACAGGGCTTGGGTATGCAGTTTCTTGTATCTTTATGATTATGATTATTAAACGCTATGCACATTTTTCTTTTGCCCTTATTGCAAGGCGTGTGACCTTATTTTCTTTTTTAACCTTGATTATGTCACTTGTTGTGGGTATTTTCTATTTCCCACTTGCACATATTTTAAGTCCGGACCACAAAATTACAGCGTTTTTCCTAATTCTTTTGTGTGGAGGAGTCGGGGCCGTTACTTATGCGCTACTTGCCTTTAAACTACATCTTTCAGACAAATTGTTTGGACCAAGAGGAACACGTGTCCGTGAAAAACTGGGAATCAAATAAAAAAGCTTTCGTGCCAAGGCACGAAAGCTTTTTGCGTAATCTAGCTTCAAACTTTTTGCTTGCTATACACCATTAGAAACCGCTCAATTTCCCGAGTGCTTTTTAAGACAACAAGTTTCTCTTCTGGAACTTCGGCTAATTTTCTGAGGATCGCTTTGCGTTTTTTCGGATAATCTAGAACATACTTGTAGAAAGAAAAATCAATCCGTTCTGGGCAACCTTGTGCAGAATCAGGACGAACTTTTCCGAGACTTAATAGATTTCGTTTTAGAACACGGTAAAAATAAATTCGTCTAGGTAAATCCAAGAAGACTGTCAAATTAGCTTCTTGGAAGCGTTTTGACCAAGTCTCCGTATAGTTACCTTCCATAATCCACTCTTTGTGTTGTGTGATCAACAGCTGAACCTTTTCGCATAATTCCTGCTTAGAGATTTCCACCCAGCCAGGCTTAAAATAAAGGCTATCAAGATGAATGGGTGAAAGATTGACGGCTTTTCCAAGTTTTCGTGCAAGCGTTGATTTTCCAGAACCAGGTGGCCCGATAATATTCAGTTTTACCATGTTGATTTCCTCCTCATTAAGGATAAGGGGTGTCAGACATTTCACTAAAGATCTTCAAATAGTAAGGGAGTTCTTTGGCAATATCACTTGGTAAAACAATAAAACGTTTTTTTGCTAAAGTGTCGCCAATATAACTGTGAAAAAAAACACCAGATAAAACGCCTCCAAGTGGGGTAGAAGCCTGTTTCATTAGACCTGCAATAATTCCTGCGAGCGTATCCCCCATGCCGCCAGTTGCCATGGCAGCTGATCCATACATATTTAACCAGATTTCGTCTTCCGCATAAACCTTTGTCCGGTGTCCTTTTAAAATGACTACAGCTTGGAGGAGTTCTGCACATTCGAGGTTATTTTCTGCATCTGGTGTACAGTTAACAAGACGTTTCCATTCGCCAGCATGTGGAGTGAAAAACAAAGCGGCACGAGGCTTCGGTAAATCTTCTTGAGCATAAAGTGTAATCCCGTCGCCATCAATAATAAGGTTTTGCTCCTTTTTAACGCCACTTAAAACGATCTCCATTAGGCGATAGGCTTCGCCGTCAAGACCGAGTCCAGGGCCGACCAAAACAGTATCAAAAGTAGGCAGTAAGCGAACTAACTCATCATGATTCGTCCAATCTAAAAACATACATTCAGGAAGTCTCGCGTGTAGGGCGGAACGATTTACCGGATGGCTTGCGAGTGTTGTAAGTCCAGCACCACTGTAAACGGCACCTTGTGCAGCAAGAATTCCAGCACCGCCATACATCTCGTTTCCGGCTATGATTAACACTTTTCCGTATAAATTTTTGTAGCCCTCATCGTCTCGCTTTGTAATAAAACCACTAATGGATTTTGGGGTGATTTTTTTCATTGGAATTCACGCTCCTTCGTAAAAATTGGATTTTCTAAAATACGGGCGTTACAATACATTTAATGATCCAACTTCATTTTATCGAAAGAAGGAGGGAATTGTAAAATGAAACCTGTCATTCCGGCGGTAAAAGCTGTTATTATTCAAGGGAATTCCTTTCTTGGTTTAAAAAAATCGGGAATGGAACAAGAGGTTTATGATCTTCCCGGCGGAAAAATGGAATACGGTGAAACGCAAAGGGAGTGTCTTATACGCGAAGTGTTTGAAGAAACGGGGCTAGGTGCATCACCAGTTCTATTGTATGATACGTGGAACGTAATTTTTCCTGATTATCAAATTTCAGGTGTTTTCTATTTGGTAAAAACTGAGAATATAAAAGAGATACATCTATCTAGAGAGCATCAATCATATAAGTGGCTCTAGCTTTCTGAAAATGGTTTAAACGATTTAGATATTGCGTATAGTAAGCAAATGAGCCATTGGAATTTCGATTCAATTATTGAATTTATGAAATAATTTAAGTCAAATTAAACAGTTTCTGCTTTTCTCTCTCGGGAAAAGGGGGTACAATGGAAGGGCAGAAGTTAATGATGGAAGGAATGAACGATATGAGCGAAATTAACTGGCAAGAAGAAATTGAAAAACGAAGAGAGGATTTTCTAAAGGATTTAGAAGGTTTACTTCGTATCCCAAGTGTCCGTGACGACGACGCAAAAACACCTGACGCTCCTTTTGGCCCTGATGTTAAAAGAGCATTGGACTATATGATCGAGCTAGGTAAAAAAGATGGGTTCACGACGAAGGAAGTAGGAAATGTTGCGGGGCACATCGAATACGGCGAAGGAAAAGAGCTTGTCGGTGTGCTTGGACACGTGGATGTTGTTCCTGTTGGGGATGGTTGGTCAAATGATCCTTTTGATCCTGTTTTAAAAGACGGAAAACTTTTTGCTCGTGGAGTTGCAGATGATAAAGGTCCAACAATCGCTGGTTATTATGCACTTAAAATCGTGAAAGAGCTTGGACTTCCGCTTTCAAAACGGATTCGTGTGATTGTTGGTTCTGATGAAGAAAGTGGCATGAGCTGTGTGGAGCGCTACTTTGAAACGGAAGAACAACCAACAATGGCATTTGTGCCAGATGCTGAGTTTCCAATTATTCATGCTGAAAAAGGGATTTCTGAACTAGATGTTTCCTTCAAGAAAAGCGAAAATGATGGTTATGAAGCCTTTAAACTTGAGTCACTCGAATCAGGTGCGCGGTATAATATGGTGCCCGATCATGCAAAAGCTGTCCTTAGTGAAGTTCAAGATAATGATGGCTTGAAACAAGAATTTGAAAACTTCCTTAAAAGTCATGATGTGACAGGTGATTTTAGTGTCACTGAGAAAAATATCACACTTTCGATTGTCGGAAAATCTGCGCATGCAATGGAACCTAATAATGGTGTAAATGCGGGACTTCTTCTTGTTGCTTTCCTTGGGAAATTTGAGTTAACTGGAACAGCGAGAGACTTTGTAACTTTTGGAAGAGATTATCTTTTCAACGATTCGCGTGCAACAAAACTTGGAATCAACTACGAAGACAAAGAAAGTGGCGAACTGACAATGAATGTCGGTATTTTGCGTTACGATCAAGTAGAAGGTGGAACATTTGGACTAAATTTCCGTTATCCAGTAACTGCTGATATGGACAAGCTCAAAAATAAAATGGAAACTGTTGTTTTAGAATACAATGGAGAGTACACACATTATGATGATTCTAAACCATTATTTGTTCCAGAAGATCACCCATTAATTCAAACCTTGCAACAAGTTTATACAGAACAAACAGGGGAAGAAGCAACTCTCCTTGCAATCGGTGGTGGAACCTATGCACGTCACCTTGAAACAGGCGTTGCATTTGGCGCTTTGTTCCCAGGTCGTGAAGATACGATGCACCAAAAAGATGAATTTAGTTATTTTGATGATTTGCTAAAAGCGGCTGCTATCTATGCAGAAGCTCTTTACAAATTGGCAAAATAAGAGGTATAATAAGAAAAATTTTACTGCTGCAGGTGCTTTTCTGTACCCTGTAGCAGTCTTTTATTAAATTGAAGGAGTGACGAAGATGAAAGTACTAGTCAATGATAAAATCGTAGAGCGAGAAAGTGTTGCTATTGACATGGAAGACCGTGGCTATCAGTTTGGAGATGGAGTCTATGAAGTTGTTCGTCTTTACAACGGTCAGTTTTTTACATTTGATGAACATATTGATCGCTTGTACGAAAGCGCAGCCAAGATCGACCTTGTCATTCCTTACGCAAAGGATGTCTTAAGAAACTTGTTACAAAAGCTTGCAAAAGAAAACAATATTCATACTGGAAACATTTACCTGCAAGTAACTCGCGGCATCCAAATTCCGAGAAATCATATTATTCCTGACGATTTTCCACTTGAGGGCATCTTAACAGCTTCTGCTCGTGAAGTTCCACGGGATGAAGCACTCTTTGTAGAAGGTGGGCGAGCGATAACTGATGAAGATATCCGCTGGTTACGTTGCGATATCAAGAGTATCAGCTTACTTGGAAATATTTTAGCCAAAAATAAAGCACACCGGGCTGGTGCACTAGAAGCTATTTTACATCGAGGCGGCACCGTGACGGAGTGCTCTGCTTCAAACGTTTTTATAGTTAAAGATAGCGTTTTGTTGACGCATGCTGCGGACAATTTAATTTTAAATGGCATTACTCGCCAAGTCATCATTGATGCAGCGAAAAAAGGCGGTTTCCCAGTTGAAGAGAGAGATTTTTCTCTTGAAGAATTAAAGGCAGCAGATGAAGTCTTTATTTCAAGTACAACACTTGAAGTTACGCCAATTACACAAGTTGATGATTCAGTAATTGGAAATGGAAGCAGAGGGCCAGTTACGAAAAAAGTACATGAATTATTTGAAGCCGAAATTGTAGCATCTTGTGGCGAATTTGTAACGGTTCGCTAATATAGAGGAGAGAAGGGAGACCTTCTCTTTTTTTGTGTGTAAAAATGAGCGCGCTCTCAAAAAAAATATCCATTCAGAAAGTGTTGACAATAATTACGAGAAGTGTATAATATAATATGCTGATCGTTCGTGTGCGAACGATTCGCAAACGAACAGTTTGAAGGAGGAAAGAACATGGATGATAAGTTGATTCGAGAAATTGTCTTGTCATTTCGAGAAGTTTCCAAAAAAACACATCAGATCTTGTCTGAGGAGTCTGATAAAAAAGAGATCACAACTGCCCAGTTAATTGCATTAAGTACGTTAAAGCGTGAACCACATTTGACACTTGGCGAACTAGCGGAACGAATGAAAGTCTCGAAAAGTACTGCTTCTGGAATTGTTGACCGCCTTGTTAGGGCGGATTTTTTAATGCGAAATCGTGTTGAAGACAACAGACGCACATTAAATCTTGAATTAACAAAACTCGGGGAACGAAAGACTGCAGAAACGTATGCGCTCTTTTTTGACCGACTCGAACCACTTCTTGATGTAGGGGAAGAATCCCTTTTATCCATGTTAGAGACTCATAAACGAATCATAGAAATTTTAGAGAGAGGGATCAAAGAATGAATATGAAAGCACATGCGGCAGGGGTTAAACGTAATGGAATTTTAATCGTGATGTTGATGGGGGCATTTGTTACAATCCTTAATCAAACATTGATGAACGTTGCTTTGCCGAGCATCATGAAAGATTTCAATATTACAGCAAGTCAAGGGCAGTGGCTTTCTACAGGATTTATGCTTGTAAACGGCGTTATGATCCCGACTACGGCTTTTTTAATTGAAAGATTTACGACTCGACAGTTATATCTTTTTGCGATGATTACATTCGCAATTGGGACTATTGTAGGCGGACTGGCATTAAACTACCCAATGTTGATTGCTGGAAGAATGATTCAAGCTATTGGAGCAGGAGTTGTCATGCCATTACTTACAGTCGTGGTTCTAAACCTATTTCCGCTTGAACGAAGGGGCCGGGCGATGGGGCTTATTGGCCTTGCGATGAACTTTGCGCCTGCTATTGGTCCAACGCTTTCCGGTTGGATTGTCCAACAATTCGATTGGCGTGATTTATTTCTTTTAATCGTGCCTTTTGCCATTTTAGATGTCATTGTTGCAGCTTTTCTTCTTAGCGATGTCGGAAAACGGACATTTCCAAAGCTTGATTTCTGGGGTGTTATTTTCTCGACGATCGGGTTTGGTAGTTTGCTACTTGGCTTTAGTAACGCTGGGGATCACGACTGGCTAACAATGAATGTACTTGGCTTTATTTTACTAGGCATGGTTACTCTTACGTTCTTTGTTTTTTATGAAGGTAAAAAAGAAACGCCTTTACTCAATTTTAAAGTTTTTAAAAACACGACTTTTACTTTAACTACGATTATTAGTTTTTTTGTTGTGATGGGACTTTTTGGGGGCATGTTACTCTTACCAATTTATTTGCAAAACGTACGCGGATTTTCTCCGCTTGATTCTGGACTTGTCCTGCTTCCTGGTGCACTGATGACAGCTATTTTATCACCTGTAACAGGTGTACTATTTGATAAATTTGGCGCGAAGTATCTTTCCCTTCTTGGTCTTATTATCATGGCCGTCACGACCTTCATGTTTACTAATATGAATGAATCAACCACACTGATGTATATTATGATCGTTCAAACTATCCGAGCGAGTGGTATGGCAATGGTCATGATGCCTTTACAAACAGCTGCTTTAAATTCATTACCACTTTCACTCGCTTCACATGGATCGGCAATGTTTAATACCATGCGACAAGTTGCCGGATCAATTGGAACAGCTGCTTTAATCACTGTAATGTCAAAAAGTTCAGCGTCCTTTGCTAAAACACTAACCGCAAGTGATGTGGTAGGCAAAACGAAAGAACAAATCGCTAACCATGTTCTTGTACACGGAATTGAAATAGCCTTTATGGTTGCAGCGATTTCTAGTGTTGTGGCATGTATTTTAACTCTATTCCTTCGTAAAAATTCGAACGGAATGGAACCCATTGTAAAAAAAGAAGTAAAATAAGCAAGAGGAAAGACGTATCTTGAAAAAAAGGTACGTCTTTTTCGTAATCATAAAAAGGCATGAAAGCGCGATTTTAATTTGATTTTTTTACCATTTTCTACATCCCCGAACGTATGACTGCTTGACTTCGAGCTGTTTGCGAAGTAAAATCTTTTTAGCGACACTATAAAGAAATAAAGTGGATGAAAGATTTCACAAAAAGGTGTGTTGAATGATGGAAGATATTTTCTTTGGAACTGAATATGAGATAATTTCTGCCGGCGGGGATACGGGACAAGCTTTTATCGCTCAACATAAAGACGAAAAATTCTTTTTGAAACGGAATTCTTCGCCTTTTTTAGCTGCCTTATCTGCACTTGATATCGTTCCTAAATTAAAATGGACTCGTCGTGTTGAAAATGGAGATGTTATCACAGCTCAAAAATGGATCAATGCACGTGTCCTTTCGACAGCAGAAATGGGGGATAACAAGGTAGCCAGACTTCTTTCCAAAATCCATCATTCTGATAAACTGAAGCAAATGTTACTCAAAATGGAAGAAGCTAGTTTTTCTCCTCTTGAAATGTTTCGCAAGCATCAACAAGTTTTTCCTGATCAAACTTGGACAGAACAAGAAGCACTTGACTATTTAAAGCGTAATTTAGAACAAGTGGAAGACGGAGAACGCGTTGTCTGCCACGGAGATATTAATCACAATAATTGGATGATTTCAAGTGACGGGGAACTTTTCCTTGTAGACTGGGATGGAGCGATGCTTGGGGACCCAGCGATGGATGTTTCGATGCTACTTTATCAATATGTTCCGAAAGAAAAATGGCCGAGCTGGCTTGAAATATACGGAGGCACTTATTCAAAAAATTGGCACCGTAAATTAAAATGGTATGCGCTTTTCCAAACCTTACATCGTTTAGGAGAAGGGAAGCTCAGTCAAGCCGAGCAGCAGAAAGCGAATGAATTATTAGATTTGATTGTAAAAGATAATGAGGTGTAAAAGTATACATGCGTGTAAAACATAAACCATGGGCGAAAGAAAAACTACAAAATCATCCGGAAGTTTGCATTTTAGAACCTGCTCTACATAGAGGGAGTTGGCAAAAACTATTTGGGAATGATCATCCCATTCACATTGAAATTGGTTCCGGGAAAGGACGTTTTGTTTCTGGTATGGCTCAGGCTCATCCGGAAATCAACTACATTGGAATTGAAGTAGTAGAGAGCGTGCTTATCTCTGCTCTTGATAAAGTCTTAGAGCACGACCTTTCAAATGTATTGCTACTTTCAGTCGACGGTGCCCAGCTAGAAGATTACTTTGCACAAGGAGAAGTCGCGCGAATTTATTTGAATTTTTCAGATCCATGGCCAAAAAAACGTCATACAAAGAGACGCTTGACTAATCCCAAATTTCTAGATATCTATAAAAATATTTTAGAAGAAGCAGGAGACATTCATTTTAAAACAGATAATAGGGGGTTGTTTGAATATTCACTGCAAGCATTTTCCGAATATGGTCTACGGCTGACATATGTCTCACTAGATTTACACAACAGCGATTTTGAAGGAAATGTTCAAACAGAATATGAAGAAAAATTTTCACAAAAAGGATTTCCAATTTATCGTTTAGAAGCACAGTTTAATAGAGAAAGCGAGAAGCTGTAATTTTGCAGCTTCTTTTCTATAATAATATTATGTTAACTAGGAGGTTCTAATATGCAAGTAGGTTAAATGAAAATTGACTGGCTAAGAGGTGGAGAATTACATCTTGATGGTGGAACAATGTTTGGCGTTGTGCCTAAAGTATTGTGGTCAAGAAAATATCCAGTAAACGAAAAAAATCAAGTTCCAACACGAACCGATCCTATTTTTGTTCAGTTTCAAGGGAAAAATATTTTGATAGACGCAGGGATTGGCAATAACCGACTAACAGAAAAACAGTGGCGTAATTTTGGCGTGGCCGAAGAATCCAAAGTTCTCTCCGACCTAAGGGCAAAAAATCTTACTGAACAAGATATCGATATGGTGCTCATGACACATCTACACTACGATCATGTGCTCGGGCTCACTGGGAAGCGAGAGTCAGGAGAATACTATTCCGTTTTCCCAAATGCACAAATTTTCGTGGAACAAACAGAGTGGGATGAAATGCGTGCCCCCAATATTCGCTCAAAAGCTACCTACTGGAAAGAAAACTGGGAATCCATTGCTAGCCAGGTTGTGACTTACAAAGAAGAAGTTGAACCTATTTCGGGGATTAAAATGATTCGAACAGGAGGTCACAGTGCTGGACACGCAATTATTGAATTTTCCTCCATGGGAGAAAAAGCCATCCATATGGCGGATATCTTCCCAACTCATGCCCATCAAAATGTATTATGGGTGACTGCTTTTGACGATTATCCAATGGATAGTATTTTTCAAAAGCAAGCCTTATTTCGAAAATGGATGGATGGAAACACATGGTTTTTGTTTTATCATGATGCCAAATATCGAGCAATCAAACTTAATGCGCTCGGTGCATGTGTGGATAGTCTTCTCATTTAAAAGCCCAAAAAAGGGCTTTTTTCTTTGGGTATTTTCAATTTTAGATATTTGACTTTCAAAAAGAGTTGCTATAACATGATTTTGTAACCCTTATAGGGGGATGTTAATTAATATACTATATGGGGGTATTAGATGTATGGAAGAGAAAAAACAACAAGCAATTGCGAACCGGTTTGCGAGGATTGAAGGGCACGTCCGTAAAGTAAAGGAAATGGTCCAAGAAGGGCGCGATGAATCTGATATCATGGTTCAGCTTAAAGCCGTTCAAAAGGCGCTTCAAGGGGCGGAAAAAGAACTATTTAAAGAGCAATTAATAGAACTTGTTCCAGAAAGGAATTTAAAATTAGCTCACGAAAAGGTAGATGCGTTTCTTAAGTGAGTCGCTTATCTAAAAAGAAAAAAGCAGAAATCTTGGAAGAACCACTCAAAATGGTCTTAGCCTAGATTTCTGCTTTTAAGTTTCTCACTTTCCAGTCACGTGAGGTAAATATCAATGATCGTTCCCGTTTTCGCATCTGCGATAAATTCAAATTGTTTTTTTTCGCCTTCGCGAATTGCTGTGATACCACCGTGATAAACAAAAGTATCAATGGCGTATTTTTTGTAGTGTTGTTTTTTTAGTTGAATCCAAGAACCTTCAATTGGTCCTTCTTTTTTAAAGGCATTTTTTACATTTTCTAAAATAGCATCTCCAGAAATTTCACGATCATCAAGCACGTAATGATACACAAAATGTCCTGCAGCGGCTCCAGCAAAAGCACCTGCTACGAAAGCTTTCCAGTTCATAATCTTTCCTCCCTAGCTTTTCTTATGTAAAGTAAACAGCAAGCTTTTACTTGCGTAGTTCTATACTATACTTTTTCAGCATTAAAAGCAATCAAAGGTTACGCTTCCAAAACGTGAATTGCTTTAAAAAGTTTGCTATACTAAAAAAAGATAAAGAAAGGGTGGGTCATGTTGGATAAAGATACCTTAGCACTTTTAAAAAAATTAACGGAGTTACAAGGGGCTTCTGGAGATGAATTTCGAATTCGCGATTTTATCCGTCAGGAAATCGAACCCATTTCCGATGAAGTAGTTCAAGATCGTTTAGGTGGTATTTTCGGTGTTCGTAAAGGAGCGGAAAATGGACCACGCATCCTTGTTGCAGGACATATGGATGAAGTTGGTTTTATGGTGACTTCAATTACAGAAAAAGGCTTACTGCGTTTTCAAACACTAGGAGGCTGGAACCCGCAAGTCTTGCAGGCGAGCCGTGTTGAGATAATGACGGACCACGGTCCAGTGATCGGTGTGATTGCTTCCGTCCCCCCGCATTTGATGACTGAAAAAGAACGCTCCAAGCCGACGAATCCTAAACAACTCTTAATTGACATTGGGGCTGATTCGAAGGAAGACGCAGAAAAAATTGGCATCCGTCCAGGACAATTCGTCGTTCCTGTTTCCGAATTCACACCACTTGCGAATCCTAAAAAAATCATGGCGAAAGCTTGGGATAATCGTTATGGAGTCGGGCTTGCTATTGAATTATTAAAAGCAGTACAAGGTGAAGACTTACCTAACACGCTCTTCAGTGGAGCGAATGTACAGGAAGAAGTGGGGCTTCGAGGAGCTGGCGTAAGTGCCCATATGATTCAGCCAGATATTTTCTTTGCACTTGATGCGAGCCCAGCAAATGACACAACAGGAGATAAAACAGAATTCGGTCAACTGGGCGAAGGCTTCTTAATGCGAATTTACGATCGCACCATGGTGATGCATCGTGGCTTACGTGAATTTTTGCTTGATACAGCAGAAACGCATAAAATTCCTTATCAATATTTCGTTTCCCCTGGAGGTACAGACGCTGGTAAAGTGCATACATCGTTAAGTGGTATTCCAAGCGCTGTAATTGGCGTTCCATCTCGTTATATTCATACGTCGAATTCGATATTGCATGTGGATGATTATAGTGCTGCTAAAGAAATGATCACAACCCTTGTCCGGACGCTTGATCAATCCACCTTCGAGTCGATTATAAAAAATGCTTAAACGAACAGATGGTAAAGTGGGAATTTTGCTTATTTTCGCTGCTGTCCTTGCTTTTTTGTTCGCTGTTACAGGAATAATGAAGCTTGAATTTGGGTGGATATTAACCGCCCTCATAGCAGGGATTCTTGTTTGTCTGGGCGCGTATTTAAATTCCAAAAAAACAGGAAAATGAGATCTTCCAACCGGAAGATCTCATTTTTAATCGAAAATATACTTTAAGACTTGGACGGCTTCAGGAATAGTACTGACAGTTACGTTTGCTCGTTCTGAAAGTTCTTTTAAGGGATGGTGTAAATTTTCAGGACGAATCAGGATGACGGGCTTGTTTTCAGCGAGCGCAAGTGAAGCGTCAGAGGCTGTATTCCATTGCTTGAATTTTTCACCAAAATAAGCAATAACCAAATCAGCTTTCTTTAAAAATAGTTGTGTCCGTAAATTGTTGATTTTCGAAGACTGGATATCTCGATATAATAAATTCGGTTGTGTTCCAAGAATCGTTTCGCCGATCGCGTCTGATTTTTCGTGATTTTCTCGTGGACCAGAAAAGTGAAATTCCATTTTTACTTCTTCGCTTATTTGCTGCATGAGATCAGCACGCCAATTGGAATGGATCTCGCCGGCAAGATAAATATGATAACGCATGTTTGCTTCACTCCTTTTTCTTCATCATAAACTAAAAATGAAAGCGGTACAAAAACTTTAACTTCAAGCGGATTTCTGGACGAAAGAAGATTTCTTAGATAGGATTTAATAAGATGAATAGTGAAGGAGCGTTTATTGTGGAAGAGTTGAAATCAATGGAAGAATTTAATACTTTAAAAAATAGTTCGAAAGTAGTTTTTATGTTTAGTGCAGATTGGTGTGGAGATTGCCGTTTTATTGAACCGATTATGCCAGAAATTGAACAAGAAAATGATGATTTTAAATTTGTTCATGTTGATCGGGATGCCTTTATTGATTTGTGTGCAGAACTTGCTATTTTTGGGATCCCAAGCTTTTTAGCTTATGAAGAAGGCGAAGAAATCGGCCGGTTTGTGAGCAAAGATCGTAAAACAAAAGAAGAAATTAATGATTTTTTAGCTGCGCTGTAAGGAGGAATCGTTTTGAAAATGACTTCACTTGTGATGAAAACGAAACTTGAAGAGCGACTTGAAAAAAGAGGTCGTACATTTTCTTTTGATCACGAAAAAGACCGCCTCACCATACGAGAAGCGGGTAAAACGATTACGCTCTCCTTGCCACAAGTCATTGCGCGATTTGAAGAAGAGGGAGAGGAAGCGATCCGAAAAGTTCTTTATTATGTTAATGAAGGCTTGCACGCTTCACTTTCGAAACCGAACCTATCAGATTCACTTGATAAAGTTTACCCAGTTATTCGTTCGCGTTCATTCCCGGAAGAAAGTAAATCAGGCGAGAAATTTTTAGTTCGCGAACACACTGCTGAAACGAGCATTTACTTCGTTATCGACGAGGAAAAAGCTTATCATTTTATTACCGAAAAAATGCTTCAAGATTCTGGAGTTTCTGCGAGTAAGCTTATCGAGAAGGCGTTTGAACACCTTGAAAATCTGCCTGTTTCTTACCGCCGAGATCGTGTTTCGGAGAATGATTTTTATTTTGTTCGAATAAATGATGGGTATGACGCAAGTCGAATTTTAAATGCCCGTTTTTTATCAGAAATGCGCGAGAAACTGACAGGAGAGATGGTTGTTGCCATTCCTCATGCTGATGTTTTAATCGTAGCGGATATCCAAAATGAAACAGGTTTTGATGTAATGGCGCACATGGCGATGCAATTTTTCGCTGAAGGGGTTGTTCCGATTACTACTTTGCCATTTGTGTATAATGATGGTAAACTAGAACCGATCTTTATTATGGCAAAAAACAGACCGAAGGAGTAGAAAGTCTTGATAGTAAATGTATTTTATAATGAAAAGGGAATCGGCGATACGCTAATTGTCTCCATTCAAGAAATCGCAAGAGAACAACGCACTCATGAAACAAAAGGCGATGTTGTGAAAATCTTTGATGAGGAAACAAAGGAACTTAGCGGATTCAACATTTTTCGTGCATCCCAATATTTTTCGCTGAATTCAAATGGAAAAGTAGAACTTTCAGAAGCTTTTGTTGAACAATTGAATCGTGTCATTTTAGATGCTGGGTTTGATGAGCCACTTGATGTGGATTTGACCCCTAAATTTGTTGTTGGTTACGTGGATGAACTAAAAAAGCATCCCAATGCTGATAAGTTAAGTATTTGCCAAGTTGATGTAGGAGATAAAGAACGACTCCAAATTGTGTGTGGGGCACCAAATGTCGCCCAAGGCCAAAAAGTGGTCGTAGCAAAAGTGGGTGCGGTCATGCTTAGTGGGCTTTTAATTAAGCCTTCGAATTTGCGAGGTGTTGATTCTTTTGGGATGCTTTGCGCGGCTCGGGAATTAGCTATTCCAGATGCTCCTCAAGAAAAAGGGATTTTAATCCTGGATGATAACGCTGAAATTGGATCTACGTTCCCGGTATCTTTTTAATAGACTGTTGGAAGCGCCTCTCAAGGTGCTTCTTTTTTTAGTTTCTTTGTGTATACAATATACGTTCAGATTGTACTTTTTTGCTCACTGAAAGCTGATATAACTTTAAATTATCACCTTTCAGAAGTTATGAATAGCAAGGCTTTAGCTGCTTTCAAAATAGCGATTTTAAGTTTTGAAAGAGATGATAATAGCTTAATTGAATTTTCTTTGATAGAATCAAACAGAAGAATTTGATTTTGGGTGTGATAAATGATGGGATGGCTAAAGAATTTCTTCTTCGGGGACATGGAAATGGAAGAAGAACGCAAAACAGAAGTAAAAGCAAGAACTAAAGAGGTGCAACAGGATGTACCCAAATTAGTGAGACAAAACCAGACAATTCCTGCAAAAAAAGACAATAAGCTAACGAAGACTTCTCAAGCAACTAAACGAACTGTCGCGCGGAAAACGGTAGAAACGAAAATGGCTTACGAGTATCCAAAAGGGCAGTTTCGTTTTCCGCTGATTCCAGATGGAGATGAACGTACCGAACCGAAGAAATCTGTTGCAATGGGTTCAAAAGAAGTGAAAGTAAAGGCGAAAAAAGAAGTTGCTGAAGCCAAGCAACCAGAGATTAAAAAAGCGCCTTTTACGCCTACAGAAGTTCCATCACCAGTTTTTGCATTTCAAAGACGGCCAAGTCGCTTTGAGTTTAATCTTGATGAAAATTCTGTTCAAAATGAAGCGGAAGTTAAACAGATTCACCTAATAACAGAAGAAGCTCAGGCTCCTGTAATGGAACAGAAGAACTTAAAAACAGATACTGCGCCTAAGTTTCAAGTGCAGGAGTTGGATGATTCAGCTTCTACCATGATAGAAACTCCTCAAGCAAACGAAAGTCAAAGTATAGCAGAAGAAGAGTTGGGCAGTTCAGAAGTTTTTGTACAGGAGAGTGCAGAGTGGATAAACTCCAATTCTGAAAGCCAAGATGGGCTATTAAAAGAAGCTGTTGAAGCAAAGGAAGAAACTGATTCTTTCCCCGAGGCGTGGTCGAATACTGAAAAAAGTACTGAAGATTCTATTGTTCCGGAAGAGAAAACGGAATCAAAAAAAGAAGTTAAAAAGTCGCACATTCCGTTTAATGTTTTGATGGTCAATCAAGATCACCAGAAAGACGCAAAAAACTCAGGTCCTGAGGAACAAACTAGACAGGTTCGATCGTCTGATGAAGAAAGGCTAAGTGAAGAGAGAAACATGGGATCTTATCACTTTCCACCGCTTGATTTATTAAATCCACCGGTGATTTCAAGTCACGATAAAGAGTGGTTGGATCAAGAAGAAGTACTTTTAAATGAAACTTTGCAGAATTTCAATGTAGCTGCACATGTTGTCGGAAGAACACAAGGACCTGCTGTAACTCGTTTTGAAGTGCAACCGGAAAAAGGCGTTAAGGTTAGCAAAATCACGAATCTAAGTGATGATATCAAGTTGAACTTAGCTGCAAAAGATATTCGGATAGAAGCGCCGATTCCTGGAAAGAGTACGGTTGGTATTGAAATTCCAAATCCAGTAAGCAGACCAGTTATGCTTTCTGAAATCATGAAAAAATCAATTTTCCAAGACAATCCTTCACCGCTAACCGCTGCACTTGGCTTAGATATTTCCGGTGAAGCTATTGCAACGGACTTACAAAAAATGCCTCACGGGTTAATTGCTGGTGCGACAGGTTCTGGGAAAAGTGTTTGCATCAACTCTTTACTCGTCAGCTTGCTTTATAAAGCTCGGCCAGATGAATTGAAGCTTTTATTAATCGATCCGAAAATGGTCGAGTTAGCCCCATACAATAAAATTCCGCACTTGGTAAGTCCCGTTATTACAGACGCCAAAGCGGCAACAGCGGCTTTAAAATGGGCTGTTACGGAAATGGAGCGCCGTTATGAGCTCTTTTCTCATACAAGCGTAAGGAACATTGAAAAATATAATGAACTCGCTAGTCGGCCAGGGCATTCCGGCGAAAAATTACCTTATATTTTAATTGTGATTGATGAATTAGCAGATTTAATGATGGTAGCACCAAATGATGTGGAAGAATCCATTAGCCGAATCGCTCAAAAAGCACGAGCTTGTGGGATTCATATGATTGTAGCGACACAACGTCCTTCAGTGGATGTTATTACGGGATTAATTAAGGCAAACATCCCAACTCGAATTTCTTTCTCAGTATCCAGTTCAATTGATTCGCGAACAATACTGGACAGTTCGGGTGCTGAAAAACTGCTTGGAAGAGGGGATATGCTCTTTCTCCCAAGTGGCGTAAGTAAACCTGTCCGCTTGCAAGGAACATTTGTGAGTGATGAAGAAATTGATGCAGTTGTTCGCTTTGTTAGAAAGCAAGGGGAACCGCATTATATGTTCCAAGAAGAAGATCTCGCAAAAGAAGTGCTTCGAGAAGATGAAGATGAACTTTTTTCAGCTGCCTGTGACTTTGTGATGGAACAAAACGCGGCATCAACTTCTTTACTGCAAAGACATTTTAGAATTGGCTATAATCGAGCAGCTCGATTAATGGAAAGTTTGGAACGACAAAAAATTGTTTCAGCAACAAATGGTTCTAAACCACGAGATGTTATTATTACACGCGACCAACTAGAAAAGCTTCGGGGAAATGATTCGGGGATTTAGTACTTATGTCACTCTTCATAATTTGATTCTCGTTTGTAAAACGTTTTCTTTGTCATATTCTTATGTCTTTTTCCGTGATTTGAAACAATTATTTTCTATTTTGGGGTAAAGTGCTATAATAAGATTGGTTGTTTGACTTGAAAACTTAAATTGGATAATTGAATATGATATGAAAAGTAAGATGATGTCTAAAAAACTTAGACACCCTCTACTACAAAGGAAAAAATGGGGGCTTAAAAACAATGACTGTTTATCATTTTGTTGGAATTAAAGGCGCTGGTATGAGCGCTTTAGCACAAATTTTATATGATAAAGGCTTTACTGTTCAAGGTAGCGATGTTGAAAAATACTTCTTCACACAAAAGGCATTAGAAGAAAAAGAAATCGAAATATTACCGTTTGATGCAGATAACATTCACGAAGGTTTGACGATCATTGCAGGAAATGCTTTTCCAGACACGCATGAAGAAATTGCCAAAGCTTTTGAACTTGATTTACCTGTAATTCGTTATCATAAATTTTTAGGCCAGTTGATTGGTGACTACACAAGTATCGCTATTACAGGATCACATGGGAAGACATCTACAACTGGACTTCTTTCTCATGTTTTAGAATCTATCCGACCGACTTCTTATTTGATTGGGGATGGAACGGGGAAAGGAAATAAAAATGCAGAGTATTTTGCGCTTGAAGCTTGTGAATATCAACGACATTTTTTGGCGTACAAACCTACTTATGCCATCATGACAAACATTGACTGGGATCATCCTGATTATTTTAAAAGTGTAGACGATGTTTTCAGTGCTTTCGAATCGCTTGGAAAACAAGTGAAAAAAGCTATTATTGCTTTAGGTGACGATGTACAGCTGAAGAGACTGGAAGAAGTACTTTCGATTCCAGTGATTTACTATGGCTTTGGTGAAAAAAATGAATACCAAGCAACAAATGTTGTCAAGAAAACTACAGGAACTACGTTTGATGTAAATCATCGTGATAAAGCGCTTGGTACCTTTGAAATTCCTTCTTATGGGGATCATAATGTGATGAATGCCCTTAGTGTTATTGCCTTTTGCGATCAAGAAGGTTTAGACATGGAAGAAGTGAAAAAAGAACTTAACACCTTTAAAGGTGTTAAACGTCGCTTCAGCATTACAGAAAAAGCTCACCAAACTTTGGTTGATGATTACGCGCACCATCCTTCTGAAATTCGGGCAACGATTAATGCTGCTCGTCAAAAATACCCAGATAAAAAAGTTGTCGCTGTTTTTCAACCCCATACTTTTACAAGAACCCAAGCGTTTTTACAAGGCTTCGCAGATAGTTTGAATTTGGCTGATGAAGTTTATCTTTGTGATATTTTCGGCTCTGCTCGCGAAAAGGCTGGAAATTTAACTATCTTTGATTTAGCTCGAAAAACTAAGGGGAACCATGTCATTCAAGAACAGCATACAGAAGAATTATTGCAATATGATAATGCTGTGATTTTATTCATGGGAGCAGGAGACGTTCAAAAATTCCAAGCAGCTTATGAAAAAATTCTTGATAACCGGGAAGACTATCCAGAAGTGAATGAAAAAGCAGCTTTTTAAAATGAAAATTTAGAACCACTCTTTATTTTTTAATAAAGGGTGTTTTTTTTATTCATTTAAATTAAGAAACACTAATTAAATTTGTGTAAAAAGAATAATTCACTTGGTTTTTAGTTCAACATAAGTTATTTCACTAGAAAAACATATAAAGCAGAGAAATTTCAACGTATAAAAATTCATTTCATTTTATTTTTACCTGTAAAATTGCTACAATGTTGTTAGTAAGCATACCCTTCTGTATGTTTAATACGTTTTACATATTGCTCGATGGGGTAAAGAATCAAGAATACGGAGGTGGGAGTAAATGATTGTTATCTTATATGTTGCTGCACTTATCGCGGCAATTGCTCTATTAGTCATCGCCATTTACTTAAGTAAAACTTTAAAATCTGCATCACAGACAATGAATGAAGTGGCCAAGACAGTTGAAAAAATGACCAATGAATTGCAAGGGATTTCCGGAGAGGCTCAACAGCTTCTTGATAAAACGAATAGCTTGTTAGATGACGTAAATGGTAAAGTAGCCAAGGTAGATCCAGTTTTCGATGCTATTGGAGATGTTGGAACATCACTACTTGGTCTCAGCCAATCTGTTCGTGAACTTGCAACACTTGCGACGAACAAAGTTTCGGCAAATGAAAGAAAAGTTGCGCAGGCTATTTCTGTAAGTAATTCTATTTTAGCTTTAAAAGATAAATTTAAAGCCAGCAAAGCAGCGAAACAAAGAGCAAAAGAAGCTGAGTAGGAATTGAAGCGTTAATTAATTTTTTGAAACAGGAGGAATGAAACATGTCTGGAAAAGATGGATTAGATGTAAAAGATTTTTTAATTGGTGGCTTAATTGGCGGAATTATCGGGTCCGTTACAGCACTTTTACTAGCACCAAAATCAGGAAAAGAACTTCGTGGCGACTTAAACGATCAAGTTGATGTGTTAAAAGAAAAAGGTTCTGAATGGAAAGATATTGCTTATGAAAAAGGCATTGAAATTGGGAATGTTGCAAAGGATAAATCCGGACAATTAAAAGATTCTGCAAATGATTTTGTTGGTGTTGTGAAAGATAAATCTCAACAACTTGCGGGTAGCATTTCAAAACAAGGTAAAAGTGTAAAAGAAGTTGTCTCGAAAAATAAAGAAGAAGATCAAGAAGCTGTTGAAAAAGCAGTGGACAATGTAAAAGAAGATGTAAAAGATGCTTCTGATGCTGTAAGTGATGCTTCTGATAAAGCTAAAAAAGAAGTTAAACAAACAGTAAAAGAGGGTAAAAAAGAAACTGAAAAAATTATTCAAAAATAATGATTTTCAGTATGGACGTGGTAGGCTTTCGGGCTTACCGCGTTTTTTTGTGCTTGCATCTCTTGCTATAGAATGTTACGATATTAATTAACAGCTCCACTTTAACACTTAAAAGCGTTTAAGTTAAAAAGATGTGGTGACAAATCTATTGATATCATCTATAATGAAGGATAATTATTGATGTGAAAAGAAGGGCGGAAAAAATGGTGAATAACAATTTGGATACATTACGTGATCAAGTCGATCAATTAAATTTAGAATTACTTTCTGTGATCAACAAACGAGCTAATCTTGTTCAAGAAATCGGGAAATTAAAGGGTGTGCAAGGCTCACTCCGGTTTGATCCAGTTCGTGAACGCGAGATGCTTAATCAAATTGTAGAAGCAAACAACGGACCGTTTGAAGATTCGACAATTGAACATTTATTTAAAGAAATTTTTAAAGCAGGTCTTGAGCTTCAGGAGGATGATCATTCGAAAGCACTCCTCGTTTCTCGGAAAAATAAACAAGAGGATACGGTAGTCTCTGTAAATGGACTTGAAATTGGAAAAGGAGAACCGACTTTTGTATTTGGACCTTGTTCTGTTGAGTCTTATGAACAAGTAGCAGCTGTTGCAAATTCTATTCGGGCAAAAGGACTGAAACTTATTCGAGGCGGCGCATTTAAGCCACGAACTAGTCCATATGATTTCCAGGGACTTGGATTAGAGGGACTGAAAATTTTAAAACAAATTTCGGATGAATATGGCTTGGGCGTCATTAGTGAAATTGTAACGCCTAAAGATATTGAAACAGCGCTTGATTATGTGGATGTAATTCAAATTGGTGCGCGAAACATGCAAAACTTTGAGCTGCTCAAAGAAGCGGGGCGTGTTAACAAACCGATCTTACTCAAACGAGGTTTATCAGCAACTATTGAAGAATTCATTGGGGCTGCTGAATATATCATGTCTCAAGGCAATGGCGAAATTATTCTTTGTGAGCGTGGTATTCGTACGTATGAAAAGGCTACTCGAAATACACTTGATATTTCTGCTGTACCCATCTTAAAAAAAGAAACGCATCTTCCGGTTATGGTCGATGTTACACATTCAACGGGACGTAAAGATCTACTACTTCCATGTGCGAAAGCAGCCTTAGCAATTGGGGCAGATGGGGTTATGGCGGAGGTTCATCCTGATCCTGCCGTTGCTTTATCAGATGCAGCTCAACAAATGAACTTACCAGAGTTTGATTTGTTCTGGGAAGAGATTCTAGCTTCTAATCTTCTTCCAGTCAAAACGAAATAAGCCTTAAGAAGTTGTCTGTTTTAGACAACTTCTTTTCAAACAAAAAAAGAAAGCGATTCCATATTAAAAAGGCTTTTTAGATAGGAGTCTCATGCGTATTTGGTATGAAAATTAATGAAAAACAGAAGCGATTTCAATTGCATAACAGCTCAAAGTATCGTATCATAGGAAGAAAGGTTGAATGATGACGGTTACACGAAGTAAGGAGCTTATCGTTTAAATACCAATAGTATGGAGTGTGAGTAGAGATGAATGTAACAATTTATGATGTAGCACGTGAAGCAAATGTTTCAATGGCAACAGTATCTCGAGTGGTAAATGGAAATCCGAATGTGAAGCCTGTTACACGTAAAAAGGTGTTGGATGTTATTAACCAACTAGGATATCGTCCGAATGCGGTAGCAAGAGGCCTTGCAAGCAAGCGGACCACAACTGTAGGAGTAATCATTCCGGATATTTCCAATGTATTCTATGCTGAGCTTGCTCGGGGAATTGAAGATATTGCAACCATGTATAAATATAATATTATTTTGAGTAGTTCAGATGAAAATGAAGACAAAGAGTTACAAGTGTTGAATACCCTGTTAGGTAAACAAGTAGATGGTATTATTTATATGGGTGAGAAAATTACGGAGCAACTACAAGAAGAATTTAATCGTTCTCCTGTCCCTGTTGTACTCGCTGGGGCAATTGATATGAAACAGAACTTAGCTTCAGTGAATATTGATTATTTAGAAGCAACGAAAGCAGCAGTGGAATTGTTTATTCAAAATGGACATAAACAAATTGCTTTTGTAACAGGTTCACTTGAAGAGCCTGTAAATCGCGAATTAAAGTTAAAAGGCTATCAAGAAGCGCTTAAAAAAGCAGGTATTAGTTACAATGAGAATTATGTCATTGAGGCAGATTATGATTACAATTCCGGAGTTCGCGCTTTTGAGCAACTCAATCAATTAGAAAAGCGCCCAAATGCTGTGATTGTTACAGATGATGAACTCGCAATTGGTATTTTAAATACAGCACTAGATGCAGGTGTTAAAGTTCCAGATGAATTAGAAATCATGACAAGCAATAATACCAAATTAACACTTATGAGTCGTCCACAACTTTCCACTATTGTACAGCCGCTTTATGACATTGGAGCTGTAGCAATGCGTCTTTTGACAAAGTTGATGACAAGTGAAGAAGTTGAAGAAAAAACTGTTGTTCTTCCGCATAGCGAGAAACTTCGTGGTACGACGAAATAAATTGTAGCTTGACGAAAAGAAAAAGTCTATGCTATAAATAGATGATAGCTTAATATTGTAAATGACGTGGAACGGACGAAGTAGACTGTTTATCCCTTTTTTGAGAGAGCCGGTGGTCGCTGTAAATCGGTAAATATAAACGGTGCGAATTACATCCTGGAGTCAAGTCACGCAGGAAATGGCGTGAACGGTTAAAGCCGTTATGGAATGAAGTGAAAAGTTGGGTGGTACCACGTTTAAACACGTCCCTTCGCTCTTATAAAAAAGGGCGGAGGGCTTTTTTTATTTCAAAAAAAACGAGAAAGAGGGGAATTTGATGAATATTATTGATGAATTAGAATGGCGTGGAGCCATTTATCAGCAAACAGATGAAAGTGGGTTACGTGAACTTACAGAAAAAGAATCTATTGCGCTTTACTGCGGAATTGATCCAACAGGAGATTCGATGCACATTGGTCATTTAATTCCATTCATGATTTTACGGCGTTTTCAAGATGCAGGGCATCGTCCGATTATTTTAGTCGGAGGAGCAACAGGGACGATTGGGGATCCAAGTGGAAAAAAAGAGGAGAGGAAGCTTCAGTCGCTTGAACAAATCAATAAAAATGTTGAAGGACTAAGAACACAGCTTGGGCAAATTTTCGATTTTGAAGGAAACTCAGCTGCTACGATGGTGAATAACTATGATTGGACGAAAGATTTGTCTATTCTTGATTTTTTACGAGATTATGGGAAAAGTTTTAATGTAAATACGATGCTTGCCAAAGATATTGTACAAAGCCGACTGGAAGCCGGGATATCTTTTACTGAATTTGCTTACCAAATTCTTCAAGCAATGGATTATAATCATTTATACGAGTTTCATGATTGTCGCTTGCAAATTGGTGGGTCTGATCAGTGGGGAAATATTACAGCTGGACTTGATTTGATTCGCAAAAAGCAAGGAGAAGATGCGAAAGCTTTTGGTCTTACAATTCCACTTCTTACAAAGGCTGATGGAACAAAATTTGGGAAAACGGAAGGTGGCGCCATTTGGCTTAACCCAGAAAAAACAACGCCTTATGAATTTTATCAATTTTGGGTAAATACGGATGATCGTGATGTCGTAAAATACTTGAAATACTTTACTTTTTTAACAGAATCAGAAATTGCTGATCTTGCTAAACAAGTTGAGCAAGAGCCACATCTTCGTGCAGCTCAAAAAACACTAGCAGCTGAAATGACGAAATTTATTCACAGCGAAGAAGCGCTCGATACAGCAATCAAAATTTCAAAAGCGCTCTTTAGTGGAGATATCCGCGATTTAACAGCAGATGAAATTGAACAAGGATTTAAAGATGTACCAAGTTTTGACGCACAAAAGGAACAAAAAAATCTAGTTGATTTCTTAGTCGAGCTTGGAATCGAACCTTCGAAGCGTCAAGCACGTGAGGATGTTTCAAACGGGGCGATTTACTTGAACGGAGAACGAGTTCAAGATCTAGATAAGATTATTACAGAAAGTGATCGCATTGAAAACCGCTTTACGATTGTTCGCCGTGGGAAAAAGAAATACTTTTTAGTTCGTTATTAAAAAAACAAGGAAACTGATTTCAACTCAGTTTCCTTGTTTTTTTAATGCGTTAATTTAATTGACTTGCTGCCTTTTTAGGAAGTTCTTTTTTTGTAACTTCTTCATAAGAAGTCACGCCCTTATCTTTTTTATAGTAGATATGAAGATAAGCTCCAATGCGCAAGTTTTTTTGAGCAGTAAACTTGAGCTGTTTGGTTTTACCGTTCTCATCATAGCCTGTTAATGAATATTCATAATCGGTAAAAGTTTCACCATCCGAAGCTTTTTCAGTTACCGGTTTACCTTTTTTTTCAATGGCAACATAGTAATCCTCAGTCCCGATACGATTATAATTTGTAAAATAATAGCCAAGTGCAAATGCGAGTCCTAGGATGATGACGGCTACAATGATTATTACGGTAATCATTTTCTTCATTGTTTTACCTTCTTTCATTTATAAGATAATTATAGTATAAAGGATTTTACAGATAAAATCCCGTGTTAGAGGTGACAATTCAGTAGTGTCAACTTACAAATTTGTCATTTGAAAACGAAAAAGACTTTGCTATGAAAAGCAAAGTCTTTTTTGAAACGATATGAAGAATTAACGAGAATAAAATTCAACGATAAAGGCTTCATTAATTTCAGCAGCAAGTTCTGCACGTTCAGGAAGGCGGTTTAAAGAACCTTCAAGTTTGTCAGCGTCGAATGTCACATATTCAGGCACGAAGCTCGATACTTCAAGACTTTCAGCGATAGACGAATTTTTAGAAGATTTTTCGCGAACAGAAACTACTTGGCCAACAGAAAGTTGGTAAGAAGGAATGTCAACGCGTTTTCCATCTACTAAGATGTGACCATGGTTTACAAGTTGACGAGCAGCACGACGAGTGCGAGCAAGTCCCATACGATAAACGACATTATCAAGACGTTGTTCAAGGAGAATCATGAAGTTTTCACCTTGTTTACCTTGAAGTTTTCCTGCTCTGTTGAACGTGTTTTTAAATTGACGTTCAGTTAGTCCGTACATATGACGCAATTTTTGCTTTTCAGCTTGTTGCAAACCATATTCAGACATTTTTTTACGTTGGTTAGGACCATGTTGTCCTGGAGCATACGGACGACGCTCAATTTCTTTACCTGTTCCAGAAAGTGAAATCCCAAGACGACGGGAAACTTTCCAGCTTGGACCAGTATAACGAGCCATTAAGTGACTCCTCCTTTAATTTGTTTTTAGCATAAAAACAAACGAGCACGATGTAGAGAGAGGGCAGTTCACCTTTAAATATCTTCACCTTAGCAGCCGCAGGGTTACACAATATTCCACGACAAGAGTCGGGGGTGAACAACGATCTTTCTCCAGCATTCATACAAGCTGCGTTTTACACAAAGTCTAGTATAGTATAAAATTGCTTGATTTGTCAATGAATTTCAGCAAGAAGGGCTTCGCAAATTTGTTCTAAATACAACTTGTCTGTTTCATCAAACCGGCTGATGTTTGGGCTATCGATATCAAGAACTCCGATAAGCTTTCCTTCTAAAACAAGTGGGACGACAATTTCAGAACGACTTTGTGCGTCACAAGCTATATGTCCTGGAAAAGCATTAACATCTTGAACAATGTAAGTTTTTTGATCTTTTGCAGCATTCCCGCAAACACCTTTACCAAGCGGAATGCGTATGCAAGCAGGTAGTCCTTGAAAGGGACCGAGAACAAGTTCATCCTGTTCTTGTTCAAATAGATAAAAGCCTACCCAATTAATTTGATCAAGCGCTTGATTTAAAAGTGCCGAGAGATTGCTTAAATTGGCGATAAGGTTTTTTTCTCCGCTAATCAAAGCTTTTGCTTGCTTCAAGCAAAGAGTATAAATTTCTTCTTTTGTCCCTTGAAATTTTGGAATTTCAATCACTTTTACAACACCACTTTCATATAAAAATAAGTGCTCAAATTATAGCATATTCTGAGCCTGACTAACAGTTCAAAAACTTTTTTTCATTTTTATGAGACAAGAGAAGTAAAATTCTATAAATCGTGGTAAAATAGACCATGTGTATTGTGTACATATACCGATAAAATATAAAAGAGGGCTTTATCTATTTTTATTAAAGAAAAAGACACTAGTTGGATCGGTAATAAGCAGATGGGAGGATTTTGAATGTTTTACTATATTTTAATCGGTTTTATCGTGGTGATCATCGCCCTTTTTGGTACCGGATATTGGCTGAAAAAGAAACATTCGACGAGGATTGGGGAACTAGAAGCAAAGTGTGAGCATTTGCGTGATCTTCCGGTAATCGATGAACTTTCGAAAGTGAAAAAATTAAAGTTGACTGGACAAACAGAAAAATTGTTCGAGTCATGGCGCAGTTCTTGGGACGAAATCTCGACCAAATTATTTCCAGATGTAGAAGAAGTGCTTTTAAATGCAGAAATGAACATCAATCATTACCGATTTGGTTCAGCTACTCAAGATGAGAATGATTTAGAACAAATGCTTGTCACGATTGAAAATCAAATTAATCAAATCTTGAATGGGCTACGAGAGCTTTTAGCCAGTGAAGAAAAAAATGCGCTTGAAAGCCGTGCAACTAAAGAAAAACTTGCCGAACTACGACGCTTCATCTTGACACATGGTTTCAAACTTGGAAAGGCTCAAAATGCCTTTGAAAAGGAACTTGATGAAATTCAGGCAGAAATCAATCAGTATGATACACTAACAGATCAAGGAGATCACCTTGAGGCACGCGAAGTGATTCTAGCAACGAAAATAAAAATCACTTCACTAGATGAAGAAATGGAACGAACGCCAAAACTTCTGCATGAAGCTGAAAATACGGTGCCAAGTGAACTTGTAAAACTTGAAGCTGGTTACGCGGAAATGCTCGCAGAGGGCTACTATTTAGAACAACTAGGCATTCAAAAAGAAATGGAACGGCTGAAAAAGCAAACAGATAAGATTAAAGAAAAGCTTTCTCACCGCGAAATTGATGCTGCTGAGTCTTTGATCCATGAAGTAAAAGTCGAAACAGATTTGCTCTACGATACGTTAGAAGGCGAAGTGCACGCTCGGTCATTTATTCTTGAAAATAAAGAAAAAATTGCTGAAAAACTCGAAAAGCAAGAACAAGTTTCGGAAAAACTTTCTGAGCAAATTGCAGAAGTTAAAGGGACTTACCATATTTCTGAAGAAGAACTTGCAGCTTATTTAAAAACACAAGCCTCTCTTGCAGAACAAAAAGAAAACTTCGCCCGTGTTAGTGCTTTACAAAAAGAAGCAGCTATTGCATATTCAGCTATGCAAGACACCCTTCGTGAAATTGAAGCAGAACTTGCTGAAATTGCTGAAAAACAAGATGCGATTGGGGAAGATTTACGTTCACTTCGTAAAGACGAGCTAGAAGCACGAGAAGATGCAGACGAAATGAAACGCATTTGTAATCAAATCGAGCGGAATTTATCACGTGCACGACTACCTGGGATTCCTGAAGAGTTTGCTGCGTTACAAGAGCATTTCTTAAACTCGGTAGAAAATATGGAACAGTCTCTTGTCGAACGACCTCTGAATATTAAGTCTGTCGCAAAAAATCGGCAAATCGCTAAAGAGGATTTGGCGCACTTACAAGAAAAAGCAGAGGATATTTTAGAGAATGCTAAATTCGTTGAGGCGGTGGTTCAGTACTCGAACCGCTACCGGATGGACTACCCTGAGCTTGCGGAAAGCTTAAATAAAGCTGAACGGCACTTTTATGGAGATTATAACTATAAAAAAGCATTAGAAATTGCAGTTACTGCACTTGAAAAGGTAGAACCTAGTGCATTTAAAAAGATCGAAAAGGCATTTGAGCAAACAAGTGAGCATGAATAAGAATGGCGCAGGTTAATCAAAAACCTGCGTCCTTCTTTTGCTCGCTTGACAGCTTATGTTAAAATAGGAAAGGTAAGTTTTAGGAGGCGGCTTTGAAACATGATTTATTTAGATAACAGTGCGACAACAAAACCTTATTCTGCTGTTTTAGAAACCTATACAAAAGTAGCAAGCCGCTATTTTGCGAATCCTTCTTCGCTACACGCTTTTGGTCAAAAGGTTCGAGAACTCCATGAAGAAGCGCGAAAACAAATAGCTCAGTTGCTAGGTGTACGTAGTGATGAACTTATTTTTACGTCAGGTGGAACGGAAAGTAATAATTTGGCACTCAAAGGAATAGCCCATCGCTATAAAAATCGGGGAAGACATTTAATTACAACTCAAGTGGAACATCCTTCTATTAAAGAGGTTATGGGGGAACTGGAAAAAGAAGGCTTTACTGTTACCTATCTTCCTGTTGATGAACAGGGGGTCATTCGGGTGAGTGATTTCGAACATGCTTTACGTGAAGATACGATTCTTGTTTCGGTGATGCATGTTAATAATGAAGTAGGGAGCATTCAGCCTATCCAAGAAATTAGTAACCGATTAAGCAAGCACCAAGCTTTTTTTCATGTGGATAATATTCAAGGAATGGGAATGTGTGAGCTTGATTTAAATGGCATCGATTTATTGTCTGTTTCGGCGCACAAATTACACGGATTACGTGGTACGGGACTGCTTTATAAGAAAAAAGGGATCGAGCTTCATTCTGAAATGCTAGGTGGCGGACAAGAAGGAGGAATTCGTAGCGGGACTGAAAATACTGCAGGAGCGGTTGCTTTTGCAAAAGCACTTCGTCTTGTGCTCACTGAAAAAGAAAATAAACTTAAAGATGTGCTTGCAATTCGAGACTATTTATTGCAAGAACTAAGTCAAATTGAGGGAATCCATGTGCACTCTAAGAAAGCTTGCATGGCTCCCCATATTCTTTGTCTCTCTGCTAGGGGACACAGAGGGGAAGTGCTCGTCCATGCCCTTGAGCAAAAGGAAATTTTTGTTTCCACAACAAGCGCCTGTTCATCAAAAGCGAAATTGGCAAGTAGCACTTTAAAAGCTATGGGCGTTTCTGATGAAGAGGCAACAGGTGCAATCCGGATTAGTTTGGGCTACGAAAACACTGATGCTGAAGCAGAACAGTTTATCGTAGCTTTTCGAGAAGTACTAGAAAAAATAAACGAAGTGGTGAAATAATTGGAATTTGAACGCATTTTAATTCGCTATGGTGAATTATCAACAAAAGGAAAAAATCGCAAACAATTTGTAGCACGGCTTGCAGCTAATGTAAGACGTGTTGTTAAGGATATGCCAGATATAACTGTTCACGGAGAGCGTGACCGGATGCAGTTGTTTCTAAACGGGGCTCCTGTTCAACCCGTTTTAGACCGCTTAAAATCTATTTTTGGCATTCAATCTTTTAGTCCGGTTATCAAAACAGCGCTGGATGTTGAAGAAGTGAAAGAAGCTGCCTTTCAACTTGTGAATGACACTCATCAGCCTGGAGGCACTTTTAAAGTGGCTGCAAGGCGTGGGTATCGAGATTTTCCGCTCGATTCAAATGAATTGAATCAAGAAATTGGAGCAGCCGTTTTACGACGAATCCCTGATCTTACCGTTAATGTAAAACAGCCAGATATCAAACTGAATGTTGAAGTGCGTGCAGATGGCGTTTTTCTTTCTTCACAGATCATTCAAGGCGCTGGGGGTCTACCTGTTAGTTCGTCAGGAAAGGCAATGCTCATGCTATCTGGCGGAATTGATAGCCCAGTAGCTGGTTATTTAGCAATGAAGCGAGGCGTTGAAGTGGAAGCCGTCCATTTTCATAGTCCGCCTTATACGAGTGAACAAGCTAAACAAAAAGCGATTGATCTAACACGAAAAATCGCTAAATATAGTGGTCAAGTACAGATGCATGTAGTACCATTTACTGAAATTCAAGAGATGATAAAAAAACAAATTCCAGAAGGATATGTCATGACAGTAACAAGACGGCTGATGCTTCAAATTACTGAGGAACTCCGCAAGAAAAGAAACGGACTTGCTATTGTAAACGGAGAGAGTCTTGGGCAGGTTGCTAGTCAAACACTCGAAAGCATGATTGCGATTAATGATGTCACAACGACGCCTATTATTCGTCCTGTTGTGACAATGGATAAAAATGAAATCATCGATATTGCGAAATCCATCGATACTTTTGAACTTTCTATCCAACCTTTTGAAGATTGTTGCACGATTTTCACACCCGCATCTCCAAAAACTAAGCCTAAACTCGACAAGGTCAAATACTATGAAAGTTTTATTGATTTTTCAAGTTTGATTGAGAAAGCCTTACAAAAAGTTGAAACGTTTTCTGTAGATGTAACTCAAGAACAAACAATAAAGGATGAGTTCAAAGACTTATTTTAATCCAGAAAGAGAGACGAAAATGGAAAAATTAAAGCAGTGGTTAATTAACACATTTCCTTGGTACACAGAAAATTTACACAGTATTTTGATGTACCTTGTTATGGGCGGAATCACAACTCTGATCAATATTGTAAGTTTCTGGTTTTTTGCGTCCTTTTTAAACTGGGACTACCGAGTTGCAAATACGATTGCATGGATTTTATCGGTGCTGTTTGCCTATCTATCTAATAAAAAATATGTGTTTGAAAGTTATACCCCCACTTGGAAAGATAAACTAAGAGAGGCGAGTTCATTTTTCGGGTTCAGATTCTTGACTTATTTGATCGATATGCTCATGATGGTAGTCTTCATCAGCATGATGCACATCAATGAAACTTGGTCGAAAATCTGGGTCAATGTGATTGTCCTTGTTTTGAATTATGTGTTCAGTAAATGGATCATTTTTAAAATCCAAAAAAAATAATACCTTGAATTTTTGTTTGTAAAAAACTCGAAGCCATTTGATTATGACTTCGAGTTTTTCATTTAAAGGAAATTTCGTTTTACTTTATCCCAAAAGGAATTATCAGGTAGTTTAATAATATTGATGAAGCAATCGCCTACTTCGAGATGAATGTCGTGCACATGCTGGATACTTAACGCTTCACTGTCCATTCCAATGAGCGGGAATTCATTATTTTCATCCGACCCAATTTTAATATGGAGCTTTCGTTTTGGACTTAAAACAAAAGAAGAGCCAAGCGTTCGAAACCGATTATTGTTTAAGGAGGCTAGTTCACTGACCTGCATGGATGGAAGTAAAGGATCGATGATTGCTCCGTTTACTGATTTATTATAGGCTGTGCTCCCTGTTGGAGTGGCGATCACCATGCCATCACCCCTGAAAGTTTCGAAATGTCGCTCATTGATGAAAATATCCATTGTAAGGGTTCGAATGATAGAAGAACGAATATTAAATTCATTCAGCACATAAAAAGCCTTGGTATTGTTCACTGTACCATAAATTGTTGGATAACGCCTAACGAGCCAGCGTTCTTCAGATGCCGCTTTCATAATTTCTTCTAGCTGATGAATGTGAAAATCACAATATTGTCCAAGTTGCTCAGTCAAGGCAATCCCAGCGTATAAACAGTCTTGACGAAAATGGGTTTCTCGAACAGATTTTAAAAATGCACCATCTCCACCAATGCTAATGATTACTGTAGCTTTGGTATAATCTTCCGTAAGTTGATAC
Organism: Listeria aquatica; assembly: GCF_014223975.1. Classification (NCBI taxonomy): domain Bacteria; kingdom Bacillati; phylum Bacillota; class Bacilli; order Caryophanales; family Listeriaceae; genus Listeria; species Listeria aquatica. The sequence goes on along the minus strand of NZ_JAARRM010000001.1, from coordinate 943,460 downwards.
CCGTAATCAACCGCTAATTTTTTGAGGTCTCTAGCGATTTGATGAAGTTCTTCCGTTTTACGATATGAAAAATGAAAAATTTGTTTGGACATTTGGAGCTCCTCCTTTATTGAAAGCCTTTCTTTATTTTAACATGCTTTTTACAAATTTACCTTTCAAATCATTGAGGCAGAATGTTCGCTTTCAGTACGTTTTTTTTCTACAATGGAGAAGGAAAAGATTTTTGGAGGAGGAGAATAACATGGCTAATGTTACTTTTAAAGGTGAAAAAATGACGCTTCTTGGAACAGAACAAAAAATGGGAAATCAAGCACCGGATTTTACGGTTTTGAATAATGATCTTGAGCCAGTTTCTCTGCATGATTATGATGGAAAGATCCGTATTTTAAGTGTCGTTCCTTCGATTGATACAAGTGTTTGTTCCGCACAAACTAGACGATTTAATGAAGAAGCTGGGGGACTACCCAATACAGTTGTTTTGACTATTTCGGTTGATTTACCTTTTGCGCAAAAAAATTGGTGTGCTGCTTCTGGTCTTGACCACGTTATCACACTTTCTGATCACAAAGATCTTTCGTTTGGGAAAGCTTATGGTGTTGTCATGGAAGAATTGAGGTTGCTTGCACGCTCTGTCTTTGTTGTGAATGCAGCGGGTGAAATTGTTTACGCTGAATACGTAAGTGAAGGGACAAATCATCCTGACTACGAAAAAGCAATTGAAGCTGCTAAAAAGGCTTAATTACAGAAAAAAGCTTCTCGTTTTTAACGGGAAGCTTTTTTCTGTATTATTTTTTTAGAAAAACTGTACTATAAAAGAGGTGCTTTTTTAAGAAAAAGCTTTCAAGGTATGTGGAAATACGTTATAATAATTTTGGTGTTAAATGATGAAAATTCGAGGTGTTCGCTTTGGCTAACGAAACAACCACAAAAGTTTTTCAAGTTCTTGATGAAACAGCGATCATTTTACAAAATGCTCTTGAAATGAGTTATTTAGAAGCTGTTTACGAAACAAGTGAAAACCTTTTTCAAAATGAAGTACTACAACAAGATGAGTTAACAGAAAAGCAAGTAGCGAATTTAGCTGAAAAGTATCATTCACTCAACTTGGAAGATTATTCTTCTGAGGAAATTCGAAAGGGGTTTCAGCTGGCGCTCTTAAAAGGTATGAAGCATGGCATCCAAATGAATCACCAAATGACTCCCGATTCAATCGGCTTCATTTTGGCTTATTTGGTGGAAAAAGCATTAGAAGGACAGAAACAAATCGCATTACTAGATCCTGCTGTTGGCACGGGAAACTTACTAACAACGGTCATCAATCAACTTAAACTGCGTGGTGGTGCTGAAATTAAAGCAACTGGCGTAGAAGTTGATGACTTACTAATTTCTCTTGCTTTTGTTGGTTCGGATCTCGAAAAAGTAGATATGACACTTCTTCACCAAGATGGTCTTGCAAATTTGCTGGTTGATCCAGTTGATGCCGTTGTAAGCGATTTGCCGGTCGGCTATTATCCGAACGATGAACGTGCAGAAGCATTTGAACTGAGACAGGAAAGCGGGCATTCCTTCGCACACTTTTTGTTTATCGAGCAAGGCTTACGTTATACTAGACCAGGGGGCTATTTATTTTTCATAGTTCCAGAAAATATGTTTGCAACAGATGACTTTGCTAAGTTGGATCGATTTATAAAAAAACATGGTTTCTTAGAAGGAATCATCAAATTACCAGAAAGTCTATTTCAAACTGAAAATGCAAGAAAAAGCATCTTGATTTTGCAGAAAGCTGGAGAAGGAGTACGTGCGCCGAAAGAAGTGTTGCTAGCTAATTTAACCTCACTCTCAGATCCACGATCGACAGCACCAATTTTGGCACAAATTGAAAAATGGTTTCAAGAGAACAAACAAGAAGGGAATTGAAAAAAAACAATGGAAAAAACAATTGCAATTAATGCAGGGAGTTCTTCTCTGAAGTTTCAACTTTATGATATGCCAAGTGAGGAAGTTATTACAAAAGGAATCGTCGAACGAATTGGTCTTAAAGATTCAATCTTCTCGATTACTGTGGATGGGGAAAAAATCACAGAAACAACGGATATCCCTGATCATGAAGTAGCTGTAAACATGCTGCTAGATAAGTTGATCTCACACAATATCATCCAATCGTATGATGAAATTACAGGTGTTGGCCATCGTGTTGTACATGGTGGTGAAAAATTCCCTGAGTCTGTTTATATTGACGATCAAGTGATTAAAGATATTGAAGCTCTTTCTGAGCTAGCCCCTCTGCATAATCCAGCGAATGCCACTGGAATTAAAGCTTTCAAGAAAATCTTACCTAACATTGTTTCAGTTGCTGTTTTTGACACGGCTTTCCACCAAACAATGCCACCATCGAGCTATTTGTATAGTTTGCCGTACAGCTACTATGAAGATTATGGTATTCGGAAATATGGTTTCCACGGCACAAGTCATAAATATGTTTCTGAAAGAGCTGCGGAACTACTTGGTCGTCCGGTCGAAGAACTTCGTTTAATTACTTGTCACTTAGGAAATGGAGCAAGTATTGCAGCTATTCAAAACGGGAAATCAACAGACACTTCGATGGGCTTTACACCACTTGCTGGTGTTTCAATGGGAACTCGTTCAGGAAATATTGACCCAGCTTTGATTCCATTTATTATGGAAAAAACAGGAAAGACTGCTGAACAAGTACTTGATGTCTTAAATAAAGAATCTGGTATGCTTGGAGTTTCTGGAATTTCAAGTGATCTGCGTGATCTAGAAGAAGCGGCGTCTAAAGGCAATGAACGTGCGGATTTAGCGCTTGAGGTCTTTGTGGATCGTATCCATAAATATATTGGTTCTTATGCAGCGCGCATGAACGGTGTTGATGCAGTCATTTTCACTGCGGGAATTGGCGAAAATAGTTCTTTCATTCGTGAAAAAGTCTTACATGGTCTTGAATTTATGGGCGTATACTGGGATCCTGCTTTAAACCAAGTTCACGGGGAAGAAGCATTCTTGAATTATCCGCACTCTCCAGTTAAAGTGATTGTCATCCCAACTAACGAAGAATTAATGATTGCTCGTGATGTTGAGAAAATTAAAAAAGAACGAGCATAATACTTAAAAACCTTCCATATGGAAGGTTTTTTTATTTGTTTTTTACATAGATGAATTTTACTTTTGTTTATTAATATGATAAACTTATTTTGGAATCGAGGTGAGAATGTGGATTTAAATAAACGAACCTATCAAGAAGTGAAACAAGGATTTTATCAACAAAAAAACCAATTTCTCTGCAATTATTGTGAGAAAAAATTTGAAGAAGGTCAGGTTTATTCTTTCTCTGGAAAACTCTATGAGGCTAGTCAAGCGATAACGGAACATATTTTAAAGGCTCACGGCGGTAATGCGACCATTCTTAGAGAAGAGCCAAGTAAATATAATACATTGACAGAAAAGCAAAAAACGTTGCTAAAAGCATTTAGTAGCGGAGAAAAAGATGCTCAAATAGCACTTGAATTAGAACTTTCTGCTTCAACAGTTCGACACCAAAAATTTACTTTCCGAGAAAAAGCCAAGCAAGCGAAGCTCTATCTTGCACAATATGAGAATACGTTTGGAGCTGGGGAAGAGACCTCATTTTTCCCTATTCCAAGTAAAGCAAGGAATTTAGATGATCGCTTTACAATTACGGAGGAAGAATCTGCCCAAACATTAAAGTCCTATTTTGATTTCAGTGAGGGAGTAGTTCTTAAACGTTGGCCTAAAAAGCAAAAGAAAATTATTATTCTCTTAAATCGTATTAAAGAGGAGCTTACTCCGAATAAAATCTACACGGAGAAAGAAATCACGCAATTATTAAAGGCTATTTATTTTGATCCGGTTACTTTGCGCCGCTATTTATTTGATTATGGATTTATTGGCAGAACGCCAGATGGAAAACAATATTGGTTAGAGGAATCTTAATTTTCTTGCCCCTTGAGTTAAAGGAGAAAAAGTATGGATGCGAAAAGAAAAAAAGAATTACAGCAGCAATATAAAGAAATGAAAACTTATTATGGAGTTATTCAGTTAGAAAATGACCAAAATGGAAAAATCTTTATTGATACGGTTCCGAATCTTAAAAATCGCTGGTCATATTATGTGATGTCTTTAGATTCCAACCGTTATCCCAACAAAATGCTCCAAGAAGAGTGGAATATTTTTGGAAAAGAACATTTTAAGTACCACGTATTATTTGAAAAGCCTAATACAGATGTTACAGATATGAAATTTGAGCTGAAGCAGTTGAAGAAAAAGTGGCTAGAAAAATTGCAACCTTTCGACGAACGAGGCTATCATAAAATTGAAGAATTGGATAAATAAAAAACGAAGCACTAGGCTTCGTTTTTTATTTTAAGTTGTAAGTATGAAGTTTAGTTGTATTCTGGTTCTTCATTCCGAACAACTAACACATCGCAAGGGGAGTGGCGGATGACATATTCCGAGACACTTCCGATAAGTAAACGTTCAACCGCATTTAAACCAGTTGCGCCACACATGATTAAATCTGCTTGGAAGGCACTAGCTGCTTCTTTTGTGATCGCAGTTTTTGGAGAACCATATTCAATGTAAGTTTCAACTTTAGAGACGCCATCTTTCATTGCATCTTCTTTGTAGCCATTTAAAAGTTCATCTGCATATTCCGTTGCTTTGTCTGCCATGCTTGTATCATAGTTGGCAACAGAAGAAAAAGCTCGTGTATCAATAACATGGACTAAACCAAGCGCACCATCATTTCTTTTAGCAACTTGAATGGCTTTTTTAAAGGCCTGTTCAGCTTCTTTTGATCCGTCAACAGCTACAAGAATACGTTTATACTGTTGTAACATAAAAATCCCTCCCAAAAAATCTATTGAATACTTATATTTTACCCCTTTTTCATAGAAACAACCATTAAAAACTGGAAAAATTTAAAAAATATTGGAATTAAGGCTTTTTGGGAAACTAAAAATATTCCATTCAAAAAAGTTGGAGTAAACGATCCTATATGTTTGTGCAATTTAGGTATTTTGTGTTAACATACGAATGTAAGCGGTTAAATAAGGGCCTTAGTACCCACAAAAGGAGAGGTTTTTCATGATTATCGGTGTACCAAAAGAAATTAAAAACAATGAAAATCGCGTGGCAATGACTCCAGCTAGTGTTCTTTCATATGTGAATGCGGGACATACAGTTATGGTTGAAAAGGGAGCTGGTGAAGGCTCGAATTTTCATGATGCAGATTACAAAGAAGCAGGGGCACAAATCGTTGAAACAGCAAAAGAAACTTGGGCGGCTGAAATGGTTGTGAAAGTAAAAGAACCGATTGCTTCTGAATATCAGTATTTCCGTGAAGGATTACTTCTTTTCACTTATTTGCATTTGGCAAATGAACCTGAATTGACGGAAGCGCTAGTCAAAAATAAAGTCAATACAGTGGCTTACGAAACAGTTGAATTAGATGATCATTCGCTTCCGCTACTGACTCCAATGAGTGAAGTAGCTGGGCGCATGGCTACACAAATTGGAGCACAGTTTTTACAGAAGACAAACGGAGGAATGGGGGTTCTTCTAAGTGGCGTACCGGGAGTTGAACGAAGCAATGTAACCATTATCGGCGGCGGTGTTGCGGGGACAAATGCTGCAAAAATTGCTATCGGACTTGGCGCTAAAGTAACTATTTTAGATTTAAACTTACACCGTTTGCGCGAACTTGATGACATTTTTGGTACCGATGTCACAACTTTGATGAGTAACGATTTTAATATTGAAAAGTGTGTCAGAGAATCTGACTTAGTAATTGGAGCTGTTTTGATTCCTGGCGCTCGAGCACCAAAACTTGTTAAAGAACATATGGTACAACAAATGAAACCAGGCGCTGTTCTTGTTGATATTGCAATTGATCAAGGAGGCATTTTTGAAACGTCAGATCATGTCACAACGCATGATAATCCGACTTATGAAAAATTCGGCGTTGTGCATTATGCGGTTGCGAACATGCCAGGTGCTGTTCCGCGTACGTCTACGATGGCGTTAACTAATGCAACACTTCGCTACGGGCTAAAACTGGCAAATGAAGGATTGATCAAAGCTGTAACGAACGATTTCCATCTTTATAAAGGGGTCAATACGTTTGAGGGAAATATAACTTACCAAGCTGTTGCAAAAGACTTAGGTTATGAATATCATGAACTGAGCGCACTTATGAATGCGCCAACGAAATAAAAAATTAAAAAAAGAGTTCCTATTAATAGGAACTCTTTTTTGTTTAGACAGATAATAAATCTTTTGTAAACTCGGTTAAAATTTCATAACCTTCACTTGTAACAACAATATCATCTTCAATCCTTACTCCAGCGATTCCTGGTACATAAATTCCTGGTTCAATAGTGAATACCATATTTTCTGCAAGTGGCATTTCATTTGTTTCTGTAATGGAAGGAAATTCATGCACACTCGCGCCTAATCCGTGACCTAAACGGTGTGGGAAATAGTCGCCATATCCAGCTTTTCGAATCACATTACGAGCTGCTAAATCAATCTCTTTTGCAGGGACGCCAGCTTTGACTTGATCAATTGCAGCGAGTTGTGCTTCAAGTACTGTTTCATAAATTCGTTTTTGCTCATCTGAAATTTCTCCAAAAGCAACCGTTCTAGTTGTATCCGATGAATAACCCTTATGAACTACACCTAGGTCGAAGAGAACAAGGTCACCCTTTTTGATTTTAGTTGCACCAGGCGTCCCATGAGGAAGCGCACCATTTGCTCCAGTTAGAACCATGGTTTCAAAACTCATCTTGCTAATACCTTTTTTCTTCATTTCATACTCGATTTTTGCAACAATTTCCGTCTCTGTTTTACCCTCAGCAATTTCTGCTATACCAATTTTTACTGCTTCATCTGCGAGAAGAGCCGCTTCCTTCAAAATGCTAAGCTCTTCGGGAGTTTTAATTAGACGTAACATTTGCAACTTATTTTCAATTGAAAGATAACTGGTTGCATTAAAATATCCTGAAAATTGTTCAAATCGATCCATACTCATATGAGATTTTTCAATCGCGATGCGTGTCGGACTTGCTACACGATTTTTAATTTCACGAGCGATGATTTCAAAAGGATTTTCAGTATCTTGATAGCCGTAAACATCATAATTGAACGAACTTCCTCTTGCATCTTCAACTTCAAGAGCAGGAGTGAATAAAAAAGGATCATGTTCACTAAATAGGGCAAGTCCAAGTACTCGTTCATGTGGGTCACTATGATAGCCGGTTAAATAGGCAATGTTCTCAGGATCGGTCAAAAATGCAACTTCAGCACCTTGCATATCCATCCATTCTCTTAATTCATTTAATTTTTTTACCATGACTATTTTTCCTTCTTTCAATCTGATTTTCATCTTCATCATATCATGATTCGAAGATTCCTGATATTGTTTTGTTTTTTCGAAACAGTTGCTTTTCAGTACTAATACAGATAGAATTAAAGTAGTACAGTTTGTTTCCCAATAAATCAAAATTTTTTATCAATGTATTAAAACAGTATAAAAAAAGAAAGGAAGTTTTTTAAATGAAATTGTCATTTCATGGTCAATCTTGTATTAAAATTCAAACTGGTGAAAAAACGATTCTAGTTGATCCTTTTATCTCGGGAAATGAAAAGTGTGATCTCTCTGTTGAAAGCGAAACGCCGGATTATATTGCAGTGACGCACGGTCATGATGACCATGTGGGAGATACGGTCCAAATTGCTAAAGAGTCAGGTGCACAAATCATTTGTAATGCTGATCTTGAAGATTTTTTTAGGTTACAAGGAATTTCTAATATCGCTTCTATGCATATTGGCGGAAAACGACCTTTCGATTTTGGTTCTGTAAAACTCACCCCTGCATTCCATGGTTCATCAACTGTTGTAAATGGACAAGTCGTTAGTTTTGGAATGCCCAATGGGTTTGTCTTTACGATCGAAGGAAAAAACATTTATCATGCAGGAGATACTGGACTTTTTTCAGACATGAAACTAATCGGAGAGCTTCAACCACTTGAACTTGCTTTTCTTCCAATCGGGGATAATTTTACAATGGGACCTGAAGATGCAAAAATTGCCGCAGACTTTTTAAAAGCGAAGAAAGTTGTTCCAATGCATTACAACACCTTTCCGCTTATCGCTCAGAACCCCGAAAAGTTTGTTTCCTCACTATCAGCTGGGATTGAAGGGATAAAACTTGAAATAGGCGAGAGTTTAGAAGTTTAAAATAAAAGAAATAGGTGAGTCAATTGGCAACTAAACATGAACAAATTTTAAAATACATCGAAAACTTAGCTGTTGGCGAAAAAATCTCCGTGCGTAAAATTGCAAAAAACCTTTCTGTGAGCGAGGGAACGGCTTATCGAGCGATTAAAGACGCTGAAGTGCTTGGTTTTGTTTCTACCATTAAACGTGTTGGAACGCTGCGAATCGAACGAAAACAAAAAGATAGTATCGAAAAACTCACTTTTGCGGAAATCGTCAATATGATTGATGGGCAAGTACTTGGTGGCCGTGAAGGCTTATATAAATCACTCAATAAATTTGTTATCGGGGCGATGACGATAGAAGCGATGGAACGCTATACAGATGCTGGGAATCTTTTGATCGTCGGTAATCGCGACAGGGCGCATGAACTTGCCTTAAAACGTGGCGCAGCCGTCTTGATTACTGGTGGATTCGACACAAGCGATCACGTTAAACGACTGGCAGATGAAAAAGAATTACCTATTATTTCTACTTCTTATGATACTTTTACAGTTGCTACAATGATTAACCGAGCGATTTACGATCAATTAATAAAAAAAGAAGTCGTGATGGTAGAAGATATCTTAACGCCTTTTGATGATACAGCTTATATGGAAACAACGGAAAAAGTAGAAGACTGGCACACGTTGCAAGAAAAAACTGGCCACAGTCGGTTTCCTGTTATTAATAAGGCTTTTCGTCTAGTGGGAATGATCACTAGTAAAGATATTATTGATAAAAATCCATCTGTTTCTATCGAACGGGCTATGACGAGGAATCCGCTTACAGTAGGTCCGAAAATGAGTGTCGCCTCTGTCGCTCATATGATGGTTTGGGAAAGCATCGAAGTGATTCCTGTTGTTAAAGAAGATCTGACGTTAATTGGAATCGTTAGTCGCCAAGATATTTTAAAATCGATGCAAATGATTCAGAAACAACCGCAAGTTGGCGAAACGATTGATGATACAATTGCTAAGCAGCTGGATGAGAGAAATGAGGATTCAGGAGAGGTTAGTTACGAATTTAAAGTAACCCCTCAAATGACAAATTCTATCGGAACGTTGTCATATGGCGTTTTTACGCAACTTATTTGTGATGTTGTGCAGCAAAAACTGTTTTCAATGAAAAAACGAAATGTGGCCATTGAAAATGTAACGCTTTACTTTTTGAAGCCTGTCCAAATGGATACGGTTTTACAGGTAAGGCCACGTGTGCTTGAGATGGGAAGAAAAGCTGGAAAACTGGACGTAGAGCTTTATTTAGAGGGCATCTTAATTGGAAAAGCGATTGTTGCTTGTCAAATGATGGAACGTTAACGAGAAGATTGGGGCAAAAAGAAAATGAAAAAAGAAATTTTAAAGGCCATTCAAGCCTACGAGACGGTAATACTTCATCGTCATGTTCGACCGGATCCAGATGCTTATGGTTCGCAGATGGGTCTTGCGGCTATCATCAGGGCTAGTTTTCCTGAAAAAAAGGTTTATTCAGTCGGGGAGGCGGAGCCGTCACTTGCGTTTTTAGGGCAACTGGATTCTCTTTCAGATGATGTCTATCAAGGCGCGCTTGTCATTGTTTGTGATACTGCAAACACCGAACGAATTGATGATGAACGCTACTCTCTTGGCGATAGGCTCATTAAAATTGATCACCACCCGAATGATGATGCATATGGAGATTTAATTTGGGTAAATACGAAAGCTTCTTCTTGCAGTGAAATGATAACAGCTTTTTACGAAGAATTTTCTGATGAACTCGTTTTGAATGAAACTGCGGCACGTTTACTTTATGGGGGCATTGTTGGCGATACAGGCAGATTTTTATACCCGAGTACGACGGAAGAAACCTTCCGGATGGCGGCAAAGCTGGTTGAGTTTTCGTTTGATAGGTCAGAACTTTATCAGAAACTTTATGAGGTGCCACTAAATACGATGCGGCTTTCCGGGTATATTTTTGAGCATTTTGAACTAGAAGAAAATGGAGCAGCGACCATTTACATTTCAAAAGAAATTTTAAATAAATTTGGTTGTACTGCGAAACAAGCTTCCAATCTTGTGAGTTCGGTTGAAAATGCAAAAGGACTTAAAGCTTGGCTAATGTTCATCGAAGAAGAGGATGATATTCGAGTTAGACTTCGTTCGAAGGGACCGGTCATTAATGAACTTGCAAAAAAATATCGCGGCGGCGGGCATCCGCTTGCTTCTGGAGCAACCGTTTATACGCAACAAGAAGTTCAGGAAATGCGCGATGAATTAATTCAGCTATGCGAAAATGATAAAAAAGACCTTTAACGGAAAGGTCTTTTTTATACGAACATACTTTCTTTTTTTGCTTTTTCCCGCTATAATAAGAAATGTCCATGATGAATGTCTAGAAAGGAGTGTGAATAATGGGATTTATTCATTTGCAAGTGGCCAGTGCATTTGATTTACTGTCAAGCACGGCACGAATAAAAGAACTTGTTAAAAGAGCAGACGAATACCATTATTCTGCTCTTTCTATGACTAATAAAAACTCGCTTTATGGCGTGGTTGAATTTTATAAAGAGTGTAAAAATGCTGGCATAAAGCCGGTTATTGGAATGACTGCGGCCGTTGAAGGTGTTATCCATTCGGGAAATGACTACGAAGTCATTTTGCTTGCCGAAACGACTTCTGGCTATCAAAACTTGTTAAAAATTTCCAGCGCTATAAAAACACGGAATGAAAAAGAAGTTTTACCACTCAAATGGTTAAATTCTTATAAAGAAGGGCTTATTATTCTTTCTCCAGGGAAAAACGGGGAAATTGAACAGCTCTTATTAGAGGGAAAAGAAGAATTTGCAGATGAAGTCGCTCATTATTATACTGAGTTAGTGGGTGCCGAGTACTTTTACTTAACCTTACAAAAAGAACATTCTACACTTGCAAAACTGATTCAAAATTTCGCCGAAACACGTAACTTGCCAATCACTGTCACAAAGGATGTTCGTTATATTTTGCCGCGTGACGTACAAGCAAAAGAAGTTCTTGCGGCAATACGAGATAATACGACAGTAGACTGGGAATCTCTTGAACTTGTAGGCTCTGCTTATTTTGCAAGCGAAGCAGAAATGGAAGCTCTCTACACCACAGATTTTGAACGAAAAGCTTTATTTGAGTCTGGAAAAATTGCTGCACGCTGTCAAGTGAAAATCAAAATGAATCAGCATCTTTTGCCGCGCTTTCCTCTTCAGGCGGGTGAAAGAGCAACCGATGCTCTAGCAAAAGTCGCTGTTCAGGGATTAAAAGAGCGAGGGCTTGACGGGCAGTCTGACTATGAGGAACGCTTAAGTTATGAGTTACGGATTATTAATGATATGGGGTTTGCGGACTACTTTTTGATCGTTTGGGATGTAATGAAGTATGCGCGGGAACACGATATCTTAACGGGACCTGGTCGGGGTTCAGCTGCTGGCTCTCTTGTTTCTTATGTGCTTAAAATTACCGATGTGGATCCTATCCAGTATAATTTACTTTTTGAACGATTTTTGAATCCTGAACGCGTCACCATGCCGGATATCGATTTAGATTTTCCTGATAACAAGCGAGATGAAGTCATCGCTTATGTGGTTAAAAAATATGGCGAACAGCATGTTGCGCAAATCGGAACTTTTGGAACACTCGCAGCAAAAGCAGCGATACGAGACACTGCGCGAACATTTGGTTTAAACTCTGTTCAGCTTGCAGAGTGGGCCAAGTTGATTCCGAATTCCCTTGGCATCACGCTTGAAAAAGCTTTAAAGGAAAATCCACGATTAGAAAAACATATTCATTTTTCAAAAGAAAATGAGATGATTTGGGAAGTGGCTTGTTCGATTGAAGGGTTGCCACGGCATATCTCGACGCATGCCGCCGGAATTGTGATTAGTGATGAAGCCCTTGTTGATCAAGTTCCGCTTCAACAAGGTAGCCAAGAAGCCCTGCTTACTCAATATGCGATGGGAGATTTAGAAGAAATCGGCTTGTTAAAAATGGACTTTCTTGGGTTGCGAAATTTAAGTCTTCTTGACCGTGTTCTTCGATCTGTCAATTACCATCGTAACTTAAATTTGACGTTACAGGATATTCCGCTTAATGATGAGAAGACCTTACAACTTTTTAAGCGCGGGGACACAACAGGCGTTTTCCAATTTGAATCTGATGGAATTAGGCGAGTCCTTCGAAATCTTGTGCCAACTTCTTTTGAAGATATTGTTGCCGTAGATGCACTCTATCGTCCGGGCCCAATGGAACAAATTGACACATTCATTGCAAGAAAACATGGCAAGGAACAAATCGTTTATCCACACAGAGATTTGAAACCTATTTTAGAAGTCACTTATGGTGTCATTGTTTACCAAGAACAAATTATGCAAGTAGCGAGCACCATGGCTGGATTTTCTCTCGGTGAAGCGGATCTTTTAAGACGAGCCGTGAGTAAAAAGAAGGCTGATGTGTTAAACGAACAACGAGAGAAATTCGTTTCAGGCGCCCTAAAAAAAGGATATCAAGAAACAAGTGCGAATGAGGTTTATGATTTAATCGTTCGCTTCGCTAACTACGGATTTAACCGAAGCCATGCGGCTGCTTATTCGAAAATTGCTTTTCAATTAGCTTTTTTAAAAGCACATTTTCCCGCCGAGTTTATGGCGGCTTTACTAAGTTCTGTGTTTGGAAATGACGCGAAAATCAGTCAATATGTCACGGAAGCAAAAAAATATGGTATCAATATGCTTCCGCCAAGCATTAATCAAAGCCATTATTATTTTCAAGTTGAAGGTGCATCTCAAATACGCTATAGTTTCCGCGTCATTCGCAAGGTGCCAAATAAATTTGTTTTAGCACTCATTGAAGAGCGTAAAAAAGCTCCTTTTAAAGACTTTTTTGATTTTTGTGAGCGAATTCCACAAAAAACATTGACACCTGCCATTTTAGAAGCATTGATTTACGCGGGTTGTTTTGATGAATTTGGAAAAACTCGTGCCACTTTAATCGGCTCTATTCAAGCTGTTTTACAATTTTCTAGTTTGCTTGGAAACGATGAGCGGGGAATGAACTTATTTACAGCAGATGATGACTTTTTTCAAACGATGAAACCGCGTTATAAAGAAGCGGAAGAGTTTCCAGAAAAAGAAAAACTTGCACTTGAAAAAGAGTATACTGGGCAGTACGTATCAGCTCATCCCGTGACACGCTACCAAGAAAAACTGAAAAAATTGGGTGTTACTCCACTCGCAAATGTTTCGAGTAAGCAGTTTGCTTTACTGGGTGTTTATGTGCTTTCTACAAAAGTTATTCGTACGAAAAAAGGAGAGAACATGAGCTTTTTAACGGTCTCTGATGATAGCGGTGAACTTTCAGCAGTAGCGTTCCCTGAGGCGTATCGAAACTTTAATTTGATTTTGCAAGAAGGGGAACTATTAGCCTTACAAGTGAAAATTGAAGAACGAAATGGAGAAAAGCAGGCGATTATCAATCAAGCAGAACAGCTCGATAAAATTGAAATTCCTAAGCGTTTATTTATAAAGGTGAAAAGTGATGAACAAGTTCGGCAATTGAAAATGATTTTGAAAGAATTCAAAGGAAATTCAAGAGTAGTCCTACATTATGCGACGACGAAAAAAACAGTAGAACTCTCAGACTTTTTCTCAATTTCTTTCTCTACAGAACTAGAAGAAAAGCTTGTTAGCTTACTTGGGACGGAAAATGTTGTCTTTAAGTAAATGTTTTTTCATTTCCTAAAAGAAGTAAAAGTATGGTATAGTTTAGAATGGACAAGAGACTTGCGGTGATGAATAGCTGTTTTCAGCTGACTATTGCCGCAATTCGTTTTTTGGCTTTTATGGTGTGAAAGAAGGACTTTTAATTTATTTTATTCATTTTATTACCGCCATAAATCTGATTTAGAAAGCGTAGTAGGGAGGTTTCATCTTTGTTAGGCGATTTATTTACTAAACCAAAGAAGAAAAAATATGCAGCGATCCCAGCAGAAGGGACCAAACATGATGTTCCAGAAGGGATTATGACAAAATGCCCAAAATGCAAAAAGATCATGTATACAAAGGAACTTGAGAAAAATTTGATGGTGTGTAGCCATTGTGGTTTTCATCATCCGATTGGTGCCCAAAAGCGGCTTAGCTACTTAGTAGATGAAAGTTCTTTTAGCGAACTGGATGCTGAGCTTAAACCTGCTAATCCACTAGGCTTTGAAGACTATATGGAGCGAGTGGAAAAAGACCAAGAAAAAACAGGTCTAAAGGATGCTATTCTAACTGGAACCGCAGCTATTGAAGGGGAAAAACTTGTCATTGCTATCATGGATTCGCGTTTTCGAATGGCAAGCATGGGAAGTGTTGTTGGTGAAAAAATTCTCCGTGCAGTTGAAAAAGCAGCTGAGTTAAATCTTCCTTTTGTTATTTTCACAGCTTCTGGAGGGGCGAGAATGCAGGAAGGAATGCTTTCCCTTATGCAAATGGCGAAAACTTCTGCTGCCTTTAAACGCTTCAGTAATCACGGAGGTCTTGCGATTACTGTGATGACCCATCCAACGACTGGTGGCGTTTCGGCTAGCTTTGCTTCTCTTGGTGATTTTAACTTTGCTGAACCAGGAGCTTTAATTGGCTTTGCTGGTCGACGTGTTATTGAGCAAACAGTTCGCGAAGAGTTACCAAAAGATTTTCAGACCTCGGAATTTTTATTAAAACACGGCCAGCTTGATGCGGTTATTTCGCGCTTAGAACTGAAAGAAAAGTTGCGCTTTGTGTTATCATTTCACCACAAAGAACCTGAAGAAGATGAGGAGGGAACTTCCGTTGGCGAATGAAATGGATTTTGAAAAACCAGTTTTAGAACTTCGAACGAAAATTGCGGATCTGAAAGAATATAATGCCAAGTCGGAAGTCGATCTCTCAAAAGAAATCGAAAAGCTTGAACAACGACTTGAAAAATTAGAAGTGGAAATTTATGGGAATATGACAGCTTGGGATAAGTTTCAAGTGGCACGACATCCAGAAAGGCCCACAACGCTCGATTATATTCCGCTTCTATTTGAAGACTTTATGGAACTCCATGGCGATCGTTATTTTGGTGATGATGCTGCTATTGTTGGTGGCATTGCCAAGTACAAAGGGATTCCTGTAACAGTTATCGGGCATCAGCGCGGGAAAGATACAAAAGATAATTTACACCGCAATTTTGGCATGCCTCATCCAGAAGGTTTTCGAAAAGCTTTGCGCTTGATGAAACAAGCTGATAAATTTAGACGTCCAATTATTTGTTTGATTGACACAAAAGGAGCCTATCCGGGACGTGCTGCTGAAGAACGAGGTCAAAGTGAAGCAATTGCTAGGAATTTATATGAAATGAGCGATATGAAAGTACCTATCATTTCGATTGTAATTGGTGAAGGTGGAAGTGGTGGGGCACTTGCACTTGGAGCGGGGAATCAAATTTTTATGCTTGAAAATGCTGTTTTCTCTGTTATTACACCTGAAGGAGCGGCAGCGATTTTGTGGAAAGATGCAAGTCTCGCTCAAAAAGCAGCCGAATCAATGCGTATTGCTGCAAATGATCTCTATGAACTTGAAATTATTGATGGGATTATCCCAGAAATCAGAGGCGGGGCGCACAATGATTTGGAAAAGCAGGCTGAACTAATTGACCAAACGCTTTCGAAGTCGTTGCACACACTTATGGCATTCACAGAAGAACAACTTGTTGAACAGCGGTATAATAAATTTAAAAAAATAGGGGTTTATGAAGCCTAAAGAGAAGCGTATTGACCCGGTCAATACGCTTCTTCTGTATATTTTTTTACATCAAATTCTTTATTAAGAACTTTTTTCACAAAACCAATTTGCATAGACCAAACTCCTCATTTCTTGCATTATAAAAGCTTTTTTTAAAAGTACCAATTTAAAAATGGAGGATTTATCCTTAGAAAAGCTTTGAAAAATGCGCTCCTGAGACTTTTCATTTCGAGTGAATTAGGGTAGAATAGTACCGTGTGATGGAAAAATAATCATAGTCTGAGGTGGTAGTAAAAATGAAACGTATTGCGATATTGACGAGTGGTGGCGACGCACCTGGTATGAACGCAGCAGCCCGAGCTGTTGTGCGTAAAGCTATTTATGAAGGTTTAGAAGTTTATGGAATTAATTACGGCTTTCTTGGACTTGTAAACGGAGATATCCACAAACTCGAACTTGGTTCAGTCGGGGACTTGGTTCAACGCGGGGGTACATTCCTATATTCTGCACGTTACCCTGAATTTGCAACGGAAGAAGGACAACTAAAAGGGATTGAACAACTTAAGAAGCATCAAATTGATGGACTTGTGGTTATTGGTGGAGACGGTTCTTATCACGGTGCTGAGGCTCTTACTAAACGTGGTTTCCCAACAATTGGAATTCCGGGAACAATCGATAATGATATTTCAGGAACAGACTTCACAATAGGTTTCGATACAGCGCTAAATACAGTTTTAGACGCACTTGATAAAATTCGTGACACGGCAACAAGTCATGAACGTACATTTATCATTGAAGTAATGGGACGTGATGCGGGAGATATCGCACTTTGGTCGGGGCTTGCTGGCGGCGCTGAAGCTATTATCGTTCCAGAAGTTGAATTTAACATGGATGATATCGTAGGGCGTCTTAATAAGGGACGTGAACGTGGTAAAAAGCACAGCATCATTGTTGTTGCTGAAGGAGTTATGTCTGGAAATGAGTTTGCTGAACGTCTTGCACAATACGGGGATTACCATGCGCGCGTTACTGTTTTAGGGCATGTTCAGCGTGGCGGAAGTCCAACGGCATTTGACCGTGTGCTTGCAAGTCGACTTGGTGCTCGTGCGGTAGACCTTTTGCTTGAAAACCGTGGCGGTTTAGCTGTTGGAATTCGTGAAAATAAAATCGTTGAAAACGACATTACAGAAATTTTAAAAGAAAAACATCAATTGAATGATGAGATGTTTAAACTAGCATCTATTCTTTCGATTTAAGAGGGAGGTCACTAAAGCAGTTTAGTGACCTTTTTCAAGTGTAGTTTTGAAAATAATTTTTGAAAACAAGAATCATTCTTATTTAGAAAAGAATAAGTTTGATTGTTTTTTCACAAACAACTTGTTTCATAAAGCTGTTACTGGTAAAATGTAATAGATGTGTTTATAATGTGTATATGAATAGGTAGTTCTAGGAGGAGTAGTGAAGATGAAAAAAACGAAAATTATTTGTACCATTGGACCTGCTAGTGAATCCGTTGATACGCTAGTAAAACTAATTGAATCGGGTATGAACGTAGCTCGACTTAATTTTTCTCATGGTGATTATGAAGAACATGGTGCGCGAATCAAAAATATTCGCGAAGCAGCAAAAATTACTGGAACTCCAGTAGCGCTTTTGCTCGATACAAAAGGTCCAGAAATTCGCACAAACGATATGGCAGGCGGAAAAGTAGAGTTTGCTGAAGGTGATATCGTTCGCATTGCAATGACACCTGTTGAAGGAACAAAAGAAAAGTTCTCAGTTACTTACGCAGAACTTTTTGATGATGTAGAAGTTGGTTCAAGTATCTTGCTTGACGATGGTCTTATCGGACTTGAAGTTACTGAAAAAGATAATGCCAACCGTGAACTCGTAACAAAAGTTCTTAACCCTGGTGTTTTGAAAAACAAAAAAGGCGTAAACGTGCCAAACGTTTCTATTAATCTTCCTGGAATCACTGAAAAAGATGCAAACGATATTCGTTTTGGTTTAGAACAAGGAATCGATTTCATTGCAGCTTCATTCGTACGTCGTGCGTCTGATGTTCTTGAAATCACAAAAATCTTAGAAGACCATGATGCTACACATGTTCAAATCATTCCTAAAATCGAAAACCAAGAAGGTGTCGATAATATTGACGAAATTCTTCAGGTTTCTCAAGGATTGATGGTTGCTCGTGGTGACCTTGGTGTGGAAATTCCAGCTGAGGAAGTTCCGATTGTTCAAAAAGAACTTATCAGAAAATGTAACAAGTTAGGAAAACCAGTTGTAACAGCAACACAAATGCTTGATTCGATGCAACGCAATCCGCGTCCAACTCGTGCTGAAGCATCTGACGTTGCGAATGCTATTTTCGATGGAACAGATGCAATTATGCTTTCTGGTGAAACTGCAGCTGGGGATTATCCAGTTGAAGCCGTTCAAATGATGGCGAAAATTGCTCTTCGCACAGAAGAAGCCTTGATTACGCAAGATAAGTTTGCGCTTAAAATGCATCAAAATACTGATATGACGGAAGCAATTGGCCAAGCGGTTGGTCATACTGCTCGTAATTTAGACGTTCAAACAATCGTTGCCGCTACTCAAAGCGGTCATACTGCGCGTATGATCTCTAAATATCGTCCAAAATCGCATATCCTTGCGGTTACTTTCAATGAACATGTTTGTCGTTCACTTGCTCTTTCTTGGGGTGTTTATGCTCGCTTAGCAGATCCTGTTCAAAATACAGATGATATGTTTGACCTAGCAGTAAAAGAATCACTTGATTCTGGACTTGCTCAACAAGGAGATTTAATTATCATCACTGCTGGAGTTCCAGTTACCGAAAGTGGAACAACGAATTTGATGAAAATCCAACTAATTGGTGAAAAAGTAGTCAAAGGTCAAGGCGTCGGTCGTGAATCTGTAAGTGGAAAAGCGATTGTTGCAAAGACAAATAAAGAAGCACTTGAAAAAGCAGAACAAGGTGGCATTCTTGTTGTTAAAACAACGGATAAAGAAATCATGCCTGCATTCGAAAAAAGTGCCGCAGTTGTTGTTGAAGAAGGTGGCTTAACAAGCCATGCAGCGGTTGTTGGAATTAACTTAGGTATTCCAGTTGTTGTAGGTGCAAAAGATGCTACAACTCTTATCAACCACGGTGAAATCATCACAGTTGATTCACGTCAAGGTGCTGTTTATAACGGAAAAACGGCTACTCATTAAACTAAAGGCTAGACCCATTAAGTGCGGGATCCGCACTTAATGGGTCTTTTTTTCGTTATGTTTTTTTATTCTCTTCGAATGCGTTATAATAAAGGGATAGAAGACAAACTGGAGTTGATATTTTGAAAAATATGTTTGCTTACTGGGCAATTTATGGGCTCGTTGAATTAATCGTTTATGTGTGGTTATTCCAGTGGATCGGATTTTGGCCACTTCTTCTGATTCAAATTTTTTCTACTGCAATAGGCGTTTATATGTTTAAAAAAGTGGGCGGAACACTTTTAAGAAATATTTTGGACGGGCGAACGGTTGCGCCGTACTTGCTCGATACCATTTGTTTTTTCTTTTCCGCACTATTCTTTACAATACCGGGAGTTTTAACCACTTTAATCGGATTACTTCTGTTTATTCCGTTTGTTAGGCGACTTATTAAACCCAAACTCACAAAATGGTTTGCCAAACAAAACAAACAGTCAGACCACTATTATTTTGATATGTGACAAGCGGGCTTAGCTAGCTCGCTTGTTTCTCCAATCTTAGTATTCGTTTTACTTATAAAGTTTCAGAAACGTAATAGGTTTATTTTATGCTAAATAGAAATTTTATGCTATAATATTTTTTATCTTATGGAAATTCCTTAAGGTAGCGAAAGGTGTTCATTATGTTTACAGAAAGCATGTTATTTTTACTACTTTTTTTAGCGCTTGGAATCGTGGCTAAGAATAATTCATTAATCATTGCTGTTGCAGTTGTGATTGTTCTCAAACTTTTTGCTGGGAACACAAAAATTATAGAAGTGATTCAATCAAAAGGCATTAACTGGGGAGTTACAATTATTACAATCGCTATTTTGATTCCAATTGCAACAGGCCAAATCGGCTTTAAAGATTTATTTGATTCGTTTAAATCCCTCTCAGGTTGGGTAGGTTTAAGTGCAGGGATTCTAGTTTCGATATTATCAAGAAAAGGGGTCGGCTATATGTCGCAAGACCCTCAAATCACAGTTTCACTTGTATTCGGGACCATTCTTGCAGTAGCACTTTTTCGAGGAATTGCCGCAGGTCCTGTAATTGCTTCTGGTATTGCTTATATTGTGATGCAAACGATCACGTTTTTCACCACCAAGTAAGAAGGGAAATAACGTTTATGAAGGAGGATTTAGATGACACTTTCTAAAGGACTTGAAAATGTATATGTAGCAGAGACTTCTATCAGCTCCATTGTTGACGATACTTTAAAGTATGTCGGATATGGTATTGATGATTTAGTTGAGAATAATGTCAGCTTTGAAGAAGTTATTTATTTACTTTGGCATCTTAGACTGCCAAACAAGGATGAATTAGCAAATTTTCAGCTTGAAATTAAAGAACATATGGCTGTATCGGAAACAATCATCACTAGTCTTAGAATGCAACATCATCAGAAACTACATCCGATGAGTGTACTGCGGACAACTGTTTCAATGCTTGGTGTGTTTGATACCGAATCCGAGCTAGATGACGGAGAATCGATTTACAAAAAAGGGCTACGTCTACAAGCTAAAATGCCGACAATCGTAGCTGCTTTTTCAAGAATTCGCCGTGGACTAGATCCTATTCCACCTCGTGATGATCTCGGCGTGGCTGCTAACTTTTTGTACATGTTGACTGGCGAAGAAGCTGATCCTCTTTCCGTTGAGGCGATGAACAAAGCACTTGTCTTGCATGCTGATCATGAATTTAACGCCTCTACCTTTACAGCTCGTGTTTGCGTGGCAACTCTTTCCGATGTGTATTCAGGAGTAACCGCAGCAATTGGCGCCTTAAAGGGGCCGCTACATGGCGGAGCTAACGAACGTGTTTTTGATATGCTCGAAGAAATAGATCGTGCTTCAAGCAACGTAAAAGACTACATACAATATAAAATTGACCAAAAACAAAAAATTATGGGCTTTGGCCACCGTGTTTATCAAAATGGAGATCCACGTGCAAAACATTTAAAAGCTATGTCACACCTTTTGACAAAGGGAACAGAAGAAGCGAAGTGGTATACGCTTTCTTGCCAAATAGAAGAGTCTGTTTGGGAGCTTAAACATCTTCGACCAAATGTTGATTTTTATTCTGCATCCGTTTACCATGCGCTTGGCATTGATGTTGATTTATTTACACTCGTTTTTTCTGTAAGCCGTGTTTCTGGATGGCTCGCGCATATTTTTGAACAGTATCGTGATAACCGCTTAATTCGACCTCGAGCGATTTATGTAGGCCCTGAAGATCGTAAGTTTTTACCTATTGAAGAACGGATATAAGGAGGAATTTCTAACGTATGGCTGAAAAAATTCAAGTGAAAAACGGGGTGCTTCATACACCCGATGAGCCCATCATTCCATTTATCGAAGGAGATGGAACTGGTCCTGATATTTGGCGAGCTGCTAAACGAGTGCTAGATTCCGCTGTTAACAAAGCATACGGAGGATCACGCAAAATCGAATGGAAAGAAGTTTTAGCCGGCGAAAAAGCTTTTAAACAAACTGGTGAATGGCTTCCGCAAGAAACGCTTGATGTGATTTCTGACTATTTAATTGCTATTAAAGGGCCGCTTACAACACCAATTGGCGGGGGAATTCGTTCGCTCAATGTTGCGCTTAGACAAGAATTAGACCTGTATGTTTGTTTGCGTCCTGTGCGCTATTTTACAGGTGTCCCGTCTCCTGTTAAACGACCTGAAGATACTGATATGGTCATTTTTCGAGAAAATACAGAAGATATTTATGCAGGGATTGAATTTAAAGAAGGTAGCGCGGAAGCACAAAAACTAATTCAATTTCTTGAATCTGAATTTAATGTTAAAAATATCCGTTTTCCTGAAACATCAGGAATTGGTGTTAAGCCTATCTCAAAAGAAGGAACAGAGAGACTTGTTCGCTCGGCAGTTCTTTATGCGATGAAAGAAAACCGCAAGTCCGTTACTTTAGTTCATAAAGGAAACATCATGAAGTTTACGGAAGGAGCCTTTAAACAATGGGGCTATGAGCTTTGCGAACGGGAATTCAAAGATCAGGTGTTTACGTGGAATGAATATGACCTGATTAAAGAAGCAGAAGGAACAGAAGTAGCAGATTTAAAACAGCAAGAAGCTTTAGATGCTGGGAAAATTCTTATCAAAGATTCTATTGCGGATATCTTTTTGCAACAAATTTTAACGCGACCGGCTGAATTTGATGTTGTTGCGACAATGAACTTAAATGGGGATTATATCTCTGATGCCCTATCGGCACAAGTTGGCGGAATTGGAATTGCTCCAGGTGCCAACATAAATTACCAAACTGGACATGCAATTTTTGAAGCGACACATGGAACTGCACCGAAATATGCGGGGCTCGATAAGGTTAATCCATCTTCCGTTATTCTTTCTGGTACGTTACTTTTAGAGCATTTAGGTTGGAATGAAGCCGCGGATCTAATCACACAATCGATGGAAAAGACAATTCAAGCTAAGACCGTCACTTATGATTTTGCTCGTTTAATGGATAATGCAACAGAACTGAAATGCTCGGAATTCGCGAATGAATTAATCGGAAATTTATAAGAAAGTTCGTTTTTTCTGGGATGTAATGTAAAAAGTTTATATTTTTGTTCGTTTTTAAAAAGAGCACGACAAACCGTCGCGCTCTTTTTTGATTTAGACGCTCAAACTATTAATCACAGGCCAAATTATGGTAAAATAAATGCAAGTGAAAACTTGAAAACGAGGAGGATTTTTCCTGTGGGTAAATTGATTTTAATTGATGGAAACAGTATTGCAAATCGCGCATTTTATGCACTTCCACTTTTAACAAATGAAAAAGGGATTTACACGAATGCGGTGTATGGTTTTGCAATGATGTTAAATAATGTACTAGAAAATGAGAAGCCCGATCATGTGCTTGTGGCTTTTGATGCAGGAAAAACAACATTTCGTCACCAAACTTTCAAAGGTTATAAAGGTGGCAGACAAAAAACACTAAGTGAACTAAGCGAGCAGTTTCCTTTTATTAGAGAACTGCTTGATGCCTATGATATTCCTCATTATGAACTCAAAGATTACGAAGCGGATGATATTATTGGAACACTTGCTAAAAAAGCAGAACAAGATAAGCTTGAAACGATTATTATTACTGGTGATCGAGATTTAACGCAGTTGGCAAGTGAACAAACAACCGTTTATATTACTAGAAAAGGGATCACAGATATGGAAAAAAACACGCCTGATACTTTACGTGAAAAGTATGATCTCTCTCCAGAGCAAATTATCGATATGAAAGGATTAATGGGAGATTCTTCGGATAATATTCCTGGAATTCCCGGTGTTGGTGAAAAAACCGCGTTAAAATTACTTCACCAATACGGCGGAACTGTCGAAAGCGTACTAGAACATGCAGGTGAAATATCTGGTAAGAAATTGCAAGAAAAAGTGATGGATAATAAAGATTTGGCACTTTTGAGTAAAGAACTAGCAACTATCAATACGGATTCACCTGTTGAAGTCAAGCTTTCGGATACCAATTATTCTGGTTTTCAAACAGAAAAAGTCGTTCCCTTTTTAAAAGAAATGGATTTTAAATCAATTTTAAAAAATATCGAGGGTGAAGCGACTGATGAAGTAGCCGCTAGTGTTCAGGATGTTGATTTTGAGGTTATAACGGCTCTAACAGATACACATTTTGCTTCGCCTGCTGCGCTCTACGTGGAACTTGAAAATGAAAATTACCACACAGCACCATTTGTTGGGTTTAGTTTACACTCAAAAGCAGGAACTTTTTTCTTCACAGCTGAAACGGCCAAGAAAAGTTCGGCTTTTAAAAAGTGGGCTCTTTCTAAGGATGAGAAGAAGTTCGTTTACGATGCGAAAAAAATAACTGTAGCACTCCACCGACTGGAATTGGAAATAAAAGGGATTACATTTGATGCTATGTTGGCTTCTTATTTATTGAATCCTTCTGAAACCATTGATGACTTCGCGAGTGTGGCGAGGCAGCATGATTTTAGCAACGTTCAAACGGATGAAGCTGTTTACGGAAAAGGAGCTAAATACAAGGTTCCTGAGGAAAAAAAGGTCGCGGATCATTTAGCACATAAAGCTGTTGCCGTTTTTCAACTCGAAAAGCCACTCACACAAGATTTAGAAGAAAATGAACAGATGGAACTTCTGACAAGTCTTGAGTTGCCACTTTCATTTGTTCTTGCTAAAATGGAAATTTTTGGTGTGCGCGTGGATACGGACCGTTTGCTAGAAATGAAAGCAGAGCTTGCTGAACGAATTGATACGCTTGAAAAGTCCATTCATAGCTTGGCTGGATATGAATTTAACATCAATTCGCCGAAACAACTTGGAGTTGTTTTGTTTGAAAAATTAGGACTTCCAGTTATCAAAAAAACAAAAACTGGTTACTCGACAGCAGCGGATGTTCTTGAGGCTTTGTCTGGACAACACCCGATTATTGAAGAAATTTTAATTTATCGTCAGCTCGGTAAGCTTCAATCCACATATATTGAAGGATTGCTTAAAGTTACGGATAAAAAGACACATAAAGTACACACTCGCTTCAATCAGACACTTGCCCAAACGGGTCGTTTAAGTTCTGTCGATCCGAACTTGCAAAACATTCCGATCCGACTTGAAGAAGGTCGGAAAATCCGACAAGCTTTTGTTCCTAGCGAACCTGGATGGAAAATTTTCTCAGCAGACTATTCGCAGGTTGAGCTTCGAGTTCTAGCGCACATCTCAAAAGATGAAAATTTAATTTATGCTTTTAAGCATGATTATGATATTCATACTAAAACGGCTATGGATGTTTTTCATGTGGATGAGGACCAAGTGGACTCTCTGATGCGACGTCAAGCTAAAGCGGTCAACTTTGGAATTGTTTATGGAATTAGTGATTACGGATTGTCACAAAACCTCGGGATTACTCGTAAAGAAGCAAAGGCATTTATTGACCGCTATTTTGAAAGCTATCCTGCCGTGCAAGAGTACATGCATGAAATTGTACGTCAAGCTAAAGAAACTGGATATGTGGAAACGATCTTGCACCGGAGACGCTATATTCCAGAGATTACAAGTCGTAACTTTAATGTTCGTAGTTTTGCGGAACGTACTGCAATGAATACGCCGATTCAAGGAAGTGCGGCTGATATTATTAAAAAAGCGATGATTTTGATGAGTGATCGGTTGGAAAAAGAAAAATTGCAAGCTCGTCTGTTGCTTCAAGTGCACGATGAATTGATTTTTGAGGCTCCAGAAGACGAGATTCAGATACTAGAAAAAGTCGTGCCAGATGTTATGGAAAATGCGGTAACACTTGATGTACCGCTTAAAGCGGACGCTGCATTTGGTGACACGTGGTATGATGCGAAATAAAAGGAGTTAATGAAACATGCCAGAATTACCAGAAGTCGAAAATGTACGAAAAACGTTAAATGAACTTGTGATTGGAAAGAAAATTGATCGTGTGACGGTTCGTGTTCCTAAAATGATCGTGAATGGAGATCCAGATGAATTTAAATTGGCTCTCGTTGGTGAGGAGTTCGAAGCTGTACGACGGCGCGGGAAGTTTTTGATTTTTGATTTAACGAACTGCTCGTTGCTTGCCCATTTGCGAATGGAAGGGAAATTCCGTTTGAACGAGGATACTGATGAGGTGACAAAGCATACACATATTCGTTTTCATTTTACGGATCACACTGAACTGAGATTTTTAGATGTTCGTAAATTTGGGACGATGGAATGGATTCAAAAGCACGGGGAAGCCGATACAAAATCCATTTTAAAACTTGGACCGGAACCTTTTCCTGGAAGTTTTGAGCTCGCCCCTTTTCGTTCTCGCTTAAAGAAATCGTCGCGCGCCATTAAAACAATTTTAGTTGACCAAAAGTTAGTTGCTGGCATCGGAAATATTTACGCAGACGAGATTTGCTACCGGGCAAAGGTTTTACCCACTCGAGCGGCGAATTCGCTTTCTAAGCTTGAAGTAAGCCGGATTTATGAAGCGACAATGGCGATTATGGAGGAAGCTGTTATACTTGGTGGTTCCACAATTCGAACTTATGTGAACTCGCAAGGGGAGCTCGGGCGTTTTCAAGAAAAATTAGTTGTTTATGGTCATGAAGGTGAACCATGTCCTACTTGTGGAACTTTGATCGAAAAAATTAAGTTGAACGGGCGGGGCACACATTTTTGTCCGCATTGTCAAAAATAGAGGTGGGAAAATGGAATTCACACTGGGACTTACTGGGAGCATTGCTACCGGAAAATCAACGGTTAGTAAGATGTTGCAAGATGAAAAGATTCCCGTCATTGACGCTGATCTAGTGGCGAGAAAAGTAGTGGAAAAAGGCACGGTTGGACTTAAAAAAATTGTTTCTACTTTTGGAGATGAGGTGCTTTCGAAGGGGGCATTAAATCGAGCGAAGCTAGGTGAAATCATTTTTCATGATAGCCAAAAACGGGAGCAACTGAACAAAATTGTTCATCCACTTGTACGAAAAGAGATGCTTCAAGAGCGTGATCGCTTGTTTAAAAGTGGTGAAACATTTGTTGTTTTAGATATTCCGCTGCTTTATGAAAGTCAATTAACGGATCTTGTTGATCAAGTGCTTGTTGTCATGACAACAGAAGAAGTAGAGCTTACGCGGTTAATGGCGCGAAATGGGCTTTCAAGGGAAGAGGCACTTGCAAGAATTGCCACCCAAATGCCGATTAGCGATAAGGCTAAGCTCGCAGACTTTGTCATTGATAATAGCGGGACATTAAAAGAAACGAGCGAGCAGGTGAATGAACTTTTACACCAGCTTAAAAGGCATGGTATAATAGAGCGAAATGATGGGAGTGAATGAAATTTGAAATGTCCTTCTTGTAAATATAATGGAACTCGAGTTGTGGATTCACGCCCGGCAGATGATGGGAACTCGATTAGAAGACGACGCGAGTGCGAAAAATGTGGCTTTCGGTTTACGACTTTTGAAAAGGTGGAAGAAAGTCCGCTGATTGTTGTGAAAAAAGATGGCGCACGCGAGGAATTTGCACGAGAAAAAGTTCGTCGCGGCTTGATCCGTGCTTGTGAGAAACGCCCTGTAAGTATTGAACAATTGGAAGATATTGTTTCTGAGGTGGAGCGCGAACTTCGTGCGTTAGGTGAAAGTGAAATTGATTCCGATTTAATTGGTGAAAAAGTGATGGATAAACTTGCTAAGTTAGATGAGGTTGCTTATGTGCGCTTTGCCTCCGTTTATCGTCAATTTAAAGATATTAATGTTTTTGTCGATGAACTGAAGGAGTTAATGGACAAAAATAATAAAGGGTGAGAAGCACTTGACTGAATTTTGGATGGAATTACGACCTGTCGATGGGTACAAGGTGAAGGCAGATGGCATTATAACAGAATTTAACCGCAAAGTACTACTTAAGCTGTATCAACCACTCATGGGTGCTCATGCTTTGTCTCTTTATTTTTCCCTTCTTGAAGAAGTGGAAGAAAATAAGCTTTGGAGCAAAGCAAAGCCTCATTCCCAGTTGCTTACGACGCTTGGGATTTCCCTTCAAGCTTTTTTTGAAGCACGTCTTAAGCTTGAAGGACTTGGTCTTGTTCGTTCCTACAAAAAAGCAGAATTGGATGATCAAACTTTTGTTTATGAACTTTTAGCGCCTCTCACTCCGAGACAATTTTTTGAAGATGGACTATTAAATATCTATTTATTTAGTCAAGTGGGGAATAAGCGCTATCAAGAATTGCAACAATTGTTTATTGATCAGAAGTTCGATCGGACTGAGTACAGCGAAGTAACGAGAAACTTTCAAGATGTGTTTGAACCGTTTCGTTTCGGTAACGAAACGCCTGAAATTCCTTCTGAAACTGAATTTATGGAAGAGAAAACACCAAGCAAAATTAAACTCGACTCAAAAGAATTTGATTGGGGTTACTTTTATCAATTGCTTTCTCCAAATATGCTGAGTCGTGATCAAATTACGGAATCTGTTATGGATACGATTTTGAAGATGCATGCGATTTATCAAGTGGACGAAAAAGAAATGCCTTCTTTCTTATATCGAGCACTTGATGCACGTGGAACTATTCAACTTGAACAACTTCGAAAAATCATTCGGGAAAGTTATCAACTAAAACATCACGACTTACCTAAACTCGTAACTAGATCAAAAGAAGAAGTGGCGGCGAAAGAGGCACAGTCAAAACCAGAAGTGAATGATGAAGAGGCGCTTCAAGTTTATTTAGAAAGTGTCACACCTTTCCAACTTTTGATCGATATTGCAGATGGTGCTGAACCTGCTGAAACAGACTTACGTGTAATCGAAGAAGTGATGACGAAGCAAAACTTACCAAAACCGGTAATGAATGTATTAATTGAATATGTTTTGCTGCGATTAGATGGTAAAATTTCGCGAAATTATATGATGACGATTGCGGCACACTGGAAACGAAAAAATGTAAAGACGGCGAAAGAAGCGATGGAGCTGGCGCTAGCTGAACATGAAAAATACAAACGACTGCAAGAGGAACCTGAAGAAAAAAGAAGGTACAACCGGGCGTCGCAGTTTTCCAGTAAAAAACGAACGGAAGTATTGCCAGATTGGTTTGATAAAGAAGAGACTGAGCCAGCTAGAAGTGAGCTATCGAATCGAGAAAAAGAAGCGCTTGAGGACCAAGTGAAACGAATAAAAAAACAACTAAAAAGGTAGGTGAACGAAGGTGGATAAAATTGAACGAACGCTTGGACAGCTTTTTAGCGGACGAGATTTTGAAAAAGAATATAATACGCTAAAGGAAAAGGTGCTTCAGTACGAGCCTATCCGGGCGTTTTTAAATGAACATAAAGACGATGTGACTGAGCAGTTGATCAATCAGAACTTATCAAACTTATATGAATTCATGACACAAGATGAACAGTTTCGCGCAAAGAAAGAAACGCTCATGCCTGGTTATGCGCCAAAGCTTGTGATAAATGGTGAATTTATCACGGTGATGTACTATCCGACCCCTGAAAAAATTGAAGCGGATAAGCGTAAAAGTGTGGAACGCCGCATTCGCTCACTCTACATGCCTAAACAAATTTTGGAAGCTTCACTTGATCATTTTTATACGGATGAGGAAGAGCGACAGCGCGCACTTGTTGAAGCTTTTGATTTTCTCGAACAGTATTCGAAAGATTCGTCTGAACGGGTAAAAGGCTTATATATTCATGGGAATTTTGGCACTGGAAAATCTTATTTGCTTGGAGCACTTGCTCGTGAACTGGCACTGCGTGGTGTAACTACTACGCTCGTTTACTTGCCAGAATTCATGCGTGAAATCAAACAGTCCATCTCGGATAATACGGTTAGTGAAAAAATCGAGTTTGCTAAAGAAACTGAAGTTTTAATGCTCGACGATATTGGTGCAGAGGCCATGACTGCTTGGACGCGAGATGAAGTTTTGGGAGCTATTTTACAGTTTCGGATGCAAGAAGAATTGCCTACTTTTTTCTCGTCAAACTACAATATGAAACAGCTGGAATCACACTTAACATTCACTCAAAATGGGATGGAAGAGCAGTTAAAAGCTAGGCGAATTATGGAGCGTATTCGTTTTCTTTCTAAAGAAGTACAACTTGAAGGAAAGAATCGACGTAAATAAGTAAATAAAAAAAGCTTGTCAAATTTTCTTTTTGTGCGTATACTAGAGCTAGTTAATAAATTAACAGTGATGATAAGGACAACCATCTTAATGGAACGTTACAGAGAAGGAGGGGGAGCTGCGAACCTCCAAACCGAAAATTGAGATCGGACCGCCTTTGAACTTCTATCTGGAAAGCTTTTAGTGAGTAATGATAGACGATTCGCTTTCGTTAACAGCGACAAGAGAGAACAAATTTTGTGTTTGTTTGAAATCTTGGGTGGAACCACGAGCATAACTCGTCCCTTGTTTTAAGGGGCGAGTTTTTTTATTTTCTCGGGGAAAAGTTGTTTTTCTTATCAGAACTAAAATAAAAAAGTAAAGGAGCAGATCGTGATGAAAATTTCATTTCCAGACGGTTCAGTAAAAGAGTTTGAAAATGGTGTATCAACAGCTGATATTGCAGAATCTATCAGCCCAAGTTTAAAGAAAAAAGCTTTAGCAGGAAAAATTAATGGACAGTTGGTGGATCTAGTCACACCGATTGAAGAAGATGGTTCAATTGAAATTGTGACTCCTGATCATCCGGATGCACTGGGTATTTTGCGTCACAGCTCTGCGCATTTACTTGCTCAAGCTGTTAAACGACTTTACCCAGATGCGAATTTTGGTGTTGGTCCAGCTATTGATACTGGCTTTTACTATGATATTGATTTAGACAGCGCCATTAGCGAAGAGTCCTTTCCGCAAATTGAAAAGGAAATGCAAAAAATTGTGAAGGAAAACTTGCCTATTTCTCGTGAAGTGGTTTCGCGTGAAGAAGCGATTAAGCGATTTAAAGAAGTCGGCGATCCGTACAAGCTCGAACTCATTGAAGCTATTCCAGCAGATGAAACTGTTACTATTTATTCACAAGGTGAGTTTTTCGATCTTTGTCGTGGGATTCATGTTCCATCTACTGGGAAAATTAAAGTCTTTAAATTGTTAAGTGTCGCTGGAGCTTACTGGCGTGGCGATAGCAATAATAAGATGCTTCAACGGATTTACGGAACAGCCTTTTTCTCTAAAGAGGATTTGGATGAATTCCTTAAAATGCAAGAAGAAGCACGTGAACGTGACCACAGAAAACTTGGTAAGGAGTTAGATCTCTTTGCCAATTCAGCAGAAGTTGGACAAGGATTGCCACTTTGGTTGCCAAAAGGAGCAACAATTCGGCGGGTGATCGAGCGCTACATCGTGGATAAGGAAGAAAGCTTGGGTTATAACCATGTTTATACTCCTGTTATGGCGAACGTAGAACTTTATAAAACAAGTGGGCATTGGGATCATTATCAAGATGATATGTTCCCAACTATGAAAATGGATAACGAAGAACTTGTGCTTCGTCCTATGAACTGTCCGCATCACATGATGATTTATAAAAATGACATCCATAGTTACCGAGAATTACCTATTCGGATTGCAGAACTGGGCTTGATGCACCGTTATGAAATGAGCGGGGCGCTTTCTGGTTTGCAACGGGTACGTGGGATGACATTAAATGATGCACACGTATTCGTTCGTCCAGATCAAATCAAAGATGAATTCAAGCGTGTACTCGAACTCATTCTTGAAGTTTATAACGACTTTAATATTACAGATTACAGTTTCCGTCTTAGCTATCGTGATCCGGAAAATACTGAAAAATATTTTGATGATGATGCTATGTGGGAAAAAGCTCAATCAATGCTGAAAAATGCGATGGATGAAATGGGGATGGATTATTTTGAAGCGGAAGGAGAAGCTGCTTTTTATGGTCCAAAACTAGACGTTCAGGTTAAAACTGCGATTGGAAAAGAAGAAACACTTTCGACTGTTCAACTTGACTTTCTTCTTCCTGAACGTTTCGATCTCACTTATATCGGCGAAGATGGTGAAAAACATCGTCCTGTTGTGATCCACCGTGGGGTCGTTTCAACAATGGAACGCTTTGTAGCTTATTTGATTGAAGAGTACAAAGGCGCTTTCCCAACTTGGCTTGCACCTGTTCAAATGGAAATCATTCCTGTAAATGCGGATGCTCATCTTGACTATGCGAAAGAAGTGCAAGAAAAATTGCAACGGGCGAAATTCCGAGCAGAAGTGGATGAACGAAATGAGAAGTTGGGTTATAAGATTCGTGAAGCTCAAACTCAAAAAATTCCTTATGCGCTTGTTTTAGGGGATGAAGAAGCTCGAAGTGGCGAAGTGAATATTCGTCGTTACGGCTCGAAAGATTCGGAAAATATGCCACTTGATCAATTTATTAAGATGGTGAAAGAAGAAGTCGATAAGTTTTAATGGTGAACGCTTTTCCTGCAAATTGTTGTCGGAAAAGCGTTTTTCCGTTATACTAAAACGAGATTAGGAAAAGGATGGGCTAAGTTATGCAGGTACACAACGTCGAACTTGTGATCAGTGCAGTTTGGCAGGAGCAATATCCGGAAGGTGACCTTCCTGAATTTGCACTCGCTGGGCGATCCAATGTTGGAAAATCTTCATTTATCAACCGAATGATTGGTAGAAAAAGTATGGCACGAATTTCGCAAAAACCAGGTAAAACGCAAACGCTTAATTTTTATAAAATCGAAGAATCCTTGTTTTTTGTGGATGTTCCTGGATACGGATTTGCGAAAGTCTCCAAAAAAGAGCGTGAAAAATGGGGCGAAATGATCGAAACCTATATTACTTCGCGTGAACCACTTCGCGCTGTTATTCAAATTGTCGATTTGCGTCATAAGCCAACGAATGATGATGTGATGATGTATGAGTTTTTGAAGTATTATCAAATCCCAGTTATTGTGGTTGCAACAAAAGCAGATAAAATTCCAAGAAGTAAATGGCAAAAAAACGCAAAAGTGGTAAAAGAAACCCTTGATTTTGACGGAGAAGATGACTTTGTTTTGTTTTCAGCAGAGACTGGAATGGGTAAAGAAGAAGCATGGTCATTCATTGAAGCAAAACGCTAAAAAAGAGCTGACTTGTCAGCTCTTTTTCTGTGGGATTCCTTACAAATTTCACAAACTGTGTGATTGAATTAACGGAATAAAAAGTGCTAAAATGGAATTAATATAAATTAGGGGGACGTATACATGTATATCCTTTCTGTTGGACTGAACCATAAAACGGCACCAATAGAGGTACGAGAACAGTTCAGTTTTACTGAAACAGAAATTGACAAAGCGCTTACCGCTTTACAAAATGAAAAAAGTATCTTGGAAAATGTGATTCTTTCAACATGTAATCGCACAGAAATCACGGCGGTTGTTGATCAAATACATACCGGAAAATATTATATGAAACGTTTTCTTGCGGAATGGTTTGGGATGGAACTTGAGGAGGTCGCTTCTTATTTATTTTTCCACGAAGAAAAAGAAGCTGTCAAACACCTATACGCAGTAACTGCAGGACTGGATTCTTTAGTGCTAGGGGAAACACAAATTCTCGGACAAGTTAAGCAAGCCTTTTTACAGGCACAAAAAACTGAAACAACTGGGACGATTTTGAATCAATTGTTTCGTGAAGCAATACATTTTGCAAAAGAAATGCATCACCGAACAAAGATTAATGAAAATGCGGTTTCTGTTAGCTATGCGGCCGTCGAAATTGCCAAAAGAATTTACCCGGATTTAAGTGAGAAATCAGTTCTTTTAATTGGAGCAGGAAAAATGAGCGAGTTAGCTTTAGAAAATTTAGCAGGAAGTGGCGTTTCTGAGATCGTGCTTGTTAACCGGACAGAATCACATGCTAAGAAACTTGCACAAAAGTTTGAAAATGCACGAGCAGTGAGCCTAGATGGTCTTGAGATGGCACTTCAAAATGCTGATATTGTCCTTGTTTCGACTTCGGCAGAGGACTATTTACTGAGCGAAGCGGATATGCGACAAATTAGCGAGACGCGTGACTCGCCGATTCTTGTTATTGATATTTCACTTCCTAGAAATGTCGATCCCAAAGCGGCCGATCTCGCGAAAGTCTTTTTGTATGATTTAGATGATCTTGAAGGGGTGATTTCTGCTAATACGGAAGAGCGGCAAAAAATTGTAGCTCGGCTTGAAGCTGAGATCGATATGGAGGCAGAGCGCTTTTTTGAGTGGGAAAAACGTTTGGGGGTTGTGCCCCTTATTCGCGAGTTGCGTGAGGAGGCGCTTTTGATTCAAGAAAAGACTATGCAGAGTTTAGAGCACAAGCTACCCGGACTTACAGAGCGTGAATATACGGTGATTGGAAAACATATGAAGAGCATTATTAATCAAATGCTAAAGCAACCAATCGCTGAAATAAAGGAAATGCCTGAAAGAGTAGATGCAGATTCTCAAATTGCGATTTTTAAAGCTATCTTTGGTTTATCTGGAAAAGCTGAAACTGAACAACTGCAAAATCAAAAAAATGAGGTGGGCAAATGAAACGGGAATTTATCGTCGGTTCAAGGCGCAGCAAACTCGCACTTACGCAAACGAAGTGGGTTATTCGTGAATTAAAAAAACATTATCCTGAGGTAGATTTTAAGATTCAAGAAATTGTAACAAAAGGGGATAAAATTTTAGATGTGACTTTAAGTAAAGTCGGTGGAAAGGGGTTATTTGTTTCCGAAGTGGAAGATCAGCTAGCTGACTCTACGATTGACTTTGCTGTACATAGCATGAAAGACGTTCCGAGCAAATTATATGAGGGACTTGTAATCGGCGCGATTCCAAAACGTGAATCTCCGTTTGATGTCCTTGTTTTTCATGAAGTAAATCAACTTGCAGATCTACCTAAGGGCGCTCTCATTGGCACAAGTAGTTTGCGACGTAGCGTAGAATTAAAACGAATTCGACCTGATTTGGAAATTCGTTCAATTCGTGGAAATATAGATACACGCTTACGTAAGTTAGAGGAAGAACAGTTTGACGCTATCATTTTGGCGGAAGCAGGCTTAAGTCGAATGGGCTGGCTAGATGAATCTCATTTAAAAATTGAACGGCTTTCTGCGGAAATCGCACTTCCTGCTGTCGGGCAAGGGGCTCTCGCGATTGAGTGCCGCAAAACGGATACAGCGCTTTTAGAGATGCTTGCTTCTATTCACGATGCTGACACTGCATTTACTGTCCAATGCGAACGAAAATTTTTAGAAACTTTAAATGGCGGCTGTGAAATCCCGATTGCTGGCTTTGCAGAGAAAGGTGCAGCAGATTCGCTTTTTTTCAGAGGGTTCGTTGCAGATGCAGATGGAAGCAAACGACTTACTGTCGAAAAAACAGGAACAGAGCCAGAATTAATTGGGCAAGAAGCTGCTCGTGAACTTCTCGATCAGGGGGCTAAGCAAATTATTCAGGAGCTGCGCCATGACTGATGCTGTTTTTTTGACGCGTGAGAAAAGTAAAAATCAAGCAAGTCTTTTGCGCTTACAAGCGGCAGGAATAAAAGCAATTTCGATTCCAATGATTGAAGTAAAACCACTCACTTTTGAGTGGACAGAAAAAGCGCTTCAGGTGGATTGGATTTTTTTTACAAGCCAAAATTCTGTTCGATTTTTTTTACAAAAAGTGCGACAACTACCTACAAATATAAAAGTTGCTTCTATCGGAGAAAAAACTTCTGAAGCCCTTGAAAATTGGGGCATTTCGGTTGATTTTGAACCAAGTCTTTATGAAACAGAAGTATTTCTAAAGGAATGGAGTCAAAAAAATGCAGCAGAGACGAATGCTGTTTTACTCCCGCAAAGCAAAATTGCCAAGCCAAGAATACCTCAATTTTTAACTAATCTCGGGATCTCTTGTTTCAGGCTTCCACTTTATGATACAGTTTTACCTAGTGAAGCTTTGACTAACTTAAAAAGTGCATTAGCAAGCTATCCTCATTTTATCGCTGTCTTTGCTAGTCCTTCTGCTTGGAGGAACTTTAAACAAATTTTAGATGATCTAGCATTTCATAAACCTTTTTTCATTGGTTCCATTGGTGAAGTAACGACTCAAGCAATTGAAAAAGACGGTTATGAAGTGACTTTTCAGCCTGAAAAATATCAAATGGAAAATTTAATAGATTTAATAATAAAGGAGTCGAAGAATGATGACAAAAAACTTTGATCGCCATCGCCGTTTGCGTTCATCCCGTGCAATGCGTGATTTAGTAAGAGAAAATGAACTTTCGATGGGTGATTTTATTTATCCTATTTTTGTGAAAGAATTTGGTGAAACGAAAACGGAAGTTCCTTCCATGCCAGGGGTTTACCAGTTCCCGCTAGCTCTATTAGAAGAAGAAATGCAAGAAGTAAAAGAAGCGGGTATCCAAGCTGTGATCTTGTTTGGTATCCCGAAAGAAAAAGATAGCGTAGGAACGGGAGCCTTTCACGATCATGGAGTAGTACAAAATGCCACGCGAATTATCAAGAAGGCTTTCCCTGAGATTCTTGTCGTAGCAGACACTTGTTTATGTGAATTTACCGACCATGGACATTGCGGTCTTGTCCGAGGAGAAGAAATTTTGAATGATGAATCGCTTGAAGTGCTCAAAAAAACGGCGGTTAGCCAAGTAGAGGCCGGGGCTGATATCATCGCACCAAGCAATATGATGGACGGTTTCGTAACAGCTATTCGTGAAGGTTTAGATGAAGCAGGTTATATTCATATTCCGATTATGTCCTATGCAGTTAAGTATGCCTCCGCTTTTTATGGTCCATTTCGAGATGCCGCAGACGGGGCGCCTCAATTTGGCGACCGGAAAACTTATCAAATGGACCCAGCAAATCGTGAAGACGCTTTTCGTGAAGCAAGTAGCGATGAAGCAGAAGGAGCAGATTTTCTCATTGTAAAACCTGCGCTTTCTTACTTAGACATTGTTCGTGATATTCGGAACACCACGCATTTACCCGTTGTTGCATACAATGTGAGCGGCGAATATGCTATGGTAAAAGCGGCTGCGCACAATGGTTGGATTGATGAAGAAAAAATTGTGATGGAAATGCTTCTTAGTATGAAGCGAGCAGGAGCATCACTGATTATTACTTACTTTGCAAAAGACGTCGCGAAGTATCTGCAAAAATAAAAAATCAGGAGGAAAACCATGAAACATTCAGCATCTAAAAAGGCATTCGATGAGGCCTTAAAATTAATGCCAGGTGGGGTAAATAGTCCGGTTCGAGCTTTTAAATCCGTTGCGGCTGATCCCGTTTTTATGGAAGAAGGAAATGGAGCCTATATTAAAGATATTGATGGAAATCGTTATATCGACTATGTTTTATCTTGGGGACCACTTATTCTTGGACATGCCAACCCGCTAGTAGTTGAAAAACTGACTCAAGCGGTTCGAAAAGGAACGAGTTTTGGAACACCAACGGAAATTGAAAATGAGCTAGCTAAACTTGTTATTGAACGTGTGCCTTCTATTGAAATTGTACGGATGGTTTCCTCAGGAACAGAAGCAACTATGAGCGCCATTCGACTTGCACGCGGTTACACGAAACGCAACAAAATCTTGAAATTCGAAGGAAGCTATCACGGTCACGGAGATTCTCTTTTGATTAAAGCAGGATCCGGAGTTGCCACACTAGGCTTACCGGATTCCCCAGGTGTGCCGCCTGATTTAGCGAAAGATACAATCACGGTTCCTTATAACGACTTAGAAAGTGCCAAGCTTGCTTTTGAACATTTTGGAGAAGAAATCGCTTGTGTGATTGTCGAGCCCGTTGCAGGAAACATGGGAGTTGTTCCGCCAATCGCTGGATTTTTAGAAGGGCTGCGAAAGCTCACAACTAAATTTGGTAGCTTGCTCATTTTTGATGAAGTGATGACCGGGTTTCGTGTCGACTTCTACTCCGCTCAAGGATATTATGTCGTAACGCCTGATTTAACTTGTCTAGGAAAAGTTATTGGTGGTGGACTCCCAGTTGGAGCTTATGGTGGTAAAAAAGAAATTATGGAACACGTCGCACCAGCTGGAACCGTATATCAAGCTGGTACGCTTTCTGGAAACCCTCTTGCAATGACAGCTGGTTATGAAACAATCAAACAATTGACACCACATGATTACGGTAAATTCCGTGCGCTTATTAAACGAATGGAAGAAAACCTCAAAGAAATTGCGACAAGATATGAAGTGTCAATAGCAATTAATCAAGCTGGCTCCATGTTTGGATTTTTCTTCACGGATCAAAAAGTGATTAATTTTGAAACAGCCAAAAGTAGTGACCTTGATTTCTTTAGCCGCTATTACAAGGAAATGCTTGACCAAGGAATTTTTCTTCCACCTTCACAGTTTGAAGGAATCTTTATTTCAACAATGCACGGAGAAAAGGAAATTGACCGTACGCTTGAGGCATTTGAAACTACTTTTAAACGCTTGAAAAGCTGATTCCTTAATTGACGAGTGAACTTAATTTTGATAGACTAAGAGAATAATAATACTAAAAAGCGAAGAAGAGGAAGAGTATATGAATTTTTCTTTCCTAGAGAGAAAGTGGTTGCTGCGAACTTTCAAAGAAAATTCATAGAAGGTAGCCTTGGAGCTGTTTTTCTGAACTTTAAAGTAGGAAAAACCGGTGCTAAATCGCATCGTTACTAGAATGAGTGCCGAATTTTTTCGGTAAAAAGGTGGTACCGCGAATCTAAACTCTTTTCGTCCTTTTCGGATGGAAAGAGTTTTTTTGTTTACTTTTAAAGGCAAAATTTGATGGGAGGAAATAGAATGAAGGAATTTGATAACACAGAAATGCCAACAAAATATGAACCGAGTAATGTTGAAAGTGGGAGATATCGCTGGTGGGTAGAAAATGATTTCTTCAAAGCTTCTCGTGATGATTCGAAACAAGCTTACAGCGTTGTCATTCCACCTCCAAACGTAACTGGAAAGCTCCACCTTGGACATGCTTGGGATACAACACTTCAAGACATTATAACAAGAATCAAAAGAATGCAAGGCTTCGATACACTTTATTTGCCTGGAATGGATCATGCTGGGATTGCAACTCAAGCAAAAGTAGAAGCTAAACTAAAAGAACAAGGCGTTTCACGTCATGAATTAGGGCGTGCTAAATTCCTTGAAAAGGCTTGGGAATGGAAAGAAGAGTACGCAGGATTCATCCGAGAACAGTGGGAAAAGCTTGGGCTTGGACTTGATTACTCACGTGAACGCTTTACATTAGATGAAGGTTTATCGGATGCTGTAAAAAAAGTGTTTGTTTCACTTTATGAAAAAGGCTTGATATACCGCGGCGAATACATCATCAACTGGGATCCAGTTGCCAAAACAGCACTTTCGGATATTGAGGTTATCCATAAGGAAATTGAAGGGCATTTTTACCATCTGAAATATCCACTTGCCGATGGGAGTGGTTTCCTTGAAATTGCGACAACTCGCCCTGAAACAATCCCTGGTGATACAGCAGTTGCCGTGCATCCAAAAGATGAAAGGTATCAACATTTGATTGGAAAAACGATTCTTCTTCCAATCATGAACCGAGAAATTCCAATTGTGGCAGATGATTATGTTGATCGCGAATTTGGTTCTGGGGCGGTTAAGATTACACCAGCACACGATCCAAATGATTTTGAAGTTGGTAACAGACACGATTTACCACGCATTATTGTCATGAATGAAGATGCAACCATGAACGAAAATGCTGGAAAATATCAAGGGATGGACCGATTTGAAGCAAGAAAAGCTATCATTGAAGACTTCAAGGAGTTAGGGCTCTTTATAAAACAAGAACCTCATCTTCATTCAGTGGGACATTCAGAGAGAACAGATGCAGTCGTAGAACCTTATTTATCTTTACAATGGTTCGTCAAAATGCAACCTTTGGCAAAAGCTGCTCTTGATATTCAAACATCAGAGGAGACAAAAGTGAATTTTGTGCCTAGTCGCTTTGAAAAAACCTACGCGACGTGGATGGAAAATATTCATGATTGGTGTGTATCCCGTCAGTTGTGGTGGGGACACAGAATCCCTGCTTGGTATCACAATGAAACTGGTGAAGTTTATGTTTCTGAAACACCACCTGAAAACGAAGCTGAGTGGACACAAGATGAAGATGTCCTTGATACTTGGTTCAGTTCGGCACTTTGGCCGTTTTCAACAATGGGTTGGCCAGATGAAGATGCCCCAGATTTTAAACGTTATTTCCCAAACAGTGCTCTTGTAACAGGTTATGACATTATTTATTTCTGGGTTTCTCGAATGATTTTTCAATCCGTTGAATTCACTGGAGAACGTCCATTTAAAGATACTTTGATTCACGGACTTGTGCGTGATGCTGAGGGACGGAAAATGTCGAAATCACTTGGAAATGGTGTAGATCCGATTGAAGTGATTGATAAATATGGCGCGGATTCGCTCCGTTATACGCTTTCTACTGGTACAGCACCTGGGCAAGATTTGAAATTCAGTTTTGAAAAGGTAGAGGCAACTTGGAATTTTATTAATAAGATTTGGAATGCTTCGCGGTTTGCTTTGATTAATATGGATGGGCTGAAATATGAAGAAATTGATTTATCGCACGTAACAGAAGTTAGTGATAAATGGATTTTGACTCGTCTGAATGAAACCATTCAAACGGTAACGGCGCTCTCTGAGAAATATGAATTTGGCGAAGTAGGAAGAACACTTTATAATTTCATTTGGGACGAATTTTGTGACTGGTATATTGAAATTGCCAAAATCTCACTATACGGGGAAGATGAACAAAGCAAACAAACCACACGGTCAGTTCTTGCTTATGTTCTTGATCAAACCATGCGCTTACTGCACCCCTTCATGCCGTTTGTAACAGAAGAAATCTGGCAAAATTTGCCGCATGAAGGCAATTCCATTACGGTTGCAAAGTGGCCAGTTGTTCGAGAAGAACAAATGCAAGGTGAAGCTGCACTTGCGATGAAGACGCTTGTCGAAATTATTCGGGCCGTTCGAAATATTCGTTCCGAGGTGAATACACCGCTTAGTAAGCCTGTTGCCATTCAAATCAAACCAAAAGATGAGGCCTACAAACGAATTATTGAAGAAAACATTTCATATATTGAACGTTTCTGTAATCCAGAATCCCTCGAAATTTCGTTTGATATTGAACCTTCAAATACGACAATGACAGCTGTTATTACTGGGGCTGAAATTTTCTTACCGCTTGAAGGTCTAATTGATATCTCTGAGGAAATTGAGCGCTTAACAAAAGAACTTGATAAGTGGAATAAAGAAGTGGCACGAGTTCAGGGAAAACTATCTAATGAACGTTTTATTTCTAAAGCCCCTGAAAAAGTTGTTCAAGAAGAACGAGCAAAGGAAAAAGATTATCTTGAGAAAAAAGCGTCTGTCGAAGAAAGAATCAGAGCACTCAAAAACGCTTAACTTTAAGCGCGAAATAGCTCCTCAATTTTGCCCGGACTATTTCGCGCTTTCATAGAAGGGAGAGCCAAAGCTTTGTATTTTAACACTTACGAAGAAGCCTTAAACTGGATTCACGGAACGCTGCGTTTAGGTATCAAACCGGGGCTCACACGAATGGAACTGCTACTTGAAAAGTTAGATCATCCAGAGAAAAAGAACCGGTTTATCCATATTGCTGGAACGAATGGAAAAGGGTCTACCTTAACTTTTATTTCTTCGGTCCTACAAAAAGAAGGATATCGTGTAGGGACTTTTACATCTCCCTATATTGAGACATTTAATGAACGAATAGCCATCAATTCACTTCCTATTAGTGATGCCGATCTTATTCATCTCGCAAATCGAATTGCTCCTATTACAGAAGAAATCGCAGTTGGGGAATACGGGCCACCCTCTGAGTTTGAAATTATTACAGCCATGATGTTTTTGTATTTTGCAGAGTTTGAAAAAATTGATTTTGGGATTATCGAAGTGGGGCTCGGTGGCCGACTCGATTCGACAAATGTTTTAACACCGATTCTTTCCGTCGTCACAACAATCGGACTCGATCATATGGAGTTTCTCGGCGACACGATCGAAGAGATTGCCTTTGAAAAAGGGGGCATCATTAAGCCTTCTATTCCAGTCGTTGCAGGTGTACTACAAGATTCTGTCATCGAAACATTAGAAGAACTAGCTATTTCTCGAAACGCACCTTTTTATTTGTACAAAAAAGATTTTGTAGCAGAAAAGGTAGGGGACAAGCTTTTGAACTATCGAGATGATTTTGGTGAACTTAAAGCCTTACAGATAGGTCTTGCTGGTGATCATCAAATCCAAAATGCTTCTGTCGCAATTTGTTCACTCCGTTTGCTTGAAACGGAAAAGTGGATTCATTTATCAGAAGAAGGATTACGAGGGGGACTAGCTGATGCTTTTTGGCCTGGCAGACTCGAAAAAATAGCCCAAAATCCAACGATTATTCTTGATGGTGCACATAATCCTGAAGGGATTCGTGCACTGATTCAAACGCTTCAACAAACGAACTCAGAAAAAATTGTTCTGCTTTTTAGTGCTTTACTTGATAAAAATTACGATGAGATGATTCAAGAAATACAAACAAATGTGGATAATGTTGAGTTTTACCTTACAACATTTGATTTCCCTCGTGCCATGGCAAAAAAAGATGTTCTTGAAGTGGCTGAAAAGCACAACCTAACACCCGTCTTGGACTGGAAAGTGTTCCTTGAACAGATTTCGCCTGAGTTACAAGAAACCCCATTATTTATTACGGGATCGTTATATTTTATATCAGAAGTAAGAAAATATCTTCTTGAAAAAACAAGTACCGTTTAAGGTGCTTGTTTTTTTATAATCGCATTTTCGAGCCATATTACCTTTATAAACATTGATTTTTTTAAGGAGAAAGCTCTATTTTCAGTGAAAATAACATCCTTAAAATGCTTTTTTTAGAAAATGACAATAAAAAAATGCCTTGCTATAATAAGCCATATTCATCTGAAGAGGAGCGGTTCCACCTATGCTTTATTTAAACGTCTTTATTTTCTCTGCGATTTTAGCTTCATTCATTCAAGTTGCAGCTACTCATTTTCCTCTTAAGCAACCTTTTATGTTTCGCTTCTCCCAGTGTGACTTTTGCAAACGACGTCTTTCGTTTTTTGAAATGATTCCACTATTTTCGTTTATAGCTCTGCGTGGTAAAACTTGGTGTTGTAAAAAAAGACTCTCTTATTCCTATTTTATTACTGAACTCACTTTCCCCATTCTTTTTACATTCCTTGTTTATCTAAAAAAAAGCGCTTCCCATCCAATACTTCCACTCACTTGTTTTGTTTTTCTTTTCTTCTTTTTATTAACCGATCTTGCTTATTTACATATCCCTGACTCCGCAGTGCTCGTTTTCTTAGGGATTATTCTACTAATCCAATTTAAGGAAAGCGTTCCGTTTAGTGATATTTTATGGCAATTCTTACTAAGTTTTTGTTTTTATGGCATTCTCTATTTTATTTTCCGAAAGGGGTTTGGAATGGGAGATACCAAATTACTAATCATCTTAGGCACAGCTCTTGGTTTTAAAGAAAGCTACTGGATTTTCTTTCTTGCGCTGGCCTGTGCAAATCTTTTTTTTGGACTGACAGTTCTTTTTAGGAAAATTCCTTGGAAGACAAAGATTCCTTTCGTTCCATTTCTTTTTACAGGATTTTTAATCTATCTAATTTCACACTAGGAGGCGTTTAAAGTTGCCGTTAAATTCAAAATTAAATCAGCCACGTGAAAAACTTTCCCTAGAGGGAGTAGATTGCTTGTCACTTGATGAACTTGTTGCAGTTTTACTGGAAACAGGGACAAAAACAGAATCGGTACAGTTATTAGCTAAACGTTTTATAATGCGTTTTCGTGGAACTTCAGAAATTCAGCAAGCTAGTGTAACTGAGTTTCAAAAAATAAAAGGAATTGGACCAGCAAAAGCTTGCAAGCTTGCTGCAGCTATTGAGCTTGGGAGACGAATTCATAAAGAGCAGCAAGGAAAAGAACGTCTCACAATTCGAACTCCTGAACAAGCAGCACTTCTTGTGATGCCAGAATTACGTTTTTTACATCAAGAACATTTTCATTGTTTGTTTTTAAACACCAAAAATCATTTACTCCATCGGGAAACACTTTTTATTGGGAGTTTAAACATGAGTGTTGTCCATCCGCGCGAAATTTTTCGAACAGCACTAAAAGTTTCTGCCGCATCTGTCCTTTGTTTTCACAATCATCCTTCTGGTGACCCGACACCGTCAAAAGAAGATATTTCAGCGACTAAAAGAATACAAGAGTCAGGTAAAATAGTTGGTATTGAACTGCTTGATCATATTATTATTGCTAAAGACAAGTATCTGAGTTTAAAGGAACAGTGCTATTTCTAAAGAAATCATTAAATTTGTTTCTTTTCATTAAAAATAATGCCTTAATTTAAACAGTTATGTTATAATGTAATGGTTGTATATGTGTATAGAGAAAATGCGACACAAACCTTGATTAGCTTGCAATTTACGAGAGCAAAGAATCGTGTCAGCTCAAATTTACTCATATAATGTTAATTTAATGAAAAGGAGAATACAGATGTTTGGATTTGGTAACAAAGATATTGGCATTGATCTTGGAACGGCAAATACGCTT
This sequence comes from Listeria aquatica, assembly GCF_014223975.1. Lineage (NCBI taxonomy): Bacteria > Bacillati > Bacillota > Bacilli > Caryophanales > Listeriaceae > Listeria > Listeria aquatica. Next base: position 899,034 of record NZ_JAARRM010000001.1, on the reverse strand, counting down.
GTATACATGAAAGGGAAGAGCATTGTATTGCGCGAACCTTCTGTCGTTGCTATGAAAAAAGATACCCAAGAAATCGTTGCGGTCGGTAGCGAAGCAAAAAACATGATTGGTCGTACGCCTGGAAATATCATTGCCATTCGCCCAATGAAAGATGGGGTAATTGCTGACTATGATACAACAGCTGCAATGATGAAATACTATATTCAAAAAGCGAGCAAAGGGCTTGGAGCGAGTAAACCTCGTGTTATGATCTGTGTTCCCTCTGGAATTACGGGAGTAGAAAAACGTGCTGTCACAGATGCAACTCGCCAAGCAGGAGCAAAAGAAGCTTACACGATTGAAGAACCATTTGCAGCAGCAATTGGTGCTGGTCTTCCAGTATGGGATCCAACTGGAAGTATGGTTGTTGATATCGGTGGCGGAACAACGGAAGTTGCGGTTATTTCTTTAGGAGGCATCGTAACTAGTCGTTCAGTTCGTACAGCTGGTGATGATATGGATGATGCAATCATTAACTATATCCGCAAAAAATATAATCTTCTTGTTGGAGATCGTACAGCTGAAATGATCAAAATGGAAATTGGATCAGCTGATCCAGCTAATCTTGATCTTACACCATTTGGGATTCGTGGACGTGACCTTGTAACGGGATTACCCAAAACGATTGAAGTTACACCTCAAGAAGTTAGTGCTGCACTTTCAGACACTATCGCTGCAATTATAGATGCTGTAAAGAGCACATTAGAAAATACACCTCCTGAATTATCTGCTGATATCATGGACAAAGGAATTGTACTTACTGGCGGCGGAGCACTTCTTAGAAATTTGGACTCTGTGATTTCTGAAGAAACAAAGATGCCTGTAATCATTGCTGATGAACCGCTTGATTGTGTAGCTATTGGTACTGGTAAGTCGCTTGAAAACATGGATCTTTATAAAAAGAAAAAAATGAACTAAATGGGCACTCGTTTAGTTGAGACAAACTGGAGATCGTTAGCTGCTAATCGAAAAAAGAGGATGAACGAGATGAGGTGTTCGCATGCCACAGTTTTTCCTAAATAAACGTTTGATTGTCTTGCTCATTTCGATCATTGTTCTTGTTGCGCTAGTCGGATTTTCACTTCGTGACAGAGAAAATGCATCGTGGCCAGAGCAATTTGTAAAAGACGTTGTAGGGTTTGGTGAAAATATTGTTTCAAAACCAGTAACCTACGTGTCTAGTCTGGTAGATGGAGCTAAAGACCTCAAAAATACGTATACGGAAAATGCAAAATTAAAAAAACGCTTAGATGGGGTAGCGCAACTTGAAAGTGAAGTTGCAGACCTAAAAAAAGAGAATAAAGATCTAAAAGATTCACTAAATATCAAAGACAGCATTCGTGATTATGATCCAATCAATGCCATGGTCATTTCTAGGAATCCATCTAATTGGAATGAACAAGTTGAAATCGATAAAGGATCACATGATGGTGTAAAACCTGATATGGCAGTAATTACGGCTGGAGGTTTAATTGGCCGCATTACAAGTACTGGAGCCAAGTCATCAACAGTTGAGCTATTGACTTCCAATGATACAAGAAACCGAGTTTCTGCTATGGTTCAAGGAAGCAATAATGCTTATGGAATTATTAATGGTTACGACGGTGATACCAATTTGCTGGAATTAAAACAACTTCCTTATGATATGAAATTTTCAAAAGGACAAAAAATTGTTACTTCTGGTTTAGGTGGGAAATTCCCTGCAGGTATATTTGTCGGTACTATCGAAAAAGTTGAAACAGACAAAATGGGGCTTTCACAAACTGCTTACATCAAAACTGGCGCTGATATGTACGATATGAATCATATTATCATTTTACAACGTACGGCTGAAACTTCATCCACTTCGAATGATACTGGTGAAACGGATACGTCCTCTTCGACTGGAGGAAATTGATCATGAATGTAAAGAAAACCATTTGGCTTCCATTAATCATGATTTTAACTTTCATTCTAGAGGGCGTTATCAGCCTAATATTTGCAAAGCCGCTTTTTGGTGAGAGTAGAATGTTCATCCCTCATTTTATACTTGTTTTACTTATTTTGATGACTGCTTTTTATCGTAGGAATACAACGCTTGTTTACGCTTTTATTTTTGGACTGACTTTTGATATTTATTATACAGGTATAATGGGCATTTATTTCGCGCTATTTCCGTGTATCGTATATATCACAGATAAACTTCTAAAAGTATTGCAAAATAGCATGGTATTAGTTGGTTTAATTACTGTGTTCAACATTATTTTAACAGAATCACTTGTTTACGCTTTTTACGTACTGATTGATTCGACTTCAATGGATATTGCGACATTTATTGATAAGCGACTTTGGACAACAATTCTTTTGAACTTTGCTTTTTACTTAGTTGTCTTTTTCCCGTTTCGACATTTCCTTGTAAAATTGAAAAAGTCGGAAGATCGCTTGTAAAAAACAGCTTGAATCGCTTAGATTTTATCGAGCAGCTGGTAGTTTTAGGCTGTTTAAAGCGATCGGGCTGTTTTTTCTATATAAAGCGATTTTTTTCTGGTATAATAAAAAATGGCGCTGATATATGAAATATTCTACTTTAAGCGCGGTGATGAGGTGAAAACTGGATGAAGAAAAACGTGCAAATTAAAGGAACAAAGAATGGTATTCAAATTGTATTGAAAGATACTGCAAGTATTGAAGAACTTGAAACTGAACTCCTCGCACTTTTGAAAGATCAAAAAGCTGCACCTTATTCAGGAGAAAAACTTCCGGTTCAGGTCCAAATTGGAAACCGACTGTTTTCAGAAGAAGAAGAAAACAGGATTGAAAGTATTATTAAAGAGCAAAGTCAAATGGAGATCAACGCTTTCTATAGTGATGTGATGACAAAAGAAGATGCTAAAAAATGGAAAGAACAGGATCAAATCTTCTCGCTTGCAACGATTGTACGTTCTGGGCAGGTTATTCAAGTTTCAGGAGATCTTCTTTTGATTGGAGATATTAACCCAGGTGGGCAAATTCGATCGAGCGGTAATATTTTTGTGCTTGGTTCCATTAAGGGAATTGTTCACGCCGGTTTTGAAGGTGATGAAAAAGCTGTTGTTGCTGGAAAATTCCTGTATCCTTCACAAATACGAATCGCAGATCAGTCATTTGGTTTTGATAGTGAAGATTACAAAAACATTGAGGATACTGAACTTTTTTCTGCTTATATTAATGATGAAAACAAGTTAGTTGTTGACGATGTACATACAATCAGGAAAATCAGACCTGAAATTACAAATTTTGAAGGAGGACGATAAAAGATGGGTGAAGCAATCGTTATCACTTCTGGAAAAGGCGGAGTTGGAAAAACCACTTCGACTGCTAATCTTGGAACTGCTCTTGCACTCCAAGGCAAAAAAGTTTGCTTAGTAGATATGGATATCGGCCTCCGTAATCTTGATGTTGTTCTTGGGCTTGAAAACCGAATTATTTATGATTTAGTTGATGTCGTTGAAGGCAGATGTAAAATTCATCAAGCATTAATAAAAGATAAACGTTTTGATGATTTATTATTCTTGCTTCCTGCAGCTCAAACTACGGATAAATCTGCAGTTACTGCTGAACAAATGAAAGAATTAATCAGTGAGCTTAGACCGGATTATGACTTTATTTTAATTGATTCGCCGGCGGGTATTGAAACAGGTTATAAAAATGCGGTTGCTGGGGCAGATCGAGCAATTGTTGTGACGACACCGGAAATTTCTGCAGTTCGTGATGCGGACCGGATTATTGGCCTTCTAGAGAAAGAAGAAATTGAGCCTCCAAAGCTTGTCATCAACCGGATTCGTACTCAAATGATGCAAAACGGAGATGTGATGGACATTGATGAAATCACATCCCACCTTTCCATTGAACTTCTTGGGATCATTATTGACGACGATGAAGTTATTCGTTCATCCAATAATGGAAATCCCGTTGTGATGCTTCCAAATAGTCGAGCGTCACAAGGATATCGGAACATTGCCAGAAGATTACTTGGCGAGTCCATTCCATTAATATCGATCGAACAACCAAGGAAAGGCTTTTTCCAGCGCCTTAAACAATTATTCAGTAGAAACTAAGAAAAAAGCCTTCACTTTTTGTGGAGGCTTTTTATAAAGGAGATTTGCTAGTTATGCGGCAGATACTTGTCAACACACGCACAACAGAAAAACGGATTGCAGTTTTAGATGGTAAAAAAGTTCTTGATTTTAACCTTTTTCGCCCTACGGAAACGGTGCAGCCAGGTCAAATTTATTTAGCACAAATTGAAAACATTGATCGAAAAATCCAAGCTTGCTTTGTCTCACTTGGAAATGAAAAAGCTTTTCTCCATTTGGATGACATTCCAGAAGAAGCGGAGCGTCATCAAGGCGCTCGGCTTTTAGTTGAAGTCACGCGAATGGGCACAAAAACCAAATTACCTCTCGTTACTGGGATGATCGAGATTTCTGGTGAAACGCTCGTCTATATCTTCGGGAAGTCCTATTTTTCTGTTTCAAAGCGTATTCCAGATGGACGCAAAAAAGAGCTTATTCAGTCTATTAAGCCGCACTTAGAAGAAGCGGAAGCTGTGATTCTTCGTTCACGGGCTGAAACGAGTTCGGCGGAGTCGATCCTTGCCGAACTGGAGGAAAAAAGACGGTTTCTCGCAGACCTCCGTTTCCAGAGTAGAAAAAGAAAAAAACCTGGTCTTTTAGTAGACCAAAAAAACTTGCTCACAAGACAAGTCGAACGTTTTAAGCAGCACTATGGTATCAGTGAAGTCGTTTCAGACGGAGCTTTTGCGCTTGCAACAAGACAATCAAACTCACGGACACTATTTACAGATTACGGAGTGGAGGCGGAGCTTGAAAGGTGTTTAAAAGAATTCGTACATGTGGATAGCGGGGCTTCACTTGTTATTGAAAAAACTGAGGCTATGTGGGTGATAGACGTAAATTCTGGACACTTTTCGACGACTTCTGATAAGCCAGAAACGGTTTTTCGTGTGAATCAGTCTGTTTTACCTGAAATTATTAGGCAGTTGCGTCTGCGTCAAATAAGTGGTTTTATCGTAATTGATTTTATCGGCGGAATGACGGAAACTCAACACGGAAAGCTAGAAGCTGAAATGGAAAAACTGGTGCAAAAGGAACTTATGACTACGCAAATTGCTGGTTTTTCAAAGTCAGGTCTAATGCAACTTACGCGGAAGAAAAAAGAAGTTTCGCTCCTTGAACAGGTGACTGAGATTTGCCCGTCTTGTGGTGGAACCGGGCACGTCAAGACGGCCATTTCGGTTGCTTATGAACTAGAGCGTGAGCTAAGTGCTTTAAAAGACGTCGAACAAGCGGTCATCATCGTGACTGAAGCCGTTTTAGACCAATTTTTAGAGCTTGAAACAGCGTTCAGTATACAAGTGGACTGGGAAATTGCAGATGAACCTGTTCCATTTTATCAAATTCGTCGTATCTTTTCTTAAGAGAAACGCATGTGAGTGATTGACAGAGGGGAGTGCGTGTGCTATGATTTTAATGTTATGTTTGTAGCGCACCACGCTACAACCGCTCAGATCTGGGTTAAGTGTTCGTTTTCCGAGCCCCCTGTGATGGCGAGTCTTAGTATATGAGGAGGTGCAAGTATGTACGCAATTATTGAAACAGGTGGGAAACAAATCAAAGTAGAAGCTGGTCAAGAAATCTATGTTGAGAAATTAGCTGGTGAAGTTGGCGATGTGGTTACTTTTGATAAGGTTCTTTTCGTTGGTGGCGATGCTGCAAAAGTCGGAACTCCTTTTGTTGAAGGAGCAACGGTTACTGCAAAAGTTGAAAAACAAGGTCGTGCCAAGAAACTTACGGTTTTCAAATATAAACCGAAAAAGAACTACCACAAAAAACAAGGTCATCGTCAACCTTATACAAAATTAACAGTTGATGCAATCAATGCTTAATTTGAAGGGACGAAACAATGATTTACGTGAATGTTGATAAAAAAAATGAATTGATTACTTCTTTTACAATGGACGGGCATGCTGATTTTGCCGAAAGAGGCAGTGATCTTGTATGTGCGGGAGCTTCTTCTATTGCTTATGGAATGATAAATGCGATTTCAGAAGCAGAAGGATTCGATCCAGTTGTTGAAGAAGATGAAGGGTATCTTCATTATTCGGTTCCAGCTGAGTTCATTAAAAAAGAGGCGGTTCAAATTTTATTGACGGGAATGGTGAATCAATTACGATCACTAGCGTACAGCTATCCTGATCATATTAAAATTAACTCCAAATAGGAGGTGTATGTCATGTTAAAATTTGATATTCAACATTTTGCCCACAAAAAAGGCGGTGGTTCCACTTCCAATGGTCGTGATTCAGAATCAAAACGTCTAGGTGCAAAACGTGCTGACGGTCAGTTCGTAACTGGTGGTTCTATCCTTTATCGTCAACGCGGAACGAAGATCTATCCAGGAACTAACGTTGGACGCGGCGGCGATGATACGCTTTTCGCTAAAGTTGATGGCGTTGTTCGTTTTGAACGCATGGGACGCGACAAGAAAAAAGTTAGCGTTTATCCTGAAGCTCAAGAAGCATAAGTTAAAGCTGGGACCTGTTGGGTCTCGGCTTTTTTTTTGTGAAAAAAATAACTTGAAAATGCTAGCCCTTTGAAATTTAATGGATTAGTGACATTCAATTTGTGAAAAAATTGCATACTATTTCATTGACAGCGTTTACTTATTGTGTTTTAATGAAATCAAGTTAATGAATTTGTCAGGAGAAGAGATGACGACCAAAACGGCAGCAAGGGGAATTTGCGCCTTCGTTTTGTTCGTCATTCTTTTTTTGAATAAAAAAGTTTGACGTTCCTCAATTTGAGGAATAATGAAAGGAACGTTCATACAAAAATCAAAAGGAGTTGTTGGTCCATGATTGATACAAGTTTGGGGATTCAATTTTTGGGTGAAGTAATTGGCACGGCCGTTTTAGTTCTTTTAGGTGGCGGTGTTGTTGCCGGAGTTTCTTTAAAATCTTCAAAAGCGGAAAACACGGGATGGGTTCTTGTCGCTTTTGCTTGGGGATTTGCTGTTACAATGGGCATTTATGTTTCCGGTTTCATGAGTATGGCACACCTTAATCCAGCGGTTACGCTTGGTATGGCATTAGCTGGAACATTTCCTTGGAGCTATGTATTGCCTTATATTATTGCTCAGTTTATCGGAGCCTTTATCGGAGCGACGCTTGTATGGCTCCATTACTATCCACACTGGAAAGTGACAGAAGATAAAGCGGCAAAACTTGGCGTTTTCTCTACTGCTCCAGCAATTCGTCATTATACATCGAACGTTTTCGGGGAAGCACTTGGAACCTTTGTTTTAGTATTTGGTTTGATGGCTTTCGGTGCCAATAAATTTTCGGAGGGATTAAATCCGATTGCAGTAGGGATCTTAATTATTGCTATTGGGATGAGTCTTGGTGGAACAACGGGTTATGCGATTAATCCTGCACGGGATCTTGGACCACGGATCGCCCATTTTGTTTGGCCTATTTCTGGAAAAGGTGGTTCTGATTGGATCTATTCTTGGGTACCTGTAATTGGACCATTCCTCGGAGGCGGACTTGGGGCTTTGTCTTACAACGCTATTGTTAATCAAGATTTTGGAATCTGGTTCTGGCTTGTACTCGTGCTTTTCATTCTTGTGTTGATTCTTTCGATGATGCTTGATAAGAAAAAACAACTTGTATAACATAAGCGATACAAAAAGGATTTTGTTTAAGGAGGAAGTGTAAATATGGATAAAAAATATATCTTAGCCTTAGATCAAGGAACAACAAGTTCGCGTGCAATGATTATTGATGGTGACGGAGATGTAATCGGGGTTGAACAACAAGAATTTGAACAAATTTTTCCGCATCCGGGTTGGGTCGAGCACAATGCGAATGATATTTGGGCATCTATTTTAGCCGTTATTTCCGGTGTACTTATTAAAACGAATATTGAAACGAATCAAATCTCTGGAATCGGGATTACAAATCAACGTGAAACAACAGTTGTCTGGGATAAAGAAACAGGGAAACCAATTTATAATGCCGTAGTTTGGCAATCACGCCAAACAGATGAAATTTGCCGTAAGTTGCGTGAAGCTGGTAAGGAAGACATGATTCGTGAAAAAACTGGCTTGTTAATTGACCCTTACTTCGCTGGAACTAAAATTCGCTGGATTTTGGATCATGTGGAAGGAGCACAAAAACGCGCAGAAAACGGAGAATTACTTTTTGGAACCATTGACAGCTGGCTTGTTTGGAAACTAACAGGTGGAAAAGCACATATTACAGATTATTCCAATGCTTCTCGTACCTTGCTTTATAACATCTATGATTTAAAATGGGATGATGATTTACTCAAAATGTTAAATGTTCCAAAAGCGATGCTCCCCGAAGTGCGTCCTTCTTCTGAAATTTATGAAACGACAGCTCCATATCACTTCTTTGGCGAAGAAGTTCCTGTTGCTGGAATCGCTGGGGACCAACAAGCAGCATTATTTGGTCAAGGCTGTTTCGAAAGTGGAATGGCAAAAAATACTTATGGCACCGGCTGTTTCTTGCTTATGAATACTGGTGAAAAAGCCGTTCGCTCTGAAAACGGGCTGTTAACTACGCTTGCGTGGGGACTTGATGGCAAGGTGAACTATGCGCTTGAAGGAAGTATTTTCGTTGCCGGATCGGCTATTCAGTGGCTACGAGATGGGTTACGTATGGTTCGCAAATCAAGTGATTCAGAAGGCTATGCAGAAAAAATCGCGTCAACAGATGGTGTTTATGTAGTACCAGCATTTGTTGGGCTCGGAGCGCCTTACTGGGATTCTGATGTACGTGGGGCTGTTTTTGGTATCACTCGTGGAACCGAAAAAGAACACTTTATTCGGGCAACACTTGAGTCTCTTGCATATCAAACTCGCGATGTACTTCATGCAATGGAACAAGATTCCAAAATTGAGCTTAAAACCCTTCGCGTTGATGGCGGTGCTTCTGCTAATGACTTCTTGATGCAATTTCAAGCTGACATTTTAAATGTTCCAGTTGAACGCCCTGAAAATCTAGAAACAACTGTTCTCGGGGCAGCTTATCTCGCTGGACTTGCTGTTGGAGTTTGGGAAGATAAAAATGAAATTGTTAAAAACTGGAAGTTAAATAAACAATTCGATGTAGAAATGGATAACGATACACGTGAAAATCTTTATAAAGGTTGGCATAAAGCGGTTAAAGCAGCCCAAGCATTTGAATAAAAGAAAAAACTCAAAAAGCGTTTTAGACTTTTTTATCGTCTAAGACGCTTTTTTGGTTTTTCTTTTTGTCATTTTTGAAAAGAAAAGAAGAGTAAAGTTCGAAATCCCCATTCAATTTATGAAAAACTGTCTTAAAATTCTTGAGAAAAATCGCTTGCGGAATCAGGGTTTATTGTTATAATGAAAGGTAAGACTTTGATAGAACGGAGATTAAAGATGTTTGTAGATCGAGTGAAAATAGATGTAAAAGCTGGGAATGGTGGCGATGGAATGGTGGCATTTCGTCGCGAAAAGTTTGTCCCAAATGGCGGACCAGCTGGTGGTGATGGCGGAAAAGGAGCCGATGTCGTGTTTGAAGTTGACGAGGGCTTACGAACGTTGATTGATTTTCGTTATAAGCGAAAATTTAAAGCTCCGCACGGGGAAAACGGCATGAGTAAAAGCATGCACGGACGAGGTGCGAACGACTTAGTAGTTATGGTTCCACCTGGTACTGTTGTTAAAGACTTAGAAACAGGGGAAGTGATCGCTGATCTTGTCGCAGACGGACAGCGTGCTGTCATCGCAAAAGGAGGTCGTGGGGGTCGTGGTAACAAAAGATTTGCAACGCCCGCTAACCCGGCTCCTGAGCTTTCTGAGAACGGGGAACCTGGTGTCGAACGTACGGTTCAACTGGAATTAAAAGTATTAGCTGATGTCGGACTTGTGGGTTTCCCAAGTGTTGGTAAATCAACCTTATTGTCAATCGTTTCCGCGGCGCGACCTAAAATTGCAGCCTATCACTTCACAACGCTTGTTCCGAATCTCGGAATGGTGGACGTTGGGGATGGTCGTAGCTTTGTAATGGCAGATTTGCCTGGTCTGATTGAAGGAGCAAGTCAAGGGGTTGGACTTGGGCATCAGTTCTTGCGTCACATTGAGCGGACGCGTGTCATTGTCCATGTGATTGATATGTCTGGCTCTGAAGGGAGAGATCCTTATGAGGATTATCTAACTATTAATAAAGAGCTTGAAGCCTATAATCTTCGTTTAATGGAACGACCACAAATTATTGTAGCAAATAAGATGGATATGCCAGAAGCAGAAGAAGCCCTTCAAGTTTTTTCTGAAAAGGTTGGACCAGAAATTGCGATTTACCCTATTTCTGCATTAACACAAAGCGGTTTAAAGCCATTGTTAATTAAAATTGCTGATGAACTAGAAGAAACTCCTGAATTTCCCCTTGAGGAAGTGTTGGAGCAGGAAGAACAAAATACGGTTCTTTATAAATTCCATGCAGAGGAACCTGAATTTGAGATCACTCGTGATCCAGACGGTGCTTTTGTGCTAAGCGGAGAAAAAGTGGAACGTTTATTTGCGATGACGAATTTCGAGCGTGACGCTTCGATTAATCGTTTCGCTCGTCAACTTCGTGCAATGGGCGTTGATGAAGCACTTAGAAAACGTGGGGCAGAAGATGGCGATGTCGTCCGTCTGCTTGATTTTGAATTTGAATTTCAAGAATAATAGGAGGGGGACTGGAAATTTTTTCATGTGTTTTGAGGAAATTTCCTGACCCCTTTTTCATTTAAAAGGAGCTTGGTGTAAAAATGGATATTGCTTACTTGGGGCCAGTGGCTTCTTTTACTCATAGCGCAGCCCAATATGCTTTCCCAGATGAAAATCTCGTGCCTCTTGGAACGATTCCAGACGCTATTATGGCAATCCAAAGAGGGGAAGTAGACGCTGCTATTGTTCCGATCGAAAATACAATTGAAGGCGGTGTCAATACAACGCTTGATTACTTATTCCATTTTGCGGATGTTCCGATTCAAGCAGAGATTGTTCTTCCAATCGCACAGCATGTAATGGTACATCCCCAAAATGAAGCGGTGTGGAAGTCAGTTCAAAAAGTTCTTAGTCATCCGCAGGGGCTTGCTCAGTGCGCGAAGTTTCTTCAAGATCATTTATATGGCGTGGAACAAATTGCAACCCCTTCAACTGCATACGCCGCAAAATGGGTCAAAGAGCACCCAGACGAACTTGCAGCAGCAATTGCGCCTGACCTAGCGGCGGCTCAATACGGTCTTAAAACCGTCCAAGCTAATGCACAAGATATTGAGCTGAATCAAACGAGATTTGCTGTCTTAAGTCGGAAGAAACCCAAACTCTCGCTTCCTGCTGAAGAGGAAAAAACTTCGATTAGTGTAATTTTACCGAATAACCTTCCAGGTGCCTTACATAAAGTGCTTTCTGCTTTTGCTTGGCGAAATATTGACTTGAGTAAAATTGAATCCCGTCCACTAAAAACATCACTTGGAGAATATTTCTTTTTGATCGATCTTTATTCTTCCGAAAAAACAGAGCTCGTGAAAAATGCTCTTTCAGAAATTAATTTACTTGGTGGCGAAACCAAAGTCCTTGGTACTTATCATGTTTTTCGAATTTTAAAAAACACCGGAGAGGGTTGAATCAATGTGAATAAGAAAAATATCAAGCTTGGGATAATTAATAAACAAAACTATGAGCAAGTTCAAAAAATCTATCAACAAGGTATTGATACTCGCAATGCAAGTTTCCAAAAAACCGCACTTGATTTTAAAAGTTTTGATTCCAAATATTTGGAAGCTTGTCGACTTGTAGCATTTGACGAACGAAAAAGGGAAGTAGTTGGATGGGCTGCGCTTCTTCCGGTTTCTGCTATGGAAAGTTACTGCGGGGTGGCTGAACTCAGTCTTTATGTAGCAGAAGCTGCACGCGGATGTGGAGTTGGTAAATTTTTGATGGAAGAGCTGGTTCAAGCAAGCGAAAAAGCTGGATTTTGGACGTTACAATCCCTCATTTTTCCGGAAAATGAAGGTAGCCTTGCATTGCATCATGCTTTTGGTTTTAAAACGCTTTGTATCCATGAGAAACTCGGAAAAATGGATGGAGTTTTCCGTGATGTCACACGTCTTGAACGTCGCAGTTCTAAGTTTTGATGAGAGACTTAAATTTGTAATAGAATGGAGTAAGAAAAAGAATGAAAATTTTATTTATTGGGGATGTTGTCGGCTCCCCTGGAAGAGATATGGTAACGGAATGTCTTCCTAAATTGAAACAGAAATATAAGCCTACAATGACGATTATTAATGGAGAAAATGCTGCCGCTGGCCGAGGGATCACTGAAAAAATCTATAAAGGTTTTTTGGAGCTTGGAGCAAACGCGGTGACTTTGGGGAACCACGGTTTTGATAATCGAGATATTTTTGAATTTATTGAGGATGCAAAATATCTAGCGCGACCCGCAAATTTTCCTGAAGCAACGCCTGGCCAAGGCATCGTTTATGTAAAGTCTAATCAGTATCTGCTTGCTGTGATCAACTTGCAAGGGCGGACATTCATGGGGCAAGATTTACGGGATCCTTTTGATGTTGTAAATGATCTCGTTGCTGAAGCACGCGAAAAAACATCACTTATTTTTGTTGATTTTCATGCGGAAACGACTAGTGAAAAGCAAGCGATGGGGTGGCACTTAGATGGTCGCGTGACAGCTGTTGTTGGAACACATACTCACGTACAAACCGCTGATAATCGCGTTTTACCGGAGGGAACGGCTTATTTAACTGATGCAGGAATGACAGGGCCGTATGATGCTATTCTCGGGATGGAAAGGGAAGCTGTATTAAGACGCTTTAAGACGCAACTTCCTACTCGCTTTGAGGTGCCAAAGTCTGGGCGAACTGTGCTGTCTGGATGTCTTATAACACTAAATCCAGATACGGGAGCAGCGACACAGATCGATCGGATATTAATTAATGATGATCATCCGTTTTATGAATAAAGGAGGACGAAATTTTGACAACTAGTCGGGATGAAATTATGCAAAAAGCAGCGGAGCTTCGAGATGCGCTTTCGGCTACTGAAGAGATTTCTTTTTACAAGAAGGCAGAAGAGACGATTGATGCAAATTCAAAAGTTCAAGAAAAAATTGCGAAAATCAAACTGCTTCAAAAGCAGTCTGTGAATTTGGAGCATTATGGGAAGTTTGAAGCGATGAAAGAAACGGAAGCTCAGATTGAACGGTTGAAGCAAGAAATCGATGATCTACCGGTTGTGCGAGACTTTAGACGGGCACAAGTGGATGCAAATGATCTTTTGCAATCAATTACGCGTGAAATTGATCAAAATGTTACGCGAAAATTAGAAACGGGAGACTGATCGGGCCTTTTTTCACGGGAAAGCTGTTTTTAGGTATGTTATAATAAAGAAGGGCAAAATTGCTGGAAATAGGGGATGAGTGAACAAAATGGTTGAATACACACCAATGATGAAACAATATTTGGCGATTAAAGAAAATTATCAGGACGCCTTTTTATTCTTTCGTCTGGGCGATTTTTATGAAATGTTTTTTGATGATGCTTTAAAGGCATCGCAAATTCTTGAAATTACGCTTACTGGAAGAGAAGGAGGCGGAACCGAACGCATTCCGATGTGTGGCGTGCCTTATCATTCTGCCAGTGGCTATATTGATACATTGATCGAAAAAGGCTATAAGGTAGCCATTTGCGAGCAAGTTGAAGATCCTAAAACCACTAAAGGCATGGTGAAGCGTGAAGTTGTCCAGCTCATTTCTCCTGGAACTGTGATGGATGAGAAGGGCTTAAAAGAGAAGGAAAATAATTACATTGCGGCTTTTTATGTCTATGAAGATAAGGAATTTGGCTTTGCGTACTCTGATCTTTCAACTGGAGAACTGAAATCTACGGTGCTTTCACTTCAAGACGACCGCCTTATCAATGAATTGTCCACGCTTTCTGCAAAGGAAGTCGTGACGCGTTCAAGCGATGCCAGTTTCATTACAGAAACCGTTCGTGAGCAGCTTGGACTTGTTGTTTCGCTTCATGATGAAGTAGAGCCCACTGCTGAAAGCGAAAAATTGCTTGATCGTAGTACAGCACTTTCTGAACGAAAAGCGGTTACTTTATTGTTGCATTATTTATCTGAAACGCAAAAGCGCGATTTAGGTCATTTACAAAAATCCATCCATTATGAAACAAGCCAATATATGAAAATGGACTACTATTCGAAGCGAAATCTCGAACTTTCTGAATCAATTCGTGGGAAAGGGCGAACGGGTACTTTGCTTTGGCTTTTAGATCAAACTAAAACGGCGATGGGCGGACGCCTTTTAAAACAGTGGATTGATCGCCCTCTTATTGACAGGGAAATGATTGAAACGCGACAAGCTGATGTGGAAGAGCTTATGAAACATTTCTTTGAACGCGTGGAACTTGCTGAAAATCTAAAAAATGTTTATGATTTAGAACGTTTATCTGGCCGTGTAGCTTACGGAAATGTGAATGCAAGGGATCTTGTTCAACTACGAAATTCATTGTTTCAAATCCCCAAAATCAAAGCTAACCTTGGCTCACTTTCGGGGGCTAACAATTTGAATCAACTTGGAGAAAAACTTGATCCATGTACGGAACTTGCTGATTTGTTAGAGCAAGCAATCATTGATTCTCCGCCACTTTCCATTCGTGAAGGCGGAATTATCAAGGACGGTTATGATAATCAGCTTGATCAGTATCGTGATGCGAGCCGAAATGGAAAAACTTGGATTGCTGAGCTAGAACAAAAAGAACGGCAAATTACAGGAATTAAATCGCTTAAGGTTGGATTTAATCGTGTCTTTGGTTACTACATTGAAGTGACACGCGCCAATACACATTTACTAGAAGAGGGACGTTATGAACGTAAACAAACCCTAACGAATGCTGAACGTTTTATTACACCAGAATTAAAGGAAAAAGAGCGCCTTATTCTGGATGCCGAAGAAAAATCTGTTGAGCTTGAATATCAATTGTTTACTGAAGTTCGCGAACAAGTAAAAAGTTATATTGAACGATTACAAAAATTAGCGAAAGCTATCAGTGAAATTGACTGCTTGCAAAGTTTTGCTGAAGTAAGTGAGCGAAATCATTTTGTAAAACCAGCACTTAGTGAAGATGGGACGCTTGCCATTACGGAAGGCCGTCATCCTGTTGTCGAACGCGTTATGGGTTCGCAAAGCTATGTCGCTAATGATTGCAACATGTCAGAAAATCGTGAAATTCTTTTAATTACTGGGCCCAACATGTCGGGTAAAAGTACGTATATGAGGCAAGTAGCCCTAACTGCAATTTGTGCGCAGGTCGGGTGTTTTGTTCCTGCAAAAGAAGCCGTTTTACCTATCTTTGATCGGGTGTTTACGCGTATTGGAGCTGCAGATGACTTGATCGCTGGCCAAAGTACTTTCATGGTGGAAATGCTTGAAGCGAGAAATGCAATCGTCCATGCCACAAAAAACAGTTTAATTTTATTTGATGAAATTGGACGAGGTACTGCTACTTATGACGGCATGGCACTCGCACAGGCTATTATTGAATATATTCATGAAAACGTGCAAGCGAAAACGCTATTTTCCACTCACTATCATGAACTTACGGTGCTAGATAAAGAATTACCGCATCTTGAAAATGTCCATGTAAGTGCAATTGAGGAAAATGGCAAGGTTGTTTTCCTTCATAAAATCAAAGAGGGTCCTGCTGATAAGAGTTACGGGATTCATGTAGCTGAACTCGCACGTTTGCCAAAAGAATTAATCACGCGAGCGGACGAGATTTTAAAGACGCTAGAAACAGGAGAGAAAAAATTGCCTGATGCGACACCCACCAAGCTCGAGCGGGAAGAAGAAAGTGTGATTGTGCGGGAATCGGTGCAAAATGTGGAATCTGATGATATGCAATTACCACTTTTTGAGATCGAAGAAAAACCTAAACAAACAAAAGCAAGGCAAAGTGACGTGGAAGCGGAAATCAAAAAACTGAATTTGATGCAAATGACGCCACTTGATGCCATGAATAAATTATTTGAATTACAAAGCAAATTGCACTAAAGGATGTGATAAGCTGTGGCACAAATTATCGAATTAACGGATAATCTCTCGAATAAAATTGCAGCGGGTGAAGTTGTTGAGCGACCCGCTTCCGTCATTAAGGAACTAGTGGAAAATGCTATCGATGCCAAAAGTACGATTATTGATGTTCTGATCGAAGAAGCAGGAATGACGAAAATGACGGTAATAGATAATGGAGCAGGGATTGAGCCTGAAGATGTTTCAACTGCGTTTAGGCGCCATGCCACAAGTAAAATCAAAACAGAAAAAGATCTGTTTCGTGTCCACACACTTGGGTTTCGGGGTGAGGCACTTCCAAGTATTGCTTCTGTTGCAAAAGTGAAATTAACGACTTCTGCTGGAGACACGGGTACAACGATTGTTATTGAAGGCGGAAAAGAGATCGAAAAGCACAGTGACTCTGCTCGTCGTGGTACAGAAATTACCGTCACAGATTTATTTTATAATACACCCGCTCGTTTGAAATATTTAAAAACTTTACCAACTGAGCTTGGAAATATCACGGATGTAATGAATCGATTGGCTCTTTCACATCCAGATATCAGTTTTCGTTTATCTCACAACGGAAAATCTCTTCTTTCAACAAGTGGAAACGGCGACTTGCGCCAAGTAATAGCAGCCATTTATGGTGTTCAAATTGCTAAGAAAACAGTGCCTGTTCAAGCAGAATCCCTTGATTTTAAAATTAGCGGTTATGCTGTTCTTCCAGAAGTAAATCGGTCAAATCGAAACTATATCTCGACTATTATCAACGGTCGCTACATTAAAAATTTTGCACTTGTCAAAGCGATTTTAAATGGTTATCATACTCTTCTTCCCATTGGACGGTTTCCAATTATTGTTCTCGAAATAAAAATGGATCCAATTATTGTGGACGTCAATGTTCACCCAGCTAAGCTTGAAGTTCGTTTGAGTAAGGAAAAAGAACTTGGTGAACTCATTGCAGCAGCTCTTAAAGATGCTTTCCATAAGTTGCAGTTGATTCCAGATGGTGCGATTTCTAAGCGAGAAAAGCTTCAATCTGAACAGTTGCAAATGTCCTTTGACTCAAATAAACAGGATGTACCAAAAAGATCAGACTCTCCAGTTTACGAGGAGACACCGGCACAAGAAAATCCGCCTACTCTGTTTGAAAAACCTTCTGTTCCGGAATATGTTTCTTCTCCTGAAGAGGAGAAGTTTGACTCTGAAGCTCTAATCGAAGAAGAAACAGTCGGTTATGAGGTTAACGATAGCACGCCTGTTGCTGAGGAAAGAAAAGTTCGAATTCCAAAAATGTATCCCATCGGACAAATGCATGCGACATACATTCTTGCTCAAAATGAAGAAGGGCTCTATATTATTGATCAGCATGCTGCCCAGGAACGAATCAAATATGAGTTTTTCCGTGAAAAAATCGGTGAAGTAAGCCGTGAACTTCAAGAATTACTTGTACCCATCGTACTTGAATTTTCAAATGATGAATATATAAGGCTCACTGAACAACGCGAAAAACTTGAAGAAGTGGGCGTGTTCATGGAACCATTTGGTCAAAATAGCTTTATTATCCGCGCTCATCCTACTTGGTTTCCAAAGGGAGAAGAAGAGGAGACTTTACGTGAAATTGTTGATGAGGCTCTTCATGAGCCAAATGTCAGCATTCATAAACTTCGTGAAGATACGGCTATTATGATGAGCTGTAAAAAATCTATAAAAGCGAATCACTATTTGACGATGCAAGATATGGAAGCTTTGCTGGATACTTTGCGTGAAGCAAGTGATCCGTTTACTTGTCCGCATGGTCGGCCTGTAATTATTAAATATACGACTTATGAACTCGAAAAAATGTTTAAACGAGTGATGTAAACAAAAGGGAGCGAACAACAATTATGATAGAATTATTTGCTCGCCAGCGAATTATTCCTGCAGCACATAATCAAAAGGATATTGAAAAAATCGCAGAACTAAAAAACAGTGGGCATTATATGGTTATGCTCGAAACACATGTTGCTCAGCTTAAATCACTCGTCACTTTTGCATCATCCACAGGAAAAAAGGTATTACTTCACGCTGATTTAATTAATGGACTTAAAAATGACGACTATGCGATTGATTTTCTTTGTCAGGAAATTCGTCCAGCTGGTATCATTTCGACTCGTGGAAACGTCATCTTAAAGGCTAAGCAGCATAAAGTGCTCGCCATCCAGCGATTATTCATGATTGATTCCAGTGCCAATACAAAAGGGAAAGCGCTAATTCAAAAAGTACAACCGGATGCGATTGAACTTTTGCCTGGGATACTTCCAGAACAAATAGAGAATATGATTCGCGAAATGAAGATTCCGGTTATTGCTGGTGGGTTAATTGAACGAGAAGAGCAGGTTCAACAGGCACTTCTGGCAGGAGCCACTGCAATTACTACTTCTGATAAGAAATTGTGGCTTGGCTAATGTTAATAAAGTCTATAAAAGTGGTGCTTTCCATTAGAAGCATCCTTTTTTAGTACAAAGCGCAGTCATGTATCTATTGTTTTATAACAGAATAAAGTGTTTTTAGTGGTACAGGATGACTACTATTTTATTTGCTTGATTCCCACATCTAAGCCTTTGGTAGCGTTTTAATTTTTTTATTAAAAACTGTAGTATTTTTTCAATAATATGTTAAGATAACAGTAGAAGAAATTATTTTAAATCATTAAGTTCATTTATGCACAAATTTTTATCTTAAAATACCAATAAAAGTTTTGAAAGGAAGAGCGAAATGGAAAAGGTTATCGGACATGTTCACTCAACGGAAACCATGGGAACGGTAGATGGTCCAGGGGTTCGTTTTATTGTTTTTCTACAAGGCTGCTTGCTTCGCTGTCAATTTTGCCACAATCCAGATACTTGGAAAATTGGGATTGGAAATGAACGCACCGCACAAGAGGTTTTTAATGAAGCTATTAAGTATAAAGAATTCTGGGATGCAACTGGCGGGGGGATCACAGTAAGTGGCGGGGAGCCACTACTTCAAATTGATTTTTTAATTGAATTATTTACACTTTGTAAAGAAGCAGGCGTGCATACAACTATTGATAGCTGTGGAGGTTGCTTTACAAGAGATCCTGAATTCATTCAAAAACTAGATCAGCTAATGGAACTCACAGATTTAATTTTGCTAGATATCAAGCAAATGAATCCAGAAAAGCATCTTAAATTGACTAGTAGACCCAATGCACCTATTCTTGATTTTGCCCATTATTTGCGGGATAAAGATCAGCCAATTTGGGTTCGTCATGTTCTAATTCCAACAAAAACGGATGATCCTACTGATTTGCATGCGCTTCACGACTTTATTGCGACGCTTCCAAATGTGAAACGTGTCGAAGTGCTTCCTTATCATACCATGGGCGTTTATAAATGGGAAAAGCTCGGGATACGCTATCCACTTGAAGGAATTGAAACACCTGATAAGGAAACCGTTGAAATGGCCAACGAAATTTTAAAAACAAAATCTTATCTATAAATAAAAAAACGCTTCCGTGTAAGCTTATTGCGGAAGCGTTTTTTTATTTACCTAACAAATTTAAGCACCAGTTTTTTTCTGTTAATGTCAATTGATACTTTCTTTGATAAATTTGATAGGGCATATTCGATTTTTTTTCATTGGTGGAAGTAAGACCAAGCGTTTCTTGAATCGTGACTAAGGTTTTTTCTGTCTCACGAAGTTGCTCTTCAAGGTAACGGATTCGTTCTTCGAGCAATTCGCTTGTTCGACTCGGGTTTAACCAGTCTAGCTGTAGCTTGATGATAAATTCATCACGTGACACAGGAACTTTAACTGGCGTTTTTGACCATTCTCGCAAAAGTTCAAGTCCATTAAGAGTAATTGCATAGACCTTTTTATTAGGCTTTCTTTCCTGAAATTGCGTAGTTGAAAGGAGATAGCCATTTTCTTCGAGTTTCGCTAACATCGGATAAATTTGACTGTGATGCGTATTTTGCATAATTTTTAAACGGTAGGCCAAATCATACCCGCTTGAAGCTTCTCGGGCGATCATCTCGAGTAAAGTATAGCCCAGTAAATTGATCGATCCAGTCACGTGATTCACTCCCTTAGATGGTGATTTCCTCTACATTCTAAACGATATTTAACCGAAATGCAATTTTCTACATAAGTAATTTTTTATATATGTAAATATTGACATATAGATTTTTTTGGGATAGAATAAAAAGGTCGATAAATTAGGGAAAGAAGTGGACTTTATTTATGTTAACTGAAAAACAAAAAGCAGCGGGTAAATGGATTACAGCAGCTGCATCTTTACTTGCTTTTATGGGAATTGGGATTGTTGATCCAATTTTACCAAGCATTGCTGAAAGTATCGGAGCAACTCACTCACAGGTGGAACTTTTATTTACCTCTTATATTTTTGTCATGGCGATCATGATGATTCCGATCGGAATTGTTGCTAGTAAGATTGGCGATAAGCAACTTATTGTTGCTGGGCTCGCGATTGTAACAGTTTTTGCGCTACTGTGCGGATTTTCAAACAGTATTACAGGACTTTCAATATTCCGCGCTGGATGGGGCTTTGGAAACTCTATGTTTCTCGCGACAGCCATGACCATGTTGATTGCACTATCGCATACACCTTCACATGCCATTGGACTTTATGAATCTGCAATGGGACTTGGAATGGCTTTTGGTCCACTTTTAGGGGGCGTATTAGGAAACTTATCTTGGCGCTATCCATTTTTCGCAACGGCAACATTAATTTTTATTGCATGCTTGCTTGTATTGTTTAAAGTAAAAGCACCAGCCAAAGAAAAAAGCAGTTCCAAAAAAGAAGTACCTATTAAGCAGATGCTACACCTTTTTACTTATAAGCCCTTTTTACAAATTGCAACTAGTGGCATGTTCTATTACTATTGCTTCTTCACGATTTTAGCGTATTCGCCACTCGTTCTTGGATTATCTGCCATTCAAATTGGCTTTGTTTTTTTTGCTTGGGGACTTTGCCTCGCACTCGGTTCTGCCAAAATTGCTCATGGGCTGGAAGCTCGTTTTAATTCGAAACACGTTCTTAAGTTTACATTAGCTTCTTGTGCCGTTATTTTGGTTTTACTTGGCGTTATTCCTATCTTATGGATTCGAATTGTTTTAATCATTCTTTCTGGGCTTATTCTTGGTATTAACAATGCTTTATTTACAACAACCGTTATGGAACATTCTCCTTATACAAGAAGCGTGACAAGTGGCGCTTATAACTTTGTTCGCTGGCTCGGCGCTGCATTTGCACCCCTTGTTTCAGGTCTCATCAGCGAAATGTTTGGGACAAGCTATCCGTTCATCATTGCTGCTATTTTGGCAGTTGTAGGAATGGCTTTACTCTTCTTAAAAATCATTCCTGAACATCAAACGAAAACCGTAGAAGCTATAGAATAAATTTCCTTGCGTTTTCTCCTTGTTGAGAAAACGCATTTTTTAATTACAGATCTAAGTAAGTATTTATTTCAATGATTTCACTTTATTAATGAAGGGCTGTTGCTCTAACAGGCAAACTTCTTTTTATTTTGTTAAAAACCGTAATTTATTACAAAATAAATTTTTATCCAACGATTTAAGTTTCTTTCAAAAGAAATCTTTTGCATTACGTTTAATCACTATATTTGTATTTTTTTCTATGATACTATACAACTATAGCCAATAAATCATAGCGAAAAGGAGGGAAGAGATGCTAAAAGAACGAATTAATTTTCTAGTAGAAAAGCAGGGGATGACTCGAAAAGAACTTGTGAGTGGACTAATTACTTTGCCTCATTTTTCAAATATTTTAACAGGACGCTATATTCTGGCCGAGGACTTAGCTGTTAAGTTTGCTGAAAAGCTAGGTGTTTCCACAAATTATTTACTCAAAGCTGAAGATGTTTCTAGTCAAATTTTAAAAGGCGCAGATGAAATTGTGAACCAGATGATTGCCTTTTCAGATATTGACGAAACTTATGTAGCTACGCTTCCTAAAAGCGCGGACGCACTTGTACTTGAATTATCTTCGAAGCTTATGGCGGCTTGTTTTTATCAATTGACCCAAGATCAAGAAAACTATAATCATTTACATATTCATTATTTGAACTTTTATTTAAAAGAATTTCCCGACAGTACAATCGGACAGTTACCAACTCCTCTAAAAAAAGCTTTTTATTTTTATAAAATGCAAGTTTTTAGATCAAAAAATGATTATGAAGCCGCAAGTAATTATTGTCATCTATTACTTCCATTACTTACAGAAAATGTGGGAGCATGGATTGCTGTTAAGAAAATAGAAATTGAAATTCTTCTCACTTTAAAAAACTTTGAATTAGCGAAAAAACAGTTAAATGAAGCTTTACACCGAGTCCAATTAAAAAATCTTAAAGCGCACCTCCCAAGTTTTTATGTTTTGCAAAGTAATTATTACTTTTATTTGGGACTTTTTGAAGAGGCGATCATTAGCTTATCGAAAGCAGAAGAAAATCTAATTTATTTAGATAGTACTCAGATGGGGGACTATCAGGTAATGATTTTTAATAATCGCATTGTCATGCTGATTAAAACAAAGCAATTGATTGAAGCCGAAAGAGAAAGTAAAAGGTTTCATGAATTTTTAGAGCAACAAGAACAAATTGAGGAGACTTTTTTCACGCTTATTATGCTTTATCAAGCGGATATTGCGCTTTTAGGGAAACAGTTCGAACACTTATCATCTCTCATTCAAAAACTCGAACTTGCTCCTAAAACGAATGATCAAAGCTATGCGTTATATTTTTACAAGGCACAAGCTGCGCTTCAAAAAGAAGATTATCAAACTGCTCAGAATCAAGCTGAATTGTGTCTAGATTATTTTGAACATAATCCAATTGTAGAACGTTTAGTGGCATTATATGAACTTCTTGGCATTTGCGCAGAACAAAAGAGGCAATACAAAAAGTCTTCTGATATGTATAAAAAAATCGTGCAATTATTAAAAGAAAGTTAGGTGGATAAAAACAATGAAAAATTTATCTCGTATCTTATGGACATTAGGCTTTATCGTAATCTTTGGAACAATTATATATCTTATTTTTTTCCGAGATACAACAAGTGTAGACTTCTTTGATAACTCAATCTTCAGGATTGGCATTTATGGGGGGATTGGGCTTCTCGTGATTAGCTCTATTATGTCATTCGTAGGAACTGGTAACATGATGCGTATAAAAAACGGTGAAGCAGCACTTGGGATTATTCGTAGCCTCGCTCAAACGGGAACATATATTAATCAACAGCCTCAAGTTGAAATGCAAGTAGATGTTATTAAAAAGACAGGAGAGAGCTTCCAGTCCAGTTTAAAAGCGATCATCCCACTCACGCAACTTTCCGCACTACAAATAGGGGCACCTATTCCCGTTGTGACAAATGAACAGCAAAAGGTAGCACTTCCTAAAGCTGGAGAGCCGACGCTTACGCAAGAAGAGATGCAGGAATTGTTTGAAGAGTTTGCTGTAAAAACTGGGATGATGGATTCGGAAGCACTTAAAATTAGTAAAGAAGGCATCACAAGTTACGCGACTGTCATTGGAATGCGTCCCGAAAATAGCATGTCAGATGCAAAGGTAAATGTTTGGCTGGACCTTGAAGTAGCATTAAAAGATAATACCACACAGCCAGTTTCCATTAAGAAAACGGTATTACAAGAGGCTTTAGACCAAGTTCAGCCTGGTAAAGTTATTGAAGTCATTTACTTGGAACATGATCCAGAAAAACTTGTGATTAAAACAAAAAATGTGGCAGGAGCTGTTTTCGGTTCAGCACTAGGCGACAAATAAGAGTCACGACCAGCAGGCAGAAAGTTTGCTGGTTTTTCTTTTCTCAAGTATAATGTTTAACGCATTCGGTAAGTTCAAAGTCGGACATTTTAGCTTTTTGCATGTTAGAATAAAAAGGGTCTTAACTGCTTGATATCAGTAATTTCCTAAAGTAGAAACAGACCGTGAATTCACCAATAAGGAGATAAGAATTTAAATGACCTATGCACTTGAAATAAAAGATTTAAAGAAAGTCTATGCTACAGGAGTTAAAGCTTTGCGTGGTATCAATTTAAACGTTGAAGAAGGCGATTTTTATGCCCTTTTAGGTCCAAATGGAGCTGGAAAATCAACTACAATTGGAATTATTACTTCGCTAGTGAATAAAACATCTGGACAAGTAAAAGTTTTTGGCTACGATCTAGATAAAGATTTAGTGCGAATGAAACAACAAATTGGCTTAGTTCCACAAGAATTTAATTTCAACCCATTTGAGACGGTTCAACAAATTGTGGTTAACCAAGCGGGCTATTATGGTGTTTCGCGTAAAGAAGCCATAAAACGCAGCGAAAAGTATCTGAAGCAATCCAACTTATGGGAGAAACGCCATGTTCGAGCGCGAATGCTTTCTGGTGGAATGAAACGCCGACTGATGATTGCTCGAGCGCTAATGCATGAACCTCGTTTACTTATTCTTGATGAACCTACAGCAGGGGTAGATATTGAGTTAAGGCGTGAAATGTGGGAATTTTTACGTGAATTAAACGCAAGTGGCACAACCATTATTTTGACCACTCATTACCTAGAAGAGGCAGAAATGCTTTGTCGCAATATCGGGATTATTCAAGCTGGTGAACTTGTAGAAAACACCAGTATGAAAGCACTTCTTGCAAAACTTCAATTTGAAACCTTCATTTTTGACCTGGCTCCTTATGCTCAAAAACCGGAGATTAAAGGCTATAAGAGTTATTTTGAAGATGAACTGACTTTAGCCATTGAAGTTGAACGTGACCAAGGCGTGAATGAAATCTTTGAGCAGTTGACCGAACAAGGAATAAAAGTCCTTTCCTTACGCAATAAGTCAAATCGGTTAGAAGAGCTGTTCTTAAAAATCACAGAAGAAGAACACCGAGTGGAGGAGAAAAATGTTTAGTCTTTATTTTACGGCTTTAAAAAGTCTTGCAGTCAAAGAAACCAATCGTTATTTACGAATTTGGGTGCAAACACTGGTACCTCCAGTTATAACAACATCCTTATATTTCGTCATTTTTGGAAATTTAATTGGAAAACGAATCGGGGAAGTCGGCGGGTTTTCCTACATGGAATTTATTGTCCCTGGGCTCATCATGATGTCTGTCATCACAAGTTCATACGCCAATGTTTCTTCGTCGTTTTTCTCACAAAAATTCCAGAAAAACATTGAAGAACTTTTAGTTGCTCCAGTCCCAACACATGTTATCATCTGGGGATTTGTAATCGGTGGTATGGGAAGAAGTATCTTAGTTGGTGCACTTGTGACGCTCATTTCGCTCTTTTTCGTCCCACTTCATGTTTTTTCCTGGACGATTATCATCATCACACTATTAATGACATCGATATTATTTTCATTAGCAGGATTACTAAACGGGATTTTTGCACAATCTTATGATGACGTATCTATCGTGCCAACTTTCGTTTTGCAACCTTTAACTTATCTAGGTGGTGTTTTCTATGCAATTTCCATGTTGCCACCATTCTGGCAAGTTGTTTCAAAAATTAATCCGATCGTCTATATGATTTCCGGATTTAGATATGGTTTTCTCGGAACAACAGACATGTCAACGGTTGTTTCCATGCTCATCCTTGTCCTTTTCATTGCCGTTCTTTATTCGCTTTGCTGGTACTTAATTAGCAAAGGACGCGGACTAAGGAGCTAAGTTCTGATAAAAATAAAATGATAACTTCTCAACCTGAACGGGTTCATTAAATTTAAATTTTAGTGACCCGTTCAGGTTGTTTTACAGCTTTTTCTTTAAACTTCTTATGACATTTGAACCCCAAATATAAAAAAAGTTTTCTCTACTTAACAATGCGTCAATTGCCTTTTGGTTTATAATAAGAAAGCATTTTTGATATAATCTCCATAAAAGAAAAATTAGAAATCTTGGAGGTGGCATAAAGATGAGTTTTTCTAATATGATTGTGGGAGAAAATGGATTGTTGGCCGAATTACGTTACTATAACTCTTTTAATGAGCGAACCTTTGCAGAGATTATAAACTATATTGGTGAGCATCTTGCGGAATGGAGAATGAATAGCTTTATACCAGTTTCAGACGCAGTGTCTATCTTTAACTTAATTAATGAATTATCTGGTGGAAACCGTTTTTGGAATGAAGAAGTCACACGGCGAGTTGAAGATGCCGTACTTGAATTACAAGAAATGATCAATTCACTAGAAGAATAAGAGATAAAATGTAGGTTTATTAGTCAGTTGGTTCAGTTTATAGTTTATTAGTCGCTTGTGGAGAGCAAAGCAAATAATATCTAGCTACGAAGGTTCTTATCTTGAAACAACAATTAAAGAATAGAGAAGTTTTATGTGAGGGAAGGCAATAGCTTATCCCTTACTTAAATCTTAAATTTTCTAGTTTACATAATATATATTATAGGAAGTAGTGATAAAACCTTGACTTCACTTCAAATAGCATATTCAACTATACTAAACCTAATTATACTTCACGCCTTATCGTTTTCTAAGACGTTTCAGTAGCTTTTACCTCGGGAATTATACACATGGGTACATCTAAATGTTTTTAAGGAGCTGATTTTTTATGGAAAATAAAGAAGTTATGCGTGAATTACAACGCTGGCTTGGGGATAATCCTCAATTCGAACAAAATATGGCTTTTCTCGAGGAATTTCAGTATTTGATGATGTGCTATCGTAGTTCCATTAAAGAAGTTCAAACTAAACTCGAGATTCTTGCTGATGAGCTCTCACTGCAAAAAAAACGTAGTCCCATTCATACTATTGAATCCAGAATTAAAAAACCAAAAAGTATTGGCGAAAAACTAATTAAGCGTGGTAAAACGATTTCTATTGACAATATTCGAAATGAACTTAACGATGTTGCAGGTATTCGCGTGACTTGTTCTTATGTCGATGATGTCTACGATATTGTCAATATGCTTGTTTCTCAAGATGATGTTGAATTAATTCGTACAAAAGATTATATTAAAAACCCAAAAGAAAGCGGATACAGAAGTTTACATATTATTGTTGCCATTCCGATATTTTTATCTGAAAAAAGTGAGGTTTTTCGAGTTGAAATTCAAATTCGTACGATTGCGATGGATTTTTGGGCCAGCCTCGAACACTCCTTGCGTTACAAAGGCGGAGTCCCTCCTGCTGCTTTCAAACAACTTGAAGATGCTGCGACTAGTATTTCAAAAATGGAAGATCAAATGCTTGCTATTCGTAAATATATGGAAGATTAGTATATATTTCGCCTAAATAAAAGCACGTCTCAGCTAGAGACGTGCTTTTGTTTGCGGTTAATAATCAAAATAGCTAGACGCAATACTAAATAACCAATCATGATCCCACATACATTTAAGAAGATATCCCCAGTGTCAAAATAACCAACAGCGAAATAATATTGCATCGATTCCACGCCTGTAATCAAACCTAGCGCTAGAACTAGTGCTTGATAGCCTTTTAATTTCCACATCAGAAATCCAGTTGGGATAAAGGCTACGACATTCCCCACCGTAATAACTCGTAAATTTCCCTCTACGAAAGGTTTAATAAAACCGAATGTATCAAATGATAGTCCACGTGCATGAGAATCTTTTGCAAATAGCAAAAAGAATAAACATCCAAAATAAATCAAATAGGAAATGACTAATAATTTTAAGTTTAATTCTAAACTCATTATTTGTACAGCCGCTAAATAAACAAGTGCTGCTGTGATCGCAATCGTTATATAGTCCATAAAACTATAATTTCTCATGAGTTGATTCAAATAAAAGTACATCCAGCCTTCGAAAAAATGAAAATAAAGAAAAACGGCTAGTAAAATGGAGGTTACTGGTAATACTGTCCATGTAAGTATTTTTTTCAATTTAAATTCCTCCTTTAACTAATGATTGTTTCCATTATAAAATAAATTTGTTAAAGAAGTTTTAAACAGCAAGAAAGAAAACTTAAAAATCTTCTTGCAAAAGTGTAAATTTCCCCTTCTCTCCCCCACATTTAATATAAAACAAGACCCAGAGTCAGCTCTCTGGATCTTGTTTAGGTGTTTTTTTTGGTTTCTTTTCTAAAAGATGTTCAGCTTGATCAGTGACTCCGAGTACATCTAGGAAAAACATGACAACAGGAATTCCAACAATCAGTCCCCAAATGCCGAAGAAATGTTCTCCAAAAATCAAAATGATAAACGTGTAAAAAACAGGCAGATCCGTTTTTGCAGACATTAATTTTGGATTTAGGACATAGGATTCAAGCGCATGAATCACGACGACAATCAAAATAATATAGAACAAATACTGAACTCCGCCAATTGTATAAGCGATAATCGTAAGTGGAATCATCGAAATGATGACACCTGCAACAGGGATTAACCCTAGTAAAAAGACCATGATAGAAAGCGTCATAAGTTGTGGGAAGCCAAGTATCCACAGGGCAATTGTTGTTAATACGCAGTTCACAATGGCGATTAAAAATTGCGCTTCAATAACTTTACCAAATGTCGCTACGAATTTTTGGCCAAAGTATTTTACTTCTTCATAGATAAATGCAATTTTACTGGTTGCAAATTGATTCGTAAATCGAATTAGTTGGTCTTTTCCTAAAGAGAAAAACAAGCTCAACATTAATGCAATAAAGGCATTGAACAACACAGTCCCAATATTGGTTAAATATGTCACGATAATTTGTACACCTTGCTCGGTATATTTCATCACATCCACTTGGTTAGCAAGATTTACAATATAATTAATAAACTCGTTATTACTATCATCTGTTGTGAAAAATTGGTTGATAAAATTCACTAACTGTTTAATTTGTTCCGTAAGTAATGGTACATATTTTACGACGACAAAGACAAGAGCTAGTGCGATAACCGCATAAAGAATCAACACAATAATTTGCCTATAAATCGAAATTCTCCGTAAAATAAAGCCTTCGAGCCGAGTAATCAAAAACGAAAAAATAAAAGTCAGCAAAATAATGTCCATCATGCTCCGAAGTAAATACAACACAAAAGCGACAAGAACGAAAACTGCTACACGCCGCACACTTCTATTTTTAAAAAACTGTATCAAACTGTCCAAAAGGTGAAATCCTCCCATTCTAAAATGCCTAAATTCATTGTACCAAATAACTCGGTTCGTTGCATGTTCCAACACAACAAAAAACCCGGCAAGAAACCGGGAGTTTTGCTTCACCAATTTTATTTAGCTACTTCGATGACGATTTTACCTCTTACATGCCCCGTTTCACTTAATTCATGGGCAACCTTCACTTTTTCAAGTGGAAATCTTGCAGCAATCTCTGTTTTTATTTTACCAGCTTCAATATAGTTACGGAGCTCATCTAAATCAGCTCCGCTAGATTTCACCCAAAGCCCTTTTGCATTTGCTCGCTTTTCCTTAGCAAGTTTTGGATCTGGGGCTCCTGCAATAGAACCAATTCGCCCACCTTCTTTTAGAATCGAAAAGCTTTCTATTTGACTTTTGCCCCCGATCAAATCGAAAACGACATCGACCGGTTCCGTATCCAAGCTATCATTTTTTGTATAATCAATCACTTCATCCGCGCCGAGGCTTTTTACATAATCGATATTTTTAGGTCCTGTCGTTGTCACAACATAGGCACCGAGGATCTTTGCAATTTGAATAGCAAAACTACCCACGCCACCAGAGCCAGCAGAAATAAAGACACGTTCTCCCTCACCCAGTCCAGCAAAGTCCCTTAATGCTTGATACGCAGTTAACGCTGCAAGAGGAACAGAAGCTGCTTCTTCAAAATTCAAATTGCTAGGTTTTTTAGAAACAAATAATTGATTAACCGCAACTTTTTCTGCATAAGAACCGTTACGACTTGTATCAGCACGTGCATAAACTTCATCGCCAGGCTGAAACATTGTGACTTCTTTTCCAACTTCTTTCACGACACCCGAAACATCAAGTCCAAGAATAAACGGAAAAGGAATATCGATCATTTGTTTCAAGTAACCTTGACGTAATTTCCAATCAATGGGATTAACAGCTGACGCCTTCACTTCAATTAGTACATCATCATCTTTTAATATCGGATCTGGAAAATCATCTACATACTGAAGCACGTTGCTGTCCCCGTATTCATTCATAATTATAGCCTTCATATTATATCAACTTCCTTTCGAATAAAGCATCTCTCAGTACCCATTATTTCCTATTCTAACTTGATTTAAACATAAAAAGACAAGCCATTAAAATCACTTGTCTTCTCCAATAATCTTCACTTCAGTCTCCAAGTCCACATCAAAATTTCGCTTCACCGTTTCCTGAACATGATGAATAACTTCCATATAATCGGTTGCTGTTGCACAGCCTACGTTCACAATAAAGCCTGCATGCTTCGTCGAAACTTGCGCGCCACCAATTTGGAATCCTTGTAGGTCACTGTCTTGAATTAATTTCCCAGCAAAATGACCAGGTGGTCGTTTGAAAACACTCCCACAAGACGGATATTCAAGCGGTTGTTTAGCTTCACGCGCTTCAGTAAGTTCTGCCATTTTTGTTTCAATTGGCTGTCTTTCTGAAAGCTCTAGCACAAACTCAGCACTGAGTACAATATAATCCTTATCCGCAATCGTGCTTTTCCGGTATTTAGCTGCTAATTCTTCACGTTTCAAGTGTAATAAGTCCCCTGAACGTGTTAAAACTGTAGCCGCATCCAGTACATCACTAATTTCCCCCCCGTAAGCACCTGCATTCATATAAAGTGCCCCGCCAACAGAACCAGGAATTCCGCAAGCAAACTCAAGACCACTTAGCTGTGATTCAAGCGCAAACCTTGAAACATCAATAATTTTTGCTCCACTTCCAGCAATGATACGAGTTTCATTTCTCACGATTTCATTCAACAAATCAAGGTGCATTACAACACCACGAATGCCACCATCTTTTATAATCAAATTTGAACCGTTTCCAAGGACAGTTAGTGAAATATTTTTTTCATGACAATAATGAACAAGTGCTCTAGCTTCATCGATCGTTTTTGGCATAGCAAACAAATCAGCTTCCCCACCTGTTTTCGTGTACGTGTATTTTGCTAAGGATTCATTTTGCTTGATCAAAAGATCCGGTATTTGAACACCTAAATCTTTCATTAGATTTTCCACTCTTTTCAAAACCTTTCCATTCCAGTTCTTACTTCTAGGATTGTTTGCAATCTTACCTTCTATTTTAACACGATAGCAATATTTTACAAAATAAATCATTATAATTTCTATTTGTCGTCAAAAAATGGTAAATTATAGGATATAAACAGAGAAGTCAGCTTTAAAAAATAGAAACCGGGAGGATAATATGATTCGCTTTGAAAATGTGACAAAGAAATATGAAAATGATTCAGTCGCCGTTGATCACTTAAACCTCAATATCGAAGATGGAGAATTTTTCGTTTTTATTGGTCCAAGTGGATGTGGCAAGACGACCACCTTAAAAATGATCAATCGGCTTATCCCGCTCACAACAGGGACAATTTATATCAACGAAAAACGCATTAGTGACTATGATATTCACGAACTGCGCTATGATATTGGCTATGTGCTTCAACAAATTGCATTATTCCCACATATGACAATTGCAGAAAATATTGCGATTGTTCCCGAATTAAAAAAATGGGATAAACAAAAAATTTACGATCGAACAACCGAATTACTTGAAATGGTTGGACTCGATCCCACTTTATATCGTGATCGTAAGCCAAAGGAACTTTCTGGTGGCGAACAGCAACGTGTTGGTGTTGTTCGAGCTCTTGCAGCTGACCCGAGCATCATTTTAATGGATGAACCTTTCAGCGCGCTCGACCCCATTTCTAGACAGAAATTACAACAAGATATTTCTGAGCTCCAAAAGAAAATCAAAAAAACCATTGTTTTTGTTACTCATGACATGCAAGAAGCTTTGGCGCTTGGTGACCGCCTTTGTCTTATGCAAGATGGGAAAATCGTTCAATGTGATACACCGGAGAATATACTAAAAAATCCTGAAACTGATTTTGTTCGTAATTTTCTTGAGTCTGGCAATCTTTTACCAAAAACATTATTTGACCGTTCAATCAAGATTTCTGATTTAGTCACTAAAAATTTCTGTACTCAGGCACAAGCAGGAAACGCAAGTGAGGAAAGCCGACATTTAAAAATCACCGATTCACTCGAAAAACTCGTTACCGCGCTCTCAGATGCTAAGAGTGTTTCTATCGAAAATGAAACAGGTCTACTAGTTGCAACTATCACAACGAATGATTTGCTGGCCTTCTTATCGAGTAACCTGGAAGAAGGTGTCACTCCATGAATACATTCATCGAGACATTCCTAGACCGAAAAGACGATTTGCTTACCGCTTTAATTGAGCACATCCAAATTTCATTTATTTCTCTTTTCATCGCCGTTTTAATCGCCTTACCACTTGGCATCTACTTAACGCGCCATAAACGCATCGCAGAACCAATTATTCAAGTAGCCGCCATTTTCCAAACGATTCCATCACTAGCCTTATTAGGCTTACTTATCCCACTTGTTGGGATTGGCATCGTGCCCGCGATTATCGCACTCGTTGTTTATGCACTCTTGCCTATTTTGCGCAATACTTATACAGGAATTGATGAAGTAGACCCTGCCTTGATTGAAGCTTCTCGGGCCATGGGAATGAATAAATGGAAACGACTTTATAAAGTACAACTTCCACTTGCTTTACCAGTCATCATGGCGGGAATTCGAACGGCTACGGTGCTGATTATTGGAACGGCCACACTCGCAGCATTGATTGGCGCAGGTGGCCTTGGAGATCTCATATTGCTTGGAATTGACCGCAATGATAATAGTTTGATCTTGCTTGGGGCAATACCTGCTGCTTTACTTGCGATTCTATTTGATTTCGTGTTACGTTTTTTCCAAAAAGCTTCTTTTAAAAGCACTGTGATTACGATATCTTTAGCCATCTTGTTAACAGCAGCCTTGCTGATTGTTCCGCATTTTACAAGTGATAAAAAAGACATTACAATTGCTGGTAAACTCGGAGCAGAACCGGAAATTCTGATTAATATGTACAAATTACTTATTGAAGATGAGACGGATTTGAAAGTGGAACTAAAGCCGAGCATGGGGAAAACGAGTTTCTTATTTAATGCGCTGAAGTCTGGTGATATCGATATCTATCCAGAGTTCACCGGGACCGTTCTTGAAACGTTCACGAAGGAACCAGCAAAATCTCATTCTGCTAGCGAAGTTTACGAACAAGCTCGAACTGGTTTAGCTTCTCAGTTTAAGATGACACTTCTAAAACCGATGCAATACAATAATACTTATGCCATCGCAGTTTCCGAACGACTTGCTAAAGAATACGGGCTTAAAACGATTTCTGATCTGCGCCCAGTGGAGCAACAAGTAAAAGTGGGCTTTACAGCAGAATTTGCTGACCGTGGTGATGGCTATAAGGGACTGCAAGAAAAATATGGAATCACCTTTAATCATCTTGAAAAAATGGAGCCTAAGCTTCGCTATACAGCGATCCAAGCTGGTGATATTGATGTTTTAGATGCCTATTCAACGGATAGCGAACTGGAGCAATATCATTTGAAAGTTCTAAAAGACGATCAAAAATTATTTCCGCCATATCAGGGCGCTCCTTTAATGTTAACTAAGACGTTGCAGAAGTATCCTGAACTGAAAGCCCCACTAAATAAATTGGCCGGGAAAATTACAGATGCAGAAATGCGAAAAATGAATTATCAAGTCAACGTTGATGGTAAATCTGCCGAAGTTGTTGCCAAAAATTATCTTGTTCAACATGATTTATTAAAAAAATAAAAAATACCCGCTGAAACAAGTCCGTTTCAGCGGGTATTTTTTAATTTCGGATCAATTTAACCATTTTTTCAAGTTTCGGTTTGTAAAATCGACATAAGGCCTCATATTCTTTATTGAATTCCTGTGCGCGTTTCGGCAGATCCTCATCATGGTCGATTAATAAACCTTTTTCAAGTAGCGGTCGCAGAGAAATGATTTGATCAAAAATAAGACCAGCACTCGTATCACTTAAAAGCGCAACGAGTTTCAGTAAAGCTTTTCGCTTCGAGGCAGGAAGTTGTTTTTGATGATCATGAACCCATTTGGCAAGTATTTGACGATTTTTTCTAGTTGCTTCAAGATAGATCGTTTGCGCGTAAGCAGCACTCATAAACAAAATGGACAAATCTTCCGCAGATTTCCAGTCTTCTGGTTGAATTTGACCTTGTTCCTTGATTTTTTCATTTAGTAAACTGATATCTTCCTGATAGATATCCATTTTATGCTGTTGCTGTTTGTAAACTTCAAGCGCTAAGCTAAGCTTGTCAACAGTTGGTTGCATGAAGTCATCAAATAAATCACCGTCATTTAAAATAAGCTGTGTTTGCTCAATTCGTTCTGCTACAACGCTATCACGTTCTTTCACAACATCTGAACGTTTTGAAAGATACTCAAAGTAAAAATTATAGCGCTGTAACTTAAGTACCACTTCTTCTGCTACTTTCCTATCTGCAAGGCTTTTATCAGCATTTAGCACAGCGACTCCAGAAATTTTTCCAAGTTTTGTATAAATCATAACGTGAAAAGATTGATTTTGAGCTTCAATTGTATAAGGCAAAAGATGCTCTTGCTCAAGTAATCGTTTTTGTTGTTTTACTACTTTATCCTCCATCCTACTCCACACCTTTACTACGGTTATTCGCTAATTCAATTATAACGAATCTAGATAAAAAATTCGAGGGAAATAATTAAAATTCTTTTCATTTATAGTTTACATAATAGTATTATCGTCAAACAAAAGTATGAATCAGTAGATAAATATTCAAAATCGCAATAAAAACAGCTACTATCCAAGCTAGCGCTTTTAACCAAAGACGGTTTACAAAAACTCCCATCTTTCGCTTATCACTTGTAAACATAACAAGCGGAATAACCGCAAATGATAACTGCATGGAGAGAACGACTTGACTTAAAATCAAAAGTTCATTCGTGCCCCTCGCTCCATAAAGTGCTGTCACAATAACCGCAGGAATAATTGCAAGAATTCTTGTAATAAGTCGTCTAATCCATGGTTTAAGACGAATATTCAAAAAGCCTTCCATTACAATTTGACCGGCAAGCGTCCCAGTTAATGTAGAATTTTGTCCAGAAGCAAGAAGGGCTACTGCAAAAATGACACTAGCAATACCGCTTCCTAAAACGGAATTAAGCAATTTATAGGCATCTTCAATCCCCGCCACTTCAGTATGTCCAGAATAATAAAATGCGGACGCAGCTAATATAAGAATGGCTGCATTAATGAATAGCGCTACCGTTAGAGAAAAAGTAGAGTCAATAAAGGCAAACTTAATTGCTTCTTTTTTCCCTTTTAGACTGCGCTCATATTGTCTTGTTTGTACAATGGAAGAATGCAAATACAAATTATGCGGCATGACTGTCGCGCCCAAAATTCCCAGTGCAATATACAACATGGTAGGATTTGTCACCACTTCTTTTTGTGGGATAAAACCGTAAAGCACTTCTTTTATCTCGGGACGGCTCATAAATAATTCGACACCAAAACAAACAAGGATAGTAACCATCAAAGTAATGACAATGACTTCAATGTACCGAAACCCGCGATGTTGAAGCAAGAGCACAAGAAAGATGTCAAGCGCCGTAATCACTACCCCGACAATAAGCGGTAAACCAAAAAGTAAATTTAAAGCGATCGCGCTCCCGATTACTTCTGCTAAATCCGTCGCAATAATCGCTAATTCGGCCAGTACCCATAAAACAAATGATGTCTTTTTGGAGAAACTATCTCGTGATGCTTGCGCTAAGTCGCGACCGGTTGCAATGCCCAGTTTGGCTGCCAACGATTGTAAGAGAATGGCCATTAAATTGGAAATCAAAATTACTGAAAGCAGTGTATACCCAAACTCAGAGCCTCCGGCAATGGATGTCGCCCAGTTTCCTGGATCAACGTACCCAACGGCAATTAAAGCCCCAGGCCCCATAAAAGCAAGCAGTTTGCGAAAAAATGAGGCATTTTTAGGGACTTTTATGGAATTATTCACCTCACTCAGACTCTCTGTTGTTTGTTCCTCTCGCCAAGCTTCCCGTTTATGCTTTGCCACGTTGTTCCCTCCTTGAACTAATGAAAGAGCGGGCGAGAGTTCTCTCCTGCCCGCCCAACGTTATAACGTTATAGCGCTTCTGATAATTTTTTCTTTTTATTTTTCACAGGATTAATTGCTCTTTCCACCCAGCCGAGTAGCAAGTCAGTAATGATCGCCATCAGAGCAGTTGGAATCGCTCCTGCTAGAATAATCGCTGTCCCGTTAGTCGCATTCGTCCCACGAACAATGATATCACCGAGTCCACCTGCACCAACGAATGTCCCAATTGCAGCGACACCAATTGCGATCACAAGTGCATTTCGAATCCCTGCCATGATAACTGAAAGCGAAAGCGGAAGTTCTACCATGCGCAGTATCTGCCACTTAGTCATCCCCATCGCTTTTCCTGATTCTAACAACGCTCCGTCAACATTTTGAATGCCTGTGTATGTGTTTTTTAGAATGGGCAGGAGCGAATAAAGGAAGAGTGACAAAACGACGGTATTTGTCCCAAGACCAAGCACAAGCATTAGGACAGCAAGCATAGCAAGGGCAGGAATCGTTTGGATGATGTTAGCAATTTGAATCACCCAATTCGCCAGCCGTTTCTTTCTTGCAATATAAATCCCGAGTGGAATAGCTACAATACTTGCAAAGAGTACGCCATAAATACTCATCAGAAAGTGGCGCCAAAACTCTTCCATGACATAGCTTCCATTGGTTGCGTAATAGTCGATTAATTGTTTTAGAGTTTCCACTGGTCCGTTCCCTCCTTATTTTTTATCCTCAAAGTAATTATGCTTCTCTAAAAATTCCTTCGCAACGACAGAAGGTTCTTTTAGTTTTCCATCAGCTTGATAGTTCAGGCGTTGCATTTCCTCTGTTGAAATGGTTCCGACAAGTTTATTTAATGTCGTTTTGATTTCAGGATGCTCTTTCAAAATTTTATCAGTTGCAAGCGGTGAAGCGTCATACGGTGGAAAGAACTTTTTATCATCTTCGAGAACTTTCAAGTTATAAGTTGGAATTCGACCATCAGTTGAATAGCCAAGTGCAACGTCCATTTGTTTGTCCTTTAAAGCAGTGTAAATTAAGCCGATTTGCATTGGAAAGATTTTTTTGAACTTAATATTGTAATCTTTCGAGAAAGCTTTATACCCGTCTCCTTTCCGTTGCATCCATGAATTATCCACTCCAGCCGTAAGCTCACCCTGAACAGGACGCATATCACTTATGGTTTTTAAGTTATATTTTTTAGCTGTATCTGCTCGAACCATAAAGGCGTAAGTATTCGCAAATCCATAGGAATCAAACCAGGTTTGGTGAAATTTCTCTTTAAACCCTTTTTTTACAGCAGTAAGAGCTTTTTTAGGGTCTTTAATTGGCTCTTCACCAAGCGGTCCAACAAGATCTGTTCCTGTATAACGTGTAGCTGTAATATCAACGTCTCCATTAACCATTGCCTGATGTTGCACAACAGACGAACCGAGATTATTAACTAGCTCCACTTTTAAATCTGTGTCATGTTCAATCATCTGCTTCACAATATTTGATACAATCTGAGATTCCGTTGTCGAAAGGGATCCAACGCGGATCGTCCCTTCTGACCCTCCACCAAGTCCAGGTAACGAACAGCCAGAAAGCAAGGTACCGAAGGATAACAGAATCACAGCAAGCAATGCAAGTGTTTTTTTCTTCATTCTATTTTTCCTCCTATCCGTTATTTCTTGCGTCGCGAAGTGGTTTTGGTGTCAACGCATTTTCAAGTTTACCTAAGAAAAACTCAACAATAAGCGCGAGGATGGTAACTGGAATAGCTCCGCCTAGAATTAAATCTGGGCGATAAAGGTTCAAGCCGTTAAAGATAAAGTCCCCAAGTCCCCCTGCTCCAATATAAGAGGCAAGCGTTGCCCAAGCAATAATATAAACAGTCGAAAGCCTGATTCCTGCCATGATGACAGAGATGGAATTCGGAATTTCAACATTGGTGATGAGTTGCCAGTTCGTCATTCCCATCCCCTTCCCAGACTCAATCAAGTTCGGATCAACGCCCCTTACACCGATGAAAGTGTTACGGAGAATTGGGAGTAGTGCGTAGATGAATAAGGCGATGATTGCTGGAAAAGTCCCTACACCAAGGATTGGGATAATAAAAGCCAAGATGGCAAGGGACGGAACCGTTTGCAAAACTCCAACCACACCAATGACAAAGTTTGCAATCTTCGGAGAACGAGTCAAGGCAATTCCTAGTGGAACCGCCACAACAATTCCTAGAATAACTGCAGCTAGCGATATGTATAAATGCTGCCAAGTTTGAACAAGCAAATTATGCCCATTTTCTTGAAAAAAATTTTGTATCGCATCCATTGTTTATTCGCCTCCTTCAGAAGTGGCGACTGTTTCGTTTACATCAGCTGGCTCAGTATCTTCTTGCTCTTCTCCCCAAATGGAATCGTATACCATATCCACTAAGCTTGCACGTGTAACAATTCCGACAAGATGATTGTCATCATCAACAACTGGCACATACTTATATCCACGTTTTAAAATCCGCTGAATTGTATCCCTTAGTAAGGCGTCTTCTTTTACATAGAACACATCCCGCTCAAGGATATCTACAACAGAAGTTGCTCTTCTACGCTCAGAATCTATTTTTTCAACATCGATATAACCTTTTAGCACTTGCTTTTCATCAACAACTAAAAGTGTATCTACGCGTTTTTGTTTCATGAGTTGAATAGCCGCTTGAAGTGATTTATCTGCTGTAATGGAAACAGGACTTGTATTCATAATTTGACGAACTTGTGTAACATCTGGTTGCGCTTCGATTAAACGATCTTTTCCTATAAATTCCTCGACAAATGAATTTGCTGGATGCCGCAATATTTCATCTGGCGTATCAAATTGAACGACCTTCCCTGCTTGCATAATCACAATCCGATCAGCAAGCTTTAGTGCTTCATCCATGTCATGGGTAACAAAAATGATCGTTTTCCCAAGCTCTTGTTGCAAATTTTTAAATTCTTCTTGCAAAGAGTCCCGTGTAATTGGATCCAGTGCACCAAATGGTTCATCCATCAAAATTAAGTTTTGTTCAGCAGCTAATGCACGTAAAACCCCAATCCGTTGTTGCTGTCCACCACTTAGCTCATATGGATAGCGATCGAGATATTCTTCTGGTAAATCAACAAGCTTAATTAGCTCCTTTGCCCGCTCTTGCTTTTTCTCATCTGACCATTTCAACAGCTTCGGAACTAACACAATGTTATCTCGAATAGTCATATGAGGCATTAACCCAATTTGCTGGATTACATAGCCGATCGAGCGTCTTAGTTTAACTGGATCTTCTTGTAAAATGTCCTTATCATCAATAAATATTTTACCTTCTGTAGGATCGATCAAACGATTAATCATTTTCATGGTTGTTGTTTTTCCGCAGCCACTCGGACCGATAAAACAAATAAATTCGCCTTTATCGATATCTAAATTGAGATCATCAACTGCCTTTTTTCCACCTTTATAGGTTTTCGAAACGTGTTCAAATCGTAACACTAAAAGCACCTCCGTTAATCATTTTTGATGAAACTCTATCCTGTTTTTTCCCTTGTTACGCTGGTATGAAACATTTTTAAGGAAAAACTTATTAAAATCAAGATTTTCAATAAGTAATATTTATTCCAAGTCTGAACAAAAACACCAGCGTTAACAGCATAATGAGCCTAGCCATTTTATTCCAAGTGCAAATATTTTTTTAAATGAGTGCCCGTAAATGATTCCTTTGTTTTCAGCAGATCGGCTGGATAGCCTTGGAATAAAACCTTGCCACCAAGACTCCCACCTCTTGGCCCCATATCAATAATCCAGTCAGCTTGGCTAATAATCGTTAAATTGTGTTCCAAAACAATCAACGTTTTCCCTTGTTTTTTAAGCTTTTGGAGCAATTCCAGTAAATGATCAACATCCTCTTCGTGCAATCCTGTACTGGGTTCATCTAAAATAAATAAATTAGCTTGTTTTTCCGTATCTTCCAGTAGCTTCGTCGCAATTTTAAGCCGTTGCAGCTCTCCTCCTGAAAGTGTATCCAAACTTTGCCCAAGTTGGACGTAGTTTAAGTTTGCATCTTGAAGAGCATGCAAAGCTTGGCGAACTTCAGGAATATCAATCAAGGTTAGCGCTTCTTCCACCGTCAAATTTAGCAGCTCATCAATGCTTTTCCCATGCCACTTAATTTGCAAGGCTTCTTCGTTATAACGCTTCCCGTGGCATTTTTCACAACGTTCGGTTACATTACCCATATAAGCAAGATCATATTTAATAAAGCCTTTCCCGTGACATTCCGGGCACGCCCCTTTTCCGTTAAAACTAAATAGCGATACACTTTCACCCGAGATTTCTGCAAATTTTTTTCTAAGAAAATCAAAAACCCCTAAATAAGTCAATAAATTAGAGCGGTGACTCCCGCGAATAGCCGATTGATCAAAAACAACTGAATGAGGGTATTTCGCCGTGAATAGTTTTCGCACAAGCGTGCTTTTCCCAGAACCAGCAAGCCCCGTCACAACCGTCAATGCTTTTTCAGGAAACTTCGCAGATTGATTTTTAATATTAAAAGCGCTGACTCCTTCTAAAGAATAAAATTTGGTAAAATGAGGCCTTTTCGAATTGAGCATCGGTCTTCTTGAAAGTGCTTTTGCTGTTACTACGTTTGCTGCTACAAATTCAGAAAAGTTACCTGAAAAAGTAATTTCGCCACCTTTTTTCCCTGCGCCTGGTCCCACTTCAATAACCGAGTCTGCAAGTGCAATGATGTCTGGATCATGATCAACAAGAACCAAAGTGTTTCCTTTTTGCTTCAAGCGTTTAAATACCTTTCCAATTCCGACTAAATCTTCAGGATGAAGCCCGACACTTGGCTCATCAAAAATGTAAAGAACATCAGACAAAGCACTGTTTAAATGTTTCGTCATTTTTAAGCGCTGTGATTCCCCGCCAGATAAAGTAGCTGTCTTCCGGTCGATCGTTAAATACCCTAGCCCTACAGCAGACATGCTTTCGAGCCGATTTCGCAAATCTTTTTGTATAACGGCCGTTTGATCCTCTTTAATCTTCTTCAAAAAACGAAGCAAATCCTCCGCTGACATTTTTGCACAATCTCCAATTGAATAACCTAAAATTTTGGCAGAACGAACCGTTTCGTTAACACGCGTCCCGTGACAATCTGGACATTCAACAGTGTTCGTTACACGTTTCAAATCAGCTTGATATTTTGCCCCATTTTTTTCAAGCAAGGATTTGCGAATTCGCTCAATCACGCCGACATATTCTGCTGTCTTTGGAAAGTGCTTCGTAGGATTTTCTGGTTTACTTCCCGTATCATAAAGAAGTTTCTCTAATTCCTGCGCTGAATAGTCTGCGATCTTTTTATGATTATCAAAATAACCCGATTCCGTATAACGTGAAAGACGCCACCCTCCAGGTTGAAAGGTTGGAAATTGAATGGCTCCTTCATTCAACGATTTTTCAAAGTCAATCAAAGCAGAAATATTGAAATCTGTCACTTCACCAATTCCTTGACACGTCTTACACATCCCTTGAGGATTATTAAAAGAATACACCATAGAATAACCAATAAAAGGTTGTGCAAGCCTTGAAAAAAGCAGTCTTAATCCAGTATAAATATCTGTCATCGTTCCAACAGTTGAACGGGCATTTCCCCCTACTTTTTTTTGATTGATGACAATCGAAACCGGTAAATTTTGAATGCGTTCTACATCTGGTTCCTCGTAATGCGGTAAAATTTGTTGAATATAGCTCGAATAGGTTTCGTTTAGTAGACGCTGTGACTCAGCTGCTAAAGTGTCAAACACGAGTGAAGATTTTCCCGATCCCGAAAGACCGGTTACAACGGTAATCTGTCCTTTTGGAATACTGACGGAAATATTTTTCAGGTTATTCGTTTTGGCGCCTTGTATGGAAATTTCTTCATGCATTCTTCTTCCTCCTCTACGCTCGCTTCTCACAATTCTTATTCTATGCTTTCTAGATAGAAATTCAACCATTACGCAAAAGAACGCTTCTCAAGTGAGAAGCGTTCTTCAATCCTTCCATTATTTAGGCAAAAAAAGTTGCGGTTTGATTTGGAGAATAATTGAGACAACAGCCCCTGCGACAAGGATCGTCGCTAAGCCACTTGCACCATTCATAACAAGTGAAAAGAGTTGAGCGCTCCAACCCTTAAATGCATAAGCGCCCCAAAAAACAACCCCAGCAACATAGTGCCAAAAATAACGAGCTACACCTCCAATAAACATGGAACTCCAAGCATAAAACTGAGCTTGCTTCATATTTTTTTGTTTAAGTGCTGCCTGGACATTTTTAGCAAATATTCCAGCAAAAGCAACAAAAGCAAAAGCGAGGATATATTCAATTAAAGCTTGGTTCCAAGTTAGAATATAGGCTTTTCCAGTTAAAAAATGGAGCAAACCCCAAAGTATGCCAGCGAAACCAGCTGCAAAAAAGCCGCGCCGCAGAGCAATCACATACATCGGAATCATTCCAAGCGAAATAGAGAAACTCGAGCCAAAATCAAGTGGAATGAAACTTAGCACCATTGCAATGGCTGCAAAAATAGCGCACTCAATCAAAATCAATAATCGTTTACTTACCATAAAAAATAAACTCCCTTCTTCTTTTGGTCAAAAACGTACCCCAGAAGAAAGCAGTTTTCCGGACTAACTAGAAAAGTGCAATCGCCACAATCCCTACGCTCGTTTTAACGAACAGGTTCAAAGGGTCAGAGTCTCGAAGACTCAATCTCAGCTAGAAGCTCCCCCTGTGGTAACGTTTATGTAGTTTGAACAAATTTATTATAAGGTGAATGCCCCAGAAAGTAAAGTTCTTTTATCTAGAAACTGTGAATTTCGGCTTGTTTCTTTTTGGAAAGTTTTGATAAAACAAGCTGATAACTATTTGTTAAGATGGCTTTCTCTAGTTCAAAATCGATCTTTTGATCTTGTGTTGTCACCACTGAAATCCAGTGTGTTTTATTGAGATGATACCCTGGAATAATCGCTTCATATTCTTCGCGAAGACGCTCCGCTTTATCAGGTTCACATTTCGCACTCACAAACAATTGCCCTTCTTTGTAGTGAATGAGCGCAAACATTTTTTCGCCAACGCGCATCACATGGAAATTCTCTCCAAATGGAAATGTTTCCACTGCGCCTTTAAGCGTTAAACAAAAATCGATACGTTTCTCTAGGTTAAATGGGTCTTTTTCTAACATAGCCATTCCCCCTTACTTTCCCATTTTAACATGAGAAAAACTTTATTTACAATTCAGAGCATGTTATGATAAGAGTAATGTGCTTTTTAGGAGGAAAAAAATGTTAACTGTTAGTAACGTTGGACTACGCTATGGCGATAAAAAATTATTTGAAGATGTTTCCATTAAATTTACACCCGGCAACTGCTACGGCTTAATCGGAGCAAATGGCGCTGGTAAATCTACGTTTTTAAAAGTGCTTTCTGGGGAAGTAGATTCACAGTCTGGAAGCGTGCATATCACACCCGGTGAACGACTTGCGGTTTTACAACAAGATCATTTCCAGTATGATGATGAACTCGTTTTAAATACTGTGATTATGGGACACAAAAAGCTTTATGACATTATGACCGAGAAAAACGCTATTTATATGAAACCTGATTTTAGTGATGAAGACGGTATTCGGGCTGCAGAGCTTGAAGGCGAATTTGGTGAACTTGGCGGTTGGGAAGCGGAAGCAGATGCAGCTATTTTACTAAAAGGGCTTGGTATCTCGCAAGATTTACATGATAAATACATGAAAGACTTAACCGGAAGTGAAAAAGTCAAGGTTTTACT
Organism: Listeria aquatica; assembly: GCF_014223975.1. Lineage (NCBI taxonomy): Bacteria > Bacillati > Bacillota > Bacilli > Caryophanales > Listeriaceae > Listeria > Listeria aquatica. The sequence goes on along the minus strand of NZ_JAARRM010000001.1, from coordinate 854,796 downwards.
TGCGCAAGCGCTTTTCGGAAAGCCTGATATTTTGCTCCTAGATGAACCGACCAACCACTTAGATATCCGTGCGATTCACTGGCTCGAAGAATTTCTCATCAACTTTGAAAACACCGTTATCGTCGTTTCTCATGATCGTCACTTCTTAAACAAAGTTTGTACACATATTGCCGATCTCGATTTCAGCAAAATTCAATTATACGTCGGAAACTATGATTTCTGGTATGAATCAAGTCAATTAGCGCAACAAATGATGGGCGATCGAAACAAGAAAAAAGAAGAAAAAATCAAAGAATTGCAAGACTTTATTGCGCGGTTTAGTGCCAATGCCTCTAAATCGAAACAAGCGACAAGTCGGAAGAAAATGCTCGATAAAATCACGCTAGAGGATATTCAACCTTCTAGCAGACGTTATCCTTTTATCCAGTTTAAGCCTGACCGAGAAGTTGGCAACGATTTATTAACGGTTGAAAATCTGACTAAAGAAATTGATGGCGTAAAAGTGCTCGACAATCTATCCTTTACCATTAACCGCAACGATAAAGTTGCTCTTGTCGGAGACGATGAAGTCGCAAAAACGACTCTTCTTCAAATTTTAGCGGGTGAGATGGAACCTGATTCTGGATCATTCCGTTGGGGCGTTACAACGAGCCAAAGCTATTTCCCGAAAGATAACTCAGAGTTCTTTGAAGACAACAACTTAAACCTCGTTGAGTGGTTACGCCAGTATTCTCCACAAGATGATTCCGAAGCTTTCTTACGGGGTTTCTTAGGGCGCATGCTCTTTAGTGGAGACGAAGTGCTGAAAAAAGTCAAAGTTTTATCTGGTGGCGAAAAAGTTCGCTGTATGCTTTCAAAAATGATGCTCTCTGGCTCTAATGTTCTTCTACTAGATGAACCGACGAACCACTTAGATTTAGAGTCTATCACCGCTTTGAATAATGGCTTAGTAGCCTTTGATGGGGCGATGATTTTTTCAAGTCACGATCACCAATTATTGCAAAGTATCGCAACGCGTATCATCAACCTTTCAAAAGAAAAATTTTATAATAAAGAAATTAGTTATGATGGCTACCTAGCAGAAGTGCTAGACGTCGCAGAATAAAAAAGAATCCGCTCAAACTCCCTTGAGCAGATTCTTTTATTTTGTTAATTTGATTGTTCCTGTTTCGGTTCTAACGGGATCAGATTCCGATCCAAAATAGCTAAGCCAAGAAAGCGCGACCGAATGAATGGAAGATACAGATTTTAGCTTTTCTAACGGAAAAACAAGCGTTCCTTCGATGGTTTTCCCTGGTTCAACCATACTCGCATCAAATTCTGAAAGTAGCACATCTCCACCATCAACTTCTATATTAGAAGCTTTCAGTGTTCCTTGGTTCGGGTAAGTCGTAAGCTTTTCTTTCCCATTGTTTTTTATAGATAGCTTAACGGAAATGCTTCCCGGCAATTCTTTTTGTTCCATTGTAGAGTAAACGGGCTTTTTCTCCATCTTGATCGTTTTAACTAGCAGGTCAATATTATTTTCACTGGTTTTATGATTTACTTGATACGTTTTTGCTTCTTGTGTTCCAGATTCATTAGTCGATTTTCCTGCCGAATAATTTAAAACTTTATTATTCACATCATCTAACTGTTTAAAGTGAAAGAACACGCCGACAATCGATGCAATCATGAGTATCATCCCCGCACCGACTAAAATCGCACCCACTTTTCTTTGTTTCGGGAAAAACAAGATAACAAGCCCAATCACAAACAAAATGAAGGCAAAGATGCCGCCTAAAATAATCCATAGTAACATGTAAAATACTCCTTCTTCTTGCTAATAATTGGTTTAATCATACCATTTGTCACAAGTTAGCGCAATGAAGGTAAATCCGATGCTTGGGATGGGTAAGCAAAAATAACTGAGTCAAGATCTGCAAGCGTTAGTCCCGCTTTCATTAAAAGGACAACATAATTGATCATGACATCTGCTTCTTCATTGATAAAAGACGCGCCAACAATTTTTTCTGTGCCTTTTTCCGTTATAATTTTTGCATGACTGAGATATTCATTGGTTCTTCGGTACGTATACCAGTTTTTCATATCTATTTCATTCACATGATAGCGATCTTTTTCTTGCATCGCTTCTCTTGCCGTCAAACCGATTTCAGCAAGCTTGGGACTCGAAAAGACAACGCTTGGAATTGCAGGATAATGAATCTCTTGTTTCTTGCCCAAAATATACGAAACTGCAAAGTCAGCTTCAAAACTATCTACTGGCGTAAGCGGAAGACCAGGAGTTATAGCAACATCTCCCACCGCTAGAACATGGGGGCTAGCTTCAAGCGATTGATTCACAATAATACCGTGTCGGTTCGTCTTAATCCCTGCTTTTTCAAGATTAAGCCGCTCAATATTTGGCTTCCGGCCAGCCGTTGCAAAAACAGCATCCACTTCAAGCGTCAAGTTTTCCGCAGAAAGCAATATCCCTGACTCTTTTCGCGTAAGCCGCTCCACATCGGTATCAAAGTGAAAATGAACGCCATCTGATTTAAGTGAACTGACAAGCATCGCCACGTGATCCTCATCAAATCCCTTTAGCGGGCGACTATTGTGATGAATCAAATGCACCTCACTTCCAGCCGCATGAGCAATCGCAGCAAATTCAAAGGCAATATACCCGCCTCCAACAAAGGCAATCCGTTTTGGCAACGTTTCTAAGTCCAAAAAATCGTCACTTGTGAGAAAAATTTCGTTTCCTTCAATGTCTGGAATACTTGGCCGTGCTCCAGTTGCGATAATAATATCTTCCGCAGCTAACGTATCCGCACCAACCTGCACCGTGTGAGCATCCAAAAAAGCAGCGCTCCCTTTAAACGTCTCAATTTTTGCTTCTTGAAAACCTTCTAGGCGACTTTCTGGAACTGGCTCAACAAAACTTCTCTTAAAATCTTGCAAATCTTTCCAATCTATTTCCGCAACTTGTTTAATTCCTTTTCCGCGTAACCGCTCCGAAAAATTATGAGCTTCCATCGCACCTGCAAGCACCTTTTTAGGATCGCATCCACGAAGCACACATGTGCCACCCCATTCACGCTCTTCAATAATAGCTACTTTTTTGCCCGCTTCATTGAGTGCATAAGCGGCTGACGTGCCACTCACGCCACTTCCGATTACAATTGCATCAAACCGATAATCCATGATTTTCATCCTCTCTCTTTGTCTTCTATCCCTTTTCCCGGATTTCGCTGGATAAAAACAAAGAAGTTTTGAGTTAGCTTTTTAGCTAACTCAAAACTTCTAGACTTCCATAATAATCGGCAAAATCATCGGACGTCGCTTCGTTTGTTCAAACAAGAAACGATTCAGTTGATCTCGAATATCTTGCTTCAATTTCGACCATTCAAACTCGCTATCCTGCAAGTTTTTATCCACGATTTTACTTACTAGTTTTTGCGAATCTTCAATTAAGCGTTCCGACTCACGGACGTAGACAAAACCTCGAGAAATCATCTCTGGACCCGAAATGATTTTTTTGCTACGACGACTTAGCGTGACAACAACAATGAAAATACCATCTTCTGAAAGAAGCTTCCGGTCTCTTAATACAATATTTCCAACGTCACCAACGCCCAGTCCATCAATCAGCGTATTCCCAGCATAAACACGGTTCCCAACTGACATTCTTCCCGCTTTATACTCGACAACTTCCCCTTTTCCAACCACAAAAACATTGGATTTCGGAATACCAACACTATGGGCCAATTTGGCATGAGCAATCAGCATCCGGTATTCTCCGTGAACGGGCACAAAATAAGTGGGCTTCAATAGGTTAAGCAAAAGTTTTAAGTCATCTTGGCTTGCATGTCCAGAAACAAACAAGTCACGGCTCATCGTAAGCACGCGCGCACCAGCACGGTATAACATATCAATCGTTTTTGCCATCATTGTTTCTAAAGAAGGACTTGGTGTTGTTGTGATGTAAACTGTATCTCCTGCTTTAATGTTGACTTTTGGATGGTTTCCTTTTGTCATTAGTTGCAGCGACTGAATAGGTTCCCCAAGATTTCCTGTTTCGATGATCGTAATTTCATCGTCAGGATATTTTTTCATTTCTTTGAATGGAATAATCAAATCATCTTCCATTTTCAGTTTATCTAAACTGCTTGTAATTTCGACGACACGTTCTAGTTCTTTTCCGACAATCACAACCTTACGCTTCGTTGCTGCAGACGCATCTAAAACTTGCTGCAAACGAATGACATTGGATGCCACACATGCAACAATAATCCGTCCTTCAGCCGTTCGAAATGCATGGCGAACCTCTGCTTCAATTTCGCTATCACTTGACGTTGTCCCAGGATGTTCAGCCTCCGAGCTATCCGATAATAGCGCTAAAACCCCGGATTCCCCAATATCAGCAATGGCACTAAGACTTGTTTCATAACCTTCTTTTGCAGACTGATCAAATTTAAAATCACCTGAATAAACAATGGAACCCTCACTCGTTGCTACAACAATTCCAACAGAGTCTGGAATGGTATGAGTCGTCCGGAAAAATTGGATGTTCACTTTATTGAATTTGATCACACTTTTTTCATCAATCACATGGAAATTTTTAAACCGCACTTTTCGGTATTCCTTTACAGAATTCTTAGCAAGCGCAATGGTCAATTCAGTTCCATAAACGGGAGCCTTTACCTTTTGAAGCAAATAGGGTAAAGCTCCTATAGCATCTTCATGTCCATGAGAAAGAATAATCGCTTTCACACGATCTTTGTTTTCTTCTAAATATTTGAAATCAGGAATAACAACGTCGATACCTAGAAGTTCATCTTCTGGAAACATCAGTCCCGCATCTAAGACAAAAATCTCATCGTCAACTTCGACGACATACATATTTTTCCCGCTTTCATCTACCCCGCCAAGCGGAATAATTTTAATCTGTTTCGCTTTTTTTAGTGGCAAAGCGTAAACCTCCTTTAGCTTTTTTGCGACTCTTCATAAATCGCTTTGAGTTTCTTGCCTTGTTCCTCATCCAAATCAACAAGTGGTAAGCGGACGTGACCAACATCAATGCCCATATCATTCAGTAAAAATTTCGTCGGAGCAGGGTTTGGTGAACTGAATAAACCACGCATTAGTGGAAGCAGTCTTCTATGAATTTCTGCTGCTTTCTTCACTTCCCCATTCTCGTAAGCTTCAATCATTTCTTTAGTTTCATTCCCAGAAACGTGGCTTAGTACAGATACCACACCTCGGCCACCAACCGATAAAATAGGTAAGGTCAAACTGTCGTCCCCACTATAAACTGTGAAGTCATCCGCTGTTTCTTCGATGATTTGCGAGATATTTTCTAAATTCCCACTGGATTCTTTTACCGAGACAATATTTTCTAATTTTGAAAGTGCAATGATGGTTTCCGGTTCAATATTGACAACAGAACGCCCAGGAATATTATAGATCATAATAGGTAGCGGACTATTTTCTGCTACCGCTTTAAAATGTTCATAAATCCCACGCTGATTCGGTTTATTGTAATAAGGAGTCACAACAAGCGCTGCATCATAACCACCTAAATCCGCTACTTCTTTTGTAAAACGAATCGTTTCTGCCGTATTATTGGATCCCGTTCCAGCGATTAATTTTGCTCGTCCTTCATTTGCTTTAACTACTTCCGTCATTAACTTGATTTTTTCGTCGTGTGACAAAGTAGGCGATTCCCCTGTTGTTCCTGAAACAACTAATCCATCTGATCCGGTTTCAATCAAATGATTGACTAGCCGGTGAATCCTTTTACGACAAACAACATCTTTTTCTGGATGGATGGGCGTCACCATGGCTGTAATCACTTTTCCAAAATCCATATCTATTCCCTCCTGATTTCGCATTTTAGTCTATTTCTAAACAAAAAGTATCATGCAAAGCATTGACTGCTTGAATTAAATCTTCTTCGCTAATCAGTACCCAAATTGTTGTATGACTATCGGCCGACTGCAAAATTTGAATCCCCTGTGCTGCTAATGCACTAACAATTTTGGCTGTGACACCTGGAACACCAGTAATACCTGCCCCAACAATTGAAACTTTTGCGCAGTGTTCTGTAACAAAAACCGAAAACCCTTGTTCTTCAAGAAGTGCAACCGTTTGTTTCATTTTTTCTTCTGGGACAGTAAAAGCAATATTTTTAGTTCCTATACTGATAAAATCGAGGCTAATTCCATGTTCTGCTAAAAGGTTGAAAGCTTCTTGTTGCTTATCAGTCGATTCCACTCGTACATTTATCTGGGTTAAATTAGTCACATGAGCAATCCCTGTAACGAGGCGTTCTTTGATGTCAAAATGACTTTCTTCATTTGAAAGCGACGTAACGAGCGTCCCTTCCCCGTCTAAATAAGTAGAACGAATCCGCATCGGGATTTTTGCTGTCATCGCAATTTCAACAGCACGCGGATGAATGACTTTCGCCCCTTGGTAAGCCATGTTACTGACCTCCGCATAACTGACACGAGGAAGACTACGCGCATGTTCAACAATACGCGGATCAGCTGTCATCATTCCATCTACATCGGTAAAAATATCCACGAAATCCGCTTGAAGCGCGACACCAAGAGCGGCTGCCGAAGTATCACTTCCCCCGCGACCAAGTGTTGTTATATCTCCCTGTTCATCCACACCCTGAAAACCTGCTACAACGACAACATCTACTTGATCAAAAGCAGCATGAATTCGCTTCGGGTCCACTTCGAGAATTTTTGCATTTAAGTGTTCACTTGTTGTAAAAATTCCTGCTTGACCACCAGAAAAGCCAATAGCATTTATACCCGCTTTTTTCAGCATATTGGTAAATACCGCGCAAGAAATCGTCTCTCCAACAGAAAGAAGCATATCTTCTTCACGACTAGAAAGTTGCGTCTCCTTAGATCCGATTAATTCAAGCAGTGTGTCAGTCGCGTAAGGATCCCCAAGTCGACCAATAGCTGAAACAACAACCACTACTTTATAACCAGATTCTGTCGCACGCTTAATGTGGCGAAAAGCCATTTTTCGTGTTTCTTCACTTTGGACGGAAGTTCCGCCAAATTTTTGCACGATCAAATTCATTTTTAAGAACCCCTCTAAATAATTTCTAATTTCACAAGACTTTCAGCAATTTGAATGGAATTCCAGGCAGCACCTTTTAGCAGATTATCCGATACAATCCACATATGGAAACCTTTAGATTCATCAAGATCGCGTCTTACACGGCCGACAAATACCTCTTTTTTATTTTCAGAAAGAGCAGCTTGCGGATAAACTTGATTTGCAGGATCATCTTCTAAAACAATTCCAGGTGCATTTTTTAAAACTTCTTGAATGGCTTTAGCTGAAACATCGGCTTCTTCCACTTCAATATAGACAGATTCTGAATGTCCTGTTACAACTGGAATACGTACACAGGTTGCAGCCACTTTCATCGCATCGTCTTCCATGATTTTCCGTGTTTCATTGATCATTTTCATCTCTTCGTATGTATAATCATTATCTGTGAATACATCGATTTGAGGAAGTGCGTTAAAAGCGATTTGATAGTGTTTCTTATCGCCTTTTACAGGTAAGTACTCAGGCGTGAATTCTTCTCCATCTAAAATCGCGCGTGATTGATCTTTTAGTTCCCGAATCGCTGAAATACCAGAACCTGAAACCGCTTGATAAGTGGAAACAATGATTCGGTTTAACCCGAATTTTTCACGGATAGGTTCAAGTGCGGCAACCATTTGAATCGTTGAACAGTTCGGATTCGCAATAATGCCCGCGTGTCTTTTAAGCGCTTCTTCATTTACTTCTGGCACAACGAGCGGAACATCTGAATCCATTCGAAAAGCACTTGTATTATCAATTACAATCGCCCCTCTTTCCACTGCTTCTTTCGCAAGAGCTTTAGAAACCGCTCCTCCTGCACTGAAAAGCGCAATATCTACACCCAAGAAACTTTCAGGTTTAGCTTCTTCAATTGTGATTTCTTTCCCGCGAAAAGTTTTTTTCTTGCCCGCTGAACGAGCTGACGAAAGAAAAGAAACTTTTTCGATTTCAAATGAAGTAACTTGTTCTAGCAATTCGATCATTTGTGTTCCAACTGCTCCCGTTGCCCCAACAACCGCCACATGATAGTTTTTTGCCATGATCTATTTCCTCCTCCTCTTCAGAAAAAGTGATTCGTTCACTTTAAACTCTTTTTATCATATCATAAAACCTCTTGTTTCGCAGTTCTTTTAGCGCATCATTATAGAAAAAAGAATCCTGTCCATGATGGACAAGATTCTTTTTACTTCTCAGTTTGTTTCGACTGCGCTTCACGTGCTTGAGAAACATTATTAACCGGTTGATCCACATGTGAAGTTTCTTTCTTTTGTTCCGCACGTTGTTTTTTGAGTTCAAAATATTTATCAAACACTTCTTTTGCAATGCTCATATTAATTTTCGAATCACTGTATCCATCGCGATATTCCCAAGGTACAACAACAGCAATCGAAATTTCAGGTTTTTTAACAGGTGCATAACCAACAAAAGTCGTATTCCAAACATCAGCCATGTTATTTCCTTCTTTTGGTCCATCATAGAACGCTTGGGCAGTACCTGTTTTCCCAGCTACATCGTAATCAGAAGAAGTAAAAACTGTACGAGCCGTTCCGCTAGAACCATGTGTAACTGCATAAAAGCCCTTTTGCACTGTATCAATATCAGATTCTGACACACCTAATCGGTTCATAACTTTTGGCTGTGTGCTCGTCGCAAGTGACCCTACCGTATCCCCGCTTGTACTTGGATTGCGAATTTCTTTTAACATCGTCGGAGCAATTCGCGATCCACCATTTGCAATAACAGATGAATACTGTGCAAGTTGAAGTGGCGTATAAGAATCATATTGTCCGATAGCAAAGTCGAGAATTTTACCAACCGTATCGTCAGAACCTTTATATCCAATTTGTTCTCCAGGTAAATCAATCCCCGTTTGGACACCCAGCCCAAATTGATTATAGTAATAACGCATCTTATCAAAAGTAGATAACGGTGCCCGAAGCGGTCCATCATAGACATATTTTGCTCCAGCCATTTTCATGGAAACTTGGTACATATACGAGTTTGATGAAATTTCAAGAGCTCCTACTGGACTCAGTGTACGCGTACCTTCTCCATTTCGGTTAAACCAAGAACTTTTCGCTTTTGTTCCCTTAAATTTAATCGGTTTATCTGTAAAATAAGTATTCTTTGTTATTGCATCGCTCATAATACCACCAAGGACGGTTGCCCCTTTGACGGCAGAACCCATATTATAAGCTGTTGTAAAACTACCTAGTGAATAATCTTCAAATGACCCATCACTATTTAGCTTTTGCCCAGCAAGAGAAAGAACTTCGCCACTATATGGATCCATCGCAACCACAAAAGCACGATCTAATAAGTCAGAACCACTAGATGCCTTCCCTTTTTTGATATTATTTCGAAGAATTTCTTCTACAGCCCGCTGAAAGTCCACATCTACAGATAAAACAAGATCTTTACCTTTGGAACCTTCATTTTTCTGTACAGTTTCAATGATATTTCCTTGCGCATCCATCACACTTTCAGACTGGGATTTTTGCCCGGCTAAAATGCTTTGATACTCAGATTCAAGATAGCTTTTCCCGACGCGGTCATTTCGACTATACCCTTGAGATAAATAATACTCAGCTTTTTCTTTTGGTAGACCTTCCTTGGCAGAAGAAACCGAGCCAAGAATAGAACGAAGTGTTTCATCATATGTGTAAAAACGATTCCAGTCTGTTGTTGTATCGACACCAGGTAATTTTTCTAAATTCTCACTTACACGAGCAATTTCTTCATCCGTAACATCTTTACCTTTGACGATCGATTCTGTCATTGCATAGCCACTAGTCATTTTTTTATATATTGTAGCGATTCGTTTATCATCGACTGATAAATCAGCTAAATCTTTTTTGGTTACATCTTCCACTTGTTTCTTGTACATCGCAGAAGAATCCAAGTTCTGCTCTTTTGCAGAGAGACGTTTAAGTGACTCTTTTTCATGCGTCAAAATCCAGTAATCTTGCAAGTCCCGTTCTGTTAACTTTTCAGGTTCTACTTTAATCATTTTATCGAGCTTTTTAGCAACCTGTAAAATTTCAGATGTTTTCGTTTTCTCACTGCGTGTGTATGTGATCGTTTTTACAGCAGTATTTCCCACTAAGAGGTTATAATTTCGATCGAAAATAACGCCACGAGGTACGTTTTTTGAAACCGTAACATTATCTGTTTCTTCGAGTTGCCGCTTATACGTATCACCTTGAACAATTTGAACAATTCCAAGTCGCAAAATTAAAACAGAAAACAAAATGAAGATAACAAAAAATAAAATATTGAGACGGAGTGGAATCACGGCACGTTTTTTCTTTTTGATTGGATCTTTCTTTTTTCTAAAATTCAGTTTCACGTATCACAAACCCTCTCTTTGTTTAATGCCTCTTCCTATTGTATCTGAAAACCATCAACTTTTCCACTTTATCCAAATAAGAATTTCATTAAAAAAAGTAAAAGAAAACCACAAGAGAGGAGTTTCATCCTCTCTTGTGGTTTTCTAAAAGTTTTATGGATTATTTAGCAGCTTCAAAACGACGCGCTACTTCATCCCAGTTTACAACATTCCAGAACGTATCAATGTATTCTGGACGACGATTTTGGAATTTCAAGTAGTAAGCATGTTCCCAAACGTCAAGACCAAGAACTGGTGTATAACCTTCAGTAAGTGGAGAATCTTGATTTGGTAAGCTGATGATTTCTAGTTTGCCATCTTTCAAAACAAGCCAAGCCCAGCCTGATCCAAATCGAGCTGCTGCTGCAGCCGCAAATTTTTCTTTAAATGCATCAAAACTTCCGAAAGTGCTGTCAATCGCTTCTTTCAAAGCGCCAGCAGGTTCTCCGCCGCCATTTGGGCTTAAGATCGTCCAGAATAAGCTGTGGTTTGCATGACCCCCACCATTATTACGAACCGCTGTACGGATGCTTTCAGGAACGCTGTTTAAATCAGCTACAAGATCTTCTACTGATTTACTTGCTAGTTCTGGATAATCTTTCACCGCATCATTTAATTTTGTTACATAAGTATTGTGATGTTTCGTATAATGGATTTCCATTGTTTCCTTGTCAAAATTTGGTTCAAGCGCATCATACGTATAAGGTAGTTTTGGTAATTCGTATGCCACTGTCAATTCCTCCTCGAAAATAAATTTGATTGTCGCAAGCGAAACTAAGACTGTATCTATTGGCTCAGTACATACATCCATAGTACCAACCATGAACATATAAAAAAGTCTTTTCTAGTCCCATCGTTTACATCTTTTAGCCTAACACGATTATACAGCTGTTGCAATATTTCTGCTTCTAGCAATTTCTCTTTGCTTTTAATCAAAATTCAAGCTATCATTAAAAACAGACAAGGTGGAGATTCGCTATGCGTTATTCTCTTCCCTCTTCAAAAATTTTCAAACAAATATTGTGAGGTGCTGACTACGAAAATGAATATCTTTAAGCGTTTTTGGAGAAGTATTTATTCCCCGAAAGATATTGCAACCTTCCGAAAAGATAAAATAAGCAAGAGCATAACTTATCTTATCGTGCTTGGTTTTCTTGCCTTTTTACCACTCGCTTACTACACGACGACAACGACACAAAATGTGCTTAAGCTGAGCAAAGAATCCTTGCAAAATCAAATCCCAGATTTCAATGTGCAAGACGGGAAATTAGTAACGAAAGATCAAACAGCAGACAATCTTCCAATTTCAATTGATGAAGGAAGCTTACATATTTATTATGATGCAAGCGGAACTCTTGATAAAGATGATGTAGATAATAAAATTGGCTCTTATGAAAGTGCTTTTGCCTTTTTATCAAATGGTGTCTACATCACTGCTAGCGGTTTTTCTCAGTCTTTTAGCTATAAAACGCTTGGAATCTCCGACAAAGATGATCTTTTAGAGATGTATGCTTCCGTTACAGATGTGACTAAATATGTGATTCCTTTAATTCTGCTTGTTTTATTTATTATTATGCTTGGAATGATGTTCTTCCGCGTTGCCATATATGGCCTATTTGGCTACATCTTGACTGGATTTGGCCGAGGCGGCGTGAGCTACCGAGAAAACTGGATGATCGCAACTTATGGCATCACGCTCGCAACAGTCTTCAGCATGGTTATGGAATGGTTACAAATTCAAGTGCCATTTGGAATGGAAATCAATATGGCTGTTAGCTTGATTGTTATTTTCCTTGCGATTCGAACGATTCCACAAAATAAGCCTGAATAAAATTTGAAGATGTCTCTACTAAAATAGAGGCATCTTCTTTTCTTAGAAAAATTTAATCTAAGAGTTAGTGCTTTCCCTTAAAAAAAGTGATATGATACTAAGGAAAACAAATTCTGAATAGTGAATGTAAAAGGAGAGAATTTCCTTGAACGAGAGAACCTTAAGAACTGAAACTCGTCCAGTTAAAGTTGGTAACTTAACGATTGGCGGGAGCAATGAATTATTTATTCAAAGTATGGCAACAACGAAAACGCATGATGTCGAAGCTACGGTCGCTGAGATTTTGCGACTGGAAGAAGCAGGTTGTCAAATTGTTCGTGTGGCTTGTCCAGATGAACGCGCGGCAAATGCCTTAAGTGATATAAAGAAACGAATCCACATTCCGCTTGTGGCAGATATTCATTTTGATTACCGGCTTGCTCTAAAAGCCATTGATGCTGGTGTGGACAAAATCAGGATTAATCCTGGAAACATCGGCCGTCGTGAACGTGTAGAAAAAGTTGTGACTGCGGCTAAAGCAAAAGGAATTCCCATTCGTATTGGGGTTAACGCTGGAAGCCTTGAAAAGAAAATCATTCAAAAATATGGCTATCCGACTGCTGATGGTATGGTAGAAAGTGCACTCCATCATATCAAAATTTTGGAAGACTTGGATTTCCATAATATTATCGTTTCACTTAAAGCTTCTGATGTTAACTTAGCTATCGAAGCCTATGATAAAGCAAGTCGAGCATTTAATTACCCACTTCATCTTGGCATAACAGAATCAGGAACACAATTTGCTGGTGGAATTAAAAGCGCTGCAGGTCTTGGAGCAATTTTAAGCCGCGGGATTGGGAATACCCTCCGTGTTTCGCTTAGTGCTGATCCTGTTGAAGAAGTAAAAGTGGCACGGGAACTACTAAAATCATTTGGCTTATCTTCCAATGCAGCAACGCTAATCTCTTGTCCCACTTGCGGTCGAATTGAAATTGATTTGATCAGCATTGCAAATGAAGTAGAAGAATACATTTCAAGCATTAAGGCGCCAATTAAAGTAGCCGTACTGGGATGTGCTGTAAACGGTCCCGGAGAAGCTCGTGAAGCAGATATTGGTATTGCTGGAGCTCGCGGAGAAGGTTTGCTTTTCCGGCACGGAAAGATCGTTCGAAAAGTCCCTGAGGAAATTATGGTTGACGAACTTAAGAAGGAAATTGATATTTTAGCTGAAGAATATTTTGCTAAAAAGGCTGCTGAAGAACAAGCAGCTAATTAAATTCACTGTAGCCAAAACGAAACAGATCGCAGCCGCGATCTGTTTTTTCTTGCCAATTTATGGTACGATTAGCAAAAAATAAAAAAGGAGAATGAAATAATGGATCAACAGCAAAACTTTCTCGCCGGAGTAAAGGCCTGCCTGCCGACCGTTCTTGGCTATGCTGGCATTGGTATCGCGGCTGGAGTTGTCGGAAAAGCCTCACAACTTTCTATTCTTGAAGTCACACTACTTGCCGCACTCGTTTATGCTGGTGCTGCCCAGTTCATTATTTGTGGCATGCTCGTTCTCCATACTCCCATTTCTGCCATTGTCTTGACCGCTTTTCTAATTAATTCGCGTCACTTTTTGATGAGCATGGCGACAGCACCGAGTTTCAAAAAAGATTCCTTGTTACATAACCTGGGCATCGGAGCACTTTTAACGGATGAATCTTTTGCTGTCGCGATGAATAAAATAAGTCGAAGTGATCAAATATCTGCTTCCTGGATGCACGGTTTAAATTTAACGGCCTATCTTACCTGGATTTTAGCTTGCTTCGTTGGTGCAGTTCTTGGTGCTTTTTTACCAAACCCAGAAAGTTTTGGTCTAGATTTCGCTTTAACTGCTATGTTTATTGGCCTGCTCTACTTGCAGCTGATAAGCGACAAATCCAAAAAGATACGCCATGCACTACTAGTCATGGCGAGTGTCGCTCTTCTCGTCGTCTTATTTATGCGCTATTTAAGCCCCGAACTGGCTGTATTACTTGCCACCCTCATCGGGTGCTTGATTGGAGTGGTGACTGAAAAATGACGATTCATGAATATACACTTTTAGCGATTCTTGGCTCTGCCCTTGTCACACTCATTCCACGTGTCTTACCATTTCTTTTAGTCAGGAAAGTGGAACTGCCAGAGTTCTTACTACGTTACTTGTCCTATGTTCCGCTTGCCATTTTGACGGCCCTCTTTGTACAAAGCTTATTACAAAAAGAAGCCGGACAATTCCCAAGCGTCAAATTGTTGCCATTTCTTGCTTCCCTGCCAACAATTTTAACGGCTATTTTGACCAAAAGTTTGATCGCGATTGTCATTGTTGGCATTATTTCAATGGCTGTTCTTCGACTTATTCTATAAAAAAACAGCGTAAGGCAGACTCGCTTTACGCTGTTTTTTCTTTAGCTAAACAATCCGGGCATTTCCCGTAAATCTCAAATTTGTGCCCATCAATTTCATAATCAGGCAGTGCGTCCGTTAGAAAATCCATCGGACACAACATAATTTCTTTCGTCTTCCCGCAGCTTAAACAAATAAAATGATGATGGTGATGATCATGAGAACAAGCTAAACGGAAATTTCGCTCCCCTGAAAGCTCTGTTTCTTCAAAAATGCCAAGTTCAACAAAAAGTGCCAAGTTGCGATAAATCGTATCAAAACTAATTCCTGGAAAATCATCTTTCATATTTTCCTGAACTTCTTTTGCTGTTAAATACCGATTTTTCCGTACAAACAACTCAATCAAGAATTCGCGCTTGTCGGTATGCTTGTATCCGGAATTTTTCATTTTATCCAAAGCTTCATTCACTGATAATGCCATTTTCCTCACCTCGTTTAGAAAGTATCCACTTGATTCGGATTTTTTGATAAATCATCGTCAGGATCAAAATTAAAACCGAAAGAATAACAATTGTTCCGCCTGGCGCTAAATTCAGATAATAAGCACTGATTAAACCGCCTAAAACTGCAATTTCGCCAAAAATAACCGCAATAATGATCGTTTGTTTAAAGCCACGAGCAATTCGAATAGCTGCTGCAACGGGCAATGTCATTAGCGAAGAAACCAGTAAAATGCCAACGATTCGCATTGAACTAGCAATAACAAGTGCCACTAAAACCATAAAAATCATATCAAATACTTTAGCGCGAATGCCGGATACCTTTGCATATTCTTCATCAAAAGAAAGTAAAAACAATTCTTTATAGAGCAGTAAAATGACGACGAAAACGAAAATCGCAATCCCTGCAATCGTCCACATATCCGAACGGCTGACGGCACTAACACTTCCAAATAAGTAGCTAAACAAATCCGTGTTAAAACCATTTGCCATAGAAATGAAAATGACTGAAAATCCCATTCCCGCAGACATAATGATCGGAATCGCTAGCTCTTCAAAGTGACGATAGACTGACCGGAGTTTTTCCATTAAAAGGGATCCACCAGTTGCAAAACCGAAGCCTAAATAAAGCGGATTAAGCCCTGCAAACGGCCCGTATGTCTTACTTAAAAACAAACTGACGGCAATTCCAGCAAGGCTGACATGGCTTAAAGCATCGGCCATGAGCGAAAGCCTTCGAACAACGATAAAACTGCCAAGTAGCGGTGCAACTACCCCGATAACAAGCCCAACAATAAACGTATTCCGGATAAAATCATACTGAAAGAGAGTGGCAATCACAATGCGTCCCCTCCTGTTCCGTATAATTATTTCCGGTCACTTCCATTTCTAGGTCCTCAAGATAAAGCCCATAATCACGTGCCGACCCGTCGAACAAAACTTTTTGATTCAAGCTCACAACATGATCTACATACTGGCTTACTGCTAAAAGATCATGTGTCACTAGAAGGAGCGTCATCCCTTCTTCGAGATTGAGCTTCCTAAGTAGCTCATAAAAAGACTGAACATTCCGCGCATCCACACCTACAGTAGGTTCATCTAAAATAAGTAGTTCAGGTTTACTCACAAGGGAACGTGCGATAAAAACTCGTTGCTGCTGCCCTCCTGAAAGCTCCCCGATATTACGATTCAAAAACGCCGTCATCGAAACCTTCTCAAGTGCTTCGTAAATCTCACGTTGATCTTGTTTATTTAACAATGAAAATAGCCCTTTTTTCTTAGTTAATCCGCTAGCTACAACTTCTTTCACAGTTGCAGGAAATGCGGAGTTAAAAGAATTGGCTTTTTGTGAAACAAAACCGACTTTTTCCCGCTCTTTGAACTCACTACTATCTTCTCCAAAAAGCGAAATCGTCCCCTTCTGGATTTTGAGTAAACCCAGAATTAATTTCAATAAAGTAGACTTTCCGGAACCATTTGGTCCAATCAGCCCTGTGAAACTTCCCTTTTCAATATCCATCGAAATTCCTTCTAAAACCTCTTCTCGGTCATAATGAAAAGATAAGTTTGAAACCTGCAGTACCGCTTCTTTCAATTTGTTCCACTCCTTTAATGCCTTGCTCGCATTTTACATTATAGCGGACTTTTGGTAAAATGTAAATCGAAATCATTTCGATTAAGAGGAAATGTGATTAAACTTTCTTAATTGAGGGAATAACCTTGACAGGAAGGAGAGGAAGACTTTACATATGCAAATCATTTGGATGTTTTTAACTTATTTGGCAATGCTTGCCTTCCATCTTGTTGCAGAATGGCTACCTCTTAATGG
This sequence comes from Listeria aquatica, assembly GCF_014223975.1. Classification (NCBI taxonomy): domain Bacteria; kingdom Bacillati; phylum Bacillota; class Bacilli; order Caryophanales; family Listeriaceae; genus Listeria; species Listeria aquatica. The sequence continues at coordinate 837,790 of NZ_JAARRM010000001.1, read as the reverse complement.
AATGACAGCAAATGCAGTAAATAAGGAATATCAAGCTTCACTCTTACCAGCTGATTTCGGATTTATCATCTGGGGCGTGATTTGCCTAGCTTTATTTATCAGCATGATAAGCGTCGCAAGTGGAAAAACTCAAGTCAGTCCAAGATGGGTGCCCACCTTTATCACTAGTAATTTTTTAAGTATTTTCTTCACGATTAGTTGGCACTACAATTGGATTTTTCTTTCAGTTATCCTTTTGTTTCTTTGGCTTATAGCGATTTATCGTTTATATCAAGAATTAGATTGGCGAAAAAAATGGGTTCGTTTCCCAATTTCTCTTTATTTAGGAGGACTTTCCGTTTCCTTATTGATCGTTTTTGATATTTACTTAGCGAAAATTCATGCCGAAATGGGAAATGCTTTCCCTATTCTTCTTTTACTAATTGGATTTTTAGCTGCTTTTACATTGCGTTACCGGGAACAAAATTTAGCCTATCCACTTGCTGTTATTTGGCTTTACGTGAGTATCTTTTTCGGACAACTAAGAGAAAATACTGGAATCGCTTATGTCGCAGTCCTTTTAGCTATCCTATTAGTTTGCACATATTTTTTCAGACGACCAAAGGTAAAATAAAAAGAAAAGGCCCGCAGAAACTTCCTGCAAAGCCTTTTCTTTTTATTTGGTAAAAATTTCAGTAAGAACAGGAACGACTTGTTTTTTTCGAGAAACAACGCCAAGAAGCGGTGCTTTATGATCAACAAGCGTGACGTCATAAGCTTGTTCGACAGCTTGTGTTTTTTCACCATAAGCAATGCCGACAGAATCATTTGTTAAGATATTTGTTACAACAAAAAGATAAAGATCGAGACCTTTGTCTGCGATGGTTTTTGTAATAACTGGCTCTACTTCTTCCATGCGTGAAAGCACATCATTTTCGTCTACCACATTGATTTGAGCGATCTCTACTTTTGCTCCGCCCATTTCGAATTCTTTAGCGTCAAGTAAAAGTTCAGCTACTGTTTTAGTGCTAACATCCGCTCCAGCACGAAGCATAGCCATACCATACTCTTCAAGGTTAAGCCCCGCAATAACAGCCAGTTCATCGGCCGCTTTTTTGTCTTCTTCCGTACATGTCGGCGATTTAAACAGCAAAGTATCGGAAATAATTGCCGAAACCATTAGTTGTGCCGTGACTTTCGGAATAGCGATTCCTTTTTCATGGAATAATTTTGTAAGAATGGTTGCTGTACAGCCAACTGGTTCTGCTCTATAGTAAAGCGGATCAGCTGTTTCAAAATTTGCAATCCGGTGATGATCAACAACGCTATGTACCGTTACATTCGCAATGTCATCTGCACTTTGTTGAGCTTCATTGTGGTCAACGAGGCAAACCGTGCTCACTTCATTCGAAACCGTTTCTACAAGCCGAGGAGCTGCTACAGAAGCTTCAGCTAATACAAAAGCTGTTTCTGAGTTTACTTCGCCGAGCCGAACAGCTTCAACTTCTTTACCTTCTGCTTTTTTAAGTTCACTGAATGCAATTGCTGAACAAATCGCATCAGTATCCGGGTTTTTATGCCCAAAAACTAACATTTTTTCCATATTTCCTCTCTCCTTTAACCTCTACTAGTTTATCATTGCGCAAGAATTTTCGAAAGTAGTTCGGGATCAAAAGTACCATCCCGCAACATCGCAATTTCAAATTTATAAGGCGGCTTCTTATTTTTCTTGTCTTCACCTACATATGGAGTTTCCAAAATCTTAGGCCGATCCATCAACTGCGGATGGTGTACGACATAGTGAAGTGCATCAAAACCAATATGACCAAAGCCAATATTGGCATGACGATCTTTATGTGCTGCGCGTTCATTTTTACTATCATTGATATGAAGTACTTTTAAGCGATCCAGCCCAATGATTTTATCAAATTCATTAAGGACACCATCAAAATCATTGACAATATCATATCCAGCATCATGTACATGACAAGTATCAAACGTAACCGATAAAAGTTCGTTATTCGTGACGCCTTCAATAATTTGCGCTAACTCCTCAAAAGTCCTGCCTATTTCAGTTCCTTTACCTGCCATTGTTTCAAGAGCAATTTGGACATCATGCTTTGGATCAAGTGCTTCATTTAAACCTTTAATGATTTGTTTAATCCCCGCATCAGCCCCTTCTCCAACATGCGCTCCGGGATGAAGCACAATTTGTTTGGCTGAAAGCGCAGCTGTTCGCTCAATTTCTTGCTGTAAAAAATTCACGCCCAGTTCGTAAGTTTCTGGTTTAACAGTATTCCCAATGTTGATAATATAAGGAGCGTGCACGACAATATCGTCCATATTGTTTTCTTTCATATGGGCAAGTCCTGCATCAATATTTAGTTCATCAATCGGTTTACGCCGCGTATTTTGCGGCGCTCCCGTATATATCATGAAAGTGTTGGCTTCATAAGAAAGCGCCTCTTCACTTGCCCCGAGTAACATTTTCTTACCGCTCATGGATACATGCGAACCAATTCTCAACATAATTATTTTTTCCCCCGATTCTTTTTCCGATTTTCGCGCCGTTTAATCTCTGCCATTTTATAATTGATTTTCTTTTTATAACCTGGCTTACGCTTTTGTTGTGCTTTTTTCCGCATTCCAATTTCACGTGGATCAGCGGACTCCCGTTTTGCTTCACGTTTCGCACGTTTATTTCGGTCAAAGGTTTCAACAAATTCTCCTTGTTTTAGTTCCATGTGTTTAAATGTGATACCACGCTTTTCAAGTTGATTAAGTTGATCCTCATCCCGAGATTCAAAAATAGTAAGGGCAATCCCACTATGTCCAGCTCTTCCAGTTCGACCAGTCCGATGAATATAAAAATCATTATCTTCTGGAAGCTCAAAGTTAATGACATGGCTAATACCTTGTACATCAATTCCGCGTGCCACTAAATCTGTTGCCACGATATACTGAAAATCCATATTTTCAATTTGTTTCATTGCTCGTTTACGTTCACGAGGTGGCACATCCCCATGTACTTTTGCTACTTTAAGTCCTTCACCCACAAGATACTCGTGAATTTGATCTGCCGTTTGCTTCGTGTTCGCAAATACAATCGCAAGAAACGGCTGGAAAGTTAAAAGAGACTCCTTTAGCAACTCAAGCTTGTTCCGACTTTTAAGTGGAAGCAGCCAGTGTTCAATGGTTTGCGCAGAAACCGCTTCTGGCGCGATATGCTCAAAGCGAGGATTCTCCATGTATTTTTTCAAAAAAGGTTTTAACTTTTCAGGTATAGTCGCTGAAAAAACTAACATTTGCAAATTAGGAGGCATTTTCCCAGCAATTTGGTCGACATCATTTAAAAAGCCCATATCAAGTGTCATATCTGCTTCATCAATCACAAGAATTTCAGCAGTATAAACAAAAAGTGCTTTTTCACGAATCATATCATTAATCCGTCCTGGAGTTCCAACAATAATTTGGGGTTGGTTTTTAAGCTTTTCGATTGTACGCTGCTTATCCGTCCCCCCAATTAAAAGTTGCGCCGAAATTTCATCTGGACTATGTTTCGTGATTTTTTTGATTTCATGATAAATTTGACTTGCAAGCTCACGACTAGGTGCTGTGATAACTGCAAAAACACCTTCTCTTTTTGGATCAAGTTTTTCTAAAATCGGTAGCAAAAAAGTGTGTGTTTTTCCTGTTCCTGTTTTAGATTGCCCGATAATGCTTTCTCCACGCAAAACTCCTGGAATCAGCTTTTGTTGGACAGGGGTTGGCTCATAAAACCCAAGCGAGTTAATCGCTGTATTGATAAAAGGCTTAAAACCAAACTGGTCGAACCTTGTTTTTTTCATAAATTCACTTCACTCCGTTTCAGTTTCTTGTGCCATTATACCACTCCCAGGCGTTTCCTGCGACAAAAAACGAGAAAATCTAGCCAAAAAGTCATTTCTCTTATATAATGAAAATTGTAAACTGCCTACTTAGGAGGAAAAGAACACGGATGGAGATTATTAAAATCAGCCCGCGTGGCTATTGTTATGGCGTTGTTGATGCAATGGTGATTGCTAAAAACGCTTCGCTTGATCCAAATTTACCAAGACCCATTCATATTTTAGGAATGATTGTTCATAATAAACACGTAACCGATGCGTTTGAAGAAATCGGAATTCATACCCTTGATGGGGAAAACCGAGAGGAAATTCTTGAACAAATTGATACTGGCACCGTCATTTTTACGGCGCATGGTATTTCACCACGGGTTAAAGAACTTGCAAAAGAAAAAGGGCTTGTAACGATTGATGCTACTTGTCCAGATGTCATGCGGACTTATGATTTAATTTTAGAAAAAAAAGCAGCTGGCTTTCAAATTATTTATATCGGAAAAAAAGGACATCCTGAGCCTGAAGGAGCATACGGGACCGCACCAGATGTTGTCCATCTCGTTGAAACAACGGCAGACATTGATGCCTTGCAATTTTCAGAACAAGATAAAATTTTTGTCACCAATCAAACGACAATGAGTCAATGGGATGTACTTGATTTGATGGATTACATTCATGAGCGCTATCCGCAAGCGGAGAATCATAAAGAAATTTGCATGGCTACACAAGTCCGCCAAGAAGCGGTTGCTGAACAAGCAAAAGGCGCTGATTTAACAATCGTAGTTGGCGATCCACGGAGTAATAATACGAACCGATTAGCACAAGTATCAGAAGAAAAGGCTGGTGTTAAGGCATACCGCGTGGCAGATGTCACAGAAATCGAACTAGACTGGCTGAAAAATGCTCAGAAAGTGGCCATCACGGCTGGCGCGAGTACACCAACGCAAGTAATCCGTGAAGTTCTCATTTTTCTCGATCAATTTGATCCTGCCGATAAAAGCACTTGGGAAAAACATCATGAACTCAGTGCCGATTCCATTTTACCACGAGCTAAAAAGAAAAATATGGAAGAAAAACGACGTGCTCGCCTTGAACATTTAAAAAATGGCGGCCGTTAATACCCAAAAAGGCGCTTTCCTGCTAACTAGGAAAGCGCCTTTTCATTTGTTTATAAAAAAGTAAACGGATCTGTATTTTTCTCAGACACAACAAGTTCAACTTCGATACCTTGGTCCTTAGAACGTTCTTCAAATTCAGCCTTCAAATAACTTTTCATAACTTTTTCAATGTTATGCCCGGCATCGATAGTTGGTAGCCCGATCGCAAGCAAGTCATGACCAGTGTGATAATAAATGTCCCCTGTGATTAGTACATCTGCACCGCTTCGTTTCGCGTCGTGAATGAATTTATTTCCATCTCCACCAAGCACCGCCACTTTTTTCACTTTTGTTTCCGGATCCCCAATTAGTCGGAGATGTTCGATTGATAAAACGCCCTTCACAATGTCAACAAAGACTTCAAGCGGTATCTCTTTTGCGAGAGTGCCAACTCGTCCAAGTCCCTCTACATGTTTCAGTCCTTCAAGTGGATATAAATCAATAGCCGGTTCCTCATATGGATGAGCCACCTTTACTGCCTTAACAACTTGGCTCGCCAAATCTTCCGTGATAATCGCTTCAAGCCGAACTTCGTCGACATGTGCGAGCTCGCCTTTCTTGCCTATTGTTGGGCTTGCTTTTTCACTGGGTTTGAATTTCCCTGTTCCCATCACTTCAAAGCTACACGACTCATACTCTGTCCCGATTTGACCAGCTCCGTTATTCATCAAAACTTGACGAACTGTTTCACACGATTCTTTTGGCACAAAAACAACGACTTTCAAGTATTTCTCAACATGCGTCGGTACAATAACCTCTGTCTCTTTTAATTCGAGCAAATTGGCTAATATATCATTAACGCCACCTTTTGCAATATCTAAATTCGTATGGGCTGCATAAACAATAATGTCATGTTTGATTAGTTTGCGAATCATCCGTCCTTGTGCAGTTTCCATATCAATTTTATGTACAGGACGGAATAAGAATGGGTGATGCGCGATGATCATATCCACTCCTTGCTCAATAGCTTCTTCCACAACGTCTTCAAGCACATCTAACGTAAACATAATCTTGCGTACTTTTTTTGAAAGATCGCCTAGCTGTAAGCCAGTAGGGTCACTTTCCATCGCCAATTTTCTTGGGGCAATTTTTTCAAGCATCGCTACAAATTCATGACCATTTGCCGTTTTCATTTCAACACATCCTCTACTCGTTTTATTTGAGCGTGAAGTTCCGCAAGTTTCGCTTCATTTTCCAAAGTCTTTCCTTGCTTTTCAATGTTTTCCGTGATTTTCTTCCAAGTGTCTCGTTCATGTTGCCATTTAGTACGGAATATCGCATTTTTTTCTTTTAATAACATGGGGCCAAAAAACAATTCATCTTCCGAATAATCCACAGGCTCATTCGAACGCTCTAATACTAAAATTTCATAGATTTTATGATCTTCTTCAATTATCTCTTCTGCTGTAATCTGAAATTGCTCACGCGCACCCCACTCGCGTATCCTCTTTGCAGCAATGTTCGGCTGCAAAATTAATCGCTTAACACGGGCAAGCTTCCTTTTGCCGTTTTCTAAAATATTGGCAATAAGCGGTCCGCCCATTCCCGCAATCACAACCGTATCCACTTCGTCAGACAGCTCTAGCACTTCAAGCCCGTCTCCTTTTCTAACAGAAATTTGGGCAAGAAGTCCGGTTTTTTCTACTTGATCTTGCGCAGATCGAAATGGACCATCCGCGATTTCACCTGCAATAGCAAAACTCGCAAAACCTTTAAGAACAGCATAACAAGGTAGATAAGCATGGTCACTGCCAATATCCGCAATTCGACTTTGGGGTTCAATAAAATGCGCTACTTTTTCCAAGCGTTTCGACAATTTTTGTTCGTTCATATAGTCACCTCAAGCATCTTTATCTTTAGCAAACGCCACATCCGAATCCAGAATGTGGCGTGGCTTAAGTTTTTACTCTAAAAAGTCTTTCAATTGTTTACTTCTGCTTGGATGACGGAGCTTCCGAAGCGCTTTAGCTTCAATTTGTCGAATCCGCTCACGAGTAACTCCAAACACACGTCCAACTTCTTCTAAAGTACGTGTTCTGCCATCGTCTAAGCCAAAGCGGAGACGCAGAACATTTTCCTCGCGATCAGTAAGCGTATCTAGTACGTCTTCAAGTTGTTCTTTGAGTAATTCATAAGCCGCATGGTCAGAAGGAGAAGTTGCTTCCTGATCTTCAATAAAGTCTCCCAAGTGAGAATCGTCCTCTTCTCCAATCGGTGTTTCAAGTGAAACCGGCTCTTGAGCAATCTTAAGAATTTCACGTACTTTTTCAGTAGGCAAATCCATTTCTTCTCCAATTTCTTCCGGTGATGGATCACGACCAAGATCTTGTAAAAGCGAACGCTGTACCCGAATCAGTTTGTTAATGGTTTCAACCATGTGAACGGGGATCCGGATAGTACGAGCTTGGTCTGCAATAGCTCTTGTAATCGCTTGACGAATCCACCACGTTGCATAGGTACTGAATTTAAAGCCTTTATTAAAGTCGAACTTTTCAACAGCTTTCATAAGACCCATGTTTCCTTCTTGAATCAAGTCAAGAAACAGCATTCCACGTCCCACATAACGTTTGGCGATACTCACAACTAGACGTAAGTTAGCTTCTGCAAGACGTCCCTTTGCTTCAATATCACCTTTTTCAATCCGTTTGGCAAGGGCAATTTCCTCATCGGCAGAAAGCAAATCAACTCGCCCAATTTCCTTCAAATACATTCTGACAGGGTCATTGATCTTCACGCCAGGTGGCACACTCATATCCGTCAAATCAAATTCTTCATTTTCTTCTTTTACGAGTTCTTTCTCGTCTGGATCCGCATCATCGTCGTCATCAGCCACTTCAATCCCAACTTGTGTTAGATGCTCCAAAAATTCATCCATTTGATCAGAATCAAGCGTAAAAGGAGCTAATTTGGCAGCAATATTACTGTAGGTTAAGATCCCTACTTTTTTGCCCTCTCCAATTAGGGCTTCTTTAACTTGTTCTACTGTTTCAGTACTTTGTTTTACATTTTCTTGTTTTTCACTCATACTGCTGCTTCCTCCTCTCAAAATACTGCCCGCTCGCGGATACTCATTTATCCATACCATTATTCGGCAGTTTTAAAACGTTTCACACTATTTTAAAGTTCGTAATCTCCTTTTGCTAACTTCTGACGTAAGGAAATAAATTCCATAAGAGCTTGTTTCGCACCCTCCTGATCCCCTAGACGATCTTTTTCACTAGCTTCTGCTTCTTTTTGCTTAATACGGTCTAATAAAATTTGTTTTTTTAAGCTATTAATATAATCCAAGTATTCATCAGTGGTTGCTTCTTCCGGGGTTTCAAGCATAACAAGTTCAGAAACTAAATTTTTCAGTGCTGGATCCGTCAAATAATCCATAAATCGATTGGGATCCGCCCCATTCCCATCTAAATAATATGCCATTAAATGCGTATATAAAGCTTGAAACTCATCGTGTTGGAACGCGAGCCCATCCAAAAGCTGATGGATTGCAGAAAAAGCCTCTTCACTCCCAATCATCGCTTTCATCAATAGATATTCAGAAGCATGGTAAGCTTGAAGTGTTTGTCTAACTGGCTGAGCACTTACTAAGCCACCATAAAAATCATCAGGAGGCGGCGCTAGGTCGAGCAAAAAATCGTCTTCAGCAGAAACCCTTTTAGAGGAACCTTTTTGCTCCACAATTTTTTGCTGAAGTTGCTCTTTTAAAGCCGGAATCGAGATCTCAAATTCGTCAGCTAGTTGCTTCAAATAAAGTTCACGCTCAACCGCTTGGCTTAATTTCCCAATTTCAGTCAGCGCTTCATCCATATATTGCAATCGTTCTGAATCATTTTGCAAGTTTCGCTTTTTCCGCAAATAAAAGAGCTTATAAGCAGTCCAAGTCATTCGCTCATGCAAATAGACTTCCAAAAAACGTTCAGCCCCGTATTCCTTAATAAATTCATCGGGGTCTTTCCCGCCAGGAAGCGCTAAAACAAAAATCTCCATCCGACTTTTTTCTTCTAATAAAAGTCCAGCTTTATAGGCTGCCTCAATTCCAGCTCGGTCGCCATCATAACTAATAACCGCTCGATTAGTAATCCGGCGAACAAGTCCGATATGCTCTTCCGTTAAACTTGTTCCCATCGAAGCAATTCCGTTTACAAGACCGGCATCAGCTGCAGAAATGACATCCATAAATCCTTCAAGAAGTAGCACTTCTTCTCGCTTTCTGATTTCTGTTCGGCCTTCTGAAAAATGATAAAGTAGTCGCCTTTTATTAAACAATGGTGTTTCCGGCGTATTTAAATATTTGGGGCCATTTTCTTGATCGATCAATCGACCCGAAAAACCAACGAGTTGCCCACGATCATCCGTGATTGGAAACATGATGCGACTCCGAAAACGGTCCACAATCGAGCCGTCTTCACGCTCAGTCAAAAGTCCTGCTTGGACCGCCAGTTCTAAATCTGCTCCTCGCTTTTCTAAAAACGAAGACACCGTTGCATGGTGATTTGGTGCAAATCCGATTTGAAATTCTGTCATGCTCGCTTCAGTCATGCCACGTTCTTTTAAATATTGTAATGCCTTATAACCTTCTTCTGTTTCCATTAATAGATAGTGATATAGCTTAGCGGTAAGCTGATTCAGTTCAATCATTTTTTGCGCTTCGCTTGTCACACGTGGTCCATTTTCTTCTGATTCTGAAAGACTTTCCGGTAGGACTACATCCACATGGGTAAGGTCAGCTGTTTTTTTTACAGATTCTACAAATGAAAGATGATCATGTTCCATTAAAAACGAAAAGACATTTCCGCCTTTTCCACAACCAAAACAATGAAAAATCTGCTTTTCAGGAGATACTGAAAACGAAGGTGTCTTCTCGCCATGAAATGGACATAAGCCAATATAATTTCGCCCTTGTTTCTTGAGCTTGACGTAATTACCTATAACATCAACAATATCCGCTTGATTCCGAATCTGCTCAATCGTTTCCTCAGGAATTCTTTGAGTCATTGATCGTCAACTCCTAGGAATTTTAATTTCGTTAAAAACTGTTCAAGATTTTGCTTAAAAATTTGCCGATCTTTCTCTGTCATCGCTTTTGGACCTTTTCCGTACTCGCCTCTTCTTCTTGCCTTCGCGCGAGATTCCCGCTGTTCAAGGAGTAGTGTCATCATCTCATCTTGATAAATTTCCCCTCGATTTGAAAATACGGTGCATTTTGAAAGTAGCATGCTCGCAAGTCCGATATCCTGTGTAATGATGATATCTCCCTTCTCCGATAAATTCACTATCCGGAGATCTGCTGCTTCTTTTTCAGTATCGACATATATCCAGTGTTCATCTACACGGTTTGTACCAAAATGATTATAAGAAGCTACATAAATAACTTCTAAATGAAACATTTGAGCAAGCGATTTTATTTCTTCTTTAACTGGACAAGCATCCGCATCGACAATAATCTTAGGCAAAAACTTCCCTCCTTTTGCTTGCTATAAACAAATCAAAAAACGAGCCAAAAACCCGTTTTTTATCTCTACACATTACATGCGGAAAAGAATCCGCAAAAATGAATTATACGAGATTCGTGCACTTTTTTCAAGCGTGTAAATCCCGCATAATATATATATTCGCCATAAAATCAAAAAATCCTTCTTAAAGTTCTAAATTTTCATCAGCAATTTCACCAATATGCATCAAAATATCATTCGCAGTCTCTTCAATCGCTTTATTCGTCACATCAAGCACAAAACAGCCTAATTTATCTGTTAAAATTTTAAAGAATTTCAACTCTTCAGTGATTCTGTCATCGCTTGAGTACATGCCCGCACCGTTCAATCCCATCGAAATTAATCGTTTAGAACGAATTTGGTTTAACTTAGTACGACTAATTTTTAATCCAATAATTTTTTTCGGGTCAATTTCAAAGAGTTCTTCTGGAATTTCAGCTTCTGGAACGATTGGAATATTACAGATCTTAAGACCTTTAAGCGCTAAATACTGTGATAAGGGCGTCTTTGAAGTTCGTGAAACTCCAATTAAAACATAGTCCGCTTGAAGAATCCCCCGCGGGTTCCTGCCATCATCATTTTCAACTGCAAATTCAATCGCAGCCACTTTGTTAAAGTACGCCTCATCAAGCGAACGCACACGTCCCGGCTCCGAAAGCGGCTTGATTTTATACGTTTTCTCAAGTTGACCGAGTAGTGGGCCAAAAATATCAATAATCGGAACACCATAAGTTTCGGCTTGTTTATTTAATTCAGTTCGGACTTCTTCGAGTACCACCGTGTGTACAATAATGCCATGATTCACAGCAACAAGATCAACAATTTCTTCAATTAAATCTTTTGAATTAATATGGTGAAAGCGATGAATAAATTTTGGAGTTTGTCCAAACTGCGAAAGTGCTGCTCTTGTGACCAGTTCTGCGGTTTCACCCGTTGAATCAGAAACGACATAAACTGCTGGTTGGGTCATTTTTTACGCTCCTTTTTATTTAAAAGCAGGAACTTTTTCAAGATAAAGTTCCTGCTTTCTGCTCTTCCTCTATTTTACATGAATAGCATCCATTTCCGCAAATTCTTTGATAAATTCAGCTAGTTCGAATAAAACTTCTAAACGGTTATCGCGACGCTCTTTGTCCTCACTCATAACAAGTGTTGTATCGAAATATTGATCAATCGCTCCCCGCATTTCACGGAAGCGCTCAAGGCGTTCTTTACTCGTTAAGCTTGCAAAATCACGTTTCATTGAAATCAATTCGTCAAACAGCTGTTTCTCTGCTTCGTTTTCAAACAGTTGGTCGTTAATTTCGATATTTTCTTCGTGTTTCTTCGCAAGATTAGCTACTCGAGATAAAGCTTCGATGGTTGGTCTAAACCAGTCTTTTTGAGCACTATCATTTAAAAGCTTTGCCCGTTCCATAATATCAGGTACAAAGTTTGCATCTTCACTAGTGACCGCATCAATAATATCAAGACGAACTTTTTGATCCTGTAAAAGGACGCGCAACCGATTTTTCAAGAAAGTTTGTACTTCTACATAAATTTCTTCGTCAGAAAGCGTAGCAATACCCGCATTTCTTTCGATAGTTACAATTTCTTTTAGCAATTCTGCAAGTGGCAAATTCCAGCCTGTATTCAAAAGAATTCGCATTACACCAAAAGCACTGCGTCGCAAGCTAAAGGGATCTTGTGAACCAGTTGGAATCATTCCCACACAGAAGAAGCTCACAAGGGTTTCCAGTTTGTCTGCTATCGCAAGCAAGCTTCCTAATTCCGTTTCTGGAAGTGGACCTTCTGCAGAAGTAGGCATATAATGCTCTCGAATCGCTGTTGCAACCTCAGGCTTTTCTCCTTGGATGCGTGCATATTTTTCTCCCATGATTCCTTGAAGTTCAGGAAATTCTCCAACGACATTTGTCACTAAGTCAAACTTATAAATTTCAGAGACACGCAAAACGTCTTTTTTATCTGAGTCACTCCATGAAAGGAAATCTGCAAGTAATAAAGCAACTTGCTCTACACGTTTCATTTTTTCAGAAAGCGAGCCTAATTTTTCGTGAAAAACAATGTGTGAAAGCTTCGCTACTGCATCCTCAATCTTCATTTTCAGATCTTCTTTATAGAAAAATTCTCCATCAGAAAGGCGAGCACGAAGTACTTTTTCATTTCCGCGAACCACCGTTTCAAAATGCTCATGATTTCCATTTCGAACCGTAATAAAATGTGGTAAAAGTTGTCCTTCCTTATTGAACACCGGGAAATAACGTTGATGCTCTTTCATCGAAGTAATCAAAATTTCTTCAGGAAGATCTAAATAACTTTCTTCAAATCCGCCTTCAAGAACGGTAGGATATTCCACAAGATTGTTGACTTCCTCAAGCAATTCTTCATCTTTTGAAACAATCCAGCCCTTTTCAGCACAAACTTCTTCAATTTGTCCCCAAATAGCCGCTTTTCGTTTGAATGAATCGGCTACGACAAACTCTTCAAGCAACTTCATTTCATAGTCTTTCGGTTCCAGAATCACGGTTTCATGTCCAAGAAAACGATGCCCACGGCTCATATTTCCTGTTTCTACTCCTGCAACTTCAAAAGGAACCACTTCCTCACCAAATAAAGCCACGAGCCATTTAATAGGCCGAATATAACGCATTTCATTTGCTCCCCAGTGCATGCTAACGGGGAAAGTCATATCTGTAATGATTTTTTTGAGTTCCGGTAAAAGTGTTTTCGTCTCAATTCCCGTTACCTTTTTCTCTATATAGATGTATTCCACACCTTTTATTTCACGAAAAGTAAGTTCATCTGGTGCCACTCCTTGTCCCCGAGCAAAACCTTGCGCCGCTTTTGACCAGCTGCCGTCTTCATCAAATGCAATTTTTTTTGCCGGCCCTTTTGCCTCTTCCACGCGGTCAGCTTGCTTATCAGAAACGTCTTTTACAAGTACTGCAAGTCTTCTCGGAGACTGGAAACTCATCACTTCCCCGTGTTCAATTTTTTGCTCTTCAAACCACTCGGTAGCTCTATTTTCAAGTTGCTTCGCAGAATCTGAAATATATTTTGCGGGCATTTCTTCTAAACCAATTTCTAATAAAAAATCCTTACTCATGCGTTTTCTCCTCCTTTATTAAGGGGAATCCCAGCTTCTCTCGTTCCTCATAAAAAGTTTTCGCAATTCGTCTAGCAAGTCGACGGATTCGACCAATATACTGAGCTCTTTCTGTTACAGAAACAACCCCTCTTGCATCAAGCAAATTAAAAGTATGTGAACATTTTAAAACATAATCATAAGCCGGGAATACAAGTCCCTCTTCCATTTGGTTACTTGCTTCTTGTTCATACGTATCAAACAATTGAAGTAGCATTTCCGTATTCGATGTTTCAAACGCATATTTCGAGTTTTCATATTCTGCTTGATAAAAAATATCTCGATACGTAATCCCCTCAGTCCACTCAAGGTCAAAAACATTTTCCTTGTCTTGAATATAGCTCGCAAGCCGCTCAACGCCGTAAGTGATTTCAGACGTCACAGGAAAACACTCAAGCCCTCCTACTTGCTGGAAATAAGTAAATTGGGTGATTTCCATTCCATCTAGCCAAACCTCCCAGCCGAGCCCTGCACAGCCAAGTGATGGGTTTTCCCAGTTATCTTCCACAAAACGAATATCGTGTTTCAACGGATCGATCCCTATTTTTTCTAGTGAGCCCAAGTATAGTTCCTGAATGTTGTCCGGTGAAGGTTTCATCACGACTTGGAACTGGTGATGCTGAAACAGCCGATTTGGGTTTTCGCCATATCTGCCATCTGCCGGGCGACGTGAAGGCTCCACATAAGCGGCCTTCCACGGTTCAGGTCCAATCGCTTTTAAAAATGTATAGGGGCTCATCGTTCCGGCACCTTTTTCAACATCATAAGATTGCAACATGATGCAGCCTTGCTCCGACCAGTAATCTTGCAACGTTCGAATCATTGTTTGTAAATTCATTTTCCCACCTCCGAATAAATATCCAAAGCACATAAAAACTCTCGCCTCTATATGCCTGTTTTGCATATAGGGACGAGAGATACTCGCGGTTCCACCCTATTTGAATCTTCACAACGAGAAGATTCCACCTTCTTTAATCATGCTCCGAAATGCCCTTCAAAACCAGTTGATCATCGGCTCTCACTATCCCGATTTCGCTAATAGACCAGCGCTCGTTTCTACTCCTTTTCATCTTTGCATGTATTATTCTTCTTATCCTTAAAGATAAAGGATAAGAAGCTTTTTGTCAATCCTCATCCTTTTTCTCAAGTATGCCACTCCATTTTGACATATCTCGTAAAAATTTCTTACTTTTCAAGTACAGGCCAGATTTTTCATCATAATACGTATCAATAGCTTTTTCAAGCCAAGCTTTCGTTTCCGGCTTCACGTGAATTTCACCTAATCGATCAATCCGAAACATATAAAAAAGGCGCAACAATTTCACTACATTTTCGGGTAAATGCATCCGGTAAGGATCTCTTTCGAAGCATCGATGACATACAAGTCCGTCACTTGCACTAGAAAAGTCAAAATGTCCTTCCGTTTCACCACAAATAGCGCACCGGTCCATAACCGGATAAAGGCCAAGTAAATTCAGCATCTTCATTTCAAAAATTTGAGTTAAAATTTGAGCATCATAACCTTCATCAATATCACGCAAAATCGCATAAGCAAGTTCAAACAGATATTCATTTTTTTGTCTTTCTTCCGTTGCCTTATCAAGTAATTCACAGACAAACGAAGCGTAAGCTGTTAAAAAAATATCTTGTTGGATGCTTGAAAAGTTATGAATCACATCGCCTTGTTGGAGCGTTACAAGCCCTCGTCCACCAAAAAAAGAGAACATTCCTGTTGTAAACGGTTGGGTAACGGCTGCTAAGCGACTTTTTCCTTTTTTAGCTCCACGAGCCACCATACCGATTTTGCCAAATTCTCGTGTAAAGACAACAACAATTTTATCTGACTCTCGGTAACTCGTTTGCCTTAAAACGATTCCCTCCGCTTTTTCCACATCGCAGTCCTCCCTTTATTCCACTTTATTATTATAACAGAAAATTTCTTTTTTTATTCCCCTTGTTCGTTAAAAATGATACAATGTCGATATTGAGTGAAAAAGGAGTTTATCAGATGGTTATCATTGGTATTTTAGGTATTATCGCATTTTTTGCATTTGTACTTCTTATCATGGGGATCGTTTTTTTATTTTTAAAGATAAGAAAAGTAACCGCTATCTGGTTTGTAAGTACTGGAGGAGCCATTCTTTTGATCAGTTTGTTTGTCTTTAGTGGTACCTTTCTTTATTACATCAGTCAAGAAACAAGCAACGGAGTTCAAGTAGAAGATTCCACAACTGCATCATCTGAAGATGAATTTTACGAGGACTACGGAGATGAATACGAAGAACTTGAGTTTGGGGCAAAAGGAATTTCAAGTGAAGAAGCAAGCGTACAAGTATCAAAGCCACAGGTTCAAAAATTAGATGAACGGGGTTTAGACAAAGCCTACGAGATTTCAGTGACCATAAAAAATAATAGCTCCGAACCCATCTATATTTCTGCAAAGGACTTCTACCTTTATAATTACGGCAAAGATGACTATCCCAAAGTTTTGAAAAAAGATTACTTCCATGAAAAAATTGAAGTGAGTAAAACAGCATCCTTTAAAATCTATTATAAATACATCGGCAAAGGGGAACTTGAAGTCGAATATGACAATTTAATCTGGCATGAATGAGCCAAAAGACGCGCTTTTTGCGCGTCTTTTTTAATACTCAATACTCATCTTGATCAAAGCCATAGTCCTGAAGATAATGTTCTTTATCCCGCCAATTTTTCTGAACTTTCACCCAAACTTCAAGAAATACTTTAGAGCCGAGTAAAAGTTCAATTTCCTTACGAGCACGCATACCGATTTGTTTTAACATCTGTCCTTGCTTGCCAATAATAATCCCTTTTTGCGTACTACGTTCCACAATAATTGTGGCCATAATCGTTAACTTTTCTGTTTTTGGATTTTTTTCAATTCCTTCAATGACAACAGCAACGGAATGCGGTACTTCTTCACGTGTCAAGCTTAAGACTTGTTCACGAATAAGCTCTGAAATGATAAAGCGCTCCGGATGATCAGTGATTTGATCTTCCGGATAGTACATCGGCCCTTCTTCTAAATGCTCTATGGTTTCCTCAAGCAAATTAGGCACATTGTTTCCTTCAAGTGCGGAAATTGGAATGATTTCTGCAAAATCAAGTTTTTCTTTATAGGTTTCTATTAGTTGGATAAGTTTATCCGGACTGACTAAATCAATTTTATTGATCAATAGAAAAACAGGTGTATCCACTTGTTCCAGTTTTTGAATGATAAATTCATCTCCACGACCAAGCCCAGCATCGGCGTCAATCACAAAATAAATTAAGTCAACTTCTCGGAAAGTATTTAGTGCAACTTTCACCATGAAATCACCCAGTTTATGTTTCGGCTTGTGGATCCCTGGTGTATCAATAAATACTACCTGTGCATCTTCCGTCGTATAAACCCCTTGAATCTTATTCCTCGTAGTTTGCGCTTTGTCGCTCATAATCGCAATTTTTTGTCCGATGATTCGATTCAGTAAGGTTGACTTTCCTACATTTGGTCGACCTACAATTGCAACAAAACCCGATTTAAATATATCGCTCATGATCCATATCCCCCGCCATAAAAGCACCTGGAAGAAGATCAGCTACTGTCACCTCTGCCACGTCACCCTTTAAATTTGTTAAGACCACCGGCATATCCGGTTTGCAAAACTCGCTGATTACTTGCCTGCAAGCTCCACAAGGTGAAACTGGCCCATCAGTATCAGCTACGACAACAAGCTTTGCAAATTCTCGCTGTCCTTCTGAAACAGCTTTAAAAATGGCTGTCCGCTCTGCACAGTTTGATAATCCATAAGAAGCATTTTCAATATTTGCCCCAAGAATCACTTTGTCGTCTTTTGTTACGAGTGCCGCGCCAACAGGAAACTTTGAGTAAGGCACATAAGCAAACTCGCGTGCTTTTTTCGCAAGTTCAATAAAATTAGTTTCTCTCATACTAGGAAACTCCTATCTATAAATGGAATAATTGCCAAAAATAAGGGATAAAAATAGTGAGCCCAATGATGGCCGAAATTGTTGCCATAATCAAAACCGCGCCAGCAGCTGCATCCTTCGCTTTTTTAGCTTCTGGAAGGAATTCGGTTGTGATCGTATCAATCGTCCGTTCGATAGCCGTATTGAGCGTTTCAAGTGCTAAGACAAGACCGATACAAAGCAGTAAAATAAGCCATTCCACCTTGCTTACTTGAAACAAAGTGGCAAAAAGAAGAACCAAAAAAGCTGCCGTCACGTGGATCTTCATGTTTCGTTCTTCTTTTAGCGTGGTCTTAATACCACAAAAAGCATGTTTAAAAGACGCGAGATAACTGCGACTACGTTTATATTTCCTATCGTTTGAGGCCATAAGCATCCAACACTTCTTTTTGCAAACCAAACATTTTTTCTTCGTCTGCTTTTTCCATGTGATCGTACCCAAGCAAGTGTAACAAGCCATGTACGGCAAGAAACCCAAGTTCCCGATCAAATGAATGACCGTAATCTTTCGCCTGCTCATTTGCTCGCTCTGTTGAAATAATGATATCCCCCAAGTTTCTTGGCAGCTGATCTTCTTCAAAAATAATCGGCATCTCATCTTCGCCCAGTTCTTCGAGCGCAAACGAAATAACATCTGTTGCGGCATCTTTTGACCGGTATTCACGATTAATTTCGCGAATTCCGGCATTGTCCATAAATGTAACTGACATTTCTGTTCCTGGATCAAGCTTCAAGTAGCGAGCAGCAAACTCTAAAATATCTGCCACCAACTGCTGTTCTTTTTCTGGAAGTCGTTCTGTCTCATCAATTAAATCAAGCTCAAGTGTCCCCATTAGTTTTCCCCCTTCACTTCATCTGGATACTGAATGCGCTGATGATAGATCCCATTCAGCGTTTGATTCAAGGTTTCGCGAATTTGTTCGATTTCTTTTAAAGAAATGTCACATTCTGAAAACTGTCCATCCAGGATTCGATCACGGATAATCCCGTCAATAATTTGTTTGATTTTTTCTTTCGTCGGATCAACAGCGGCACGCACAGCTGCTTCGACGCTATCTGCAATGTTGATAATTGCAGCTTCTTTTGTTTTTGGTTTCGGACCCGAATACCGAAATTCAGCTTCTTCCGTATCTGGATTTTCTTCTTTTTCTTTCAAATAGAAAAACTTCAGTAAGGTGGTGCCGTGATGTTCAAGTGCAATGTCAATAATTGGTTGCGGCATATGATTTTCTCGCAAAATTTCTGCACCATCCACGGTATGTGCTAAAATGATATCTCGACTTTGCTTAGGCGTCAACCGGTCATGTGGATTAATTCCTTGGAGCTGATTCTCAACAAAATACGGCGGCCGAAGTGTTTTTCCAATATCATGATAAAAGCAACCAACACGGGTGAGCAACCCATTTGCTCCAATTTTATCGGCACACGTTTCCGCCAGATTAGCAACCATCATGCTATGGTGATAAGTTCCAGGTGCACGCATCAAAATCCGTTTCAAAAGTGGATGATTCGGATTAGCAAGCTCTACAAGTCGGCTAGTGGTTAGCACTCCAAATAAAAATTCAAATAACGGAATCAACCCGAGTGCCAAAATAAAAGCTCCGACGCCGCCAGCAAACGCATAAAATATCGATTCAAGAGTGCTTTCACTCCAAATCGTTGAATTATTAATGAGCAGTAAGAAAAATACACAAAGAATATTAAAGGCTCCGACGATCATTCCGGACCTAAAAATCGCAATCCGCCTAGAATAGTCCCGTAGCGAAATAATCGCAGCAAAACCGCTCAGTAAAATAAACGGCGTGATGAGACTGCTCACAACACTTGTTTCATGCGATTGAAAAGCAAACAAACTTGTCACTGAAATAAATAAAAGACCCAAAAAGGCATAACGTTCTCGTAATAATATTTTTAAAATAACCGGAAGAAACGCGGCAGGAAACAAGAACGAAATATTACTCAAATTAGCTGACTCAAGCACCCGAATCACAAAAAGCAATATGAGCGTCAAAACGAAAGCCACTCCAAAGATTAGTAAGGTTTGTTGCCGTTTCTTGCGTGACATTTTCGTTTTGGTTGTAAAGAAATAAAGAATCAAAGCCAGTACTAAAATTAATAGTGCGTAACCAGCGTATTGTTTCACAGGCATTTTTTGATCTAAAAGATTAAGCAACCCAAGTTGGCGATACGTTTCTCGGTCGATAATCTGCCCTTCTTGGACAATGACTTGCCCCTGTAAAATTTTCTCGGGAATAACACTCGCTGCAGCTTCTCGCTTACGGACATTTGTTTCTTTTTTGTTGTAGGTTTCGTTTGGCACAATGGCGTAGGAAACAAGTGTTTTGGCTGCTGATCTAAGAGGAGCTGGAATGCTTGAAAGCTCGATATCATCTCGCGCTTGCACTTTCTTTGTATTTAAATTGGATTCACGGATACTTTCACCCATAACCGTTTCAATTTCATTTGAAAGAGTTTCTTTGGCTGTATTTAAATCTTTAGGGTTGGCATTTAAAAACCGCAATAAAACCTCATCTGAAATACTTGACGTGATTTTTTCGGAAACATTACTCGATAATTTGTCTTTTAGCATTTTTAATTTATCCGAATTTGAAACAGACTCTTTTTTATCCGTTTTTTCTTTTATCTCCCCTTGTACTTCGCTTACATATGCGAAAAAGGAGTTTATTAACGAAACACGATTTTGAGCCGTTTCCCGGTTAAAAGTATAAACATCCTCAACCGATTCTCTTGCTGCCGTTTTTTCCTCATCGGTTTTCTTCGTATCAATCACCGTTTGCGGGGAACGAATAGTGCGATCCGCAACAGAAAATAACTTCGCATTAAAAGATTCAGGTTTGGTCATTTGAATCATCAAAACATAAGAAGCAAGCATCAAAATGACAAGAATAGCGGGAATGATGAATTTTTGTCCATATTTTCCATAAAAATGGTTCCATTTTTGCATCATACAAATCCTGCTCCTTTAGTTTCGTTCATACGCTTTAATGATTTCAGCAACAAGCGGGTGACGCACCACATCGTGATGTTCAAAATAAACAAAGCCAATATTTTTCACATGGTTTAAAACTTGCTCGGCGTTCACAAGCCCGCTTACTGTCCCTTTTGGCAAATCAATTTGTGTCATATCACCGTTTACAATCATTTTTGAATCATAGCCCAAGCGAGTTAAAAACATTTTCATTTGAGCAATCGTTGTATTTTGCGCTTCATCTAAGATAACAAAAGCGTTATCCAAGGTACGGCCACGCATATAAGCAAGCGGAGCGATTTCAATCACACCTCGCTCCATAAGCCGTGTCGTATGTTCAAGCCCCAAAATGTCATAAAGCGCATCATAAACTGGACGCAAATAAGGATCGACTTTTTCTTTTAAATCACCTGGTAAAAAGCCAAGACTTTCCCCTGCTTCTACAGCGGGACGAGTCAAAATGATTTTGCTAACTTTCCCTTTTTTCCATGCATCGATCGCCATAACAACCGCAAGATAAGTCTTCCCCGTTCCAGCTGGACCAATTCCAAACACAATGTCAAAGCGCCGTACCATTTGCATATATTCGCGTTGTCCAAAAGTTTTCGGACGAACGGGTTTCCCGTGAGCATTTTTTGTAATTTCATCTTCAAAAAGCGTGCCAAAATATTCGAGTGTCCCGCCTTTTTCCATTTTCACAGCTTGCGCGACATCCCTACCATCGAGGTGGTTACCATTTTTTAGTGCAGCAAGAAGAGCCGCAATGACATGTTTTGCATGCTTCACATTTTCTTCTTCTCCACTAATTAAAATTTCACCACCACGTGAAACAAGACTCACAGCAAGGCTTTCTTCAAGCACGTTTAAGTGAGCATCTTGATTTCCAAATAAGTCACGCACATCAATGCCTTCATTTAGTTCGATGGTTTCTTTATAGGATCCATTTTGCATTCTCTAACCCCTTTGTCTTTTAACTTCCTTTGTCCTCCCCATTATACACGAAAAGAAGGCAGAATAAAAACCGCATCTACCCGCAAAAAACCAATTTCTCTATTTTTCTTGCATAAAAAAGACTAGCCGAAGCTAGTCTTTAAAGTTTTATGAAAGATACTGTTTTACAAATTTATTCACTGCATTTCCGTCGGCTTTGCCTTTTACTTTTGGCATAATAGCGCCCATGACTTTCCCAAAGTCAGCCTTAGACGTTGCTCCAACTTCTGCAATTGTTGCTTTTACAATCTCTTCAAGCTCATCATCCGAAAGCTGTTTTGGTGAATAATCCTCAACAATCTCGATTTCAGAACGAACTTTTTCAGCTAGATCATCCCTGCCAGCTTTTTCAAACTCAGAAAGAGAATCTCTGCGCTGCTTCATTTCGCGCGCAAGAACAGTGATTTCATCATCAGGGGAAAGCTCTCCACCATGATTGATTGCTTCATTTTGCAAAGCAGATTTTAACATCCGGATAACAGAAAGTTTTTCTTTCTCTTTATCGCGCATAGCTTGCTTCATATCTTCATTTAACTTGTCAAGCAGTGCCAATGAAATCATCGCCTTTAACTATTAGAATTTGCGTTTTCTAGCTGCTTCTGATTTTTTCTTGCGTTTTACGCTTGGCTTTTCATAAAATTCGCGCTTTCTCGATTCTTGCAAAGTTCCGCTTTTAGAAACAGTACGTTTAAAGCGACGAAGAGCATCGTCAAGCGATTCGTTTTTGCGAACTACTGTTTTTGACATCTCTCTTTCCCTCCCTCCGACACTTACGTAGACCCAAAAACTGGATCCATATAAGGCTTCAGAATGCCAACATGCTGTTAGCAGGCTTTTAAAGCTTAACAGAAATAGCATTCACTCATCTAAAATTATAGCGGAAACTCAAAAGTGCGTCAACATGAAATCACTAACTTTATGCATTTTTATTCTAGATTATTCATTTTCACTTTTCCCGCTAAGCTCAAAATAAAACGATGCCGCAGCTAAAAGATATAACGGTGCCGTTTCTGTCCGTAAAATTCTCGGACCCAGTCCAGCGAATCTTGCGTCAAGCTCCCTAAGTTCGGTCACTTCTTGCTCTGAAATTCCGCCTTCTGGACCAAAAACAACAAGCAATCTTGAACCTTTTGGCATTTCCTGAAATACTCGCGCAAGACTTGAGCTTTCACCTTGCTTAGCGCTTTCTTCGTATGCACAAACCACAAAATCAAATGCTTGAATCTCAGACTTAAACAGCGCACTTAAACTAGAATGATAGCGAAGAAGTGGGATTCGTTCCCGGTGTGATTGTTCCGCCGCTTCTTTTGCAATCCGCTCGAGCCGTTCCATTTTTTTATGCACCTTTTTTTCATCCCACTTTGTAACCGACCGTTCTGCTTGAAAAAACAAAAACTGAGCCGCACCTAGTTCAGTTCCTTTTTGCACGATTAAATCAAGCTTATCTCCTTTTGGAAGGCCACTTGCAATAGTTATTTCAACCGGTAGCTCACTAGTTTTTTCTACAAAGCTAGAAACAGCCAGTGTGACTTCATCTTCTAAAATTTCCTGTAAAGTAGCCCGTGCAACCTTTTCATTTGAATCCACAAGCCAAATCTCATCCCCCGTTTTCATCCGCATAACACGAACCATATGATGAAAATCATCACCAGTAATTGAAACAGGCAAGTCCTTCTCCATGACTTGATCAATAAAATAACGTTGCATAGCTTAGTCCTCGCTCCGTTTGGCTATGATTGCCACCCAGTCGCCTTGCTGTCTCGTTTCAAGTACAACAAGAGAAGCTTCAATCAATGCCTCGCGAACCTGTTCAGCTTTATTTTCAATAATCCCAGATGCTATAAAATAACCACCGGGTTTAAGCAACCGGTAAACATCCTGTGGGAAAAGTAAAATGACTTCCGCTAAAATATTCGCGACAATCAAATCTGCTTCTTCTTCAATTTCATTTAACAAATCATTTTGGCGTAACTCGACTTTTGTTTCTACATGATTTTGCTTCACATTTTCTTTCGCCGCTCGAACTGCCACTTCATCCAAATCGAGCGCTAAAACTGACTCTGCTCCAAGTTTGGCGCATAAAATTGCAAGCACCCCAGATCCTGTTCCAACATCAATCACTCGGTCATGTGCCTGTAAAAATTCACTTATTGCCCGCATCGAAAGCTGTGTTGTTGGGTGAGTTCCCGTACCAAAGGCCATCCCTGGATCAAGTTCAATCACGAGTTCGTCTTCTCTTTTCTGATAGTCTTCCCAAGTTGGAGAAACGGTGATCGAGTCTGTAATAGCAACTGGATGATAATACTTTTTCCAAGCTGTTGCCCAGTCATCATCGTTAACATCATTCACAAAAAATTTAAGCTCACCAAGCGGAATATCAAATTTTGCAAGGTCAAATAATGCTTTTTCAAGCTCTGGAATCCCCGCAACAAAGTTCTCCGTTTTTAAAAAATACGCTTTAATAATAACACCATCATCTGGATAATCGTCACGATTTAAAGCATAAATTTCGCCAAATTGATTTTCTCTTTCCTTAAAAAAGTCCGCCACATCTTCAATTGAAACGCCACTTGCTCCGTATTCATTCAATAAATTGGCAATTGGTTCCACTGCGTCGTTTAGTGTATGTACTTCAACTTCTGCCCATTCCATCACGCATAAGCCTCCTCGGATAAAAAAGCGGATGTTGAACAACCTTTTCAACGTCCGCTTTTCATTTTTTTACTCGCCTTTAAAAGCTTTTTTCATTTTATCAAAAAAACCAGCATTCTGTTCATCTACTTTATTCCCTGTAGTGCCAGCAAATTCACGTAAAATTTCTTTTTGTTTTTCATCTAGTTTCTTCGGCACAATGACTTTTACAGCCACATGCTGATCTCCTGTCCCGCTTCCACGTAAATGAGGAACACCTTTACCTCGAAGTCTAAATGTTGTCCCAGTTTGTGTACCAGCAGGGATTTTCAGCCTTACCTTTCCATGGACAGTTGGCACATCAATCTCATCTCCAAGTGCAGCTTGAACAAACGTGAGCGGCACTTCAACAAAAATGTCATCGCCATCGCGCTCATAGAAATCATCTGGTGCAATTACAAAAACGACAAATAAATCACCGTTTGGTCCGCCGTTTATTCCAGCTTCTCCTTCACCGGCAACGCGCATTTGTTGACCGTCATTGACACCTGCAGGAACTTTCAATTTGATTTTCTTCTTCTTAGTTACACGACCAGATCCATGACAAGTTGGGCATTTTTCTTTAATTTCTTTTCCAGTCCCGTGGCAATATGGACAAGTTTGTTTGTTAACAATTCGGCCAAACGGCGTATTTTGTTCCACATTAATGCTTCCTTTACCGTCACAGTGCGAACACTTTTCCGGATGTGTTCCTGGTTTTGCCCCAGAGCCGTGACAAGTCTCACAGTTTTCCTCACGAGGAATTTCAATTTCCGTTTCTGTTCCAAACACAGCTTCCTTAAATTTCAATTGCATCGTATATTGCAAGTCATTTCCTTGGCGCGGTGCATTCGGATCACGCTGTCTTCCGCCGCCTCCGCCAAAGAATGTATCAAAGATATCTTCAAATCCAGAAAAACCACCTGCCGATGAGAAGCCGCCTGCTCCACCACCAAAACCTTGGTTAGGATCAACATGACCATATTGATCATACTGCGCCCGTTTATTTTCATCGCTCAGCACTTCATAAGCTTCTGAGATCTCTTTAAATTTCTCATCCGCACCTTCTTCTTTATTGATATCCGGATGGTATTTTTTCGAAAGTTTCCGGTAGGCTTTTTTTATTTCATCCGCGGTTGCGCTTTTCGAAATACCAAGCACATCATAATAATCACGTTTCGCCATCCGCCATCACTCCTGTTCTTTGTTTTAATCCTAGGGTATTGTACCATAGATAGTTAAATAAATATAGCGCATCTCAGATAAAAAGCCAAAGCCACAGTAGACTTTGACTCTTCATCCGATTTCATGCATTTTAAAAACTTACTTATCTTCTTTTTTATCGTCATCGCTTATTTCTTCAAAATCAGCATCGACAACATCTTCGCTACCATCAGCAGCATTTGCTTCTGGATTTTCACCTTGAGCTTGTTGAGCTGCAGCTGCTTGCTCATAAAGTTTGACAGATAGGCTTTGAACGATTTCATTGAGCGCATCTGATTTTTCTTTAATGGCATCAAAATCTTCACCCTTAAGTGCTTCTTGAAGTTCATCACGTGCTGTTTCAGCTTTCTTCACTTCATCAGCATCAACTTTTCCTTCAAGTTCTTTAAGTGTTTTATCCACAGTGAAGATTAATTGATCCGCATTGTTTCGCGTTTCTACATTTTCTTTGTTCTTCTTATCTTCTTCTGCATTTGCTTCAGCATCTTTAACCATACGATCGATTTCGTCATCTGTTAAACCTGAAGAAGATTTAATAACGATATTTTGTTCTTTACCCGTTCCAAGATCTTTTGCACGAACGGTTACAATCCCATTTTTATCGATATCAAACGAAACTTCAATTTGAGGTACACCACGTGGCGCTGCAGGAATATCAGCTAGTTGGAAGCGACCAAGCGTTTTATTATCTTTCGCCATTGGACGTTCTCCTTGAAGAACGTGAATGTCAACAGCGGGTTGATTGTCAGCAGCCGTCGAGAATACTTGAGATTTCGAAGTTGGAATCGTTGTATTCCGTTCAATTAGAGATGTCATAACGCCACCCATTGTTTCAATTCCAAGCGATAATGGAGTAACGTCAAGTAGAACTACATCTTTAACATCACCAGTGATAACACCGCCTTGAATAGCAGCACCCATCGCTACTACTTCATCGGGGTTTACACCACGATGAGGTTCTTTACCAAGTTCTTTTGTGATCGCTTCTTGAACAGCAGGGATACGAGTAGATCCCCCAACAAGAATCACTTGGTCGATATCACTTGCAGAAAGGCCAGCATCTTTAAGTGCTTGACGAGTTGGTCCTACTGTACGTTCTACAAGATCACTTGTCAATTCATCAAATTTTGCACGAGTTAAGTTAACTTCTAGATGAAGTGGTCCTGCCTCACCAGCAGTAATAAATGGAAGTGAGATTTGTGTGCTCATAACCCCAGAAAGATCTTTTTTCGCTTTTTCTGCTGCATCTTTAAGACGTTGTAGAGCCATCTTGTCTTGCGAAAGATCGATTCCATTTTCTTTTTTAAATTCAGATACGAGATAATCAATGATTTTTTGGTCAAAATCATCCCCACCGAGATGATTATCTCCTGCAGTCGAATGAACTTCAAATACACCGTCGCCAAGTTCAAGAATGGATACGTCAAATGTACCACCACCAAGGTCAAATACGAGAATAGTTTGGTCTTTATCCGTTTTATCCATCCCATAAGCAAGTGCTGCTGCCGTTGGTTCATTGATAATACGTTCTACTTCTAGCCCAGCAATTTTCCCTGCATCTTTTGTTGCTTGGCGCTGTGCATCATTAAAATAAGCAGGAACAGTAATAACTGCTTTATCTACTGTTTCACCTAAATAATCTTCAGCGTAACCCTTTAGATATTGCAAGATAATCGCACTAATTTCTTGAGGAGAATAATCTTTTCCTTCAATTGTTTCTTTATAATCTGTCCCCATGTGACGTTTAATCGAAATCACTGTATTAGGGTTTGTGATTGCTGCACGTTTCGCTACTTCTCCAACTTGTCGTTCACCATTTTTAAAACCGACAACTGACGGTGTTGTGCGTGCACCTTCTGGATTTGGAATAATCTTTGCTTCTCCGCCTTCTAAAACTGCAACAGCAGAGTTTGTTGTTCCTAAGTCGATACCAATAATTTTACTCATA
This sequence comes from Listeria aquatica, assembly GCF_014223975.1. NCBI lineage: Bacteria > Bacillati > Bacillota > Bacilli > Caryophanales > Listeriaceae > Listeria > Listeria aquatica. Next base: position 810,325 of record NZ_JAARRM010000001.1, on the reverse strand, counting down.
ATTCATTTCCTCCTGAAAATTCAAATTCTGTTTTTATTCGTTTACTTTTACCATTGAAGGGCGAATCACCCGATCTTTAATTTTATAACCTTTTTGAAGTTCAGCCGTTATTTCATTGCTTGGCTTCGTTTCATCTTGGTCTTGAATCACTGCTTGGTGGAAGTTTGGATCAAACTGTTCCCCAAGCGCCACAATTGGCTCAATTCCTTCTTTTTGAAGAGCATTTATAATCTGGTTGTGTACCATTTCCATCCCCTTCAAAAGCGCTGCCACTTCCTCACTATCAGAGCTTGTTGCAAGAGCTTTTTCAAAACTATCAAGCGCAGGAAGTAAATCGGTAGCAAGGCTTTCAGAGCGATACTTAATTGCAGCTTCACGATCGAGGATATTTCGTTTTTTCACGTTTTCAAAATCTGCTTGTAAACGTAAATAGCGATTTTCCGCTTCTTCAACTTTTTCTTCTAAGTCAGCAACTTTTTTTACAAGCTCAGCGACTTGATTTTGCTCATCTAATTCTTCAACTGTTTCTTCAGTTTCTTGCGTTGCTTCTTTTTCGATTTCTTCTTCAATTTTAGTTTGCTTATCTTTTGGTTCAGACACAGAAATCACCTCTTAGAAAAACCGTAGTTTTCCAATCCTTTCTATTTTTGGTTATCTCGATATAATTTGGTTAAAACTGATGTCAAATCTTTGCTGAAAACATCGACGAGTCCCATCATTCGAGCATACTCCATTCGTGTTGGACCAAGTAAAACAATCCCGCCAACTCGCTCATCTTCAATATGATAAGTCGCTGTGATGATGCTTAAATCATTCAGCAAGTCATTATTCCATTCACGACCAATTTTCACTTGAATCCCGTCAGGAATATCACGGAACAATTCATGTATTCCCTCTTCTTCTTCAACTAATCGTAAAAAATCGCGAATTTTTGCAACATCATGAAATTCCGGTTGATCTAAGATATTCGTTTTCCCACCAAAATAAATTTTTGAAGGGCTAACGTTACTTAAAGTATCAAACACAATTTCACCAAGGCGTTCCGAGTTTTCAACATGCCAGCTTAGTAGCTCTTGAACTTCAGTCAAAATCCGGTTCGAAAGCTCGTTTAGCGGTACACCGATTAAACGATCATTTAAGATATTAACCGTTCGTTCGATATCTGAAAGGGTTACATCAGTCGGCAAGTTAACTAAATGATTATCAACGTGCCCTTGATCTGTAATCAAAATCAGCATGGCCTGCGAATCACTAATCGGAACAAAACGAAAACCGCTTAATCTGTTTTTCGCTGTTTCTGGTCCGAGAACAATCGACGTGTAATTCGAAAGTTTCGAAAGCATTGAAGCTGAATTTTGAATCAACTGTTCCGCTTCATAATGATCAGCAGCGAAAAGCGAACGAATCAATCTCTTATCTTCTTTCGACAACGCTTTAGGTTGCAACAAATAATCCACGTAGAACCGATAGCCTTTTTCAGAAGGGATACGTCCAGAAGATGAATGCGTCTTCTCAATAAAACCATAATCCTCGAGCACACTCATTTCATTGCGGATCGTCGCCGAACTATATGGCAACTCGCTTTCCTTTATCAAATTCTTTGAACCAACTGGTTGGACGGTCCAAGTGAAATGATCGATGATTGCCCGAAAAATCTGCAATTGCCTTTCCGTCAACAAATCTATCACCTCTTTTTAGCACTCGAATAACTTAAGTGCTAAATACAAGTATAAATTTACCAAACAAATCGGCGCTCGTCAACTGAAAACACTTATTTTCAGACCGAAGACCGACTTGTTTGGTCAAAATTGGTCAACCATGCGATTTATAAGAACTCTCGAAAAACATTATTTCCTAAAAAACGTCCAGCTCTTGTTAATTTTACAAATTCCGTTTTAGAGTCTAGCCAGCCTTTTGCACTTGTTACGGCAATGGCTTGCTCAAAAATGCTTTCTAGTTCATTGTCAAACTTCTCCAAGAAACGTTTTTTATTTACCCCTGAAACTTTTCGTAAGCCTAAAAACATTTCTTCTTCCATTTCTTCCTTTAAAGACAACTCTTTTGTTTGAAAGGTAGGAAGCAAGTTTTGCTTTAGAGGTGCCATATACTGTTTTAGAGGGCCAAAATTGCTGTAGCGCGTATCTTGCAAATACCCATGTGCACCGGCGCCGAATCCAAAATAATGTTCATTGCTCCAGTACACAAGGTTATGACGAGACTCGAAACCAGTTTCAGCAAAGTTACTGATTTCATATTGTTTCTTCCCAGCTTTTTCCATTTCCGACATCAAATAATCATACATGTTCGCTTCAGCATCTTGACCTGGTAAAATCAGCTCGCCTTTTTGCATTAAATTATAAAAAATCGTTTTCGGCTCCACAATAAGTGAGTACGCAGAATAATGTGGCAAATCAAGCGCAAGCGCCTTGCTAAGCGTATCTTTAAAATCCGCTTCCGTTTGCCCAGGTAAGCTAAAAATTAAGTCAATACTTACATTTTCAAGCCCAACCGTTTCAGCATTTCGAATCGACTCATAAACATCCTCTACCGTGTGGATGCGACCAATTTTTTTTAGCAGCTCCTGATTAAAGCTTTGCACCCCCATGCTCAGTCGGTTAACACCGCTATCCTGCATAGCGCGCAATTTTTCAACGGAAAGATCTCCTGGATTTGACTCAAACGTAAATTCCACCTCTTTTGAAAGAGGGAAGATGCGTTGTACAGCTTCACAAAGTTTTTCAATTTGTTTAGGCGTTAGCGTTGTTGGCGTTCCTCCGCCAACAAAAACCGTTTCGATTGTCTCCAGTTCCTTTCCTTCCGTTCTTAGTTCCATTTCACGAATTAAAAGGTCCACATATTCGTCGACTGGTTGTCCTTCCAAAAAAACCTTATTAAAATCGCAATAATAGCAAATATGCTCACAAAATGGAATATGAATATAAACCGCAGTGTTTTTTCTACGGGAATGCTTTATTTCATCCATCACTAAATTCCTTTCTAAAAAAAGATGCGCACAAAGTTCGTGTCGCTTGAGAGATTCACTGCTATTTTAACACAAGCAACAAGTCTTGTATAACACACGAGCGGCTTTATTTCTGATTGTGTTAACCGAAAAAATAAAGCAACCCAAAGAAAAAAGCACCCGTTTTATAAAAACAGTGCTTTCGTCTCTTGAATCCCATCAAAAAGATTCAAAATGATTTTTTCATTGGAAGTCTTCACAAGTGACATAATTCCTGAGATTAAAAATAAAATCCCCGTTATCCACCCGTAACTAAAAATACAAAGTGCACCAATAACAATCAGCGCGATTGACCAGCCTTTGATAGCAGGTGTTCCGTTTTTCATTTTAAAAGCAGCAATAAAACCAAACACGCATGCCGCAATTGCAAGTACTAACGAAAGACCAATGAACCCTGCGCCAAAGGTAATGCCAATTATATCATCACTTGTCATCATCATATGATCCATCGAGCTAGCAGTAGCTGCAAAAAGAATAAGAATCAAAAGCGGCCCAGTTATTAAAATTCCAAGTGCGGCTAAACTCGCTCCAATAATTGTCATTACAAATTCAGGTTTTCGATTATTCATTTTGTATACCTCTTTCTAAGTGTCATACACACATTATATCGGAATGAAGTTATTTTGAATAGTAGAAACCAGTAAATTTGGATTTGCAATCAAGAATGGAGTTTCTTCCCACGAGCTTGGAACTCCCAGAGTACTTTAGCATCCGGCTCTAAAAACAGCAAATTTGGATAACTTTGTTCATTCAAATAGCGTTTTGTGATTTCATCAAAGCGAATGTCGCGCTTTTCTCCCACTTGAACAAACCAAACATCTGCACCTTGCCCAGTAAAGCGAGTAATGACATCAAAATCAACTGGATTTTTTGAAACCAGTAAGTAGCGCTGACCAAATAGAGGTAGCTTCATGAACCAACTTACGTCATTTGACCGGGCGACGACTTCACCAATCAAAATCAAAGCCGGATTTCTTAAATCGCTAGCCGCAACTTCCCTTTCAATTCTTGCGAGCGTGCTTTTTATCATTTTTTGCCTGCCATAACTTCCCCAAGAAATCACAGCCACATGCATTTCACTTGAAATCCCACCATCTAACAGCTTGCGAACAATATGCGGCAAATTTTCCATGCCCATATAAAAGCAAGCTGTTCCGTGCCTTACAAACGAAGCAAAATCATCTTCTGTGAGCGCTCCAGTTTTCCGGTGAGCGGTCGACAAAGTAACGTGGCTACTCGCTTCTCTATCCGTAAGTGAAATCCCTGCATAGCAAGAAGCTGCGGATGCGGCTGTGATTCCTGGGACCACTTCATAAGCTATTTTCGCTTTTTCAAGTTGTGTGATTTCTTCTGCTACCCTTCCAAAAATCCCTGGGTCTCCGCCTTTCAGACGAACAATCACTTGATTTTTCTCCGCTTCTTGGACAAGCCTCTCACCGATCATTTCTTGAAGCATCGCATGACAATCCGGTGATTTTCCACAAAAAACAAGTTTGGCCCCCTGCTTCGTATGATAAAGCAACAATGGGTTCACCAAACGATCGTATAAAACAACGTCCGCTTGTTGTAATACCCGTAAAGCTTTTAGTGTTAATAATTCTGGATCTCCGGAGCCTGCACCAACCAAATAAACTTTACCCATCTCGGTTACACCAACACATAAACTTTTTTATTTTCGATGCACACATCATAGGTTTTAACGCAACCTTCGTCAGGTTCTTGGACTTTCCCGTCTACAAGTGAAATTTTATAATCATGTAACGGACAAAAAACAAACTCACCGGACACCGTTCCTTCAGCTAGTGGCCCTTGTTTATGCGGACAAACATTACTGATAATACGAACTTCTTCCTCATTCAAGCGAAATACAGCCAACTTTTCCCCATCAATCAAGCACTCATAGCCGATTTTTTCTGGCAGATCATCGAAATTCGCTATAAACTTTTTCTGCTTCATCACTTTTGTTCCCCGCTTCCTACTGTATATAGTTTTTGCTGAAGTTCTGTGTCTTGAATCGTTTGACGCCATGGTTCTTCTCGTTTTCCTGCTTTTTCTAATTCTGAAAGAAGTTTTGCCCGTTCCGCTTTATCTAGAAGTATTTGCTTAACGTGCTCAAAGCCAAGGCGATCGATCCAAGGCGCTGTTCGCTCTGCATAGATACCTGTTTCACGGTAGTATTCAAGAAACGCCCCGCAAATATCTATCACTTCTTCTTCTGTTTCTACGGTTGTAAGGAAACGGCTTTCTTGAACAGTCGTTCCGCCATTTCCCCCAATATAGATCTGAAAGCCGTTTTCGACGCCGATGACTCCAAAGTCTTTTACGCAACTTTCCGCACAACTACGTGGACAAGCTGACACTCCCATTTTAAATTTATGTGGTGTGTCAATGAACTCATAGCGTTCTTCTAATTGAATACCAAGCCCCATGGAATCTTGGGTGCCAAATCGGCAAAAATTCTTGCCGACACACGTTTTCACCGAGCGAACAGCTTTTGCGTAAGCTTCAGCTGCGCTCATATCAAGGTCTTTCCATATTTTTGGTAAATCTTGTTTTTTGACGCCATACAAACCAATTCGTTGACTTCCTGTGATTTTCACAAGCGGAACATCATATTTTTCCGCGGCTTTTGCAATTAAAAGTAATTGTTGTGGATCTGTTTTTCCACCTCGCATACGCGGAATCACTGAATACGTTCCATCATTTTGAATATTGGCATAGAGACGCTCATTCACATACCTTGATGCTTTTTCGTCTTGATGTTCCTGTGGGAAAGCGACATTTAAATAAAAATTGATGGCTGGCCGGCATTTGGAACAGCCTTCTGGATTTTTAAACTGCAATTCTTGATAGACTTCCGAAACAGATTTCAATCCTTTTTGATGGATTTTAAGAACAATTTCGTCTCGCGTTAAATCTGTGCAGCCACAAATTCCTTTAGAAGTCGTTGGAGCTTCCTCGCCAAGCGCATAACCTAATAAATCAGCAATCTTATCCTTACATTTCCCGCAAGAACCTCCTGCTTTGGTATGCTTGGTTACATCCGCGACACTTGTTAAATTTTTGTCTGCAATGGCATGCATAATTGTTCCCTTAGTAACACCATTACACCCACAAACCGTTTCAAAGTCATCCCAACTTGTGACATCATTTAGCGCCTCATCTTCTCCATTTGCGGCTGCAAGCAAGCTAATCGGGTTCAAATCTGAAATATCTAGTTTCTGTGTAATCAATTTTAAAAAGCGATTTTCTTCGGTGGTATCCCCGTAAAGTATCGTCCCGACTACTTGATTGTTTTGGATGAAGACTTTTTTATAGCAATGATTCCACTCATCATAAGCTTCAATTGTTTTGACGTCATCTCCTGCTTTAATGCAGCCCGCAGAAAATAAATCGCACCCAGAAACTTTAAGTGCTGTATAAGTCATGCTACCTTGATAACCATCCGTTTCACGACCTGTTAACGAATCCGCAAGCACTTTCGCTTGTTCATAAAGTGGCGCTACAAGACCGTAACAAACTCCACGATGTTCGACACATTCCCCAATAGCAAAAATAGAAGGATCACTTGTCGCAAGATAATCATTTACAAAAATCCCTCGCCCCACCTCAAGTTCCGCTTCTTTTGCAAGAGACGTTTCTGGACGAATCCCAATGGACATGACTACTAAATCTGCTTCAAGTTCACTCCCGTCTGCAAAAGAAAGGCCTGTTACACGCTTTTCTCCAAGTATTTTTTCAGTTTTAGCACCCATTTTAAATTTCAAGCCTTGCTTTTCTAAATCTTCCTTCAAAAGTTTGCCTGCTTTTTCATTTAATTGAGTTTCCATCAGCCAATTTTCAAGGTGGACAACCGTAACGTCCATCCCTTGATCAACGAGTCCCTTGGCCGCTTCGAGTCCTAATAAACCACCACCAATGACTGCTGCTTTTTTATACGTGCTAGCAGCCGCCATGATTTTCTCTGTATCTTCAATGGTTCGAAAAGCTACAACTCCATCTAAATCTGCACCTGGAATAGGTAAAATAAACGCACGTGACCCCGTTGCTAAAATACATATATCATAAGAAATTTTTTCTCCATGAAGTAGTTCGATTTCTTTCTTTTTGGGATTCAGATGCGTTGCACGATTATCTACAAAAAGCTCGATTCCCATTTCTTGATACCAATCAAACGGATTTGTGATGATTTCTTCAACGGTCGTTTTTTTCTGTAAAATATTGGAAAGCATAATTCGATTGTAATTTGGATACTTTTCTTCGCCGATAATCGTAATTTGATACCGTTCTGACTCCCGGTCAAGGATCTCTTCGATCGTTCGTACTCCCGCCATTCCATTTCCAATTAAAACTAATTTTTCTTTTTCCATCTGTCATCCTCCTATTGTGACAAAGTGAACATTCACCTCGACAACTTCACAACCAAAGAATAGCACGAAAGAAAACCCAGTTATATTAGGGAAATACCTATTTTAAATGAAAGGTCTTTTTCAAATCTTCACAAAATGTTTTAGTCGCTCGTGGATCTTTGAAGCGATGCGAAATGCCTAAAGTAAAATCCCCTATTTCCACAAGTCCAGTGTTTGTAAAATCACTATGTGCGGGCGTGCTGACATCATTTACCCATTGCCACGTTTCCGCATCGTTCGCGATTTCCTGGTTAATTTCTTGATGATTTGTACAGGCAAAGACTAGTTGCGCCCCATTTAAATCTCCTTTTTGATATTTTCGTTGCTGTTGTTCAATTTTAAAATGTTCTGGAAAATCCGAACAAAAATCAGGAGACACTGCGAAAATATCTGGTACTTCATCAAGTTCTATTAAACGTCGAACTTTTCGTGAGGCGATCCGTCCGCCACCAATTACGACTACCTTCTTTCCTGCTAAGCTTAAATTAACCAAATAGCTCATTTTCGATCTCCTTTCGAATTTCTAGCCCAATTCCTTTTCTGATTCTCGGATCGAGCGCCAAACTCTTCGTAATTTCATAGTTCACATCCATCAAATCTAGCATTTCCGATGCTTCACGCCGAATTTTCCCTACTAGAAAACTGTCTTCCATCAAAAAAAATGGACAAATGACAAGGCGATCCACCGCTTTAAAATCCATCCGCGCTAGTTTTTCTAAATATGTTTCCGTACCATGTAAAAAGCCAAATTCTACGCTTTTATCTGTTTTTTGAGCTAATTTTTCTGTTAGTTCATATACTCGCGTAAAAATGTCTGGATATTTTGCCGAACCGTGTACGACTAAGAAAATCAGCATCTTTTCTCGCCCTCTAGAACAAGGAATACGACTTTCAAGAATCGGCAAGAGTTCATCATTTGCTTCAGCAAGAGGTGGTAAAATCTGAAAAGTGAGATCTGTTTCAGCTTGCTTTATAGCTTTTATAGCACTCGGGATATCTTGGCTTACATGTGTGCCGGTAAAAAGTAAAAGCGGTACCACAAAAATCTGCTTACTTCCTGCTTCTTTTAAATCTAAAACTCCTTCAGCCAGTGTTTTTTCATTTCCTTCTAGAAAAGTAAGTTGTTGTTTAAAGCAAGGGATTTCAATCGTCATTTCTTGAAAAAACTTTTTCATTGCTTGATTGTTTTCTTGCGATCTACTCCCATGGGCTACAAATAAAATACCTGTTTTTGCCATTTTGACACCTCTTTTTCAAGTTTGATCATAAAATTTTATGTATTAAAATACTATTAGGGATTTACCTACGATTTTAAAACTAGATATATAAATTTTGCTCCAATATGTTATGAATAAGCATTAAAAATGTTATTAGACTTGCTAAAAATATAAAACAACTGCCCGTAATCATTATAAAAACATATTTTGAACGTATTCCAAAATAAAAAATAGCGTTTCCAAAAAGAAGCAAAATTATAGTCGCACAACCGACAATTTCATACCAACCAAAGTCATCCACATTTTTTCCTCCTCTCATCTTCTTCATTTTAGCCGCTGAAAATTAAGAATTCACAAAGAGACCCACAAACTAAGTCTAAAATTTCTTAATAGAACATAAAAACACCGTTATTTATCGTAGTCAAGCTACAATAAATAACGGTGTCATAGATTCATACTCAAATAAACTATCAAGAGAGGTTCAATGGAAAAATAAATACTGCCAGCCCATAAAGTGCTAGACCTCAAACTCCCTATACGCTTCGCTTATTTTTTCTTTTTCTTGCTGCTTATTTCCTTTTCAGATTGTTTGTTCATCGCATTCATCATTTGATTGATTTTCTTTTGAGACGGTTTTTGTCCCATTTGCGCCATCATCATTTGAAGCATTTGCTCATTGACAGGCGGATTATTTTTCAAATAGTTCATCATGTAGCGTCTTGCAATGAAGAAGCCACCAGCCAGTCCAGCAAGCAAGCACACAAGACCGACAAGAATGTAAATCCACATAGTTTCTTTCTCCTCCTTGAACGAATATACCTATTCTATTGTACTTGATTTAACTTGAACAAACAACTCTTTTTTTACAAACAAAAAAGCAGAAGTTAAGTCGTACAAACCTAACCTCTACTTTTCCAATTAAAGAGTTTCTACTAATTTTACTACGTTTTCTACTGTAAAACCATACTCTTCGATAATAGTTTCACCTGGAGCAGAAGCACCGAAACGATCAATTCCAAGTACTTTTCCGTCTAAACCAACATAACGTTCCCAACCGAAGCTTGCGCCCATTTCAATGGCCAAGCGTTTACGGACTCCATTTGGAAGGACGCTTTCTTTGTATTCAGCGGATTGTGCTTCAAACAAATCAAATGATGGTACAGAAACGACAGAAACATCCATACCCTTATTAGCCAAAGCAACTTGAGCTTCTGTTGCAAGGTGGACTTCTGAACCACTTGCAAGCAAGATGGCATCTGGCGTTTCTTTCTTCGATTTCGAAATCACATAAGCGCCTTTTCTGACGCCTTCGTCTGCTAGTTTATCGCTATCTTTAAGAACAGGTAAGCCTTGTCTTGAAAGAACAAGTGCATGCGGTTTATTATTCGACTCAATCGCTACTTTCCAGGCCGCATTGACTTCATTTCCATCAGCTGGACGAAGTACGGATAAACCAGGCATAGCACGCAAGGACGCAAGCTGTTCAACAGGCTCATGCGTTGGTCCATCTTCCCCAACAGCCACACTGTCATGCGTAAGTACATACGTGACCGGTAACTTTTGAATCGAGGCTAACCGAATAGAAGCACGTAAGTAGTCCGAGAACACGAAGAATGTCCCACCATAAACTTTTAAGCCTTGATGCAAAGCCATTCCATTAAGCATTGTCCCCATAGCAAATTCGCGAACCCCAAACCAAATATTGCGATTTTCTGGGTGTTCTTTCGTAAATTCTCCGTCCGACTTAATCATTGTATTATTCGAACCTGCTAAATCGGCAGAGCCACCAAACAGATATGGAATTTTTTCAGCAAGCGCATTGATTGCTTCCCCGCTAGAAGCACGACTAGCAAGAGCTTTATCGCCTTCATGGTAAGTTGTAAATAAAGAAGCAAAGTCCGCTGGTAGTTCCCCGTCAATACTTTGTTCCAGTTGTTTAGCAAGTTCTGGGTAAGCTTGTTTATAAGAAACGAATAAATCGCTCCATTCCTTTTCTGCTTTTGCCCCGCGACGAGCAATCGTTTTGCCAAACCGTTCATACACTTCATCCGGAACATAAAATGTTTCTTTATAGTCCCATCCATAAGCCTTCTTCGCAATTTCAGTTCCTTCTTCACCAAGTGGGGCACCGTGAACTTTATTTGTTCCGGCATTTGGAGCTCCGAAACCAATCACTGTTTTCACTTCAATCAAAGTAGGTTGCGAGGTATTTTCTTTCGCCTTTTCAATCGCAGCAAGAATTTCATCCGTATTATTTCCATCTTTAACAAGAAGATGTTCCCAACCATAGCTTTCATAACGAGCCTTAACATTTTCAGAGAATGAACGATCCAAATCACCATCCAGTGAAATGTTGTTGGAATCATAAAGCACAATTAAGCGACCTAATTTTTGATGCCCAGCGAAACTAGAAGCTTCCGAAGAAACGCCTTCCATTAAGTCACCATCACCGCATAAAGCAAATGTATAATGGTCAACAATATCAAAGTTTTCTTTATTATATAGTCCAGCAAGGTGACGTTCTGCCATCGCCATTCCAACTGCCATCCCGATTCCTTGTCCAAGCGGTCCAGTTGTCGCATCAACACCATCTGTATGACCAAATTCTGGATGCCCAGGGGTTTTGCTTCCCCACTGGCGGAAATTCTTCAAGTCTTCTAAACTAACTTTGTAACCGCTTAAATGAAGCAAGCTATATAATAGCATTGATCCGTGTCCTGCAGAAAGTACAAAACGATCACGATCAAACCAATGCGAATTCGCTGGATTAGCTTTCAAAACACGTGAAAATAGTGTGTATGCCATTGGTGCCGCTCCCATCGGTAAACCAGGGTGACCTGAGTTGGCTTTTTGAATCGCATCAATTGACAAAGTACGAACTGTATTAATCGCTAATTGATCTGTTTTATCAAACAATTGAAACATCCTCTCTTGTTTTATTATCAACTCTATCTTATTTTAGTCCTAAACTAGGAATTACTCAACTAAAAACGCGTAAATGATCATTATTTTTGTTCATTTGCGCGTTTTTGCTCATTTGATAAATCGTTATTTCTTTTTGCGTTTTAGCTCCTTTACCTTGTGAGGTGTAATATCATTTCCTTTTGGATCAATGATCTTTGTATTTTCAATCGTTTGACGCATGTGAGATCGAAACGACTTCACATATTCCTCACGAAGCGTTTCTTGCTCGATTTTTTCTTCTGCTGTCAACCCTTCCGTTTTCTTTTTACGCGAAAGTTCATTAATTCGATCGATTTTTGCTTTTTCTAACATAGCCCTCATCCTTTTATTTAAAAATAGCTCCCTATCAAACAAAAAAGAAAGCAGTTCTCACTACTTTCTTCATTATACATGAATGAACAACTCTTGTCTTTTATGGGTTACTCATTTGCAAGTTGAATTGTCGTATCCGTTTTAATTTGCTTTTCTTTTACGGGAATCACAAGACTTTCCCCCGCTTTTATCTCATTAGAATCTAAATTATTGTTTTTTTCTACCCAAGCTACAAAGCTAGCCTTATCCATTTTTGCCTCATCTGCATGTCGTTCTGCTAGCTGCCAAACGGAATCCCCTGACAAAATATCTACTTTCGAATAATTAGACTGATCTGTTGCACTTGTCACAAACAGAAAAACAACCCCCATAACGATTGATACGATAACGAAAATAACAGCAATATAATATTTATCCCAAAATTGTTTAACAGTCATTTTTATCCCTCCGAAAGAATATATGTTCGCTTTTTTATTATTATAGAACGGTTGTTCGGTTTTGTCAATAAAAAAATCGAACCTTTGTTTGCATCTAGCAGAAAGATTTGCTATACTTAATTTAGTTAATATTTATAAATAACGGGGTGAGACCATGAAACTGTCCAAACGACAACAAGACATTTACGAATTTATTAAATCTGAAGTGAAAGAAAAAGGCTATCCACCGTCCGTCCGTGAAATTGGTGAAGCTGTTGGACTTGCTTCAAGTTCAACTGTTCATGGGCACCTTGCGAGGCTTGAAACAAAAGGTTTGATTCGACGTGACCCAACAAAGCCACGTGCCATTGAAATCCTTTCAATGGAAGATGAAATCCCTGCTCCTGCTGTTATTAATATTCCATTAATTGGTAAAGTAACTGCTGGGATGCCTATTACTGCCGTTGAAAACGTTGAAGATTATTTTCCACTTCCCGAAAGCATGGCTTCCGGTGAAAAAGATATCTTTATGTTGGAAATAGATGGTGAGAGCATGATCAATGCTGGCATTCTTGATGGGGACCGAGTTATTGTTAGAAAACAGAGCAATGCAACAAATGGTGAGATTGTTGTGGCAATGACTGATGAAAACGAAGCCACTTGTAAACGCTTCTTCAAGGAACAAAATCATTTTCGCTTGCAACCAGAAAATGATAGCCTTGAACCCATTATTTTAGACAACGTAACCATTCTTGGAAAAGTTATTGGTTTATTCCGTGATATACGATAAAAAAACGCTCCTAAAAGGGGCGTTTTTTTATCTTTAGAAAAGCAGCCGATTTAAAAAATCGGCTGCTTTTTTTAATAAATTTCTAAGTATTGATCTCTTTCCCAAGGATGAACAGCCGTGCGGAACATATCACATTCAATTTCTTTTGCTTCAATGAAATGTTCATAAATGTGTTCTCCTAATCCTTCACGAATGGCTTCATCTTTTGAAAGTTCTTTCATTGCATGAGAAAGGCTTTCAGGAAGATCATAAATTCCCGCTTCATGGCGCTCTTCTTCATCCATCCCGTAAATGTTGCGATCAACTGGTGTTGGAGGTGTTAAATTATTTTTCACACCCTCAAGTCCGGCTTTAAGAAGCACAGCCATTGCTAGATACGGATTAGCCGATGGATCAACACTTCGAAGTTCTAGTCGTGTACTTAATCCGCGAGAACTAGGAACTCGAATAAGCGGGCTACGGTTTTTACCGCTCCAAGCAATATAGCACGGTGCTTCATATCCTGGAACAAGACGTTTGTATGAATTGATCGTTGGATTTGTAATCGCTGTGTAACCTTTTGCGTGTTTAATCATTCCTGCTAAAAATTGATAAGCTGTTTCGCTTAATTGTAGTTCGCCATCTTTATCATAAAAAGCATTTTCTTTACCTTTGAAAAGCGACATATTAAAGTGCATCCCTGACCCGTTCACTCCAAATAGAGGTTTTGGCATAAAGGTCGCGTGCAAGCCATGTTTTCTCGCAATCGTTTTGACAACGAGTTTAAACGTTTGAATGTTATCACAAGCGGTAATCGCATCTTCATATTTAAAGTCAATTTCGTGCTGACCGGGAGCAACTTCATGGTGGGAAGCTTCGATTTCAAAGCCCATTTCCTCTAATTCAAGAACGATATCTCGACGGCAGTTTTCACCAAGGTCCGTTGGAGCTAAATCAAAATAACCACCTGAGTCATTTAGTTCAAGTGTTGGTTTTCTGTTTTCGTCTAGTTTGAACAAGAAAAACTCTGGTTCTGGTCCTAAATTAAAATCAGTAAAACCTAACTCATGCATTTCTTCAAGCACACGCTTTAAGTTCGCGCGTGGATCTCCATCAAATGGTGTCATATCTGGGTTATAAATATCGCAAATCATACGAGCAACTTTGCCTTTTTCAGCTGTCCAAGGGAATACAACCCACGTATCTAAATCTGGAAATAGGTACATATCAGATTCTTCGATGCGCACAAATCCTTCAATTGATGAACCATCAAACATCATTTTGTTATCTAAGGCCTTCTCTAATTGACTAACAGGGATTTCCACATTTTTGATTATTCCAAGAATGTCCGTGAATTGAAGACGAATAAATTTTACATTTTGCTCATCTGCGAAGCGAAAAATATCTTCTTTTGTATAATTTGCCATACTAAATCCTCCCGAATCATTTTTTATATTAACTTTTTAAAAAGTAAATACCAAATTTCAACTCTATTAAAGTTTTGGATACTGGTTCTTTTGAATATCCGTTCCCTTAACAAAGCGACCAGCTTGTTGCATTTCTTTTCGCAAAATTTTGCGAACATCTTCATCTGTAAGCGGAGTCTTTGCAACTTGTTCTTGCATTTTGTACATTTTCTTGATGCCCGCGATATTTAAGCCATCATTTAAGTAGTCCTTGATTTCAAGCAATGTATCAATATCCTGTAAAGAATAATGGCGATGATTTCCTTCATTCCTTGCTGGATGTATTAGACCCTGATCCTCATAATATCGAATCTGCCGGGCAGTTAAGTTTGTCAGTTTCATCACCGGACCGATTGGAAAAAGCGGCATAGATCTACGAATTTCCTTTTCACCCATAGCCATCATTCCCTCCATCTTTTTTAGGATAGTTGCATTATATAAGATGTCATTTCTTTTGTCAAATTTATGTAAGATTATCTAACATGGTTGTTTTATAAAAAAATACGAGCAAATACTGCTCGTATTGTATCTAAAGTTATTTACACGAAAAAAGCTCATTGACAGCTTCAGAAACAGCAATTTTCACATGCTCATAAGTCAGCCCACCTTGGACATAAAGCTCATAAGGCGGACGAACGGGTCCATCTGCCGTTAGTTCAAGACTCGCTCCTTGAATAAAGGTTCCTGCTGCCATGATTACGTCATTTTCATAGCCAGGCATATAAGCACCAACTGGTAGCACATGGGCATTTACCGGCGAAAATTTTTGAATTTCTTGTGCAAATGTCACCATTTGAGACTCATCATGAAAAGAAACACTTTGAATCAAATCTGTCCGTTTTACATTCCATTTTGGTTTTGTTTCAATCCCACAAAGTTCAAGAAGAGCTGCAGTAAAACGGGCCCCTTTAACAGCCTGCGCAACTACATGAGGCGCTAAGAAGAAACCTTGATACATTTCAAGCAGACTGTAAAGCGATGCCCCAGCTTCAAGACCAATTCCTGGGGTAGTTAACCGGTATCCACAGAGTTCAATAAGGTCTTGGCGTCCGGCTAAGTAACCGCCAATTTTCGCAAGACCACCCCCTGGATTTTTAATCAGAGAGCCTGCAATTAAATCAGCTCCCACATCCGTCGGCTCAAGTCGCTCAACAAACTCACCGTAACAATTATCAACAAAAACAATAACGTCTGGATAAAGCGATTTAACAAAGCGGATCATTTCTTCAATTTCGGCGATCGAAAAAGAATCCCGTTCTGCATATCCTTTTGACCGCTGAATTCCCACCATTTTTGTTTTCTCTGACAGTTTCTGCTCAACCTTTTGCCAGTCCACTTGATTGTGAGAAAGCGGAATGGCTTCGTAATGGATTTGAAAGTCTCGAAGCGAACCATTCCCCGCTTCACCACGAACACCGACGATTTCTTCTAATGTATCATAAGGATCCCCCGTTATATAAATCAATTCATCACCGGGGCGAAGCACTCCAAAAAGCGCTGTGCTAATCGCATGAGTCCCTGAGATTAACTGTGGCCGCACAATGGCTGCTTCGGTGTGAAAAACAGAACGATAAACACGTTCGAGCGTGTCGCGTCCCTCATCATCATAGCCATAGCCTGTTGATGGATTGAAATGAAAGTCACTTACTTTATTTTCTCGAAAAGCTGCAAGAACTTTTGCTTGGTTTTCCTCAGCAATTTGGTCGGTTTCACTATTCCATTCTTGAATCATTTCTTCAGCTTGTTGCTTTAACTTGCTTACTTTTTCGTCCATTCGCTTTCCTTTCTTACTTCTTTATTTTGTTCAACACAAAAAAGGCAGGAAAACCTGCCTTCTAAGTTTTATTTTAGTCTTCTTGGTTAAGCGCTACATTTTTTTGTGGCGAGAATGTTGAAATCGCATGCTTAAAAACAAGTTGCTGCTTTCCTTCAACATCAAGAAGAACCGTAAAATTATCAAAACTTACGACACGTCCACGTAGTTGAAAGCCATTAGTTAAAAATACTGTGGCTAAAATTTTCTCCTTACGAAGTTGATTTAAATATTGATCTTGTAAAGCTTGTCCACCTTTGCTCATGTTTCTCTCTCCTATCTCTCTTTAAAATCAATCACACAAAAAGGATTGCCAGAAGACCTCTGTCTCTGTTTCTAAAATTTATACCCTCATTTATCAGAATCAAACGGATTTGCCTTTAAAAATTGACTGATACAAGCATTTGCTTTTTCTTCAGTCAATTCCTCCAGTGCTTTAATCCAGTGAATCTTCATTCGATTCCTAAACCAAGTCATCTGTCTTTTGGCAAAATGACGCGAATTCCTTTTTATTAGCCAAACAGCTTCTTCTTCTGTTAACAAACCATCGAAATGTTGAAACAACTCTTTGTAACCAATACCTCGCGTTGCAGGCATATCTCCTAGAGATAAATCGAATAAAGCTTTTGCTTCTTTCACTAATCCAGCTTCCATCATCTGATCAACTCGTCGATTAATTCGGTCGTAAAGCACAGAACGCTCTAATTCAAGACCCAAAAAAAGGGGCTCAAATTCATCCGACAGCTTCGTTTCTACTTGATATTCGCTAAAGGGTCTACCTGTCAACTTAATCACTTCAAGCGCACGGATGACGCGTCGTTTATTGTTAAAATGGATTTGTTTTGCACTTTTAGGGTCTTCAGCAAGTAGCTTATTATGAAGTGTTTGCGCGTCCATTTCTTCCAATTTAGCTCGGTACTCAGAATCTTCTGAAACGGTCCCAAACGAATAATTATAAAAAACCGATTGAATATAAAGACCAGTTCCACCTACAATAAAAGGAAGTTTGCCTTTTGAATGAATCATCCGAATTTTCTTCTTCGTTTCATCTTTAAAGGCAGAAGCTGAAAAAAACTCATTTGGTTGGACGACATTGATTAGATAATGAGGAATACCACGCATTTCGTTTTCTGTGATTTTAGCCGTTCCAATATCAAGCCCCTTATAAACTTGCATAGAATCACCACTAATGATTTCACCTTGCCATTTTTGAGCGAGGGAAACACTAAGTTCGGTTTTTCCAACAGCAGTCGGCCCGACAAGAACGATGACTGGAATTTTAGTCAAACGAAAAAACCTCCTTTTCGTCTATTACTAATTTATCATGAAAACGACTGCTTGGAAACTCTTTTTTGCTTAACAGTGCTTGTTTAATACAAAAGCACGCTCCTAATTCATCTTAGGAACGTGCCCGTACTTTTCTAAGTCTTTCATCATTTATTCACTTTTTCTATCATGCCAATCCGCCGGTTCGCGCGCGTCTTTAATTTGTGTATCTAATTCAACCTGCAATTTTTCACGCGTTTTATCATCCCAGTGGAATAACCGCTTCATTTCTTCAAACACTGCATCTTTCCATTCAAGTAGATAAGGCATATCGAAAAGCAAGTAACCTGTTCTTCTAAGCAAGAAGTCAACTGGGTCTATCACCGATTCATGATAGATTGCATAGTGCAATTCTGCATACAAACTATTCGGAAGTGTATCGATACCTTTTTCCTTATGTTCCTGTGCATAAGTAAATAATTGATCGATATTTGTTCCAAAGCGTTTTACCACTTCACGAGCTTCTTCGAGTGACCAACCAAAACGGTTAATGGCTTCTTTAGCTTTCTTATCAATAAAGCTTTCTAGGTTTCCCGATCCACCAATATCTCCACCAGAAATCGGTAAATGTTTGGTTTGCACTGATTTAAATGTTTTTCCTGTTTCTTTACTCAAGCCTTTTGAAATATCATCTAGAAGTTTTTCAGCCATCTTTCTGTATCCTGTTAGTTTACCTCCAGCCATTGTAATTAAGCCACTATCGGAGAACCAGACTTCATCCTTCCGAGAAATTTCAGATGGGTCCTTTCCTTCTTCATAGATAAGAGGTCTAACACCAGCCCAGCTAGATTCCACGTCTTTTTCTGTTACGTGTACATCTGGGAACATATAATTAATTGCTTTAATGACATAGTTGTGATCTGATTCAAGCGCTTTTGGATTGATTGGTGATTCATCATAAAATGTATCTGTCGTTCCAACATATACCTTTTTGCCACGTGGAATCGCAAATACCATTCGACCGTCTGGTGTATCAAAATAAACGGCTTGTTCCATTGGGAATTTCTTCTTATCAATAACTAAGTGAATCCCTTTTGTCAGACGCAGATGTTTATTATTATGGGAATAATCCAATTTACGAACCTTATCCACCCATGGTCCGGCAGCATTAATGATGCGGTGACCATAAATATCATACACTTTTCCAGAAAGGCGATCCGTAACTGTCACGCCAGAAACTTGACGTTTGTCATCATAAATAAATTGTTCGGCTTTCGTATAGTTAATTGCTTTCGCCCCAAGTTCAACTGCTTTTTTCATCACTTCAATAGTTAGTCTCGCATCATCCGTCCGGTACTCCACATAGTAACCCGAACCTTTTAGCCCATCTTTTTTCACGAATGGATTTTTAGAGAGCGTTTCCGCTTTCGACAAAATTTTGCGGCGCTCACTTTTTTTAACACCTGCTAAGTAATCATAAAGTCGAATCCCAGCAGAAGCTGTTAATTTCCCCATATTTCCACCTTTATGGAACGGTAGCATCATCCATTCTGGCGTCGTGACATGAGGCCCATTTTCATAAACGATCGCCCGTTCTTTACCAAGCTCTGCAACTTCTTTTACTTCAAATTGTTGCAGGTAGCGCAAACCACCGTGTACGAGTTTCGTTGAACGACTTGATGTCCCGCTAGCAAAGTCATTCATCTCAACTAGAGCGACTGTCATTCCACGCGAAACTGCGTCTAGCGCAATCCCAGCTCCCGTAATTCCTCCACCAACGATCACTACATCAAATTTTTCATCTTGCATTTTTCTTTCAATCGTTTCTCTGTCAAAAGCTGAAAATAATTGTACCATGATTTTTCCCCCTTCATATCTCGTTAACGCATCTACTCACCTATTCGCCTTTTCCACTAAATACACCTTTTGAAACGCAAAAAATAAAGTAAAGCTTACTTGCGAACAGAAAAAAAGAGACCACAAAACAGACGAATGGATCGTCGTTTGTAGTCTCTCTAATCTCAAATAGACAATTTAACTATTAACTTATACCCATTATAACCAATCTTTCTCAAAAGAGAAAGCATTTTGTTTTCAAAAAATAATTCTGTAAAATTTTATAGTAAAATAGAACTAATAACCGGTGATGAATTTTAATAAACGATTCAAATACAATGTTTAAAAGCGCTTTATTTTAGGCGTATTTTCCTTTTTTGTATCTAAGGTCTCAAAATGTTAAAAAAAGCACCTTTATCCGTTACAGTATACCGCTTCTATGGTATTATTGATTGTGACTTAAAAGTTACTTAAATTGAAATTACTAGATTGGGAGATGTTATTTTGAAAAGAACTGCTCGTTATAGTAGAAAATACGTTCCAAGTATTGACGGGCTTCGTGCACTGGCCGTTTTAGCAGTCATTGCTTATCATTTGAATTTTTCTTGGGCCAAAGGCGGTTTTATTGGCGTTGATATATTTTTCGTGTTATCTGGTTATTTAATTACAAATATTCTATTAACACAATGGGAAACTAAAAATACCATTGATTTAAAACAATTTTGGCTTAGACGGATTCGGCGGTTGTTTCCAGCTGCATATTTGATGATCATCTGTGTAGTTATTTTTGCCGTTCTATTTAATCGGGACTTATTGCATAACCTTCGCGGTGACAGTATCGCTTCATTCTTCTATGTAAGCAACTGGTGGTTTATTTTTCACAACGTTTCTTATTTTGATTCGTTCGGTGTCCCGTCACCACTGAAAAATTTATGGTCCCTTGCAATCGAAGAACAATTTTATTTAATTTGGCCACTTTTCTTATATGGATTTCTTCGCTTTATTAAAAATCCAAAGTGGTTACTTCGTGTCATTATCGTTCTAGCCTTACTTTCTGCAATCCTGATGGGCATTCTTTACACCCCTGGTAGCGATCCAAGCCGTGTCTATTATGGAACTGACACCCGTCTTTTTGATTTGCTTAGCGGTTGCGCCCTTGCCTTTTTATGGCCTTTTAATCGGCTTAGCCCTAAAATACCAGCTAAAAGTCGCCTTACACTAAACGTAGCTGGGTCCATTAGTGTTATTTTATTCTTTGTCTTTGTTTATTTTTTAAATGAATATCAAACTTTCCTCTATCGTGGTGGTCTCTTTTTAGTAGCCCTTCTTGGTGTTGTTATGATAGCAACGATTTCTCATCCATCTTGCTACTTGAGTCGTGTATTTAGCTTGAAGCCGCTTCGCTGGATCGGAACACGTTCTTACGGAATTTACTTGTGGCATTATCCGATTATTACACTAACAACTCCTGTCACTGAAATCGGTCAACCAAGTATCCTTCGACCAGTTTTACAAGTGGCAGCAACCTTTATTATCGCTGAGCTCTCATATCGTTATTTAGAAACACCTATTCGAAAACACGGCTTTTTCGACTTTGTTCGTTCATTCCGCTACAAAAATTATTTCGTATTTAAAAATAAACCTGTTGGCCTTTGGGCGTCTATTCTCGTCCTCGTTCTTTCAGTTGGCACTTTCGCACTCGGAATGACAGGTATCTTATCAACGGAAACAAAAGCAGAAACGAAAAAAACAGCAGTGAAAACTTCCAATCACGGTGAGAAAACCAAAGTTCCTCCTAAAAAGGAAAAACAAGATACAAAAAACAAATCAGAAACATCAAATAATGGCGCACAGCAAAACAAACAAGAAAACAAGCCAAATCAGGGAGCGGTTCCTCCTAAAAAAGATAAGCCTTATCCTTATAAGCAAACATTAGCACTCGGTGATTCGATTATGATTGACATCGAACCCTATTTAAAAGAAACTGTGCCAAATGTGACGATTGACGGAAAAATCGGGCGACAACTATCTGATGCCATTGGTATTGCGCCAAGCTACAAACAATATAACACCAGTGATAGCGCCGTAATTATTGAACTTGGAACAAACGGTCCTTTTACCGAAAAACAATTAAATCGTTTATTAGATCAATTTGACGAGGCTAACATTTACTTTGTTAATTCCCGTGTTCCACGTGGCTGGGAACAAGAAGTGAATGCGGCAATCAATTCTGCCGCGGAAAACTATCCTAACTTGACGGTTATTGATTGGTACTCGCTTGCCAAAGTGAACAGTAGTTATTTTGAACCTGATGGAGTGCACTTGAAAAAAGAAGGTGCTGAGGCTTATGTGAACTTACTTATGCAAGCCATCAAGAAATAAAAAAACTCTTTTCCAGTCAATGGCTGGAAAAGAGTTTTTTTATGCAAACACTTGCGACCAATTTGCGCGTTCCGCTAAAAACTCACGTGCAAGTTCTTTTGCTCCTTCTAAACTGTGACTTGCGGCAAAACCACATTGCATCTCATTGCACGCAGGTACTTCATCTTGTATTAAAACATCCTTTAATGTTTCCTCTAAAATATGAAGAAAATCTTCATAGTCATCATGGTTGATCATGGAAACATAAAAGCCCGTTTGGCAGCCCATTGGACTAATATCAACGACTTTATCCGAATGATTTCGCGAAAGTTCTGCCATCAAATGCTCAAGTGAATGGAGCGCTGGCATTTCCATATGTGCCTTATTAGGTTGCTTAAAGCGCACATCATATTTATAAATTTCATCCCCGTGCATGCCCTTTTTTACACCAGCAAGCCTCACATACGGCGCCTTCACCTTCGTATGATCCAAGTTAAAACTTTCTACATTCATTTTTTCACTCATAAAAAAGCTCCTCTCGACAATCTTTTAAGCTAGAAAAACCGACCGATCTTTTCCTAGAATAGCCGGTTTTCAGCTGTTACAAATTTGTTTCCCCAGGTTCTTCTTTAATCTCAGGAATCTCTAACCAAGCATCAATCGGTTTCCCTTCTAGCGCTTCGTCGACAACAAACGAGCCGTTAGAATAACGATCAGCTGTCCGCACATTTTTTAACTCCACTTCAACAAATTGTTCCTTATCAGTTTCAATCATCAGGAACTCATCACTTGCAGCGAGGAAAACGCCAAAAACGCGATGCGGACTATTTTTCAATTCGCGAAGCATAATCAAACCTCGTTTGGCACGTGAAATTGGTTCAAATTCTGTAAGCTTCATTTTCTTCAGTGAACCGCGCTGTGTTAACAAGAAGAGTTTTTTCGTTTCTTCTTTCGGGATAACAACGGCTCCACTTACTTCATCACCGCTCTTTAAGTTAATGGCCTTCACACCTGCTGTTCTTGCACCAGAATCAGGCACTTCATTAACCGCATATCGTAAGCCATAACCAAATTTACTTGCAAGGAAAACGTCTTCTGATTGATCAATCAAGTCAACACTTAAAAGCTCATCGTCTGCTTTTAGTTTAATCGCCATCATCGATTTCGAGTAGCGCTGAGGTTTGTAATTTGCAATAAGCGAGGCCTTGATCATACCAAGACGCGTTACAAACAAGAAATATCTTGCATCATCAAACTTGGAAATACCTTTAGCCGCGATAATTTCTTCACCCTGGCCTAAGTCTCCTGCCAAATGGCTGATGTGGTCTCCCAAATTTTTCCAGCGCATTTCCGGTAGCTCATGCACTGGCCGGTAAATGAAATTCCCGCGATTTGTAAACATTAACAAGGAATCCATAGTATTCAGCTTTTCGATAAAAATCGGATGATCCAAATCCTTCATAGCTAAATCTTGGCCATTCGAAGCACTATAAGATCGCATACTTGTCCGTTTCACATAGCCTTCTTTCGTTACCGAAACGACAACATCTTCACTTGCTACAAGCACCTCTGTGTCAATCTTAATTTCTTCAATTTCAGCTTGAATTTCAGTAAGACGAGCTGTTTTATATTTTTTCTTGATTTCTTTTAGCTCATCTTTCAAAACAGCAATAAGCTCGCTTGGATTCTGCAAAATTTTCTCAAGCCGACTGATTTTTTCTTGCAATTCCTTTGCTTCTTCTCGTAGTTCAGTAATATCGGTATTCGTTAAGCGATAAAGTTGCAAGGAAACAATCGCTTCTGCTTGTTTTTCACTAAAATCATAGCGATCCTGCAAATTCAGTTTCGCATCACGTTTATCTTTTGATTCACGAATTAAGCGAATCACTTCATCAAGAATCGAGAGAGCTTTCATTAATCCAGCTAAGATATGCTCGCGCGCACGCGCCTTCCGAATATCAAATTCTGAACGTTTCGTAATGATTTCTTTTTGGTGAGCAATATAAGCATCAAGTAACGAGATTAAGCCCATCAAAACGGGGCGCTTATTAAAGATAGCTACCATATTGAAATTATAGCTCACCTGCAAATCCGTATTTTTGAATAAGTAATTCAAAACCCCTTCTGCATTCGCTTCTTTCTTTAGTTCAATCGCAATTCGAAGGCCAGTCCGGTCTGTTTCATCACGAACTTCCGAAATCCCTTCAATTTTTTTATCAATTCGGAGTTCATCAATCCGTTTAACAAGACTTGCCTTATTGACTTCATACGGAATCTCATAGACAGAAATTTGCTTTCTACCTCCGCGAATATCTTCAATCTCGGTTTTCGAGCGAACCACAACTCGCCCTTTCCCAGTTTCATAAGCTTTTCTGATCCCATCAGCGCCTTGAATAATTCCGCCAGTTGGGAAATCCGGTCCTTTTACGATTTTAAGCAAGGTTGAAAGATCACATTCTGGGCTATCGAGCCGCTTGATAACTGCATCAATAATTTCCCCCAAATTATGTGGCGGAATATCTGTCGCATATCCAGCAGAAATCCCTGTTGACCCGTTGACAAGCAAGTTTGGAAACCTCGCTGGAAGTACCGTTGGTTCACTCGATGTGTCATCAAAGTTGGGTACAAAATCCACCGTTTCCTTCTCAATGTCGCGCAAAAGTTCAGCAGCAATCGGAGCAAGCCTTGCTTCCGTATAACGCATCGCAGCAGGCGGATCCCCGTCCACACTCCCATTATTTCCGTGCATTTCAATTAAAACATTGCGCACTTTCCAGTCTTGACTCATCCGAACCATTGCATCATAAACAGAGGTATCACCATGTGGATGGTAATTCCCGATAACGTTTCCGACTGTTTTGGCCGACTTACGGAATCCCTTGTCAGCCGTATTGCCTTCTTCGTTCATCGCGAATAAAATCCGTCTTTGAACGGGCTTCAGTCCATCACGCGCATCTGGAAGCGCACGTTCTTGAATAATGTATTTACTATAGCGGCCAAAACGGTCGCCCATTACCTCTTCAAGCGCTAAATCTTGAATTTGTTGTCCAGGTGTATTGCTCAAGATTCATCCGCCCCCTCTACCATATTTTCATTGTCTAGAATATTTGAATCATCTTCAAGGCTAAATTCTACGTGAGACTCAATCCACTTCCGACGAGGCTCAACTTTATCCCCCATAAGTGTTGCAACACGACGTTCTGCTCTTGCCACATCTTCCATCCGCACTCGAATCAAAGTTCGTGTTTCTGGATTCATAGTTGTTTCCCAGAGCTGATCGGCATTCATTTCCCCAAGACCTTTGTAACGCTGAATCATGTAGCCTTTCCCAATTGTTTGAATCGCTCCATCCAGTTCGTCATCAGTCCACGCATATTCAATCACTTCTTTTTTACCGCTTCCCTTGCTTACTTTATAAAGTGGAGGCAAAGCAATGTATACTTTCCCCGTTTCAATGAGCGGCCGCATATACCGGTAAAAGAAAGTGAGGAGTAAGACTTGAATGTGTGCCCCATCAGTATCCGCATCTGTCATGATAATAATCTTGTCATAGTTGCAATCTTCTACTTCAAATTCTGGACCAACACCAGCACCCACCGTGTGAATAATGGTGTTGATTTCTTCATTTTTTAAAATATCTTGGAGTTTTGCCTTTTCAGCATTAATGACTTTCCCGCGAAGTGGCAAAATAGCTTGAAAATGTCGATCGCGTCCTTGTTTAGCTGATCCTCCTGCTGAGTCCCCCTCAACCAGATAAAGTTCGTTTCGGCTTGCATTACGAGATTGCGCCGGTGTCAGTTTCCCAGAAAGAAGGGTTTCCGAGCGTTTCCGTTTCTTGCCATTACGCGTTTCTTCACGCGCTTTTCGTGCTGCTTCTCGTGCTTCTCGTGCTTTGATCGCTTTTTTTATGAGCAAACTACTTGTATCTGGATTTTCCGCGAGAAAATAAGCGATGTGCTCAGCAACCACAGCATCCGTTGCCGCACGTGCTTCTGTCGTTCCTAGTTTTTCCTTCGTTTGCCCTTCAAATTGGAGCATTCGCTCGGGTACGCGAACTGATAAAACAGCTGATAAGCCTTCACGAATATCGCTACCTTCAAGATTTTTATCTTTTTCCTTTAAAAGTCCAACTCGTTTTGCGTATTCATTAAAGACACGAGTCATCGCAGAACGCATCCCAGCTTCGTGAGTTCCCGCATTTGGCGTCCGAACATTGTTAACGAAGCTAAGCACCGTTTCCGAATAGCCATCGTTAAACTGAAAAGCCATTTCAATTTCGATATCGTTGCTTTCACCTTCAAAAGCAACAACAGGATGCAAGACATCTTTTCCTTCATTGATATATTCAACAAAGTTTTTGACACCTTCTTCAAAATAAAATGCTTCTCCCATGCCAACACGTTCATCGATTAGTTCAATTCGTAACCCTTTAAGCAAGAACGCGGATTCGCGCAGACGTTCTGATAAGACTTCATAGTTAAACGAAGTGACTGGAAAAATCTCTGGATCAGGCTTAAATCGGAGTGTTGTTCCCGTATCTTTTGCTTTACCAATTTTAGTAAGCTTGCTTACCGGTTTCCCGCCATGCTCAAAACGTTGTTCATAAATAGCTTGATCACGGTGAATCGTCACCGTTAGCCATTCCGAAAGTGCATTAACAACTGATGAACCTACGCCGTGCAATCCACCACTTGTTTTATAACCGCCTTCTTGACCAAATTTCCCACCAGCGTGCAAAACGGTCAAAATAACTTCTACCGTTGATTTTCCCGTTTTATGCATTCCAATCGGCATACCTCGACCATGGTCGGTTACACTCACGCTTCCATCTTCATGTAAAATTACTTTGATTTCTTTCCCATATCCATTTAATGCTTCATCGACAGAATTATCGACAATTTCATATACTAAATGATGAAGTCCACGTACATCAGTTGATCCAATATACATTGCAGGTCTTTTCCGAACTGCTTCCAGTCCTTCCAGTACCTGAATAGAATCATCGTTGTATTCACTTTTTTTCATCTATTCAAAACTCCTTTCATCTTCGTCCTGTCACATTTTCTTAAGTTGTTCTAAAAGCCGTGAAAAAACAGGCCCAGAAAGAACCTGTTCACCTGTTAATGTTCCATTTCGCGGTAAGCTACCTTAATGCATTTGTCCATAATCACTGGGTAATGATTCTTTAGAAGTTCATAAGCTTCTTCGTTAAAAAGCCCAAGTTGTGCCCAGAAAACATCAGCATCTATATTTAGGAAATCACGCGCAATCTCTGGCAAAAACTCAGAACGCCGAAAAACATTGACAATATCCACATGCTCCTCAATTTCGCCAAGGCTTGCTACCGTTTTCTCCGAAAGAATTTCTGTCGTCTTTGGATTTACAGGAATAATTCGGTAACCCGCTCCCTGCATAAACTTAGCAACCTTATAGCTTGTTCGTTCTGGATTATCACTTAACCCAACGACCGCAATGGTTTTTGCTGATTTTAGGATCGTATCAATTTGTTGTTTACTCGGGTTTTGCACGCTACTTGCCCCTTTCCTTTGAACAAGAAGTTCGTTCGCTTTTTAACGTTTCTATTCAAAGTACTATTTTATCGTTTAAATGCCTCATTGTAAAGCCACTAACCAAGAGTTCGCTAAAAAGAGGCAGCAAATTTCTCGCTTTTTCACCATTTCGATGTAAACTATGCTATAATTCATAACAGCAAATACCGTTACAAAAGGGGTTTTAAAATGATTACCAAATTGATATTACTGTGCCTCGCCGCATATATCATCGGATCCATTCCGTCCGGCCTTTGGATTGGAAAGCTATTTTATAAAAAAGATATTCGAGAATTCGGCAGTGGAAACTTAGGTGCTACAAACTCATTTCGTGTTCTTGGGGTAAAGGCAGGTTCTGTTGTCACTGTCATTGATATCTTAAAAGGATCACTTGCAACTCTTCTGCCGTTTTTCTTTTTACCACAATTTGATGCCCATTTTATGTTGCTAACGGGCGTTTTTGCGATCATCGGGCATAGTTTCCCTATCTTTGCCAGCTTCCGCGGAGGAAAAGCCGTTGCTACTTCTGCCGGTGTCGTGCTCGCTTATGCACCACTTCTATTCATTGCTGCTATCGTTGTCTTTCTTTTAACACTTAAGATCAGCAAATATGTATCTTTAAGCTCGATGGTTGCAGCTGTTGCCGCATTTATCATTTCCCTTTTTATGGGCGATGTGATTTTAATCGTGCTCATCACATGCTTAGCTTTATTCATTATTTGGCGGCACCGTGCTAATATTAAGCGAATTCGAAATGGCGAAGAACCGAAAATCACTTGGATGTAAGATGTAAAGCGAAGGAATTCAGCGTACCTAAGTACGCTGAATTCTTTTTTTATCCAAGTTGAATGCTGTATTCTGACGTAAAAATGGCTTCAGGATCCAAATGCTCGATTCCTGCTTTATCTCGAAGCTCAACGGACTCCCCAATACTATCTGCGATTCCAAACCAGGGTTCTATACATAAAAATGGTGCGCCGTCCCCTGGTGTCCAGATGCCAACAAAAGGAAAATGAGGGAAGGAAACCTTAACGAAATGAGGATGTTTTTTCGAACGAATCGCTATTTCATTTCCATTTAGTCCTTCAAAAATAAGTGCGTCGTTTTCAAACAAGGAATAGTCAAGTGCTAGTGTCTCAGTTTTTTCATCGGCTAGCGGCTTTAATTTCCCACTGCGATAAGGTCCTTCAAGTAAAAGTGTATCAAGTTTTTCTTTTTGACCAAAATCAAGATAGTAGTCCTCAAATTTCGTTCCTTCTGTAAGTGGAACGTTGAATGCGGGGTGCGCACCGATAGAAAAATAAATTCGCTCTTTGTCTGTGTTTTCAACTTGATACTCAACTTGAACTTGATCCTCAAGTAGCGTATAAGTAACTCTTAAGCGAAAAGAAAAAGGATAGATGAGTTTCGATTTATCATCAGCCTCTAGCTCAAGTATGGCTTGATTTCCGACTAATTCAACTGCAGTAAACGTTTTGTCCCGTGCAAAACCATGTTGCGTTAAGTGAAAGGCCTCCCCATCTACATAATAGGTATCGTCCACTAAACGGCCCACAGTCGGAAATAAAATAGGTGCATGTCTTCCCCAAAATGCTTTATCTGCATCCCACAAATAGTCCAGTCCTGTTTTCTTGTGATAAATTCGTGTTAGTTCAGCTCCTTGTTCAGTCAATTCAACAACTAGCGACTCATTTTCTAATTTAATCATTCCTTATCTCCCCTCAAATGAAACCGGTCAATTTGGTCCCATTTTCCTTCTTCTTCCAAAATTTTCAGTTGAATATCACCGAACAAATCATAATGAGGTAAGTCCTTATGCCCGTAATCAATATAATTTTCCGGTAGATGATATTTTCTGCCCCATCTTTTTAAGGCTTCAATGTCAGCACTTGCGGCTTTCGTCACGGTTTTAGAATTAGGAAACCGGTCATCAAGCCAGTAATGTGTTAAAAGCGCAACCTCACCTTGTTCTGCCTTTTTTTTAAACGCTATTAATTCCTCACGTTGTACACCAAAGGCCATTTTTTTCATCCTTCCTCAAGCGCTTGTAAATATTTTTCATGCCAGTCTTTTAATTCTCGTTTTAGCGCAACCGGTTTAAAATCATCTTTCGTTACACAAACGTGTTTCGTCTCACCTGTAATTGCAATTTCGCCACTATCTGCATAACAAATTTCATAGCCATATGTGACGCGTAAGCCATCGTAGGCTAATAACCAAGTCTTAACAATCGCTTCTTGCCCGTAACGCAGTGGTTTTCCGTAATGAATCGAAACATCAATAACTGGCGATAAAAAGCCGAGCTGCTCCATGTCGTAATAACGGAGGCCGAGGCTTTCTTCGATGAAGTGGTTCCGCCCAAGCTCCATCCATACAAGGTAATTAGCGTGGTAGACAACGCCCATTTGATCCGTTTCTGCGTAGCGAACTTCTATTTTGGTTTCCGTATATAACATAAACTGGTCCCTCCAAAAAACAATATCCTTTTCTATTTTAGCAAATTATCGGAGAAAAAAGAAATCTGAGTATAATAAAAAGCCCCTTGCTTTCTAGTTACCTGGAATAGTTCTAGAAAGCAAGAGACCTTCGTTTTTAAATTTAGTTGTTTTTTAGTTTTTCAAGTTCAACTAGGAATTTATCATTTAGTACACGGATAAAGGTTCCCTTCATTCCTAGTGAGCGTGAATCAATGACGCCAGCACTTTCTAATTTACGAAGTGCATTGACGATAACTGAACGAGTAATCCCTACACGGTCAGCAATTTTAGAAGCTACTAATAAGCCTTCTTTTCCATTTAATTCATCAAAGATGTGTTCAATTGCTTCAAGTTCACTATATGAAAGCGAGCTGATTGCCATTTGTACAACAGCACGGCTACGCGCTTCTTCTTCAATTTCTTCCGCTTTTTCATGTAGAATTTCCATGCCTACAACAGTGCTTCCGTATTCAGCAAGTAAAAGATCATCATCTGTAAAATTATTTTCCATACGTGATAAAATAAGAGTTCCAAGGCGCTCTCCTCCGCCTACAACAGGAACGATTGTTGTTAAACCTTTAGTGAATAAGTCACTATTTTCAATTGGGAAAGCAGTATATTGGCTCGAAACTTCTAGGTTTGCAGAAGTTTCATTCACATTAAACAAACTTTGTGTATATTCTTCCGGGAATTGACGTTCAGAAAGCATTTGTTTCATACGTTCATTTTCAATGGGCAAAATTTCTGAATAACCAAGAAGTTTTCCTTTACGACTAACGATATACGTATTAGCTTCAATCACATCACTCAGTGTATCTGCCATTTCTTTAAAGTTAACTGTTTTTCCTGAAGTATTTTGTAACATTGCATTAATCTTTCTTGTTTTTTCTAATAAGCTCATAATTAGCTCCTCCTAAAATTTTATAAAATAAATTGGGTCAAATCTTTGCTTTGCATAATCGAATCGAGTTTTTCATTTACATATTTTTCCGTAATTGTCACTTGATCCAAGTTGATGTCAGGTGCTTCAAATAGCAAATCTTCAAGTAATTTTTCAAGAATCGTGTGGAGACGTCTAGCGCCGATATTATCTGTTTCTTGGTTGACTTGAAAAGCAATTTCAGCAAGTCTTGCAACAGCTTCTTTTGTGAAAATAAGTTCAATACCTTCTGAACGAAGCAGTGCTTTATATTGCTTAATCAGTGCATTGTCCGGTTCAGTTAAAATCTTGACAAAATCTTCTTGTGATAATTTATCAAGTTCAATTCGAATCGGAAAACGACCTTGGAGCTCAGGAATTAAATCAGATGGCTTCGACATATGGAAAGCTCCAGCCGCAATAAATAAAATGAATTCTGTATTCACAAGTCCATATTTCGTTGCCACTTGAGACCCTTCGACAATCGGAAGAATATCACGCTGAACTCCTTCTCGTGATACTTGAGCACCATTTCCGCTTTCTTTTGTTGCCACTTTATCGATTTCATCAATAAAGATAATTCCTGTCTGCTCAGCTCTTCTAACAGCTAATGCCGCTACTTCTTCTTGATCAATGAGTTTTGAAGCTTCATCTTCAAATAAGATTTTCTTAGCTTCTTTCACCGTCACCCTGCGTTTCTTTTTATTTTTCGGCAAGAGACTAGAAAAAGCTTCCTGCATACCTGCTAATTGATCCATTCCCCCACCACGCATCATGTCAAACATCGGATTTTGCTGTTCGGTAACTTCGACCGTTACCATCTCATCATCCAGTTCTCCGCGTTCTAGTCGATACTCAAGCTGATTACGCTTTTGCTTCAACGTTTCATCAACGGGTTCACTTTCTTCTTCTGAAGAACGAGACGCATTTTGAAACAACGCTTCAAATGGATTTTGTGAAGTCGTTTGTTTTTTCTTTTCTGCTGGCGCAAGAAGCTTGATAATTTTCTTTTCAGCATTTTTTTCTGCTTTAAAACGAACCGTTTGCATTTTTTCTTCTTTGACTAGTCGAACAGAAACTTCTACCAGATCACGAACCATTGATTCAACATCACGCCCAACGTAACCCACTTCTGTGAATTTCGTAGCCTCTACTTTCGTAAAAGGTGCTTTGACGATTTTTGCAATTCGGCGCGCAATTTCTGTTTTCCCAACACCAGTCGGACCAATCATTAAAATATTTTTGGGAATGATCTCATCACGCATCGCTTCATCCATCATCATCCGGCGATAGCGATTTCTAAGGGCAACAGCGACTGATTTCTTAGCGCCGGTTTGGCCAATAATATATTGATCCAGTTTTTCAACAATTTGACGTGGTGTTAATTGAGAAGTTGCTCCATTTTCCACCTCTATCACCTCTTTATAATTCTTCTACGATAATGTTGCCATTTGTAAAAACACAAATCTCTGAAGCAATTTCAAGGGCATGTTTCGCAATTTCTTTTGCTTCCATATCCTCTCCGTTGTGACGCATGAGTGCACGACCAGCAGCAAGTGCATAATTCCCACCAGATCCGATTGCAAGTATCCCGTCGTCTGGTTCTATAACTTCCCCTGTTCCAGAAACAAGTAACAGAGTTTCTTCATCCATTACGATTAACATGGCTTCTAGTTTTCGAAGCGCATTGTCACTGCGCCATTCTTTAGCAAGCTCAACAGACGCGCGTTCAAGATTCCCATTATATTCATTTAGTTTACTTTCAAATTTTTCAAACAACGTAAAAGCGTCTGCAACTGATCCTGCAAAGCCAGCAATCACTCGGTCGTGAAACAAACGTCTTACTTTTCGAGCCGTATGCTTCATCACCACTGATTCACCAAGTGTTACCTGCCCGTCACCAGCCATTGCACCCTTACCATTATGCTTAATAGCAAAAATTGTCGTTGCATGCAATTCCATTAGTCAACTACCTCCTATTTTTCATGCCCGAGGATGATGCTTCATATAAGTAGTTTTGAGATGTTCTTTAGTCACATGGGTATAGATTTGTGTAGAAGATAAACTCGCATGTCCTAAAAGTTCCTGAACCGTTCGCATATCCGCTCCATTGTTCAAAAGATCCGTTGCAAACGTATGACGCAACATATGCGGATGAATCTTTCTTGTCAAAGCTGCTTTTTCGATGGTCTTCGTTAAACAATAGCGAATGCCACGCGTTGAAAGCGGATCGGCGTAGTGATTTATAAGTAAAGCATCATGATGTTTATGATATTTGTTTGAAAGAATAGCTCGTCCCTTTTCAAGATATACACTAAGCGCATCCTCTAAAAAAGAGCCATATGGAACATATCTTTCTTTGTTTCCCTTCCCTTTAATCAAAATAGCTTGATAGGTATTATCGATGTCCGAAAGCTGTATCTGCGCGGCTTCAGAAACACGTATTCCAGTTCCATAAAGCAGTTCTAGAATAACACGATCACGAAGTGTAAGTGGTTCATCATTTTCATAAACGACCTGAAATAAAGCTTCCATTTCTTCATTATAGAAAAACTTTGGAAGCCTGAGATCTTTTTTTGCGTGCGAGACATATGTAAATGGATTGTCAGAAAGTACACCCTCACGAATCAAAAAATGATAAAAACTACGCAAACTTGAAATCTTTCGTGCGACAGAAGTGCGAGAAAATTGTCGTTCATTGAGCATGGTTAAATATAAACGAACAACTAAATAGTCCACCTCCGTGAAGCTTTCAATTGCTTGTTGATTTAAAAAAGTTTGAAAATCATGAATATCCTCAAAATAGGCAATTTCCGTATTATCCGAATAGTTTCTTTCCACTCGAAGATAATCCATAAACTTGGGTAAAAACTGCTCTTCTTCCATGATAAATCCACCTCTCAAACAACTCCATCGTAACACAAGAAAAAGCGAGTTGCAATAATTTTACGCATTTTTCACAACATTTCCAATTAAATTAGAATCCGCGTCAATTCAAGCGATTTGAAAGCTATAGTCAATCTGTCAAACCTACTGTATAAAAGTTGGACTATTCAAACAAATGAAATCAAAAGAAGATAAAGGCTAGCACACTAGCCCTTATCCATTATAGTCGTTTTATAATTCTTCTGCAACACTTTTTATAGCAGCTAACGCTCTTTCAGCTAATTTAGCATTTCGCTCTTGTTTAGCACGAATTTTTTCAGGTAGTTCTGGGAACAACCCGAAGTTTACATTCATCGGTTGAAAGGTTTTGGTATTCGTAGAAGTAATATAATTAGCCATACTTCCGATCGCACTTTCTCTTGGAAAAACAATTGGTTCTTCCGAAGATACAAAGCGCGCAGCATTAATCCCAGCGGCAAGACCACTAGCAGCTGATTCCACGTAGCCTTCAACCCCTGTCATTTGACCTGCAAAGAACAAATCCTTACGAGTCTTTAATTGATAGGTACTTTGCATCGCCTTCGGAGAATTAATAAATGTATTCCGGTGCATCACTCCATAGCGGATAATTTCCGCATTTTCTAAGCCAGGAATCATTTGAAAGACACGTTTTTGTTCGCCCCACTTCAAATGAGTTTGAAAACCTACCATATTGTAAAGTGTTCCAGCCGCATCGTCTTGACGAAGCTGAAGAACCGCATAAGGACGTTTTCCAGTCTTTGGATCTTCAAGGCCAACTGGTTTAAGAGGACCAAACAGCATGGTTTTAATCCCACGTTTCGCCATCACTTCAATTGGCATACACCCTTCAAAGAAAACCTCTTTTTCAAAGCTCTTTAACTCAGCAGTTTCTGCACTAATCAAGGCTTCATAGAACGCAGTAAATTCTTCTTGCGTCATTGGACAATTGAGATACGCCGCCTCGCCTTTATCATAACGAGATTTTAAATAAACTTTTTCCATATCAATGCTATCTTTTTCGATAATTGGAGCTGCCGCATCATAAAAATACAGATAATCTTCTCCAGTAACTTTACGAATTTCTTCGGCTAACGCTTCACTCGTCAGTGGACCCGTCGCAATAATTGTCGGACCATCTGGTATTGCTGTCACTTCTTCGTTAAAGACCGTTACAAGCGGATGATTTTTCACTTGTTCAGTTACATAGCCGGAAAATTCATGACGGTCAACAGCGAGCGCACCTCCAGCCGGGACAGAAGCTCGATCAGCTGCTTTTATAATAATCGAATCAAGCATTCGCATTTCTTCTTTGATAACTCCAACCGCATTTGTTAAACCATTTGCACGAAGTGAGTTCGTACAAACTAGCTCAGCAAATTTATCCGTATGGTGGGCTGGCGTTTGCTTTACTGGACGCATTTCATATAAATGCACTTTCACTCCACGCTTCGCGAGTTGCCATGCTGCTTCACTTCCAGCTAAGCCCGCTCCAATTACATTGACCGTCTTTTCCAACTAACCTTCCTCCTTCGATCAAATCTCCGCTTATTTTTGTGTTTCTTCTTTGTAATCACAATTCGTACACTGGACTTGAACGCCTTTTTTCAATTTCTTCTCAACGAGGGCATGCTCGCCGCATTTTGGACAAGGCCGTTCAACTGGTTTATCCCAAGAAACATAATCACAATCTGGGTACCGATTACATCCATAAAAAATTCGGTTCTTCTTGCTCTTTCTTTCAATCACTTGACCTTCCCGACATTTCGGGCAAGTAACCCCAATTTCTTTTACAATAGCTTTTGTATTACGACATTCAGGAAAACGACTGCAAGCTAAAAACTTACCATATTTTCCCATTTTATATACCATTGGAGCTCCGCAAACATCACAATCAATTCCTGCGGGTTCATCTTTGATTTCAATTTTTTCCATTTCTTCATCGGCACGTTTTACATGTGGTTCAAATTGTTTGTAAAATTCATCAATGACTTTGATCCACTGCATTTTACCGTGCTCAATTTCATCCAGATCATTTTCCATATCAGCTGTAAAGCTAACATCTAAAATTTCCGGGAAATATTCGGAAATCATTTCATTCACAATTTCTCCAAGTTCAGTTGGCGCAAATCGCTTATTCGTAAGCGAAACATAATTACGACGCTGGATAGTATCAATCGTTGGGGAATACGTAGAAGGTCTACCTACCCCAATTTCTTCCAAAGTACGTACCAGTCTCGCTTCTGTGTACCGTGGAGGTGGCTGTGTGAAATGCTGACGCTGTTCAAGCGACTCCGAAGTAACTTTGTCCCCTTTTTTCAGCTCAGGCAAAATATTTTCTTTTTCTTCTTTATTGTCATCGTTACTTTCAACATATACCTTCATAAAACCAGCGAACTTGATTTTCGAACCGTTTGCTCGAAAGCGAACGCCATTATTTTCCATATCAACACGCATAGTATCAAGAACAGCCGGTGTCATTTGGCTTGCAACAAATCGCTCCCAAATCAAACGATAAAGTCGAAGTTGATCCCGACTTAGATATTCTTTCATTTCTTGCGGCGAACGCAAAACACTTGTAGGTCGAATAGCTTCGTGGGCATCTTGTGAACCTTTTTGATTCTTATCTTGCCGTTTTTTCTTGCGGGCAAAATCTGTTCCATAATTTTCTTCAATATAATTATACGCTTCATTAGTTGCTGTATCAGAAATCCGAGTAGAGTCGGTACGCATGTAAGTGATTAACCCAACAGTCCCTTGTCTACCTAGTTTTATTCCTTCATACAATTGTTGAGCAAGCATCATCGTTTTACGCGTTCTAAAATTCAGTTTACGTGCAGCTTCTTGTTGCAGTGATGAAGTTGTAAAGGGAGCTGCTGGATTACGAAGTCTTTCCTTTTTCATAACATCAATTACTTCATAATCTTTACCTTTAATTTTCGCCATGACTGCTTTAACATCCGCGGCATTTTCCAATTTTTTCTTTTTACCATCTACGCCGTAAAAATTCGCTTGAAACGATTTACGACCTTTTTTGAAATTCCCATCAATTGTCCAGTACTCTTCAGGTTTAAAGTTATTGATTTCTTTTTCACGATCAATAATCAAACGAAGTGCAATCGACTGCACACGTCCTGCACTTAAGCCTTTTTTAATTTTTTTCCAAAGAATGGGGCTAATGTTGTAACCCACAAGTCGGTCAAGCACCCGCCGAGCTTGTTGAGCATCAACAAGATCCATATCAATCTTACGCGGATGTTTAAAAGATTCTTTCACTGCATCCTTCGTAATTTCATTAAAAACAACCCGCAGGTCATCTGTCTGGTCAAGCTCTAAACTATTCGCTAAATGCCATGCAATAGCTTCTCCTTCTCTGTCGGGGTCAGCTGCGAGATAAACTTTTTTAGCTTTTTTAGCCGCTTGTTTCAATTCTTTTAAAACAGGTCCTTTACCACGGATTGTAATATATTTAGGCTCAAAGTTATGTTCAAAATCAATGCCCATTTGGCTTTTAGGCAAATCGCGAACATGTCCCATTGAAGCTTTCACTTGATATTTTTTTCCGAGATATTTTTCAATTGTTTTAGCTTTTGCTGGTGATTCTACAATAACAAGATAGTCTGCCATGTATTCATTTCCTCCCTAATTGGGTCAAATAAACGGGCTAAATAAACAATCTTCCTTTTATTTTTTGCCTCGTTTTACTGTTCAAATTATCCAAAGTGTTCGAACAACTTGATTCAGTAGTCAATAATAGCCCGTAAAAAAAAGTTTGTCAATCTATATATTTGTTCAACTAGATTTTACGCACTTAATATAGAAGGTTTTTGTTACCCTTTAGCAAACTTATCTCAAAAATTTTAGAAATGCAAGCTAAATCCCCTTTTTCTCATGAAAAATTAATCCATTTACTTAAAATAAGAAACTTTCGACAACCTGTTGAGGATTCGCAACAAGCCTCGCCCCCTCCATGATAAGATCATGAGCGCCTGCCGATCCATCCGAAAAAATATTTCCTGGAACGACAAAAACTTCACGATTTTGCTCAACAGCATATTGAACAGTAAGGAGCGCACCGCCTCGCGATTTTTCTTCCGTGAGTAATACGCCTCTAGAAATTCCACTTAATAGCCTGCTACGCTCCTCCAAAAAACGCGAGTCAAATGCAGTATCAGGCGTATATTCAGTTATCGTTACACCCGTTTGTTCAATTTTTTCCAGTAATTGCCGATTATTTTTTGGAAACAAAGAGTGATGGCCTGACGCTAATACGCAAACGATTTCGCCTCCCATTCTAGCCGACGTTCTTAAAACTGTTTCCTCCGTTCCATTTAACGTGCCCGTAAGCACTCCAAATTTCGACTTCATGAGTCCATTTGTAAAAAAACGCGTAACAGCTTTTCCATAAGGGCGCATTTGATGCGTTCCGATTACTGTAATGAGTTCTTTTTCTAGTAAAGAAAAATTCCCCTTACCAAAAAGAAGTGGCGGAGTAAAAGCGATTTCACGCAGCAAACGCGGATAATCGTCATCATCATAGAAAATAATTCTTCCCCCTTCCTCAAAAAAAGCTTGAAAATCGGTCGAATTTCTTTTAATCCATTTCCGTTCCTCGCTTGACAAAAGAGTTGAAATTTCTTTCTTAGATTGGTGAGCTCGGTAGCGAGCAAATAACTCTGCTCGCCTTCTTGCTGGGAGACTTGCAAGCTCTCCCCATTCTGCATGATTCATTTTAAAGTTCATCGGATTAACCTCCTTTTAGCCATCTTACTGAAAGTTATCAAGAAGGTAAAATCCGCAAAAATGCTTTTTAAGGCTAGCAAAAAAGCTGTCCTTTAAAAGACAGCTCATTATCAAACTTTCATTTAATTTTTCATGACAAATAGTTAAACAAAAAACGATTTTACAGGAGCGAAACTCACACGATGAATTGGACAAGGTCCAAGTTTTTCCAGACCTTCAAGATGCTTTTTCGTTCCGTATCCCATATTATTTTGGAAATCATATCCCGGATAAATCAATTCAAATTCACGCATCATCCGGTCTCGTTCCACTTTAGCTAAAATAGAAGCTGCAGCAATGGAAATACTCTTAGTGTCGCCTTTAATGATCGAGCATTCTTTTTCGGAGTGACCAAGTGGCATAGCATCGATTAACGTATAGTCAGGAGGGGGCGAAAGCTTCTCTAAGGCCTCTTTCATCGCACACTTTGTCGCCTCGTAAATGTTGATTTCATCGATCACTTCATGAGAAACGACGCCAATCCCATAGGAAATCGCTTGTTTTTTGATTTCTTCACTATAAAAAAGACGCTTTGTTTCACTGAGTTGCTTCGAATCATTCATTCCTAATAGTTCAAAATCCTCCCGCAAAATTACCGCTGCAGCGACAACAGGACCAGCAAGCGGGCCTCTTCCCACTTCATCAACTCCTGCAATTTGCGAATACCCTTGCTCTCTGTAAAACAGCTCATAAGCTTGCATTTGCTCAAACTGTTCGTGCAGCTTTTTTTGCTTATCTAAACGTTTTTCAGCTGCACTTACAAGTTTGATTACCCCTTTCCGCGAATCTTCTCGAAAGCTTAGCAATTCTTCCTCAGAATTAACCGCAGCAAGTAACCGTTTCACTTCAGCAATCGACATTTTCTGCATGTTCCATCTCCTCTTTTTCTGGAAAATCAAAAGAGAGTCTTCCCAATTTTTGTGTGCGAATCTCACGTACCACAAGCTCCGCTGCACGCCCGTAATCCGCTTCACCGTACCTATCAAGAAACCCTTTCCGTTCCGCAATTTCCTTCAGCCACTCAGCCCCAGTATCGCTCTTAGACACGACTTGATTCCACTGTTGAAACTGATTGGGGTAGTATGTGTGGATAAATGTTAAACCAAACCCTGCAATATCTTCCATATTTAGCAAATCGTCCTTAATCGCACCAGTTAAAGCTAGCTTATAACCCACTTCTTGATCTTCAAATTTCGGCCACAAAATCCCTGGTGTATCAAGAAGTTCCAGTGCCTTTCCAACCTTTATCCATTGTTGCGCCTTCGTCACACCCGGTTTATTTCCTGTTTTGGCAATATTTTTCTTGGCAAGTCGGTTAATCAAAGTGGACTTCCCGACATTTGGAATTCCCAAAATCATTGCTCGAATAGCCCGAGGTCGCATTCCGCGTTCTCTTAAGCGAGCGAATTTTTCTGCCATTAAAGCCTCAGCAGCCTTTTCAATCGCATGCATGTTTTTCCCTTGCTGCGAGTTCACAGCAACCGCCATGAGTCCTTTTTCTTTAAAATGTCGAATCCAAGCTTGTGTCACCCTTTCATCTGCCATATCTGCTTTATTTAAGATAATCACCCTTTTTTTCTGATGAATAATCTCTTCAAGCATGGGATTGGAAGATGAAACAGGAATTCGTGCATCCACCAGCTCAAAAATCACATCTACTAACTTTAATTTTTCCGTCACTTCACGGCGCGCTTTGGCCATATGACCTGGAAACCACTGAATTGTCATCATCTATACTCCTACTTTATAATTTTTGCATTATCAATCGGCCAGTAACTAAGCGGTGCTGTTCCAAGGACTTTGCTTTTAGAAATCGGCCCGACAATACGACTATCACGGCTAGCTCTTCTATTGTCTCCCAAAACAAAATAAGTATCTTTTGGAACTTTACCATCTTTTAGCATTTCCTTCGTGCTATAGTTTTCCGTTAAATAGCCTTCCTTCATCTTTTTTCGATAAGTATCTAAATAAGGCTCCTCATACCTTTTCCCGTTCACATAAAGCACATCAGATCTATATTCAATTTCATCGCCAGGAAGCCCTATAACACGCTTTATATAATCTGTCTTTCCTTCACGAAACACAATCACGTCAAAACGTTCGATTTTGTCAAAGCGATTAATGATAACTCGATCCCCGTCACGTAGCGTTGGCATCATCGAAACACCATCAACCATGATTGGGACAAATAAATAAAAGCGAATTATAAGTGCTAAAATTATCGCCACGACAAGCGCCCAAATCCACGCCCAAAGTGTTTTTAAATTTTTTTCTTTCACAACCTGCACCGCCTCAATCAAACTTCCGAGCCTCTATATGTTATTATAAACGAAAAAAAGCTCGCTGAATAGCCAAAAATCCGTGAAGTAGCTTCACGGATTTTCCATTATATTTATTTTTTGCCAAAGTTCATAACAACACCATCTACAGCGGATGAATTAATAAAGCCAAATATTCGACTGTCCATGCTACCTTCACGGTTATCTCCCAGAACGAAAAGTTTACCATCAGGAACCGTTGTGGAACCCGTGATATCTTTCAGCGTAAAGTCACCATCACCATCTCCTGGCTCTCGGTAGGTCTTCATGTCCTTCGCCAAATAAGACTCATTTTTCTTTTTGCCATTCACATAAAGCTCACCGTTCTTAAATTCAATTTTATCGCCTGGAACTCCGATTACACGTTTGATGAAATATTTCCCTTCATCTCCCGTTGATACCGGTGCATCAAACACAATTTTATCAAATCGGTCAGGTTTTGTTATCTTTTCAATAAAAATCCGGTTACCATCTTCATACGTAGGGTACATTGACATGCCATCAACTTTTACTGGTGCAAATACAAAAGTACGCACAAGCATTGCAATTCCAATTGCAACTAAAATGACAAGTACCCAGCTAAGAATTTGTCTCCAAATGGATTTTTTCTTTACTTCTTCTGTCATAAAATTTCTACTTCCTCTCAAAACAAGCCTGCTTCTCGTCAAATAGTTTTTTCTTATTATCCCATTAATCATTTTGATTGTAAAGAAAACAAGTTTGCTGGCTATTCCTTAGCGTTTTAGTGAACTGCCAAATGAAATAACTTTTCCAATTACATCATCTTCACTAATAAAGCCGATGTAGCGACTATCTTTACTGATACGCCGGTTATCACCAAGAACGAACAAATGATTTTTTGGCACAACTTTTGCATTTTTAACTGCAGGCAAATCTTCAAGTTTGAAATTATTCGTTAAATAGCCATTTGCAACTTTTTCTTTTTCCCCTTCTAAATACGGTTCATCATATTTTTTACCATTAATATAGAGGGTATCTTTTTTGTATTCAACCTTATCTCCTGGAAGTCCAATCACTCGTTTAATGTATTCTGCACCTTTTTCATCAGGTGCTGGAAAAACAATAATGTCAAACCTTTTCGGCGTTGAAAGTTTATTGATAAATAAATGTTCACCATCATGAAGTGTTGGATCCATGGAATCTCCGTAAACCGTTACCGGCGAAATCAAAAAATAGCGAATCGCAAAAGCTACTACTAAAGCGATAATTATCACTTTCAGCCAACCGAAGATAGACGAAAAAAAAGTACCTTTTCCTTGTTCTTTTTTCATCCCTTCAATTCCTCTCTAAATGATTTTATTAAAGTATAGCATGAAAAATAAGTGAATCAAAGAAACACTCCAAAAAGCAAAAAGCCAGCACTTTAATAAAAATGCTGGCTTTTTCTTCATGCTGAAGTTTTAGTCGGGATCAGAGAGCCATCATTTAGCTGCATCTGTGGATATTCTTCTCCCGTCACGGCTTCTTTCGTAATGATACACTTCACGATATCATCTCGAGATGGAATTTCAAACATCACATCAAGCATAATACGTTCAATAATGGAACGAAGACCACGCGCACCTGTTTTCCGGTGGATCGCTTCTCTAGCGATTTCAAGAAGCGCTCCATCTGTAAATTCAAGTTCAACATCATCTAGTTCCAACATTTTTTGATATTGTTTAACAAGCGCATTTTTAGGTTGTGTTAGGATAGAAACCAGTGTTTCCTCATCCAATTGTTCAAGCGTTGCGATTACTGGCAAACGTCCGATAAACTCAGGAATTAAACCAAACTTGAGCAAATCTTCCGGTACTACTTTTGAAAGATAAGTTTCATCTTCATTAAGCACTTCATTTTCAGTGCCAAATCCGATCACTTTTTCTCCCATACGGTTTTTTACGATTTGTTCAATTCCGTCAAAAGCACCACCAACAATAAACAAAATGTTACTTGTATCAATTTGAATAAATTCTTGATGCGGATGTTTTCTTCCTCCTTGAGGCGGAACACTCGCTACAGTACCTTCTAAAATTTTAAGAAGAGCTTGTTGCACGCCTTCACCCGAAACATCTCGAGTAATGGAGGGATTTTCCGATTTACGAGCTACCTTATCAATTTCATCAATGTAGATGATGCCTTTTTCAGCTTTTTCTACATCAAAATCCGCCGCTTGAATCAGTTTTAGCAAGATATTTTCAACATCTTCCCCAACGTATCCCGCTTCAGTAAGCGAAGTCGCATCTGCAATAGCAAATGGAACATTTAGAATACGTGCAAGCGTTTGAGCAAGGAGTGTTTTCCCGCTTCCTGTAGGACCGATGATACAGATATTACTTTTTGAAAGCTCTACATCGTCCTCTGTTGATTCATTGGAATTAATACGCTTATAGTGATTATATACCGCAACAGAAAGTGCTTTTTTTGCTCGTTCTTGACCAATTACATAATCACTTAAAATCGAACGGATTTCATGCGGTTTTGGTACATCGCCAAAATCGACTGCTTCCGATACGTTCAGTTCTTCTTCAATGATCTCGTTGCAAAGTTCGATGCATTCATCACAAATATATACGCCTGGGCCAGCAACAAGTTTTCTAACTTGGTCTTGTGTTTTTCCACAAAAGGAGCACTTAAGTTGACCTTTTTCATCATTAAATTTGAACAAATTCACTTCACCCCTTCATATCGGTGGAATCGAGGTTTTCCAATTCCTTGTGATACTAATGATAGCACCACCACTTCAAAAATACTACTCATCTGATTTATAAAAAAGAAAGGACATGAGAGTCTTCTCGTGTCCTTCTTTCACAAAAAACGATTTTCCTTCTTATTTTTCGACAGCACTGTCTACTAAAAGATCAATCGCTTTACGGATTTTAAGGTCAGCTTTTAGTTCACTCAAGTCACCAAGCGCTTGACGAACCGCATCTTTTTCCATTCCGTATTTTTCTGCAAGCGAGCTTACTTCTTCATCGATTTCAGCTTCTGCTGGCTCGATGTTTTCTGCATCGGCAATCGCTTCAAGAACTAAATTCATTTTCACGCGTTTTTCAGCGTCTTTTTCCATTTGTTCATGCATTTTTTCTTCTGTTTGACCAGTAAATTGGTAGTAAAGCTCTGGTGTCA
This sequence comes from Listeria aquatica, assembly GCF_014223975.1. Taxonomy (NCBI): domain Bacteria; kingdom Bacillati; phylum Bacillota; class Bacilli; order Caryophanales; family Listeriaceae; genus Listeria; species Listeria aquatica. The sequence continues at coordinate 766,396 of NZ_JAARRM010000001.1, read as the reverse complement.
AGCCTTGAGCTTGCAAGTCTTGAGTAAAGTGGCTCATCAAGTGATCCGCTTCATGATGGATCATTGCATGTGGAATGTCCACTTCTGCACCAGCTACAGCTTTTTCAAGAACTTCATCTTGTTTTGCTTGACTCGCTGCATCTTCTTTTGCTTCTTTTAGACGCTTAGTCGTTTTTTCTTTAAGTTCTGCCACTGTTTCCACTTCAGAATCGATATCTTTTGCAAGTTCATCGTCCAGTTCAGGAACTTCCTTAGTTTTGATTTCATGAACTTTTACTTTAAATGTAGCAGGTTGTCCAGCTAAATCTTCAGCATGATATTCTTCAGGGAAAGTGATTGAAACTTCTTTTTCTTCGCCAGCTTTTGTTCCAACTAGTTGTTCTTCAAAGCCAGGAATGAATTGACCAGAGCCGAGTTCAAGCGAATAGTTGTCCGCTTGTCCACCTTCAAATGGTTCACCGTCTTTGAACCCTTCAAAATCAATGACAACAGTATCGCCATTTGCTGCTGGTTCATCTTCTTTTACGACAAGATCAGCTTGACGCTCTGTTAGATTTTTAAGTTCTTCTTCTACTTCTTCGTCTTTAAGTTCAGCATCTTGTTTAACAACTTCTAGTCCCTTATAGTCGCCAAGCTTAACTTCTGGTTTTACAGTCACTTCAGCTGTTAGTTTCCAGTTTTCCCCTTTTTCCATAGATTCCACATTTACTTGTGGCGTATCAACAGGGTCAATTCCAGCTTCTTCTACAGCTCGAGTATAGACTTCTGGAAGGATGATATCAAGAGCATCTTGATAAAGCGCTTCTTCACCAAAGCGTTGATTAAAAATTTGACGTGGTACTTTTCCTTTTCGGAATCCAGGTACGTTTAAAGTTTTACGAACTTTTTGGAAAGCTCGGTCAAGACCTGTTTTAATTTCTTCTTGATTAATTTCAAAAGAAAGGGTTCCTACATTGCCTTCTTTTTTTTCCCATTTTACTGACATGGTTTTATTCCCTCCATCATCTATTTAATTAAATGTAAATAAGTTCATGACAAGTTTCAGCCATACCCGTATATTTTAACATAAAACCTACTTGATGAAAACAGGAAAGCCGATTTAGAGTAAATAATTTTGTTGATGTTCCTCTAAATTTCGAATGAAAGAAAGTGCTTCATTCAGTTCTCGTGTCGGTTCGATATCCAAGAAAGCACCATAAAGGTCACTTGCAAACAATAAATAAGCATCTTTCCAGAGCGCGGCATCTCTTGGCTTAAATGTAAAAGGATAAAGCATGAATGCATGATGCTGAAAGGTTTGCAGTAGTTGATCAAGAAGTGTTGGGTTTTCACTTTCGAGTCGCTCTTTTAGCAAACTCAAAACCTCATTTACAAACGCATCTTCCCCTAGAAAAGAAACATCAATAGGATTAAATTCCCCCTGAAGCCCTAGCTTACGAACTTCAAACAACTGATTTATTTCTTGTTCTTGTAATAACTCGAATAAAATAGATTGGACAAAGGGTGATGCTGCGTTATCTTCTAACACAGTTTTGAAACTCTCTACAAAAGGCTCAATTGATTCAAGCCTGATTTTTTGCAAGAATTCTAGTTGTTCAGCTACTGGTAAACGAGTCCAGTTTTCTCTTTGTGCTTTTGTCACTAATTTTTTGGGAAACGGAATCACATTATGGTTTGATTGCTTCGTATCCGTTTCTACTTGTGTTTCTTCTTCCTCAGTAAAATAGCGCACCAATGAAAAATAAGTATCCATTTCATCTGTATTCATATAGGAAAGCGCAAGTTCCGTTAAAATTTCCTTATTATAACCGTTCATGGTTAAAAAGGATCGCCCAATGTGTTTTGCCATTTCATTTTCGCCAGTTTCTGTATACAGACGAACAAGACCTCTTGCAACCAGTTCATTACAAGGATCTAATTCATACTGCTTTTCTAAAAAAGTAAGTGCTCTCACTTGTTCTTCCTGATTTAAAATGTGATGTTTTCCCTCCAACCAATTTAAAATGAAGGTTGGAAAGTCTTTCCCCTGATCGGTCATCGTTCGAACCCGCCCCTATTCACAAGATTGCTTGCTAAGCTAATTTGCTTTATTCTATATTTCCTCTATTTCGTTGTCAAGTTCACAACTGCACAATTCAATTCCCATTTCTTTCTAATGTCATCTGAATGAAACTATTTTATCATACGAAGCTATTGATCAGTAGACAAATATGACAAAATGTCGATTTTTTGTAACATTTCAAGCAATCGATGAAGGACGGCTTCATAATAACAAAAAAACACGGCACAATGTACCGTGTTTTCTTTCTTAATCACAAAAGTCACTTAAATCACAGTTTAGAATCTCACTCAAGATAACCGCATTTTGATAAGAAAGCCTCACGGTTCCTTTTTCCACATTTGCATAGCCGCTCGTATATTTATATCCCATTTTTCGAGCGACAAATGCCTGTGTGATTCCCTTACTCAAGCGGATCTCTCTGATTTTGGCTACATTGATATTCTTAGTCTTTAGTTGATCCATTCATCTAGCCTCCTAACACATACTGAGTTGTCTATTCTATTTTATCAACACGATATGCATTTGTCAATAAAATTAAACTTCGAATTGTGTTATTTTATTCTTATTTTGTGTATATTCATGTATAATAACTACGAGGAGATGATAAACATGACGAACCTAAGCAAACAGCTCACTCTTTTACGGGAGAAACAAGGCTGGACGAAAAGAGAAACAGCACGTCGCCTTGGATTAAAAGCCCCGTCGACTTATGGAAATTGGGAATATGGCATTCGCGAACCCGATCTTTCCATGGTCAAAGAAATTGCCAGTTTATACGATGTTACAGTCGACTACTTAATTGGCGATACAAATTCTTTAAAAGAAAAATCTCGAAAACCCCCTAAAGACATCCAACTGGAACTAGAAAATTTGGCTACCGAACTAGAAAGCCCAAACCCCTTTTATCTGGGCGCGGACATTTTGAAACCCCACACTTCAGCTTTCTTGCAAAAAAACATTTATTTCATCTTGGAAAATGCCGAAAAAATCAATCAATTAGATGGAGTAAACTCAAATAAAAACTCTAAATAAAAGACAATTTGTGTTTTTATTGGCTTTATAGTTTCATTTTGTGTATAATTTAGGCGAAGGGGTGAATCATTTGGTAGGTTTTAGTCAACGTTTGAAATTATTAAGAGATAAAAAAGGCTGGTCCAAAGTAGAGACTGCACGTAGGTTAGGTTTAAAAGCGCCTTCTACATATGGAAACTGGGAATATGGACTTCGTCAACCTGATCTTGAAATGGTGGCAAAGATTGCCGAATTGTTCGGTGTTAGTGTGGATTACTTATTAGGAGAAAATAACATACCTTCCTACGACCTCGAAACTAAAGAAAAGCAAGCCGATATCTTATACCGTTTAGAAAAAATTTGTGAGGATATTGAGTATGAGTCCGGCTTACAGCTGGGCAAAAACACATTATCTGAACCAGCTGGTGAATACATTTTAGACAGTCTCGCCTTTATGATTAAACAAGCTAAAAAATGGAATCAAATTGATGAAACGCCTAAATCCTAGGCGTTTTTTCTTTTCTTGCTATTAAATATTTAGTTTTTTTGTAGTACAATGGATGTATTCTATTTTAAAGGAGACCCGCTATGCGAAAATCACTTCATTCATGTAAACGCATTGTCGTTAAAGTCGGCACAAGCACATTGATGCATTCTAACGGGAATGTCAATTTACGCACCATCGAAAAACTCACCCGTGTCCTTTCAGAATTGCGTAATGAGGAAAAAGAAGTTGTCCTTGTTTCTTCTGGTGCAATCGGCGTTGGACTTAGAAAACTTCAACTTGAAACGCGACCTACTTCGATCCCCGAACAGCAAGCAATCGCGGCTGTTGGTCAAAGTGAACTGATGCATATCTATTCTAAACTCTTTGGGGAATATGGTTATCCAGTTGGTCAAATCCTCCTTACACGCGACGTTACAGATTATCCTACTAGTCGCGAAAATGTCATCAATACTTTTAATACACTTCTCAACCAAGGCATCATTCCCATTGTCAATGAAAATGATACTGTTGCTGTCGAAGAAATCGAACATATCACGAAATACGGTGACAATGACCGCTTGTCTGCTATCGTCGCTAAACTTATCAATGCTGAACTTCTTATCATGCTTTCTGATATTGATGGCTTTTATCACGAAAATCCACTTCTAAACCCTGCGGCTGCTATGTTTGATGAAGTGCATGAAGTCACTGATGAGCTCTTACAACTCGCTGGCGGCAAGGGCTCTGAATTTGGAACTGGTGGCATGCTAACAAAACTTGCAGCAGCAGACTATTGTTTGAAAAATGACCGACAAATGGTTCTCGCAAATGGAGATAACCCAGATATTATTTATGACATTATTGCAGGAAAAAAAATCGGGACGTTGTTTACCAATTTAAAACAGGAGGCATCCTCTCATGAATCCATTCGTTGATCTTGGAGAAAAAGCACAAAAAGCAAGTAAATTTCTCGCTCTTTCTGACGCGGCAAGTAAAAACTGTGTCCTTGCATCTTGGAGTGCTGCTTTACGCAACAAAACTAGGCAAATTTTAGCCGCTAACCAAAAAGATCTGGAATTAGCAAAAGCACAAGGTATGAAAGAAACAATGATGGACAGGCTACTATTGACCCAAGAGCGACTTGATGAAATCGCAAATGGGGTAGAACAAATTATCGCCCTTCCCGATCCAATTGGAACGGTTGATGAGATGTGGAAAAATGAAGCCAACTTAAATATCGGCAAAAAACGAGTTCCGCTCGGGGTAATCGGAATCATTTATGAATCTCGCCCCAATGTGACGGTTGATGCTGCCGCGCTTACATTTAAATCAGGAAATGCAGTGATTTTACGAGGCGGGAAAGAAGCTTTCCATTCGAATCAAGCCCTTGTTAAAGTCTTACAAGATGCTTCTAAATCAGCCGGATTTCCGAAAGAAGTCGTTCAATTTATCGAAGATACCTCTCATGAAACTGCTCGCGAATTTATGAAGTTAAATGAGTACTTGGATGTTCTTATCCCTCGAGGAAGTGGTAAGCTCATTCAAACCGTTGTTGAAAATGCTACCGTTCCTGTCATCGAAACGGGTGTGGGCAATTGCCATATTTATATGGATAAAGCGGCTGAAATGGACATGGCTATTGATATTTTGGTGAACGCCAAAACCTCTCGTCCATCGGTCTGCAATGCGGCTGAAACCTTATTAATCCACGAGGACATCGCTCCCCGTTTCTTGCCAGAAATTGAAAAACGCCTTGCTCCGTTTGCTACCCAGCTTCGTGCAGATAAACAAGCTGGACAGTTCTTAGAAAATTTTGTGCCAGCGACAGAGGCTGACTTCGAGACTGAATTCCTTGATTTTATTTTAGCGGTAAAGGTCGTCTCAAACATTGATGAAGCGATCGCACATATTAGTCGGTACGGCACCAAACATTCGGAAGCCATTATCACAAGTGACTACTTTGCGGCTAATCAATTTCAAAATGAAGTGGATGCAGCGGCTGTTTATGTCAACGCTTCTACTCGCTTTACAGACGGTTTTGAATTTGGTTTTGGAGCAGAAATCGGCATCAGTACACAAAAACTTCATGCTAGAGGGCCGATGGGACTACGCGAACTAACGACCACTAAGTATGTTATTTTTGGTGAAGGACAAATACGTTAAAAAAGAAGCGAACGTTAACGTTCGCTTCTTTTTTGTTCTATCCAGTTTATAATATCTGTTATGACGGTTTCTTTCCCAACTTCGTGTATTAATTCGTGCCTTGCTCCTTCATATAATTTATAAGTCACATCTTTAACCCCTGCTTCAGAAAGTTTAACCGCAAGTTTCGGTATGTCTTTCCCGTAATGCCCTACTGGATCTTCTGTTCCAGACAAAAGTAACACGGGAAGCCCGTTAGGCACACTCCACACATTTTCTTTAATCTGCGATGCTAAAATCGCTCGAAACAATGTATCAAAAAAACCGGAAGTGCCGACAACTGGTCCGCAAAGTGGATCCTTCGCAAAAGCTTCTTGCACAAGAGGATCACGTGATAGCCAACTATATGGATGCTTTTCATGGAAAGTATGATTAAAGCCCAAAAAAGCTAGCTTATTTAGCAAATGATTTTTACGTGCTGGATATTTTTTTACAAAATGACTTGCAAGCCTTGTAGCTGCAGCAAGAAGGAGCGCTGGCTGTAAACCGCTTCCGGCTAGGATAACTCCGTCCAATGAATGGCGTGTGATGAAAACGCGCGTGATGTAGCTTCCCATACTGTGTGCAAAAATAAAATAAGGCAAGTCAGGAAATTTTTGTTCCATGTGATGCTTGACGATTTCCTGATCTTGTAGCATCATTTCAAGCCCATTACTCGGCTCAATATGTCCAAGCTCTGCCTCTGATTTCGCGGTTAAGCCAAAACCACGATGGTCATCTGCCACAACAAGATACCCCGCTTGATTTAATTTTGAAGCTAGTTCCGTGTATCTCCCACTATGTTCGTTCATCCCGTGGACAATCTGCACGATGCCAACTGGCTTTTCAACCTCAGACCATTCCCGAATGAAAATCTCATCCCCATCATATGTAGCTAGTTTTTGTTCTTTTACCATGTTGTTTTATCCCCCTATGCGCTTTTTATCATTATACCCATGTTATACGTTTTCATAAACTTGCTGAAATAGGTCTTTTGGTGCAAACGTTCAAAACCTCACCTTCGATGGATTTATTTTTCATTTTATGGAAAAATTCAATTGCTCACAAATTCACATTATGATATTCTATCAAAGAAGGAGCTGATGAAAATGAATCAGAGTTTAGCACATTTACAGATGTTTGATTATTTACTTAAAAAATACCGAGATAAAGATGTTTTTCCAGATAGCAAAATGGTCGTAGAAATTGATGGCAAGCTTTGGGCAGGAGATTTCATTCACTTAGATGACTGTCAAATTGTCGAAATTGACTGGGATGATCAGCGTTATACACGTGTTCCAAAAACGCGTGCAGCGATTAATGATGGATTTGATATGAACATTCAAAATTCGAATGTCAATGTCAGTGAAAATCGCTTGGATGCAAAGCTTGCTAAAATTAAAAACTTGGAAATTCTTTATCAAGAAATCATGCAATTTGTGAGCCAAATCAAGAATGAAAGCACTTCGCTAAAGCCCTATTTATACGGAGCTTACTGCCTTGATACACGTGTCAAGTTGCCTTTCCTTGATGTGACTGGAAAATCTATCCAAGTCGTTGCTTTAAGCAAATAAGAAGTAGACGCGTTTCTCAAAGTTATTCGAGAAGCGCGTTTTTTATGTATTTACCGTCACCCACTCTAACCCATTATTTTGTATTTATTTACTAAAAACGAAAAAATGGTTGCGCTTTCAGTTTCTTTATAGTATATTTTGATTACAGAACTTGTATATACAAGTTAAAAAGGAGGAAAAGTCATGGCAAAATATGCAGATGACGCAAAAGCGCTTTATGAACTCGTTGGGGGCAAAGAAAATATTTCATCTGTCACACATTGTGCGACGCGGATGCGCTTTGTTTTGCAAGATCCAGATCAAGCGGACATCGAAAAAATTGAGGCTCTCGCTTCTGTAAAAGGTACATTTACACAAGCTGGTCAGTTTCAAGTGATCATTGGAAATGATGTCCAAGAGTTTTACAATGAGTTTGTTTCTATAAGCGGAATTGAAGGCGTTAACAAAGAAGAAGCTAAGACGGATGCAAAGAAAAACATGAGTTTACTACAACGCATGCTCGCAGCTCTTGCAGAAATTTTCACTCCGTTAATTCCTGCGATTGTCGTTGGTGGATTGATTTTAGGGTTTAGAAATGTCATCGGTGACATTAAGATGCTTGAGGAAGGAACAAAAACGATTGCTCAAGTTTATCCTTTCTGGAATGGGACTTATAACTTTTTATGGTTGATCGGGGAAGCGATTTTTCATTTCTTACCTGTCGGCATCACTTGGTCGATTGCTAAAAAAATGGGAACAACACAGATTCTTGGGATCGTTCTCGGGATTACTCTTGTCTCTCCGCAACTTTTAAATGCCTATGATGTGGCTACAACAAAAGCAGCAGATATTCCATTCTGGGATTTTGGATTTGCACATATTCCTATGATTGGATATCAAGCGCAAGTGATTCCTGCCATGCTCGCAGGTTTTATGTTAGCCTATCTTGAAATTGGACTACGTAAAATTGTTCCTAATGCCGTTTCTATGATTGTAACTCCTTTCTTCTCTCTTGTTCCAACTGTACTCGCGGCTCATCTTATTCTTGGACCGATTGGTTGGAAAATTGGAGATGTCATTGCAAATGTCGTTTACAGCGGTTTAACAAGTTCACTTAGTTGGTTGTTTGCGGCTCTCTTTGGTTTCTTGTATGCCCCACTTGTTGTGACGGGACTTCATCACATGACAAACGCGATTGACCTTCAACTTATGAGCCAGTTCCACGGAACCAATCTCTGGCCAATGATCGCCTTATCCAACATCGCACAAGGATCTGCAGTTCTAGCTATTATTTTCTTGCACAAAGGAAACGAAAAAGAAGAACAAGTTTCCATTCCAGCAACGATTTCTTGTTATCTCGGAGTCACAGAACCCGCCATGTTCGGGATAAACTTGAAATATCTCTATCCTTTTGTAGCTGCGATGATTGGTTCGGGTATTGCGGCTGTCATTTCCGTTTCTAGTGGGGTTATGGCAAACTCAATCGGCGTTGGTGGGATTCCTGGAATTCTTTCCATCAAGCCGCAATATTACTTGATTTTTGCGTTTTGTATGCTTATCGCCATTGTAGTTCCATTTATGCTTACGGTTCTGTTCCGTAAATATAATATCTTAAATAAAGTCGATCAAGCACCGATTCGCACATTCGGAAAACGAGAATTCCGAACAGATTCCAAAAAAGCTAGCAATCTTTAATGAAAGAGGTTTAATGATGGTCAATATAGCCGATAAAACGATTTATCAGATTTACTTGCGTTCTTTTTATGATTCAAATGGAGATGGCATGGGAGATATTCCAGGCATCACAGCTAAACTGGATTACTTAGAGAAATTAGGTGTGGATTTAATTTGGATCAACCCTTTCTATCCCTCTCCCCAAAATGACAATGGGTATGATATTTCTGATTACACCGGGGTAGATCCACGTTTTGGAACGATGGAAGACTTTGATGTGCTCATTTATGAAGCGAAAAAGCGCTCAATTGGTATCATGATTGATCTCGTGTTAAATCATACTTCTACAGAACACGAATGGTTTCAACAAGCACTTCGAGAAAATCCTAAATATCGTGATTTCTATTATTTTAAAAAAGGAAAAGGCGCAAAGAAAGAACTCCCACCAACGAACTGGGAATCTAAATTTGGAGGCTCAGCTTGGGAAAAGTTGCCCTCCTCAGATGATTTTTATTTGCATCTCTTTGATGTCACGCAAGCAGACTTGAACTGGTCAAATCCAGAAGTTCGTGAAGCCCTTTATCAAGTCGTAGATTTTTGGGTTCAAAAAGGCGTTGAAGGGCTCCGGCTCGATGTGCTTAATTTGATTTCAAAGCCGGATAAGATGGAAGATGATTTCATTGGCGACGGACGCCGGTTTTACACAGATGGCTCGCACATTCATGAATATTTAAAAGAACTTCATGCAAAAACGTTTAGCAAGAAAGGTCTAGTCACAGTGGGCGAAATGTCCTCGACAAGCATTGCCAATTCGATTCGCTACAGTAACCCTGCGGAAAAAGAACTATCGATGGTTTTCCATTTTCATCATTTAAAAGTGGATTACAAAGATGGAGAAAAATGGCAACTCGATCAAGTTCGTTTTGCTGAATTAAAAGAGCTCTTTCACACCTGGCAAGTGGATATGGCGAGCGGAAATGGTTGGGATGCCCTCTTCTGGAACAATCATGATCAGCCCCGAGCGCTAGGGCGTTTCACTTCGGACCAGCCGGAATTTCATTATCAAGCGGCCACGCTTCTTGCCGCAACGATCCATTTGATGCGAGGTACGCCCTACATCTACATGGGAGAAGAAATCGGGATGATCAATCCGCGGTTTGAACATATCGAAAGCTACAGCGACATCGAAACGATTAATCATTATAGATTGCTTCAAGAGGAAGGCTTGTCTGAGCGAGAAACTATGGAAGTGATTCAAGCGCGTTCACGTGACAATAGCCGGATTCCAATGCAATGGGAAAATGATGAGAAGGCTGGCTTTACGACGGGAACGCCGCTTTATCCGGTTTCGGATAGTGTTTCTTGGATCAATGTTCGGGATGCGCTTCAAGATCCAGACAGTATTTTTTACTTTTATAAGAAACTGATTGAACTAAGGAAGACGCATTCTGTGATTCAAGTTGGCAACTATACGCCTTACTTCGTTGACGAGGAACGTGTCATTAGTTACTTACGCGAAAATGAAGAAGCAACTTTACTCGCTGTTCATTATTACGGAGAAGAACCGTATAAATTAGAGCTTCCTGAGGCCTTTCTTCAAGGTGAAATTTTGCTTTCGAATGTGAAGCGAGATCAATTAGCTAAGCACATATCTTTAGCGCCTTATGAAACTTTGGCTGTTCTTTTACCCAAATAAAACGAAAACAAGCCTTCTAAAACGAGGGCTTGTTTTTAACGTCTTCTGGCAAAATCAATGAAACGAAAGCGGTCCAACCTATGGCGCGATTCTGTATACTGGAAAAGCGTTGTATCTTGCAAAAAAACGGCACTTCGGACGACAACAACATGTGTATCTTCTTCTAAATCAAGCCACTTCTGGTCTTCAGCCGTGACAGGCTCGACGGTAAATTCTTTTTGTGCGTAGCTGATTTCATAACCAAGCTCTTGCTCCAAGTATTCATAAAGCGAGCTTGCTAGTTGCTCCTCAGTAATTTTCTTCATGCCAGGTTCTAAAAGAAAATCTTTATCCAAAATAACGGCCTCGCCTCTCAAATAGCGGACACGCTCAATGTGCCAGGCTTTTGCTCCATCTGGTAAGGAAACGTATTTTCTTACTTGTTCAGGTAGCTTTTCATAATCATTTTTGATCACGCGTGTGACAGCGTTCATATGCTGCTCTTGATGCAATTCTTTGAAGCTTGTCAAACCTGAGACAGGAAACGAATAGCGCTCCCGGTCTATCACGATGGAACCTTTTCCCTGCATTTTTTGGATAAAACCATTTTCTAGTAGGAGAACAAGTGCCTTGCGAATGGTCTCACGCGATACTTGGAATTCCTTTGCTAACTCATTTTCACTTGGTAGCAGTTCCCCCGCCTGATAAACTTTTCCAAGAATTCGATTTTCAATCTGCAAATAAATATCATAGTATTTTTTTTTATTCAAATTCCTCACCCGCCATTATTGTAGCATAATTATCTCCAAAAACCACTATTTTTATGGTATAGTGGAATTAGATGTAGGCGCTTTTTTACTACGAACTAAAATTTCAGAAAGGGGCATTCGAAGATGAAACAAACAGAAAGCGAAAAGCCACTGGTTATCAAAATTGTTATCAGTGTTTTAGTTGGTCTATTTTTACTTAACCTTATGCCAATCTTAGCTATTTTTGGTTAACCGCAAGCTTGCCAAAATTTAGATTCTATGCTAATTTAAAAAAGAAAATTAAATGGCTTTTTATGGTGAGACAGTCACGGGAATCGGAAGTTCCCTTGATGCTTTTTTAGAAAAAAGACTCCGTTGATTCAGAAGAATCTTCGGGGTATTTTTTTGCGCTCACTATGCAAGAAAGGAGATTGATTCATGACAAAAAAATGGGCATTTACTTTTGGAAAAATTATTATTGGCGCTTTTATCTTTTCCCTTGCCGTTAATATTTTTGCTATTCCCAATCATTTAGGGGAAGGCGGCGTAACAGGGCTCACAATGATCCTTTATTATGCTTTTGGGATAGCACCTGCGATTACGACGTTGATTTTTAATGGGATTTTACTTGTAATCGGTTATAAGTACCTTGACCGACAAACGATTATTTTAACGATCATCGCTATTCTTTTTACTTCCCTTTTCTTACGACTTACTGAACCGATTGCTTTTCAAACGGATCAAACGATTATTGCTGCTATTTTTGCAGGAGCCCTCATGGGATTTGGGATGGGGCTCATCATGCATGGTGGAGGAACCACTGCTGGTAGCGCCATCCTTGCCAAAATTGCCAATAAATATCTAGGTTGGAACACAAGTTATGCCTTACTATTTTTTGACTTAATCGTTGTGATTCCCTCTGTATTTATTATCGGCTTCCAAAATATGTTATTTACGATTCTCTCCCTCTATACTTCTACGAAAGTACTAGACTTTATTCTTGAAGGCTTCAATCCCAAAAAGTCAGTTACGATCATTTCGGATCAATATGAAGCGATCGCAAAAGAAGTGGATTTAAAGATTGGTCGTGGAATGACACTTTTTGATGCTGAAGGCTACTATACAAGACAAGGCAAAAAAATTCTTTATATTGTGATCAGCAGGCAACAACTCCTGCCACTTACAAAGATCGTTAACAAACACGATGAAAAAGCCTTTTTCATTATCAATGATGCGCAAAGTGTGGTTGGCGAAGGGTTCACAAAACAAATCACAAGCGAATAAAGTTTGAAAAAGCGGAAGCAAGAGTTGCTTCTGCTTTTTTGTGGATTTAATCTTCAGTTCCGCCCGATTCTTGAAGTAATTGATACATTTCTTCACCTTTTTCTGTCAGCTCATAATAAGGCCTTTGACTAGCTAGTTCCCCACGTTTCAAATATGCTTTCCATTCCAGCCAATAAACCGTATGTAGAAGTTCCGTTTTGGAGTGGTAGCGAACTCGTTTTTCATTCAATTGTTTCAAGGCTAATTGTGTGATTTGGGTTTTTGGATGATAATAGGCAGCTCTAAGAATCACAAAAATACTGTCTGCATTCGGAACTTTCATGGAATCACTTTCCTTCTTATACTCTAAAGTTCTTATTTCAAACCAAGATGACTTTCTTAGAGGTTCACCTTTTAGGGATTGCCTACATCCATTCCCACTTTCCACTAAACTGAAACGCCTTACCTGCGTATCAATGTACGATTTCTGCATGGCGTATTTTCTCGATGGAAACTATTTGAATAGCTCCCTTTTTTTCTTGTAGATAAATGCGGTTTTCTAAAAAACTAATGACCTTACCAGTCAAATCAGCTTCGTACATGTGCTCTTCATTCAGTTCTGCCATTTGCAGTGAGACAACGCTCCCTTTCGAAAAAGCCTCTTCAAGAACCTCACCAATTTGTTCAAGGCTCATCTCGTTTTTTGCCACAAAAATTTGCTTTCGTTTTTGACTCTCTTCCTCCATTTGTGCGGTATGATCCGATAAATAAAAACCCGACCATTTCATCATTCCACGATCTATATACGTTTTTTTTACTTGTCTAAGCCACTCTTCTGCTTCCTTTTCCCGCTCATTCATAAGACTTACCATCCAAACCGTCCATTCCCCCTGCATGTCCGCCAACAAGTGTCGCACGCCGCAGTGCTGTCGCCCCTTCAAGCAGGGAATGAGCATAAAAAATAGAAGTGAATGAGTATCTACTCCGAATTTCTGAGATCGTTTGTTCAATCGCCTCTTCGCGTATTAAAAGATCAGGGTCTTCAAATAAACTGAGTTGAAAAGCGGAAACGGGCTGTAATTTCCCAATATAAAGGCTAATGGTGCGAACCTCAGTATGATTCCAATATTTTTGAAACAAGCGATGTACATACTGTGTTAAACGCTTGCTATGATTGGTTGGCGGTATTTTTATTTGATGGGATAAACTACTCCGACGCTTTCCATCTTCATAAGCATACTGCATGTGCAAGCTTAAAACCGATCCTTCTACTTGTTTTGTCCGCAAGCGCTGTGCCAGCTGAACACACATTTCAGCCAAAACGACTTGAATTTTTGCAGCACTTGTATAGCCTCTCGGAAGGACCTGTGAGTTTCCAAGAGATTTTTCTTTTGGTTGATAGTTTTCTTTCTCCGCCAAAACAGAGCGATCGATCCCCCAAGCATGCATGTAATATTGGAGCCCCATCACACCAAACTGCGTCTTTAATAAAAAGGGATTGCTAAGTGCTAAGTCCCCAATTGTATAAAGACCTAGCTGATTCAAGCGAAGTTCCATTCGCTTGCCAATTCCCCAAAACTCACTTAGCTTGAGCGGCCACATTTTAGTTTTGACATCTTCATAGCCCCAGTGCGCAAACATGCCTGCATTTTTCTTAGCTTCTACATCCATACAGACTTTTGCAAGTAAGACGTTGACAGATAATCCAATCGTTGTGTAAAGTCCTAGTTCAAGAAAAATTTCTTGCTGAATCTTGTGACAAACTTCTTCAGGGCTTTCTCCAAATAAATGATAGCTCTTCGTTAAGTCTCCAAACTGTTCATCAATGCTATAGACATGAATATCTTCATCAGCCATATAGCGTTTAAAAATAGTTAAAATTTTCTTATGATAGGTCATATATAATTTCATTCGTGGTGGCGCAATGACTAACTCTGGATGTTTTGGAACATCAAAACCTCGGCAAACATTCGATACGCCCAGTCTTTTTTTAGCAGCAGGACTTGCAGAAAGTACCAGTCCACTCGTATTTCTATCTCCGCTCATAACAACGAGCATGGTCGTCATGGGATCAAGTCCGCGCGCAAGACATTCAACACTTGCATAAAAACTTTTTACATCTAGGCAAAATACATGATGAAGGGGCTCGTCTTGATAATATGCCACCCTTCTCACCTCTTCTAAAAAATTCATTTCCTATAAACTCATTATACGAACACATGTTCTTTTTCGCAATAGGAAAAAACACACATTTTTGATAGAAAAAATTGATTGAACATAAAAAAATGAGTCAAAGTTCAGAGAACCTTGACTCATTTTTATTGTTATCCTTTTACATTTAACGGCTTAGTACCAGCCATATTGTTCGTGGTGTGCTTTCGCATTGCTCCATGAACCATAACGGCTTTGTACGTAACTATTGGCTACACGTTCTTGGTTAGCTTGAGAATAGTCGCCTTTCAAATATGAATTTGTTAGTTGATAGCGTCCGATATATTTACCAGATGCGCTTCTTGCACCGTAAGAACCACCAGATTCTCTTTGTGCAATCCATTCCTTGGCTTGTTGATCACTTGAACTCCCTGTATTGGCTGGTTTAGCTTGAGTTTGAGTTTGCTGTGTAGCTTGTTGTTGTCTTGGTTGGCTGCTTTGCGTTTGGCTTTGGCTAGGTGCTTGTTGCTTTTGCGTAGTTGCTTGACCTTGGCTTGCCGCGGCTTGAGTTGCAGGTTGAGCTGTTTGAGTAGCTCCACCATTTCCAACTTCTAGCGATTGACCAACATAAATTAGGTTAATATTAGCAATCCCATTTAATTGGGCAAGATTAGCGACAGTAGTGTTGTGTTCATTAGCAATTTTAGATAACGTATCCCCTTTTGCAACGCTCACAGATTCAGCGTTTGCTAAATGACCTCCTACAACCGTCGTTACTCCTACCGTTAATGTAGCTACAGCCATCTTTAGTACGTTTTTCTTCATTATTAAAAAACCACTCCTTAATTTTTAATGCGAACTAATCATAACACACTAACATTTCAAATCAACTACTGATTCATTTCATATTATTTCAATATGAAGTCAGCCTTCCGATTTAGTTCTTTTTCGGAAAACAGATCTTTCTTTCCAATTTCCTTCCAAAATAGCTTGGTTATCACTTCCTTCGATCACTTGTTCCGTTTCTCTTGGCATGAAATTTTTTAATTATTCTGCCTTTTTATTTTCCAGTAAAAAAAAGAAAAAAATCGATATTTTGATGATTTTTAAGCGCTTTCTTGATTTTTTTATTCTATTTTTCTTGAAAAAAAGAAATTTTTTTCTCCCTCATTTAGCCTATTTGTGAACAAATAAATATAAAAAACGACCGGTAGCAAATAAAAATTCGCTTTCAGTCGTTTTTAAAATTTTTATTTTGACAATCCTTCCGAAATTTTATCGAGATTCCATTTCATCATATCATAATAACTATCACCATTTTCCCCTGGTTTTGCAACTGAATCCGTGAAGATTTTTGCATAAATTGGAATACCCGTATCTTTCGCAACTGTTTTCATGGGCCTGTCGCTCACACTACTTTCGACAAAGAGCACCGGTACCTCGCTATCTCGCAATTTTTTCACCAGATTTTTGATTTGATCTGGCGTCCCCTCTTCTTCCGTATTAATCTCCCAAATATAAGCAGAAGGAATTTGATAGGCTTTCGAAAAATATTTAAAACACCCCTCACTCGTGACAATTAATTTTTTAGTAGCAGGAATCGCATTAAATTTTTCTTTGGCTTCTTGATCGAGCTTTGCAAGTTTACTAATATAGCGCTGCAAATTTTTCTGATAGTAGGAAGCATTCTTCGGGTCTTTCTTGGAAAGCTCTTTTTCAATATTTTTAGCGTACTGAATTCCGTTTTCAAGGTTGAGCCAAGCGTGGGGATCTTCTTTACCTTTTTCCCCTTTTCCCTCCAGATAAATAACTTCGACACCATCACTTACTGCAAAGTAATCTCGATTTTTCTTTTTCTTCGCATTCTTCATCAATTTAGTAAACCAAGCATTCCCTCCCGTTTCTAGGTTGATGCCGTTATAAAAAATCACGTCTGCTGTTGAAGCTCTTTTGACGTCTTCTGGAAGTGGCTCGTATTCATGGGGATCTTTTCCAACTGGAACAATACTATGAAGTTTCACTCTATCTTGTGCGATGTTTTTTGTCATATCTGCTAGAATCGAGTTCGTTATAACTACCTCTAATTGATCACCCTTCCCACTTGATGTGTCTTTTTCACCCGAGCAAGCGGTTAAAACTAACAAAAAAAGAATCGGTAGTAGCCACTTTATTCCGAATTTCCCATTAATTTTCTCTGATTTTAGCCTTCTTTCTTAAAAATTTTTGTTTCGGTGACAAGAAAAAGCTAAGTGCAAAGAACAACGCCGAAGTAAGCACAATACTCGAACTAACTGCAATATTAAAACTATAACCGATAAATAACCCAACAAAAGAAGCTAAAGCACCGAGAAAAGCAGCCAAGAACATCATTTTCTTTAAGCTAGTCGAAAATAAGTAAGCGGTCGCTGCTGGTGTAATTAAAAGTGCAACGATCAAAATCGTTCCAACACTTTGCATCGCCGTTACTGAAACAAGCGTTAAAAGTAGCATCAATAAATAATGATAAAACTGAACTTTCATTCCGAGAGCTTTTGCCATGAGAGGATCAAAAGAAGTAATCAAAAGTTCCTTGAAAAATAAAAGAATGACTGCCAGAACGAAAATAGAAACCCCGATTGTAATCATTTTGTCAGCATCTTGGACCGCCAAAATATTTCCAAATAAGATATGGAACAAATCCGTTGAACTATTGGCTACGCCAATTAGAATGACACCAAGAGCCAGAAAAGAACTGAATGTAATCCCAATCGCAGTATCTCCTTTAATAACACTGTTGGATTTAATATAGGTAATCATGATGGATGCAAGCAGCCCGAAAAGAATCGCCCCGATAAAAAAATTAATCTCTAAAATAAAAGAAATCGCCACACCGGGAAGAACGGCATGTGAAATGGCATCTCCCATGAGCGACATTCCTCGCAAGATAATAAAGCAACCAATGGTCCCTGAAACTACGCCAATGACAAGTGAAGTGATTAAAGCATTTTGCAAAAAATGAAAATTCTGTAAACCGTCTAAAAAGCTCGCAATCATGTTTCACTTCCTCCCTTAATAAAAATATTTTCCCCATATGCCTGTCGCAAATGTGCTTCTTGAAAAACTGCTTCTGTCTGTCCAGTTGCAATTAAGCTACGATTGAGTAAAATGAGTTGATCAAAATACTGCTCCACTTTGCTTAAATCATGATGCACAATCAAAATCATTTTTCCGACTAGTTTGAGCTGTTCGAGTGTTTGCATAATAATTTGTTCACTGATTGCATCAATCCCAACAAATGGCTCATCCAAAAGGATAACTTCACTATTTTGAACAAGACACCTTGCGAGAAGGACTCGTTGAAATTGACCACCAGATAATTCACTAATTTGTCGATTAGAAAAACGTTCCATCTGAACCATTTCAAGGGCTTGTTTGGTTTTTTCCCATTCTTTTTTTCCTAAGCGTTTAAAAAGCCCGACTTCTGGATAGGTTCCAAGCGAAACACATTCTTTAACAGTAATTGGAAATGTAAAATCAATTGCACTTTTTTGTTCTACGTAAGCTATTTTTTTCAACCATTTTTGGGTTGGCACTCCGTTTATCGTGATTTGACCCATATAGGGAACAATATTTAAAATGGCTTTCAGTAAAGTAGATTTGCCAGCTCCATTAGGGCCGATAATTCCTGTTATCGTTGGGCCAACAAGAGAGAAACTGATTTCATCAAGCGCCCACTCCTCACTCGAATAGTGAACACTCACTTTTTGTAAATCCAGCATTTTATCATCCTTTCACAAAAAAAATTTACATTTATTGATTTTCAAACCTTATATTATAGAAGAAACTCGTCATTTTTTTACAATTCGGCAGTTTTATTTTGGACTCACAACTTATATTTTACTATAAGAAAAAAAGTTTCCTTTGTCAAACTTTTTGTGTAAAAAAAGAAGAAAACCCTATGTCGTTTTCTTCTTTCTCTATCTTAAGATTCAAGATTTAAAGTTAATAGTGGGATTCTCGCTTGATATTTGGCTAGCAGAGTTTGATTATAGTCATCTGCATTTTCTGTATTGCCACTTAAGAAAACAGGTGGCGCGAAACCTGCTTGATGCATAGCCGTAATGGCCTCTGCAAATAGACTTTGTAAAATCGCTGCGCCTGTCACAGAAGATGTCGCAGCAAACGGAACGGGGAAGTTTTCAAGCTGTAATACCGCGTCCCCTTTTACAGCTTTATTATCAATCACAAGGTCAGGAACATCACTTAGTTTTAGTCCAGAAACATGCCGTGATGCTTGTGTTCCAGAATAAGCTTTTGACGTTATCCCAATAACATATGCGCCCTTTTGCTTAGCAAAAAGCGCCACATCAATAGGAACGGGGTTTCTTCCAGAGGTCGAAAGAACAATCATCACGTCTTCTTTGCGGATATCTTCTTTCGACATAAAACGTTCAGCATAATTGTTTTTTCGTTCTAACACAGAAGACTGCGCTGCTCCTTCATGAAGCATAAGCGGCTCATGTAAAATGGGGTGAATCGGCGCTAATCCGCCGGCCCGGTAAAAAACCTCTTCTGTTAAAATATGAGAATGTCCGCACCCAAATAAGTGGACGATCCCTCCTTCCTGAATAGCCTTAGCAACTTTTTCCCCAGCTTCTCGAATGTTTTCCTTTTCTTCCAATTGAATGGCTTCAAGCATTCCAATCGCCGTATTTAAATAAGCATCAATCATGAAATCCCTCCTAATTGCTCAAAAATGCGTTCAATTTCAGCTTTTTTGGTTCGTCCAGTGACTTTATCGACAGTTGCCCCAAAAATGTGCGGCATAAAGAATGGAATCCCTGTTTCAGCTACATCAGTCATAATAGGTACAATATTATCCCAAGCAATTCCGCCAGCGGGTTCAATTCCATAAATTCCACGTTCACTTGCGACTTTTGCTAAATAAACAAGCTCCGCAAGATGTTCCGTTCCACGAATACTCATCAATTTGATTGATGGAATCTGATGTTCAAGGCAATAATCAACTAATCTTTCCACTTCAATCGTGCCCCTCGTCGCAAGCTTTACTAGACCCACTTTTCCAGAAGGTCGTACGAGAGCATTGGCATAAACTCCATCAACTAGCTGAGCAAAGGCTGCAGTTTCAAGGGGTTGGTTAATGTGGCAATCCCGGTCAAGCTCAGCAATCGAAAGAACAGCTCGAAAGTTTTCGAATGCCCCACCTCCACCAAGTCCTACGCTCACAATGTCACTAGCACGCTTTAGCTCGCTTAGTCGCGCGACTGCGTCTTCTGCGCTATCAAAATCACTCGCTACAATTCCTGGAACCGCGTAACCTTCTGAAGCACTCATGACTTCCTTCGCATTTTCCGCATCTTGCGCTAAAAAATTAAATAGTGCAAAATCATGCCATTTCTTCTGCTTTTCGAATTTTGTCTTGTTCAATTTCAATCAACTCCAAACAGGTTTTTAATGTGGTTTCAATTAAGTATTCACCTTTTTCAGCGGTTGCAAGAGTCGCCTCTCCAAGAACAGCGCTTTCCGTGAAATTTTGCCAAGGCATAGGCGTATAATCAGCATCTAGTGGTAAAGTCGGGGGATCATCAATTGCCTTTTCCATCTCCACATGTTCTTTCGCTAGATAAAGCATTAAGGAGGTTTCAATTTCACAAGCATGAATATACGTATGATGATTCGCTTTTCCTTCTCGCACGTTTGCTGCTAGTTTTTGAATATTCGGATAAAAAATATGGAGCACACGCATATCCGGATGTTTGAAAAAGAGTTTACGCGCCCCTTCTTTGAGCGCGGTCATGTTCCCAAGATGCCCACTAATTAAAACAAACAGTCGCACGCCTTGTTTATAAAGCCCCTCCCCGATTTCAAAGATCATTTGGATCATCGTTTCATTCGACAAACTCAGACTGCCCGGGAAGTCCTGCAAACTGAAAACTTGTCCATATGGTAAGACAGGTAACACTAGGCCTTTTTTCTTGTCCGCTATTCGGTCTGCATATTTTTCTGCAAGAATATTATCGGTTTCAAGTGGTAAATGAGGTCCATGCGCTTCAACTGCTCCTATGGGTAAAATTACGGGAGTGGTTTTTGTGATTTGTGCGGCGATGTCATAGGAATTACAAGCTGCAAATTTCATTTTGCTTCCTCCTTATTTTTTAAATGTAAAACATCGAGCCGGGTTATCTACGAAGAATTTTTGAATCAAGCTTTCTCCATCAAATCCATTTTGATTTGCTTCGTGGGTAAAGCGGGGTACCCATTTTTTCTTGATATACTCAAGCCCTGGTCCAAAATCATAGTGTTTGTAGTATGTTTTACGTGCGGTATCTCCACTCACAAGAATTTGGTCTTCATAACCTTTTTGAACGAGGTTTAAGATGGCAGCAATGCGTGCGCTTTCAGGTGCATATTTGATTTTAGCAATCCCATCAAAGGATAAGAAGGCACCTGTTTTCGCTACTTGTTCATGATAATAAAGATCTAAATTCCGGTCCATATGACCAATCGAAAGGTATTCAAGCGGAACACCTTCTTCTTTTAAAATTTCAATTTGTTCAAGTGCCATTGTTCCTGCTTCTGTATGCGAATGAACGGGTGCTTTCGTTTCATGATGGGCACGTGCCACAGCGCGAATCGTTTTTTCTTCAAGCGGTGTAATTCGGTTATAGCCCGTTCCAAACTTGACTTGTCCCGCTTTAAAACTCGTTCCTTCAAGACCTTCTTCAACTTCTCGCACGACAAATTCTGTCAACTCGGAAATGGAAGCTGCTTCGATCCAGTCGTAGTAAGTCTCATAATTCCCAACTAATTGCTTAAGTTCTGGCTTCATTTTTCCTGTCCAAAGAAAGCTCTTATTAAAGCCCGCTGTTCCAACAATTTGTACGCCTGTTTCTTTCGAAATTTCTGCTACTTCGCTCACATGACGACCGTAATCGACGGCGGTTGCATCAACGATTGTCTTTCCACCTAGGTTTTTAAAATCTTGCACATCCAGTTGTGACTTTTCTTTATCATCGAGCAAAAGATCATCTTCCCCTTTTTCTTGCCAAAAAGATGGGGTACAAACAATATGCTCGTGTGAATAGGTAAATCCTAGTTCTTCTGGTTTAATGTCTCCAAAAAAAGTACGAATATAGCTCATTTTTGCTTCCTTCCTTTCAAAAAACCTCTTCACGAAATGGCGGAAGAGGTTTTTGTTATTAAAAAATCAGTTTCGCCAACATACTAATGATTGGACCCAATATGAACATGTCACTATCAGCCGCCCACATCGCTGTATCCGGGACAGTCGTGTTTATGAAGAAAGTTACCATCAAATATTGTCCCCAAGCGACGACGGTTGCGGTTAAGAATCCACCAATCAAGGCACCACGTACGCCACCGGTTGAATTTCCGAACACGCCGGCAACAGCTCCGTGGAAAAAGAGTACAATCATCGTTGGTACAAAGACATAACCAACTGTGTTTCCGAGAACAACAAGCCAAATGATCGCTCCGACAAAGGCTCCAAGGAACCCTATAATAACGGAGTTTGCCGCATAGGGATACACAATTGGCGCATCCAGTGCTGGTTTTGCCCCGGGTACAAGTTTAGTCGCAATTCCATTAAAAGCTGGTACAATTTCGCCAATAAACATCCGAACCCCTACTAAAACAACGGCGATCCCAGCTGCGAATGTAAAGGACTGAACAATACTGTAAACGATAAAGCTTTGGTTTCCTGCTTGTGCAATTAGTTTTTCTGCTCCCGGTGTTTGTTTTACCATCAAGATAATCGCACCAATAAGGAATAAAATCCCCATCGTAAGGGCCGTAATAACATTCGAGTCTCGTAAAAATTCTAGTTTCTTCGGCAATTTGATATGTTCTGCATCATTTTTCTTGTTTCCAAATACTTTCCCAAGCAGTGCAGAAAGAATCGCAACGCTTGCAGATGTATGCCCGAGTGCTACATTATCATTTCCAGTAATTTTGCGTAAAAACGGTTGAACGAGTGCCGGTTGGAAAGTCCAGTAAAGTCCCATAATAACAGCAAGGAAAATGACGAGCGGCCAGAAAGAAACATCGCCACCAGCTGCTTGAACAGTGATTCCTGCAAAGATGGTTGTCGTCCAGAACATCATATGTCCAGTTAAATAGATATATTTGAACGGTGTAAAGCGTGCTAGTAAAACGTTAACTAAGAACCCTAGCGTCATGGCAAGTGTAACTGCACTTCCAAACTCCAAATTGAATTTCTCTTGCCCCAAAAACCCACTAAGTGGCGCAGTTTCAAGGCCGAAAACTTCTTTCCACATTGGCTCAAAAATCCCGAGAGAACCTGTTATGACAGCTGCGCCGGCATTGATAATTAAAAATCCGATAATCGCTTTAAACGTGCCGCTAACAACCTGACTCAAATTTTTCTTTTGGAGAAGTAATCCAAGTAAGACGATAAACCCGAGCAGAATGGCCGGCGTTCCAAAAAAGTTGTCGGCAATCCAAGTAATGATCTCCATTTTTTATCCTCACCCTTTTCTTTTCGTTAAATCGCCCCGCTAAGAGCTTGTTTGATTTCCGCGTTATCAAAGTAATTATTGACAATCACGACTTTTGCGCTTGTTTCACCAAGTGTTTCCGCAAGTTCTTGACTTGTTACAACGATATCCGCAGACATGGATCGTGCTGCTGAAACGTCGATATGTTCCACATCAGCTTCTACTTCCATTTCACGAAGTACATTTTCGACGTTCATCCGTAAAATCAAACTTGTTCCTTGACCTAAACCGCAAACTGTTAAAATTTTCATTTTAATCCCTCCAAAATCGGCCGAATCTCTTCAAAATTTTGAGCCGTCATAAGTCGTTCAATATTTTCATTTTGACTGAGAAGAGCCACAATGTTTTGAATTACTTTCAAATGTTCTTCACTTGATGAAGCGGCTAAGCCAAATACAAGTCTCACCGGATCGTTCGCTTTATGTCCAAAAGAAACACCGCTAGAAAGCGTAACAAGCGAAACCGCCGATTTTTCCACTCCATCGGTTGGTCTTGCGTGGGGAATTGCCACATATGGTGCAATCACAAAGTAAGCCCCATTTTCATGGTAAGATTCAACCATTTTTTCTATATAGTTTTCACTGACATAGCCCTTTCTTTGAAGCAATGTTCCCGAAAGCCGGATCGCTTCGTCTGCATTTTCTGCAGTTTGATTGAATGACAGTAAATCTTGGCTTAAAAATGACATCGTTTCTTCATCCCTTCTTGCTAATTGATAGCGCTATCAACCTCTTACAACTCTTATTATAGAGAGAAAGCGCTTTATAAAGAAGTCCAATTCTTTTCTTTTAGAAAGTGCAAAAAGTAGACACTAAAAAACAAGCTGAGCAAGTCAGCTTGTTTTCTCCTGGATAAAATGTGCTACTTGCTTAGCATCAGGATATTGCTCGATAAAAGTGAGAAACGCATGCTTCATAATTAATTCCGTTAATTCACTAAGCGCATTAATATGCGTATAGGAATCAAT
This sequence comes from Listeria aquatica, assembly GCF_014223975.1. Lineage (NCBI taxonomy): Bacteria > Bacillati > Bacillota > Bacilli > Caryophanales > Listeriaceae > Listeria > Listeria aquatica. Next base: position 742,086 of record NZ_JAARRM010000001.1, on the reverse strand, counting down.
CGAAGAAAGCACAATTAAAAGTTTAACCTGATCCTTTGATTTCTCGGAAAAAGCAACCGGTTCATCGAGCAAAAGTAAACTCATTCCCACACGGAAAGCCCCATCCGTCGGGGCCGCGTGCGGTAACGCCACTCCAGGTGAAATCACAACATAAGGGCCGAGCGTTTCAATCCCTGTGATCATGGCATTTGCATAGCTCTGCGAAATATAGCCTTCTTCAAGAAGCGGCTTTGCAGCAAGCTGAATTGCTTCTTGCCAACTTGGCACGTTTTCTTTAAACTGAATGCGCTTAGCTGGGAGCAAATCGGAAAGCTCTGGTGAAACTTCGCTCACATCATCAAGTGCATTTTGGAACAAAATCGTTTTTAAATTTTGCGCAAGCGCCTCGCGATTTTCCACTTTTGCATATTGATCAATCACATCTAGCACACTTGCAAGCATCCGTGCATCCGAATCACGCTGAGCCACGTGCGGCATAATTTCTTTTAGAAGCTGTTCTTTTTGCGGTTCCGTTAAAATCGGACTCACGATAAAAGAAGGAATATCCGTGAGTACTGGAAGCGTCGCAACAATAAAATCTGGTCGATAAGCCTTTTTCTCAAATTCTCTCAAAGAAATCGGCTCCAAAATTTCAATTTGTCGATCTGTAAAAAGCTGCTTTAACTGGCGCTCGATCATCCGCGAAGTGCCAACACCTTTTGAGCAGACAATCAATAATTTTTTACGTTCCACGAGCACACTCTTTTTGCGTGATAAGAAACCACCAAATAAAATCGCAACATAAGCAATTTCATCTTCTGGAAGAGGCTTTTCTAACAGCTCCGCAAACGGCTCCATCACTTTCCGAGTAATCTCATAAACCTCAGCATATTGCGATTTAATATCTGATCGAAGCGGATTAATCCACTCGATCCCAAATAGAATCCGGTAATATGCTGGCTCTAGGTGCAAAAGCAAATCACGCCTTAGCCGCTCATGATCCTCAAAATTCACACAAGCAAGCCGTTCAAATTCCGCGATCATCTTCTTCACAGCCACTTTCAAATGCCTCGCCACCTCAGAATCTCCTGAAAGTCGATTAGCCCCTAAGAGCAGTCGTTCAAGAAACGCGAGTTCCGCTTCATTCCAGGCTACAAAACGCGGCATTCTGCGGTAAATTTCCTGCGCCCACTTTGTTTGATCGACAAGCTTCCCTTCCAAAACATGTCCTTGCTGCATGCGAAAGCTAAAAAAGCTAACAATCAAACTGAGCCTAGCTACAACTTCATCCGTATAGCGCATCTCAAAAAGCTTTTCCAGCGTAACAATCGCGCGAATTGCTTCATTTTCCAATCGCAAAAAATCCGCGTCATAATGAGGCGCTTTCGTTCGGAGTAAATTTTTCATCTCCATTTCCGATTCAAAAGCTGGGCTATTCAAACAATGTCGCAAGAAAAATTGACGAATTTGCGCTTCATCGCCCACGATTTCATTTCCATTCTTCCTACTGTATAAAAGTCGGAGCCCTGCCTCACTAAGCTCTGCTTTAATCTGCTTCAAATCTTGCAGCGTAGTATTCCGGCTCACTCCGTTCGCCTTTGAAAGTGTTTCTTCAACCACACGCGCATCCGTAGCAAGTAAAAAAAGAAGTATCCGTACTTTCCGTTCGGCCATAGTAAAATCAACGTTGTTTGTATCATGATTTTCGATTAATCGTAGAATTTCTTTCTTTTCGTCTTCTGGCACATAATAGCCTTGCCTGCGTACCATCTGAATACCACTAAAGCCAACCTGTTCCAGTTCAAAGTTCGTTTTTTCAATCTCATATTGTAAGGTTCGTTTCGAAATTCCTAGTACTTCTTGTAATTTTTGTGGAGCTATATAGCCGCGATTTTCAAGTAAATAATGTAGCAACTTAATTTTTCGAATATCAAATTGAATCACTTTCATCAAACTCCCTCGAATCTCATTTTTCAACTTTCACACATAATGAAACCCTTTTCAAAGTTGGCCATTAATCCTAGCATAGTGGAAGTGGAAAGACCTGTCAAACTGAGGTTTTTGTAAAATAAAAAAGCACCCGTTAGAGCATGATCATTCTCAAGTAAAAGAAAAAAACAAATAAAGAGCCCCTATTCTTTATGAGGAGATGAAATTTTTATAAGAATAAATCAAATAGTAATTTTGCTATTTTTTTAATCGATGATATAATAAACGCTTAGATTAAAAAAGGAGGTGCTGTTATAATTTTTTATTCATGGATTAAAATTATGATTCCGCCGTTTCCCTTCAAAGGATGTTTTTTTCATACTTAACAAATAATTAATTTAAGGAAGATTATAATGAAAAAAACATCCCAAAAAAATAATAATAAAATAAGTTTACCTTTATTGGTCTGTTTAGTAGGTTTCCCTCAGCTAAGCGAAACTATCTATACACCTTCATTAACTGAGATTGCCCTAAAATTCAGTACCACTCTCAATATTTCTCAAATGACTCTGAGTATTTACTTTCTAGCCTTTGCCATCGGAGTAGTGTTTTGGGGGATTGGTTCAGATTACTTTGGACGAAGGAAGGCAATGAATTTTGGAATATTTGTCTATATAGTTGGTAGCATTCTTTGTCTTATAGCAAATAACATAGTCCTACTATTTATCGGTAGATTTATTCAAGCCTTCGGTGCAAGTACTGGATCAGTCACTACTCAGACCATTTTAAGAGATAGCTATACTGGAACAGAACGGCATCAAATGTTTGCTAAAATATCAGCTGTTTTGGCATTCTCCCCTGCGCTTGGTCCTCTTATAGGTGGGATTGTCACACAATTTTATGGTTTCCGCGTCGTCTTTTTTGTGCTAGTGGTTATGGGGATGCTTTTGCTTTATTTTAGTTTGAAGAATTTACCAGAAACGGCAAGTGATACGCAAGCTAACCTTAATTTATATAGTATGTTTAGGATTGCTAAAGAAATGATCTTAGACCCTCATACTGTAATTTTTGGTTTACTTATTGGCTTATTTAATGGGATCATCTTTAGCTATTATTCAGAAGCACCTGGAATTTTTATTGATACATTTCATTTTACACAAAGTCAATATGGATTTATGGGATGCGTCGTTGCATCAGCAACCATGATTGGGGCGTGGCTATCTAGTAAATCATTAAAAAAGAGAAATGCCATGCAGACAATTAAGGAAGGACTCGTTGTATCATTTATCTCAGTATTATTTTTGATAGCAACTGTGTTTATACGATTGAGCACTACAAGTGAGCTGCTATTATATATATTGGGGATATTTTGCTTACTTGTTGGGATTGGAATATCATTGCCAAACAGTTTAAGTTTAGCACTTATTCATTTTCCAAAAACTGCAGGTACGTCAGGAGCTTTTTTAAGTTTAGGATATTATCTGATTGTCAGTCTTTGTACATTTATAATTGGAGTAATCCACACAGGTTCATTGCTTATCTTTCCAATATTTTGTGCGATCATTCTTGTTATAGCGCTAATATTCGTATATTCCCTAAAAAATAAAAACGCGATGGATAATCAATAATTTAAAAAAGGCAAGATCCCTAAATTCTATAGGGATCTTGCCTTTTAATTTATCTTAATGATTCCCAAAAAGACACATAAAGCTTCGCTATTCATTTCTTAAAAGGAAAATGCATCTACTATTTTCAAAAATAGCCGTGTACAATGCGTCCCGTTTTAAATTTCAACATTCCTATTCTAGCCTTAAATCTAATCTTTTGAAATTCTTGGAAGACTAACTATATTTCTACTTCTAGAACCTTACTCTCTTCGTCGTAGCGGTAAAATTTCTTTTTCCACCACATCTTTTAAATCTAATCGAGCTGCTTTCCAGTACTTCAATTTCGGTAGAGGATTTTCTGTTTTCTTTTTATAGGCATCAAAATCAGCTGTTTCTCGTAGCTCCGTTTCACCAACTTGTCGCTCGCGACTTGCTTTATAAGTGTTCACCACATAGGCTGTTTCGGCCTCACTCACGCACCATTTTTCTGCAAATTCCTTCACAACTTCATACTGGGTTTCTTGTATCTTCTCTTCAAGCAAAGTCGATACATTTTTATCACGATACGCTTCTGGATTTTCCTGAATCTCATCCCAAATTTCTTGCATCAAATCTGCAAGCTTGGCGTTATTTTTCCGCAAGTTCGCAATATATTCATCTATTTCCGAAAACACCTTATCATGACGCTTCAAGACTGCATCATCTTCCTCGCCACTTGTTGGAACCAGAGCTTGAATGAGCGTCAAAATATATTCATAATTGATTTCTTCCGTTCGCACCGATTCGAGTTCATACGCAATATCAATTGCAGGATCCGGCTCATCCGAATCATTCGTTTTTTTCAACATCTCAAGCGCATTCACATATTCTCCATTAAAGGCTTCAATTTCCTCAGGCGTGATCGGAAAGACCGTGCCCATTTGGCTTTCATTAAAGTCCATATACACCTGCACAGCCGCATACGTCCGGTCAAGCTGCTGAAAAGCCTTCACAAATTTCTTTAATTCCGCTTCATTTAGAGCCTTTACTTTTTCAGGAACCTCAGCCACCCTACGTAGTTCTTGAATCGCTTCTAAAAATTCTCCCGTTGCCTCTTCGAAATTTGGGGCGAGAACAACATCCTCTCCGCCGTTTGAATAGAGCACAAGTGCCTCATTCACCTTCTCGCGGAATAAGTCCGGCGTTTGGAAAGTCACGATTTGCCCAAATTTTTTCGCCTTATCAAACAACCGGTTTGTCCTTGAAAACGCCTGAATCAAATCATGCGCCTTTGCCGGAGCCCGGTCGATAAATAAAGTTGACAAACACGGCGCATCAAATCCTGTAAGGAGCCTGTCGACAACAATCACAAGGTCCAGTTGCTCCGAACGCGGTAAAAATTTTTCTTTCTTCCGCGCAAGTCGCTCATTCACTTCACCGTTGTAATCATTCAGTTTTTCCATCGTGTGCGCTGTTCCAAACTCCTGATTATAATCCTTGATCGCCTGCTTCATCTTTTCCTGATTCACAATCGAAGTCTCTTCATTTTCAGAAACCGAGTACGTGATGGCTACTTTGGGGAAATCGGGGAGAACACGCTTTGTCGCTTCATCAATCTTCACATCCGCCTCACCCGCCTTGACCAATTGAAACAGGTCATAGTAACGCTTAGCTTGGGCAATAGACGATGTCGTTAAAATCGCATCATACGTTTTCCCAACACCATTTTGAAACCCTAATTTTTTGCGCGACTTGTTCACAATCGAATCAATCACCTTGAGCATATGCTTGTCCTCTTCAAAAACCGCTTTCGGTAACATCTTTTCTTTTTGAATCGTCTCAAGCGTGTCAACATCAAAATCAGGATCTGAAAGGATTGCTCTTACGGCTTCATCAAGCTGTTCCTCAGGGATCGTCGTTTTATACTCTGTTAAAAATTCTAAAACCGCCTTATCATGAATCGCTTCCTTCACCGTATAAGTATGCAGTTCTTCCCCGTATTGCTGTTTCGTTGTTCTTGGTAGATCTCCAAGAACTTGTTTATTGCTTTCTGCAAAAATTGGTGTCCCAGTGAAGCCGTACCAAAGTGATTTTACAAAGAACCGTTCAAGTTCTCGTTTTTTCGCTGGACTTACAGCGCGATGACACTCATCGACAATAAACGCTAATTTCAGTTTTCTTAATTTATCATATTTGGAAGAATCTTCTTTCCCTGCAAAACGGTGCATCACATAATTCAGTTTTTGAATCGTCGTAACCACGACTTGACGATCTTTTGAAAGCAATTTTTTCACTAGGTCATTTACATTTTCCGTTTTATCGATTGCAATAATATCGTTTTCGGAATAGGACTGAAATGCAGTTGCCGTTTGATTATCCAAATCTTTTCGGTCGATAATGAAAATGGTTTTATCAATCGAAGCCGATTGTAATAAATTTCTAGCGACTTTGTACGAGGTTAACGTCTTCCCAGAACCCGTTGTATGCCAGACGTAACCTGAAACTTGCTTAGCGAAGGCAGTCTTCACGGCTTCAATCGCATGAATTTGATACGGTCGAAGTAAGATCAAGCTTTTCTTTTTATTATCAATGACCGTGTAGTGAGTAACCATTTTGTGCGCCATCGGAATCGAAAGAACGTCGTTTGCAAACTCTAAGTAGTCATTCACCGAGTTGTTCTTTTGATCGACCCATCGTGAGAGAAACTTTTCATTCAGCTTCGTATCGATCGCCGAGGCAATATAGCGTGTATCCGTGCCGTTTGAGACGACGAACATTTGGAGTGTCGAGTAGATACCGGTGAATTTTCCTTCTTTTAAATATTTTTTGATTTGACGAAAAGCATCCATATAAGGGTGAGCACGACTTTTTAGCTCGATATGAATCATTGGTAGCCCGTTAATGAGGAGCGTGACATCAAAACGCCGATCCTTATCCTGTATGTCTAGCTTTGGCATCTCGACTTGATTCACCACTTCATAAGAAGAACTACCACCTGCAATATCTTCCCGACAAATCACCTGCAGACGAATCGTCCCGAGCGTGGCATCTTCACGCTGAACTTGAACCTTGGCAATACCATTTTCCCCAGCAAGCCATTTTGCAGCCTCGTAGAAATTAGGGAAATTCAGTTGGTTTTGAATTTGCTTAAATTCTTGTGCCGTAAGTGGAATCCCTTTTAAAACAGCCTGATTATTCGCTTCAAGTTTTTGTTTAAAGTTCTGCCAAAGAGCCTCCTCCGTGCGAAGGTCCTTTCGGTACGTCCATTGTGATTCCCCGCTTACGAGCCTATCGATCAAAGCATCTTCGAGAAACCTTTCCGCTGTCACTTGTGCCATATGCTCCACCCCATTTTGTTAGTTCTGTTTAGATAAACATTTTTTGTAAGAATGCTTGTTTCGTTTTTTTGAGATTTTCTAATTGCCGTTCTTGGAGAGCGATAGTATCATCGAGTTTTTTTAAAAAGTTACCGATTTGAGTTTGTTCTTCAATATTTTCTGGTAGCAGTACCAAAATTTCTCCCATAACATTATTCATTAACTTCGGATTCCCAACTTGAGAGACATACTTCCAAGCAATCCGATTTAATGCTTCAGCAACAAATTTGTTGGCATATCCTTCACTAGAAAGTAGAACACCATTAACATTAGTACTATAAAATTTTCCTTCACGGAAATTTACCGTACCTGCATTTGCTCCATCAGTTGTCCAAGTAACTGCTGTATCAAATAAATAATCCTTATAGTAGCCCATTAATCCATTATTTTTAGTTTGAGATGAATAAACTGGATAAGGCATCTCCTTAGTTTGTTTTTCAACCGTTTTATTCGTAGCTAATACTTGACCTCGAGTAATTGTAAAGAGTTCTGACACCTTTCTATTTTTCCAAAAGCTTGTAAACCCATCAAACCGAATTTCCGGAACTTGCTCCCCATTTTTCGGAAACATTTTTTGCAAAAAGCCTTTTTTACTTTTCTTGAGATTTTCTAGCTTACGCTGATGAAGTGTAATGAGGTTGTCAAGTCCTCTAAAAAATGATCCAATTTTCTGCTGTTCTTTCAACTCTTTTGGAACTATCACTTTGAAATGTGATAAAGATTTTTGGCTAACTCCCTTAGCTGTACCACCACTTGATAATGAAGTTAAGTCATAAAAAGCTTTAGGAGTTCTTAATAAAACAGCAAGAAAGTTGTCTGTCATTTTTTTCGCTCTTACCTTAAACGCGATTGTTCTCTGACTTAATATATATCCTTGATCATCAGGGACTTGTGCTACATTACCCATGGGAGCTTCAGTAGTGAACAATACTTGTCCTTTATGCAAATCTTGTCCGTTCATCCATTTATCATATAAGTTTTGGTCTCCATAATGGGCATCTGCTTTTGAATCAATAAATCCATTTTTAACGTTTAATGCAGATAAAGCTAAATAACCATTGTCACTCCAATCGAGTCCTAGCTTTTTTGGTGTTTTGCCGCGAAAATCAATCGTATTTTCGATACTATCAAAGAACTTACGCAGCTCCCAATCCTCCGTAAACCCTTCAAACCGAATTTCCGGCACCTTCCTATTCATGCCGCACACCTCCTTGCACCTCTTCACCATTCAAAACCCGCATAAATTGATCAAGCTCCTGCTGTGCTTCCGCCGTTAGTCCTGTCAAACCTTGCGCCATCTGAGCTAGCTCCATTTTTGCTTCCGCCAACTCCCGCTCGATTTCTGCAGATTCCTCCGCCACTTCCGCAAGCGAAATTGGCTCCTCCTCTTCAAACGTATCCACGTAACGCGGAATATTTAAATTAAAATCATTTTCCACAATCTCATCAAAACCCGCCAAATACGCATACTTCTCTACATTTTCCCGTTCCCGGTAAGCCTTCAAAATCGCCTCAATATGGCGTTCCTCTAGCACATTCTGATTTTTCCCCTTCGTAAAATCGTTCGACGCATCAATAAACAACACGTCCCGATTCGCACGATCTTTTTTTAGGACAATCACCGTCGTAGGAATACTTGTATTAAAGAAAATGTTCGCTGGCAAACCGATGACCGTATCAATCGCCCCGTTTTCAAGCAAAACCTTTCGAATCTTCCCTTCCGCGGCACCTCGGAATAAAACCCCGTGCGGCAACACAATCGCCATCACGCCACTATCTTTCAAATGATAATATCCATGTAAAAGAAACGCGAAATCCGCTTTGGACTTTGGCGCAAGTACCCCATATTTCGAAAAACGTGCATCATGCTTAAAGCCATCAGCCGCCGACCATTTCGCGCTATAAGGTGGATTCATTAACACCGCTTCAAAATTCGTTGGCTCATCCTTCGGCCAGTCCTCATCGAGTGTATCCCCGTTGTTCAAATGCTGATTCGCAATATCGACCCCATGCAAAATCATATTCATTCGCGCTAAATTATACGTAGAAGTATTTAGTTCCTGCCCGTAATAGCTAATTGTTCCGGATTCATTAGAAATTTTCTTCGCATTTAAAAGCAGCGATCCTGAACCCATCGTCGGGTCGTAAACGCTGAAACCTTTTTGATTTTCTTTTCCAGCTAAAACGATGTGCGTCATCAAATTGGAAATCGCTTGTGGCGTGTAAAATTCGCCTGCTTTTTTGCCTGATTCTGATGCAAACTGTCCAATCAGATATTCATACGCATCTCCGAGTGCATCGCCTTCATGCGCAATGTCCATCGTGTCAAGCTCTGTCATCACTTCGGAAATCGTTTGGTTCTGCTTTTGCGGTGTTGCCCCTAGTTTTTTCGAGTATAAATCAACATCTTCAAAAAGGTTTTCAAACAATTCATCGCTTTGTTCAATATTCCGGAAGCCTTGAGCTAAATCTTCTAGCTGGAACTCCCCACGATTGACCGATTCTACAAGTGCAGTAAAAGTCAAATCTGGCTCAAGAGCATACGAATAATCATATTTTAATTCACCAATTAAATCTTCTTTTAAACCCGCATCTTGAAAAGCCTTTGAATAAATTTGTTGTGCTTCCATTAAATCTGCAGGTTTTTCCTCCAGCAGTTCCGCCGCATGATAAAGCATTGTATCCGATAAATATTTGTAAAAAACAAGACCTAATAAATAATTTTTGTATTCGTTGGCGTCCATTTTCGAACGTAAAATATCAGCGCTATTCCATAACGTTTGGAATAGTGTTTTTGAATTCTTTTCACTCATTCGTTTCTTCCTCTTCTCTTCCTACATAGTCATCTTTATTTTACTATAAATTCTTCTTTTTTTCCTCCTTAAAATTTATTTCTATAAGGAGGCTCTCAGTTTTTATCTAGATTAATTTTAAAACAATCAAACTATGTATCCCGATTTTTTTAGTCAGATAAACAGAAATCCCTATGGTATGCAATCTACCATTATAAATAGTTTCAACATATTACTACTACTAAACTTCTCTTACTTGGGCTGTTTTCTTTGGCTACAACTATCCAATTGTCCGCCTACACAAATAGCCGCCATCAACATTGATCTTTGCCAGTTTAGACATTCCCATCACTATTCTTTTCTAATTTGGTAGTAGTAACCCTATTTTTGTGGCGATTAGCATCTTCCACCATAAATATTAGTACTTCATTCGCATTAGTTACTGACATAGACTAAAAAGAAGCGTCTTTTTAGTCTCCCACCACAACTAACCCCATCCTCTTTTCTATCTAGTCATTCTTTGAAGTTATTTTCACTCCTCATTAAAAGATAGGATAAACCGATAAACACTTCTTCCTGATATTCTTTTAAATAGGTGTCATGCCAAGCTTGGCCTCGTTTAGTTAAGCAGTATTCGTGCTCATTCCCAGGCAAGCGATATACATATTTTTTAGCCTCTAACCAATACAAAGTCGTTAAGAATTGATTCTTTGTTAGTCTTTTCAATCCTTTAGACTTTCCCAAAAACCAATTGAAACAAAATACCTCATCCTGCAGTAGTTCCAATACCATTTCTTTTTCTTTTCGACTTGGCTCTTCCATTTATACTCCCCTCAAATTCATCTCAAATTTATCGGGGTAGTCTTGGTATCAACTAAAAAGCGCTTCCAATAAGTTTCAAAAAAAAACAGCCTGTCAATTTTAGAAGACCGTTTCAGTGAGTGTGATGTAGCTCGGTTTATTCAAAAACATTTTTCTAAAAATACTCAAAAAAGTACGATCTCTTGAAGTAATTTCATTGTAACACAAATAAATAACATCATTTATGAATATTTTGTGAACAAATAAGAATATTTCGCGAATAAGCAAGAGATATAGAGGGGTACACTCGGAAATAATCATCTTCATTTTCTATTCAATAGCTTGGTTGCCCTGTTTTAATCAAAAAAAATCACCTCCTTTGAGTGAAGGAAAAATTAGTTGAACGCATAATTTATGCATATCAAATACTTTCTTTTATTTCGACAAGGAGGAACCACAATTTATATTACCGTATTAGTTGTATTTGAATTTGGTTGTATGGATGAATAGTTGATTAATCAAGGTTATAATATTAAAGTCGTTCAAGAACGATTAAGACATAAAAAATACACTACTACGGCAGACATCTATAGTCATCTGTTAGAAAAGACTGATGTCAAGGGTTCAAAATCCTTTTTAAGAATCTCTGCCCAGTTAAGTAGTAGTGTACCTCCGAAGTTATTGTCCTGAGAGGGATTAATAATAAGTGTTGTTGTAATACGGTTTATAGAGCCAGTGTCACAAAAGTAAAAGCCCCGATTATCAGGGCTTCAGTTCATTCTACTTTTTATTTAAACAATAATTAATCAAAGATTAATCATAGTTGGTACTTTGAAGTTACATAATCAATTTTAGTATACTTTTCAAAAAAACAATTCATTACAATCTTTTTGAAATCACTATACTTTTATGAAAATCAATCATCTTACTTACTAGAGTATCAGTAACACGAACTACCACATTTTTTTTGTTTTAGATGTTTTCTTTATAAGTTTAGTCAGTTTAGCGTTAGAGTAAAAATATGAATCATACTTATAAAACTGGTATCCTTTTGTTCTATATTGCTTTACTCGAACGTATAAAGTTTTTGCTCCTAATGATCTTGCGGCATCAATGATTCCAATAACACCATAGATAGGTCCCACGTATGGCATAAAAGAAAGTATGCCTAGTGCTAAGCTCCTCATATTCCCGCGTGTAGTTGTATTGTACTTATAAGTTTGAACGTATATCCACTTGGATGCACGAGTTGTTGGATTTAATTCCTTATCCCTGTTTTCTTCAGCAGCTACTTCTAATTGCCCATCGACATAAATATCGCCATCAGCGTTTCGCTTAAATTCCTCAACAGTCCCATCTTCTTGAATTATTTTCCCATTACTATTATTTTCTAACTCAATAGTAACAGTTTCCCCCGTTTTTTTATCTTCAATAAGTAATTTATTTCCATTTTTTATAGCAGTCAACGTCTCTCCATCATAAACATTATTAACTTCATTTGCACTTGCTACTGTTGGTACAAGAGATAAAGCGAATAACATAGCGATTGTTAAAATAATGATGCCTTTTTTCATAGTCTCTGCTCCTTTTTTTTTGTAAATAGTTTATGATATAATCTCCAATTTAAAACCGCACCTATTATTAGCAGAATTCCCGCTATCCATATAAAGTGATTGTTAAAATAAACATATGCAATATAGACACCTAAAATGCATAAAATAAAAATCCCAAAAAATAAAGCCACGAGAAACTGTTTCAAATAATCCACCTCCCTAATTTTTACTTTTAAAATTATTTAAATTATTTGTTCTTTTATAGTTCGAGTATAGCATGAAAATATTTTGAAAAACCAAAAATATCGTAAAATGTCTGATTATTGTCGCGAATAACTAAAAATCAATAGATTTTATGTTTTTATGGATTTTAGTAAGAATATTTAATTTTTATTTGTCATAATTTCCATCTTTTAGACACAAAAATGACCCCTCCCAAGAGGGCAAGGCAACAACGAAAAAAAGAACTTCACATATAAGCATAGCTAACACACCTTTATTGTACAATAGCTTTTCCACTTTAGTTACTAAAACTTACAAAGATAGAAGAATCCACGAGACACCGAACAATTATAAAAAAACCCCGACTTTTGTCAGGGCTTTATTCATGTTTTTTTCTTTCTATGTCGATTTATAAAATAGATAGTCATTTCTTGAAGAACAAAATAGGCAAATAAATATGGAGTCATTGTATCAAATCCCCATTTTAAAGAGCATAACACATATACAATAGTCACGATCACCGCTCTAATATAAAACATTCGGCTACCTCTCATATTTCCCCCTTATTTACTGCCAGCCTCAACCTGTTAATAAGTATTTATATCATTTATTCAATCAAAAGTTATTGTTTGTTTTTTGCTTTTTTTCGATCTAACAAATACTTTCCCACTACGCTTACAATAAAAAATAAAATGAGAAAAGACCTAGCGTTATCTATAACTTTACCCATTGACACAAAATATGACGCTATCAATAACACAACAAAAACCATTCCAAAAACAGAAAATGCATCATCAAGTGCTTTTTTCATCATTTCATCTCCCTATTTCTCTATTTTAATTTCGACGTTACTCTAAGAGAGTTGATAACCACAGGAATAGTCACGACTAACCAAATAAACAGACTATAATTTTGCCTTCTGATTGCTTGAACAAAAACAATAATGCTACTAGCTAATGCAAGAATAAGAATACTGTAATTCAACCATTTTTTCATTGTACTTAACACCTACATTCCATAAGCTTTTCCAATTGTTGTGTATGTCTTTTTTAATCCAGTATAATTTGATTTTTTATAAACGAAATATTGCCTCTTAATTTTTTGCATACCCTGCCAATACCACATTTTCACTTTTACATAAGCTTTTTTGTGGTTTTACGGCTTGAACTGCTGCAATTATTACTCCTAGAATTCCAAGCCAAGAACCCCCAACCACTGCAGCGATAGCATATCCAACAGAGGCTGCTGAGGCATAAGCATTTACATTTACTTTATATGTGTGAATGTATTTCCAGGGCGAATATGCTCTTAACATACTATTATTATCAAACTTGTCCGAACTTTCAACTTCAAGGGAAGCAACTTCCTGGCCGTTCTCATATACTGTTTTCTTTCCACTTGCATCTTGTTTTACTTCTAGTATCGATGTCTCCCCAGTTGTTTTGTTTTGGATCGTTCCTTCTGTTAAAGCTTGGTTCCAAATTACAATTTCCATTTCATTTGTTTCTTTATTAAGACTTTCCCACTCCGTCTTAGACTTTTCGACAATTTTCAACGTTTCATTATTTAAAATAACTTGATTCGAATCAGACTGGTTTTTTTGAGCAATCTGTTCTTTTTCCGTTTTACCAACTACCGCAAAACTAGAAACTCCGGGGGCTGCTATTGAAAATATTAGTGAAGTCGATAATGCTACTTTCTTGTTGTCTGTATCATTACTATCTTCCTTTCAGCATTTTAGTTTTTATTACGCCCTGAGTATAGCATGAAAATATTCTGAAAAACCAAAAATGTCGTGAAATGTCTGATTATTATCGCGAATGACTAAAAATCAATAGATTTTATGTTTTTCTGGATTTTAGTAAGAGTATTTAATTTTTATTTGTCATGATTTTCATCTTTTAGACACAAAAATAACCCCGCCTAGGAGGGCAAGGCAACAACAAAAAAGAACTTCATATATAAATATACACGAGACACCGAACAATTATAAAAAAGCCCGACTTTTGTCAGGGCTCGCCAATATCCATTCTGCAAAAATAGGAATTTAAAAGTTTTCTAATATATCTTCTTGTTTCTCAAAGACTTCCGTCACTTTCTTGCCAAAATGTCCTTTTACTGCTTCTTGTAAGTGGCTGCTTGTCTTCGAAACGGATGTTTTCGCCATTTTTATTTCTTCTTTTCCGGTTTTTCGAACTTTCTTGTCGGTCACTTCTCCCGTCCGTCTATTTTGCATGCCCAAGGTTCGGACTTGTATTTTCTGATTGCTTTTCTGAAATTCTTTCAGTAGGTCTTCCAACGCTTCTAGCAACTTGTATCACCTCATTTGTTTCTCTCTATTTGCCGTAATTCTTTATGAAACTGTTCCTCTGCATATTCTGCTTTCTGTCTTACTTCCCGCTGTTTCTCCTGTAAATCCGCACGATAATTCGTTTCCAACTGTTCGATTTCCCTTTGAGCCATTTCTAGAATGTCCGTGCAGTATTCTTCGTTTTGTCGAACCTGGTAGCAAATTGCTTCATAAGTCTGTTGTGCGATTTCTTCCCCTTTTTTCTGAAAACGATGAATAGCCTCTGCTTGCTCCTCAAGTTCTTGCCTTTGTCGCCTGTATTCTGTTCGCAACTCTTCTTCGGTTTTCATCTACGGACCTCCCACTCATCCCAATTGCTGCGCTAATTCGTGATCCTTTTGTTTGAGAGCCTCTATACTTTGTTTGATTTCATTGGCTAAATCGTCAAATTTAGTGCTCATTTTCTTCACTTTATTGATTTTTTTCTGATAAGCTTCACAAGGCTCAATCACTAGTTTTTTCTCCGTACAATCTACGCCTTCTAATTCTGCTAAAATTTCACTTTCTGTGAGCATATCTCCCACTTGGCGTGCTTCTTGTAGCGTCTTTTTCCAGATCTTTTCGACTTTATCCATGCCGTCTTGGTACACTTTTATGACATGTGCTGTGACCGCTTTAAACTCCGCCACGGCTGTTTCTACAACAGCTAATGCTCGACTATCATCTAAATATATTTGTTCATTCGTCGAGATGCCTCCACCACTTGCTTGGAATTTCTTTTGCATTATTTCGAGATCATATAACTTGTCTATGTACTCGGTCATGGCATAGCGTTCTGCTTGTTGGACAATGGCTTCTTGGTTATATTCATTATTGGGTATCTTTAGTTTTCCATCTTTATCAAACGTCCAATTACTTAACTGATGGTAGTCTATCGGATTTAAGTGCGTCCCCATTTCCATACTTACTTTGATTTCTGCACCTGTACCATCACCTCCGAAGTTTCCAAAACCATCTGCACGATTCCGATAATTTACTAACATCCCTGGATTCTCTTTGATCCACTTTTTTGCCTTATCTGATAAAACATTGGAAGGATCTGGACCATTGAATCCTACATTGCGCCACTTATTTTCAGCAGCAATCATTAAAGCCAAATATTCTCCTAAGGAGTGACCCGTTGTTGTGATCATAGAATTGGAATAATCTTTCTTCACTTCAGCAGCAAATTTTTGAGCGGAAATCGCTTGTCCATCAATTTTTGAACCTTTAAATGGATGCATGGGGCTTAGGTCAAGCTTTTTGTTTCCTTGAATAACCGTTTGAAAATCCGTCGCCCGGTCTTTGGCATCAGAAAAGTTTGTTCCTGCGTAAGCAATGACCACTTCTGTCGTGTCCACTTTTCCATTTTTATCAATTGAGGCAACAGCCATGGCTTGCATGCCATTTTCTGAATTATCCTCTACTTTTACAACTTTATAATTTTGAGATAGATTCTTATTTTTTATAATATTACCTTTCTTTAAAGGGACGTCAACCTTTTTTCTATCAACATTGTAGGCCATGTCAGATAAAATTCTATTATCCTGTTCTGTAATCATTTGAAGCCACCTTCGAATTGAATATCAATATTGTCTAAGTCCTTATGCTCATTTACTTTATTCTTTAACTTAAATGAGTCAGGATCATAATAGACACTTATCATATTGTTTTTTATGTTACTAGTATCTTGAAATGTAAAGGTTATTGTATTGTTCTCATTAAGCTTAGCTGAAAGTGTCCAACTTCCAGTCATTTTGTTTTCAGATAGTTTACCAAACTGTATTTTTTTAACACCTTCATAATTTTGTACTATATATAATGCTACTTCTTTTTTTACTTCTTTGCTTTTTTTATTATCCATATATATCTTCCCTCCAACAATTGCTATAACTACAATAATGATGACAATAAGCGAAATAAAAATAATCCAGCCCTTTTTCATCTCATCCCTCCATCTATTTTTCTCTCTTTAGCAAAAGTACCTCTTAAAGTATACAATAAGAGGCACTTTTTTGAAATTAAAATCCAAAGTTTTGAGAAAGTTGTTGATCTTGTTCTTCCACAGCACTGGCTGTTTTTTGAAGTTGTTGTTCAATTTGATCCATCAAGTTCGCAAATTCCGTTACTTTTGGTTTTAACTGATTGAATTGATCGTCAAAACGTGCAAAAGCTTGTCCTTCCCATTCACTACGAAGTTGTTCTTGTGTTTGGGATAAGCGTTGTAACATTTGTTCGATATCCCGTGCGCTCGTTCCGTAAGTTTTCGCACGGTCACGCAATTCTGCTGGGGTCATTCTAATTTGTCCAGACATAACATTCATCTCCTAATTATATATTTTTCTTACAATTGTAATATACCATATTTTAGAAATGAAATTGTGTCAATTTAATGAACTTTTCAGCGATGCCCATACAAAAAGGCCTCACTCTTTAAGTGAGACCCATCTGACTCCTCTTTTGGAACCATTCAAAATAACATACCTCCTCTAAAACCTCGGAAAGTTTTTCCGTTGTTTCGTAATCGCAGTACTCGTCCCTAGCAGAACTTCCATTTTGATGGTTCATCTTTGACTAAAGTCCAAATTTCTCTTACTTTTATCATAATTCCTAGCCGTGCAAAAAACAAGTTTATTCTTTAATGAATCATCAGTAAAAGATGTAAGTAAACCATTCATATGTTGCTGTCCATTTCCTTTATCATTATTTCCTTTATCATTATTTCCTTTATCATTATTGCCTTCTCTTTTTTATTTGTTTTCTATTTTACTAAATGTAATAGCAGAAACAAAACACGTTTCTATATGTACTCATTAGTATGCTGTGACTGAACAACTTGCGTGTTAGCCCTTAGCTCTTAAGATTCCCCAAATCAATCAACCTGAATTTCACGGTCTTTTTCCATTCCAAAAACACAAAAACATCTTATAAACGGTCACAACCAAGATTTCTAAGCTCTAAGACCATTTATAAGATGTTTTCCAATTCATTTCTAACGTCCTGAGAGGGATTCGAACCCCCGACCGACGGCTTAGAAGGCCGTTGCTCTATCCAGCTGAGCTATCAGGACAAATGGCGAACTTTCGAACAGCCAAATACTATTTTATGGTGATTTCCGCATTTTGTCAATGCTTTTTATGCAAGCCAGCTCATAATTTTACAAAAAAACAAGTTAAGCCTTGAAAAGTGGAAAAATCTGCGTCAACTCCGTTAGCTCTTTATCTTGATCGTCCATAAATTTCACCAACACGCCTTCTGGAACACTTTCAATCAGTGCATATGTTTTCACACGAATCGCTCCGCGCGGAAGTGAAATACTGCCCGGATTTAAAACAAGTGCATTATCCATCATTTCTGCCCCTAGTTCATGAGAATGTCCAAAAAAGACAAAATCTGCCTTTAACTCACGTGCCCGGTAACGCAAATTCATCAATGTCATTTTAATATTGTATAAATGACCATGCGTTACAAAAATTCGGTAGCCATCAATATCAAGCACCCGCTCATTTGGAAAATCTGGCCCAAAGTCACAATTCCCGCGTACCGTTTCAAAACCTTGAATCGCCGGATCGTCTTTCGTTAACTCCGAATCTCCACAATGAATGAGTGCATCAACGCTTCCCTCATACTTTTCTTTTAAGTGCATCAAACAGTCACGTTCCGAGTGACTGTCGCTCACAACAACTAGTTTCATTAATTTTCTGCCCCCCAACATGCTTCTCTATTCTCTCATTTTTAGTTGATTTTTTCCAGTACCTTTTCAATATTTTTTCCGAGTTCTTTAATCGCATTTCCCCGGTGACTGATACTGTTTTTTTGTTCAGGTGTAAGATTCGCCATCGTCACCCCAAAATCTGATAGATAGAAAAGCGGATCATAACCAAAACCATTTGCGCCAGAAGGTTCAAAGGCAATTTCTCCTGCACACTCTCCCTCATAATAATCTACTTCTCCAGCTGGAGTCGAAATAGCAAGTGTACAATGGAATTTTGCTGTACGATCCTCTTTTTTTACATTTTTTAACTCTTTAAGTAATTTCTCATTGTTTTTCGCGTCGTTATGTGCCTCTCCTGCATAGCGCGCCGAGTAAACACCAGGTGCCCCGTCAAGTGCGTCTACAACAAGTCCTGAATCAT
Source organism: Listeria aquatica (assembly GCF_014223975.1). Taxonomy (NCBI): domain Bacteria; kingdom Bacillati; phylum Bacillota; class Bacilli; order Caryophanales; family Listeriaceae; genus Listeria; species Listeria aquatica. Next base: position 723,382 of record NZ_JAARRM010000001.1, on the reverse strand, counting down.
CAGCAAGAACGGTTTTATTTAAAATTTTGGCCACAGTTGTCGCTTTTAACGCTGCATTTTCCTTGAACGTTTTGCCTGTTTCTTCAATTTCCCCGATTTCTGGAAAATCTAACAACGTTAAAATCTTAATATCATGACTCCCTAAAATTTCTTCAAATTCCTTTGCTTTCCCTTTATTTGCAGTTGCAATCACCAATTCACGCATCTTTATTCCCCCTCAATTAAACTCATAATTTCATCACCAAGCTGTGTTTTTTGAAGTTCCACAAGCTGCTTAATGCCAGCTTTTCCAAGTGAAAGAAGTTCCACAAGTTCTTCTTCAGAAAAAGTAGCTTCTTCTCCTGTTCCCTGTAGCTCAACAAATTGACCTGCTCCCGTCATGATTAAGTTCATATCTACGTTAGCAGAACTATCTTCCACATAATTTAAATCAAGTACTGCTGTCTCGTCTTCCAGTATTCCTACACTAATCGCGGCTAGGTAATCTTTGATCGGAAATGTCTCAAAAGGCTTTTCTAAATGCAGACGATAAATTGCTAGGCACATCGCGACAAATGCTCCTGTAATGGAAGCTGTCCGCGTACCTCCATCCGCCTGAATCACATCACAATCAAGCCAAATCGTTCGCTCTCCAAGCGCATCCAAATCAACGACTGCTCGAAGCGCTCTCCCAATTAAGCGCTGAATTTCCATCGTCCGTCCACTAACCTTCCCCTTAGAAGATTCACGAATATTACGAGTTCCCGTTGCCCGTGGAAGCATCGCATATTCAGCAGAGATCCAGCCCTTTCCTTCCCCTCTCATAAATGGAGGTACTTTTTCTTCTACGCTCGCATTACAGATAACTTTCGTCGACCCTGCAGTTATCAAAACCGAGCCTTCCGGATGAATCAAATAATCCTTTTCTATTGTAACAACCCTTAGTTCATTTTTTTCACGTTCATCGAAGCGTTTCATTTTGCTACCTGCCCTTCCTTCTCGCCGAGTGTAATATGTTCGACATCCATTTTCTCAAGCCCAAGCCAATCTTTTGCAATTCCTTCAAAGATTGGTACAGAACCTGTCGTAAAAAACTGATGATGCGTTCCTTCTTCACTTTTTTCGAGAAGATCATGATAATCAAGCAAAGCGCTCACTTCACTCGCCGTTTCTTCACCAGAGTTTATCACTGCCACATCTTCTCCCATAAAATTTTCTATAAGCGGTTTTAAAAGCGGATAATGGGTACATCCTAAAATCAGTGTATCGATTTTGGTACTTTTAAGGGGTAAAAGAGATTCAGCAACCACTTTTTTCGCAATCGGACTCTTATATTCACCCGATTCAACAATAGAAACAAATTTTGGACAAGCAAGTGAATCCACACGAACATGTCGATTAAGCCCTTTAAGCGCTTTCGGATAAGCCATGCTTTGCACCGTTCCAATTGTCCCAAGAACACCCACTTCATTGTTTCGTGTTGCTTTAAGCGCAGCACGTGAACCAGGATGAATGACGCCAATCACAGGTATATCTAGAGTTGCTCGAATTTCTTTTAAAGCAGCGGCTGTTGCCGTGTTACAAGCAATCACAAGCATTTTTATATTGCGATCTACTAAAAACCGTGTCATTTCCCAAGTAAAACGTAGTACCTCTTCTGTATCACGCGGACCATACGGACAACGTGCAGTATCTCCTAAATAAAAAATTTCTTCATGCGGCAATTGTTTTAAGACTTCCTTTACAACGGTAAGTCCCCCAACGCCTGAATCTATAAATCCTATCGCTCGTTTCACGATCTCGCCTCTATTTCTTTTTAAATCTATCGTTTCCATTTTCTTATTTTTTCTAACTTTTCGCAAGTATTTTCGTTATTTTCTTAGATTCTATTTTATTTTACCGCACTTTTTCGTTATAATGAGAAAAGAGAAAGCGGGGTTGTACGTTAATGACAGAAGAAATAAATCAAGAAACATCTACTCAACCAGAAAAAAAACTGGTACCAAGTTTTGGAGTTGAGCTTTTCCGTGATTATTTACTGCCGGATTTACTTGGCGAAGAATCGCCCCATATTTTTTACTGGGCTGGAAAAGATTTAGCTCGCAAATTTCCACTGACTTCTTTTGAAGAAATCCAAGACTTTTTCGAAGAAGCCTCGTTTGGCACAATCGAAGTCGTCAAGGAGAAAAAAGAAGAGCTGCAAATCCTGCTTTACGGACCAGCCGTTGAAACACGCTTTGATTTGCAAGGTGAGCCTTCTTTCAAACTAGAAGCTGGATTTATCGCTGAACAAATTCAAGCCCAAAACGGTTATTATGCCGAAGCTTATGATGAAATCAATAAGCGCAAAAAAGAAGCTCTGCTCGTCATTAAATGGGATTTAAAAGAATCCACCGATTACAAGGATTACTAATAAGCTAGCTGAAAAAGCGTGAAACTCAATGTTTCACGCTTTTTCAAGTTCAAAGGTATCATGGAGAACCTGAGCGGCTTTTACCATTTCACGTTCTGGTACAACCGTTGACACTTTAATTTCAGACGTACTAATCATTTTAATGGGAATTTGTTGGTCTGTAAGAGCTTCAAACATCGTTGCAGCGACACCAGGATTTGAAACCATTCCAGAACCTACAATTGACACCTTCGCTAATTCTTGTTCCGATTCAATCTTTTCATAGCCAATTTCTGCTTTTTTATCTTCTAAAACAGCTAGCGCATCCAGCAAGGCCGATGTTTTGAGCGTGAAAGAAAGGTTCCCATGACCAAGACCCGTAATTCCTTGGATAATGATGTCGACATCTACAGCGTTTTTGGCAAGTTCCGTAAAAACTTTCGAAACGCGCATGTCTTCTTTCCTGCTCCAATGAACAGTAATTCGAGTAATCCCATCTTCAAATGCAACACCGCGTACTACTTTCGTATCTTCCACACTCATTTCCTCCTTAATCATCGTTCCCTTTTCTCTGCCATGGCTAAGTTTAACTTCGAGCGGCGTTTTAAAATTTTTCGCATATTCAACCGAACGCGGATGTAAAACGCCCGCACCAAGATGTGCCATCTCAAGCATTTCATCATAAGTAAGCTCGTCTAACTTTCTTGCCCCTTTAATGTAGCGTGGGTCACTCGTATAAACTCCGTCGACATCCGTGCAGATCGAACACTTTAAAGCCGCAAGTTCCGCAGCGAGCGCAACAGCTGTCGTGTCTGAGCCTCCTCGACCAAGCGTCGTAATGTCCCCATCACGCGTAATCCCTTGAAACCCAGCTACGATCACAATTTTCCCAGCGAGCAAAGCGTCACGAATCCGTTCAGAATCAATATCCAAAATCCGTGCATTCCCGTGCACACTTTCCGTTTCAATCCCCGCTTGAAAGCCTGTGAAAGAAACAGCTTCCTTCCCTTTCTTATTGAGAGCCATAGCAAGAAGCGAGATGGTTACCTGTTCCCCAGTTGCAAGCAACATATCAAGCTCACGCTTAGCAGGCGCTTTTGTAATTTCTCCTGCGAGTGAAAGTAACTTATCCGTTGATTTTCCCATCGCTGAAACCACGATAACTACCTGATTACCAAGCTCCTGCTCACGAATTGCTTGCTCAGCTGTTTTTTGAATCTTGTCCACATTCCCAACGGAAGTCCCTCCAAATTTCAGCAACACAACGCCCATTTTGTTCTCTCCTTTATTCAATCGTTAGTTTTCCTTATCGCTTTGAAGCTTATCATTGACCTCTTTTACCTTTTGAAAAACTGCCTCTGCGACCGCTTTTGGAATGCCACTTTCTTGCAATTCCTCAACTGTCGCCGCTTTAATTTTCTTCATGGACCCGAAGTGATTCAGAATTTTCTTTTTCCGACCCGGTCCAACCCCAGGAATACCATCCAAAATGGATTGAAAGCCCGATTTACTCCGCAATTGTCTGTGGAACGTGATCGCAAACCTATGCACCTCATCTTGAATGCGTTGAAGCAGATAAAATTCTTGGCTATTACGTTCAAGAGGCACAATTTCAAGTGGATCACCGAACAAAAGCTGACTCGTTTTATGCTTATCATCCTTCGCGAGCCCCGCAACCGGCAAATCAAGCCCAAGCTCATTTTCTAAAACATCTTTCGCACTGTCAATTTGCCCTTTTCCGCCATCAATTAAAATTAAATCAGGAAGCGGGAGTCCTTCTTTTAATACGCGCCAGTAACGCCTTCTTACAACCTCGCGCATCGTGGCGTAATCATCTGGCCCGTCCACCGTTTTGATCTTATATTTGCGATAATCGTTTTTGTTTGGCTTCCCATCCAAAAACGTGACCATCGCCGAAACAGGATCCGTCCCGTGGATGTTTGAATTATCAAATGCCTCAATCCGAGTTGGCGTTGGAATCCCCATTTGTTCGCCTAATTTTTCAACCGCTCCAACTGTACGTTCTTCATTTCGCTCAAGCAACATAAATTTTTCATTAAGGGCAATTTTCGCGTTTTTATAAGCTAATTTGACAAGGTCTTTCTTTTTCCCTCTTGCAGGCACCAAAATCTTGGTATCTGGGAGAAGAGCGGCCACAGCTTCATCATCGACATCATTTGGCAAGAAAATTTCCTTAGGCGGAATGTGGTTCGCTTTCTGATAAAATTGACCGATAAAAGTAAGAAAATCTTCATTCGCCTCATTATAAAATGGGAATTGAGACACATCGCGTTCGATTAACTTGCCTTGCCGGATGAAAAAGACTTGCACGCACATCCAGCCCTTATCAATCGCATATCCAAAGACATCTCGATCCACAAAATCATTCATTGTCATTTTTTGCTTTTCAAGCGTGGTTTCAATGGCATTGATTTGATCCCGAAATTCAGCGGCTTTTTCAAATTCCATTTCAGAAGCTGCATCTTCCATTTTCTCATTCAGCTCTCGCTTCACATCTTTATAGCCCCCATTTAAGAAACTCACGATTTCATCGGACATCTTTTTATAGGTCTCTTCCGAAACATCAAATACACAAGGAGCAAGACACTGACCGAGATGATAATATAAGCAAACCTTATTTGGAAGCACATGGCACTTCCTTAGTGGATAAAGTTTGTCTAAAATCTTTTTGACTTCATTAGCCGCATAGACATTTGGATACGGACCAAAATACTTTCCCTTATCTTTCTTAACTTGTCGTGTGATGATGAGTCTTGGATGGCGTTCACTTGTAATTTTAATGAAAGGATAAGTTTTATCATCCTTCAACCGAATATTAAAACGTGGATCATGTTTTTTAATCAAATTGATTTCAAGCAGTAAGGCTTCCACATCTGAACTTGTCACGATATACTCGAAGTCCGCAATTTCTTGAACAAGGCGCTGTGTTTTTACATCGTGTGCCCCTGTGAAGTAAGAACGAACCCGATTTTTAAGCACTTTTGCTTTGCCCACATAAATGATCACTCCTTGATCATCTTTCATTAGATAACAGCCTGGCTGGTCTGGCAAAAGCGCTAATTTATTTTGTAAATGAGTAGACACCATAAGATCAACTCCCTAATCAATACAAGCATTGAACATGCATACGTATTTTCTCTCAAAAAAAGACACCGCAAAGTTCGCGGTGTCCTTATTTTATCATACTTTTTGTTCGACTACATATATTTGTTAATCACTTCATCCAATTCTTCTTTTGGACGGTAGCCAATTACCGTATCCACAACTTCGCCGTCTTTTTTAACGAGTAAAGTTGGAATACTCATAATGCCGAACTTGCTTGGAATTTCTTGGTTCGCATCGACATCCATTTTTACAATTTTGAGCGCGTCTCCACGTTCATTTGCAATTTCTTCTAAAACTGGGGCTACCATGCGGCAAGGACCACACCAAGCTGCCCAGAAATCTGTTAAAACTAAACCTTCACTTGTTTCTGATTCAAAGGTTGCATCTGTAATTGCTTTAATATCAGCCATGTTAGCTCAACTCCTAACTCTTAATGTAACCCAAGTATACAACGGAGTTTGCTCTTTATTCCATCTTTTTGCTCAAAGAAAAGGTGGCAAAGTCAATTGAACTTACTTTAAATCGACGATCGTAATGCCGTTTCCGCCTTCTGCCGCATCTCCAAACCTCGTTGATTTGACCATTCGGTGATTTTTCAGGAACTCCGTGACACCCGTTCTTAAAGCACCCGTTCCTTTTCCGTGAATGATCGCAACACGTGGATATCCCGCGAGAAGTGCTTCGTCAATATACTTATCCACCGCTTGAAGCGCATCTTCATAGCGCATCCCTCGCAAATCGAGCTCAGAGCGAACCGGATCTGTATTTCGAACATTAGTTATCACGCGCTCTTTTTTAGGCTTCTCAGGTTGAATGTATTCCAAATCCGATTCTTTGATTTTCGTCTTAATAATACCGATTTGAACATTCCATTCCGAATTGCTAGCTTTATCAATCAACGTTCCTTTTTGACCTAAAGAAAGCACACGCACTGCATCACCCGGTTCAAGTTTATGCGTGACTGGCTTCGTTTGATGAACAACACGTTTTTGGATGGTCTTCGGCTTCGCCTCAGAAAGGCGGGTTTTGGCGTCAATCAATTCATGTTCCTTAATCCCCTGCGCCCCGCGAAGCTGTAACTCCCTGATTTCTCGAATAATGCCATCCGCTTCTTCTTCTGCATGTTCAATCACTTTAGCCGCTTCAGTTTTGGCTTGTTCAAGCAAACGCTCTTTATTTTGATGATAAGCCGCGACTTCTTTTTGTAAATCTTGAAGAAGGCGTTCCGCATCTCTTGTCGTTTCTTGTGCTTCTTCAAATTCCTGTTCTGCTAGATTTCGTTTATCCTCAAGATCCGTAATCATCTCATTTAAATTAGCACTTTCCGTATCAATCAAAGATTTTGCGGATTCAATTACGTCTGAATCAAGACCGAGTCGTCTTGAAATTTCAAAAGCATTACTGCGACCCGGAACACCAATTAATAGACGGTAGGTCGGACTGAGTGTCTCTACATTAAACTCAACAGAAGCATTCGTTGCAAAGGGTCGGTTATAACCATAAGCTTTGAGTTCAGGATAGTGCGTAGTTGCGACCACACTTGCGCCTCGTCTTGCAACTTCATCCAAAATAGAAATCGCAAGTGCAGCTCCTTCTTGAGGGTCCGTCCCAGCACCGAGTTCATCGAATAAAATCAGTGATTTTGCATTCATTTTTTCTAAAATCGAAACAATATTCGTCATATGTGAAGAAAAAGTACTCAAGCTTTGTTCAATGGATTGTTCATCCCCAATATCCGCAAAAACATCTTCAAAAACCGCTATTTCTGATTCCTCACGTGCAGGAATTTGCAAGCCTGATTGCGCCATAATCGTTAGCAATCCAAGCGTTTTAAGCGTAATAGTTTTTCCACCTGTATTGGGACCCGTAATTACGATAACCGAGTAGCCTTCTCCAAGCAAAATATCATTTGCAACGACTTTAGCCGGATCAAGCAGTGGATGTCTTGCTTCATACAATTTGACAATTCCTTGATCGTTTAGCCCTGGCGAAATTCCTTTCATGGCTTTCCCAAGCCGTGCCTTAGCCAAAATGAAATCAAAACGACCAAGCAAATACGTATTATGATGAATTTCAGAGATGTGTTCTGCTAAATGTGCCGATAGTTCCGCAAGGATGCGTTCGATTTCTTGATTGGCTTTAGCTTGGAGAGCTCGTCTTTCATTATTTAAATCAACGACACTTTGAGGCTCAATAAACAAAGTTTGTCCAGATGCCGACTGATCGTGAATGACACCGCCATAATGGCTTCGGTATTCTTGTTTAACAGGAATAACGTAACGATCATTTCGAATCGTAATGATCGCATCGCTCAACATCGTAGCAGCATTTCGGTCGCGCAATAAAGCTTCTAGTTTTTCACGCACACGCCCCTCTGTCCGGTTAAGCGTTTGACGGATACTGCGTAAGGTTTCACTTGCAGTATCGAGCACATAGCCAGATTCATCAACCGAAATGGCAATTTCATCTTCCAAATCGCGCAATTGGAGGAGTTCTGCTGCAAGGGTATATAAGAAAGGTAGCTCTACCCCCTGCTCTTCAAGATCGCCAAAGAAATTTTTCATCAGACGACTGACACGCAAGTTACTTCCAATTTGATAAATTTCAAGACCATTTAAATCCCCGCCAATTTCAAGTCGCTTCAAGTGGGGTAAAACATCGGTCAGGCCCGTAATTGGCGCACTGCCACGAAGACGCAGCACTTTTGCTCCTTCTTCCGTTTCTTGCTGCGCTTCTTTTACCTTGGCAAATGAACTTTCTGGACTAAGGCCGCGAATTGCCTCTTCTCCAAGCGTCGAAACAGCAAATTCACCCAGTTGTTGTTTGATTTTATCGAATTCTAATATATTTTCAAGCTTTTTTTCCATCGCTCATTCCTCTATTTCTTTTTTTCTATAAACGCTCTAAATGCTTCTTTTGATGAGGCATTCAAAACGTCTGCTTTTGTCAGCCAGCCTTTTATCCCTGCCCGGACACCAAGCTCCATAAAATCTAAATGCTTCGTGTCATGTGCATCTGTATTGATGGCAATTTTAACGCCTGCTTTTGTCGCCATTTCTAAATGCTCTGCTTTTAAATCGAGCCGCTCTGGATTGGCATTTAATTCAAGCGCTGTCCCAGTTTCACTTGCTAATCGAATGAGTTCAGGGACATTTACCGCATAAGGCTCTCTCCTACCAATCACGCGACCTGTTGGATGGGCGATCAAGCGGACATAAGGATTTTCTGCTGCCGTTTTTAATCGTGCCATAATCTCTTCTTCGGTTTGACTAAAGCCTGAATGGATCGAGGCAATGACAAAATCTAAATTTTGAAGAGTTTCATCCGAAAAATCAAGCGTTGCATCTGTTAAAATATCCATTTCTACGCCAGAATAAACATCAATTTCTGGATATTTTTCTGCAATGCGTCTGATTTCTGCTTGCTGCTTTTGAAGTCGTTCTTCATTTAAGCCATTTGCCACACGGAGAAACTTACCGTGATCGGTGATTACCATATAATCATAACCTTTTTGAATATTCGCTTGGATCATTTCTTCAATTGAATAGGCCCCGTCAGACCAGGTCGTATGCATATGCAGGTCGCCACGAATATCATCTAACGAAAGAAAACGTGTTTCTTCTGTAATTCGTTCTACTTCGGTTCCGTCAACTCGCACTTCAGGGGGAATAAACGGAAGATCAAAGAAGCGGAAAAATTCTGTTTCTGTTTGAAAATGATGCATCGTTCCATTTTCTTCTTCTACACCATATTCGCTGATTTTTTGATCTCGCTTTTTAGCCAATTGTCGCATCTTGATATTGTGTTCTTTTGAACCCGTAAAATGATGCAAAGTGGTCGCATAGCTTTTGGGTTCAACAAGCCTAAAATCAACTGAAATTTTAATCCCGATATCAAGTTCAACCGAGACTTTCGTGTCACCCGCACCAATTGTTTCCGTCATTTTAGGATGCTGAAGTAAAGCTTGTTTGACCTTATCCGGCTCTGTTGTTTCTAGCACATAGTCAAGGTCTTTTAATGTCTCTCGCATGCGACACAAACTTCCTGCCCGGTGAAACCGTTTAATAGCTCGAATGGTTTTAAGAAAACTTTCAATTTCTTCTGCAACAGGAAAAACTTTCGGAAACGGATACCGGTCTGGACGCGTTCCTAGCGCTTTTACTCCTTCGACTATTTTTTCAACTGACTTTTTCCCGAATCCTTTTAAAGCTTCTATTTTTCCATCTCTAGCTGCTTCAAGCAAACTTGCCTGATCTATAACGCCAAGTTCTTGATAGAGTCTGGCTAATTTTTTCCCGCCTAATCCCTCTACTTCAAGTAGTGGAACGAGCCCGCTTGGAACTTCTTTTTTCAAAGCTTCTAGATCAGCAGACTTTCCAGTTTCGATATATTCCTCAATAATATCCCCTGTTGCTTTTCCAATTCCCGGAAGCGTACGAATATCCTCTATCTCGCTTAAGCTACGGTTATCTGTTTCTAAACTTTGAGCCGCTTTTCTAAAGGCAGATGTTTTAAAGCTATTTTCTCCTTTTAATTCCATATATAAAGCTATTTCTTCTAATAAGCGAATGACTTCTTTTTTACTTGCTGTCAATTTTTTCACCTCTTACAAAAACAAGACCAGTTCATGCCACTGGTCTCATCTTTCTATTCTGAAATCACTTGTGTCATCCAATCATAAAATCGCTCGGATAGAATCGGTGTGTTGGTCAAGATCCACTCTGCTACACTTGAATTTTCTATGACACCATTTAGCCATTCAGATGGGTAAGCAGCGCCAAGATAAAGGATAACAAATAGAAGCAGATAAGTTGTTACAACTCCTAAGACACCACCGATCAAGCCATTGATTTGACTGATGACAGGAATCCGACCTCGGAACCCAATTAATTTCGTTAACATGTGTACGACAATGAGTGCAGCGATAAAAATAATTAAGAAAGCTAGCACATTGTAATAAGCATCTTCTGTATGAAGCAGCGCTAACAATTGATTAACGCCCTCTTCTGCCCGATCAGGTTTAGGATATGGTATAAAATGGATTTGCGGCGCAAGCAAGCTGTAATAATGATACGCTACAAAAAACGATAGGAAGTAGCCGACCATCGTTATAAGCTGGCGAAGCACACCATTACGATACCCATTAAAAAAACCACTAATCAGGAGAATAATTAAAATGATAGTTAAAATCATAAATCAATCTCGTCCTTTTACGAATTTTCTAATCGCGATTCAAGTTCACGATACTTTTCGAGCAGTAATAAATAATCATGTGTCATATTCACTGCTGTAAGAACGGCAAGTCTCCCGCTGTCTAGTGCACGATTTTGCGCACCTATTTCATGCATTTTGCCATCCACAATTTGAGCCACTTTTTTTAGATGATCCGTCGGTTCAGAGCCAACGATCGTATATTCTTGTCCATATATTGTTGTGATGATTCGATTCTTTTCATTATTAGCCACGCTAGCTCCTCCTTCAAATCTTCAGGTAACTCTCTAAGGTCATCTTATCACGAAAAAAGCGAGATGAAAAGCGGATAGCTACATAATCAGCCTCAAGGCGGAAGGGAGCTTCAAATTTTTATTGCTTTTATGATACAATACGGATACGGAATTAGTCAGAAAGGATGAAGACTTATCGCAAATACAATCATTCAAGTGCCCACAAGTAAAATGGAAGAAATCAAGGCTTTCTATAAGCCCTTTGATACGGGAAAAACGCCACCGGGAGCTGTTTTTTCTGCTAAAAAGCAAGGGCTCACGATAACTGCTTATAAATCCGGAAAAGTCATGTTTCAAGGGGCAGCCGGGGCAATTGAAGCCGCCAAGTGGGGTGTCACATCTGCCGCAGGCGAAAAGCCAAAGTCAAGTGCTTCTCCGCTTCCCCCACAGTTTTCATCAAAAAATGTTTTAGGTTCTGATGAAGTTGGAACGGGAGACTTTTTCGGGCCAATTACGGTTTGCGCGTGCTATGTGGATCGTGAGCACATGCCACTTCTTGCTTCGCTTGGTGTGAAAGACTCTAAAGCAATGAAAGATCCAGAAATCTGCCGAATCGCTGAAAAAATCATTCCTATTGTGCCACACAGTGTTTTAGCTTGTCCGAACCCCAAGTATAACGAGCTTATTGCTGCTGGAATGAATCAAGGGAAAATGAAGGCCATCTTGCATAATCGCGCGCTCTCCAATGTGCTAGCTCGAATTGCACCTACTCGTCCGGAAGCGATTTTAATTGACCAATTTGCCGAAAAAAACACCTATTACCGGTACTTAACAAATGAACGAGAGATTGTGAAACAGGACGTTTATTTTGCAACGAAAGCAGAAGGGCTTCATTTAGCCGTTGCAGCTGCTTCAATCATCGCGCGCTATAAGTTTGTGCAAATTTTCGCGGAGATGGAGCAGGAACTTGGAATGCCTTTAACAAAAGGTGCAGGTGCAAAGGTAGATCAGGAAGCGGCACAAATTATTCAACGTTACGGTTTGGATACGTTAAAACAATATACAAAAGAACATTTCGCCAATACAGATAAAGCTATTCGAATTACTCAAAGATAAGAAAAACAGTTAACACATAAAATGAAAAAAGAACAGAATCGTCAAGAATGCTCTGAACCTCAAAAGTTGGATAAACAACTACTTTTGGGGTCCCTTCCATTCGGCGGTTCCTGTTCTTTTATTTTGGACTAATAAACTTATGCGTACATTTTGTCCTCGACTATTTTCATTTTATTTAAAAATAGAATCATTCTCTACTCGGTTAAGCCTAATTCTTTTTTAGTCATTTGGATGTATTCATCTTGACCAGATAGTAAAGCAAATTCCGCTAAATCAATGGGAAAGCTAGCAGTTAATTCAATAATATGTTTTTTCATCTTAGGCCAGTGGTACCCTCCTGCTTCTTCGTAAGCTTTAATGAGTTTATCAAGACTTTCTTCTCCGAAAACTCGGTAATGGCCCATGAAATCTTTAGAAATATCTGCCACTTTTATTTCCGTCCAATCAATTAAACCCGTCACATTGGCCGATTTTTCAATAAGGATATGACCGGGATGTAAATCACCATGAATCAGTCCTGTTTCTTTCGGCCACATTTCTTCATCATTTAACCACGTTTGCCATCTGTTCCACAGCATTTCTCCAACACCAAATTTTTCTTTAACTGCTTCCATCCTTTTTTTCATATCTTGCTTAACTTCTACCGCTGTTTGAGTAGTAATTCCAGCTTCAGAAGCTTTCTTTTTTGGTATATGATGTAGTGTTACTAGCGTTTTTGCAAGTGTTTCATAAAACTGCTCAGGTAAATCGTTTTCATCGAGTTCAAAGATGTATCTCTTGGCTTCTGGGTCAATCGTTCCTACTGGGAATCCCATTAGTTTCTTATAGGCGATCAACTCTTCAGAATAAATTTCCCAGTAAGGAGCTTCAAAATCCGCATAGCGATTTATAAGATCGAGCCCAATTTTTTCTATCTTTGTTCTAGGAAATACATCTTTTCGTCTCGGAATACGAAGCACCCACTCCTCTTTTTCATAATCCATCGCAAACACAACCTGAAAGTCAACGCCTGATTCATTAAATACAAAAGTGCTTTCATCAAGTCTAAGCCCGTGTTTTTCCGCAAGTTTTAGCACTTCTTTTTTAGACTTACTCACTATTTATCACATCCCACTCTTTTTGTAACTCCACTAGTACAATGAATATCTTTTTTAGTATCCTTCAAGCAATCATAACTTAATACAAGCATTGAAAGTTCCGTACTCGCTTTATAAATTCGGAATTTGCCAATCAATCGGCTCTTCACCCTGTTGCATGAGATAATCATTCGTTTTTGAAAATGGACGAGACCCAAAAAAACCGTAATTTGCCGAATAAGGGCTCGGATGAGAGCTAGTTAAAATCAAGTGATTAGGGTTATGTAGTAGTTCCATTTTTTGCTTAGCATTTTTCCCCCATAGAATAAAAACAACAGGTCCTTCTTTTTGGTTAAGCAGCCGGATAATGGCATCTGTTAAGTGTTCCCAGCCCTTGTTTTGGTGCGAATTGGCTTTCCCAGCTTCAACCGTCAATACTGTGTTTAAAAGTAAGACTCCCTGATCGGTCCAAGGTTTTAAATAGCCATTATTTGGAATAAAACAGCCTAGGTCATTTTGCAATTCTTGGTAGATATTTTCAAGTGATGGTGGCGTTCGTACACCTTTTTGAACGGAAAATGATAAGCCATGTGCTTGGCCTCTGCCATGATACGGATCTTGTCCTAAAATCACCACTTTGGTGTCCTTATAGGAAGTGTACTTTAAGGCATTAAAAATGTCGTACATATCTGGAAAAACAGTTTTGGAGCCATAAGCTACTTTTAAAAATTCACGTAAATCCAGATAATAAGATTTTTGAAATTCTTCTTTCAAAAGTTCATCCCAATCGTTACCAAGTTGAATCATGTCTGTCTCCACCTCTAGTTTTAGTCTTTCGTTTATTATACTAAATTATCGCGCGGTTGCCAAAATCATCGCAACTTCTTTCTTTTTCACTCCAGAAAAACTATTTGAAAGTTTAGTGGTAAAAAACAAAGCACATTCCCTTAAGAAATGTGCTTTGCTCGATTATTTCTTGTCGTTTTGTTCTTCTTTATTCGATACAAATGGCCACCAATTTCCGCGACCAAATAGTTTCACCATAACAGGTATGAAAAGTGGTAAAACGATAACGGCGTATAAGATTAACCCAATCAACACCACAGTTGCAATTTCAAGCAATGAAAGAACACCTGCTGGCATCATCGCGGCGAATGTTCCACCAAGAATAATAACAGCTGAGAATATGACTCCTCCCATATTTTTCATGGTTAAAAGCATTCGTTCGCGAACATCTAGTCCAGTATATTCATTAAATCGACTCATAAGGAAGATGGAATAGTCAATCCCAAGCGCTACAAGAACAACAAAACTAAAGAACGGCGTCGCCCAAGTTAATCCACCATAGTCCATAATCCGTGTAAAAATGATCTCCGTAAAACCGAGTGCAGCATAATAGGTTAATACAATCGACCCCACGAGATAAAGTGGCATTACCATAGAGCGTAATAAAATGACGAGTGTTACAAAGACACTCACGAGAACAAGAATAATCACAAGATGGTAATCTGCAAGCGACATATCTCTTGTATCATAGTTCATGCTCGTCATGCCACCAATCCCGATTTTAGCATTTTCAAGTTTCGTTCCCTTTAAGCTGCTATCTAACTGATCATTAATCGCATCAATCGCGTCCATCGCTTCATTTGAGTAAGGATTTTTCTTGAGGACAACATTGATCGTCGCCAGTTTTCCGTCTTTTGAAATGTACTGGTCAAGCGCTTGTTTGAAGTCCTTATTAGCTAGGAGTTCGTCTGGAACATAGACCCCTGAATTCGCGTAACTCGTTTCAGACAAACCTTCAAGCATGCCACTCGCCTCTCCAAGCCCACTTTCTATTTTGGATAACCCCGACGCCCCGCTTAACAGTCCGTTTGAAAGATCACCAATTTGACCACTCATACTAGAAAAGCCAGTTTTAAGTTCCCCTTGTCCGCTTTCAAGTTGAGTTAAGGCTGATTTGATTTGTGGAAGCTGACTAATGACTTGATCTTGTCCAGATGCTGCTTGGCCAAGACCCGTCTCGAGTTCGCTCAAGCCCTTTTCAAGCTGACCGAGACCCGAATCGAATGCTATGAGACCACTTGAAACTTGATTCGACTGACTATTTAACGTCTTCATTGCACTGGAAAGTTGATTTAGTCCGTCATTTAGTTGTTTAATCTTCGTTTCAAGTGCCGCTGTTTGCTTGCCAAGTTCTGATTGTAATTGCGTTTTGAAAGCTTCACCAGCCGTTTCAAGCCCAGCGACATCATTCATTAATTTTTGAAACTCTGCGTTTTGAGTGGCTTCTGGGTGAGCCGCTGCAAAAGCTTTTAAAGAAGCGCCTACCTGCTGCATCTGCTTCGTTAACGCACTCGTATCAATTGTCTGTTTACTTCCAGAGCTATTTGAAAGGCTAGCTAGCGAATCTGCTAGTTTCTGTAAATTCGCTTGAACTTCCGTGTAACCTTGAAGCAACTTGCTCTCACCGTCTGAGAGTTTTTTTAATTCACTACGCGCTGTCTGCACACCTCGTTTTAACTCGCCTGCCCCACTTTGACCACTTTTAATTCCATCTCGAATTTGGACAAGTGCAGCTTCTAGTTGTGTAATGCCTGCTTTCGTTGCGGCCGTGCCAGATTGCAGCGAATCAATCCCAGAAATAGCTTGATTCATACTAGGGGCGGAAGCATTGAGTTCGTTTCCTGCATCATTTAAGCCTTTCTTCACTTCACCAATGCCATCCTTCGCATCTCCAAGACCATTTTCAAGTTGTCCAGCTTGATTTTTCACATAGATCGCATCCAGTCGCGTTCCTGCAGGTCGCGAAGCACTCATCACCATATCTACGTCTTTTAAATCAGCGAGATCAGTGGAAACTTTTTCAAGTAACGCAATATATTCACCCGTTCGCATGTTGTCATCATTTTCAAGATAAATCTGAGTTGGCGAAACTTGCCCTGCACCGAAACTATCCGACACAATTTCAAATCCTTTTTTAGATGGATAGCTACTACTAATTTCATCGAGAGAATCAAAACTTTCCGTTCCCTTATGCATGACAATTGGGGGAATTACAATAATCGCAACAATTAGTAGAGCAATAAACGGACGCATGAAAGCAAGATTTCCGGCAGCTCCCCAAAAGCGACTTTCTTTATGGGAAATATTTTTATTTAATGGCCAGAATAACACGCGCCCAAGCGTCCCCATGAAAAACGGAACGAGCGTGTAGATGCCTAGCATTAATATAACAATCCCGACTCCAACTGCTACCGCAGAACGATATAAATCAAATTGAACGAAATAAAGGGAAATAAAAGCTACTAAAACGGCGATGGCGCTGTAAAGCACGGTTTTACCGGCCGTTTTATAAGTTTGTATCGCAGCATCCCAACTTGCGAGCCCCTCTCCAAGTTCCTCTTTAAACCGACTAAGTAGTAAAATACAATAATCGGTCCCGATCCCAAACATAATACAAACCATGAAAATTTGTGTGTACGTAGAAACGGGAAAATCTAAATACTTCACGAGGAAAGAAACAACACTTTGAGCTGTCAGGTAACTAATCCCCACCGTGATAAGCGGAATAAAAGGTGCCACCGCCGAACGGAAGACAAGTAGCAGCACTACAAGAATGAAAACAACCGTGATCCCCTCTGTTTTATGTAAACCATCTTGTGAACCTTGTACCACGTCTTCTTGAATAACTGCATTTCCTGTTAAATAAGTGTCGAGACCACGAATTTCCATTTTCTGGTCGAGCTTTTCACGAATCGTTTTAACAGGCGTTTCTTTTGCATCTACTGTTAAGCTTGCAACAATCGTTTTCCCATCTTTAGAAACAAATTTATCAGCTAACTCTTTTTGATCAAAACTATCAAGCACATCCGTTACATGAAGCTCCTCTTGATCTTTTTTAATCGCATCCAGTGAGTTTTCGATTTTCTTTTTATCTGTCTTTGTAAGCTTTTCTTTCGATGTATAAACCGCAAGATAGGTTTCACCATCGCTATCTGGATTATGCTTTTTCTGCAATTCTGTTGCGAGTTGCGACGGATACCCATCTGGCAATTTAATTTCGCCTTTTTCCCGGACTAGGTCACTCATGCTTGGCGCTGTAAAAATCAACCCAAAAAGTAGCGCTAGCCAAATCACTAGTAGCGGCCAGCGAAATTTTAATACCCATTTCATCAGTGACGTCCCCCTTGCATTTCTCCATCAATGACTGTTTCAACGAGCTGATCATAAAGTGTCATCAATTTTTCACTATTTTCCTTACCAAATAAAGAAAGCCAACGATTGATCAACCTTTTCATTTGCTGTTCGCACTCCTGAAAGATTTCAAGCCCACTCGCTGACATCTTTAAAATAACTGCTCGCTTATCTTCTTTATTCTGCGTTCGAAGTAAAAAGCCCTTCTCCGTTAAATTTTTAATTTTCGCTGTGATCGCACTTTTATTCACATTTAGCCGATTAGAAAGCTCCGTTGCGCTCACACCCTCACCGGCGCGCTTTAATTCTCGTAACACAAAAAATTGTTCCGTTGAAATTCGCTTTCCGCCAATCTCCACTTCTTCAATCGCTTGATCAATTTCTTTTAATGCAAATAAATACGTCCGTGTATAACCGTCAATAAAGCGATCTAACATTTGCTCCACAATATTGATTCACCCCCTGAACTATTTTTCATTCTATCGCTTTTTAGACAAAAAGTAAACCAAAAAACACCCCTCTTTGGCTAGAAGAGGAGTGCCCCTTGTTACTCAACTGATTTGAGCGCTTCGATCATGTCAATCTTTTTCAATTTATAGTGCATAACAAGCATCACAATCGTTGAAAATAGTAGCGTTAAAATTGCTGAATATACATAACTTGGCCATGTGATCGTTGGACTAAACATCATATTGTCCACCTCAGCCGTTTGAATCACAAAGCGGTGCAAGAAGAATCCAAAGATAAAGCCGACTAAAATTCCAAGTACCGTTAAAATAATATTTTCCCGGTAAACATACATCGTCACTTCTTTCGGATAAAAGCCGAGGACTTTAATTGTCGAAAGTTCTCGAATCCGTTCAGAAACATTGATATTCGTAAGATTATACAACACGATGAAGGCAAGAATCGCCGCTGAAACAATTAAAACAACCATCACAATATTCAAGCTCTTAAGCATATCTGTTAACATATCGCTAATGGTATTTGAGAAGGTGACTCCTAAAACGCCACCTTGATCCATCAACTTTTCAGCAAATTGATTTTCCCATGCCTTCGAAGTGTGTTTCAAATTCAAGAGATCTGTATCATAGCTTGGAGCCTCGTGGAATGCTTTTTCATAGCTATTCTTTGTCAAATAGACATAATGCCCCGCATAATTTTCAGCAATCCCTGTCACCTTAAAGCGATATTCCTTATGACCTGTATCCTTTAAGACAAGCGTACTTTCTTTCTTTAAATCGAGCAATTTAGCCAGTTTTTCCGTCACAACTGCACCACGATTATCCAGTTTTAGGTTTTCCTTCGACTCACGATTTTCTAAATGAATATAGTCATCCAATTTTTCTGTTGTCGCAAACGTCGTGAGTTGAACAGCCTGACTCCCCGTTCCTGCCTTCACTGTATCCATCGTTTTCATGGAAGTTGGCATCCGACCCGTAACAGCGTCATCCGAAAGGAGCTGATTATAAGCCGCCTTCTTCTTTTCCGTTGCTGTTTTATCACGAGTAACAATGGCATCATATTTTAAAACACTTCCATATTGCAAGGTGGCAATATCACTGATAGAATCGCGCAAGCCAAAGCCAGTCAAAATAAGAGCCGTACAACCTGCTACTCCAACAATAGTCATCAACATCCGCTGTTTATAACGAAAAATATTTCGCGCTGTCACTTTACTTGAAAAATTCATGTGCTTCCAAATAAAGCCTACACGTTCCAGTAAAATGCGCTTCCCTTGTTTCGGAGCTTTTGGGCGCATTAACGTAGCTGCATTCGAGCGCAGTTCTGCTAAACAAGCCGCAAAAGCCGTCACCGTTGTACAAAGTAAGGCTACTAAAAGCGCCATGACGGAATAGCTCGGATAAAAAATAAGTGCCACCGCCGGCATATCGTACATCATGCCATATGCATTGAAAATGATTGCCGGGAAGAATAAAAAGCCAACTACAAGCCCGATACCAGTTCCGATCAAACTTGCAAGCGATCCATATACAAGAAATTTCTTCATGATATCGCTACTAGAATAACCCAGTGCTTTAAATGTCCCAATTTGAGTTCGCTGTTCTTCCACCATTCTTGTCATCGTGGTTAAACAAACGAGTGCCGCAATTAAAAAGAAAAATACTGGAAAAATGGTGGATAATGAAGTTAAACGATCTGCATTTTCCTTATATTCAGCATATCCCGGGTTATTGGAACGATCTAGCACAAAATACTCAGGTTTTTCAAGCGCCTCTATTTTTGCTCGTTCTTGTTGCAACTTTTGTTGCTTGATTTCTAGTTTTGCCTTTGCCTCCGTGAGCTCTGGACTTTTTGCCACTCCTGCTTGCGCTGCTGCACTTTCGCTCATCGCCAGTTTTGCTTCTTGTGCTTCTAGTTTCTTTTCTGCTTGATCAAGCTTGGCATAACCATCTTGTTGCATTTTTCTAAGCCGCTTATCCGCTTGTTTGTTGAGACGCTTCTCAAGCTTTGCTTTGTTGCTTTCCTCCGCGTCTTTATATCCATTTGAAAATGCTTTTTTATCCGCCATGTCACGAAACTGCAAATTAGCTACCGTATAGACATTGCTATCAAAGTCTTGCTGTGAAATCACCGCAAAAGCATCTGTTGAACCATTCCCAACTGAGCTCGTCCCTCGGCTATCCTTTTCGATAAACATTGGACTTCTTACAAAACCAACCACTTTAAATTTATCTTTTTTTAGCGTGCCTTTGAGCTTACTACCGTCACCTGAAACAAAAGTAACGATGTCCCCAATTTGATATTTTTTATTCATTTTCTTAGTTGCATCGAGTGCAATTTCACCCGATTTATTAGGCACTCTACCTGAAAGTGCTTCATATTGATTTAAGCTTTTTTTACTATCGTAAGAATAAATACGCATAGCAAGCCGATCTTGATTCAGTAATAAATCAGCACTGTAACCCATATCGACTTGTTTTACGCCACTTGTTTTTTCAAGTAATGCTTTATCTGATTCATCTAAACCATATGTAGACTGAATCGAAAAATCGGCTAATTTATTCTCTTTATAATAACGATCTGCTGTTTCAATCATATCCGGTCCAGTCGCTTTAATGCCTACAAAAAAAGCAACGCCAAGCATAATTAAAGCGAGAATCGAAAGGAAACGACTTTTCGAATGCCAAATTTCTCGCCAAATGTCTTTCCAAAGCGCTCGTTTTTTCAAAATTCTTCTGCCTCCTTTCTACCACTCGATACTGTCAATCGAGACAGGTTGCGAATTTTGACGAATTTCTCGAACTTTAGCATCATTAATTTCAATAATCCGATCAGCAATGGGGGTAATCGCCGTATTGTGGGTAATGACAATCACAGTCGTTCCTGTTTTTTCACACGTTTCTTGAAGTAATTTCAAAACGGATTTCCCAGTCTCATAATCAAGTGCGCCTGTTGGCTCATCACAAAGAAGCAATTTAGGCGCCTTAGCAAGAGCTCGAGCTATCGCAACCCGTTGTTGCTCTCCACCTGAAAGTTGGGATGGAAAATTATCTAGTCGATGCGATAACCCCACCCTTTCAAGCACTTCTTTTGCATCTAACGCTTCTGGCACAATTTGAGCTGCGAGCTCTACATTTTCTTTCGCTGTTAAGTTTGGAACGAGATTATAAAACTGAAACACAAAGCCGACATCAGTCCTTCTATAGCTTGTCAGTTGTTTGGCATTCATCTGTGCAATGTCTACTCCATCAACAAGCACTTGCCCTTCATCGCACGTATCCATTCCACCCAAAATATTCAAAACAGTTGATTTACCGGCGCCAGAAGGACCGACAATAACCACAAATTCACCTTGCTTAATTTCAAAATCAATGCCATCGTTTGCTGTCACAATACTTTCGCCCATCTGATAGCGTTTATACACATCTTTCAACTCTACATATGCCAATTTTTCAAGCCCCATTTTCATAAAATTTATTTCTTCTATTATATCGAACCCCGCTTCATCTGTGAAGAAAAGAACAAAAAAAGACTAAAAAGAAATTGAGCTGTCATTTTTTCAAAACAACTCAATTTCCCTCTAGGTCTTTTAACGAATAATAGCACCGAGTTTTGCTTCAAGTGCCTTTGTTACCTTTTCAGTCGCAGACGTCACTTCTTCTTCGACGAGCGTCCGTTCTGGATCTAAGAAAGTAAGCGTGTAAGCGACAGATTTTTTATCTTCGCCAATACTTTCTCCTTCAAAAATATCAAACAATTTCACATCTGAGAGTAGTGTTCCTCCATTTTCATGAATCACTCTTTCAATGACTCCATTTTCCACCGAGCGGTCAACAAGCAAAGCAAGATCACGTGTCATTTCCGGGAAGCGTGCAATCGGAGCATATTCGACTTGTTTCTTCGGAGCTTTAAGAAGCGCTTCAAAATTTAATTCAGCAACATAAGTCGCTGCTAAATCAAATTCTTTTTCTAAACGTGGATGAAGCTCAGCAAGATAACCCACTTCTTCCTCTCCAAGAAGAATCGCTGCTGACCGGCCCGGATGACGTTCTTTTAGCACACGTTTTTCAAATTGGAAAGAGGAAACAAGTCCAAGCTGCTCAGCCAAGCCCTCTAAAATTCCTTTTAGCAAGAAGAAATCGACCGATTGAGCTTCGCCTTTCCAACTAGGCGCTACATAATTTCCAGTCATTAAAATGGCTAAATGCTCTTCTTCTACAGGGAGTGCATCTCCGTCTGTTCCATAATAAACATTGCCAAGTTCAAAGAAAAAGACATCTGTATTTTTTCGTGCAACATTATAACTTGCCGCTTGAATCAAACTCGGAACGAGACTCGTGCGAAGCGTGCTATGCTCTTCACTCATCGGCATCTTGAGCCGTACTGTCTTTTCCTCAGTAAGCGCCAATCGTCCTGCTTCTTTTTCGGAAACAAGTGAATACGTAAGCGCTTGGTTTAAACCAGTTGCTTCAAGGTAATTCCGTGTTTCTTTGCGAAGTAATTGTTCTGTTGTAAACCCGCCAGCCGTTTCCGCTTTTGGAAGCGTTGCAGGAATTCGGTCATAGCCGTAAATCCGCGCCACTTCTTCTAAAATATCAGCCTCAATGGAAATATCCCAGCGTCTTGAAGGAACCTCAACCCGAATCTCATCGCCGTTAAAGTGTACTTCGAATTGAAGACGGTCAAACACATCAGCCATTTCTTCACTAGAAATCTTTGTTCCAAGTAAACGATTCACCCTCGAGAAACTCGTTACAATTTCATTTTGATACGCGTCACGGTTATCCACTTCAGAAACACCTGATAACATACGTCCGCCACCAAGTTCAGCAATAAGTGCCGCACCATGTGCTAGAGCTTGCTCTACTTTAAAAGCATCGCTCCCTTTGTCATAGCGAATGCTCGCTTCCGTACGAATCCCAAGTTCTCTTGACGCTTCTCCGATATACTTACTATCAAAAATAGCCCCTTCAAGCAAAACTTGTGTCGTATCCGCCGAAACTTCTGAGTTTGCCCCGCCCATAATCCCAGCAATCGCAATCAGATCTTTTCCATTCGTCACGACGATATGGTTCTCTGAAAGGTTTCGCTCTTTACCGTCAAGCGTCTCAATTTGCTCGCCTGCGTGTGCTAGACGAACCTCAATTTCTTTACTTCCCACCTTCTCGTAATCAAAAGAATGTAGCGGTTGGGCATAAAGTAAATTGATATAGTTTGTTACATCAACGATATTACTGTGTGGTCTAATTCCCGCTTTCATTAGCGTCGTTTGCAACCAAAGCGGCGATTCTGCTACTTTCACATCTTCAACTAAGCGAACCGCATAATAAGGAGTCGTTTCTTTATCTTTAATCGCAACTTGCACTTTTCCTTCAATGGATCCAGCTTCCGAAACATCTGGCTGTTCAGGTAAAAGTGGTTTTTCGTGAACGATCGCCCCCACTTCATGCGCAACACCTGTCATACCAAGTGCATCTGCTCGGTTAGGTGTAATCGCCATATCGAGTATGGAATCATCTAAGCCAAAAAGTGTGATTGCACTTGCACCGACTGTCACATCATCCGGTAGAACATAAATTCCTTCTTGATAGGCTTTTGGAACCACGCTGCTATCAAAGCCAAGCTCTTGAAGCGAACAAATCATCCCTTCAGAAACTTCCCCGCGAAGTTTTGCTCGTTTGATTTTCACTCCGCCTGGAAGGCGAGCCCCCACACGAGCGACGATCACTTTTTGACCTTGATCTACATTTGGTGCACCACAGATGATTTGTACAACTTCATCTTCATCTACACGAACCGTCGTTTTTTTCAATTTATCTGCACTTGGATGGGGTTCGCAAGTTAACACTTCCCCGACAACTAAATTTTTTAATTCTTGATCTAAATGCTCCACGCCTTCAATTTCAATCCCCGTACGCGTAATTGCTTCGGCAAGCTCATCTGCATCCAGTTTAAGATCCGGGAAGAATTTTTTGACCCAATTATAAGAAACTAACATTTATCTCTCCCCCATTTCTTTTGCTATAAATTGTTTCGAAAAGCGCAAATCATTCGTATAAAGATGGCGAATATCATCCACGCCATACTTCAACATGGCAACGCGTTCTGGGCCAAGTCCAAAAGCAAAACCGCTATACTTACTTGAATCAATACCAGACATCTCTAGCACGCGAGGGTGCACAAGTCCTGATCCAAGAATCTCGATCCATCCCGTTCCTTTACAAGTTCGGCAGCCTTCACCACCACAAGCAAAACAAGAAATATCCATTTCAACAGATGGCTCAGTGAAGGGGAAGAAACTTGGACGAAGTCGAATTTCTCGATTTTCACCAAACATGCGCTTCGCTAAAACAGTAAGCGTTCCTTTCAAATCAGCAAATGTGATATTCTCTCCAACAACTAGCCCCTCAATTTGCGTGAACTGGTGGGAGTGCGTCGCATCATCGTTATCGCGTCGGTATACCTTACCTGGGCAAATAATCTTGATTGGGCCATTTTTAAAATCGTGATTTTCCATTGTCCGCGCTTGAACCGGTGAAGTTTGCGTACGCAACAAGGTGTTCTCTGTAATGTAGAAACTATCTTGCATATCGCGTGCTGGATGACCTTTTGGTAAATTTAATGCTTCGAAGTTATAATAATCCAGTTCAACTTCTGGGCCTTCTGCAATTCGGTAGCCCATTCCAACAAACATATCAGTAAGCTCATCAATGACTTGTGTAAGCAAGTGAGTCGTTCCAGTGGGTATTTTTGTTCCAGGAAGTGTCACATCAATTGATTCACTTTCAAGCTGTTTCATTAGCGCAGCCTCTTCCAGACCTTCTTGCTTATGTTTGATTTTTGTACTGATTTCCGTTCGAACTTCGTTAGCTTTAGCTCCAACAAGTGGTTTTTCTTCATTCGAAAGTTTGCCCATCTGCTTCATGATTTCTGTCATCGGGCCTTTTTTCCCGAGATATTTCACACGTAAATCATTCAGCACTTTTAAGCTTTCCGCCTGTTCAATTTCCTGAATTGCTTCTTTTTCTAGCGTTTCCAGTTGCTTTAACAAAAGAACCACACTCCTTTTTTAGACAAAATAAAAAACCTCCATCCACAAAGGGACGAGGTTAGCTCGCGGTACCACCCTAATAAAAACAGAAAAACTGCTTTCACTTCATTCCGGTAACGGCTTTTCACCGATCTGCCTTTCCCCATAAGTTAGTTCCCGGCAGCGACTGTTAGAGCTGAAATTTTCACAAAGCTTCCAGTAAAGCGGCTTCCAGTCTATAGACCGCTTCTCCCTAAACAAGAATTTCTTTGTTACTTGTCTCCGTCATCGTCTTTTGCATCATTTAATTACTTCTCATTATAACAGTTTCACTTAAATTAGCAAGTATATTTCTGCAAAAGCCTCGTTAACAGAGGTAAAAAAATCGGCGCCAAAACGAAGTAAAAGACTATATTCCCGGTAGCATGAAGCGTATCAAAGGATAACCCTGCTAGGTAATACACCCAAAAATAAGCAAACCCATAAATTGGAGCAATCAAAAGCGCTTGAATAAGCCCATAAACAAAACCCATCAGTCCGCAAAAAAGTGCCATCATCCAAAGCGGTATTTTTTGTCTGTAAGGTCGAAGGAACAAGCCCGTTAAAAGCGCAATAAATGCGTATCCTAAAACTTGTCCAAAAGTCCAAATCCCTAACCCCAACACAAAATTTGAAACAACCATCGTAAGTGTCGCGAATAAAACGCCAAAACGAACGCCGCACAGTAGCGTCAGCATAACAACAAGGGCTGTGACCGGTTGAATATTGGGTAGCGGAGCAAATAAAATTCTTCCCGCTGCCGCAAGCGCTGAAAGTACAGCCAAAAGCGCTAATATTTTAGTATTTTTCAGTGAAAATCGCATCATTTCATTAGTTGGCTTCATGAAGATCAAAACTCACTTTATCCCCATTTTTAGGCTTCGTTTCTTTAGCGCCTTTTGTTGCAAATTTACCATTTATTTCAATAAACCAGTAACGACCAGCTTTTTCATCTTGAGAAACGCCATTAATGGATGTAATCATCCCTTTATCATCAGCAATTTTAAAATTGTCTTGAAGCATTTGATAAAGCGTCGTTCCTTTTTTCGCTTGGACTTTTTTTGTTTCCAGTTTTTCTTTTCCTTCATTTTGTGTAACTTGAATCGTAACCGCAATACTCGGCGTTTTCTTGGTGGACTCTTTTTTTGTAGTCGCAAAAGAACACGCTGAAAGTATTAAAACGATCATGACGAGCGCCGTAAAAAGCCCCTTCTTTTTCATGTTCATTCCCCTTTTTAGCCAAAATAAAAAACACAGCAATATTCATAATTGCCATGTTTCTTATTATCTCATCACTCTGCAGTCTGTTCAAGTGGAATCCACCTATCAGCCCAACACTGGACCTGCTCCATGACTTTTTTCAAATCTTTGCCTTTTTCCGTTAATGTATATTCAATGCGAACAGGCGTCTCTGGATAGACTTGCCTTACAACAATTTCCATTTCTTCCAGTTCTTTTAAACGTTCAGCTAATACGCGATCACTCATTTGCGGAATTTCTCCTGCCACTTGTTTAAAACGTTTTGGCCCTGTGAGAAGAACATTAATAATCAAACCCGTCCAACGTTTTCCAAGAAGCTGAAATGCGGATTCAAACTTCGGACAAACTTTATGTGCTTCCGTCATAATTCTCACCTCTTTTTGTATTATAGCACAAAACCAAACAGAAAGTAACTAATTAAATTCATGTTGCTTATTTTTTAAAAGTGGGATTGCGAAATTAAATAGACGGGCTTACAATAGAAGAAAGAAAACGAAGAGGAGTGAGACAAATGACGAGTCGTCGCTATATCGTTAAAAGTTCCGTTGAAGAAACGATGGATATGATTAAGCTTTCGCAAGCGACCAGCACACCAGTATTTGAAGAAATACGTGACTTTGGCGAAGGAAAGAAACTCGCAACACTCGCTTACGAAAAATATTACTTCCGCGCTTCCAATCGAGCTGCTCTTTTCATTACTATCAATAACTTCCACGGAGAATCAGAAGTTACAGCCATCTCAACAGGAAGCTCCGATAATTTAATTTTCAATATTGATTGGGGTGCCGCAAATAGCTATATCCGTTCCGTTCAAAAAGTGCTTCATCCTGTTTTAATCCATGAAATCAAATTAAAAAACACCAAGGAATAGGCCTTGAAGGAGACAAACCTCCTTCAAGGTTTTTTATTTTCGCAAAGCATACATCAAAATTCCCGCAGCGACTGAAACATTTAGGGATTCACTTTCACCATAAATAGGGATATAGACTTTATGCCTGATTTTTTCTTCAATTGTTTTCGAAATACCATTTCCTTCATTCCCCACAACGAGCCCAAACGATTCCTTTTTAGAAACCTGATCATAAGGCATTGCCGTTTCATCCAAGAAAGCGCCATAGACTGGAACTTCTTCATCTGCAAGCCTAAAAAGCCAGTCTAAAAGATTCCCACTAATTACAGGAATATGAAAGTGACTTCCCTGCGCACTGCGTATCACCTTAGGATTATATAAATCCGCAGACCCAGCACCGAGAATGACCGCATCAAATCCAGCCGCGTCTGCCGTTCGAATTAGCGTTCCCATATTCCCAGGATCCTGCACCGCATCAAGAAGTAAAAACTTCTTATCAACAAGAAACAAGAGCTCTGGCTCCGTTATTTTGATGACTGCAAAAACCCCTTGCTCGCTTTTAGTTTCACTTAAATAGTGGCTCACCTCATGACTCACCAAGTGTTTTCGAATCTCACTAGGTCGCTCTAAGTCAAATGACAAACCCTCTTCAACGATCAGCTCTTCAACAAGTCCATCTTGCTTTAGCGCCTCTTCCACTAAATGAAAGCCTTCAACAAGGTATGTTCCTTGTTCAGCTCGCCCTTTTTTCATCATCAATTTTTTCCATTTTTTGACACGTTCATTTTTGGTGGACTGAATTAGTTCCATCCAACCCCTCCTTTGTAACAATTCTGTAATCTAAAACGAAATTCCACCTTTATAAAACAGCTTTACTTCTTTATGTAAATAGGTATAAAGACCTAATTATATTTTCATAGTAGCTTTATCCGGCAATCTATTTCTATTGTAGAGAGGAATCTATAAAAAAGCAATCTAAAAAGGCGCCCGATAAGTGGGCACCTTTTCTCTAAGCCTCAGCCAAATGTAATTTTCTTGACTGTTTCAGCATCCAAACGTTTGATGACTTCCGTAAGAAGTTTTACCGTTGCTTCAAAATCATCACGATGGATGATTGATGCATTGGAATGGATATAACGTGCTGCAATCGTAACTGGCAGTGACGGAACCCCGTCTCCTGTTAAGTGAATCGACCCAGCATCTGTACCACCACCAGGAATCGCATCAAACTGATAAGGGATCCCGAGTTCATCCGCTACATCTGTAACAAAGTTACGCAAGCCAGGATGACTGACGAGTGAAGCATCGTATAAAATAATTTGCGGGCCTTTACCCATTTTACTTTGCGCTTCCTCTGGTTTAATTCCCGGCGTATCACCAGCAATGCCGACATCGACTGCAAAACCAATATCCGGTTGAATAAAATGCGTCGCCGTTTTCGATCCACGTAGTCCCACTTCTTCTTGGACAGCACCAACGCCGTAAACATTGTTAGGATGTTTTTCATTTTGTAAATTTTTAAGAACTTGAATAGCAACAGCCAAACCGATTCGATTATCCCAAGCTTTCGCAAGTAAGAACTTCTCGTTTTTCATTGTTGTAAATTCAAAAGCAGGGACAATCATGTCTCCTGGACGAATACCAAAACTTTCGGTTTCTTCTCGGTCATTCGAACCCACATCAATGAACATCGATTTAATGTCAAAAGATTTTTGCCTCTCAGCAGCCGTCATTAGATGAGGAGGTTTAGATCCAATCAAGCCAGGAATTTCTTCCCCTTCACGAGTAATAACAGTAACTTTTTGTGACAACATAACATGAGGCACCCAGCCACCGACCGTTTGGAATTTAATAAAACCGCCTGCGTCAATTTGTGTAACCATAAAACCGACTTCATCCAAGTGTCCTGCGATCATCACTTTAGGTCCATCCGCCTGCCCTTTTTTAAGTGCAATACTACTCCCAAGTCCATCATGGTGAAGCTCATCGGCAGCGTCTTTTATGTAAGATTCAAAAACTTGTCTTGGTTCACGTTCATTTCCAGCAATCCCTTTTGCATCCGTCAACGCTTTTAACATTTCTAATTCCTGATCCATTTCAGCACATCCTTTCCTTCATGTTTCTTATTATAGCAGAAAAAAAACAGGAAACTTGGTCAGACGCATTAAAACCGAAAATTCAAGCTTAAATAAGCGCTAGAATTTTCGGTTTATTATCAATTACATACTCAAATGTAATTTTGTATTAGTCATTAAAGTGACCGCACTAACTACAGAAAACTTCTTAAAAAAAGGAAGTTCGTCACTTGATTCATCACTATTTAAGGCAACTTGGTTAAAGCCATTTTGACCCGTTAACCGCTTATGCCAAGTACTTCCGGCACCTGCAAGTCCAACGCTTTGATTTTTAAATGGCGTTTTTCCTGATGTCGTATAAATTAACTCAACCACATCACTATTTACCCAACCCACTTGAGAGCCAAGTTCAATTTGGTACCAAATTTTATTACTATCCATTTTGGCTTCGCGTAAAATTTCAATTTTTGGATCGAAATCATTCGAGAAGCTAGCGAGGAGTTTTGCTTCACGTGTATTTGGCGAACTCCAAATATTTAATACACGGTGTTCTTTCATTTGACCGACTGCATAAGTCTGAGTAACCGAAGACATTTGATCGAGAGCCAGTTCTGAACGGTCATAAGTTGCTAAACCAAACTTTTCAATAACTTCAATCAACTTGGCTGCGTATGTTGGGTCCGATGAATAACCCGTTTCAGCCAAAGCTTGCGCTGCTAAACGGAAATTTGTTTCCCCAAGCAAACGCGCATATAATTTTTTATTCCAGCTTGGGCCCTCAGCAAATAAAAGTGCATGATCATTCAGTGAATCGTACCAAGACGGATACGATTTAAAAGCAGCTTTTGTTCCAACATAGACCACACCATTATGCTCTTTAGTTGGCAAATAAATGGATCTCCCGCGGAAGGTTCCTTTAATGCCAAATAGGTTTTTTCCTTTTTGGGCAAGCTGACTTTTCCCCCAATTCGATTCTAAAATCGCTTGAGAAATTGTAATGCTGGCTAAAATTCCATGTTCTTTTTGAACTCTTTTTGCATGTGGCGCAATTTCATTAATGAAAGCTTGTTGCGCGGAAGTTATCCGAGCAGATGAGTCATCCGCCTTTGCTTGCATAGGAAGAGCGATCATCGAAAACGATAGGCTGACGAGCCCTATTCTAAGCAAGTGCTTCTTAGCAATTGAAAACATAATGAGTTTGCACATCCTTTTTTGAATAAATTTTTATACCTCAAAGATATAAAAACATGTGTTCTTTCTTAGCAACCATTTCATTCTAACAAAACTTTTATGTAATATATATTTCTTTTAGGTTACAAAAATGACAAAACAATAAAAACCATTCACTTGCTTAGGTTGCGCAAAACGAAAAAAAACAAAAAAAAGGATTGAAACGCACTTTGTTAGGTCTAATGAACTACCAATAAGACAACTAAAAAGTGTTAATTTCAATCCATTTTCGGTTATTTTCGTTGAATTAAATCCGCATTAACCCAACCTGCTGTCTTCCCATCAACAGCAAATTGAACCCATTTTCCGTTAGTTGTTTCCGCAACACGGAGAACATTCAAAGTATCCCTCGCGTAAAAAGTTAAGTTTTCATTTTTGGTTGCCCCAGGGAGTCCATAAGGCATACCATAAACCGTTCCTTCTGCGTCTTTTTTAACCTTTGCTTTGTACCCTGCAAGCTGATTTCGAATGACTTTCGCCCCTACTTCATCGTAGCTCGTTAAGTCATAATCCTCAATCAGCGTTGTAAGTTTCGAAGCATAAGTTGGATCAGTTGCATATCCCGCATCCATGATTGCTTTTGCAGCCGTTTTATAATCTCTGGCATCAATTACAGCCCGGTATTTATCTTTCGCCCAAGAAGTCCCATTTAAAAAGAGATTCGCATGATCATCAAGTGATTCATCAAAACTTGTATATTTTCGAAAATTAGCTTTGATCTCGATCCATTTTCCATCTTGAAATTCCTTTGTAGTCATATTAATTAACGGAGCACCTGCTGACCCTTTCACTCCAAATAAATTATTCGCTTTAATCGCCAGCTCGCTTTTTCCCCAATTTGACTCAAGAATCGCCTGAGCAAGCGTAACGCTCGTCAAAATATTATGTTCCTTTTGAATTTGCTGTGCGCGTGGGACGAGTTTGCTGATGAAATGCTGTTTTTCGTTGTCGTAAGCAGGAGATGGTGCCGTAAATTCTAAATACGCATTCCGGAGCATCCCAGCCAAAACAAACAGAAGAACAACCGATGCAAAAATGCCCGTTAAAAAGTAAATTCGCCGCTTCTTCTTTTTCGTCCACTTTCTCAAAAAAGCATCTCCTCCTGTTTCTTTTAGCTAAACAATACGCGAAAAAAGGGGAGAAATCAAGCCATCTTAAGACTGATTTTAAGATTCTTTTAGAAAACTTAAGACTTTCTTTCCCGCAAAAAAACTCCTCGCAAATGCAAGGAGTTTTTTCCACTATTTCGAAGCAAGCGTAATACGTTCACGCTGATGTTCGCCCTTTTCGATTTCATCAACAAAGCCACGTGCATAATCTAGAAAACTGATTTCACTTTCTCCGCTAGCATTTGTAAGCAAGTTGTCAGCGCCCATCTGATAGCTTCCCGTTGCTGCTCCATCAGGGTTAAAGAAAGCAGAAGGACTAACATACGTCCAGTTCAAATTCGTTGTCGCCTTCAGTTCATCAAAAGCTTTCCCCATATTAGAAGCCGTTGGAAGAAATGCTTCTGGAAAGTCTTTTGTGTCCATGAGACGAGTTGTCTTCTCAGGATCGACATATAAACTACCTGCCCCACCAACAACCATTAATCGAATCTCTTCATGTCCTTTTAAAAGCTCAATCAAATGCGCAAGCGAACTTTGATGCAGCTCTTCTTTTCCAAGTGGCGCATTAAACGCATCGACAACTACATCTTGCCCCTCTAAGTCTGCAAACGTTAAATCAAATAAGTCCTTTTCTAGCACCTCTACATTTGGATTCGTAATTTTTTCTTTATGACGAACAATCGCCGTCACATCCATTCCCCGTTTAACAGCCTCCTCTAAAATCAAATGACCAGCTTTTCCTGCTGCTGCAATAATGGCTACTTTCATGATTCTTCCTCCTTATATGTAACTAAAACAGTTACAATCAAATGTTTTTGATAGCAAGGCAAATCTAATTCGCCTTGCTTTCCATACTTGCACGAATATCTTGTAAACTTACCTTTTTTAATTCAGCTTCCATCTTTCGCTGCGCATTTAAAAAGGCATCATCAAGCGCATCTTGAATGTGAGCACCAACGAAACAATTTGGATTGGGATTTTGATGCATATCAAATAACTGCTTTTCCCCTTCCACAGCTCGGTACACTTCATAGAGCGAAATCTCTTTCGGATCACGCGTCAAATAAGTCACGCTAGCGCCAGGACTTGAATGAAGCAACCCAGCTTTCTTTAAAAGACTCATGATGCGCCGGATTACAACCGGGTTCGTTCCAACGCTCCCCGCGATCTCCTCAGAGGTTATTTGTTCGCCGCGATTTCGATCAACTAACGTCAAAATATGCACCGCGACACTAAAACGTGTTGAAATGGCCATTCCCTCACCTCTTTGTAACCATTATAGTTACAACTTGTTTCTTTGTCAAATTACTTGTTTTTAGAAGGAAAAGAAATTTTTCCAAAAGCCTTTTGCAAGAAGTAGAGTCGCCCTTGCCATTTAAAAGCACTTTGCCGGTCCGAAAGTAACGCCTCAAACATTTTACGTTTCCTTTTAGGTAGCCTTACTAAATCAGTTTTCAAATCAGCCTGCTCGATATAGCTTGAAACGAGCCCGCGAATTTCCTCATAATCTTCTTTAGGCGCGAGAAAAAGCCATTCGATCATTGAAAATAAGTCAATCGCTAGGAATTTATCTTTTTTTGCTTGGATGAGTTTTGTATCCGTCACTCCTTTAAAGGCTTGATCACAAACTCTTAAAGCATCCAGTCGATCCTTTACCATGCGAACATTGTTACGTTGTTGCGTAATAGATCCCGAAGATTCCCTTGAACGCCAGTAGTAGCCTATCGAGGCGAGTAAATTGACACGCTCAGCCTTTAAATAAGCAGGAATAACAACAGGAATATCTTCAAAAGTTTTTCCTACTGGAAAAGCAAACTGATTCTCATCCCAAAAGCTGCGTTTAAACAATTTATTCCAGCTCGTCGTATCATAAAGCAACTCGTTTGTTTCATGCAAATTCGTTCCAATTTTTGTTTCTTGCATAAAACGTTCATGAAGAACAGAAGGATAAACATCTTCGCCGCGAAGTCGGCTCACCCCGATCGTTACGATTTCTGCATCCGCTTGCTCAAGGCTTTTCACCATTCGTTCATACATCGTTCTGTCAATAACATCATCACTATCAACAAAAGCAAGATAAGTTCCTGTTGAAAGCTTCACGCCATCATTTCTCGCAGCTGACAACCCACCGTTTTCCTTCCGAATTACATGAAGAGAAGGATACTTTTGCTGCAACTGTTTTAACTTTTCACCCGTATCGTCCGTTGATCCGTCCTCCACAACAATCACTTCAAGATCTGGATAAGATTGATTCATCACAGAATCGATACAAGCATCAATATATTCGCTCACATTATAAGCGGGGATAATCACACTTACTTTCATGTTTTTCTCCTTTTAAAAGCCAGTTTTTTGGCGTCTTTTTTCAAACGGCACTTTCCAAACCCAATCCCCAAGTCGAACAAAGCCAGCGAGATAAAGACGTACCGCGATTTTCTTCAGTTTTGCCGTTAACCCGTGGCCAGAACTGTACCCGTTTTTTCTCCAGCGCGGGAACCTCTCTTCCAAAACTTGCTTCACCTCTCTCAGTGCTTCCCTACGCAATTTAATGGATTTGAGATCAATGATTTTTCGGAGCACCGTGCGATAAACAAGGTGTTCCATATAAAGCCATTCGAGTTCCTGTTCATTTCCAGTATAAATCTTCAACCGCTTCATCTCAGCTTCCACATGCTGAAGCATCAGGATGACTTCAAGAAATTTAAGATCCTGTTTGAGGTTCGACTGGGAATCCATGCGATCCGTCTGATAAAAATAGAGAGCTTCGTCAAGCTTCACAGGATTTTTTGCTCGTAAAACGACAGCCGGAATCATTCCCAAATCCTCGTACCAAGTCCCAAGTGGGAAACGAATATCCCGTAACAGCTGAGCGGCATAAAATTTGTTCCAAGGAACGCTTCCCGCATCTGTCAGCAAGTATCCAGAATTTCGAGGCACATATTGTTTTTTTCCTTCTTGGTTTACGTTATAAGAAGTAAATAAAACGAGATCAGCATGCGACTCCTCGGCCGTTTTCAGACAAACTTCAACTAAATTTTCCTGAATCCAATCATCGCTGTCTACCATCACAATATAATCCCCAGTTGCAAGATTTAACCCCGTATTCCGTGCTCCTGCTTGACCACTATTCAGTTGATGAATTTTTTTCACACGAGTATCTGTCAGCTGGTCTATCATTTCCCCAGAAGAATCCGTAGAACCATCGTCAATTAATAAAATTTCAAGATGCGGATACGTTTGATTCAAAATCGAATTAACACAGCGCATCAAATCTTTTTCTACATTATATACAGGCACAATCACACTGACTAATTTTTCTTTCATTTTCGAGCTCCTTTACGCAAAGAAATACGCTTCCCCTTAAGGATACCCGTTCTGAAAACTTTTGTCTATTGCAAACAAAAAAGCCACTGGAAGAAAATTCCAGCAGCTTTTAAGCATTCGTTATTTAATTTCAATTTTTGTATGGTCACTATTTTCTAATTTTGGAAGAACAATGCTTAAAACGCCATCCACAAAGTCTGCTTTCACTCCACTCGCATCTACATTTTGAAGTGCAAAGCTTCTGCTGATAGAGCCACTTGAACGTTCACGACGAATAAAGTTTCCCGCGTCATCTTTCACGTCCGCTTTCTTTTCACGTTGACCTTTAATTGTCAAAATACCATTTTCAAAATCAACGCGAATGTCTTCTTTGTTAAAACCTGGTAAATCCGCTTTCACTTGATAGTTTTCCTCAGTTTCTGAAATGTCGACATTCATTTGGCTTCCATTTAATAGGTTAACGTTTCCATCAAAGACAGATGGGAATAAGTCAAAGAAGTCGCTGTGATGCATTTGTGGTAAGTTCATCATCATTCATCACTCCTCATAACCTTCTTATTCTTACCTTACAATTCTATTGTAGCTCTATAGTCAGAAAAGGTCAAAGTTTTTGCTTCACAGCAAATCGAAGAACTGTTTTTAAATTTTCAGGTGCCGTTCTTCTGGGATCAGACAAATAAATCTCCTTATGATCCTTTGATACCCGTTCAAATCCTTTATCCGATGCGAACTGTTCCATTTGAGCAAAGCTCGCGGGTTCTGTATCATATGCGCCAAGATGTAGCATTTGAATTGAAGGTCCCTCAGTGAATTCTTCTAACCTCAACTTCTGAATTTGTTCGTTTGAAAGCTTCTTTTCAAGAAAGGGACTGATTTCATCGAACAATTTTTGGTTAACAAATTCCGGCTGTCGAATCATGATCTTATAAGCAAATAAAGATTTATCAAGTGGACCAGCATCTCGTTGTTTCGTTGTCCACTCTCCTTCAAGTGGATAAACGGTATACTCAAAATAACCTTCAGGAGTTAGCCCTTTTTTCGGTAGCATTCGAATCGTATAAGCAGCCGCATAAAGTGCAGCTACGTGCTCTTGAAAAGCTTTTTCATTAGGGTCCCCTTCGCCATCGATTGTCAGGTAACACATTTTCGGAACATCCAGAAAAACTGGCTGTTTCTTGGGCAAATAAAGTTCCTTTTCTTCTTTACGCCATTCATATTTCAACTTATTCATCTCTCCTTTTCACTTGAAAGCACGCTTCTGTAAGCCATTTTTCGGGGTCTTCTTCAGTTGCTTTCGATACGTGATAGATATTTAACATCGGTCCCGCAATTTCGTAGGGATTGGACTCGACCCATTTGGCAAAAGTTTCTGTTACGACTGCCATCTTTTCATAGGAACCACTAAAAGTAATACTTGCCACTAATTGTTCAGGCACTTTCTTAAAATTAAGGTTTTCTTCTGCATCAAGAATAACCGATTGCACTTCAACATCCGGCCAGTTCTCCAAGTAACTAGCATCATGGAAAATCGCACAGTCGAGCCGCTCTTTTGAAAAAGAAATTTTTTCTCTTGCTGCTTTTTGATAAAGTTTTTTCCAAAGGACTCCCTCATCATTATAGTTGGGGATTTTTTCGCGCAAACTAAGGACTCTTCGTTCTGGCAAAGTTTTCACTTTCACTAAGTAGTGCTGATTGTGCTTAAAATATGGCTTCGCTTCTTTTAAGCGTTTCATTTGTTCTTTTAGTTTTTCTGCTTCTTTTTTTAATGCTTGATAGCGATTTTCATAAAGCAAAAAAAGCGCTTGTTTTTCATCCGACTGCTCAAAAATCCACTTTATCTCCTTTAAGGAAAAACCCATGCTTTGTAATTCTCGAATACGTTCGACATCTTCTAGCTGACGAGCCTCATAATAACGATATCCTGTTGTTGCGTCAATTTTAACTGGTTTAATGAGAGCGAGCTTATCATAGTGTCGTAACATTCTAACGCTTATTTGTGCGAGTTTAGAAAAATCACCGATGCGAAACATACCTGCTTTTCTCTCCTTTGTTATCATTTTAAAGACTGACACTGTGGTAGAGTCAACTTAGAACTAACTTCCTAGGAAAAATTGTAGTGGGTCCAATTTCTTTAAGTATATCGTAGAATCCATCACTTGTAGATTGAGAGCTAGACAAAATAAAACTGCTCTCATCTGAAAGCAGTTTTAACTTGATTGATAATCGGTTTAAAAAGCAACAAAAATAAAATGTTCCCAATGATAATCCCGCATGCTAGGGCTACAGCTGAAGCAATAACATTAAAAAAGGTGGTTAAAGCAACATCCGCATGGTTCGTAAATAGTTCCTTGAAGACCTCATAAAAGGTGATCCCCGGAACAACTGGGACAAGTCCTGGTATAAAGTAAACTGTGGAGGGGTATTTGCGAATGTAGCTGTAGGCATAGCTCAATGTGCTTAAAATGAGGGAACAGCAAAAACTTGTGATGAAAACACCGAAACCGTTTGTGCTCATCATATAATATCCTAGCCAGCCCGCTCCGCCAACAATTCCTCCAGCAATAATTGTCTTATTCGGAATGCGACACAAAAAACCAAAAGCGCATGAAGCAATGAAACTGAAAATAAAATGATAGATCAGTTCGAAAAACATGAAAACTTCCCCTTTTCCTACGAATTAAACAACAAAATAACGAGAGCCACACCACATCCGAGAGCCGCTGCCACAAATAAACTCTCGAACAGCCGAATAATTCCCGAAATATAGTGTCGCGCAAGTAAGTCACGAATCGCATTTGTAATCCCAATCCCAGGAACAAGTGGAACGACTGTGCCGATCATCGTTAGGTTAATATCAGAGCCCATGAGCTGATGCACGAGATAGCCGAATAGGCCACCTATAAAAGTGGAAAGAAATTCAAAAATGAATGGATAATCGGCCATGTTCGTTAATTTTTGAAATACAAAGTATGCTAAAACACCGCCCGTAATGGCACTTGGAAGATCTGACCACCTGCCACCAAAAATCAAAACAATGGCACCACTTAACAGCGCAGTAAAAAAAAGCTGCTTCCACATGGCGTCACGGCTTGTATCCGCATCAACTTTTTCAAGGCGTTGTTTCATTTCTGGAAGAGTTGTTTTTCCTTCTGTGAAGTCACGTGAAATTTGATTGACTTGGACAACCTTTTCTAAGTTATATCCACGACTGTCAATTCGGAGAAAACTATTTTCTGCTAGATCGGTTCTTACGAAAACGCCCGAAAGTGTCACATAAGTATAATAGCTTTTAGAAGCCGTGCTCCCTAGGCTTTTTCGAATAATTCGTTCCATCGTATCTTCAACTCGGGCTGTCTCTGCTCCATTTTCAAGCAACAACTTACCCGTTAAAAGTGCAGTTTGAATAATAAATTTATCATCTTCCCTTTTCAAGCCGTCCGCTCCCTTCTCTCTTTACTTATTATAGGTGGGAAGAATGACTGGTGTCAAAGTAATTTTATAAAATAATTTAGTTATTATTTGTTAAATTTTTGAGAGTGACGTGCTATAATTATGAAAAATTATACAAGACCGAAATGGAGCGATAATGATGGCGAAAACCAAAGCTAATCCGCAAGTGGAAGATTATGTTCATGAAATACCAATTTGGCAAGAAGTAACAGAAAAGCTTCGAACGATTTTACTGGATATCGATGACGAAATAACGGAGGAATTTAAATGGCATAAACCTTGTTACAGCGTCAATCATAAAAATATTGTTTTGATTCAAGGATTTAAAGCTTACTGCGCGCTGTTATTTTTCAAAGGGTCTTTGCTAAAAGATCCCGAAAAAGTTCTTTTAGATGTGGGTGAAAATTCACGTGTTGGTAAACAGTTACGGTTTACGTCAAAAGAAGAAGTGGAAGAGCTTCGAAAAGTTATCCAAGCTTACGTGTTAGAAGCTATTCAAGTCGAAAAATCAGGCTTACAAGTGGAAAAGAAAGAAACAGCTAGTACCGTTAACATGCCAGAAGAATTTGCGGTAAAATTAAAAGAGGATCCCCGTTTAAAGACTGCTTTTGAGTCGCTCACGCCTGGACGCAGAAAAGCTTATCTATTTTATTTTGCTGGTGCGAAGCAAAGCAAAACACGTGAAGCTCGCATTGAAAAATTCATTCCACAGATTTTAGCTGGAAAAGGATTACGAGATTGAAGAAGCTAAAAAACCCGTTGCTATTTCTAGCAACGGGTTTTTTAGACTAAATCGCCAACGGCTTTAATTCGAAGACGAGTCGCATTATCTGGATGGTAAGCAAGCGGAATTTCTTCTACTTCCACAACTTCGATCGTTTCTACAACTGCGCCAGCAAGCCTTGCCTTTTCATAAGCTTTTTCCTCTGCATCTTGCAAAGCTTCTTCACGCGGTTTTTGTGAGTAAATATAAATTTGTTCGTATTCACCGCTTATTTGTGAAATTGAAGCTCCAATCGCGTTTGCAACAGCACCATGTTCATCTCGGATAATTTTGCGGACTCCTTTCAGCTGATCGGGGATAATCAAGCTACCACCGCCAACTAAAACAACCTCCACATCTCCTGAACTAGTTTTCATTTTATCAATAGCGACTTCTGTCATCTCTGCAATTTTTTGATAGGCTTTTTCAGCAAATTCAAGTGGAATTTGTTCGGCTTTCTTCCGGTCTCCGACGTTCGCATGTCCTAAACGAACTGCGATATCTGTAGCCGTAATCGTTTCTCCGCCAAAAACAAGTGCTTCTTCTGTAATCCGGTATCCCACACTATCTGGTCCAACCGTCACTTCGTCGCCATCACGTCGAACAATGCTTCCTCCGCCAAGCCCAATGGAGACGATATCCGGCATACGGAAATTCGTGCGAACTCCTCCAACTTCCACCGCAAGAGAAGATTCACGCGGAAAACCGCCAGCAAGCACACCAATATCGGATGTAGTTCCACCGACATCAAGTACTAAAACGTCTTTTAATCCAGCTAGGTAAGCTGCGCCTCGGATGCTATTTGTTGGGCCACAAGCAATTGTAAGAATTGGAAACTTCCTTGCATATTCAATAGACATAAGCGTGCCATCATTTTGACAAAGAAAAACTTCTGCCTGATGAATGCCCTCACTTTGTAGCGCTTTTTCAAATCCTCGACTGGTTGCTTCCATTACTTTAAATAGTCCAGCGTTTAAAATGCTGGCATTTTCACGTTCAAGCAATCCAATAGACCCTATGGTAGATGAAAGCGAAACTGGAATTTTTTCCCCCAGTTCTTCTCTAGCGATTTCTGCAACACGAAATTCCTCTTCATTTTTCAAAGATGAAAACACACCTACAACGGCAATGGCTTCCACCTTGTCTTTCCAGCTTTGAAGAATTTCTCGAATCTCTGGTTCTGAAAAAACAGAAAGCTCGCCACCATCAAACTCAAATCCACCTGAGGCCAGTTGATATATTCCAGAAAGCTTGTCAATCAGATCTTTTGGCCAAGCCGTATAGGGTAAAACAGAGGCCGTTGCTGGATAGCCAAGTCGAATAACAGCCACTCGTGCTAGTTTTTTTCGTTCTACAATCGCATTGGTGCACTGCGTTGTGCCAAGCATAGCATGAGAAACCTTTTCTCGCTCAATTCCTGCCTTTTCAAGGACTTGTTTTAATGCCTCGCGAATCCCCGTTTCAATATCTTCGCTAGTTGGAACTTTGGTACTTGTAACGAGTTCAAATTTTTCATTTAATACTACCGCATCTGTATTGGTTCCACCAACATCTATCCCTACTTTATACATGGACAGTCCCTCCTTTTGCCTGCGTTTTCTCAATCGGAATGAAGTCAAGGTCATAGCCGAAATAACGAGGTCCTACAGTTTCCAGTCCTTTTTCAGTTCGCCACTGCGGATTTGAAGGAAGACCTAACACATGGACACGCTTCCCGTATTTTAATGATTCAGTCGTCACCGGATGAAGGGTTTCAAGGTCCGTTAAGCAAATTAAATCGGGAGTCATCGCAATCACTTCCCCATTTTTTTGAGCGATCAAGTTCTCATTTTGGAAGTAAACTTTTATTTCATCTTGGGAATTTTCTGTTAACCCTTTAATAGTGACGCACCCCCGGTTAAATCCGCCTACCATATCACGCTCGACATCGACAATTTTTCCACTAAATAAATGGTAGCCATCCGTTGCTTCAAGTAGTTGATTCAATTTTTCTGCTTGATCTTGCTGTTTCGATTGAATGATTTGGCCAATTTTTTCTGATAAGCTAACGATGCCTCGAATCCCAGCTTGTTTAATATCTTTTCCACTACAAGGATAAAGCCCAACAGAACTGCTTGCTCCCATCTCAACTGTTGCAGCGCGCGCTAAGCGTTCCGTCCAGTTATTATCTTGCGTTTCAAGGATTTCAATATTTCCTTTTTCATCAGCAACTGCCATCGGGGTTGCGGAAACCCCGTGCAAATGGAATGTCACCATTTGAAGCTCAGGGAAAGCTCGACCCATGCCATCACAGTCGACAAGTGGAATCCCTAGTTGCGCAGCTACAACGATCGGAATCATGGAATTCACGCCCCCTGCTTCCATCGGAAAAGTCCCTGTCAACTCTTTTCCAATATAGCGCCCGAGCTTATCGAAAATTCGCAGGTATTCATCTCCTTTTGGAAATTTTTCAATCAAAACAGAGGGCGCACCCATGCTCGCTGCTGGGATAAAAAAGTCGTCATCTGC
This sequence comes from Listeria aquatica, assembly GCF_014223975.1. Lineage (NCBI taxonomy): Bacteria > Bacillati > Bacillota > Bacilli > Caryophanales > Listeriaceae > Listeria > Listeria aquatica. Next base: position 681,949 of record NZ_JAARRM010000001.1, on the reverse strand, counting down.
GATTTCATCTACCGAAAGTAGTTTCGCTGGACCATATTCTTTTAAAGCAGAAAGAGCCATCATTTTTCCAATATATGGATCACCCCCACCACCAGTTCCTAAAAACGCGGCACCTAAAGCAATGTCTTCAATGGCTTGTTCATCTAAATAACGCATCTAACTTCCTCCTATTCACTCAAAAATCTTCTTCTAATACATGTTTTTTTCGACTGTCCATCACTTTTTTTGCGACTAGATAAATCACAAAGGAAATAATACAGCCGATTAGGGGCTGGTTCGGAAACTGGGGAAGTTCTTTGAAGAAACTGAAAATAACTGGGATGCAGGCGATGACTGCACCAACAGACCAGGCTGTAACTCCCATCCAGTTTACCCCTTTTACTTCTTGCCATTTCGTTTTATCACCTTTTTGAATGACCCAATAAGAGGCAATCATAACACCTGCAACTGGAGGAACCATCGCGGATAACACATTCATAATCGGTACAAAATAATTTAAAATCCCAAACGCTGCTAAAATGGTTCCGAGAATGCCAGCACAAGCGACTGCGATTTTTTCCTTGCTTTTTGAAAAATTGAAGATATTACAAATGGCGATACCTCCTGAAAAAGCATTGACAGCATTCGTTGTCCACGTGGCAAGAACAAGGGCAACCACACCGATAACAGGTAGTCCAAGTTCCGTAAAGACAGCCGTGATATCTGCTGTTCCTGCTGTAATCGCTAAAACAGCTCCGACTAAAATCATAAAAATCCCAGAAGGTAAGATGCCAAGGATAGATGCTTTGACAATGTCACCACGTTTTTTCGTATACTGTGAATAGTCACCAGCGATGACCGCTCCAAGTGCAAATGAACCAACTGTGATCGAAAGTCCGCTGAAAAACGGCAAGTGTGTCGTTGGCTGATGTTGAAAGACTGGTGAAATGCCTCCCTTTAATGAAACAACAAGCGCGTAGAGACAGACAACGAGCAAAACGGGAACGGCAATATAATTTAACAAATTCAAAATTTTGATGCCATAAAGAGCGGAAACAAGCATGATAATACCCCAGACGATGGAAGAAAGCCAGACGGGGAAATCAATCTGATAGAGACTTAAAAACTGAGAGAAAGCCATTCCGCAAACATTTGCCTGGATACCAAACCAGCCGAGGCAACTAATCGCAAGGATGATGGAAATCAGTTTTTTTGAGCCTTGCTTGCCGAATACTTGACCAGCAGCTTTAACGGCTGGCATTTTTAAATCGCTTCCTTGGATTCCCTGAAAGATCATCAAAACAACGATGATGCCATGGCCGATTAGAGCGGTTAGGATCGCTTCCCAAAATGGCATGCCTGCAATCAGGGTCCCGCCGATCATCAAGCTCGGAATGCAAATCATTGCACCAGTCCAGACAAAAGCAAGACCCGTCCAAGATTGTGCTTGTTCTTGATTGTTTGTGTTTTGTATTGCCATAATTTTCTGCCTCCTTTTTAGTAATGCCTCCATTATACAAAAACTCAAAATTGAAGTAATTAGCAAAAAAGCAAAATAAAACGGACAATTCTTGTCAAAAGTGACAAAAATTATCCGTTTTGCATTAGTTTTTATAATTCTCACCTAAAATTCGCCAAACTGCTATAGCCTGATATACTTTGTAACTCTCAGGAATCTTAGTGACTGGAAACGCAAGGAGCTCATTCACTTTGTTGATCCGATACTTAATCGTATTCCGGTGCAAATAAAGTTTTTCTGCCGCTTTTCGGTAGCTAAGTTCAGCATCTAGCAAGAATGCCGCTAGAGTTACGAGTAATTCATCCTCATTATTTCCCGTAAGCATCAGTGGTTTTAATTGTTTAAGGGTTTCTGCCACCGCTACTTCCCCGCTATATACAATCTCTAAACAGTCTGCGACAAATTCAATTTCTTGATAGAAAAAAATCGTTTTTGATGGATAAACTTTTCGAGCCGCTGGTAAATAATTTTTTACGGTCATATAGGCTTCTTGAACTTCAACCGTACTTGTCGTGCCAAAGCATTTGATGAGTGACATGCTGATTCCCTGCTTCTCCATTTCAAAAGAGCACTCGGTAGCAAGTGATTCAAACTCATCTTGTTTCCTGCTTTTGTCCATAAGAACAACGATAAAATCATCATAAAAATCAATGAAAGAAACGTTGAAACAAGGTGCCACGGTTTGTTTTAAAAAATGCAAGACTTCGTTATTTTTTTGCAAGTCTTTAACAGCGATCAGCCACATATTTTGAATCGCAGAAACGTCGATATCAAACAATTTCCCGAGGCGACGCATTTTGACACTTTCGTTATTCATGATGGCTTTCATCAGTTCACGGGGACTCGCTTCTTGATAATTCTCGCCCCAAAGATTCATGAAGACCTGAACGACTTCATGAATCTGACTAGCCAAATTTTCAGTGAGCGTCGTTTGCTCTTTCATTAGGTACAGCGACATCGTTTGGTTCCCATTTTGCAGAATAGGGCGTTTCGTCTTCCAAATCTGCTGTTCTTGCACAATTTCTTCGTTTTTAATCGTTTGAATGTTCTCGCCTAAATCCAAGGTACTACTCCGCGGCCACGATACTGCATTGACAAGTTGTCCACTATTATCGGCGAGAGCGACAGAGGTTTTAGTCCGATCTGCAAGAATTTTAAGCATTGTGTCGACGCTTCGCTGATTTTCTGGTAGCATTGAAATCTGTTCTAAGAGTTTTCCAGAAAATTGCGTTTCATTCATTTCTTGCTTCACAATCGCCTCAACGACTTCATAAATGACCTCACTGTAGCGAAGGACGCGTTCGTTTTCCGGCATTACAATCAATGTGAAACCTAGTTCATCAGCGAGTTCAATCATTTTTTGGCTAACTTTGGGGAGATAAATTCCTACATAATATAAAATCAATCCGATCTCACCAGCACGCCGTAGCTTACGAATCATATTGCACTGTGCTTCTTCATTGTCTTTAATACTAATTAGACCAGAAATCACAATTTCATCGCCATAAAATTCATTATTATTAAACAATTCCGCCTCAAAAGCTTCCGTATCCGTATGTTCCAAAACGGAAATGGAAGAAACAAATCTTTCTAGACCCGATCGCCCTGCTACAACCTTAGCATTTTTTAAAGAAGGCAAGCACAGCAATTCACGAAGTTTCAGACTCATTCTAAGCACCTCCTCCTTAATAGTTTTTAGTATACCAGATAGCACCATTTTTTTGATAGTTTTTTTAGGACAAAAAAACAAAACCCAGCTATAAAATAAACGAATAGCTAAGTTTTGCCTCATTCACGACCATTCATTTTCTTTTGAAATGAAAACTAACTAAAAAAAGTTCTGTCAAGAAACACTTTGCTGTGTTATTCTTTTTTCTTGCGATTACTTCGCATTCCCTTCTTGATTATTAGCTTTTCATCTTGCGCTAGTTTTTGATAAGCTGGGGTTTCCATGCCATAAATCATGATATGCCCGTTTTCATCATAATGGATTCCGAATCCATATGTTTTAACCAGTGGCGAGGAGCGAAAGCAAGCATGGGGTTTAGCAAAAAAAGTCTCACGAGCCTCTATTTCTTCTTCACTGGTTGAAAAGCTCATTCCTTTTCGAATAACCTCACATTCAAACTGCACATCTGCTTCTGTTTTTTCATACGGATGCGTCATGATAATTTGATATTCAAGGTTTGCAATAGTTGGTTTTTCTTTCATAGGTGGCTTTACACCGGCGCCTGCCCTTGTATCCTCTGAAACTAGAATAAAAGTATTTTGATAACTCATTGCTTTTTCTCCTCCAGCTCTCAAATTTTAAAAAAATTCGGATTTGTAAGTTCAATAAATATAGACATTTTGGGCCACCAATCTTGGTTTAAAATAATTTATTAATATCAGCTTGTCTAACCATTATAAATGATTATTTTGTCTTAGTCATGTTTATCTCAATATCTTTTATTCTCAAATATTTACTTTATTAGTTACAGACTATCAAATTCGATATCTTCTTTTTCTAGTTTAGTTACCACATTTTTTAGATTCTATTCGTCTCCTTCTAGATTGTAATTAATGACAACGTTATCATTGTCATGGTACAGTTGATTAATATCTCTGTCAACCAAAAAAAGGAATTCACTAATCTAACTATTTATGCTATAGTGATCTAAACAACATTAGGAGATGACAACATGCGGATTAAATTTTCAGAAAAGATAAATAAAATTACATTTTTTTACTTAATTATTAGTTTTGCAATTAATTTCTTGCGTTTTATGTCTATACCTTTTCTCATGATTTATCTATCCAACAGGTTGACGATCTCTGTGGCATCCATTGGTTTTATTACCGGCATCCCATCTGCTATACAACTTTTGATCGGACTTTTCGCTGCAAATGTAATTGACCGGATTTCTTTTAAATGGGGAACTATTTTTTCACTTTTATTTCCAATGTTAGGAATTCTTGGTTATATTATTTTTACAAATTTTTATATGCTTATACTATCTGCAACTATAAGTGGCATAGGCTGGTCGATTTATAATCCGATTATCATGACTGCACTTAGTAACACAACGAAAACTGAACATATCGATAGCGTTATGAATATTAATTACTGGGCAACAAACCTTGGCGGTGTGTTAGGACCAATAGTTGGGGTGTTTATTGGTGCTGGAAATACACCTACACCTTTCATCATTTTTAGCGTTATCTTACTCCTTATTTCCATTGTAGCCTACATTATTGTTCCCCATGATTTAAAACCAAAAATTGATTCAAAAAAAACATCACCGCTTCATGATTTTCTTACGATTGTTAAGGATAGACGAGCAGTTTTACTATTTCTAGCCTTTTTCTGTATTTTCTTTGTCGAGGTTCAATATGAAACAAGCTTTTCGCTCTATTTAAAAAACCTGTTTGGATCAACAGGAGTCAAATTAGTTGCCGCAATGCTAAGTATCATGACTTTTACAATCATTATTGTTCAGCCTTTTATAACACTGATTAGTAAAAAAGTGAAAACCCCTCTCTTGCTATGCATCGGTGTCTTTTTCTACATAGGTGCTACTTGTCTGTTCTTTTTCTCTAAGATCACATTCTTGATTTTTGTATCTGCCGTTCTTTTTGCTCTTGGAGAAATTTTCATCACACCAAAACTCCAGGGCGTAACTGCAAAAATTGCACCGCCGCATTTACAAACCACTTATTTTTCTTTCGTTACCATGGGAGGAAATCTTGCTTATTTCTTAGGTCCACCTGTAGGTAACTTTTTACTAACAGCAAATAGTTTTTATCTCTTCACATTTATCCTTATCATGATCAGCACCTTACTTTTCAGTTCTTTTTTTTCTGTGAAAAACTTAGAACAGAGCTTGAACAAGTAACAAATAAAAAGTTAACTTAGGAATACATAATCAAATTCAAATCTAAGTAATTAAGTTTGTCTGCTGTAGGAAGCTTTTGGAAAACAACTCTAAATACCTCCTACTTTGCAAGTTTATTCTTAATTAGAGACTTCTCTTAGAAGTTCATTCAATGTGCTCTTCTTGCAGCAGCATAAAAACTCGCCATGCATAATGCATGGCGAGTTTTCAACAGTAGTTTATAGTAATGAGAAATCTGATGACCAAATATACAGCATGGATTGAATTTTAAATAGCTATCAGGTACGAATTAGAGTGAAAAAATCAGTTCTGTTTAATTGCTTTAAAGTTTTCTGTTTGGCTCTTAATTCCCTTTTCAGCTGCGAAGCGTTCGATGCTTGAAGCGCCGAAGAATCCATCAATGCCCGATGTGTGTTCAATAACGTATTTCGCATCTTCTGGTTCAGCGATTGGTCCCCCGTGACAAATAACTAAGATATCAGGGTTTACTTTGCGACCTGCTTGAATAATTTCTTCAATTTTTGTAACACAATCGTCCAGCGTAAGAGCTGTTTTAGCGCCAATAGTTCCTTTTGTTGTGAGTCCCATATGAGCTACTAAAATGTCAGCGCCTACTTCCGCCATTTTACGTGCTTGTTCCGGATCAAATACATAAGGTGTTGTGAGAAGATCTAATTCGTGTGCTTTTCGAATCATATCAACTTCGAGATCATAACCCATATTGGTTTCTTCTAAGTTTTGACGGAATGTCCCATCAATCAAGCCAACTGTTGGGAAATTTTGAACGCCGTTAAATCCTTGATCTTTTAATTGTTTTAAATAAACATCCATTACACGGAACGGATCTGTGCCGCAAACACCAGCTAAAACAGGCGTATGTTCAACGACAGGAAGCACTTCGCTCCCCATGTCCACAACGATTTGGTTCGCATCTCCATAAGAGAGTAGGCCTGCAAGAGAACCACGTCCGGCCATTCGGTAGCGTCCTGAATTGTAGATAATTAACATATCTGCGCCGCCAGCTTCACTGCTTTTAGCGGTAATACCTGTACCTGCTCCAACTCCAACTAAAATTTCTCCTTGTTTTATCCGTTTGCTAAAAGCCTCTAAAATTTCTTTTCTTGTTTGTTTATTCATTGTTTTTACCTTCCTTCTCTTCGATTAACGTGATCAATTTTTGTGCTGCAAATTCGCAAAAGTCTTATCATTAATAGCTTCTGGTCGCTGAACAATTTCAACAACTGGATTTGTGATTTGTTCTATTAAAGTTTGGAATAAAACTTTATCTTCTTTTTCTCCGTAGAAAGGTTCTCCCACTACATCTATGCCAGACACCCCTTTTTCTGGAATAATAAGTGTCGTATAAGCTTCTGCAAGGTTCAACTTTTCAGCAATTTTCTCGCCAAATTGTCGGTTTTCTTCCACTGTCGTGCGCATCAATGTAACTGTAGGATTATGTTTGTAAAGTTGACGTGTTTTAAACTTCTCTGGAACTGTATCATACGGTCCAAAATTCACCATATCCAGTGCTCCGACAGAAACAACTTGAGGCGTTTGCGTTATTGAGGCGGCTTCCAAACGATTTGGGCCAGCATTTAACACACCTCCAACTAACTCATCCGCCCATTCTGTCGTTGTTAAATCTAATACCCCGTGGAAAAAGCCGGACTGAATGAGTGATTCCATCGTTTTTCCGCCAATCCCAGTTGCATGAAAGACGAGCACTTCATAGCCTCGCTCTTCTAGATAGTTCCGTGCAAAGTTAACTGCTGGCGTCGTTACCCCAAACATAGAAGCAGCGATCAACGGCTTGTCGCTCGAGAATGGTTCGGCTTCAAACTTAAGCAAACCTGCCATGGCCAAAACAGCATTGTTAAAAATTTGAACAGAGATTTTGTTTAATCCAGCCACATCAACAATGGATGGGATTAAGATGAGATCGCTCGTGCCGATATACGGCGATGTATCTCCAGAAGCCACAGTGGAAACAATTATTTTGGGAACACCAATTGGAAGTTCTCGCATGCCTGGGGCAACTAGTGAAGTTCCCCCTGTCCCTCCAAATGATAAAACTCCATCAAACCGTCCTTCTTCATATAATTTAGGCACTATTTTTTTCACACCTAATGATAAAACTTCTGTGGCATGTGCACGATCTTTTCGTTCAGCTAAGGAATGAATATCACTTCCAGCAGCTTCAGCAACTTGTTGATTGGAAACATCTGGTTTGAATGCTGGTTCAAATACGCCAACGTGAATCGTTAAAACGTTTAATCCTAATTTTTCAATTTGCTTTTTTATATAACTGTATTCAGCGCCTTTAGTGTCAAAGGTCCCGATTAATGCAACTGTTTTCAAAGCAAAGTCCTCCTTCATCAGAAGTTTTTTACGGGCGCGTCCGTTAACTTACTACACTTTTATTATAGCGCTTTCAATATTTATGTAAACGTTTTTATGTTATAATAAATAGTCTTTATGTTAGGTGATTTGTCGTCGGTATTCTTTCGGAGACATCCCCATGTATTTCTTGAAAACTTTATTAAATTGGGCGTAGTCTTGATAATGGATCCCTAAGGCAATTTCTTTTAGGGAGCGTTTAGGATCTTGTCGCATCCATTCGACCGCCTTATTGAGGCGGAAGCGAATCAAATATTCAGTAAAGCTATACCCCACTTTTTCTTTAAAAAGCGTACTTAAATAACTGGGCGATAAATGAGCTACTTGCACGAGTTCTGCTAATTGGATCGGTTCGCTGTAGTTGGCTTCGACATATTTTTTGACAAATTCGACATAATCATAATGCTTTTCAATACCATCGAGCATTTGTGCGAGTAAACTCCCATCCGAGGTGATTTCTGATTTTTTGAAATCACGTGTTTGGTGGACAATGACCTCTTCAGAAGGAAGACGTTCGAAAGTAGATCCGCCAATGTAACCATCGAGTTCTGGAATATGGTTATACAGATAGCGAATATCGACAAGCGTTTTGACTGGACCTCCATAAACCATCTTGAAAACATTTTTGCGATTTTTAGGGATCCGCTCGAGCATGGCTTTTGTTTCTTCTATAGCGGCTTCAAGTGAAAGTACTTTTTGTGCCCCAAGTAAGCCGCCACTTGTAAGCCCCAGATGAATACAAATCACGTCAGCACCCGCTTGCGTCATCTTGCGAACTTGGTCAGCGTTAAAGACAAAAGCAATTGTAAATAAATCGGCTTGATGAGCAGCACGAATGGCCTCTACTTCTAGGTCATAGCGAGTCCCTTCTGCTTCCAAGGCTTCACGAAAAGCACCATCAATGAGACCAACAGATGGGTAATTATTAATGCCTGAAAATCCACTTTGTTTGATAGTTTGAATAAATTGCGGGATATCCATCGTTGGATCTGTTCCATTTAATCCGAAAATTACGGGAATTTTATGAATGAGGGGAATAATTTCGCGCATCGCAAAATCAAATACAAGCTGGTTACTATTAGCAAATGGTAAAAAGCCGGCAAGTGAACTCCGCCCCATTTGTCTGAAGCGACCAGAATTTAAAATTAATGTGAAGTCAGCGCCCCCTTGTTCGGCATAGCTAGCGGTCATCCCTGTTCCAGTTGCCACACCAAGTAGACGATGCCCTGAGCGGAGTTCGCGACGTAATTTTTTTAAGATTTCATTTCGTTCCATAAAGCAGTCCCCTACTTTCTTGTTAATAAAAAGCGTACTAAGAAAAGCTTACATGAGGTGCGAGAAGAAAGCAAACAAGCGGCCAATATCCAACACTTTTTATTGATTTTAGGTTATTACAACAACCTATAGACTCTAAGTTCTCTTTATGCTAAATTACATTGTTTTGCATAGTATATCTACATAAAAGGGAGGGAAAACACATTGGAGACAAAAAAGATTTTGCTATCGAATAATATTGTAGCTCTTAGCTTAGCAGGTGTGGCATGTGGAGATAGTAGCGCTTCTTTGAGTAGAAAAAAAGAGCAGTACAAGACGGGTAGCTCAAGAAAACAAAAAAGATGAGGTTTATTATTTTAAAGATGATGTTTTAAAAATTAACGACGCTACAATAAAACCGCTAGTTGCAGAAGTTGTATTTCTAAATTCAGAAAAGGGCATGGAAATTGCCACTTTAGTTCTCACCTATGACTATACGAATCAAAGCGATTATGCGATGACACCTGCTTAAGTATTTATGGACTGTTTTGAAGGCTTTCAAGAAACAGAAACTGATTTTGAAGAATTGGAATTCGTGATGATGCCATTAAAGTAAAAGTTTGATTCGCTTAACAAATCGGCTGATCAAAAAGTTAAGTCAGGCGCAACGGTTCGGTCTGCTATTGCCTTTGAAATTTTGGATATGGATACTCTCATTGATTGTTAGGCGAGGGGCTTGGACAAAGAACTTGAAAGTAAAATGTATCGATAAAAATAATATGGTTCCTTTTTCCGCTAGATTTAAAAAACCCTCCCTTTAGTTGATAAGGGAAGGCTTTTTGAATGATAGAAATTTAGCGAGTTTTCCAATGCCATTTAAGTGCTTCTTGTTCAACTTTTTTAACAAAATCATCTTTGCCGTCTCCATATCCTTCAATATCATTTGGATATTTAGCTGCGAGCTCGCTTTTTAGGTCCCCATATGCCGCACGCACTTGTGGATTCTGACGAAGATAATCTCTGAAAGATAAATGTCTTTCAATGTCTTGAACCTGATCGAACTGGAAAGCATGAATCTGGTGCGTTCGATTATCTCCACCTTTGCGGAAATACCTTCTTCCTTTTATTCCAAATTCCCCCATAACCTCATAACCAAGCTTTTCGAATGAAGTTGAGAAGGCATCCAACCTCTCAATATTGTTTACTACAAGTAAGATATCAATAATTGGTTTCGCTTTTAATCCCGGAATGGAAGTACTCCCAATATGAAAACTGCTTATCAAATCTTCTTGAAGCATCTCTTTAAGAGCCTGTTCTTCTTTCAAATACGTGGTTTCCCAGTTAGAGTCGTAATCAACTACTGTGATTTGCATGCTTCCCCTCCTCGCCTTTTTTGATCTCATTCTAGCTATTTTGAACATTACGCCATTATATAAAATTTCATTAACCTCGTCAATCGTTTTTCGTTGTACTAGTTTTCCAAAAGTGGTATTTAATCATTTTAAATCTTTAATCAATAAAGCCTTGATTCGGTCAATATTTCCTTGCGAATAGAGAGAATGATCATTTGTTTTTTTGTAACCCGCAAAATGATTTTTAAGATAGGCCGTCCCTTTAAACCATTCATTTAATTGACTTTCAAAAAACAAAAATTTTGAATGTAGCATCTTCGCTTGAATGACTACCTCGCTTTTTCTCTCCGTCATTTTTTCTATTTTTGCTTCGAGTTTCCCAAGTTCTGCAATTGCTCGACCACTATATTCTTTTTTTATAAATAATTCCATTGCTATTAAAGGCTCAACCACATCAGTGTTTGCATCTAGCAGCGCTTTATAAAGCGCATAAGGAGCAAGTTTACGAAATTCTGCCGGTGTACTTACTGGACTAAAAAAAGCTGCATCCGCTAAAGTAATGGTCATATCAGTTAACGGATAGCCATAAAGTCCCTCTGTCAAAGCTTGCTCGATCCCTTGATAAACAGCATGTTGAAAAGATTGTTTTAAATAGCCTTTACTTACAAGGCTAGAAAACTGGATACCCTGCCCCCAATTTGGCTGAATTTCAATGGTTATTGTTGCCCAATATGGATTAATAGGTTCTTGCATCACAAGTTCTCCGATTCCTTTTTTCTGAGGAATCTCTTGATAAAGGATAGTTGGTGGTTGCAGAATCAACGTTTCAAATGGATAAGCCCTGCGAAGCGTTTCTTCAATGACTTCTTTTTGAACTTTTCCATAAATACGGATGCTAATTTCTTCAGTTTTTTTATCTATTTTTAAACTCAACAAAGGATCTTCCTGGTTTAATTCTTCGAGCAGCGATAAAAGTGTCAAACGTTCTTCTTTTGAAATAGACAAAACGAGTTTCAAATTTGAAGGTGCAATCTCTGTTTTTCTTTTTACAGGTAACCCGATATAATCACCAATTTGAAAAGCAGGATCATTAGGGATCATAAAAATATCATTTTCTTCAATTATTTCAGCAGGTAAAAATACATTTTCTTGTAATGAAAATAAATGAGTAAGTTTGATAGATTCAGTAGAATTTAGTTGAACATGATCATTTCGATGAAGCGTTCCAGAAACAAGTTTCCAGTAAGTCTTCTTTTTTCTGTTAAAAAAATCTACTTTATACACATAAGCAGAAAGTTCAGCAGATTCATTCCATAAATAGCGGGAGCTCTCAGCAAAAAGATCTACCAATGAAGAAATCCCAACACCCGTCACTGCAGACCCATCAATTTGTGGATAGCATTTTTTCGAAAGAAATTGACTGAAAAATTCTTGTTTAAGCGTTGTATCCTCTATTCGTTCGCCTGTTAAATAATGTTCTAAAAGATTTTCATTTTTTTCGATTAAACTTTCCCAAGTTGCTTGTTCGTTTAATTTATCGTAAGCGATAACTTCTTTTGTCATTTTTTCATAAATTTCTTCTGTTATCTCTTTTACTTGAGCAGTTTCTAAATCTACTTTATTTAGAAAGAAAACAGTTGGAATGCCTACATCCGTTAAATAAGAGAATAACTTCCTCGTCTGCGGCTGCAATTGGTCATTACTTGCAATCACTAAAACTGCCAGATCAATTGCCTCTAGAGTTCGAACAACCTCAGCAAAAAAGTCTACATGACCTGGTGTGTCTAATAAATTAATTTTAATATCGTCCCATGTAAAGGAAACTGCAGCAGTCTTAATCGTAATCCCCCGCTCTTTTTCAAGATCGAGCGAATCTGTCATTGTGTTCCCATGCTTTATAGTTCCTTTTTGATAGTGTTTATTTGTAAATTCATACAAAGCTTCAGTTAGCGAAGTTTTTCCTGCATCTACATGAGCAAAAATACCAATATTAATGATTTTTTTCATACTAAAAAGACTTCTATGGATTTTTCGGTCAAACACCCTTATAAACCATAGAAGTCTTTTCACATCCTTATCTACGATTCAGGGTATTTCCAAATTTAGGCATAACAAAAAAACATGTAAGTTGACAGTTTTTTGTTTTATCCTAAAAAGAAATACCTCGAAGCATGTAGATCCACTCGCATTCATTTATTATTTACGTAAATTATACACTCTTTGTGGAGAAAAGCAAGATTATTATGAGAAAATGGAGTTTCCAATTCGAAACAACTTTGTAGATCCCTATCTAAAACTACAACGTGAGAAAACGATAGGATATAATTGGAATCCAAATTTCTGGCAGTCAATATAGTGCATAATATGCTTTATTCCAAGAAAAAATTTTATTGACTTTTCATATAACACAATAATTCTATTTGTGATATAGAAATAGTTAACCCGTCAGTAGTGAACTTCTAAGGGACTTCAAAGCAAAATAGTAATAATAATTTAGATAACTCGTCAAAAATTAATCTGTAGCTAATTTCTTAAATTGAGATGACAGTATGTAAAAAGAGCCGAAAAGCCTTTATCGTAGACTTCTCGACTCTTTTTTGGTCACTCCCACTCCACAGTAGCAGGTGGCTTACTCGTCACGTCATAAACAACGCGGTTCACGTGCTGCACTTCATTCACAATCCGCACAGAAATCTTCTCCAACACATCCCACGGAATCCGCGCCCAGTCAGCTGTCATACCATCGATACTCGTCACCGCACGAATCACAATTGTGTGATCGTAAGTCCGGCCGTCGCCCATAACACCTACACTACGAATGTTTGGAAGTGCCGTAAAGTATTGCCAAATCTCGCGGTCAAGCCCAGCTTCTTTGATTTCTTCGCGTAAAATATAGTCCGAGTCCCGCACAATTTCTAGTTTTTCCTCTGTCACTTCGCCTAGCACACGTATTCCAAGTCCAGGACCTGGGAACGGTTGCCGCCAAACGATTGCATCTGGCATGCCAAGTTCGGTTCCAAGCGCACGTACTTCGTCTTTGAATAGCGTATTGAGTGGTTCAATTAGTTTAAAACTCATATCTTCTGGAAGTCCACCAACATTATGATGCGACTTAATCGTTTGTGCTGTCGCTGTTCCACTTTCGATAATGTCTGTATAAAGTGTTCCTTGTGCTAGGAACTCAACACCATCAAGTTTCCCTGCTTCATCGTCAAAGACATAAATAAATTCGTTTCCGATAATTTTACGTTTTTGCTCAGGATCAGAAACGCCTTCTAGTTTCGATAGGAAGCGTTCCTTCGCATCCACTTTGATGATATTCATATTGAATTCGCCTTGAAGAGTTTCCATGACTTGATCCGCTTCCCCTTTACGAAGCAAACCGTGGTCAACAAAGATACACGTTAGTTGATCGCCAATGGCTTTATGAATTAACACGCCAACAACAGAAGAATCAACGCCGCCAGAAAGCGCAAGTAGCACTTTTTTGTCGCCAACGGTTTCACGGATTTTGTCAATTTCTACTTCAATAAAGTTTTCCATCGACCAGTCACCTTTACAACCACAAATGTTCAGCGCAAAGTTTTTCAATAGATCATTGCCGTATTCTGAGTGGCGAACTTCTGGGTGGAACTGCACGCCATACATCTTCCGGTTTTCATCTGCAATCGCCGCAATTGGACAAGACTTACTTGTTCCAACGACTTCAAAATCTTTCGGTGCATCAACAACAAGATCTCCGTGGCTCATCCAAACGGTTTGATCAGTTGGAATGCCCGCAAATAAATGGTTTGGAATTTCTAGATGAACGTTTGCTTTACCGTATTCACGATCTTTCGCAGGTTCTACTTTTCCATCAAAGTGAAGCGTCATCAGTTGCATCCCGTAGCAAATTCCAAGAATCGGGATCCCCATCTCGAAAAGTCCTTCATCACAGCGGAAAGCCCCTTCATCATACACACTGTTTGGTCCGCCAGAGAAGATGATTCCCTTCGGATTTAGTGCCTTCATTTCTTCCACCGTAATCGTGTGAGGATGAAGTTCACTGTAAACGCCAAATTCACGAATGCGTCGTGTTATCAATTGGTTGTACTGGCTTCCAAAATCCAGAACGATAATTTTTTCTTGTTCGGCAAATTCTTTCATCGTTTTTTCCAAAACCACCTTATCTATAAAATTAAGCCGAATAAAATCGGCTCACTCACTAACAAAGAAAAGGACAATTGCTTGCCCTTTTCATCCTTCTTTCATTTTAACGTCAACAGTTCGATCTTGCAACCCTGTTTGTGAATTTTCCAAGTCTCTAAAGTCCTTTTCCGCCTAAAAGATCTAGTTCTTTGTTGCGCTCTACTTCACGAATTAAAGGAGCCCCTCGTTCAATCACTGCTTTTACAGCTGGATTGTCAAGTGAAGCCCGGTGACGTCCTTCATCTGTCCAGAATTCCACTACAAAAACGGTATCTTCATCTTGTTCAGAAGTTCCAACGATGTATTCAAGACAAGCCGGAATCTCTTCCATAACGGCAGCCCCTTCTAACAAAATTTCTGCTAGTTCTTTTTGTTGTCCTGCATGCGCATGGAATGTTGTTATCAATCCATAACCTACCTTCATCTCTTTTCCCTCCTATTTCCAAAAATCATCAAAAATCGTGATCGGCATGTTGCGCTTGTGCCGCGATTTCAAATACCAACTTTCAATTTTAGCCGCTGCCTCGCCTGAAACTGGCTTGCCCTCTAAGTAATCATCAATTTCATCATACGTGACACCAAGCGCGACTTCATCTGGAAGCGCCGGTTTATCCTCTTCTAGATCAGCAGTTGGCTTTTTCAGATATAAATGTTCCGGGCAACCTAATTCTTTTAGCAACTGTTTTCCTTGCCGTTTATTTAAACGAAAAATCGGATTGATGTCCGTTCCTCCGTCGCCATATTTCGTATAAAAACCCGTCACTGCTTCCGCCGAATGATCCGTTCCAACAACCACACCTTGGTGCATCGCCGCAACAGAATATTGAGCTTTCATCCGTTCGCGTGCTTTTTCGTTTCCTTTCGCAAAGTCCGTCAGCACGACTCCAGCTTCTTCAAGCGTTTTTGCACTGGCATCTACCGCACGCTTGATATTGATGACAATGGACTGGTCAGGGGCGATAAATTTCAAGGCGTCTTGGCGGTCTGCTTCGTCCAATTGTTCACCGTAAGGAAGACTCACTGCAAGAAACTCATAGTCTCCTCCCGTCTCTTCGCGTAGCTCAGAAATGGCGATTTGAGCAAGCTTACCCACTAAAGTTGAGTCTTGCCCACCTGAGATCCCCAAAACAAGACTTTTCAAAAAGGAGTTTGTCTTCAAATAGTCTTTTAGCAAGTTCACACTTTTTCGAATTTCTTCTTTCGGATCAATTTCTGGTTTTACCTTCATTTCTGCTAAAATTTGTTCTCTAATATCCACTTTAAGAGTCCTCCTATTCTAACAAATATTCTTTCCTGTTTCTACAAAGGAAAATCCAGATCAACAGGTGAATGAAGCTGGACGCTTTTTCGCACCCTTTCAATATTTTTCATTTTATTTTTCCAACATTTCACGCTTAAATCTACTGGGTACTGCTCTGGACGAACAGTTCGTTTGTACTCGCCCCAAAGAAGCGCGAGGTTCTCTTCTTTATAAGCTTTAATCTCTTCAAGTGTCGGTAAGTCATACACGCGTTTCCCGCCTTCAAAAATCGGTATAAGTAGTTCTTTCGCTTTAAAATTTTTCACCGTCTTTGTAATATAGGTATGCACAGGGTGGAACATCGTTAGTTCTTTTACCCCTTCAAGCGATTCATCTGCCATCGCAATATAATCGCCTTCTGCTTTTGGACGCTCGCTTTCCGAAATAATCCGGTAAACTCGTTTTTCGCCTGGCGTTGAAACTTTTTCTGTATTGCTCGAAAGTTTGATTGAGTCTTGTAGCACGCCATGCTCATCTGCAATTGCAGCCATCTTATAGACAGCCCCAAGCGCTGGTTGGTCATAAGCTGTGATCAGTTTTGTTCCAACTCCCCAAGAATCGATCTTGGCCTTCTGTGCTTTAAGCGACAAAATGGTATGTTCATCTAAATCACTCGAAGCAAAAATTTTCGCATCTGTAAAACCAGCTTCATCAAGCATTTGCCTTGCCTTCTTCGAAAGAAACGCCATATCACCGCTATCCAGCCGAATCCCAATAAAATTGATTTCATCACCAAGCTCTTTTGCTACACGAATCGCATTTGGAACACCTGATTTTAACGTATCATACGTATCCACAAGGAAAATTGAATTTTTGTGCGTCTTCGCATAGCTTTTAAACGCCTCATATTCATCCCGATATGCCTGAACCATGGCATGCGCCATCGTCCCAGAAACAGGAATCCCAAAAATCTTACCCGCACGCACATTACTCGTTGAATCACAGCCACCAATATAAGCGGCGCGCGTGCCCCAAATCGCGGCATCCATTTCCTGCGCCCGCCGTGTACCAAACTCCGCCAGACTATCATTATCAACAACAGAACGAATCCGAGCCGCCTTTGTTGCAATCAGCGTTTGGAAGTTCACAATGTTTAGTAACGCGGTTTCGATGAGTTGAGCTTCTGCAAGGCTTGCTTCCACTTGTAAAATCGGTTCTGTTTTAAAAACAAATTCCCCTTCACGAACAGAGCGAATCGCTCCCTTAAACTTGAAGTCTTTTAAGTACTCTAAAAAGGCTCCATCAAAACCTAGTTCGTCATGCAAATATTTTATATCACTTTCAGTAAAACGTAAATTTTCAATATACGATACAATTCGTTCAAGCCCAGCAAAAACCACGTAGCCTGAATTAAACGGCATTTCGCGGAAGAAAACTTCAAAAATACTTCTTCGCTCATGAATTCCGTCATCAAAATAAGCCTTCATCATATTTAACTGATAGAGATCAGTATGTAAAGTTAAACTATCATCTTGATATAAGTTTGTCATGGGTTTTCTCCAATCCTTGTTCTAGCCTCGCTTGGCTGAAATTACATTTACAAACATCATAGCATAATTTTTCATATCTGAAAATTTTCCTGCGTTTTGCTAAAATCAAAATCAGCGCAAATCCTCTTTAATTTGCGTAGTGGAAATCCCATCTGTTCTTGGCAAATAAACGACTTCACAATAAGGTTTCAAAAAATCAAACTCACCTTTCCAGTCATCGCCCATCACAAACACGTCTACGTCATGCGTTTTAATGTCCGCTATTTTTTGATCCCAATTTTCTTCTGGAATCACTTCATCCACGTAACGAATCGCTTCTAAAATCAATTTGCGATGCAAGTAGCTGTGGTAAGCTTCTTTATGTTTAATCCGGTTAAATGAATCGGTCGACAACGCCACGATTAGATAATCGCCCATTTCTTTTGCACGCCGCAAAAGCTCGATATGACCCCAATGTAGCAAATCAAACGTGCCATAAGTAATCACCTTTTTCATGTCTCCACTCTCTTTCAAAGTTTTTTCTGGATAAAATCGACTAAATTCGCTGCGGAACGCCCTTCTGAATATTTGTTCCATGTCGCGCTGAAGCGCGCAATTTCATCAAGATCTGCCTCATCATTTAGAATACCACGAGCAAGGGATTCTGTCGTGAGATAGGGCTCACCACCTGGAATTAACTCAGAAAAACCCGTTACAAGACCGCGCTCTCGGTCATACTGCTCAATATCCGGCGTAAAAAAATAAATCGGACGACTCAGCAAAGCAAATTCAAATGGGGAGGAAGAATAATCCGTAACGAGCACATCAGCACCTGCTAAGGCTTCCTGCATCGACTGATTCTTTGGAAAAAGCTTGATGAAATCGTCTTCTGGAATCGTTGCATTTGCTTGGATCGAGGGATGTAACTTAAGTAACAATACATACTCATCTGAAAGAAGCTCCCGCATTTTTTCAAGGTCAAGCAAGATCTTCGCCTGATTTAGCTCGCTATCACGAAAAGTTGGTGCGTACAAAATTGTTTTTTTCTGGTATTTTTCCCGGTAACTTGCTCGAATTTGTTTTAATTGTTCTTGTTCAAAAAAGTAATCGGTACTTGGCACTCCTATTTTTAGTAACCGGTCTTCGCTTTCCAATAAAAATGATCGTTTGAAAATTTCTCCCATCATATCAGAACCTACAACCACTTTATGAAAACGTGCATAAACGGCTTTAAACCGCTTTTGCTCACTTTTCGCGCGTAAAGGCGTAGCTTTATCTTCCCATGCAAACTTTTTGAGCGCTCCATTCGCGTGCCAAATTTGAATACAACAAGCTTCTTCTTTAAATTTTAATGCGGCCAGTTCAGGAAAATAATTATCCACAATCACCACTTTGGCGCGACTCATATGGTAAAGTCGTTTAAAGATGGAAGAAAATGTTAATGGAATCGTTCGGACAAAATTATAGGAAAGTTGTGTTTCATCAACACGCGGATCATAAAAGACAATTGTTTCTGGTGAAACACGCAAATCAGCCATTTTCTTTAAAATTTGTTCGGGATTATCTTGGAAGGTAACAAGCATGACCACTTTAGTTTGTAAATTAAACGGTCGAAAAATAATCGCTACGCCCCGCAAGATAATCATGTAAAGCTGTGCCAGTATTCGTCTCATTTCAGGTCCACTCCTCATTATATGTAGCAAGAGGTGCCGCAGATTTGCGGCACCTCTCCTTTTTCTCTTCAAAAGTCAAATATTCCACGCCATAACGGTTTTTCCCCAAGGGCTTCGTAAATCAGCTTCGAAGGCTTCTATGACATCTTGAATACTTCGAACATCATGCACTTCACCTATAAGGTTTGAAAGGTATTCCACAGCGCGTCGATTCTTATTAAGGAAATCAACAGTCGCTTGGAAATCAACTCGTCCGCTTCGGCTGCTTCCATATAGCGTTAATCCTTTTTCAAGTACCATACGTGTATTTACTTCAATTGGATACTCAGAAACACCAAGTAAGGAAATAGTTCCTTCCGGTTTTATCAAATCAATAATTTGATCCACCGCATATTGGCTTCCCTTCCCGCCAGCACATTCAAAAGCTTGGTCAATTTCTAAATCTTCTGGAATGGCATCAATGCTATAAGCTGCATCCACAAATGAAAAGAAATCCAGTTTATAAGGAGTTTTTCCGAAAATATACACTTTCGCATCTGGAAACTTGTCTTTTAACAGTAAACAAGTGATAAATCCAAGGTTTCCATCGCCCCAAACTCCAAATGATGAACGGTTGGCATCTGCGCGAGAATCAAAACGGCGAACCGCATGCACAGCAACTGAAATCAGTTCTGAAAAAGCAGCAACCGTCATGTCTAAATCTTCTGGTAACGCAATTAACCGGTCACGACGCATAAATACGTTATCCTGCATCAAACCATCAAATCCACTTGAGCGAAACTTGCTGCTTCGTAAATAGTTTTCTGCGATCACAGGATCTTTTTCAAACGGTGTATTTGGAATCATCACGACTTTCGTTCCAATTGGAAATTCTTTTTTTGCATCGTAAACAACTTCCCCAACGCCCTCGTGAATTAAAGCCATAGGGAGTTTCTTTGCCAGTATTTCTTTCCCACGCGAACCTGTATAGTAGCGCTGGTCAGCTGCACAAATTGAAAGATAAGTTGGACGAACTACAACAGCATCTTCAGTTAGTGTTTCATCGATGTTAGCAACTTCAAATTGTCTCTCTGAAACAAGCCTATATACTTGATTAATCATGGCTAATCCGCTCCTGTATAATCGCATTGGCTACTTGCATATCATAAGGTGTTGTAATCTTAATGTTGAAAATTTCACCTTTCACGAGACTCACTTTTTCTCCAGCAAGCAAACAAATTTTACATGCGTCTGTTAAAATTTGTTTTTGCTCATCGGAAAGCGCATGATAATGATCACTAAGGCGCTTCATGTTGAAACTTTGCGGTGTTTGTCCTTGATACATCACATCACGCACAGGAATGTCTGTAATGAATTCGTGGTTCGTTGATTCAACAATTGTATCTGTAGCTGTAATCACCGTATCTACGGCTCCGTATTCAAGGGCTGCATTTATATTCTCTTCGATAATGCGATGCGTTAAAAACGGGCGAACAGCATCATGCGTAATCAAAACATCCTCTTCATTTAACCCGTAGTTTTGTTCAACATGACGAATCCCGCTCATAATCGTTTCATTGCGGTCAGCTCCACCTTCAATAACAATCACACGATCATCTTGAATATGTTTTTTCAAAATATCCTCAGTATGATTGATCCATTCTTTAGGTGAGGCCACAAGAATTTTATCGAAACGAGCATTCAAAATAAATTTCTCAACCGTGTGAACGATAACAGGTTTGCCGTTTAGTGGCAGATACTGCTTGGGCATACTTACGTTTCCCATTCGCGTACCTTTACCCCCAGCAAGAATTTCAGCATAGATCATTTTTTATAGTCTCCTTTATCTCTAAAGATTGAAAGCTAACATAACACATGTATTATAACATAAGAAAAGAAAAAGAAGGGAAAAACTCTTCTTTTTCTCGGGTAAACTAGCTCTTGTTATTGATGCGAAAAGTAAAGCTCATTACATTTGCGTAGCGGTTTTTCGGAATTTGCGCGAACCGCTTTATAAAGCGCGTTCGTCGCTTGTCGGTAAAATCTCAAGTAATAGCTTCTAGAATTAAAGTGCATTTGACTAAACAAGAATGTCCCAAATTCCAAATAAAGCTTCATAAATTCAGGATCTTTGTGTAATTTGTCATACTGTTCAACAGGAATTTGGACAAAATAATAGCCAAGTGAAACAAGACCCGAAACAACCGTTTTGCGAAGTTTTTGGATTTCTTGAAGTAACCCCGCTAAAATTTCACGTGCAGCAGAATAATTTCCTTGTTCGACTTCCGTTTGAAAAGCTGGGCCAATCCGCGTATTAATCAAGTAATTTAACAAATTAATTTCAAATTCTTGATTTAATAGTGGAATTTGACAATATTCCCGCTGTCGACTCACCCAATTCGCAAAAAGCGCCATGGTTTGGTTTAACTGAAGCTCAGCTGAACTGTTCACTTTGGGTTCTTTTTCAATTTCAAGAATGCGCTCTTTTACAATAGAATCAGTCGATTGAAGTAGTTGATACACGAGGACTTCAAACGGGAGATTTTCTTCTAGCTCCGCTACTTTTCTAAGGATGGCCGTTCTTCTAAACATTAAATAACTATAGTTTTCTGGCAAAACAAGAAAAGGATCTTTTTCAACATAGGTTGGAATACTGATTTCAATTTCATCGATAAACTGAAAATCATCTTTTTCAAGAAAAGGTTCTTTGTCTTCTTGTTTTTTCAAAAACTGCGTGTACACAGGGTTAGCAAGGAAGTAAAAAATATCTTGTGATGTAAATTCCGATTGGTAGTTTTCAAAAAACTTCAGCATTTGCTTTTCTGCTTTTTCATCTTTCACCGTTTGAAAAACAACAAAAGTTTCCTCGATTGGTAAAAGACGTTCAGCAATATCTTTTACTGTTAAATCTTGAACTGCTTCAGTGGGTAAAAATTTCATTTTCTCGCCTCCTTACCCAAGTACGTTTCAATAAACCGCTCCGTTGAATGCCCGTCAATACTATCCATAAATTTCGTCCGAAAATCGGCAAGCTTCTCGTAATCATACTCACCCGTTTTAATTGCCTCAATAAGCGTATCTGTCGTTTTATAAATCTTTCCAGGAATCATCTCTTCATAGCTAAAATAAAAGCCCCGCTCATCAAAATAACTCTCGACGTCATAAGCAAAGAAAAGCATCGGTCGGTTCATGATGCTGTATTCGAAAATCACTGAAGAATAGTCTGTAATCAAAATGTCGCTTAGGAACATTAAATCATTCACATCACTGCCCCCACCCATCATTAAAATGAATGGGTCCTCTTCACTGATATCCATTGAAATATTTTTAATCATCGGATGGAATTTTAAAATTAGCACATACTCATCTTGCAGCGCCTCTTTCATTTTCTTCAAATCAAGCACTACACTGTAATTCTTCCGTTCATCTGGACCGCCGCGGAAAGTAGGCGCATATAAAATCGCTTTTTTCTTTCGCAAGATCGGATAGTTCTTTCGGTAAACTTCATTCACATAGTTTTTATAATCTTGATCAAAGAACTTATCTGTTCGTGGCACACCAATCGGTTTAATTTGTTCTGCTTTTTTGTGGAACGCTTCCGCATATTGAGGAATAATCGCTTTAGAACTTACTAGCACATCAGAATAAGGGGAATGCGCTTTTGATTCAAATTCTTCCGTATTGGAATCCCCAGATTCAAGTGCACTAAAGCCAAACTTCTTGAAAGCGCCCGTTGCATGCCAAGATTGAATCACGTGCGCTCGTTTACTAAACTTAAGCCCATAAATTTTATTATAGTAGTCATCTAGACAAATCGTTTTCGCTCGACCAAGCACATAATATAGCTGCAATATTTCAAGCCAACTTCTTTGCTTTCGTAAAAACACATAGATGCGCTCTTTTCGGTCATTCAAAAACATATAATCATAAATCGATAACAAATTCCCTTCTAGCACTGTACTGCGCTCTGTTGCAAGAACTAAGACGTTCTTTTTAGGGAGAAGGTTAGCCAATTTAAAGAGAATCCTACGTGCAAATCCGTTCACAAGGCGCGGTGTTTTCAATTTTGTTCGAATAATAAAGACACGTGAAATTTTCTTTGCCTTTTTCCAGTTATTTTCTTCAATAATCGCAAGCGAAGCTCTGCTATGAATTGGATAGGATTTCATGAAAGCCTGTTTTGATTCATTCGTTTGGCATTCGTAAAGGTATGTGATTAAGTTCCGGTACACACCCCTTGCAGGTTTTTGAATATAATTAGCTCGTTCAATGACGCTGTACCACAAGTAATAGCGGAACGAAGGAATGACGTTCAGGAAATCGTCGGGTTTAGACTTAAACCAATTTAAAATCATTTCAAATCCATTTTTTTGAATTGTACTGTCTTTACTTTCGACAATGGCTTTTAGTGAAGCCCAAAATTCAATATCAGAAACTCGCTTATAATACGCAAGCGCCACTTCTTGCTCTGTCTTGCTCCGTTCAATTTCTCGCTCACCAAAGTCAAACACATCAAAAACAGATTGAAGTATCCGCATCGGGTCTTTATTGACCGATTGAGTTAGAGACTGCTCTTCTCCGTCTCGCAACCGGTAATAATAAACCACTTTTTCCACTGTAAAGATTTTTTCAGCGTTCAACAAGGTGTGTAACACAAAAGGTTGATCTTCCCCGTAACGAATGCTTTCAGGGAAAAACTCCCCTTCGACAAGTTTATGATGGTACAACTTAGCGCAAGGCCCGATCGAATAAAACAGCTCAGGATTCTCAGTGATTGTTTTTTCACCTGGTTTAGCAATGTTGTATCGTAAATGTGAAGGGATGAACCACTCTTTTTCAGAATTAAAACGTTTCGTAGCACCTGTTACAAGTTCCGCTTGGTGCGAAACCGCCGCTTGATGCATAAGTGAAAGGGCAAATTCAGGGATTAAATCGTCACTATCGACAAATAAAATATATTCGCCATTTGCGAGACGCAAGCCGTGATTTCGCGCCGCAGCAGGACCCGCGTTTTCTTGCTCAATGAGTTTAAATTTCGGTTTATTCTTTATAAAAGCATTTACTATTTTGACAGTATCATCACTTGACCCGTCATCAATTAGTAACACTTCATAATCAGAAAAATCTTGTTCATCAAGACTTTTCAGCGTTTCATCGATAATTTCGGCAACATTGTATAATGGCACAATCACACTCACTTTGTACGCCTTTTTCTCTTCTAAAGAATTGTTCATATTTTTTTAATTCTCCTTACGCGATTCCATATCAAACTTCATTTTAGCGATAAACATAAGCGCTGTCAATGAAGTTGTGGGACAAAAGTCTATAGAACTCATCTCCATGTTGCTTTTATCTTGGTTGCTTTACTTGCTAATCTAGCGTCTATTCACGTATAATTAAAGCTGATACTTAAATGTTTTTTTATCGGAGGTTAAAATTATGAAAGTCAAAAAAGCAGTCATCCCAGCAGCGGGACTGGGAACACGCTTTCTTCCCGCTACAAAAGCAATGCCAAAAGAGATTCTTCCTATTGTTGATAAACCAACCATTCAATTTATTGTTGAAGAGGCAATGGCTTCTGGCATTGAAGATATATTGATCGTAACAGGAAAAGGAAAACGAGCAATTGAAGACCATTTTGACTCTGTTCCTGAATTAGAAGCTAATTTGAAGTCTAAAAACAAATTAGAGCTTCTTCATCTTGTAGAAGAAACTACGAATATCAATCTTCACTTCATTCGTCAGTCTAAACCAAAAGGTCTTGGAGATGCTATTCTGCAGGCAAAGGGATTCGTCGGTAATGAACCCTTTGTTGTCATGCTTGGTGATGATATTGTGCGTTCAAAGGTTCCTTGCGCTAAGCAACTAATTAATCAATATGAACGCACGCACAGCTCGGTTATCGGTGTGCAGTCTGTTCCACATGAAGAAACATACCGATATGGAATCATCGATCCAGCAGATAAAATGAGTGACCGACTTTACAATGTGAAAGGTTTCGTTGAAAAACCCGATCCAGAAAACGCTCCATCCGACCTTGCTATTCTTGGGCGTTACTTGTTAACACCACAAATTTTTGATTATCTGTCCACGCAAGAGCCTGGTGCTGGTGGCGAAATTCAATTGACAGATGCAATCAATCGCTTAAATGAAATCCAACGTGTTTTCGCTTACGACTTTGAAGGGACACGCTATGATGTCGGCGATAAGTATGGATTTATTGAAACAACCATGAAATTTGCTCTTGAACACCCAGAAATTAAAAATGATGTCCGTCACTTAATTGATGAGCTTTATCAAGAAATCCATCAAAATGACAAAAAGACAAAATAAAAAAACAAGAGGGAAAGAGTCCCTCTTGTTTTTTTATGTATAGTTTTTAAATCGTTCACTTTTACTCAGCCATTTTTTCTTCAAACAAATTTTCTTCAATGGTATATCTTGGACGTCCTTTTACTTCCTTGAAAATTTTACCCACGTATTCACCAAGAACGCCAATTGCTAACAACTGAATGCCTCCAACAATCCATAGTGAGATCATTAGTGACGTCCATCCAGATTCTACATGTCCAATAAACTTTTGAATGAGCGCATAGACGCCTATTCCAATGCCAATACAAAACATAATGACGCCAAGTGAAAATAGCATTCGAATGGGAACAATGCTGAAAGAGGTAATACCATCAATCGCAAACGAAATCATTTTTTTAAGTGGATATTTAGACTCACCGGCAAAGCGTTCGTTACGATCATAATAAACTTTTGTTGAGGGGAAACCAAGTAGTGGCACGATACCGCGAATAAACATATTTTCTTCTTTATAATTCAAAAACTCTTTTAATGCCCGCTTACTTAATAAACGAAAATCAGCATGATTAGGAACAAGCTTCACCCCAATTTTATCCATAAACCGATAAAAACCTAGCGCTGTATTTCGTTTAAAGAAAGTATCCGTATCTCGCTTCCCTCTGACACCATAAACGACATCAAAGCCTTCATGAAATTTTTCAACAAACGGAATGATAGCATTGACATCATCTTGTAAATCCGCATCGATCGAAACGACACAATCTGATTTTTCATACGCCGCATTCAAGCCTGCTAAAAGCGCCCCCTGATGACCAAAGTTACGACTTAGTTTCACACCTGAAATATATGGATTTTCTGCTGTTTTCTCACTAATCAGCTGCCATGTTGCATCCTTACTCCCGTCATCCACATAAATCACCTTGCTTTCTGGATCAATTAACTCTCTCTCTGTTAAGGTCATCAATACCTCGGTTAATTGTTTCGTTGTTTCATTTAAAACTTCTTCTTCGTTATAGCAAGGTACTACGATTGATAAAAACGGTTTTTTCATCTTAAAAAGCACTCCTCATTCTAGACAATACTAACACTAGCATAGCCTATTTTGGGTGAGTGTTCAAATTTCAAACATGAATTCTGAGATTTTTCTTTCCTAGCAACAAAATAACTATTTACAAAAAAATTTTTAACTTTTTTGATTATAAATAAGATACCTTTCAGTCAAAATACATTTTCAATTTTGAGTATAAAAATGTATTTCGTTCGTGTTGGACAAAAAAAACGTCTAACACCGATGGTGTTAGACGTTTTTCATTTATTTAATGTTTGTGAAAACTCGCTTATCAAGCCAGCCAATTGTTTTCCCATCGATTTGGAATTGATAGTAAGTAGAACGTGTTGTTTTCGCTTCACGAATAATGGAAACTTGCTTATTTTGGTATGCTGTTGCTTGATTAATAAGTTTTGTGCCAAGTGATTTATAAGGCTCCGTCCAAGCAGCATTTCCAACTACGTTTGTAACTGTTCCCGTCAGTTGAACGGCTTTATTGTACTCAACGTTGTCATAAATATCAAATGCACGTTGGTCTAACCAACCAATCGTTTTTCCGCCAACGCTAAATTGATAATAGGTACCGCGATCAGTCACTGCTTTTTTAAGCAATTGCACTTGATTGTTTTGATAAACAGATGCTGCATTGACACGTGTTGTTCCAACCACTTCATAAGGTTTACTCCAAACAGCGTGTCCAGCTACAGTCGAAATTACCGCTGGCCGATTTACAACTTCTTCACTTTTAATCGTACTATAAAACTTAAATGCTTTTTTATCTAACCAACCAATCATTTTTCCGTCAATTTGAACTTGATAATAGGTGCCACGAACAGTCTTCGCTTCACGAAGTAGTTTGACATCTTTTCCAGCATAAGTGGATGCACTTGTTACAAGCTTGGATCCAGTGGAGAAATATGGAGCTGTCCAAAATGCATTTCCAGTCGTATTGACAATTTTTGCATCTAAGTTGACGGCTTTATTATATTCAACAGCATCATATAGTTTAAATGCGCGTGTATCTAGCCAACCCGTCGTTTTGCCATTAACTGCAAAACGATAGTACGTTCCGTGTTGTGTTTTCCGTTTTTGATCAAGAGTTACATCCTTATTTTGATAATTCGATGCCGCTCCGATTTTTGTTAGCCCTTGAATTTTATAAGCTTCTGACCAAACCGTGTGACCTGAGGTTTGATTAACTTGAGCCGTCAAGTTTACTTTTTGATCACTAATAATGCTGTCAAATTCGTAAACAGTAAAAGCTCGTTTATCAAGCCAGCCTACTACTTTATCATTGATGCTAAATTGATAGTACGTTCCGTGAGCCGTTTTTGCTTCACGTTCAATTTTTACTTCTTTATTAGCATAACCATCTGCTCTCGCCACTTGTGTACGTCCATACACATTATAAGGTTTCGTCCAGATAGTGTGTCCTGAGGTTGTTGTGATCTTTGCTCTTGACACAAATGCTTTATTGGATGTTTCTGTATCATAGAAAGTAAGTGCTTTTCCATCAATCCAACCAACAACGTTTCCGTTTATTTTGAATTGATAATAGGTACCTCGTTTGGTAGCCGCTTTTCTCACAATTTGAATATCTTTATTTTGATAATTTCCAGCCGCACCAACAAGTGTCGTACCTTTTACTTTGTAAGGTTTTGTCCAAACAGCATTTCCACTTACATTTGTAACTTTTGCATAAGCAGAATACGCGGATTCAGATAGAATGGAATCATACAATACATCATATTGATCAAGGTTATAGGTTTCTACTAAGTTAATTAACTTATTAGCATATCCTGGATCGGTTGCATATCCAGCATTTTGAAGTTCTTGAGCAGCGACTTTATAATTAGGTGCATCAAGCACTTTTTTATATTTGTTTTTATCCCAAGATACTCCGTTTACAAATAGTAGACTATGATCATGTACAGATTGCTGCCAGTTCGCATATTTACGGAATTCAGCATTAATTGTAATCCATTTTCCATTTACATACTCAAGCGTTGGCATCAGTACATAGTTTCCGTTGTATCTGCCCTTCATACCAAAAAGATTATTTCCCTTTTTAGTCAGTTCAGATTTCCCCCAGCCAGATTCTAAAATCCCTTGTGCTAGTGTAATGCTTGATAAGACTCCGTATTTTTCTTGGCTAGCTTGCGCAAGAGGTGCAAGCGTATTGATGAATGTTTGATTGGCATTTGTTGCCGCTATAGCAACATTTTCTTCTCCAAAAGGTGCAACAGTAGGAATCATCGTCAGACTGCTCGCTAAAACCAAGCCAGTCATGGCAATTTTCATTGCCTTTTTTTTCGTCATTTCTTTAAACCACTCCCTAATTCTTGTGTTCTGTTACCATTGTATCAAATTGTAGGAAGTGATTTTGTTACAATTCAGTGACATCGTAAAAATCGAACTTTCAGATTAGAACTGTGCTAAATTTCCTACCTAAAAAAACACTTTATTCCCCAAAAGTGCTAGTGATTTTTAATCTAGTTAGGAATATACTGCATAATTAAGCGGTTTATGCTACAATAATGGCAGAGTTTTAATACATAAACTATCATTAAAAGCAAGGAGAATTTTTATGAAAATTTTAGCAAACAAAATTATAACCGATTCTGCTAAAAAAGAATGGATCATTTCCATTCCTAAAGAAATGATAATAGATGAATTTTTCGCCTTCTTCAAAGTAGAAAATGAAACCGAAGAAATCACTTATCCAGCAGTGCAACATAAACTCTTATTCGAAGAAAAAGACAACAACTACCTCATCACTATCCCCCATGAACTCGTTGCACAAAATTCTATTAGTGGCACGACAACTTCTTGGCGCTTTAGCGGAAAAACAAAAGACCAGTTTGTCTCTATTCATACAGATGGTCCACTACAATTTAATACCTTTCAACTTCCTAAGGATTTGTATGACTATCATTTTGAATTCCCTGAAGCAGTCCTTACGCTTGTCGCTGAACCCAAAAAATTTAGTGTACAACTAAACGATCTTGTGCTAGATGAAACAACAGCAAAATTAAATTTTGAAGTAGAGGCTGATTTCGAACTGAACGAGCTCGATGCGGAGTTAGTTTTTGCCCGCCGAGTTAATCCATATCTTTACCTTTATTTCGAACAAGAACAAGCTTTTCCAGTCACTGTTTCAAGCGAGGGAAAAATCGAATATACGCTTCAACTTGCCGAGCTCGATACGGATTTCCTTGTGGATAATTCCAATAATCTAGATGCTTTACTTCGTTTCAAAAATGACTGGCATGTTTCAAAAAAAGAATTTATTCAAGCGAATCAAGCTAAGAAAAAACAAATTGATAAGAAAGTATTCTTAAAAGAAAAACCTTTTACTTCGCTTGAGTCCTATGTTACTGGTTCTAGCCGTCTTTCTTTTTATTTTCGGAAAGAATTACAAAAAGAGGCGCAACTTGCTGAGTATCGTGAAACATCGGAAGGCTTCCATTTTCGCTTCTTTTTCAAAGATCAATTGGAAGCCCCTCGGCTAGTTTTTAAACAACGGAACAAAAAGTTTCGTACTTCAGAATATACATTGAAAACGGAATTCATGATTAAGAAAAAATTTCAAAGTTATAGTTTAGACCTTTCTAAAGAACAGCTTTACCCACTTCAAACCTATCAACCGAATGAAGATTGGGATGCTTTTATCCGGTCAGATGGTAAGCCAGATTTCCCGTTATTCGTCCCTAATCAAGTGTCATTAGAAGCTAATTATCACGCAATTCATGGAGATACGTATTTAGTGCGTCCGCAAAAAGCGGCGCTAAGCAACTTCAGCTTCCAGTTCCGTAGTGGACCAAGTGCGCTAGGTCGAGAAGTGAAAAAGCTTGTTATCTTTGGCTCCGTAAGCGATGCAGCTTTTCGTACAGAGCCCTATTTCAATCCAGATGCAAACTCCTTTTTCGAAGTCGATTTTGTTCAAAAAGATACTTCGTTTATCTCTGCTATGACCGAAAAATACCCAGCAAGAATGACTTTATTCTCTTCGGCTGACTTTACTGAAATTGCTGATTCAGATCGTGAAAATGCTGAACGAGATGCAGAAAAAAACTTCTTTTTGAAATTGCGTTTATCTGAGCCTGATTATGTTTTGCTAGATGCTTTTACAGACGTAACCCGTCCGGTGCTTTGGCTTAATCAACATGCCGCTCTAACCTATTCAAAAACAATCGAAACAAGCCAATTGGCTGATAAAATGCCTTTTGACCGTCTGTTAACGCATGATAATACCGAAGCTTATTTCGAAGAATGGCGAAAATATGCGAAGGAATTTCTTGAGCAACTAAAAGAATTCGTTCCAGAAGAGCGGATCATTTTAAACAAAGGTGGAACTACGCTAAACTATCTAGATGCAAATGAGAAAAGCGTACCATACAAGAATAAAATGGCCATTGAGATGAAACAATATTTCTGGGATCGCCTCAATAATTTTATTCTTTCTGTCATCCCAAACGCACGTGTCATTGATTTTGAATCTAAAAAATACACAGGGAGTAGTAACAATCCTCTAGGTCACTCCTTTGCCACTTTTGAAGAAGCCTACTATAAAGATTTTCTAAAAGAAATGATTTATCTATCTGAAACTCCAAAACAATAAAAAAGAATGACCGCAAATTGCGGTCATTCTTTTTTAAAACAGGCCGAGGAATGATTTTCCAAGCGAAATCAACGTCCCGAATAGCCCTGTTCCAATGACAATTCCTGTAAGAATGATCTTATCTAGCCCGCTCAATTTGTACTTGCCTAGATTGGGATTCGGGTAGCGTGTTTTAGGCGGATTCTTCTGTTTCGCCTTTTTTTCCAATTGATATTCCTTCTTAAAAGACCTTGGCTGATTGTTAAACCATTTAACAAATTCATCATATAAAACAGCCACGTCAGCAGATGGTCCTACTTCTCGAACTTCTCCGTAGTGCATCCAAATAATTCGATCACACAAGCTTTTCACTTGCCCAAGTGAGTGACTAACGAAAACAATCGTTTTTCCTCGTGCTTTAAATTCTTCAATTTTATCCACACATTTTTGATAAAAAGTTTGGTCCCCTACTGATAAAGCTTCGTCAATCACGAGAATATCAGGATCAATATGTGCTGAAACAGCAAAACCAAGTCGAGAACGCATCCCACTCGAATAATTTTTCACGGGTTGATTGATAAAATCACCAATATCCGCAAAATCAATAATATCTGGAATCAACCGTTCAATTTCACTATTTTTAAGTCCATGCATCAAGCATTTCAAACGAATATTTTCAATCCCTGTTAGCGGAGCTTTAAAACCTACATTGATGGCAATGAGAGAAGCTTCTCCATTCACTTCTACTTCACCATCAGTCGCTGGTATAACCCCCGAAATCAAATTAGAAATGGTCGACTTTCCCGAACCATTAATCCCAATTAGTCCGACAGATTCCCCTTCATAAATTTTAAAGTTAACATCTTTCAGTGCCCAAAACGAATCAAAAGACTTCTTCGGCTGAAACAGCGCTTTGATATGATCCGATTTATTTTGGAATAAATCAAATTGCTTGGAAACATGATTGAAAGCGATTTTTACTTTTTTACTCATCAGATACGTCTCCTTTTAAATAAAGTCTACAAATCTTTCACGGAATTTCATGTATAATGTGGAGCCGACAACTAAGAAAAATGCTGTCAGAAACCAAAAATAAAGCGTATAGGATGGCATTTCAAAAAACCATTTATTCATAAGAAATGAGTCTCTAAAGCCATTTACAAGATACATGAATGGGTTTAGCTGTAAGAGATTTGCTGCCCAGTGAGGAAGAAGCGATGGAATATTCCAAACGATCCCCGTTAAGTAAAAGAGTACACGCATAACACTTTGTAAAGCTAAATTATAGTCGCGAATTAAAATCATAACAGTCGCATTAAAAAGTGAAAACGCGAATAAAAAGAAAATCATCGCTATAAAATAATAGATAAACTGGAACCAGTAGATAGTAATTGGCGTCCCTTTTAATAAGAAAATGCCGAGCATGATAACAAGCATAACGGCAAAGCTCATTAAGTTAGACACAATTGTAATACTTGGCAAGATGCTCATTGGGAAATTCATTTTTGAAACCATATTAATTTTATTAAAAATACTATTTGTTCCTTGGAGTACGACACTGTTAATAAAAAACCATGGTACGATTCCGGCAAGCATCCATTCGAGGAAGCTGACATTTCCCGCAATCATTTGTGAACCACGGAATCCGTAGCCGAACACAAGAAAGTAAATAGCAACTTGTATCAGTGGATTTAAAACTTCCCACAAAATCCCGAGATAGTGACTTTGGTAGCTTGCTCGATCTTCATAACGAGCAATTCGGAACATCATAGGCGTATGTTTCACTTGTTCTTTTAAAACTTCAAACACTTGTTTCACAAAAACACTTCTTTCTCAGATTAGTCAAAACAAAGATTTTTATTTCATTGCTATAAGCATCTCTCCTTAACTGAACTTACCCGTTTCCGATGCTTTTGCTTACTTCATGACGTATGTCAATTCTTCCATTTCGTGCAAGTTACAAGATTTTGGGTAGTGCTTTTTCATTTGAAACACTACCCTATGTAAAGTTACCCTAAAAACACGATTTTGTAAAGCGTTATTCCAAACTTTCAACTAAAAAAACAGGTGCGAGGAACCCCCTCGCACCTGCCTGTGTCACTCATTTAAATTCGGCTTACTTCCATCAATAGATCGCCTGATTCGATCGTATCTCCGTCAGAAACATAAATCGTATTAACTTCTCCGTCGAACGGCGCTTGAATCGTTGTTTCCATCTTCATTGCTTCTGTAATCAGAAGAGAATCGCCTTTTTTCACACGTTGACCTTTCTTCGCCACTACTTGAATGACAGATCCAGTAAGAGTTGCCCCAACATGTTCTGGGTTCGTTGAATCAATCTTACGTCTTGCGATCACAGTCGATTGAACGTTGAAATCTTGGATATTAATTTCACGCGGTTGTCCATTTAATTCAAAGTAGATCACACGCGTTCCGTCCGCAATCGGTTCTCCGATGGAATTCAGCTTGATTAGTAAAATTTTTCCTTTTTCAAGCTCTACTTGCGTTGTTTCTCCAAGTCGCATTCCTTTGTAGAAAGTAGGTGTATCAAGCACCGTAACATCCCCATACTTGTTAATCATTTCTTGATAGTCAAGGAATACTTTTGGATAAAGAATATATGCAAGAACGTCTTTCTCAGAAGGCTCGTAGCCAATCTTCTCCTGTAATTCTTTCTTCACTGCCACAAAGTCAACAGGGTCCATATTAGCTCCTGGGCGATCACTTAGCGGTTTTTGTCCTTTTAAAATAATTTTTTGGAGTTTTTCTGGGAAACCACCATACGGCTGTCCAATTTCACCTTTGAAAAATTCGATGACAGAATCAGGGAAGTCAAGCGACTCACCTTTTTCGTAAACCAATTCTTCAGTCAAATCATTTTGAACCATGAAGAGCGCCATATCTCCAACTACTTTGGAAGAAGGTGTCACTTTGACAATGTCCCCAAACATTTGGTTAACAGTCGTATACATTTGTTTCACTTCATCCCAACGATCACCAAGACCCACTGCTTTTGCTTGTTGCTGCAAGTTGGTATATTGTCCGCCTGGCATTTCATGAATATAAACTTCTGTTTGCGGTGAATTAAGAGCATTATCAAAATCCTTGTAATATTTCCGAACATCTTCCCAGTAGTGATTAATGATCTGCGAGTTATGTGCATCTAAATTTGTCTGACGTTTTCCGTTTTGAAGCCCGTAGTAAAGTCCGGTCATGCTTGGTTGACTCGTTGCCCCGCTCATCGCACTGGACGCCACATCAACGATATCCACACCCGCACTAACAGCAGCTGCATATGTGTAAATACCATTTCCGCTTGTATCATGGGTATGCAAATGGATAGGCACATCGACAGTATCTTTCAGTTCATTAATTAAGCGATAGGCTGCCTGAGGCTTGAGTAATCCGGCCATATCCTTAATCCCAAGAATATGTGTTCCTTGCGCCACTAATTCTTTCGCCATGTTTTTATAATAATCAATGGTGTATTTCGTCCGAGTTTCGTCATCAATATCACCTGTATAGCAAATCGCTGCTTCCACCATTTTGCCTGAGTCACGAACTGCTTCAATGGACACTTCCATGCCTTTAATCCAGTTTAAGCTATCAAACACACGGAAAACATCGATACCAGAATCTGCTGAAAGCTTCACGAATTCGCGAATCACATTATCTGGGTAGTTTTTGTAACCCACTGCATTGGCCCCGCGAAGAAGCATCTGGAACATAACATTTGGAATTTGTTTCCGAAGGGTTTCAAGTCGAACCCATGGATCTTCATTTAAGAAACGATAAGCAACATCAAATGTCGCCCCACCCCACATTTCAAATGAAAACATATTTGGAAGCAAGTGTGCCATCGCATCGGCAATTCGGAAAATATCCTTCGAACGCACCCGCGTTGCAAGCAAGGACTGATGAGCATCCCGGAGTGTTGTATCTGTCAGTAACACTTCATTTTGCTGTTTAACCCAATCTGCCACACCAAGTGGTCCCTTTTCATCCAGAATTTGTTTCGTCCCATTTGGAATCGGCTCATCATATGGAATTTTCGGCACGCGTGGTTCATTAGAAACCGGCTTTTCTTCTTGCTTAATCCCTGGAAACCCATTTACAGTTACGTTACTAATGTAGCGCAACGTTTTCGTTCCCCGGTCCCGTACATGTGGGAATTTAAAAAGTTCAGGCGTTGAGTCAATAAATGATGTATTGTAGTTTCCACTGATAAAGTCAGGATGGCGAACTACGTTTAATAAGAACGGCACATTCGTTTTCACGCCACGAATTCGAAACTCAATAAGATTCCGCACCATTTTACGAACAGATTGTTCAAAAGTCATTCCCCAAGTAGAAAGCTTAACAAGGAGCGAATCATAAAATGGCGTAACAACTGTTCCTTGGAAACCATTTCCAGCATCTAGACGCACACCGAATCCACCAGTTGAGCGATAAGTATTGATTCTCCCTGTATCTGGCATAAAATTATTAAGTGGATCTTCCGTTGTGATCCGGCACTGAATCGCCGAACCATTGATCCGGATTTCTTCTTGTTTTGGAATTGCAACAAGTTGGTCGTGCATTGAGTAGCCATCAGCAATATAAAGCTGACTTTGTACAATATCAATTCCTGTGATCATTTCTGTAATCGTGTGTTCAACTTGAACACGTGGATTCACTTCAATGAAATAGAAATCTTCTCCTTCAACAAGAAATTCAACCGTACCGGCATTTAAGTAAGAAACATTTTTCATTAATTTAACAGCAGCATCACAAATTCTGCTGCGAAGTTCCGTTGTAATAGCATTACATGGTGCCACTTCCACTACTTTTTGATGGCGACGCTGAACAGAACAATCCCGTTCAAACAAGTGGACAATGTTGCCATGTGAATCTCCTAAAATTTGCACTTCAATATGCTTCGGATTCATCACACATTTTTCCACATAAACTTCATCGTTCCCAAAAGCAGCTTTTGCTTCTGAGGCAGCTCGGTTAAAAGCTTCTTCCACATTTTCTTCAGCTTCAACAACACGCATTCCACGTCCGCCACCGCCAAGAGAAGCTTTAATCATAAGAGGATAACCATTCTCTTTCCCAAATTGAATAACTTCTTCAATTCCAGAAACTGGTCCATCACTACCTGGAATAACTGGAATCCCTGCTAAAAGCGCTTGTTCTTTGGCTTTAATTTTATCGCCGAACATATCTAAGTGTTTCGATTTTGGGCCAACAAAAATGATGCCCTCTTCTTCACATCGCTTTGCAAATTCAATATTCTCCGAAAGGAATCCATATCCAGGATGAATGGCGTCAACGGAAGCTTCTTTGGCAATCTCAATTATATTTTCAATATCCAAATAAGCATCAATCGGTTTTTTCCCTTCCCCAACTAAATAAGCTTCATCCGCTTTATATCTGTGGAAAGCTGCAGTATCTTCTTGTGAGTAAATTGCTACCGTCTTGATTTTGAGTTCAGTGCAGGCACGCAATACCCGAATCGCAATCTCACCGCGGTTTGCAACAAGCACTTTTTTAATTTGATTCATAATTTTCCTCCTAACCAACACTCCGCCTTTTTAAGCGTATCAGCCAAAACACTCGAAAGAGGTTTAAACGGCTTTGCTTTTTTAATTTTGTGTATCTTCTGCTTATTTCGTTCTCTGGAAAAACGTCAGCAATAGGATGCAAGATATACCCCTAATTATAGTATTAAATGATACCAAAAGTAAATTGTTTTCTCCTGACATTGAAAAACTATTCAAAAAAACACATACATTTTCGTTTGTCCACCCACTAAATATTCGTAAAAAAAAGAAAACACTTTTTCCAAGCAAAGTGTTTTCTTTCGCTATTCTTGTTTGCCATATTTTCGTTTATAGTTGGAGAACATCCCAATATTAAGCACAATACCCATCAAAATCGAAAGCACCATGAGAGACGAACCTCCGTAACTAATAAAAGGAAGTGTCACCCCTGTAATCGGAATGGTGCCAGATGCTCCGCCTAAGTTGATAAACGCTTGAATACCAATTAATCCAGCGGTCCCATAACAAATCAAAGAGCCAAATGGATTGTCCGTACGAAGTCCTGTCACGATCGTTTTAAAGATGATAAAAAACAGTCCAAAGAGCACAAAAAGCACTCCGAAAACACCTAATTCTTCTGAGATTACAGCAATAATAAAATCTGTATGAGCTTCAGGCAAATAGCCTAACTTTTGTACGCTTTGCCCAAGTCCTTGGCCGAAAAAGCCACCAGAACCGATCGCATAGTAAGAGTTAACTAATTGATGCCCGGTCGTTCCTTGGTCACGAAACGGATTCATAAAGCCAGTAAATCGTCCGAGACGCGTCGGTGAAATGATTTGGGACTGGATATGATCCGGTAAAAGCAAAACAATAAGCGTGAGCACAACTAAAATTCCAATACCAAGCCCGATAAGTTTTAGCATGCTTTTAAGACGCATGCCTGAACACAAAATAATACAACAACCCGTAAGAAAAATAATCATTGCTGTACCAAGATCAGGCTGTATCGCAATTAAAAAGCAAACAAAAGCTAGGAAAAACACAGGAGGTAATACCCCTCTGTTAAAATCATCTATGTAACTTTGCTTTTTCGCATAGATAGCAGCCAAATAAATGATAACGGAAATTTTTACAAACTCCCCTGGTTGAAGAGAAGCAGCTCCTAGACGAAACCAGCTTTGCGCATTATTTGCGGCATGTCCAACAAAAAAGATCATCAGTAACAGTAGTACCGAACCAAACATCATTGGAATCAAAAACTTATTTTTTTGAAAAACATGATACGGAAAAAGAGCAAATCCAATGAAAAAGACGAGGCTAATACACAAGTTTTTCACCTGACGAACATAATAAAAATCAGCCGGTAATTCATGACGATAGGCAAGCGACCAGCTTGCACTATAAACCATAACTAGACCGAACAAACAAAGTAAAATATAGACAACAATTAGTGAATAGTCATATGACTTTAAAATTCTTTTTAACATATCCCTCTTCCAATCCTAGTTGTTCCTCGAAAGCCCATTTTTTCTATTATAATGAAAAAAATGCCTCGTGAAAAGTAATCGCCTCTCAAAAGCAAAGAATTTTAATAATAAAAAAGCGTCCGCAAAAAACGCAGACCCTTTTTTGGTTATTGTTTATTCATCGAGAGCTCATGCAAAGTTGATAACTCTTTTTCAAGCGTTGCTAAAAGTTTCTTGCCTTCTTCAGCTTCAAGAAGTCCTAAACGAATAGCAAAATTAATTTCCCGTGACAAACCGTACATTTGCGTATCCAATACTTCTTCATACGCTGGGCACTGCGGCAATGTTAAGTTATCCATCTGAACTTTAATGAGCTGTAGTATTCGCTTCGCATCTTCTTTTAGTAACTCCACCGCCTGATTCCGATGATCCGTTTGATCCATCACAGATGACCCCCTGTCGTACGCGATAAACGCTTAATCTACTCTTTCTATACCTAAAAGTATAGCATAAAAAAAACAGTCTGCAAATGCTTTCTATTCATAAAATCATCCTTTTCCTTGATTTTCAAAACATGTTATAATAAAAACATCGAGGTGATAAGAATGAAAGCAACTTGTATTTTATGTGGAACTGTCAATGAACTAGATGATCGCGATTTCAAAACAAAGCGATTGAGAAATAAACCCATTCGGTTATATCTATGTCCTGAGTGTGACCACCGTATTGCCATAAAAACAATGGAGCGCATTAATTCTGGAAAATTCCGATTCAATAAATCATTTACCAAACCATTCAGCCAGTTAAAACGTGAAGTTGAAGCTAGGGAAAAAGAAAACGCAGAATAAAAAAAGCTTGGAACGAAGTGATGAATTACAAGAATAATTGTTTCTTGTAAATTCCTTCGATTCCAAGCTTTTTATTATTGAACTTTAAAAGTTGCAATTTCATCGTCGCCTTTTACAGCTTTGTTATCCATTTTGCTCGGATTTGGAACTGCTAGACGAGGATTGGATTTCAAATCTTCAAATTTAGCATCATCTAAAATATAAGTGACAAAGCCTTCAGCCGTTTTCCCTGGAGCAAATACGTAAGGATCGCTTGTGCTACCTTTAATTTTGTATTTAGCAGGTACAAAGTTATCTAAGCTTCCTCCTGTAACAGAAGAATTCCCAGCTAAACTGATTTGTTCAGGCTTATAGGTCAAATTCTCATTTGTTTGGTTAAAGATGGAAAAATCAATCGTCACTACATAACCGCCATTTTGAATCGAACTTTCTGGAGAATACTGGTCGATTTTCTTCGTTGGTTT
Organism: Listeria aquatica; assembly: GCF_014223975.1. Classification (NCBI taxonomy): domain Bacteria; kingdom Bacillati; phylum Bacillota; class Bacilli; order Caryophanales; family Listeriaceae; genus Listeria; species Listeria aquatica. Next base: position 642,701 of record NZ_JAARRM010000001.1, on the reverse strand, counting down.
TTCTACTTTTTCCACCTTATATTGATTCACACGAATTGTCAGCGAACCAAAATCTTTGATAAAAGTTGGTGAATAACTGCCATAAACTGTTGTCACCTTACCTCCTGTGATTGGCTCTACATTCGACACCATAAAAGCACTTTTTGAAATCTGAGGAGCCGCGATCGTTTGTTTGGCTGGAGTTTGTTTACTGCTCTTAGATTCATTTTTATTTGTTGATGGTTCCGATTTATTCGTATCCTCTTTCGTTGTTGTATCTTTACTCTCAGACGAAGAATCATTAGCTTTTTCCTCATTAGATTTAGCTGTACTTGACTCTTTCTCGTCACTTTTTTCCTTTGGTTTCTTGTCCTTTTTCTCGGCTTTTTGTTCCTGTTTACTCTCTTCTTTTTTCTCTTTGTCAGCAGATTTATCGGAACCACAAGCTACAACAAAAAGGGCTACCATCAAAATCATCATGGCACTTAACCACTTTTTCATCGTACACACTCCTTCCTGATACTTTTACTATAACAGAAATCTCCCAACATTACAATTATGTTACAAACATTTCTTTTAAAAAACAAGCCTAAAAAAATCCCCTTTCTCGGTTACTCCTTATCAACTTATTTTTTTATACATTCAATATACCAAAAACCAGATTTTGATACAAATAAAGACGATACAGCTCGAAGGCTATATCGTCTTTATCAATCATTCTGCGCTTTTTCTACGTTTTGCTGCTTTTTCACGTTCATTCTTGTTCAAAATCTTTTTACGTAAGCGAACATTTTCAGGTGTTATTTCACAATACTCATCATCATTCAAGAATTCAAGCGATTCTTCAAGGGACAAATGGCGTGGGCGCTTGATCACATTCGTTTGATCTTTCGTCGCCGAACGAACATTGGTCATTTGTTTCGCTTTTGTAATGTTAACCGCGATATCATTTTCACGGCTATTTTCACCAACGATCATACCTTCATAGATTTCTGTTCCCGGCTCTACAAAAATTGTTCCACGGTCTTCGACTTGCATGATTCCGTAAGTGGTTGTCTTTCCAGTTTCCATTGAAACAAGAGCTCCATTACGGCGTCCACCAACGCGCCCTGTTTGCATTGGTTCATAATCAAGGAACGTATGGTTAACGATTCCGTATCCACGTGTCATGGATAGGAAATCCGTCGTATAACCAATCAGTCCACGTGCAGGCACTTTAAATTGGAGACGCACTTGCCCATTTCCATCATTAATCATGTTTTGCATTTCACCTTTACGTTGACTGATAGATTCAATGACAGCTCCCATAAATTCTTCTGGTGTATCAATTTGTACATCTTCAACGGGCTCTGATTTCACACCATCGATTTCACGAATGATCACTTCTGGTTTTGAAACTTGAAGTTCATACCCTTCACGACGCATCGTTTCAATTAAAATCGACAAATGCAACTCACCGCGTCCAGAAACTGTCCAAGCATCTGGAGAATTCGTTGGTTCCACACGTAGCGATACATCCGTTTGAAGCTCAGCCATCAAACGTTCTTCAATTTTACGACTTGTCACGTGCTTCCCTTCACGTCCAGCAAATGGACTGTTATTCGTTACAAATGTCATTTGTAGCGTTGGTTCATCAATCCGGAGTACTGGGAGTTTATCTTGATGGTCAAACGGCGTTACCGTTTCACCAACGAAGATGTCTTCCATTCCAGAAAGAGCCACCAAATCACCTGCTTTTGCTTCTTCAATTTCAACTCGTTTCAAGCCGAAGAAACCAAACATTTTCGTTACCCGGAATTGTTTGACCGAGCCATCTAATTTCATAAGTGCAACCGTTTGTCCTACATGCATTGTTCCGCGGAAAATACGGCCAATTCCGATACGACCCACATAATCATTATAATCAAGAAGTGATACTTGGAATTGTAACGGCTCATCGCTATTATCAACTGGCGCTGGAATATGCTCAATGATCGTATCCAGTAAAGGTTTCATGGTAGCTTCTTGATTTGCTGGATCAGAATCCATGCTTGAAGTTCCATTAATTGCAGAAGCATAAATCACCGGGAATTCAAGCTGGTCATCATTAGCTCCAAGCTCAATGAAAAGTTCCAATACTTCATCGACAACTTCCTCTGGACGAGCAAAGTCACGATCAATTTTATTCACGACAACAATAGGTGTTAAATTTTGCTCTAGCGCTTTTTTTAGTACAAAACGCGTTTGCGGCATTGTTCCTTCATAAGCATCTACGACAAGCAAAACCCCATCAACCATTTTCATGATTCGTTCTACTTCTCCACCAAAGTCGGCGTGTCCAGGTGTATCCATGATATTTACACGTACACCTTCATAATCAATTGCTGTATTTTTCGCTAAAATTGTGATGCCGCGTTCTCTTTCAAGGTCATTGCTGTCCATCGCACGCTCATCCACATGTTCATTGGAACGGAATGTTCCAGACTGTTTCAACAATTCATCCACAAGCGTTGTTTTACCATGGTCAACGTGCGCAATGATTGCAATATTACGAATATCTTCTCTTAATTTCACTTTCTAGTTTCCTCCTAAAAATAGGCTTTCAGTCGTTTTCAAACGAAAAGCTGATCCTAAAACTTCTATTGTCAAGATCAAAACCGCATTAGAGCCTAAATAAAGAGGAAAATAACAATTATTTTCCTCTTGCAGCCGATCGATCCGTTAAATTCAACTCACCAATTATAACACAACTTGATGAAAGAAAACACACATTTGTTTTCAGAAAAGCAATTTTTTCATTTCTTTAGATATAAATTTTGAAGTTCTTGGTACACCTTTGGAAGGGCAACAACTGAAGTTCCTTTTTCAAGCATATCAATTTCTTCTCCAGAAAGCCTTGAAACGATACATCCAAGTTCTTCAGCAATAATTTTTGAAGCTGCAACATCCCATGGCGCGAGATTCGCTGCAAGATAAGCACCGGCGCGCCCTGTCGCAACTGCCATAAATTCAAGTGACGCAGCTCCGTAAAGACGTAAACCGCGAGAAACTCGGATTGCCTCTTTTAATTTTGGATAGAGGTTCACCGCGCTTAAGTTTGCAATAAGAAGGCTATCTGCCACACCGCGCCTATCGCTTACTCTTCGGATTTCACGTCCATTTAAGGTCGCTCCCTTTCCTTTTTCTCCCACATACAAATCATCTTTTTCAACGTCGTAAACAATTCCGTATTCGCCAATTCCATCCATATATAAAGCTATAGAAATCGCAAAATCACGCTTTTGTTCCACAAAATTGAGCGTCCCATCGATTGGGTCAATAATCCAAACGGCACCTTCAAGTGACTCCACTTTATGTTCAGCGTTTTCCTCGCCAAAGATTCGGTGCGACGGGAAATATTGCTTTAAATAACGTGTAAAAAGTGCTTCTATATATTGATCGACCTCTGTCACCAAATCATTTCGGCTAGATTTCGTTTCAATCCGTAGCTCTTTTTCAAACGAAGCTTCTATATATTGTTTAGCCTCCGTGAGAAAAACTTTCATCATTTCTTTTGCCTCTTCCACTATTTTTTGCTTATTCACATGATCCCGCTCCTTCAATTTGTTATCCTTATTTTAGCACAGCACATCTCTACTTGTGAAGAAAGCCAGTTGCTTTCCTTGCCAGTTGATCTTTTATATAATGGAAGGGTGAGCACGATTTCAAACTGGGAGGAATTAAAAATGACCGAAGCTTTTTCAAAAAAGGATTTTAAAGCGATGAAACAACCTGGGCTTGACGCACGGATGGAGGCCATCCAAACAGAAATCCAGCCAAAATTTCAACAACTCGGAGAAACACTTACTTCATTTCTTAGTCTAGAGCTTGGAACCGAGATGTTTCTACATATCGCAAAACACGCACGCCGCTCTGTAAATCCACCAGAAAGCACTTGGCTTGCCATCGCTAATGATAAGCGCGGCTACAAAAAACACCCTCACTTTCAGGTAGGACTATTCGAGGATCATGTTTTTGTCTGGCTCGCTTTTATTTATGAAAACAAAGAACGTCAAAAAATTGCAGAACGTTTTTTAAAGCAAGAAAAATTGTTCAAAAAGCTATCAGCAAACAACTATAGCCTTTCAAAAGATCACACCATCCCTGATTATTTTCCACTTCAAGAAAAATCACTCGAAGACACGCTTGTCCGATTTCGTGATGTAAAAAAAGGAGAATTTCTTGTTGGTAAAGTTTACCAAGAAAACGACCCCATTTTGCAATCCCTCGACAGCTTTTTACTGGAAGTAGAAACCATTTTTGATCAGCTTTTACCGCTCTACCGACTTGCCATAAAATAACCATGTACAAATAGGCTTAAAGCCGTTATAATGGTAGAGTTGAATACGAAAGGGAGTGAATAATCTAATGGAAAAAATGAACCGAAAACCGAGTGAACCAGATCCGCATCGAAGTTTAAAGAAGCTGGTCCATTTTGCCTTAGGTTATCTCCGAGGTGCGATGTACCTGCTTAAATGAAAAGATTGAGGAGGTTTTAGCGATGCACCAAATTTTCAAATCAAATGCGGACGGGAAACTTGAAGAGCTAGAAATGCCTGAACGCAATGCTTGGGTGAATATTGTAGCCCCAACATCAGAAGAAATTAATCAAGTTGCAGAAGAATATAAAATTCCACTCGAATTCTTGGAAGACTCACTCGATAAAGATGAAAGCGCCCGGATTGAACGGGATGATGACACGGATTCTGTTTTAATCATTTGTGACTTTCCAGTTGCGGATGAAGATGATATCCATTATGCTTCGTTTGAAACGGTTCCGATGGGAATTATTTTGACAAAAGATTATTTTATTACCATTTGTACAATTGATAGTTCCATCATTCAGTCTTTTGTTAAACGCCGAATCAAAGGCTTTTATACGCACATGAAAACACGTTTTGCTTTGCAGATTTTGTATTTAATTTCAACGCAATTCTTGCGTCACTTGAAACGCTTGAATCGTCAAACGGATGAAATTGAAAAAGAACTGCACGAATCCATGAAAAATAAACAACTTTATGACCTCATGGGAATCGAGAAAAGTTTAGTTTATTTTGTCACTGCCTTAAAGTCAAACAAGCTTGTGCTTGATAAAATGATGCGTCAAAACATTGTCAAAATGTACGAAGAAGATCAGGACTTGCTGGAAGATGTAATCATCGAAAATCGACAAGGAATTGAAATGGCAGAAGTTCATTCCAATATCTTAAGCGGAATGATGGATGCTTACGCTTCGATTATTTCTAACAACATGAATATTGTGATGAAGTTCTTAACTTCTTTCACTATTATTTTAACGATTCCTACGATGGTATTTAGCTTTTACGGGATGAACGTAGATTTACCGTTTATGCACATGCCTCTTGCTTGGGTTTTAACTCTCGGCATTTCTTTCGGTATCGCCGGTACGCTTGCCTTCGTTTTTTGGCGCCGCAAGTTCTTTTAAAAGCCAAATAAAAAAAGCTGTATGCACGATTTTTACGCGCACACAGCTTTTTTTATTTACCAAATTCTTCATTAAGAAGTGCAGTGAGTTCATCTGGTGTGATATGTTCATCAAAAATATGCTCACCTACAACAACAGTTGGCACAAGCGTCACGTTTGCACGTCCTGCTTCTTCAATAATGGCTTTTGTTGCTTCTTGGTTGTTTTGTTCGCTCAGGCCTAGTTTTGTTTCCATATATTGCGCAACTTCATCCAGTGACAAGCTTCCCCACTCTTCTTGTGTTTCGAAAATCTTATCTATCGCTTGTAGCGATTCAAACGGCGCATCATAATTTAAATAGCGATGGGTTACATTACCACGTTGTAAGGATTCTTTTTCTTTATCAAACAGTTTGATGATCAGCTCTATTTTGCCTTCTTCGATAAACCTCGACAAGACATCTCGTGATTCCTCATGCCATTTTTTGCAATACGGGCAACGCAAATTAATAAAGGACATGACTTTCACTTTGGCATTCTCACTTCTTGTAAGATGAATGCCTACTTCTGGTTTTACTTCTGCTGCTTTAATTTGACTGATATCCATTTCAAATTCCTCCTCTTTTTATTAAGGTCGCATCTTGATTGTACTAGTCGTTGTATTTTTTACGAGTTTCATAACTTGATAAGGCGAATAGCCGCTTACCGCTTCAAATTCTTTTCCAAGCTGTTTTTCTTCTCCAATGGAAGGCACAACTTGCTTATAATCGCGATAGCGTTTTTTTAGTTCCTGTACGTCAATCCCTGACTCATACGCTTTTTCAATCGACTCAAAATATCGAATTACAGTAACAATTTCTTCTTTCGACCAGTCCATATTTAATGGGTAGCTATAATTCATTTTTTTCATTCCTCTCGGAAGACTTCTAAAATCCGAAAGCAGTCTTTTTAAAACGAGCTTCTTCCCTCATTTTCGGAGGGAATCTTGCTGTTTCTAGCTTTCATTCCTTAGATCTATTTTAGCATGTTCCTGTTTTCGTTTACAAAAAATGCGCTTCACGCCATAAAAAAACTTCAGTTTTCCTGTAACTGAAGTCCCCCTTGTTATTAATAGCTGTGCGCTTCTGCATGTCGTTCCATATAATCGATCCTCGCAAAATGGAGACCGATAAAAAACAAAACGGGCATGAGATATTGTAAAACGAAAACGATACTGTAACGCAAGAAAACACTAGCAATTGGAAGTGCGATGACGGGATCAGTAAATGGCGTCATGATAATGCGAACTACTGCACGCCAACCATCTGTCGCATGCATTTCATGAATAAAACCGACACCGAAATTGATCAGTGTGAGCACGAATAAACCGCCTGTTAGGATCATCAAGATGGCAAATAAAAAACGCGGAATATGAAATTGTCTCTCCATTTTTTAACACCTGGATTCTTATTGGATTTTATGAAATAAGTGCTTCTCCTTCGCACTCTCATTCTAGCAAAAAAATACGCTGTTTACAAACATGTAAACAGCGTATTTGACTTTAAATGTGAATTGGGCGACCAAGTGCTAACTCGGCTGCTTCCATTGTTAGTTCGCCAAGCGATGGATGCGCATGGATCGTAAGTGCGATATCCTCTGCTGTAACGCCTGTTTCAATGGCAAGTCCAATTTCAGAAATGATATCGGATGCGTTGATTCCGGCTACTTGAGCGCCAAGAACAAGTCCATCTTCTTTACGTGTAACAAGACGAACAAAACCTTCTGGAGCATCAAGTGACAAGGCACGTCCATTTCCACCAAGTGGGAATTTCGATGCTTTTACGTCGATACCTTTTTCTTTCGCTTCTTTTTCAGTCATACCAACAGATGCAAGTTCTGGATCACTAAATACGACAGCTGGAAGTACAGTATAATCGTTTTCCGCTTTTTCGCCAGCAATTGCTTCTGCAGCAACTTTTGCTTCATAACTTGCTTTATGTGCAAGTGGAACACCAGGAACGATATCTCCAATCGCAAATACATTTGGAATGTTTGTCCGACCTTGTTTGTCCACTTCAATTAAACCGCGTTCTGAAACTTTCACACCAAGTTGTTCCAGTCCAATTTCATCTGTGTTCGGACGACGACCAACAGTGACAAGCACGTAATCAGCATCAATTGTGTGTGTTTCACCATTCGCTTCATAGGTCACTTTCACGCCATCTTCTGTTTCTTCCGCAGATTTAGCAAGTGCTTTTGTAACGATTTCAACGTTTTTGTTCTTCAAGCTACGTTTTACAAGTGAAACCATGTCTTTTTCATACGTTGGCAGAATTTCTGGGCCACCTTCTAAAATAGTTAGTTCTGTACCAAGATTTGCAAAGGCTCCGCCAAGTTCAGTTCCGATATATCCGCCACCAATAACGACTAGTTTTTTAGGAACTTCTTGAAGTGCCAGTGCGCCAGTTGAATTCAAGACACGTTTACCATATTTAAAACCTGGAATTTCAATTGGACGAGATCCCGTAGCAATAATGACATTATTAAAGGTATACGTTTGTGCAGAGTCTTCATGAATAACACGAAGTGAATGTTCATCCACAAAGAATGCTTCCCCGCTCACCATTTCCACTTTATTCTTTTTAAGAAGGCCTTTAACACCTGTTGTTAATTTGTTAACAACGCCGCCTTTCCACTCTTGTGCTTTTGTGAAATCAAGGTCTACTTCTTTTGCTTTCACACCCATGTGTTCGGAAAAACGAGCTTCTTCAAAGCGATGACCGATTGTGATCAATGCTTTTGAAGGAATACAGCCAACGTTTAAACATACGCCACCGTAATATTCTTTTTCAATAATCGTTACTTTTTGTCCAAGTTGTGCAGCACGAATTGCAGCTACATAACCACCAGGGCCAGCACCGATAACTATTGTATCTCTTTCTTCTGGAAAATCTCCTACAACCATTATTTTACGCCTCCATTAGTAATAATTCTGGGTCGTTCAGTAAACGTTTGATATTGTTCATCGCTTTTTGAGCTGTTGCACCGTCAACAACACGGTGGTCAAAGCTTAGAGAAAGCGCTAAGACTGGTGCTGCTACAATTTCGCCATCTTGAACAATCGCTTTTTCAGCAATACGTCCTACTCCTAAGATCGCTACTTCCGGATAGTTGATAACTGGTGTGAACCATTGTCCACCGGCAGAACCAATGTTCGAAATCGTTGCTGAACCATGTTTCATTTCATCAGCAGTAAGTTTTCCATCGCGTGCTTTTCCAGCTAATTCGTTGATTTCATCAGAAATAGCGAACACTGATTTCATGTCTGCATGTTTTACAACCGGCACATATAAACCGTGATCCGTATCAGCTGCAATTCCGATGTTGTAATAATGTTTATAGATCAATTCTTCAGTTGCATCATCCATTGTTGTATTAAGCACTGGGAACTCTTTCAAAGTTGCTACAAGCGCTTTTACAATATATGGCAAGAAAGTAAGTTTAATACCTTTTTCAAGCGCCACTTCTTTGAAACGTTTTCTGTGCGCCATAAGGGCTGAAACTTCAATTTCATCCATTAATGTAACATGCGGCGCTGTATGTTTCGAATTCGTCATTGCTTTTGCAATCGCACGACGAGTTGGTGTAAGTTTTTCACGTGTCTCTGGGAATTCCTCACCTGCAGCAGGAACTGGTTTTTTCGCTGCTTGTGGAGTTGCTTCTGCTTTTGTTGGTTCACTTGCAGAAGCGGCCGCTTGTGCTGGTTGTTCTCCGTTTAGATAAGCATCTACGTCTGCTTTTAAGATACGGTTGTTTTTACCAGAACCCGCAACTTCGCGAATATTTACGCCTTTTTCACGTGCATATTTACGAACAGATGGCATTGCAATCACAAGTCCATTTGGATCTTTTTGAACGGACGGGACACCGTTTCCACCAGTAGCTGGAGCAGCTGGAGCTTCGGGCGCCGCTGCTTTTTCTTCTGCAGCTGCAGGGGTCGCACTACTACTTTCAGCACCTTCAAAGTCCCCTAGAAAAGTGACAAGAACTTGTCCAACAGTCGCGACTGTTCCTTCGTCAACTAAAATATCTTTAACCGTCCCATCTACTGGAGATGTGATTTCTTCAACTGATTTATCGTTTTGTACTTCAAAAATGGCTTGATCTTCTTCAACTTGATCGCCAGGTTTTACAAACCACTTAACGATTTCGCCTTCATGAATCCCTTCACCGATATCTGGAAGTTTAAATTCAAAGATTCCTTTGCCGCCACTAGCAGCTTCTGTTTTCGCTTCGGCAGGTGCTGCTTGTTCTTCAGCGTCATTCTCGTGACCTTCTACTCCATCAAAAGTGACAAGAACTTGTCCAACAGTCGCTACTTCTCCTTCAGCTACTTTAATTTCTTTAATCGTACCTGAAACAGGCGAAGTGATTTCTTCGACCGATTTATCATTTTGCACTTCGAATAAAGACTCATCTTCTTCGATTTTATCGCCTGGTTTTACAAACCATTTAACGATTTCGCCTTCGTGGATACCTTCACCAATATCCGGTAATTTAAATGAATATGCCATTCTAATTAAGCCTCCTGTTTTAGTCGTTTATCCAAAAGTCAAAAGGCTTTAAGAAGCCTTTTGACCAATTCTTTCAATTAAAATGCTAGAACTTCTTTCACTCGTTCAATGATATCGTTATGGTTTGGAAGCCAAACAGTTTCTGCTTGCGAGAATGGGAAAATGCTATCAGGAGCATTTACACGCATAACAGGTGCTTCAAGAGAAAGAATAGCGCGGTCATTGATTTCAGCAATCACATTGGCAGCCACTCCACCTTGTTTTTGAGCTTCTTGAACCATGACCACACGATTTGTTTTCTTAACAGAAGCAATGATGGTATCTGTATCTAATGGGCTAATTGTACGAAGATCAATCACTTCAGCAGAAACCCCTTCTTTTTCAAGTGCTTCAGCTGCTTTGATCGATTCTTGAACCATTGCCCCGTAAGAAATAATCGTCACATCTGTTCCCTCACGGCGAACAGCAGCTTTTCCGATTTCAACTGTGTATTCACCTTCTGGAACTTCTTCACGGAAAGAACGATAAAGTTTCATGTGTTCAAGGAACACGACTGGATCGTTGTCACGAATTGCTGAAATGAGTAATCCTTTTGCATCGTAAGGAGTTGATGGGATGATCACTTTAAGACCAGGTGATTGCGCCATCAAACCTTCTAAATTGTCAGCGTGAAGTTCAGGCGTATGGACACCACCACCAAATGGTGCACGAATTGTAATCGGTGCATTTCGAGTTCCACCAGTACGGTAGCGAAGACGAGCCATTTGACCAGCTACGGAATCCATTACTTCAAAAACGAAGCCAAAGAACTGAATTTCAGGTACAGGACGGAAGCCTTCAAGAGCAAGACCAATTGCTAAACCGCCAATTCCTGATTCAGCAAGCGGTGTATCAAAAACGCGATCTTCACCGAATTCATCTTGCAACCCTTCAGTTGCACGGAATACCCCACCGTTTTTACCTACGTCCTCTCCAAAAACCAAGACGTTTTCATCGTTTTTAAGTTCAACTGCAAGCGCATCTGTAATCGCTTGAATCATTGTTTTTTGCGCCATGATTATTTCGACTCCTTCGCTTCATAAATTGCCAATTGTTCTTTTACGTTGGCTGTTGGAACTTCATACATATTTTTAAGCAGATCCGTTACTTTTTGTTTTGGTATCGCGTCTGCTTCTTTAATGGCTTGTTTGATTTCTTCTTTCGCACGATCAATCACTTCGTTTTCTTTTTCTTCATTCCATAAGCCTTTTCCTTCAAGGAAAGCACGGAAACGAACGATTGGATCTTTAAGTTCCCATTCACCGTCAAGTTCCTTCGTACGGTAACGAGTTGGATCGTCTCCAGAAAGTGTATGTGGACCATAGCGGTAAGTCATTGTTTCAATTAAAGTAGGACCTTCTCCGCTCACACCCCGTTCACGAGCGAACTTAGTTGCTGCATAAACTGCAAGTGGATCCATTCCATCTACTTGAATACCCACAATTCCTGTTGCAGCAGCTTTTTGAGCAAGCGTTGGAGCAGCTGTTTGTTTTTCACGAGGTGTTGAAATCGCAAATTGATTATTTTGGACAACAAAAATGGCAGGAGCGTGGAAAGCGCCAGCAAAGTTCATGCCTTCATAGAAATCCCCTTGTGATGAGCCGCCATCACCTGTATAAGTGATTGCCACTGCATCTTTTTTATGTTTTTTAAGTCCAAGTGCTACGCCTGCTGTTTGTACAATTTGTGCCCCAATAATAATTTGAGGAGGAAGTACATGCAGATTTTCTGGTAACTGGTTACCAACAAAGTGTCCACGAGAGAACAAGAATGCTTTTGTTAGTGGTAAACCGTGCCAAATCATTTGTGGTACATCACGGTAGCCGGGAAGAATATAATCTTCTTTTTGAAGCGCATATTGGCTTGCAAGTTGAGAAGCTTCTTGTCCAGCTGTTGGTGCATAGAATCCTAAACGGCCTTGACGATTTAACGAGATCGATCTTTGATCAAGAACACGAGTCCAAACCATACGTGTCATCAGTTCCACCAGTTGTTCATCAGTCAAATCTGGCATTAAATCAGGATTCACCACTTCTCCTTTTTCATTTAGAATTTGAACCATTTCAAATTGCTTGGAAATCGCATCGAATTGCTTTTTCACATCAACTATTGCCTTCTTCGTTTTAGAAGCCATTACGTACATCGTCCTTTCGTTAGAAAAATTCGTAATCGAAAAAATGAATGCGCCATCATTCACATTCCCGAAACACTCTTTTGCAAAACCTGATTATGCACTACAAAGATTGAGAATCCATAATAATATAGAAGAATTTTTCCTGATTGCATCCACTTTGCGGCTAAACCTGAGGAATCCTCCTTCTATCGCACTGATTTATCGGGCTACAGTTAATTTACGAGTTGGAGTCTTTTCATATTGAATCGAATACAGTTCATTCACAAACTGAGCAAACCTCTCTTTTCAAAAGAAAAAATTAACTGTTTTATTTTCCATTCCAAACCTTAGTAACACACTAACCTTCTCCTTTAATTTACACTAGTATTCAATTGAAGTCAATATAATGAATCCGCTTTTTTTATCGCTTACAATCGCTGTATCACTTAGATTATTCGTTTTTCATCTTCTGTACTAAAATCCTAGCACACCCAATCCACCTGTTATATAATATTGAAATCCTCATGTTATTACACCCCTTTAAAAAAAAATCAAAAGAAAATAATATAGTTTGTGAAATCACAAACTAACTCTATTTAATCAAAACAATGAAAACGAATATAAAAGTTTAAATCCTCCCAATCGTTCGGATATAATCTAAAAAAAAGAAACTGTTCCAGCGCAAAGCAATTCATTCCTTTTTTTTAAAACTTTTGTTACAATAGGAAGAGAACAAAAACAGGAGAGGCGAAAAAAATGATTTTAATGAAAGATATTGTTCGGGAAGGTCATCCTGCACTTCGAGAAGTAGCTAAAGAAGTGACTTTTCCTTTAACGGAAGAAGAAAAACAATTAGGGCGAGACATGCTTATTTTTTTAAAAAACAGTCAAGACGAAGAGATTGCTGAAAAGTATGGTCTTCGTGGAGGCGTTGGCTTAGCTGCTCCCCAACTTGCTGTAACGAAACGAATCATTGCTGTTCATGTTCATGATGATAAAGAAAAACTTTATAGTTATGTCCTTTATAATCCTAAAATTAAAAGTTATTCTGTACAGGAAGCTTGCCTTGCTGGCGGGGAAGGCTGCTTGTCGGTTGATCGAGAGGTGCCGGGTTATGTCGTTCGAAATGAACGCATCACAGTTGAAGCTTTTGATGAGGACGGAAACCCTATTAAGCTCCGGTTACGAGAATACCCAGCGATTGTTGTTCAACACGAAATTGATCATTTGAATGGCATCATGTTTTACGATCACATCAACAAGAACAACCCTTCCTATCTGCCACCAGATGTCGATGTATTAGGTTAACTTATCCACAGGATGCCCCTTTTAAAACGAAAGTGGGCATCTTTTTCGAGTAAAGGAGGATCAAAATGGATCGCTACGATCGCCAAATGCGTGTCCGTCAAATCGGCACGGATGGCCAAAAGAAAATTATGCAAACTACCCTTTTAATTGTCGGGGTTGGGGCGCTTGGAAGTTACGCGGCAGAACTTGCCACTCGAATGGGATTTAAAAAACTCATTTTGATTGACCGTGACTTCGTTGAATGGAGTAATTTGCAGCGGCAAACGCTTTTTACAGAACAAGATGTTCGCGATAAACTTCCAAAAGCTTATGCTGCTAAAAAGCATCTTGAAGCCATCAATCAACATGTTCAAATCGAGAGTGTGATTGACGATGCTAATGCTGAAACCCTTTCTGAGTATGCTTCCGAAGTGGATGTAGTCCTCGATTGTACCGACAACTTTACAACGAGGCGCTTTTTAAATAGTTTTTGCCACACACATGATTTGCCATGGATCTACACTTCTTGTGCAGGAACATACGCCAGTTTATTTCCAGTTCGAAGCCAAAACTCTGCTTGTCTAACTTGTTTAATTGGCGAAACACCGCAAACGAACGAAACGAGTTGTGAATTAGTTGGCGTTCATGCACCGCTTGTTCCAATTACTGCTGGATTTCAAGTCTCATTGCTCACGCGACTACTTTTGGATGAGCACTTTGAATATAACGTTTTCTATCAACTAGATAATTGGACGATGACCTTTCAGCCACTAAAAGTTGCCAAAAGGTCGGATTGCCCTTCCTGCAGTTCAAAAGTCGCTCCTGAAATAAATTTTTCGGAAAAGCCAATCGCGCTTTGTGGGAAAGATACCGTTCAGTTTCGACTTCCTGGTCATAAGCGTGCTGAATTTATACAAATTATAAATCGACTTCAAGCCGAGAAAATCGAATTCAGTCAAAATCCATTTATCCTCACTTTCGAGTTTCTTGCTTATACGTTTTCTGTTTTTAAAAATGGTCGAGTGCTCATCCATGGAACGAGTGACTTGACTGATGCTAAAAAAGCTTACCAACATTTTTTTAATTGAGGAGGAGTTGTTTTTTGCACGATTCTAATGTTTTACAGGTAGACTGCGCGATACTTACAATTAGCGATACCCGAACACTTGAAACCGATGCTAGCGGAATGATGATTAAAGAATTACTGGAAGCAAGTGGACATCCCGTTTTAGAACGTGTCCTTGTCCCTGATGATGCTGATGAAATTCGTCTAGCTCTCAAGCGATTAGAAGAAAAACAAATTTCTTGCTTAATCTCAACGGGGGGAACAGGAATTTCGAAACGGGATGTAACTTTTGAAGCCCTATTCCAACAAATTGAGCAGGAGATTCCTGGGTTTGGGGAGTTGTTTCGAATGATCAGCTATCAAGAAATCGGATCAAAGGCAATGGCATCCCGAGCTTTTGCTGGATTCACCAAACGGGATAGTTTATTCTTTGCTTTGCCAGGTTCAAAAAATGCTGTCCAAACAGGCATGCAAAATTTGATTTTACCTGAGCTACCTCATTTAATTGCCGAGCGAAGAAAACAACTATAAAAAACGCTTCAGAAAAATTTCTGAAGCGTTTTTTAGGCTCAAACAATATTGGTTACGCCCCCATCCAAAATGAATTCAGCGCCCGTTGAAAAGGCAGAATCATCAGAAGCCAAAAAGAGAACCATCTTCGCTACCTCTTCTGGTTTCCCCATCCGTCCAAGTGGATAACTCTTATCGAGTTCGCGTTTTGTTAAATTGAGTGTTTCAGAAGCGTAGTTAGCCATTTGTGTTGTGATGTATCCAGGATGAATCGAATTAATCCGGATCCCCTTTGCTGCATATTCTGCTGCTGCATCTTTCGTCATCAAACGAACGGCTCCTTTACTAGCTCCGTACATAAGATGTCCTGGGCTTCCCTTGAGGCCTGCAATAGATGAAGCATTAATCACGGAGCCTGAACCTGTTTTTTCAATTTCTGGAAGAACATGTTTTAATCCCAAAAAGACACCCGTGACATTAATTCCCATCATTCGGTTCCAGTCTTCCATTGTAATTTCTGGAATAGGCTTAATCACGTAGATGCCAGCATTATTAAATAGAATATCGATTCGTCCAAAAGTCTCTTTCGTTTTCTTGACAACTGTTTCCCAGTCAGCTTCTTGGCTTACATCTTGCTTAACAAAAAGGACTTCTTGGCTTACCTTTTTTAGTTCGCTTAAAGCTTCTTCCCCAGCTGTTTGATTTACATCTGTGAAGACAACACGTGCCCCTTCTTTCAAAAAAAGTAATGCGGTTTGAAAACCTATTCCAGCCGCTCCCCCTGTAATGATTGCAACTTTGTCTTGTAATTTCATGAATTTATCTCTCCTTCGCCATTTTTGAAAGCGCTTTACATTTTAAGTTTACGCCGCTCAAATAAGCTTGTCAAAGGATTGAGATCCACTATTTACTTCACCTACTATAAAGAGAGAAGCCTGTCCCCCTAGAACAAGCTTCTCTCTTTTGTTATTAACCACCTATTTGACTCATACGCCGCCAAGTTGGTTTATGTGAGGTGTTTTCATCTTGCAACTTTAGTGCCATTTCATGATTCTCTGGTTTATTATCAATAGATTGTTTCACTAAACGAATCAATTCTTCTGGATCATTTTGAATAAAGGGACGGATATTTAACTCCTCATCCCAGTAAAGACAAGCTTTGATGTATCCATCCGCTGTTAGTCTTAAACGATTACAATTATCACAAAAATGCGAGCTTACAGGGTGAATCAAACCAAAGGAACCTTTAGCGCCTTTTAAGCGATAATTTTCAGATGGTCCATTGCCCGTTACGGTATCAATTGGCTCATATTCAAGACCTTGTTCCTTGCATTTTTCAAAAATCGTTTCAAGGGATAAATATTTTTCCTTCCAACTGTTTCCAGCATGGCCAATTGGCATGTATTCAATAAAACGAATATTGATTTCTTTATCCTTCGTAAAATCAAGAAAATCTAAAATTTCATCGTCATTTTGACCCTTTATCAAAACAACATTGAGTTTAATTGGGAAGAGTCCAACCTCTTCTGCTTTTTTCAGACCATCAATCACTTTTTGAAGCCTACCGCCACGAGTAATTTCACGGAAACGATCTTCATGAAGTGAGTCAAGACTAACATTAATTCGTGTTAATCCAGCTTCTTTTAACGCCTCTGCTTTTTTGGCTAAGTACATGGCGTTTGTCGTAACAGCTATGTCTTCAATTTCTGGAATCGCAGAAATCCCCCGAATAATTTCTACAATATCCGTTCGAAGTAGCGGCTCACCACCAGTTATTCGCACTTTTTTTATTCCAAATTGCACCATGATTTTCATAAAATCAATGATTTCATCTTTTTGGAGCACTTCTTCATGAGGCAAAAATTTCAGTCCTTCTTCTGGCATGCAATAGACGCACCGCAAGTTACAACGGTCTGTAACGGAAATTCGAATATAATCATGGACGCGTCCAAAACGGTCTGTTAACAATTCCATTTTACAACCTCCTGCTATTTTGACGAATAATCGCCACTTTTTCCTCCAGATTTCTTGAGCAGACGTGCTTCTTTTAGTTCCATCCCCCGGTCCATTGCTTTACACATGTCATAAACCGTAAGCCCTGCTACAGTCGCTGCTGTGAGTGCCTCCATCTCCACACCTGTTTTCCCAACTGTGACAACTGTTGCCGTTATCTGGAGAGTATCTTTCCCATTGTCTTGAAACGACAAATCTGCTTTTGTCGTCATCAGTGGATGACACATCGGAATCAGTTCACTTGTTTTTTTGGCAGCCATAATTCCGGCTACTTGCGCAACAGCAAGGACATCACCTTTTTTAATTTGTCCAGCTTTGATGCGCGTAAGTGTTTCTTCCTGCATCCAAACTTTCACTTCTGCAACCGCAACGCGACGTGTTTCTTCTTTTTCCGTAACGTCAACCATTTGGGCGCGGTTTTCTGCATTAAAATGTGTCAGTTGATCCATTCCCATTTTCACTTCCTCATCCGCCGCTTACAGGTGGAATCACGGCAATTTCTTCAATCGTCTCTGGAAGATGATCTTCATCCTGTTTAAATTCCATGTTAACAGCAAGCATACAATTCGGCAAATCTAACGCGATTTCAGGAAATTCACTACTAATTAAATCACGTAAATCTCCGACGATTTTGCAGCCCACTGGGTTAATTTGGCTCTCTTCTCCCACCTTTAAAGCCAGATGGGCAAAAAACTTAATTTTCATGATTGCTTGAACCTCCCCATCTGATTTTATCTGTGTCAAACTCTTCTTTCCAAATCGGCACTCTTTTTTTCAACTCTTCAATAATCATGCGGGAAGCTTCATAACTTTCCGCTCGGTGTGCCGTAGCAACACCAATAAAAACCGCAATATCCGAAAGTTCTAGTTCTCCTAAACGATGCACGACAACAACGCTTGCATCGTACTCTTTCTCTACAGTAGTCGCAAGTCGGTCCATTTCTTTTAAGGCCATTTCTTTATAAGAAGTATAACGGATTTTCTCGGTATGTATTTCACCAGTCCATTCGCGAATCGTTCCTGTAAATGTATTGATCGCTCCATATTTCGGATTAATTAGCTTGGCAAACAACGGCTCAATCTCAATTTTTTCCTCTGTAAGCGCTACGTATTTCATATTAAAAACTCCTCTATCAGTGATTCAGCCAGTTGTTCACATTTTTCATCTTCTGCTATAAACTGGATATGCTCGTTAGCAAGTGGGCAAAAGGAAGCAAAGGCAAGTACTTCGGTTAAACTTGTCTTAAGCTCCACATATTCCTCTAAACTCTTCACAAACACAACCTTAGGAAACGAGGCATCTTTAAATCCCTCGATAACCACCAAATCGGTTTGTGGTAAGCGCTCTAAGGCTTGCTTTAAAGAAAGACTTGTATGGCTTAGAAGTGCAAACTGCCGGTTCGAAGTAAATGCCACATGATCTGCTCCGCTTTCGCGAAAACTAAAACTATCCGTTCCTGGGTGGTCCATATCAAAGTCATGCGCATCATGCTTTAAAGCAGCGACCGTAAAACCTTTCTCTTTCGCTTGTTGAATGAGTTGATTCATAAATGTCGTTTTCCCACTCTTTTTATACCCTACAACTTGGAGGATAGCAGCCATACTCGAACCTCTTCTCCTTTTGCTTTTCCGACTTTACCACGTGGAATCATTATAAGACAATTCGCAAATGGAAGATTCCCAAGTGCGCTCGACATATCGCTTCCTACCGGCTCTACCTGGTACTTTCCTTCCGAAAAATTAGCTTTCCCGCGCAAAAAGCGATCATAACCATTATTTTTCAAATAATCCCGAGCCATCACACCCCTTGCTTCAACAATACTCGAAGCCTCTCCAGAAAACTTCCGAATAACTGGCTCCACAAATAAGTGAAAGCCTGTGAAGCAAGCGCCAGGGTTTCCTGACAGCGCAATAAGTAGCGTATCTTCAAATATCATGGCCGTTGTCGGACTTCCCGGTCGCATTTGAATTTTATTAAAAAGTAACCGGGCTTCGTGTTTAGCAATTTCAGCCATAAAATCAAAATCGCCAACAGAAACGCCACCTGTCGTTAAAATCAAGTCTACTTTTCCAGCAATTTCTCGCAAACGAGTCAATGTCACCTCATAATCATCCGAAAGCGCCTCATGGTAGACCACTTCAGCTCCGTATTCTTCCGCAAGAGAAACGAGAAGCGGCTCATTGCTATTATAAATTTTACCATTAGGCAGTTTTTCCCCTGCCGCAACCAGTTCAGAACCTGTCGAAAGAATTGCCACTTTAGGTTTTGACCAAACCTTCACTTCTGTTATCCCAAAAGAAGCGAGCAAACTAAGCGAACCCGCATTTAATTGGTGTCCCTTTTCGAGCAGTAAATCACCCTTTTGAAACTCTGTGCCAATTTCTGTGATGTTACTGCTTGGTTGTGTATTAATTAAGCGAATTTCATTACTCTTTTCAGTTGTTTGTGATTGTTCCAGCATAATAATTTTGTCTGCACCTTCAGGAACTTTTGCTCCCGTCATAATTCGCACAGCTTCGCCTGGATTCAGGCGTTTGTTATAAGTAGCCCCGCACGGAATTTCAGCCACAACGTCAAGCGTGATCGGGAAATCATGATCGTCTTCTGCACATATTGCGAAGCCGTCATAGCCAGAACGACGAAAATAAGGCGACGGAAAAGGTGCATAAATGGACTCAGCCAAAACCCTCCCTCTTGCAAGAAACAGCTCAGCTGAAACAGGCTTCAACCGCTCCACGTGATCCGTAACAATTTGTCTCGCCTCGCTAAAAGGAATCGTTGTTCTTCTTTCTATCATATTTACCTATCCCCTTTTCACAATCTCTAACCGTTTTTTTCATTACTATAATACCGTAATTCAAGAAAAATGAACAGCAAATCTCTTTTTTTCTTAATTCTTGTTTGACAGTTCTCGCTTTATGGCGCCATAATAAAAGAAAAACTATTTTATGCTAACTTGGAGGATTTCTATGTTTACACCTGTCTGGCATTCGATCTTTATCGCACTTTTATCAACGGTCATTGCTTTTCTTGCGATGTTACCGCTCAGTTACTTTTTTGCAAAGCGCAATTCAAAATGGCAACTTCCTATTGAAACGCTCATTTTACTACCGCTTGTTTTACCACCAACTGTTGTTGGTTTACTTCTTTTAAGTCTTTTCGGAAAAAATAACGGGTTTGGAGCTTTTTTATATGATACTTTCCACTTTAGTTTTATTTTTTCTTTAGCTGGGGCGATTGTTGCAACAACGATTATTATCTTACCCATTATGTATCAGGGATTGAAAGCCGCATTTCTTTCAATTGATCATGAACTCGTTTGGGCAGCTGAAACGCTTTCTGCCACTTCTGGTCAGATTTTCCGAAAAGTCATCTTGCCCAATTGTTGGCAACCGATTCTAGCTGGTATTTTGCTTAGTTTTTGCCGAGCGATGGGTGAATTTGGTGCGACGCTTATGGTAGCAGGCTACATTGAAGGAAAAACAGATACCATCGCTTCAAGCATTTATTTCATGGTTCAACAAGGTGATTTACGTACCGCCTTCTATTTAGGATTATTTAACTTACTCATTGGCGTTGCGGCCCTTTTTATCATTCATATCCTCACCATTCGCCAAAGTCAGCTCATGAGGGGGATGTAGGATGAATTTAAAGCTTGCCTTCTCTAAACAAATGCCGTTTCATGATTTAAAAGTGGACTATGAGTTTAATGCGCAAATTACAGCTATTATGGGAGCAAGTGGCGTTGGTAAATCTACTTTATTTCAATGTATCAGTGGATTAAAGCCGATCGACCAAGGGAAAATCGAGTTTGGAGAGTTTTTATTTGAAGATACTTCAATTGCTCTACGTCTCCCTGCCTCTGAACGTAAGATTGGTTATTTATTCCAAAACTTGGCGCTTTTTCCTAACTTGAATGTCTTTGAAAATATTGCTTTTGGTTTAAAAGTAAATAAAGCAACACGAAAAAACAAGGAAGCGATTGAAAGACAAGTTCGTTATATAAGTGATTATTTACAAATTTCCCATCTCCTCTATTCGTCTGTACAAAAACTCTCTGGTGGCGAGAAGCAACGAGTCGCTATGGCACGAGCAATGATCGTAAATCCACGGCTACTACTACTGGATGAACCTTTTAATGGGCTTGATGAAGAAACCCGCTTTATCTGTATGGATCTCGTTCGAGAAATGGCCCGTGATTTTGACATTCCAGTTATTTTTGTCACGCATTATCGTTCAGAAGCGCAAATGCTCACAGATGAAATTCTTCGTTTAAAGGGTGGTCAACTTGAAAAAGACTGATTCATTGAAAGCAATTGTCCTTGCTGGTGGAAAATCAAGTCGTTTTGGTAGTGACAAAGCTTTTTATAAACCCGAAGGGAGCTCGCTTTGCTTCGTCGAGCAAACTATTCAAAAGCTTGAAAAGTTCACTCGCGAGATCTTTATTTCAGTCAATCAAGCTCAAATTCAGCCAATGCAAAGGCTTTTTCATTCCAAAAAGCACATCCAGCTGGTTCCTGACTTAAGTGAAGTTACGGAATATGGGCCACTGGGGGGGCTTTATAGTGTCAGCCAAAAAGACTCGTTTGATACGGGGCAAAGTTATTTAATTCTTCCAGTTGATTTACCACGCCTCACAGATGACGAACTTCGCATGCTTGTACAAGCTACTAATGTTTACGCGGCTACACCTCTTAAAAAACACTTTTTAGTTGCTCATCTTCCCTTTTTCAAAACGGAAATTGAAGAGGCGATCGCATCTCGAGAACACCGAGTCAAAAGTTTGCTCGACTTGCTTACTAGTGAGCCGCTGATGTTTCCTTCTTGGGCTGAGCCTCACTTTTTTAATCAAAATACAAAATAAGAGCATCTGCTAGATTTAGCAGATGCTCATTTTTAGTTTTGCGGTTTGTTTTTCCATTTTAACCAACCGTATGAATCTACGATCTGAAGAAAACGAACCAAGCGCGCAAGGCTCATCCCATCGTCATTTCCAAAAGCTTCATTAAAATCTACTTCTAACTCGGCCACATTTTTAATGCCATCAAGACGTTTTAAAATAAACGCTCCTTCAACATCTAAATTAATTTTTCGGAAAGCTGGCTGTTTAAAAAAACGAATCGCGATTTTTTCAATTGGATTTTTTCGTTCAATCACAAGAAAGCTCGCTTTTCCCTCATCTACAACCTGTAGTTTTTCTTTCAACACAGGAATCTGATCAATCAAGTTGACTTTTTTTCTCGCCACACTTTTTCACCTCTTAGTTTGTTTTCTTACGAGGAACTGTCGCGATATAAAGCAGTGCACAGATGATGATAAAGACAATGAATGGCAGCCACTGGTTCTCAATTAGAACATTCGCTGGAATAATATTTAAGTTAAGCGAAATGATAAAGGCAATCACAACGCCAAGAAGAGATTCCCCAGCAATCAACCCAGAAGCAAATAACGTTCCACGTTCAATCCGTGTATTGCCTTCTTCTTTTTCTTTCTTACGCTTAATAACACCGTTAACAATCATGCGGACAAATCCACCGAACATAACTGTCGCGCTGATGTTAAGCGGCAAGTAAAGACCAACGGCAAATACAAGCGAATTAAGTCCCATAAATTCAACGACAACGGCAATGGATACACCAATAAAGATTAAATCCCACGGTAAGTTTCCATTTAAAATTCCTTCCGCAAGAATCTTCATTAACATCGCTTTAGGAGCTGGAAGTTCTGCTGAACCCATTCCATAAGCGTTATCAAGTAGCGTCAAGATATACCCCATTACAAGACCACTTGCTAAGACACCAATCATCATGGCAACTTGCTGCTTCCACGGGGTACCTCCAACAAGATAACCTGTTTTAAGGTCTTGTGAAATGTCTCCTGCAACCGCAAGCGCCGAACATACAATGGCAGCAACGGTTAATGTCAACAAGATTCCTTCATTACCGTGATATCCAAATGCCTTATACACAAGCGCTACAATAAGAAGCGTTGCAATGGTCATTCCGGATACAGGTGAGGATGAACTTCCGACAATCCCAACAATTCGGGATGCTACGGTTACAAATAAGAACCCAAAAATTCCGATTGCAAGTGCACCAATAATTCCAACATTTGTAAATGGATCAAAGGCAATAATAAGCAAAATGACAGCTGTACAAATTAAAACCCATTTCATTGGAATATCACGGTCAGTCCGTTCTAGCTCCATTAAGTGATGTTTTTTATGCTTACTCATACTTTGCACCGTGCTTCGAAGTGTTTGGAAAATTGCTGGTAAAGTCTTAATAAGTGTAATTAAACCACCAGCAGCAACAGCTCCAGCACCGATATAGCGTATGTAATTATCCCAGATTGCTGCTACGTCTAAACTACGCAAAGCTTCTGTTGCCGGGAAAATCACTTGAGCGCTTTCTCCACCAAAAAAGGCAATAGTAGGTACAAGTACAAGTGAAGCCATCAAACCACCGGCAACCATTTGTCCAGCAATTTTAGGACCGATAATAAAACCAACGCCTACAAGTGCAGGATAAATTTGTGTTCCTACGAAAGCGTTTTGAAATTTAAAAACACCCACCTGAACTTCACTTTTAAACAATTTAAATCCATCCGTTAATACCTTAACAAGTCCTCCTGCTACAAAACCAAGTGCGACAAGCTTAGCTTGTGAGCCACCCGTTTCACCGGATTTAAGTACTTCCGCGCAGGCAGTCCCTTCTGGATATGGCAATGTTTCATGTTCATTGACAATCAGCATCCGACGAAGCGGTACCATCATGAACACACCCAAGAATCCCCCAGTTAGCACGATGAAAATCAACATAATTTGATTGATTTCAACACCGAGTAAGAATAAGGCAGGAATTGTAAATACAGCTCCAGCACCTAATGCTTCTCCGGCTGTCGTCATCGTTTGTACGATATTGTTTTCAAGTATTGAATCACGCTTAAAAATACCTCTTAGAATTCCCATTGAAATAACGGCTGCTGGAACTGACGCCGAAACCGTTAAACCAACTTTCAATCCGAGATAAGCATTAGCCGCACCAAAAAGAATCGCTAAAATAATCCCCAGAACAATCGAAAAGCCTGTGATTTCTGGAAGGGATTTTGATGCCGGTACATAAGGAACAAATGGTTTGTTTCCTTTTTGCTCACTCATTTAAACACCCCTTTTTCATTAATGAACTTTTTTTAATTATTTACTTGCTTTACAGCACAAAAGCAACTGTTAATATCTTACACTCCCACGGGTGATTTGACAAACCTTTTTCTAGAAATCATACAAAAAATGACAATTGACCCCACAAAGAAAAAGTTATTTTTCCACAATACAGGACTTTTAAATTATAAAAATTGCTTTCGTTTCAAACAATCAGAATAATCTTACAGAAGTCCTACTTGCTTCAAACCATTTAATATTCCATCATCAGATACAGATGTCGTCACATAATCAGCAACAGCTTTGACTTCTGGTCGTCCATTTCCCATTGCAACGCCACAACCTACTTCTTGCAACATTTCCATGTCATTTAGACCATCGCCGAATGCATAAGTATCTTCCATTGAAAAGCCTAATTTCTTGATCATATTACGAATTCCGCGAGCTTTAGAGCCATCACTTGGACAAACATCAACAGAAACATCATGCCAGCGCATAAAGCGATACTGCGGGAAGTTTTCACTATAAAAAGCATCAAACTCTTCTTCACAAAAGAGCAAGCACTGATAGATATTTCGCCCCTTATAGTAGTTAGCATCAACTTTCGGATATTCCCGTTTTAGTGATTTCATTCCCTTAGAAACCCCAGGATGATTCGGCAAATTAACACGCATTGTATCACTTGCCGAGAAGACAATAGGATGATCGTTTTCTGTTGCTACAGTGATTAGGCGTTCAAGTGATTCTTGCGGAAGTGGATTTTTCAATAAGACTTCTCCTTCAAAAATCACATACTGACCGTTATAACAAACAAGCGAATCGATATTCAGTTCCCTTCTAACATCGTCCAACATAAAAGGAGCTCTCCCCGTTGCAATCGCTACATAGATCCCTTTTTCCTGCAGTGCTTTAATAGCAGTTTTTGTGGAAGCTGGAATTTCCTTGTTGTCATCAAAAAGCGTCCCATCCACATCAAAAAAGACAATTTTACTCATAATCTACTCCTTACCCAATCAATTTATCCGCTACCAGTATATCAAAAATCAGCCCAAAATGGTTGTAAAATCATGAAAAAGAACTTTTTTTCAAAAATAAAAGCACTTTCCTGTAGCATTTATACATTTTTATGGTATATTAGAAAGCAAGGATATAGTTCGGATAAAGTAAGAAACCTACAACGAAACGGAAAAAATAAGATTTTAATGCAGTTTGCTCTTCAAAGAATTTGCGAAAATTCATGACGAGCTGCTTTGCGATTAAAGTCTTGCAAAAGAAAAACGCGACACAAGTTTGAAAACTCGAGAACTGTGATTGTTTTCGTTTTGCCTTTTTCAGTTTTTCTGATGCTGTATAACTAAATATATCCGCCAAAAATCGACTTAAAAGTTCGGATTAAGACTAGATTTCCTAACTTTTGAATATTTACTATTAAAGGAGAGAATAAAATGATTTTTAAAGTATTTTATCAAGAAACAAGCACCGAAACACCGGTGCGCGAAAAAACACATTCACTTTATATCGAAGCAAATGATGAAGTTGAAGTGCGCCAAAATTTAAAAACTGAGCCTTTCCACATCGAACATATTGATGCGCTTAGTGAAAAGCACCTTGCTTATGAAGAAAGGCAACCAGACTTTAAGCTCTGGAAGAAATAAGCTCTATGAAATTTGTTAAAAACAATGAAACAGCTGTTTTCGCTTTGGGTGGACTTGGCGAAATCGGTAAAAATACGTATGGCGTACAATTTCAAGATGAAATCATTTTAATTGATGCTGGAATTAAATTCCCGGAAGATGAGCTCCTCGGAATCGATTATGTTATTCCAGATTATAATTATCTCGTTAAAAACAAAGAAAAAATAAAGGGTTTATTTATTACCCATGGTCACGAAGATCATATTGGTGGAGTTCCTTACCTTCTTCGTGAAATCAATATTCCAATTTATGCTGGAAAGCTTGCAAGTGCACTTATCCGCAATAAATTAGAAGAACACGGCTTACTACGTCAAACTAAAATCTATGAGTTTGAAGAAGATGACGTCTTTAAGTTCCGTAAAACGAGTGTATCTTTCTTTAGAACAACGCATAGTATTCCCGATACTTATGGAGTTGTCGTTAAGACTCCTTCTGGGAATATTGTTCATACTGGGGATTTTAAATTCGATTTTACACCAGTCGGCGAACCTGCAAACTTAACTAAAATGGCAGAGATCGGAAAAGAAGGAGTGCTTTGCTTATTATCCGATAGTACAAATGCCGAAGTTCCAAATTTCACAATGAGTGAACGCGTTGTTGGTGAAAGCATCAAAAACATCTTTCGGGATGTCCCTGGACGAATTATTTTCGCTACATTCGCTTCTAACATCTACCGACTTCAACAAGTGGTGGAATCCTCTATTGAAACTGGACGTAAGATTGCGGTATTTGGTAGAAGCATGGAATCTGCTATTACCATTGGTCAAGAGCTTGGCTATATTAAAGCGCCTAAAAATACATTTGTTGAAGCTAATCAAATCAATCGTATCCCAGCAAACGAACTCACTATTCTTTGTACAGGAAGCCAAGGGGAACCGATGGCCGCATTATCTCGAATCGCAAATGGTACGCACAGACAAATCCAGATTCAACCTGGTGACACCGTTGTCTTTTCCTCATCCCCTATTCCAGGAAACACGATTAGTGTGAATAGAACGATCAATTTACTGTATCAAGCTGGTGCAGAAGTGATTCACGGCAAAGTCAACAATATTCATACTTCTGGACATGGTGGTCAACAAGAACAAAAACTTATGCTTCGCTTGATGAAGCCAAAATTCTTCATGCCCATCCACGGGGAATACCGGATGCAAAAAATTCATGCTGAACTGGCTGAAGAATGTGATGTTCCAATAGAAAATAGCTTTATATGTGGAAACGGAGATGTCCTTGCGTTAACAAGTGAATCTGCACATGTAGCAGGTAAAATCCAAGCTGCAAGCATCTATATCGATGGTAGCGGCATTGGTGATATTGGAAATATCGTCTTGCGTGATCGTCGTATTCTTTCAGAAGAAGGACTCGTTACAGTTGTTGTTTCCGTCGATATGGATAAAGCAAAAGTGATGGCTGGTCCTGACATCATTTCACGTGGGTTTATCTACATGCGTGAATCCGGGAATTTGATTGGCGAAGCGCAAAACTTACTAAAACGTCAGTTAGAAAAACTGATGAAGAGTAAGAATCCACAGCGTTCGGAAATAAAAAATGAAATCACTGATACGCTTCAACCATTTTTATATGAAAAAACGAAGCGTCGTCCAATGATTTTACCAATTATTATGGAAGTATAAAAAGTTTCATGTCAGTTTAACTGCTGACATGAAGCTTTTTTATTTATTCTTCATTACTCGCCATTTCCCAGTGAAAAATAAATAAAAGTACAAAAAGCACGAGAACCATCGTTATCCAGAAATCAAGACTCTAAAGTGAAAATCCAAAAAAATCTGCCATCTTCAAGTAAAAATAATGGACTAGTATACTCAAAAGCATTTTCATTTTTCATCAAACTATATAGTGACAAGCAAAAATTATCCATTTGAATTCAAACTTAATCAGAGCTAATTGGCTTCCTACGAAAAAATACCCAAACAAAAAAGCCGACCAACTAAGTTGATTCGACTTATCATAAAACTCATTGAATTTTTTCTTGTAATCGTTCAATATCATCATCAGAGCCAATAACAATCAAAATATCTCCATCCTGCAAAATTGCTGTCGCTTCAGGAGTAATGATCATTTCTTGATCGCGCTTAATGCCCACAATGTTTACGCCATAGGCATTTCGAAAATCAAGTTCTTGCAAACTTTTGTCAAAAAAGCGTGGATCGGAAACCGAAATTTCAACTAAGCTATATTCATCCGACAACTCCAAATAGTCTAGCATGTTCTTTGAGACAATATAATGGGCAATTCTTCGTCCCATATCTCGTTCTGGATGGACCACTCGGTCTGCACCAATTTTATCGAGCAACTTTGCATGCTTATCATTCGTTGCTTTTGCTGTAACGAGCTTTACGCCCATTTCTTTTAGAATTAAAGTCGTTAAAATACTCGACTGAATATCTTCACCAATCGCAACAATCACATGTTCGAAATTCCGAATTCCTAGCTGCCGTAATGCATTTTCATCTGTTGAATTCGCAATAACTGCGTGGGTAGCAACTGACATATACTCATTGACACGTTCTTCATCAGAATCAATCGCGAGCACTTCCATCCCCTGCTCAACAAGTGAACGGCAAATGCTTCCGCCAAATCGTCCTAAGCCAATAACCGCAAATCCTTCCTTCATACGAATTCTCTCCTCTCTTACTCGTCTTCCTTCACTAGATTATGTTTAAACGCATAAATTGCCGCCTGGGTACGGTCTTGTACATCTAGTTTAGAGAGAATATTACTCACATGTGTTTTCACTGTTTTTAGCGTGATAAACAACTCATCGGCAATTTCTTGATTGGATTTTCCTTCCGCAATTAAAAGTAAAATTTCTTGTTCGCGGTTAGTCAGGTCATCATGCAAGTTTTTTTCTGGTTTTGCTGTTAAGCGTTGCATCATCTTGCCTGTTACTTCCGGTTCAAACACTGAATCCCCGCCGTATGTAGCACGAATTGCATCAGCAATTTCTCCTGCCGTTGATGTTTTTAACATGTAACTGCTTGCCCCTGCTTCAAGTGCAGGGTATACTTTTTCATCATCAATAAAACTTGTGACAATGATGATTTTTGCTTCTTTCCAGTTTTGAAGGATTTCTTTGGTGGCTTCAATTCCATCCATTTCATCCATGACAAGATCCATCAATATAATATCTGGACGTAACTCAAGAGCCATTTCTACACCTTCACGTCCGTTTTCTGCTTCACCAACAACTTCCATATCATCTTGAACGGATAAATAAGCGGATACCCCGATCCGTACCATCTCATGATCATCTACAAGTAATACCTTTATCATTCTTCGTCCACTTCCTTCTCAGCCACTAAAGGGATTTTAATTTCAACACTTGTTCCTTTATTTGGAAAACTGATAATTTTAATCGTTCCACCGAACTCCTGCACCCGTTCACGCATGTTTTGTAGACCATATGAGCCTTGTGGAACAGCATTCATATCAAATCCGACTCCATCATCAACGACTTTCAAAACCGCCATATTATCAATTTCTACAAAGCGAACTTCTAGAAGCTTTGCCTTTGAATGCCGAAGAGTGTTGGACAACAGTTCCTGTACAATTCGAAATAGATGGTCTTCAATACCTTTTTGGAGCTGAAGATTCTCAATTTGCCACTCCACTTTAATAGGGAGTTTAGTTGTCAATTCTTTAAGAAGTTGCTCCATCCCTTTCTTAAGCGATTTTCCTTCTAGTTGAGTTGGACGCAAGTGCAAGAGGAGCGCGCGCATTTCTGACTGGGACTCATTTACGATCGATTCTACCATTCGAAGTTGCTTTTTCAAAACGGGGGAATCATCTTTTGCGACTTGCTCGTTTAAAGCCGATAAAAGCATCATTGCGGCAAACAATTGCTGACTAACAGAATCATGCAGTTCACGTGCAATCCTGTGCCGTTCCTCCGAAAGAATCGCTTCTTTTGTTTCACCACTAATTTCAGCCTTTTCATTGGCAATTTTTTGTGTCAGTAAAGTCTGCGATTTCATTTTATCACGTAATCGATCAATTTGCTTGTAGACTTGCGCCACTTCTACTAAATTTTCTTCCTCTTGAAATTTTTTCTCAAGATCCCCTTGCTCTAGCAAGCGAATCTCAAAATCAATTCCTTCAAACTTTTGTTTGATCAAATAGCCTGAAACAGCTCCAACCATTAACCCCGCCAAAATAGAAGTAAGAGGTACAAAAATCACAAAGGGCAAATACAAGATTTTGACTCCAATTAAAAATTCATACCACGTTAAACCACTGACAAAAAAATAAATTAAACTGCCAACCATTGAAGTGATAAAAATTAGTGTCGAGCAAAGAATCATCTGCGTGCGTGTATAGGTCATAGACGAATCACCTCTAAATCACCGAGCACAACAGAAGTCACGATCTTCACTTTACGCGCAGCTGTCTCGTAGTTGTCTGAATAAAGTTTGATTGAATCATTTTGAACGGATGTTGTTTTTTTATCGTACTGTAATTTTCCAAAAATTGCAGAGTGCTCTAGACAAATTCCTAGGTCAAACGGAACAAGCAAGCGAATTTTCCCTGAAATGCTACGAATCATGATGACACTTTCACCGGTTGGTAAAACCGTATTGCCTAGGTCAATGATTGTATCTCCAATTCCAGTTTGAATGTTAATGTCTTCCCACTCGTAAACCACATCAAGTACGCGCTGGTTTCCAAACCACTGATTTTTAATGAAATGATTAACACGATCTATTTTTCCTGGTTCTTTTGTTTCTACCATTAAAAGTTCAGGTGCACGTTTGCGGTTGATATAATGAAAAATCGCAAAAATACCGAAAATAACAATTCCGATTTTAAAAGATGTCGTTAAAAGCACAGCCAGTAAAATGAAAACAGCGGCTAAAAATAAACGATTGCGCTGCTTTTTCTTAGAAATCCCAGCTTTTCTTGACGTGTATAAAAAAATAATTCCAAGCGCAAAGACAACAAGAAGCTGCCATCTAAACAGCATTTCAAGTCCAATACCAAGCGCCACAATTACAATAAACAAAAAAAGAACAGAGCTCTCGATTTTTTTCATAGCGACACCTCCTTTTTTTCACATTGAACCTTTTTCTATTATAAAAAGAAGTCGAATAAGGGGCAAACCGCTACAGGTGTACCCCTCACTAAGACTTTAGTCTGAATCTTCTTCCGTTAATTTTGTAATAAGGCCCGCTTGTTGCGTTACTTTTCCTGCTTTCATAAGCGTTCCAAGTGCACGTTTAAATTGTGCCTTACTGATCCCAAATTTCCCGCGAATAGCATCTGGATTAGACTTGTCGCCAAAGCCCATTTCTCCCCCCACGCTTCGCAGATAGGTCAAAATCATTTCCGCATCATCGCTAAGGACTTCATGAACGCGCCCACGAAGAGAAAGATTAAGTGATCCGTCTGGTTTAACGGCGATCACACGCGCTTTCAAATATTCGCCAAGTCGTGGTTCAGAAGTTCGCTCACTTTCATGAATAAAGCCAATATAGCCATTATCCGTATAAACAAACGAACCGACTTTTAATAACTTATATACCGTCCCAGAGACATTTTGATTAAACATTTCTTGTTTAGCAGCATGAGCAATCGTTTTATATTCTGTCTCAGACCCGAGAACACCCCAAATTCGCTCCTTATCATCCACGCGCAAAGCAAGCATTAAGCGATCTCCTTTTTTCGGCCAAAGATGCGATAGTGCAGGCATATCATCCATAGAAATCACAATGTCTTTTTCAATTCCAATATCCATAAAGATACCTAGATCTTTTCGAACTTCCGTTACCGTCCCAAAGCCGTAGTGACCTACTTGTACCTTTGGAATTGTCGTTGTTGCCGTTAGTTCGTGATCGTAGTCGATATAAAGAAAAACTAAAATTTCTTCGCCAGGAGTTAAGTCAAATCGGCTCGTATTTCCTTTTTTCATCCGAACAGTTGCTCCATCTTTTTCAAGCAAGAAGCCATCTTCCATGATTTCTTTCACGCTCATGGTCACGCTTTTTCCAATTAGATTATTCACGAATCTGGTCCACCTCGTTTTTTCTTCTTTGCTTCATTATACCTTATCCCTTACTTGATGGCTACACGTGTTTCAGTTGTTAATTATCGCTTGGATGCGCTCAATTCGTTCAGGATCTAGCGAATTAGCAAAGCTTCCAGAAATTCTTGCCCCGCCACCTACATGATAAGCGTCATTTGAAAGAGCGAGATGTAGCTCATAAATATTTTGATTGGTCACACCACTGCCTACTAAAATTGACAACGCATCTGGATTTTCGCGACTTTCTGTTATCCATTTTTGAAGTAGCGGAATCGAATCCATAGCGCTTTTTGTGCCGCCTGAAGTCAAAACCTGGTCAATCTTCTTGCCATAAGTTTTCAAGGTATTATATGCTTTTTCTATGTCGTTTGTCGCTTCAATCGCGCGGTGAAATGTAAATCGCAAATTTCCTTTCCATTCAAGCACTTTTTCAAGTAGTGCTGTATCAATCTCCCCGGAAGCTGTCACTGCTCCAAATACAATGCCCGATGCTCCTAGCTCCTTTACAACCTCTATATCTGTTTGAATCGCTCGCTGGTCGCTTTCACTATATACAAAAGAATGACTATGTGGGCGTATCATGACCATCGTCTGTAAGCTTGTCGCTCCGATAATTTCTTTTAACACCCCGTAGCTCGGGGTAAGTCCCCCTTCACTGATAGCCGAAACAACTTCCAGCCGGTTTGCTCCATATATTTCAGCTAACTTGGCATCTTCTGCATTTTCCACAATCACTTCTAACATTTCGCTTCACTCCAATCTTTTTTATTATCTAGAAAAACGAAACAAATTTCAAGTTTCAATCGTAAAAAAAACGACAAACGAAATGTCCGAGTTATACGGCACATTTCGCTTGTCGCTTGTATTTTTATTATTTACCCGTAATATCGCGCATCTTATCTGCCACAAACTCAACGTCTGCTCCAACAATAATCTGCACATTTTCTTTATTAATTTTCACAACCCCACGTGCTCCTGATTTTTTCAGTGCAGCTTCGTTCATTAAATCCGCATCTTTCACTTGTAAGCGAAGACGTGTGGTGCAGTTATCCACTTTCACAAGGTTGTCTTCTCCGCCAAGTCCACCAAGGTATCCTCGCGCCATCTGCTCGTATTTATCTACTTTTCCATTTGGAAGGTCAGCTTCTGTTGCGCCAAGTGATGCTGCGGATTCTTGCACTTCCGCATTTGGCATTTCCATCGCAAGGCTTTCTTCTGTTTCATCTTCACGTCCTGGTGTTTTTAAGTTGAACTTTTTGATGATGAAATAAAAGAGAACAAAATAAATAACTGCGAATACAAGTCCGATTGGAATTAGCTGCCATGCATTATGCCCTTTCGTAAAGTTAAGGACAAAGTCGATCGCCCCAGCACTAAAGGTAAAGCCAAGTTTAATGCCCAGTAAATTCGTCACAAACATCGATACACCCATTAAAATTGCGTGGATCGCGTATAGGAATGGTGCAATAAACATGAATGTAAATTCGATTGGTTCTGTAATCCCTGTTAGGAAAGCCGTAACAGCAAGCGATAACATCATTCCGCCAACTTCAGCACGATTTTTCTTTTTCGCTGCTAGGTACATCGCAAAGGCCGCACCTGGAAGACCGAACATCATGACTGGGAAGAAACCAACTTGGAATGTCCCTGCTGTTGGGTCGCCTGCGAAGAAGCGGTTAATGTCACCATGAACCATCTGTCCGGCAGCATCCACAAAGTCCCCGTATCCAAACCACAAATACGTATTTAGTACGTGATGAAGACCTGTTGGAATGAGTGCACGGTTTAAAATTCCATAGATCGCTGAACCGAATGCTCCTGCACTTGTAATCCAGCCATTAAGTGCGTCTAAGCCGTTTTGAATTGTTGGCCAAGCAGCTCCAAAGATAACAACGAGAAGTAAAGTTAATACGGCATTAATAATAATGGCTACATGTTTGCCATCTAAAAATTCTTGGTTTCCAAAGATTTTTTTGTCATACATATAATTATAAAGAATCGGCGCTGTTAAACCTGCGATAAAACCTGCAAAAACACCCATGTTAATACTTGAATTTACGCCGATAACTCCAAAGTTTAAAATGAAAAAGACAATCGCACCATTTAGTCCTGCTGCTCCACTATTGTCTTTTGAAAGTCCAATTGAAATCCCGATTGCAAATAATAATGATAAGAATGTAAATAGTGCTGCCCCACCTGAGTGAATAAATGGTACATTAAAAACATCATCAGCCCCAAGGCGGTTTAAAAGTCCCGCTGCCGGAAGTACGGCAATTGGAAGCATAAGGGCTTTCCCAATTTTTTGTAACCCACCTAACATGTTATTTCCTCCATTTCTCTTTTCAATTCCTTAGAAAATTGCCGCTACAAAAGCCCCTATAAACAAGGCTACAACAGATGTGACGATCGGAACAAAACGACGACCACCAAAGAACGCCAACCACTCTGGAAGACGAATGTTGTAGAATTTGTTATAAAGTACTCCCGCTGCAATCCCCATGTAAATTCCACTTAAAAAGTTGAAATTAGCGGAGAATTCTGTAGGTGTAAAGACTCCGTTTTTCGGAAAATTCAGAGAAACAATAACAGCCGCGTAAACGAGCCAGCCAACTGCTCCTGCAAGAGCAGATGCTCCACTATGATCTTTTGCAATTCCAATCGCGATTCCCATCGATACAATCAGCGGGAACATAAGAATGAGTCCTTGATAAATTGAATCAATGGCTTTCATGCCTGTTACTGCATACGCAAGCCAGAAAATCCCAATGATTACAAGCGCAATGATCGGATAAACCGCACCGATTGCAAATCGTTTTAATACGTCCATAATCTTAAAATGCCTCCTAAAAATTTATTTTTCCCAAAAGCTCCTCAATCTTTCCACATGAAGGGCAATATATCCTAATTCTGCTTCTGGAAGTAGCAACTTGTAATTTTCTTTGAGCAAATCTGCCACTTTCTTCGCAGTATTAAAACTAAATTCAAATTTTTTCTTGATCATTGTAAGCATTTCGTCATCCATCGTGTGAAGTTCTTTTTTCTCCACTCGATTGAGTACAAAACGCAGATGAGTAATAAGACGCTCGTAAGCAATATCCTGACCAGAAAGCGTGATCCGAAGACTTGATGTAATCACTTCAATCATGCTCGAAATGATGGATGCTTGTCTAACACTTTCATGAATATCTCCAGCACCGATTTTAGCTGTATGAATGTGAAGCGCAATGTAGGCTGCTTCATCAATAGGCATATCAAGTCCAAAACGTTCTTTGATATGATTAATCGCCCAAAGACCGATCTTAAATTCTGGCTCGTAAAGAACTTTAATTTCATTCAAGAGACGATTTTGAAGAATAATTCCTTCTTTTAATCGTTCAATCGAGAAAGCCAGATGGTCTGTTAGCGAAATATGAATATGTTCACTAAGCTTGAAGGGAAGCGTAACCTCAGCATAGGAAATGATTTCTTCGGATACCGCAAAATATTCTTCGTTGATGCGCTTCAATAGTTCTTGAAAATGTTCAGATTCATCTTGCATCACGAACATTTTTTCAATTTTATTGGTAGCAACAACATCGTTTCTTTTCTTGTTAAAGGCAATACCCGCACCAATGGCAATTTTTTCTTCGTTGCCATCTTTTAGCACGACTGCATTGTTATTTAAAATCCGAATGATTTTCATCTAGCTTCCCTCTTTTGCTTTCAAGTGAATGAATACGATTTCTTGTTTTATTTAAGTGTTGTAACGAAGACTTCCGTTTCGCCAGCAACTGTTTCTGTTACTTTTTTCCAATCAAAATCAAACTTTCCTTCCGGACTGTTTGTCACAACCATTGGAACAATTGTGCTTGATGCGTTTTCTTCAATATAAGCGAGATCAGCTTTAATAAGTGGTTCGCCTTTTTTCACTTTTGCTCCCATTTTAGTAAGTACTTCGAAACCTTCTCCTTTTAAGGCTACGGTTTCAAGACCAATGTGGACAAGAATTTCTTCTCCTAAAGCTGTGCGGATCCCAAAAGCATGTTTTGTTTCAGCGAGTTGAATAATTTCACCATCAACAGGCGCTACAATTGTTCCGTCAGTTGGCTTAATGGCAATGCCTTCACCCATCATTTTCCCGCTAAAAACAGGATCTGGAACTTCTTCAAGCGGCACAAAACTTCCTGTTGCATGCGCGTAGATGCTTTCATCTTTTTCTTTTTTGAACATTTTTTTAAACATACATATTCCTCCTCAAAAGCTACTTCACACAAGTGAGACAAAAAATAAAAAAGACACGGAAAGTCTAGAATGGGACACAGTTGTCTCTTCAAACCTTCCATGCCTGTTCGTAACAGTAACATGAAAACGATATTATTAATTGCAACGCCTATTCTACCTTTTTTTGTTAAAAAAAGCAAGTATTTTTCGCAAGAAACGGGGGAACTGCTTTTTAAACTTCGTTTTCATCTTCATTTCGGTTGTCTCACTAGAAAGCCTTTGTTAAAATGAAAAGGGACATTTCATTGAAAGAAAGGTTGGATGGAATGGAAAAAGAAACAACAAAGGATGTGGCTGAAAGCGTGAACTACTTTACCAAATGGTTTAAATCCATTGATTGGGATGCCGTGATTTCAAAAGTCATCAGTGTTGGTCTTGAAATTCTCGTTTTAATCATCCTTTACTTTATTTTAAAATACGCAGGCTCTAAAATCATCAAAAGTTTTTTCAAAAAATACCGGCGCAATCCAGCTGTTTCAAACAACCGCGCGGATACGCTTGAAGGCTTGATTTTAAACTTTTATGGGTATGTGTTGTTCTTCGTATTTGCGATTTTAATTTTGCAAAACTTTATTAATGTAACAGCTATAATTGCTGGAGCTGGAGTAGCGAGTTTGGCGATTGCTTTTGGGGCCCAAGGACTTGTAAGCGACGTTGTGACAGGTTTTTTCATCTTGCTAGAGCGTCAGCTTGATGTCGGAGATAGTATCACCCTTGATACCGTCAATGGATATGTGGAAAACTTAGGTCTACGAACTACTCAAGTTCGTGATTTTGATGGAACACTTCACTTTATCCCAAACCGTCAGATCATGATTGTAAGCAATCATTCTCGCGGCAATATGCGTGTGCTTGTTGATGTTGCAATTAGTCCAAAAGCTGACACAGAAAAAGCGATTCAAATTATCGAACAAATTTGTGAAGAAGAAAAGAGTAGCAACAAAAACATTGTTGAAACACCTGCTGTGCTCGGAGTTGAAAGTTCAGACGGAACCAACCAAGTAATTCGCATTGTAGGTACGGCCGTAAATGGGGAACAATTTGGTGTTCAGCGCGATTTACTGAAAAAAATTCGCGAAGCCTTGCTAAAAGCTGAAATCGATTTACCGATTGCAACCCCCGTTGTTAAAACAGCACAAACTTAAAAAAAACCTGTTTTCCAAAATGAATTTGGAAAACAGGTTTTTTTATGGAGTACGTCCTTTTAGTTTGGCAAGTGAATCTGTTACTTTTAACGTTGCGCGGACAGCTTTACGGTTTAGCGTGCCCTTGTAGTGTTTGATTTCTGCCTGTTGTTTCTCAAGCCGAGTATTTGCTTGCGTGAGTTTTTGTTCGGTTTCATTTAGCTTTGTTTCTAGACCTTGTTTAGCTTTTTGTTCGTTTGTTAACTGATTTTTAGTTTGGTTTAATTGAGCCGTCAATTGTTTAATTTGATAATCGCGTCTGTGATTTTCGTAATCCACTTTGACTTGGTGTCTTTCTTTTAACAACCTAGATGCAGTTTGAATCCGCTCATAGAGGGGTACTCCCGTTAGTACCGTAATCGGCTTGGCACTTTCTGGAAAGGTAAGTGCCGCAATCTCAACATCAAGAGGCGCTTCTTTTCGGTCTCTACTTTCCGTATAGATATGCGGGACTTGATTGGCATCTAAAAAGTCAATAAAGCGATCAAAATTTTGCTTTTGAACTTTTTCAGCTGACTTTAAATCCACTTGTCCAAGTAATTCCTCTAGATTTTGAATTTCCGATAGTTTTTCTGCCGTTACGTGAGGCAAGTTATGATAAGCCGCTAGTTCGCGCATTCTAGCATCTTGAACAAAAGATACATTCGGTGTTCCAACGATTGTTGGGATAACATTTCCATGTAATCTTGGTCCGATGCTAAATGATGCTTGGCGCATAAAGTCATACCAACTGGGCATACTAGTAAAATATTTTACGCGGCCTTCTTTATAATAGCAATCAAGGATGGAAACGGGGTAGCTTTGCTTGTCACTGGAAATATCTGGACCACCTGCATACATCAAGTGGAACTCATCCAAATGTTGCGGGATGAAGTAGTAATTCGGATGTTTCTGGATCACCTCGTTCAAAAATTGCAAAGAAGCTTCACTTGATACGGGAGAAGCATTGATCGCAATCAAGGAGTCTCTTTGCAAGTTTAAATCGCGAATTTTAAGTTCTGATCCGAAGGTATAAAGTGAAGGACAGCCAATCACTTCATAGTCTTCTTGTTCTTTAAATCCAAGCTGCTTTAAATAGTCAGCAGTGATCTGGCCTCGCAAGCCTAATTTGGCTGATTTTTCTAGCACAGCTTTAACGAATCCTTTTACGTCTTCATCAAACGAAAAGCCTTGTTCAAGTTGTGGTTCATACGCTGCCCGGAGACCGACGCCCGTTATGATAACCGGGATGTTTAATTGTTTAATGAGTGCTGTATAGTTGCGCAGTTGCGGCCTAAAATCTTCGCGAAAAGCATCTGCTAGTGGAATGATATAGGCATCATATTCTTCATTATATCGCGCTGCTCGACTTGGATCTGTTGAAAGCCCATCTGGAACAAGTTCTGTTTCTTCTTGCCAAAGTGTTCTGTAAATACTATACTGATAAGCTAAATTTCCATTATTAAAACCAGTTCGGTCTCTTAAATACATATCTTCTGCAGTATAAACATCTGTTGGTCGCACTCCCGAACGAATCAGAATTTTTTTCATAAATTTGTCACGTCCCTAAGCATTCATTAAGTTCCATTTTCCCAAATTAAAAAAAGTATCACTAGCATTATATCAAAAAACTAGCAATACTTTTAGTTATTTCATGAAATTTATTTCCCGAATGCAGTCGGATCTTTTTTCCATTCTCGTAAGGTACTCATATCCGCTTCTGTGACATAACCTTCTTCACATGCCACTTCAATGAGTGTTTCGTAATCCGTTAACGTCTCAAGCTTTACGCCTGCTTGCGCAAAACGAGTTTCCCCTTCTTCTAATCCATATGTGAAGATCGCAGCGATACCAAGCACTTCACAGCCGGCTTCTTTCAGTGCATCCACTGCTTTTAAAGAACTACCACCCGTCGAAATTAAATCTTCAATAACGACCACTTTTTGTCCTTTTTGGACTGGACCTTCGATTTGGTTCCCTTTTCCATGTTTTTTAGCTTCACCTCGAACATAGACCATCGGTAAGTCGAGTAGGTCACTTACCCACGCAGCATGTGGGATTCCTGCTGTCGCCGTTCCAGCTATAACTTCACAGCCTGGGAATTCCTGTTTGATTTTTTTGGCTAAGTTAAGCGCAATAAATTTGCGGATGTCCGGAAACCCTAGTGTTAGACGGTTATCACAATAAATCGGCGACCGAATTCCTGAAGCCCATGTAAACGGATCGTTCGGTTGCAAAAATACGGCTTTAATTTTAAGTAATTGTTCGGCAGTTTGTTTCGCTATCAAATTTCCCACTCCTTTAATACACGCTCGTAAGCGACTTTTGGATTTTCTGCTCGTGTAATCGGGCGACCTACAACGATCGCACTCGCTTGACGCTTTCTTGCTTCTTTCGGAGTCACTACACGCTTTTGATCATCTTTCGAATCAGTGTCTAGTCGAATACCCGGGGTTACGCATAAGAAAGCTTCATTCGTATGCTTCTTAATGCTCTTCGCTTCAAAAGAAGAGCAAACCACCCCATCAAGCCCTGCTTCTTCTGCAAGTTTGCTATAGTGTAGAACTGAGTCTTCGAGTGAGACGGAAATAAGTTGTTCTTGCTGCATTTCCGCTTCACTTGTACTCGTTAATTGCGTCACGGCGATCAGCTTTGGACGAGTCTTCCCTTTAGGTGTTCCTTCATTTAATCCATTTAGAGCCTCCACCATCATTTGCTTGCCCCCTGCCGCGTGTACATTTACAAGGTCAACGCCAAGTTTAGCAAGCGAACGCATCGCACTTTTAACGGTATTTGGAATATCGTGAAGTTTCAAATCGAGAAAGATAAAATGTCCCGCTTCTTTTAATTTCAAAACAAATTCAGGTCCTTCTGAAAAAAACAGCTCCATGCCGATTTTAAGGGCAAGCGGTTCATTTTCAAAAAGGTTTAAAAAAGCTTCTGCTTCTTGAGCATTTCGGAAGTCCAAAGCTATAATTGGCTTGTTTTTCATGCTTTATTTCGCTCCTTTTTCAGGTCCGTTAATTTGTCAATGCCCAGTTCATCCATCCGCTTGGGTAAAGCTTCAATCAGTTTTGGACAGATGAGGGGATCCGTAAAATTAAGCGTGCCAACTGCAACAGCATCTGCACCGGCCATCAAAAATTCTAATACATCATCGACCGTCTGCACTCCGCCCATACCGATAATTGGCAAAGCAGAAGCACTCCGCACCTCATGAACCATTCGAATGGCAACGGGCTTGATTGCAGGTCCTGAAAGCCCTCCTGTTTGGTTGGCAATAATGGGTTTTCGCGTTTTCAAATCAATTCGCATTCCAAGTAATGTATTGATCATCGTAAACCCGTCAGCGCCCGCAGCTTCTATGGCCTGTGCAATCGCAACAATATCTGTGACATTAGGACTTAATTTCACATAAACAGGAACTTTCGCAACGGCTTTCACTGCCTTCGTTAAACGGTAGGCCACATCAGGATCAGTCCCAAAAGTGATGCCACCTTCTTTTACGTTCGGACAAGAAATATTAAGTTCAATCGCCTTCACAACAGGACTGTCCCCGATTCGCGCGCAAACGGTGACATAATCTTCTTCCGTTTTTCCAGCAACATTTGCGATGATGGGTGTTTCAAATTTTTCAAGAAACGGGAGTTCTACTTCCATAATGCGGTCGAGTCCAGGATTTTGCAGCCCGATAGCATTTAGCATTCCACTGGGCGTTTCTGCAATTCTAGGCGTTGGATTGCCAAGGCGTGGCTCAGGCGTACAAGCCTTGACCATGATCGCGCCAAGCTTATTTAAATTAAATTGTTCCGCGTACTCGCGTCCAAATCCAAAACAGCCAGATGCCGGCATAATCGGATTTTTAAGATGGAGACCAGGAAGTTCTACTTGTAATCGGTTCATAATTTCACCTCGTCTGCCCGGAAAACTGGGCCATCTGTACAAATTTTGAACTGTTGTTTTGTTTCGTCTTCGGCTTGGCACACACAAGCATAGCAAGCGCCAATCCCACAAGCCATCCGCTCCTCAAGCGAAAGGAAAGTTTGTGATTCTTGGAATGCGGCTTTTACAGCTTTAAGCATGGCAAGCGGTCCACAACTATACACCCGTGCTGGCTGTATTGTAAGTTTTTCTGTAACGTCTGTCACAAACCCTTTTGTCCCATACGAACCATCTACTGTGCTGATATAAACATCTCCAAGCGCTTGCATCCTTTTTTCAAGAAAAATGTCTTTTTCTGATTCAAACCCATTGATGAAAATCGGTTTTGCTCCAAGTTGCGCTAGTTCCCTTCCCAGCTGATAAAGCGGTGGAACACCAATTCCTCCTCCGATGAGAAGCACTTCTTTACCTGCAAGTGATTCAAGTGGGAAACCATGTCCAAGTGGCCCCATCACATCGGCAAATTCTCCTGCTTGAAGC
The DNA here is from genome assembly GCF_014223975.1 of Listeria aquatica. Lineage (NCBI taxonomy): Bacteria > Bacillati > Bacillota > Bacilli > Caryophanales > Listeriaceae > Listeria > Listeria aquatica. Next base: position 600,959 of record NZ_JAARRM010000001.1, on the reverse strand, counting down.
TCGGACATGGCTTTTGTGCCATCTCCGAGCGCTCGATAAATCAGTGTACAAACCCCTTCTTCTTTTTCATAAGAAGCAATGCTTATCGGACGACGTAAAAGCAAATCGCTTCGGTTTGAGCGCACCATCAGGAATTGACCTGGCGCCATTTCTGCTACGCAATCGCCCATTAGCACAAGTTCAAACACTTGATCGGCAATTTCTTTTTGACTGATGACACGCATTTTTTCTAGCTTCATTTCAAAACCACCGTTTCCTGCTTATTTTAAACAGATTCTATTGCTTCAATCTCAAAGGAGCGTGACTCTAAAACTCGTAAGATCGCTTCGGCAGTATCAAGGGAGGTACAAACTGCCACTCCATTTTCTACCGATTCCCGCCGGATTTGGAAGCCATCGCGTTCCTTTCGTTTCCCGCTTGTCATTGTATTAACAACAAGCGTGATCTGTCCGTTACGAATATAGTCAATCAAAGTTTCGTGATTTTCTCCGATTTTTTTCACTGCTTGGACAGGAATTTCTGCATCTTCAAGAGATTTTGCTGTTCCAGACGTTGCCATGATCGTAAAGCCGATTTTGTTGAACCGTTCTGCGAGTTTGATTGCTTCTTCTTTATCACGGTCAGCCACAGTTAGAAGAACTGTTCCGTAGTCCGGCATTTTAGTCCCGCTTGCGACAAAACCTTTATAGAGCGCTTTTTCAAGCGTTGCATCTTTCCCCATAACTTCTCCTGTTGACTTCATTTCTGGGCCGAGCGAGGTATCGACGCTACGCAGTTTCGCAAATGAGAAGACCGGCACTTTAACGAAAATCTCGGATTTTTCTTTGGCCAAACCGGCTTCGTATCCAAGCTCTTGAAGTGTCTTGCCGAGGATCACTTTAGTGGCCACATTTGCCATTGGGATGTCCGTGATTTTGCTTAAGAATGGCGCTGTCCGGCTAGAACGCGGATTCACTTCGATCACAAAGACTTCTTCGCCACTAATGATGTACTGAATGTTAAGCATTCCTATGATGCCTAGTCCTTTGGCAAGCTTTGTTGTGTAATCGGTGATGGTTTCCTTGACTTCTGCGCTTAAGCTTTGCGCGGGATAAACCGCAATCGAATCTCCTGAATGGACACCTGCACGTTCAATGTGTTCCATGATGCCTGGGATGAGTACATGATCGCCATCACAAATGGCATCTACTTCTACTTCTTGACCTTGAAGGTAGCGGTCAACAAGAACGGGATGCTTCGGATTGACTTTCACAGCATGATCCATATAGTAGCGCAAGGCTTCTTCTGATTCGACGATTTCCATGGCGCGACCACCGAGAACGTAAGATGGGCGCACAAGGACAGGATAGCCAATTTCTGTGGCTACTTGGATAGCGCCGTCTACTGATGTTGCGGTTTTTCCGGCTGGTTGTGGGATATTCAGTTCATACAAGGCTTTTTCAAATTCATCTCGGTTTTCCGCGCGGTCAATGTCTCTAAGGCTGGTTCCAAGGATTTTCACACCGCGCGCTTCTAGGCCTTCAGCGAGGTTGATTGCGGTTTGTCCGCCAAATTGCACGATGACGCCACGTGGCTGTTCAAGTTCAATCACATGCATCACATCTTCTAGTGTGAGCGGCTCGAAGTAAAGTTTGTCGGAAATCGAGAAATCTGTTGAAACCGTTTCTGGATTGTTATTAATGATGATCGCTTCATAACCGGCCTGCTTAATCGCCCACACAGAATGAACGGTCGCATAGTCGAATTCGACGCCTTGCCCGATCCGAATGGGGCCAGAGCCAAGCACGATGACACTTTCTTTTTCTGAGCGCAGCGATTCATTTTCTTCTTCATAGCTACTGTAGAAGTAAGGCGTTGTGGATTCAAACTCGGCGGCGCAAGTATCCACCATTTTGAAAACCGGCCAAATTCCTAGTTGTTTGCGTTTTTGATAGATCTCGTCTTCCGTTTCTCCTAATAGACGGGCAAGAAAGGCGTCGGAAAAGCCGAGGCGCTTCGCTTCATAAAGTGTGCTAGCCTCACCTCTTTGTTCTTCAAGCAAGCTTTCTGTCTTAATGATTTTTTCAAAGCTGTGCAAGAAAAATAAATCAATTTTCGTTTTATCGTGCAAGCTCGTGACACTTTCTCCTTTCCGGAGAGCCGCTGCAAGGAAAAACAAGCGGTCATCCTCAGGAAAGCGAATCTTACGGTCACGCACTTCATCTGTTGCCTGTTCTGCTTCTTCAAGGTACAAGTGGTCACAGCCGATTTCAAGTGAGCGAACTGCTTTTAAGAGCGCCTCTTCCCAATTTCGTCCAATCGCCATGACTTCCCCTGTCGCTTTCATTTGCGTTCCAAGGCGGCGATCTCCGGATTCAAATTTATCAAATGGGAAGCGAGGAATTTTCGCCACCACATAGTCTAGTGTTGGTTCAAAATGAGCGTAAGTTGTCCCTGTTACCGGGTTTTTGATTTCATCCAGTGTGAGCCCCACCGCAATTTTAGCCGCTAGTTTTGCAATCGGATAACCTGTTGCTTTTGAAGCAAGAGCCGAGCTTCTGCTAACTCGCGGATTCACTTCGATCACATAATACTCATAGCTGTTTGGATCAAGGGCAAGTTGGACGTTACAGCCTCCTTCAATTTCAAGTGCGCGAATGATTCGAAGCGAGACATCACGCAACATTTGATATTCTCGGTCTGAAAGGGTTTGACTAGGTGCAACGACAATGGAATCGCCTGTATGTACACCGACTGGGTCGATATTTTCCATGTTGCAGACGACCATCGCATTATCATTTGCATCGCGCATCACTTCATATTCGATTTCTTTAAAACCCGCGATACTCCGTTCGAGTAGACACTGCGTCACGGGGCTAAGTTTCAAGCCACTTGCAACAATTTCTTCGAGTTCTGTATCGTTATGACAAATCCCGCCGCCAGATCCGCCAAGTGTATAAGCAGGGCGAACAATGACAGGATAGCCGATTTCCGAAACAAACTGATGTGCTTCTTCAAGGGAATGAATGATTTCACTTTCTGGGACGGGTTCCCCGAGCTCATTCATTAAGTTCCGGAATTCTTCGCGATCTTCCGCTTTTTGAATCGCTCTTAAATCTGTTCCAAGGACTTCGACATTCATTTCTTCTAAAATGCCAGCTCGAGCTAGTTCCATCGCCATATTAAGCCCTGTCTGTCCACCTAGTGTGGGTAAAATGGCTGAAGGTCGCTCTTTTCGAATGATTCGAGAGACAAAGTCTAGTGTGATTGGTTCGATATAAACCTTATCTGCCATTTCAGCATCCGTCATAATCGTCGCTGGATTAGAGTTGACAAGAACGACCCGGTATCCTTCTTCTTTTAAACTTAGGCAAGCTTGTGTTCCTGCATAATCAAACTCAGCAGCTTGGCCAATGACAATTGGTCCCGATCCGATAACAAGAATTGTTTCAATATCTGTTCTTTTAGGCATGATCCACCCGTCCTTTCCGTTCTAAATCCATCATTTCCATAAATTGATCAAATAAATAATTCACATCGCCTGGTCCCGGATTCGCTTCTGGATGGTACTGCACGGTGTAAGCCGGGTATTCAGCATGTGCTAGTCCTTCGATTGTGCCGTCATTTAATTCCACGTGAGTCACAACAAGATCGCTATTTTGAATCGAGTCTTGCTCCACTGAATAGCCGTGATTTTGTGCAGTGAAATCCACGCGACCACTTGCGAGTTCTTTAACTGGATGGTTAGCACCGCGGTGCCCGAATTTCATTTTGAATGTATCTGCTCCGTTTGCAAGTGCAAATAGTTGGTGCCCGAGGCAAATGCCAAAGAGCGGAACAATTCCTTGAATGCCTTTTACCATTTCGATAGCTTCTGGCACATCTTTTGGATCCCCGGGTCCGTTTGAAAGCATGACACCATCTGGATGAAGATTTAAGATTTCAGCAGCGCTCGTGTTATACGGCACAACGGTGACATGGCAATTGCGCTTGTTGAGTTCTTTTAAGATGGAACCTTTGACACCAAAATCAACAAGGACAACGCGTTTCCCTTCGCCCGGACTGATAAATGGCTTGGAAGATGAGACTTCAGCAACTTGACTTGTACTTAATCGAACCGATCGTAAATGATGGAGCAACTTTTCTTTATCCGTCTCATTTTCATAAGGGGCAAGAAGTCCTTTAAGGGTTCCTTCTTGTCGAATCATTTTTGTTAATTTGCGAGTATCGATACCAGCAATACCCGGAACATCTTTTTCTTTTAGGAATTCATCGAGTGTCATTTGTTCTCGCCAATTGGACGGGTTCCTAGCAGCTTCTCGAACGATTACTCCTTTTACAACGGGTTGAATGGATTCAAAATCGTCGCGGTTAATTCCATAATTTCCAACAAGCGGATACGTAAAAGTAATCATCTGTCCGTAATACGATGGATCTGTGATCGTTTCCTGATAGCCTGTCATCCCTGTATTAAAAACGACTTCCCCAACTGTCTCTTTGTCCGCTCCGATTGCGTCGCCTATGAAGTGTGTCCCGTCTTCTAGTAGTAAAATTCTTTTTTTCATTTTACTTCCCCCTTATAAACGACTTTTCCTTCAAATAACGTGAGTACTGGATAGCCTACGCATTTAACGCCAGTAAAGGGCGTATTTTTTCCTTTTGATGCAAATTGATTAGGATCAATGGCTTGCTCTTTTTCAAGGTCAAGTACTGTTAAGTCAGCCGCTTCGCCTAATTTTAATTCGCCAAATGGCAACTTGAAAGCTTTAGCCGGTTTAATTGTCATCCAGTCCACAAGCTGTTTTAGCGTCCATTTTCCTGTTTTCACAAAGTGCGTATATAAAAGCGGAAAAGCTGTTTCTAATCCGACAATTCCAAACGCCGCTTCTTGCATAGGAACGTCCTTTTCTGCGGCTGCATGAGGAGCATGATCAGTGGCGATGAAATCAATGGTTCCATCTTCTAGTCCCTCAATCAAAGCGTCTTGATCGATTTTGCTTCGCAGTGGTGGGTTCATTTTCCAGTTTCCAATATTTCCCGGAATATCTTCTTCGTTTAAAAGTAAATGATGCGGTGAAACTTCAGCCGTCACACGAATTCCTGCTCGCTTAGCATCTCGGACGACGCGAACGGATTCTTTTGTGGAGATGTGACAAACGTGATAGTGACAGTTAGCTGCTTCTGCTAAAAGCACATCGCGTGCAATTTGGACGGATTCCGCAATGTTTGGAATCCCCTTAAGGCCTTCACTCTTAGCAAAGGAGCCGTCATGAACCACGCCACCATAGACGAGCGAATTATCTTCGCAGTGCGCAACAACAGCCATATCTAGTTTAGAAGCTTCAAGCATTGCTTCATACATTGTTCCAGCTAACTGCACCCCAACACCATCATCTGTAAATGCAAATGCGCCTGCTTCTTTTAAGCCACGAAAATCAACTAATTCTTCCGTGCCCAGTGCTTTTGTAATGGATGCATATGGAAGGACTCGCACCTTGGCGGTTTCCTTGATCCGATCTACAAGTTTTGTCATGATTTCAGGTGAATCAGGAACTGGCTTCGTATTAGGCATTGCGCAAATTGTTGTGTAGCCCCCTCTTGCAGCGGCGTTTGTCCCCGTTTCAATCGTTTCTTTGTGTTCACCGCCTGGTTCGCGTAAATGAACATGTACATCAATAAATCCGGGGGTGACAAGCTTCCGAGTAGCATCAAAAGATTCTGCCTCAGGCTTATCAATATGAGAAGCGATTTTGACGATTTTCCCATCTTCCACTAAAATGTCTTGCTGAATTTGTTCCCCTGTTTCGCTTAAAATGTGTCCATTTTTAATTAAATACATGTTTTTCCGCTCCTTTACGCTTTCCGTTTAATACGGTTTCTAGAATGGCCATCCGTACAAAAACGCCATTTGTCATTTGCTCTACAATCCGAGATTGCTTGGATTCAACGAGCGAGTCCGCAATTTCTACGTCTCGATTTACTGGGCTAGGATGCATAATAATAGCCTCTTGTTTCAGCATTTGGGCGCGCTTTTCAGTTAAACCGAAGCGTTCGTGATAGTCTTCCTTTTGAAACCCTATCGCTCCATTTTGGTGCCGCTCATGTTGCACTCGAAGTAGCATCATGACATCTACTTGTTGCGCTGCTTCGTCCATTGTCAAGTAGGTTCCATAAGCTAGCAATTCTTCATCAAACCATTCTTTTGGTCCTGCAAAATAAATTTCTGCGCCGAGTCGTTTGAGCACTCGCATATTAGAGTTGGCTACGCGGCTATGTAAGATGTCACCGGCGATGGCTACTTTCAAGCCTGCAAAGCTTCCAAACTGTTCTTTAATAGTAAACAAGTCTAGCAAACACTGACTGGGATGTTCCCCGCAACCGTCTCCGCCGCTAATAATTGCAATGTCAAGATCGTTTAGTTCGTCGTAGAATTTTTCATCGGGATGCCTCACAACAGCAGCTTCAACACCAAGCGCTTGCATGGTGAGGAGGGTATCGTAAAGTGTCTCGCCTTTTGTCACACTTGATTCACTCGCCTCAAAACTCAGTACCTCGAATCCTAATTTTCGCTCGGCTACTTCGAAACTATAGTGTGTTCTTGTGCTTGGTTCAAAGAACATATTGACGACAAAATGACCGGCGTCAATCGCTGCTTTTTCTCCATTTTTAAAGGCTGCGGCACGTGTAAGAAGGTTTTCAATGTCTCCAAGTGATAGTTCTTCCATTGATACTAAACGTTTCATTTTGCATCCCAACTTTCTACAGATTTAATTCAGTTAGTAAAACGCCTCTTTTAGAGGGTCTAAAAGAGGCCTTATGAACTCATTTTGCGTTCTTTTTCTCAGGAATAATCAAGTTGAGAATAATACCAACGACAGCAGCCATCGCCATTCCAGTGATTTTCACTGAATTGATTTGGACGAAAAAGCCACCGATTCCGATTACAAGAACGACGGATGTAATAATTAAGTTCCGGTTAATATTTAAATCAATTTTGTTATCAATCATCATTCGCAGTCCACTTGAAGCGATAACGCCGAAAAGTAGGAAGGAAATTCCACCAAGCACCGCTTGTGGGACGGAAGTGATAATTGCATTGATATAGCCGATAAAGCCAAACAAAATCGCGAATACCGCAGCACCGCCGATCACAAATACGCTGTAGACACGTGTGATCGCAAGTACACCAATATTTTCCCCATATGTCGTAACAGGCGGACCTCCAACAAGTGACGCGATAATTGACGCAGTTCCATCACCCAGCAAGGAACGATGTAAGCCTGGATCTTTAAAGAAGTTGCGATTCGTAATTTTATTTAAAACAAGTTGGTGCCCCATGTGCTCAGCCATCGTAACAAAAGCAAGCGGCGCCATACTGATAATCACGGTCAAGGTTACGACTGGGTCAGCATCCAAAAATGGAATCGTGAAGTCTGGAATTTGGAAGAGGCTTGCTTGCTTAACGAGTGTGAAATCAACGAGTCCAAACGGAATGCTCGCGATGTAGCCCACAAAGAAACCAAACAAAATAGGAACGAGCCCAAGGAATCCCTTAAAGAACATCATGGCGATAATTGCTCCAGCAAGCGTAATTAACGCGACAGCAACAGAACGGAAGCTATAGTCCGCAATGTCAGCGCTTGTTCCCATTGCCATGTTTGCGGCACTTGGTGCAAGGCTAAGACCGATGACCATAATGACAGGTCCAACAACAACTGGTGGTAAGACTTTTTGAATCCAGTCTACGCCGGCATAATAAACAATCAACGAGATAATAGCGTAAACTACCCCTACAGAGAACGTTCCGACCATGACGGATCCAGGTGAATGTTCTTCCATAATGAACATGCTAAGCGGCTGTATAAAGGCAAACGATGAGCCTAAGTAAGCTGGAATCTTGCCGCGTGTGATAAGCAGGTAAGCGAGGGTTCCAAGTCCACTTGAAACAAGTGCCACCCCTGGGCTCATCCCGGTTACGCTTGGAACAAAAATCGTTGAGCCAAACATTGTGAAAAGGTGTTGAATGCTTAAAATAATCCACCGGTGCCACGCCGGCTTTTCATGAATATCAAGTACTGGTTTTGAAGCTGTGTTTTGCTGTTCTGTCATTATAAATTCTCCCTTCTACAAAAAAACTCTTCGCAATAAGTTGCGAAGAGTTTATAAATCCCCCAAAGGAAAGCTAGCTACGCTTTCTTTAGAAAATGGATACACTCTTCGCTGCCTCTCTGGACTGCAATTAAAAAGTGGTGTATGCGATTTTTAAGGTTTTAAGATAAAGACAGCATCTTCTGCGCCGTCAACTTCTTCCAAGTGGACTTCGATGCGTTCCCCTTTGGAAGTAGGGACGTTCTTCCCGACGAAATCTGCTCGGATGGGTAATTCCCGGTGCCCACGATCTGCAAGCACAGCCAAGCTGATTTGATCCGGTCTGCCAATATCCATCAGTGCATCCATTGCGGCACGCACTGTTCTCCCCGTGTAAAGTACATCATCAACCAGCACAACTCGTTTTCCTTCCAGCGAGAAAGGAATCTCTGAACCATTTACAGAGGGTTCTTTGGTGGTTTCGTTTTTGAAGCTAAGATCGTCCCTGTAAAGTGCGATATCAACACTTCCAATCGGTACGTCTGTCCCTTCAATTGAATCAATCCGATCTTTAATTCGTTTCGCTAGGTAAATCCCACGTGTCTTAATCCCGATGATCGCTAAATTCTCAGTGCCTTTGTTTCGCTCAAGAATTTCATAGCTCACTCGAGTAAGCGCCCGCGTAATTGCTGCTCCGTCCATCACAACAACTTGATTTGTCATAAGGAACCTCCTCTTTGATACAAAAAAACCTTTGCCAAAGCGGCAAAGGGTATAGACGTACCTCACGAATTAAAATGGAGAACCTTCTCCAAAATGAGCGTTAACCTTTTCAGCCTCTCTGGACTACATTTAAAGGATCTTTTCAATTGATACAAGCTTACCTGAAAATAAAGCTGTTGTCAATCATTTTTAGGCATTTTTTTCTTGCCTTGTTTTTAGACTCAAAACAAAGGCATCTAGTTCAGATGGGTTTTTAATTATAATAAAACTATTTGCATGCTCTTCTAGCAGTTGTAAAAACTTCGACCGGTTCGCTTCAAATTCACTTGTCCAGTGGCACATAGCTCGAAGCATTTTTAGGCTAGGGATATAACGACTTTTTTCAAGTTTGCATTTTTGTTTGAAGTACCGCAGGAAGATGCGTTTTCTTCTTAGCGCAAGCGGTGGGTCCAAAAAGACTAACTCATCAGCTAAGGTAAATAAATCGTGGTAAGATTCCCGGTAAGTCCCTTCCACAATCCAGTTTCCTGCCATATCCATTTCTTTAATTTGTTGCCACTGCTCGTCTTTAGAGCGCTTAACACTTTTTCGCTTGTTCCGTGCACAAAAACATCCAGTTCATAATATGGAATGCCAAGCTCTTTTTGTAACTCTTTTGCGAGTGTCGTTTTTCCGCTCGCAACTGAACCTATAATCCAAATTTCCATAGCGACCCTCTTTTCTTTCATTGCTAAATATGTAGCACTGTGGTATTATCCTCTATATTGTTTGAGAAAAGGAGGAATGGCTGATGTCGAAATCAAAAGCCAAAAAAAAGCGTGAAAAGTGTGTTCGTGAAGGCTTGCTTAATCCCGAAATCAAGCGTAGCCCTTACGCGGCACTTGATCTTAGAACGCGTGCGACGAAAACGAAAAAAGATGCTTTGTACCAAGTGAAACATAAAAACCATTCTTTTAATGAGGAAAAGAATGGTTTTTTATTTGGCTCTTTTTTACTCTTCACGTAGCTTTTCTAATGTTTCTTCAAAGATTTTCGGCAGTGGGGCTTTAAAATGCAAAGCCTCCCCTGTTCTCGGGTGAAGGAATCCAAGTTCGCTTGCGTGCAGAAACTGCCCGTTTCCTGCTAGCGTATTTTTAGGCCCATATTTTGGATCGCCTGCAAGCGGGTGACCAATGTATTTCATGTGGACCCGGATTTGGTGCGTCCGTCCAGTGTCGAGCTCGCACTTCACAAGGGTATAATCCCCGAAACGTTCAAGCACTTCGAAATGAGTGCGCGCTTCTTTCCCATCCGCCACTACGGCCATTTTCTTGCGGTCTTCTTTTGCTCGACCAATTGGCGCTTCAATCGTTCCTTTTTGATGTTTGATATCACCATGAACAAGTGCGAGATAAATGCGGTCACTCGTTTTGGCTTTTAACTGTTCAGAAAGCGACTCATGGGCGATGTCATTTTTAGCGACCATCAGTAAGCCCGATGTATCTTTGTCGATCCGGTGCACGATGCCAGGCCGAACGACACCGTTAATCCCTGAAAGATCCGTACAATGGTAAAGTAGCGCATTAACGAGCGTTCCTGTGCTATGACCGGCTGATGGATGGACCACCATGCCCTGCGGCTTATTGACCACTAAGACATCTGCATCTTCATAATAAATATCCAGTGGAATGTTTTCTGGAGTAACAGAAAGCTCTTCAGGTTCTTCCATTTCATAGCTCAGCTCATCGCCAGCTTTCACCTTATAATTCGCTTTTGTTTTTTCTCCATTAACAAGAACCGCTTGTTTTTTTATGAGCACTTGAACAAGCGAACGGCTCTCGCCTGTTAAAGTCGAAAGTGCCTTATCCAAACGTTCCCCGTTTAAATTTTCTTCAACTTGCACGATTTTTTTAGTCATTCGATTACCCTTTCGTTTTCCGATCGTCTAAAACAATGTAAATCAGCATCAGAACAACACCTATAGAAAGTGAGGCATCCGCTAAATTAAAAATTGGGAAATGATAGTTTCCCCAAACTGTTGAAACAAAATCCACCACTTCTTTATGAAGAATCCGGTCGATAAAATTGCCAAGCGCTCCTCCTAAAATGAGCGCCAAACTAATGGAAAAAAGTGGTTTTCCTTTGGCATATTTCGCCATAATATAAATAATAGCCACACAGACCAAAACGGTAATGATATAAAAGAGCCACATTTTGCCTTCTAAAATGCTCCAAGCGGCACCGTTATTCCGGTAACTTAGCCAATATAAAAAACCCGGGATCACCGTGATTTTTTCTCCAATTTCCATCTGCGAAATCACAATCCACTTCGTCGCTTGATCCAAAATAAGGACAAGAAGTGTGATCAAATAATAATACATAAGTGCGTCCCTCTTTTCAAAAGAAAGACTGCTCCGCTTGATTCGGGCAGCCTTTCAAGTAGTGTTATATCCATTGTATGATAAACTGCAGTAAAAATAAAGCTGCAATCACATACAAGATACGTGATACTTTTTCTTTTCGTTTTACAAATGCATTTAAAATGGGGTAAGCGACAAATCCTGCCGCGATTCCATCTGCAATGCTATACGTAAACGGAATGAAAACAATGATCAAAAGCGAGGCAAAAATATCAGCTTCATTTTCGAATTTCATTTCGCGCACTTCTTGCACCATCGACATCCCGATCACAATCAAAATTGGTGCAACCGCACTTCCAGGGATGACCGCTAGAAATGGCATCAAGAAAAAGGCTGATAAAAAGAGCAGTCCTGCTGTAACAGAAGCTAGGCCTGTTTTAGCACCACTCGCAGACATCGAACCACTTTCAAGCGCCGAAACCGTTGGACTAGTCCCAAAAATCCCGGAAAGAAATACCATGACGGAACTTGTTTGAAGCACTTTTCCTAATCGCTTTTCGTGCCCGAGTTGGCGAGTTTGACCAAATGTTAATCCAACCGTTTCAAACACAACAACCATCGTGAGTGAAAACACGCCACTCCAAAATGCAACCTCTGTCACCCCGCTAAAATCCATTTGCATGAAAACCTTTTTTAACGGCTCAAAACTGAGCGAAGCAGCACCAGTGAATGAACCATTTACGCCAAATAAATAGCCAATCCCAGTTCCTAGAAGTAAACTAATTAAAAAGGCACCGGGAATCTTGCGGATAATAAGAATCATCGTCACAAGAAGCGTTAACAAGGTTGCAAGGACGAACTTGTCATTTAATGCCCCGAGTTCTAAAATAGCGTGTGAGCCGCGAATAATAACTTTTCCTTTTTCCAGTCCAAGAAAAATCAAAAAAAGACCGAGCCCTACTGTAATGGCTTGCTTTAAAATGAGCGGAATGGCCTCATTCAAAAGCTGTGCAAGTGGCGTAAAGGCGAGTATCATGAAAAGCACGCCTGATACGCATACAACAGCCAAGGCTTGTTCAAACGAAAGACCTGCGCCCTGAACAAGACTATACGTAAAAAGCGCATTAATTCCCATACCTGGCATTAAGATGAGCGGCAAATTAGCCCAAAAACCCATTAAGATACAGCCAAGTGCTGAAACCAAAATTGTTGCGAGCGCGACTCCTTCGTAGCTCATGCCCGCTTCCTTTAAAATGGAGCTGTTCACAGCAATAATGTAAACGACGGTGAAAAAGCCAATAACGCCTGCTAGAAGCTCTTGTTTGATCGAAGTTTTTTCCTCTCTTAACTTAAAAATCCGATCGAGTTGTTTCTTCATAAATAACCTCTATATAAAATTGTCCCTCTCCCAGCCCACAAGGATACGCCTTGTCACGGCTTCCCATTATAGCAGAAAAATAGTTAAAAGTAAATTCTCCTAAAGGCGTCATTCTGTGCTATAATTCTTGCGTTAGGGAGGGAAATTCATGCAGCAGGCAAGTAGTTATTTCGAAAGATGGAAACAATTTTTCATCATCTTTTTTCCAATTGTCATCACACAATTAGCTCTTTTTTCAATGACTTTCTTTGATACAACAATGAGTGGGCATTATTCAAGCACAGCGCTTGCTGGAGTTGCAATCGGAAGCTCACTTTGGTCCCCTGTTAACGCGAGTTTGACCGGATTTCTTATGGCTATTACTCCAATTGTTTCACAACTTATCGGCGCTAAACAAGACAAAAAAGTAAAAGCCACCGTTCATAATGGTATTTATGTGGCATTGATTATTGCTTTTATCCTCATCCTTATAAATCTTTTTCTAGTTCCGATTCTTTTGACACACATGCACTTGAATGACACTGTTGCATCGACGGCAAGGCATTTTCTGACAGGAATTTCTATTGGACTTCCAGCTTTTTTCCTGTCGGCAGTGTTGCGTTCTTTTATTGATTCACTAGGCTTAACGCGAGTCAGTATGGTGATTACACTTGCAACCGTCCCTGTTAATATCTTACTTAATTACCTTCTCATTTTTGGAAACTTTGGCTTTCCTGAACTTGGAGGTGCTGGAAGCGGCTATGCAACAGGAATTACCTATTGGCTTGTTTTGCTCGTTTCCATTTTGCTGATTGAGACACACCGTAAAATTCGGCACTTTCAAATTTTCAGTAAACCATCCGTCCCTTCCTTCCAAAAAATCAAGGAAATCCTTAAAATCGGCATTCCAAATGGTCTAACGATTTTATTCGAGACGGGTATATTCTCCGCAGTCACCATCTTAATGAGTCGTTTTGGTACAGATATTATTGCTGCTCATCAGTCGGCAAACAGTGTTAGTACATTGCTTTACGCCTTTCCCCTTAGCATCGCAAGTTCACTTACGATTCTTGTCGGTTTTGAAACCGGTGCAAAGCGGATTGATGGCGCTAAAGCTTACCGCCATATAGGAATGATCACAGCCATTTTTATAGGAATGCTAAACGGTACTCTCCTTTTCTTTTTCCGGGAACAAGTAGCAGGCTTCTACTCAAGTGATGGAAATTTAATTCCTTTGATCACACACTTTTTACTATATGCTATTTTATTCCAGTTTGCTGATGCTCTCCTCTCACCAGTACTTGGAGCGCTTCGTGGCTATAAAGATGTCGCTATCACTTCAGTTGTTGCTTTCATCTCTTACTGGATTGTAGGTCTTCCTGTTGGGATTTTCTTATCCTATAGCTCACTTGGCGCTTATGGTTTTTGGATTGGACTCAGCACAGGACTTTTCACTGCTGCTTTTATTCTTTCGATTCGTGTTCGCTATACCGAAAAGAATTATACATTTTGAAAAGCTTAGCATTCTTTCATTCTAAAAAGACCTCGAAAAAAGTGTTTTCGAGGTCTTTTATCTTAAAACACACAAAATAGATTTCAATGAAATGAAGTTTTTCATTTAAACATTTTTTGCACATCTAAAACCTAAATTGTTACTTGCAGACATTCCGGAATTGCCATTACGAGCTGCGATTCGGTATCGCTTGCAGTAAGATTGGTGGCATAAAAAGGATCCACCTCGAATCGCATACATTTGATCATCTTTTCCTTGGAAATTTTTCCAAAAGTGATCTGCTGAATAACGATTAAATTCGTTCAAGCTGATTCTAGCAGGATTTAAGCACCATTCCCAAACATTTCCGATCATTTGATAGCAACCATACAAATTCGGCTCATACGTTTGAACAGGAGCAGTATCCATATAACCATCTAACCCCTCATTTTCAAGCGGAAAATCTCCTTGCCAAATGTTACAGTGATATGTCCCATTTTGTAAAAAATCTTCTCCCCAAGGATAACGTTCTCTATCCGTACCACCTTTTGCTGCAACTTCCCATTCCGCTTCTGTAGGAAGTCTCTTTCCGGCCCAATTACTGAATGCAATGGCATCATTTCTAGAAACCTGTACTACCGGATGATCCATTTTTTCCCTAATCGAGGAATTCGGTCCTGCTGGGTGTTTCCAGTTTGCGCCAGCTACTTCAAACCACCAACTTAATTGATTTATTTTTTTACTGATTTGTTTTGTTTCTTCGTCTAAAAAGTAATGAAATACAAATGAAGAACCAAATTTTTCTGCATCTGTCACATAGTTTGTATCCTGAACAAATTCTTGAAATTCTTGATTAGTGACTGTGGTTGCATCTATATAAAAGGCAGGTAATTCAACTGATATTTGGGGACCTTCTTGATCAAATTCAAAGCCTTCTTTAGCATCTGTTCCAATTTTATAACTTCCCTTTGCTATAGAAATCAAGCCATCACTTCCTTATTTTAATAATAGCCAACCATTATAGATATTAATCAACAAAACAACTAGAATAACACTTTGAAAAACAATTGTTACTTTATCTGGAGAGAGAACATTGCTAATTTTTGCCCCTAATAATCCGCCAAGAAAAGCAGCAGGGATAACAAAAAATAACATAGATAAATCATACATTAAAAAACCTGTGGTGGTAGCCATCGTTGTGAGTTTTGCAAATTGCGAAAAAAGAATGGTACAAATCGAGTAAACTGCAGCTTCTTTAATGGGCATTGCAAACATTAACATGAGAAGAGAAACATTAATTGGCCCCCCACCAATTCCTAGTAGACTAGCTAAAAAGCCAAGTATGATTCCACAGAAAATATACCACCCCAAATGGTGCAAATGGAAACTTTTCCATTCATATCTTGAATACAGAAATGCAAAAATCAGCGTGATAATCGTCAATATAATTTGAACGAGCTGAACTGAACTCCCTTTCCCAAAGTAACCTAAAAGGTAATCAAATAAAACATTCCCTAGAATGCCACCAACAATAGCACCACCAGACACACTTAGTACACGAACCACATTCAAATGAATACCGCCACTTTTTATTTGACGAAAAGTAGAAACAATAGCCATCGTAAAAACTGCTGTGGAAGAATAAAAAGATATGGCAGCAACCGAATGCCTACCAATCAAATCTAAAATAGGTTTAATGATGACGCCCCCACCCATTCCAGAAATGGCTCCCACCATGTTAGCGAAAATGATGACGAAGAAATATAAAATCCCAGTCATACTTTCACCTGCGTTAAGCATTTCAAGATTTCATCTATTTGTGGAATAAAAACTTCGAGCAAGGATTGATAGCCACACATGTTTTCTTCCTCATTTACATACATGCAATCCTTCATTCTTTTGCATCCCCCAAGACACATTTGTTCGAAAGGACATTTGCTACAAAAACTCGGTCGCTTTTTTCTTTCGCAAATAAATGGACTAGTTATCCCACGATTAAATAGTTGCCGAATAGATAGCTCCTGAATAAATCCCAGTCGGTAAGTATCTAACACATAAAAATCACAAGGATAAACACTTCCGTCTGCTTCTATCACATACTGCATTTGACATTCTCCTAGTATTCCACAAGCAGTAATTTCTCCATCTACCAATAGATGAATAAGGTCATCGAACAGTTTTATGCTTCGATATGTCCCCTCCCGCAATTCAATGAACCATTGTTCTAAAATGGACAGATAGAAATTTTTAAATCCTTCTGGAGATAAGGCATATTTCGTTGGTGATTTTAAAGAAAGATCTGGCAAACAAGGGATAAACTGAATAAAACCAATATTCTCCTGTTGGATAAACGAATAGATTTGCTCAGGCTGACTAGCCAATTCACTAGTTAATACACAAAGTATGTTATAGTCAATTTGATATTCTTCAAACAAGTTCTTTACTTCCACTACTTTAGAAAAAGTACCTTTTTCTTTCGGATCCACTCGATTTTTATCATGCAATTCCTTTGTACCGTCTAAAGAAAGCCCCACTAAAAATTGGTTTTTTTTAAGAAAATCACACCACGTTCTATCAATCAGCAATCCATTCGTTTGTATGGCATAGCAAACTTTCACTTTCTTCATTTGCTCGTTCACTGCTCTAACAATGAACTCAAAATAGGAAAGTCCTGCAAGCGTTGGTTCACCGCCTTGAAAATTAAGTGTTAAATGATCTCCCTCTTCTAAATCTATAAAAATATTTGCAATCATTTTTTTTGCAGTTTCAAGAGACATTTTACCATAAGACTTGACCTCTCGAAGTGAGCTAACATCTGTGTAAAAACAATATTTACACCGAATATTACATAAAGAAGAGGCCGGCTTAATTAAAACTGAAACATGCTTCATAGTTACTTCCTCAATTCTGCTTTCATTTCCTGTAAATTTATAAATAATTTTCCAGTCCGAGACGAACAAATTCGCTTTTCGGTGCTTCAATTTTTTTCATAACTTCAAGAAGTTTTTGAATCATTTTTTCTTCAATTTCCGGATTATCCAGCGGCTCTTCTTGTGCTTTATCTTTTTCAAGATCAAACAATAAGTGTCCGGTGGAATAAGAATCAATAAACGTTGAAACTTCAAGTTCTGCATAGGGGTATTGATTCGTAAATCGATTACCTTCTTTTAAGCGCATCTGATCAAGAATTTCTTTTTTTATAAAACCCCTCATTTGAGCAAAATTTAGCGTTTGAATGGTGACAGGTCCATTGGAAGGATGCACAGATGCGCGCATATAAACATAACGACCATCAAAGATATTAACATGCCCTCCATTTGTTCCAAAAATGATCTCTCTATGGTTTTCATGTACGGAAGGCTCTTTTTTCAGTGCCCCAATTATCGATTTTCCATCCATATCCAACTGATTGTCTATCTCAAAAAAATCAAGCAATGTTGCAGGTAAATCAATGGTTTGACTAAGCATTGTCGAGCGCTTCCCTTTTTCCAAATCCGGATGGCTTAAAAAGAAAGGAAGGTGAATAATTTCTTCGTACATTGGCGCTATATTTTTTCCAAGCCAATTATGCTCCCCAAGCAAGAAACCATGGTCCGTATTAATTATGATAAGTGTATCTTCCCACATATTCTGTTGGTCAAAAAATTGAAGTAGTTTCCCTAGGTTTTGGTCACACAAGGAGATTAAAGCTGCATATTCATTTCGAAGTTCCAAAAGCGCCTCATCACTTATAGAATCATCTGTACGCCCATATCTAGGCCAAAAAAATGGATTTTCCCCTGGATTGTTTTCGTAAAGCTTTCGAAACTCATCTGGAACATAAAAAGGCTCATGCGGATCGAAGCATTCAATTTGTAAAAACCAATTATCTTCTTCTTGATAAGTTTTTAAAAATTCAATTCCTGCTTCCACTGTTTTAACACTTGACATTTCTTCCGCATTTCTCTGCCTTGTTCGATTCGCATAATGTTGTTCAGCAGAAATTCCAGTTTTGTTTAAAGGATTTGTATTCTCTTCTTGTCGATTCTTTCTCGGTACCCACCGATCTCCTTCCTGTCCCCGGAATCCTTCCCACGTAGAATAGCGATTATGATAGGTGGCGCCACCGTCTTCAAAATAATGAGAGTGATCTGTTACAAGATGACAATAAATTCCATTCTTCTGTAAAACTTCAAAAACTGAGTGATCAAAGGGTTCTAGTTGGCCCCACATCCGGTGCATAAAATTATAACGCCCCGTGTGCAATTCCCTTCTAGCAGGCATACACGGCATACTTCCTCCATAAAAGTTATCAAATGTAATCGTTTTTTCTCTTAACTTGTCAAAGTTTGGGGCTTTTACCCAATCATTTCCGTAATTTGGAAGAAAGTCTCGCGTAAGTGTGTCAAACATAACCATGACAGCTCGCATTTCATTTCCTTCTTTCTAATTTTATTTCACAATACTTAAAACAACATTTGGACTTAAATCAGGTTCATGACTTTCTTGACTCGAAATCACATCCAGATATTGGTCACTGTTTGTAATGATAACTGGCGTTTCTACTGAATAACCTTCTTCAACTAATTTGTTCAGATCAAATTCAATCAGCAAATCCCCTTTTTTCACTTGATCTCCTTGTTTCACTTTAGCGTCAAAATAACGACCTCCAAGATTTACTGTATCCATACCAATATGAATCAGTATTTCAACGCCATTAGCTAGCTTTAGACCGATAGCATGTTTTGTTGGAAAAAGTGTTTCAACCGTTCCATCTGCCACTGCATATACTTTTCCTTCAGTTGGTCTAACTGCTATCCCTTTCCCTAATAACCCTTCTGAAAAAGCTGGATCTTTAATGGAAGAGAGTGGAAGAATTTCTCCTTGAATGGGAGATTCAAGATGCAACGTTTCCAATAACTCTTTTGGTTCCAACCCTTCCTCATTTTGTTCTTGTGACTCCTCTTTTTCAGCTGCTATATCCGCGGTTGGATCATATCCTAACTTTGTCATAGTCAAAACAAAACTAATGATAAAGGCAACCAAAATAGCTAATAAGGCTCCAAAAAAGGCGCTATTCATGCCAGTATCAGGATTTATATAATTGGGAATCCCAAATATTCCCATGCCACCAATGATATAGTTTTTCGTACCAAAAAATCCCATAATAGCCCCACCTACAGCAGAAGCCACAAGTGTAACGATAAACGGTTTTTTCCTTGGTAAAGTCACACCATAAAGTGAAGGTTCAGACACCCCAAATAAACTCGAGATAAATGCTGGAATACCAATAGCGCGTACAGATTTATTTTTCGAACGAATAACAATCGAAAGCACCGCAGCCGCTGTTGCAAAAGGAGTAGCCATTCCAAGTACCATAACTGGATCATATCCTAATACGGAAATATTATTAATGGCAATTGGTATAACTCCCCAGTGCAAACCAAACATAACGAGTACTTGCCAGAGTCCTCCAACAAAAAGACCCGCAATGATCGGATTAAAATTATAAATCCCTAGAGCCGCAGCACCTAATAAATTACCAATCCAAGTTGCAATAGGACCAATAATCAAGTAAGTAAGGGGAACCATGAGAATGACTGTCAAAAAGGGAACTAAGAAACTTTTAACAACACTAGGCGTTATTTTTTTAAGGAATCTTTCTACTTTAGCAGCAAAATAGGTTGAAATCACAATAGGAATAACACTAGAACTATAACTCATTAAAATCACTGGAATCCCTAAAAAAGTAATGTAGATTGGAGACTCGAAAATAGTTCCTTGGAAAAGAGTGTATAGCGGTTCTTTTCCTGCTGTAAATGTTGCAAGCGCTGGATATACGAGTGCTGCACCAATTGCCATTCCAAGAAAAGGAGTTAAACCAAATTTCTTGGCTGCTGTGTAACCCAAGAAAATGGGGAAAAAGTAGAAAAAGCAATCCCCAGCAGCTTGTAAAATCTGAAACGTTCCTGAATCCTTCGTAAATAGACCTAAAGATACAAATAGTACATTTAACCCTTTAATCATCCCTGTTGCCGCAAGTAAACCCAAAACAGGAGTAAATATGCTTGAAATCATATCAATAAAACGATTAAACAAACCTTTTTTCTCTGATTCTCCCTCTGAAGACGAACTTTCATCGCTAAGTCCTGCATACTCCATAAATTCTTGATAAACTTCAGGAACGTGGTTTCCAATGACAACCTGATATTGTCCTCCACTTTGGATAACTGTAACGACTCCTTTAATGGCCTTAATTTTATCAGTCTGTGCTTTATTTTCATCTTTCAATTTAAAACGAAGCCTTGTTACACAGTGCGTTAAACTGGCTATATTTTCTCTTCCACCAATTTCAACTAACAATTTACTCACGAGTTCTTTATACTTCAACATTCTCACCCTTTCTCATTTTCTTCAACAAAAAAAGACAATACCAATAGAAGCCAATAACCTAGCCTCTAATTAGTATTGCCTGCATCACCAGTAACACCTAATTAATTCTCTATTAATTTTTGAATATGGAGCGTTAAATAAAGTAATTCATTGTCATACAATGTTATTTTTAAATAGTTTTCTATTAATTTTGCGGTTTCATAGGCGGCAGGATACTTCTCAACTACATGTACGAGCAACGGATTTCCGGCATCTTTTTCCATAGAATCGACTCGTTTAAAAAAGAAACGGAGATGAGTAACAAAGCGATCGAAAGCAATACTATTCTCATCAATCTCTGTTTTATTGTGAATCCGAATAATCGTAACGATGTCCCTAATTTTCTCCGTCAACTTCTGAATGTCTTCAACCTGTTCACCACTTTTAATAATCTGCGCATTAATAAAGTGAAGCGCAATATTTCCTGCTTCATACTCTTCGGGCTGTATATGAATCTTGTCTTTAATTAAAGACAAGGCATAGTTCCCAACCGCATATTCCACCGGATAAAATTTTTTTATTTCCCATGTTAGTTGATTTGGAATTTGTAAGCCTTCTTTCATGAGCGCTACCAAATTACTAATATGGTCTGTTAGTGAAATATAAATCGTATCACTTAATTCATACTTGATTTTGCTCTTAGCAAAACGAATAATGTCATCTGCGATCGAAGCATATTCAACTGATATATTTTGGAGCAGTTCCGAAAACCGATGCATAGATCGCGCTTCATCTAAAACAAAAGTTCTTTCAATTTTGGTCGAATCTGCTTCGTCACCAGGCCTTTTTTTAAAGCCTAATCCTGTTCCAATCCAAATGAAGTCTTTTCCTTCCTTTGCAACCAAAACTGCATTATTGTTTAAAATTTTTTTTATTCGCAATTATACCTCCTCTCCCTCCAAAAAAAAGCTATACCCCAATAAGCCCATCTTCTCGTTTAAGAAAATGATAACTTATTAAGGTATAGCCTGATAAATTCAAATTCAGTAACTACCCCGTAACACAAACTAAGTATAGCACATGTTCGATTTTTTGTAAACGCTTAATCTCAAAAAATCATTATCCCTATCTGTTACTATCCCTTATTATTTACGAACAGATATATGGATAAAAAACAACTTCTTTTAGCAGTTCTAAAAAAAGATGTCCCCCTTTGATTAGAGATCGCCTTCTTTTTTGAAAGGCGATCTCTATCAGCTATAAGACTATTGAATAAAAACATGAAATAAAAATTGGTTTGTCTTGTGCTATTTCTTTCTGAGCAAAATAGTAAAAGTGATAAGTCCAAGTTTACTGCTTATTGTGGTTTTGAAGAAGATTTTGCTTTATAGCTTTCGAAATCCCCCCCATTATTGCCGTCAATAACCTCCGTTTGCTCCATATAACTAGAGTATTCTTTAGAGCAGAGCCAAAACCAGCATAAAAACAGGACCCAAAAAGTGTACTTTTTGGATCCTGCTTAATTTCTTTATTTCACTAACGCTTTGGCAGCATTTAGTTGTGGATCATTTTCTTTCAGTTGCTTGCGAATCTGTTCAATCAACTTATCCGTTGTTTTTCCAGTCATGACACCTGTTGGCTCGAGTCCATTATCACTTTGAAAGCGCTCGACGGCATAAGCTGTTTCGCTGTCATAAAGTCCATCTACTTTTCCGACATTATAATCTAGCGCCTTAAGCAGTTTTTCAACCACTTTTACTTGG
Organism: Listeria aquatica; assembly: GCF_014223975.1. Taxonomy (NCBI): domain Bacteria; kingdom Bacillati; phylum Bacillota; class Bacilli; order Caryophanales; family Listeriaceae; genus Listeria; species Listeria aquatica. Next base: position 578,867 of record NZ_JAARRM010000001.1, on the reverse strand, counting down.
TCACCGAAGTCGCCTTCCTTCATTTTTTTACTACTTGAAGGTACCGTTAGCGTGGCATATTCAGGCATGCTAATCACTTTGTCCGGTGTAAGACCTTTCTTGTTAATCCAAGTTCCATCTGGTGTGAGCCATTTGGCTACCGTAAGTTTGAGCGTTGATCCATCATCTAAAGTTTGTGCCGTTTGCACAGTTCCTTTACCAAATGATTTCGTTCCAACAAGTTTGACGCTTCCTGATTCACTAGCAGCCGCAGCTAAAATTTCCGATGCACTGGCACTGCCATCATCAATTAACATCGTCGTTGGGACTTTCACTTTATAATCATCATTTACAGAACTATCTGCTGTAGCCGCAGATTTTTCTCCATTCCGGTCTTCCTCTTGTACAATCACTTTCCCATCAGGAACAAACATATTTGAAATCGCAATGGCTTGATCGAGTAACCCTCCAGGATTACCGCGCAAATCAACAACGAGACCTTTCATGCCTTCCTTATCCAACTCTTTCAAAGCTTTCAGGAATTCTTCCCCAGTATTTTCCGAGAAGGTACTAATCGTTACATGCGCAATCTTATCGCTACCCATTTCTTTGTAGACCGTTTCAACCGGAATTTCATCACGTGTTAATTTAAATTCCATCGGTTTCTCTACGCCATCGCGTTCGATCGTAAGTGTAACCGTTGTTCCTTTTTTGCCGCGGATTTTTTTAATAGCCTGATTCGTTGTCTGACCCTTAATTGACTTTCCGTCCACTTCCGTAATTCGGTCACGCGGTTTAATCCCGGCTTTTTCAGCTGGTGAATTTTTAATTGGCGAAATGACAATAATATGACCCTCTTCTTCGCCGATTTCAGCTCCGATTCCTTCAAAGCTAGAACTAATCGTATCATCAAACTCTTCCGATTCTTTCTTCGTCATAAAAGTAGAATAGGGATCATCAAGAGACGCAATCATACCGCTAATTGCTCCCTCAGTAAGCTCAGCCGAGTCTGTTTTTTTATAATAATTTTTCTTAATCGTATCGTATGCATTATAGAGTTTCGTAAATTCCTTCCGTTCAGGAATTGAAACCTTCACTTGTTTATCATCGCCGAGCGACATCACAATCGTTGTGACAAGAGCTGTTACAAAAACAAATCCAAAAAGAAGCATAATAAACGGAAATAAACGCATTCGGACGTATTTGCTAGTTACTTGTTTCTTGCCCGTTTCTTCTTTTTCTTTATCTTGTTGCTCCTCACCATTTTGTGGGTTTTGATCCATCCACATTCACCACTTTCTATCTAGGTCCAAAGAACTTTTAAAATCACTTTAACTCTATCATTTTAACAGTTTTTCAAGCTAAATGGTATCCTTTTTCATGAGAATTCAATGAGAATCTCAAAGCAGGAATAGCCTTAACCTTTCGTAATCTGCCTGACAAGCCCCATTAATGCCTCAACACTTGCTTGATCTTCCTTTTCTCCCGCAGCTTCAAAATTTCGTATTTCCTCTTCTAAGATAGCAAGCCCCACTTTCTTAAGGGCTTCCCTCGTTGCAGTGAGCTGCGTTAAAATCTCCTTCGCCGAACGCTCCGTTTCAACCATCTGTTCTAGGCCACGAACCTGCCCTTCCGCTCGTCTTAAGCGATTAACGAGCGCCTGCTTTTCATTTGCTTCCATCTTTTCAACTCCTCGCAAGAACCCGCAGATTCACTAAAAAACTGTCTTTTCTAGAGAAAAGACAGTCCTAGTTATGCTTGTTCAGCTTTTTTAAGCTTATCATCTAAAAGCTTCACATGTTCAAAAAATTCTTCTAACGTCCAGTTGTTTTTATAAATAATCGCAGCCGCATCTTTACCCACATAGCGGAAATGCCAAGCTTCGTATTCATACTTTGTAACCTTTTCTTTTCCCGCAGGATAACGCAAGATAAAGCCGTACTTATGCGCATTTTCTTTCGCCCAGGTTCCTTCAGCCGTTTCACCAAATGCCGCTGAAAGTTCTAAGCCCGCACTTTTAGCTGACATATCCATCGCAAGCCCCGTTTGGTGTTCACTTGTACCGGGAACAGCAACCGCCTCGCCTGCTTTTGCTTCGCCTTTCGCTTTCACTTCGGCTTGATAAACCTCTTCTTGGCGACTATAAGAGCGATAACCAGAGACCGCATAAAGCTCATATCCCGCAGCTTTTGCTCCCTTAAACATCTCTTCAAGAGCAGTTCCAGCAACTTTTCTCATTTTCGCTTTTTCAATATCTGGATTTCCGAAAGAAAATTCGACATTGGGACGAACGAGATCGCTCGGAATATAAGTCGATTGCATCAAGTAATCTTTATTCGCTAAAATCAGTAGATTCGCTTCATTTTCAATGTACTCTGTCCCATTTCGTTCCACAAGCTTATTTTGTTTCGCGATAAATGGATAAAGCGGATCCTTTTTCAGTTTAGCCACTTCAGCAGATTCTGATTTTTGCGTGACCTTTGCTGAATCATTCGAATTGGCTTGACTGTTTCCGTCATCTTGTACCGTTTGCACCACTGAAAGCGCAAGCGCAAACGCAATTGAAATCATCGTATTCATTTAAAATATCATGCCTTTCCATTTTGAAAACTTATAAAGCCGCTTCAAGCGCCACTTCAATCATATCACCAAAAGTGGTTTGGCGCTCAAGTGCCGTTGTTTCTTCCCCCGTTAAAATGTGGTCACTCACTGTAAGAATTGCAAGCGCATTCCGGCCATACTTCTGAGCAAGCGTGTAAAGTGCAGCTGCTTCCATTTCAACGCCAAGTACGCCATAATCGGCCAGTTGTTTTTTATCCAGTTCATCATTATAAAAACGATCCGAAGAAAAAACGTTCCCCACTTTGAGCGAAAGCCCCTTTCGAGTTCCTGCATCATATGCTTTTTTAAGCAAATCAAAATTCGCCACTGGAGCAAAATCAACACCTGGAAAGGTATTTTGATTAATCCTTGAATCTGTTGAAGCCGCTTGGGCAATGACAACATCGCGAACTTTCACATCTTTTTGCAAAGCGCCCATCGTCCCAACACGAATTAAATTTTTCACATCATAGCTTTGAATCAGTTCATTCACATAAATCGAAATGGAAGGAATTCCCATCCCAGTTCCCATGACAGACACTCGTTTTCCTTTATAAGTTCCCGTATAACCAAGCATCCCTCGAACTTCATTAAACAAAATAGGCTCGCTAAAAAAAGTTTCTGCAATATATTTAGCCCGAAGCGGATCTCCTGGAAGTAAAATAGTTTCCGCAATTTCTCCTTGTTCCGCTGCAATATGTACACTCATGAATTAAAAATCCTCCTTTATCTTAACGATTTTTTTCCTCGCTCAGTAAATACTCGTCATATAACTCATCAAATAGCGCCATGCCGTTCAAATAAGGCGCATTTAGTTCCAAATAGTCGCTTAGCACGTGATAACTCTTGGCTTGTTTTGGAAAGCTGTGATCTTTATAAGCTGCATTGGCAAAGGCCGTTTTAGGATCGCGTTTTTCCGGATCACGATAAGTCATTAAAAAATGATAAAAAGTCCGTCCCATAAGTCTCCTCCAACTTGTTTTTCATGTTCTTACTATAGAGGATTTTTTGAAAAACGTAAAGTTTGATTTTATAACGCGTTTAAAATTTCTTCACAGAGTTCATGAGTTAAAAGCGCATCTTGTTCTGCAATCGGTAGCTTCTGATGGTTTTTGACAGCTCCTAAAAACGCCTCGACAATTGGAATAAAGCCCCGTTTATAAAGCATCTTTTCCCAATCTGGAAACCGCTCAAAGCGCTTCGTAATTCCAGTTCCAATTTCAAGTTCCTGCAAATTAGATACCGTGTATTTCCCATCACTTGTCAGTACTTCCACTTTTTCTTCACTTACGCCACTATTTCGATTCATGATCGCTGTTGCCACTTTTCCGTTCCCGCTACACTGAACAGTTAAACTTTCTAACAGCCCACTTCGGAAAACAGGATAAGCTTGGAAGGCTTCTACCTTCCCGTCTAATAAAAAGCGCACTGTATCCACCACATGAATAAAATCATCATAAATAAAAGTACGTGCTTCTCCAGTGCTATCCGCCCTATTTTTCTGCATCACAATCATATTCGCATGGTCAAGCTGCTTCAACTCTTGATAGAATGGTGCGAAACGCCGGTTAAAGCCTGTCATTAAAGGAACCCCTAAGCGCTCTGCAAGTGCTGTAAGTTCACGAGTTTCTTCAATTTGATCCGAAATCGGCTTATCGACATAAACAGCGATCCCCGCTTCAATAAACGGCCTTACAATCTCAGCATGAGTTTGTGTCGAACTATGTACAAAAGCAGCTTCAACACCTGCTTCAATTACGGATGCAATTGAAGTATGAGCTTCTTTAAATCGGTATTTATTTTTTAAATGTTCCAGCTTTTCCAGATTCCTTGTATAAAGATGCACTTCAATTTCTTCCATTTCTGCAAAAACTGGTAAGTAAGCTTTTTGCGCAATCCCGCCCAGTCCAACAATAGCTACTTTCATGTTAAGCTTCCTCCTTTAAAAAAGGCTCTTCGGAAACCATCCAAAGAGCCTATCCATTTTTATGAAAAGAGTACGCGATATTTGCCGTATCCTTCTGTTTCGAGATCTTCTACGGGAATAAATCGAAGTGCCGCTGAATTGATACAATAACGTAGCCCGCCTTTATCACTTGGACCATCTGGAAAGACATGTCCAAGATGTGAATCTGCATTTTTTGAACGGACTTCCGTTCGTCTCATGCCGTGGCTATCATCAAATTTCTCAAGCACTTCAGCCTCATCAATAGGTTTTGTAAAACTTGGCCAACCACACCCCGCATCATATTGATCCGTCGAAGAAAAAAGTGGTTTCCCAGAAACAACATCAACATAAATGCCCGGTTTAACATTATCAAAATACTTATTCTGAAAAGGCGTTTCTGTCGCATTTTCTTGTGTCACTTTGTATTCCAAATCTGAAAGTTCTTGTAAACGTTCTGCTTTTGTTTTTTGATCCATTGTCCTCATCCTTCCCAGTGATTTTGGATAAATTGATCTCTTCCAGAACCGCGACGGTAGCCTTCATAGTGCATCTTTTCTTTTTTATAAAAATCTTGATGATAATCTTCTGCTGGATAAAAAGTGCTCGCAGGAACCACTTCCGTCACGATGGGTTTTTTAAAACGACCACTTGCGTCCAAATCTTTGATCGCTTGTTCAGCAATTTTCTTTTGTTCTTCATTATGATAGAAAATCGCCGGGCGATAAGAACTGCCGCGATCAACAAATTGTCCATCTGGATCAGTTGGATCCGTTTGTTGGAAATAAACTTGAACTAATTTTTCATAAGGAAACACGTCCGGATCAAATGTGATTTCCACCGCTTCCGCGTGCCCTGTGTTTCCGCGACAAACTTCCTCATAAGTTGGATTTTCTGTTGTTCCACCTGTATAGCCGGAAACAACTTTCAAAATGCCGGGTTGAGTGTCGAATGGCTTGACCATACACCAAAAACAGCCTCCCGCAAAAGTTGCTTTTTCTAATTTTTTATCAGTCATATGCGTCACCCCTGTCTCCGTTTAATTAACGGGTACTAAAAGTGTAAACGAAATGTCATCTTTCTTCAAATCAAGTGCATCGACACGAACTTTCGTATCACCTTTCAGCTTCAATTTATTTAAATCCAGATAGATTTTTTGCTGTTTTGGAATGACCGTAACCCAATTTGGAAACTTATAGGTTTTATTGACGAAACTCATGACATAGGAGACAGGAAGCGGCAATGCACCAACTGCCATATCTTTTAGTTTCAATACGACATCGCCATTTTTCTTAACTGAAGGAGAAAAAATCAACTTCATCTCAATCGGCTCATCAAAAATTTTGGCTTCTGCTTTAAAAATAACATTATTTGCGACATAAACGTCATAACCGATATCTTCATCATCGCTAAAGTCGTCAATATATGTCTGAATGAGTTTGTTTAAATCTGCTTTTGAAGTACTCGTCGAAAACTCGACATTTTTATGATTGCTTTTTATCGCGGGAGTCGGTTCTTCTGTTGGATTGAGAACAAAAATAGATAAATAAATCCAACCAAAAAAACCTGCGATAATTAAGAACAGCGCTAAACAAACCCATTTCCAAAAATTAATTTTTCGCTTTAATTCTTGTTTTTCACTGCTTCTTGTTTGCTTTTCCGCCAAACGAATTCACCTTACTCTTTCTTTTTAGGAATCTTCCCCGCTTTCAGCTCTTTTATAATGGTACTATCAAGCTTATGAGCGATTTTTTCATACCCAGTATGATTCGGATGGAAATAATCGTCCGAAAGTAGCGGATTGGGTTTATCCCGATTTTTTTTATCGCGATTTTCAATCAACTGTGCAATCGGAACAAAGTAAGCATTTTTTTGTTGCTTAATGAACGCTTGTGAATTAGAATTCCAATTTGTAATGACTTCATCAAACTGTTTAATTTGACTAAAATAAGTGGTATAAGGATTGTAAACTCCCACAAGAAAAATCGGGGCATTCGGGTTGTTTTCCCGAATGAGCGAGAAAACTTCCGTCAAGTTTTTTTGAAAATTCTCCTCTGCTTTAGTAAAGTCAGAAACTTTTACATCAAGCAATTTTGATTGGAGAACTTTCATCACATCATTTCCACCAATGGTCATTGTAATTACGTTTGCTTTTTGAACTGCTTTTTGAAAGTCGGGTTCCGTTTTTAGCCGTTTCAAAAGCTGATCGCTTCTGTTTCCCGATACGCCATGATTGCTCGTTTCGACACTTCTTACCTCTTGATGTTTAGTGAGTGATTTATCAAGAATGCCGACATAACCGCCAGCTTTTTTCTCATCGCCATCGCCTTCTGTTAGCGAATCCCCCATTGCAACTAGGGAAATCGGCGTCTTTTCTTCTTCCTTTTTTTGGTCAAGGTACTCTTTTAGCCAGAAGCCTCCAAAAATGATAGCTAGAAGAATAAGAACAGCCACGAGTAAAACTAGTAATCTTTTTTTCGTCATCGCTTTATATCCTCGCTTTATTCCGTGTAGTACATGACTGCAAAAGCGCCATTCCCAGCATGTGTTGCCACAACTGGATCAGCATCAAAAATGGGGATCGAAGAAATTCCAAGCAGTTTTTTAGCAGCAGTTTGAAATGCTTCTGCCATTTGTAAGCCATTCGCATGCTCAACATCTAGCGCAACTATTTTTCTTTTTTCAGTCCCAACAAGTTCTAACAAGTAGTTCAAAATTTTCTTGTTACTCCTTACTTTCGCCGTTTCTTCCAGTTGTCCTTCTTTTAATTCCGCAATCAATTTAATATTTAACAGACTGCCTAGAAGCCCTTGTACACGCCCAACACGACCGCCTTTAATCAAGTTTTCAAGTGTGACAACCACGATGTATAACTTCGTTTTCGAGCGGATTTCTTCCATCCGTTCTTTAATTTCAGCCATTGTATGATTTCCAGACTGTGCCATTTTTGCCGCTTCAAGTACTTGAAAAGCTTGACCACGCGCGATAAAATTCGTATCGACAACTTCCACTTCTCCCGTAGTCATAAGAGCCGCTTGACTTGCCGTATTTACAGTTCCACTCAATTTTTCAGTTAGATGAATAGAAAGAACTTCATAGCCTTCAGCTAGATATTTTTCATACAGCTCAACAAACTTTCCAAGTGGTGGCTGCGAAGATTTGGGCAATTGTTTAGACTCACGCATAAGTTCCATAAAAGATTCCGGTGTTAGTTCATTTAAAGGATCATATGTCTTTCCGTCCACTTCTACAGAAAGCGGAAGTACTTCAATTTCATACTTCTCAGCTTCTTCTTTTGAAAGGCAAGCTGTTGAATCCGTAATAATTTTAATTTTTTTAGTCATTTGGTCACATCCAATTTATTTGATACCCTCTATTATAACAGTTTCGCCACTAGAAAGATAAGAAAATTCTTTCCTTTCTTTTCCTTTTAGCGTATCATGAGAGTAACTTTAACGAATCAGGTGATAAAATGAATCCAAGTGTTTACCGCTTCAAAGAAGAACTTGCTAATTCGATTACGCACGGAATTGGCTTTTTGCTCAGTATCCCCGCGTTTATCTTTTTAATTCTTTACAGCGTCTCTAAAAATGATCCTTTATACTTAACAAGCTTTTTAATTTATGGCATCTCGCTCATGTTACTTTATTTATGTTCGACACTTCTCCACAGCTTTAAGCCTTCAAAAGTACGCCGCTTTTTTAACATCCTTGATCATGCCTCCATTTATTTACTAATCGCTGGCTCTTACACTCCTTTCGCGCTTATCACTTTGAAAGGCACGCTCGGTTGGACGCTTTTCGGTGTCATATGGGGACTTGCGATTTTAGGCATCCTTTACAAGATCTTTTTTCTAGAAAAATGGCGGATTTTGTCGACTATCGTCTATGTTATCATGGGCTGGTTAGTACTCCTTGGCATTAAGCCGCTCTATGCAGGACTCAGTCCATCTGGATTTTTCCTTCTCCTTACAGGAGGAATCATGTTTACAGTCGGCGCTTTGCTTTATAGTTTTCCAAAAATCCCCTATATGCATGCGATTTGGCACTTGTTTGTCATCATGGGAACCACTTTCATGTATTTCTGCATTTTATTCTATGTCTAGCGAAAACCAGGATACTTTCCTGGTTTTTTTGTATAGACCAATTCTGATTTATTCTTTAATTCTCTCAATCCTTCCTACTAGATCACTTTTAATAGTATGACACATTTAATGCTTGATTTTAATTATGTCATACTATATAATTTCCGTATAACCTATTTACAAGAAGGAAGTGATTCTTATTCAACTTTCAGAACGTCAACATGCGATCATGGCGTTTGTAAAAAAGAATGAGCCTGCCACTGGTGACCAAATTGCACGTTTCTTAAAATTAACTCGTGCAACGATTCGCTCCGATCTTGCCGTTTTAACAATGACGGGAATCTTGGATGCGCGTCCTAAAGTAGGCTACTTTTATTCCGGGCTAGAAAAAAATCCCGGTTTATTCGAAGACATTCGCAATTTAAAAGTCAGTGAAGTGATGACACATCCCATTCTTGTTCCGAAAGAAATGAGCGTCTATGATGCCATTGTTCAGCTTTTTCTAGAAGATTCTGGGAGCCTCTATGTGGCTGAAGAGGCGCGTCTCATCGGGCTTGTTAGCCGTAAAGATTTGTTAAAAAGTACGATTGCTGGCTCCAATACAAAAGAAACGCCGATTGTAACAATTATGACGCGGATGCCTAACTTATTGACAATCAAAAAGACGGATCCCGTATTAGATGCCGCACTTTCTATCGTGACGCATCAAGTGGATTCGCTTCCTGTTGTTGAAGCAGAGGATCGGATTATCGGTAAGCTTTCTAAATCGAGTATTGTAGAACTTTTTGTGACAACTTTGAAAGAAGAAAATTAGCAGGAGGGGAATTATGAAGCAACCTGTCGTTATTTATGTAATTTCGGATGCGATTGGAGAAACGGCTCAACATACTATTCGAGCCGTTACCGCCCAGTTTGATTTTGATGAACAACCGGATATCCGGCGGCATGCCTTTATTCGTGATGAAGCAGCCCTACTTGAAACATTGGAGGAAGCAAAGGCAGCAGATGGAATTGTCGTCCAGACACTGGTTAGTTCTAAGCTTGCTCGCTACGCCAAATCTTATTGTGAACAAGAAAAAATAGCCAATATTGATTTACTTACCCATCTTACGAAAGCAATTGAAGGAAAAACGGGGCTCCATTCAAAAGAAGATCCGGGAAATATGCGCCGCCTTGACAGCGCTTACTTCGACCGGATTGCCGCAATTGAATTTGCTGTGAAATATGATGACTGCAAAGACCCACGTGGTTTGCTCGAAGCAGACATCGTTCTTGTTGGGGTTTCAAGGACTAGCAAGACTCCTCTTAGTAGTTATTTAGCGAACCAAAATTTTAAAGTGGCAAATGTCCCTCTTGTCCCAGAAATCCCCTTGCCTGAAGAACTTTTTAAAATTCCTGCAAGCAGGATTATCGGGCTTACAACAACTCCAGAAAAACTTGGGCGGATTCGCCGGGTTCGTCTCCGGTCGATGGGGCTTGATGAAATGAGCAATTATTCAAGCGACAGACGAATCCTTGAAGAGTTGGAATTTGGTTATGAAACCTTTAAAAAGCTGAAATGTCGAGTTATTCACGTGGAAGATAAGGCGATTGAAGAAACTGCTGCTCTTGTGCAAGAAATGATTGAAGAGAAATAAAAAATCTATTTGTTGAGGTGAAGACAGTGAGGAAATTTGTTTATCAGTTTAATGAAGGTTCAAAAGACATGAAAGTACTTTTAGGTGGAAAAGGAGCTAATCTTGCTGAAATGACCAAGATTGGTTTACCGGTGCCGCCAGGATTCACGATTGGAACTGATGCCTGCAAAGATTACAACGATAATGAACAAACGTTATCGGAAGAAATTTTTGATGAAGTCCTCGCTCATTTAAAACTGCTTGAAGAAAAAACGGGCAAGCAATTTGGTTCAAATGAAAACCCACTTCTGGTTTCTGTCCGATCGGGAGCGCCTGTTTCTATGCCTGGGATGATGGACACGATTTTAAATCTCGGTCTAAATGATAAGGCGGTCCAAGGGATGATTCATCAAACGAAAGATGCCCGTTCATCGCTTGATTCATACCGTCGTTTCATCCAAATGTTTGGAGATGTTGTAAGAGGTATTCCTTCTTACAAATTTGAAGAAGCCCTTTCACTGATCAAAAAACAAAAGGGTTACGCACAAGACACAGAATTAACACCGGATGATCTTGAAAAACTTATTACCACTTACCAGGGACTCTATCTCGAAAATGGATCCGAGCCTTTCCCGCAAGACCCGCTTACGCAACTTAGGCTCGCGGTGCAATCGGTTTTTGATTCCTGGATGAACCCGCGTGCTGTCGTTTACCGTCGGCTCAATGATATTGATCCTAATTTTGGAACCGCTGTCAATATTCAAGCGATGGTCTTCGGCAATACCGGAAATAAAAGTGGCACAGGGATTCTTTTCACACGGAACCCGTCCACTGGTGAAAAATCGGTCTTCGGCGAATTTCTGATCAACGCCCAAGGTGAGGATGTCGTTGCGGGGATTAGAACACCAGAGGATATTTCTAAACTTGAAAGTCACATGCCGGATGCTTATCATGAGCTTTTGGAAACCTGTGAGCTTCTTGAAAATCATTACTTAGACATGCAAGACATTGAATTTACCATCGAAAAAGAAAAGCTCTTTGTCTTGCAAACACGAAATGGGAAACGGACGGCCCAGGCTTCGGTTCAAGTCGCAGTAGACCTCGTGCATGAAGGAAAGATCAGTCGTAGCGAAGCGATTAAGCGCATTGATACCAAACAAATTGATCAACTGCTCCACCCCACTTTCGAGAAAAAAGCGCTTGAAAAAGGAGAAGTTATCGCAACAGGGCTTCCTGCAAGTCCTGGAGCGGCATTCGGGAAAATCTACTTTGATGCGAGTGAAGCTGTGGCAGCGGCCGATTTGGGTCAAAAGGTGATTCTCGTTCGGAATGAAACCTCTCCTGAGGACATCGAGGGTATGGCAAAAAGTGAGGCCATTCTGACAGCACACGGTGGCATGACGTCCCATGCGGCTGTTGTCGCTCGTGGAATGGGAAAATGTTGTGTCGCCGGCTGTTCGGAAATCAACATTAATGAAAAAGAAAAACGCATTCTAACAAGTTCAGGGGTCACACTGCATGAAGGCGATGCGATTTCACTGGATGGCTCAACTGGAATGGTTTACTTGGGTGAAATTCTTTTGACAGAAGCGGAAATTGGTGGTCATTTCGATGAGCTCATGGAATGGGTAAACGAAGTGAAGCAGCTTGATATTCGCGTCAATGCAGACACTCCGAATGATTTACTGACTGCGATTCATTTTGGAGCGGAAGGCATTGGTCTTTGCCGCACGGAGCACATGTTTTTCCATGAAGAACGAATCGCTTATGTGCGCCAAATGATTGTTGCAGAAAGTTTGGAAGAAAGAAAGCGTGCACTCACTCACTTGAAGGAAATGCAGAAGGACGACTTTACACAACTTTTCCGTATCGCAGAAGGAAGACCGGTTAATATTCGGCTCCTTGACCCGCCTCTCCATGAGTTTTTGCCAAAAGCAGAAAAAGATTTGGAAAGGCTTGCACAAGATACAGGAAAAACACTTGCAGAAGTTAAAAAACGAGTTAACGAACTAGCAGAATCAAATCCAATGCTTGGTCACCGTGGCTGTCGCCTTGCTGTAACTTATCCAGAAATTTATAAGATGCAAGCGGAAGCGATTATGGAAAGCGCTGTTCAGATTCATGATGAAGGTCAAAAAGTCTTTCCTGAAATTATGATTCCTCTTGTCTCTTCTAAAGAGGAACTTGCTTTTGTGAAGCAGGAAATTAAAAATTCTGTTCAAGCTATTTTTGATCGCGAACGAGTGCTTCTTCCGTATGACATTGGAACGATGATTGAGATCCCACGGGCTTGTGTGACGGCAGATGAAATTGCGAAAGAGGCTCAGTTCTTTAGTTTTGGAACGAATGATTTGACTCAGCTTACTTACGGCTTCTCGCGTGATGATGCTGGCAAATTTTTACCAAGCTACAGTGAGCGTGGTATTTTGGAAACCGATCCTTTCCAAACGCTTGATACAGCTGGCGTAGGGGCATTAGTCGAAATGGCAGTTTCTCGTGGGCGAATGACCAACTCTAATATGAAAATGGGGGTTTGCGGCGAACACGGCGGAGATCCTCGCTCGATTCACTTCTTCCATAAACTTGGATTAAAGTATGTTTCTTGCTCGCCGTTCCGTGTTCCTATTGCGCGTCTTGCAGCGGCGCAAGTCGTTTTAGAAGAACAAACGCAACTACAAAAAGCGTAAACACTTAAAAAAACACGTTCATGCGCATTTAAGCGCGTGAACGTGTTTTTGCTTTTTCTAGCGTTTGCATCGTTTGTGTTTCTACTTGGAAAGCGACTTTTTGTTTAGTAAAAAGTGTAAGCAGTGCTTCTTCTAAGCGGGGTTCTTGTGTATTTCTGGTTAGGTTGATTCTTAGTTCACCATTAAAACTGCAGATCCCCATGTTATAAGGTGTCTTAGAGCGCGGGCTTAAAATAAAATCAAAGTGTTCAATATAACGCGCCATTTCTTCTGGCACTTTGATTACACCCAAATTAGAAAGTGTCAAGCAAGTGGTTTTTTCGCTTATAGAAAAAAAGAATTTCATCAAATGATGTTTTATAAACAAGGGAGTGCGTTTGATGATTGGATTTTGTTCCAATCGAACATTTTGACTGATTCTTGCGCGCAGTTGTTTTTCTGATAAAGCTTCATTTAATTGCTGCCTGATGGTGTGCGCGATACTTACAAAATGGAGCCCCTCTTTTTGGAGATCAATTTCTGGTTTGGCATAGAGAACAAAGTTGCGTAAGGTTTGGCTTGGAAAGAAGTTGCGTAAGTTAATCGGTAAGAAAAGTTTAATGAGGCGATCTTTTTGTTTTTTGTCTGCTTTTTGATTGATAAGGATTGCTTCAGCCACAAAAGCCGCAATTAAAACGGTCAAGCTCACCCCCAGTTTCTTGCCTAATGGTTTCAGTTTTTCGACTGGTACTTTTATGGTTGTAAGATGTAAGGTTTCTCCTGCTGCTTCACGAAATTGATAGACTTTTTTACTTTTTTCTTTTGCCAGATTTTGAGGCTTGCCATCTGCTATTTCAAGGTATTCATCTGTTAGTTCTGCTTCATGCGGTGTTTCTTTTCGGTCAAGAATCCCGTCAACTAGCGGAATGACTGCCTCTTCTTTCCTTGTAAAATATTCTGCGAGAAGCGTTTTTAAGAAAACTTCTCCACCTCGCCCGTCTGTTAAAGCGTGGAAAATTTCGACGTGAATCGCTTTTGAGGCATACAGCACGCGAAAAGCACATTGTTCAAGCTCCTGATTAGACATGTAACCTAACAGCACATTTTGTTCTGGTAAAACTTGTGGGGCTCTTTTAACAGCTGACTGGTAATACCAAAAAGCGCCTTTATGAATCCGAGCCGCAACTGACGGAAACCGTTTGACGGTAACATTCAGTGCTTGTTGTAAAATTTTCGGATCTACTGGATCTTTTAAGGAAACGGATAAGCGAAACAAATTGATCCACTTTTTATTTTTGGAAGCTAGGTGAATAATAGATGTATTATCCAGTTTCATATCGCCTTTCGTCTGTTCATATTTAGATTGCAACGACTGGGTCACCCTTCCTGCATGTTTTTAAAGCGTTTCATTAAATTTAATTTCATAGCAAAATGCTAGTTTACGATAATAGTCTCTTTCAACAAAATCTGTTGGTTTGATTTTAGCAGCTGAGTCCCTGAAGTATTCAAGCTCTGCGAATTGCAAGATTTTATAAACAAATTGTGAGCAAAACATGATATTCGGCCGAAGTGATACTTTCGTAACTAGGCCTACAAGGTTATAAGCACTTCCTTTTTCATTGATTTCTCTAACTTTATCTATAATGAGCTGCTTTTTTTCTTTAGGTGCTTGGAGCTCGTAAACGATGACAGAAGCATCACTTTTTTTATTGAACGAAGTGATCTTTTCTTGGTTGAGCCCTGGCAGTGTAATATTTTCCCCACCGTTATAACTGATGATCGTCTTCAGATCTCGGTCAAAACTTAGGGAAACGTGATTATAAGCTTTATTCGTAAATAATGAAATCACTTCACTTGCTGGACTCCCCGTACTGGAAATCACAATATAGAGATGCTCATCTTTTAAGGATTTTTCGCACTCTTCAAAATAAGCTTCTGTTAAAGTGTTTTTGTTTAAGTATTTTGTATAACTATGTCTTGGAATATCTTTTAATATCTCATTTAAATTATCTCTAGATAATGAGTTTTTACTTTTTTGCCATTTTGTTTTGTAACCTGCTCCGATCAAATACACTTCTCTTAACATTTCAAAACTGATAGAGGTCGCTTCTTTGATGGAAAACTCCCGTTGAAGTGTATACAGGTAATGAAAATAGCCGATCAAAAATGGAACAAAAATCATCAGTATAGCTGCTACCTTTTTTATGGTAAAGACCATCCAGCTATCTCCACCTGAAAATAAATATAACGCAGTCAGTACTTGTTGTAAGGCTAAGATAATTAAATAAAGAAACGACAAAGCCAGTTTCGTCCGGACTTTACTTTTTGAAAACCAAAGATAAGCGAGTAAAATAGCAGCTGCGATTGAATAGATCACAGCAAAAGGTGCGAGACTCCGTGTAGTGACTAAGAAAATAAAACACAAAAAAAGCAAATACGGCATCCAGCGAATATAGATTTTTTTTACGTGCAACTTGTTGCTCCCCTTCCCCCATGAAAAGTTAGTTCAATGGCCTAATTCCATTAATAAAACTAAGCTTGATAACTTACTATACCATGAAAAATTGATTTTTATCGCTTTTTTCAACATTTTGTCAAATTTTATCGATTTACTTGCTTACAGTTACATTTAGTTTCTCTTTTTCCCCCTCTTTTTTCAAAATCAAAAGATTGACTTTTTGTTTGAAGCCCTGTATTCTTATATCTGATAATTCTTATCGGATTAATAAGTTTAAAAGGGGGAGTCAGATTGAACACTGCTTTTGTCATACTTAATTTAGTTGTTGCACTTTTTATCATCGGTCTTTTTATCTGGATGCAAAAACGACACGTTTCCTTCTCAAAACGCGTCCTTCTTGCTCTTGCAGTTGGGATTGTAGCTGGCTTTATTTTACAATGGATTTACGGCATGGGAAGTAGTGTCACGAAAGAGACGACGGACTGGCTTGGAATTGTTGGCGGTGGTTACGTTAAACTGTTACAAATGATTGCTATTCCATTAATTTTCATTTCGATTATCGCAGCCTTTACACGATTAGAATTAAAAACCAATATTGCGAAAATCGGGATTTGGATCATCGGCACACTTCTTGTTACAGCAGCGATTGCCGCTGTTATCGGAATCGGCGCAGCACTTTTATTCCACTTAAATGCCGACCATATTTCGCAAGGTTCTGTTGAGCTTTCTCGTGCCAAAGAACTTCAAGGTAGCTTAAAAGAAATGGGGGATGCGACACTACCAAGCCGAATTTTAGAATTATTTCCTGCAAATCCATTTCTTGATCTTACCGGAGCAAGAGCAACTTCAACCATTGCTGTTGTTATCTTCTCTGTTATTATCGGCATTGCTTTTCTCGGCGTACAGCGGAAACAACCTAAGGAAGCGTCTCTTTTCGCACGTGGTGTTGATACGATTTATGCAATCGTGCTGAGAATCGTTCGGTTAATTCTTCGCCTTACACCTTATGGGGTTTTTGCGATTATGACAAATACAGTTGCGACAAGTGATGCGACAGCTATTTTAAAACTAGGGAATTTTGTCTTAGCCTCTTATGCAGCACTGATCGTTATGTTTATCATTCATCTTTTAATTGTTTCCTTTACAGGAATTAGCCCACTTACTTATGTGAAAAAGACACTACCTGTGCTTACCTTTGCTTTCACATCAAGAACGAGTGCTGGAGCGCTTCCGATGAATATTGAAGCTCAAAGAAGCCTTGGTGTTCCAAATGGAATCGCTAATTTCGCCGCTTCATTTGGTCTATCAATTGGTCAAAACGGATGCGCAGGGATTTATCCTGCTATGCTTGCCATTATGATCGCACCAACTGTTGGCATTGATCCAACGTCCATTAGCTTTATTTTAACCGTAGTTGCTGTTGTCGCGATTAGCTCATTTGGCGTAGCTGGAGTTGGGGGCGGTGCAACATTTGCTGCAATCATTGTTCTTTCAACGCTAAACCTTCCTGTTGGATTAGCAGGTGTCTTAATTTCGATTGAACCACTGATTGACATGGGACGTACTGCTCTTAATGTCAGTGACAGCATGGTATCAGGAATCGTTACTAGTAAAGCAACGAAAAATCTTGAAAAAGAACCTGAGGCGAAAGAAATTACCGCCTAACGAAAAAGAGAAAGTGTCATTCCGACACTTTCTCTTTTTGCATGGTTTGAAATTCAATATAAAAGTCCCGTTTGATCTCTAAAAAATAGCGCAAATCATTCATAAACTGAAATAAAACAGCTCGATTTTCAAATTCCTCGCGGGAAACGGGAAGTTCACTTTTGCGAAAATCGTGAACCATCTTGGTTACCCCGATTACGAGCTCCTCAGCTGGATTATCTTCACTTAATTCAAGCGCCGTTTTCTCCGTTAAACGTGATAAAATTCGACTGGGTTCGCTAACCCCTTGAAAGGCTGCAGAATGTCGTTTCATTTGTGTTAACACACGGAACTGAACAAGACGCATATCCACATACTTTAGAAAATAAGGCGAACTTTTCAAAAAGGAGTTTTCCATATTGCGGATAGCATTTGCCTCAAGATTTTGAAGTAATTGCTTCAGTTCATCAAATCGGTGGTCAAATTCCAAGTATGGCTCTTCCCCTCGGAGCCGCTGTGCCATTGAAAACAAAATTTGACGCATAAGTAGCTCCACTTTTTTCTGATCCGCTCGAATGCCTTGATCTAGTTTCGGCATATATAAGTTAAGTAAAATCGCAATTCCTGCCCCCACAATCATGAGTGCCATTTCGTTTACAAACCAGTGCAAAGCAAGGGATTTCTCAACTAGAATATGTGTCACAAGAACGGAACTCACAACAATTCCATCTGTTACTTTCAGTCGTACAGCAAGCGGAATGAAAAGAAGTAAGTATAAGCCAAAGCTAACGGCATTATAACCAAAAATCAAGAATAATACGGCAGAAATGGACAGCGCTAACACAGTTGAATAGACACGCTGAATCGCTAGCAAGAGTGAGCTTTTTTTGGTATTTTGTATACTTAAAACGGTAATAACCCCTGCCGAAACCGCGTAATCCAATTTTAGGAATTCGGCTATGAGGATGGCAAGTGTAGCTCCAAACGCAGTTTTAAGCGTCCGCATCCCTAGTTTCATAGTTTTCTCTCTCCTTTTCCACATGAAAAATCTTGAAGACTAGGCTTCAAGATTGACAGCTCGTTTATTCATCACGGGCTTCTGATAGTCGCTTTTTGATGAAAAGTGCGAGAAGCACGGCTACGCTAATTCCGATCACCCAATAGATGACTGTGCTAAAAGAATCTATTGCTGCTGCTGCTTTTCCAAACGACTCGCCAAGGAATGCTCCTAGTCCAATTAAAATCGTGTTCCAGATTAAGCTCCCAAGTGTTGTTAACACAATGAAACTACGAAAAGACATACGCGCCATTCCAGCTGGAATTGAAATCAAACTCCGAATGAGTGGAATCATTCGACAGAAAAATACAGCTCGCCCTCCGTAGCGTGCAAAAAAAGTATCGGCTTTATCAATATCAGATTCTTTTAAACGTAAGATTTTCCCATATTTCGCAACGATACGTTTGATGCGCTCTTTTCCAAAATAAAGTGAAATCGAATATAATAATACCGCTCCAAGCACGGAACCAAAAGTAGCAGAAACAATCACAAGAAAAATATTCATTTGTGTAATCGTCGTCATAAAGCCGCCAAATGTTAAAATCAGTTCAGAAGGAATCGGTGGAAATAAATTTTCAATCGTAATTAAAATAAAAACTCCGAAATAGCCAAGTTCATTCATAACATTCGTAATCCAAGCTTCCATAGATTCACTCCTCAAAAAATCAAGTACTTACTTTATTTTTATCATACCGTAAATGAACCTCGTCCGCAAGTTTTAACTAGAAAAAATTTCTCGCTCTAGCACATGGCAGAGCGAGAAAGGATCTATCCTAAAATGGAAGCACGAGTTGCGGGTATTCGGCAAAAAAAGTTTTTAGTTTTGCTTCTAAAAGTTCTAACGTTCCTTCTTCGTCTAGTTCAATGTTAAGTGGCATAACGGGTTCGTGCAAGCTCATTCGTAGTAGCAACCAACCCGAACCAAACTCATTGGAAAGATCAACTCGGACTCCTTCATGATTTGCAGGCACTAACTCAAAACCAGCTGTTTTTTGTACAAATCGCTGGAAAGAAGCGAGCACATCAGCCCCGTAAGCTTGGAAATGAGGGGCCTTTATTTGAATCCGAAATTCATGACTTTCAGCAGGTACGACCAAATTTTTCGTCAAATCACTTAAATCTTGGTTTTGCTGCTTCAACTGCGCATATTTCACAAGAATTTTGGCGACAAGATAGGCGCCATCATCCAAAAAGTAATTTTCTTTTAAAGCAGCATGCCCACTGACCTCGATCGCTAATTCTGATTCTTCCCCTGTTTCATTCAACCGAATCGCTTCATTGATTACATTCCGGTAACCCCGTTTAAAGCGATGTTGCTTCCCGCCGAGTTCACGAATAAAAGTTTCCAAGTGACTCGAAGTTGTCGAGTCCGTTACAATGGTTGATTCTGGATGTGATTCTAAAACGATAGCAGAAATGACAGCAATTAAAGCATTCCGGTTCAGGCTTTCCCCAAATTTATCCACAATTGCCGCCCGGTCCACATCCGTATCAAAAATAATGCCAAGGTCTGCCTTGCTTTCAAGGACAGCCGTACGCAGACTTGCCATCGCTTCATCATTATCCGGATTCGGAATATGGTTTGGAAAATGTCCATCCGGATCAAGAAACTGGCTGCCCGTCGTATCTGCACCCAGCGGCTCAAGTACTTTGCCCGCAAAGAATCCCCCAGCGCCATTTCCAGCATCCACAACAATTCGACTTCCAGCAAGCGGTTTCTCCCCGTTTCCTGCTTGATTTCGAATTTTTGTTACTAAATCCGCAGCATATGTATCCATCAAATCGATTTTCCGCACGGATCCAGGCTGAGTTTGCGAGATCTCCCCTTCACCATTTTCGAGAATAAACTGGATATCTTCTTTTTCAGCACCGCCCGCTTTCGTAAATAGCTTGATGCCGTTGTAAAAATAAGGCAAGTGGCTCGCTGTAATCATAATCCCAGCGTCTGTTTGAAAGCTCGCATATTGAGTTGCCATAAATAGTGCAGGTGTTGTTGCAAGTTCCGCATCTAAAATGTCGACACCACCTGCTTTTAAAACCGACACCAGTTTAGCCTTGATTCGCTCAGCAGAAAGCCTACTATCATGTCCGATAGCGACCACTATTTTTTCTTTTGGAGTTTTTTTCTTTTGCAAGAACACTAGGATGCCACGTGCAATCTTACCAATCACCTCATCAGTTAGTGTCAGTTGATGCTCCTCCGTTTCTAGACCAATCCCACGAATATCCGATCCATTTTGCAAAGCTGAAAGTTCTTCTTTCATCCAAACCGCTCCTTTTTTAGTTTGTTAAGCCTCTGCTTTTTTCTTTCCAACAATGATCCGGTGATCTAAGGTTATTTGATCCGAACCATTTTCTAAAAAGGCTGCTTTTTTCTCGACAGGAATTTGAAAGCCAAGTGGCGTCATTGCAAGTAAATCCATTTGTTCATCTTTTTGTAACGTTTTCTGTTTCGTTATTCGTTTTTCATAGACGACATCAAAATGCTCATAAAAACGGTTAGCAACAGCTTCATTCGAATAAGTTTGCCGTTCGTCTTGATAGAAAAACCGCCGCAGTTCCTGTAAATAATCCGCTTCTGGAATGACTTTGATTAAAAGTCCCTCCCTAGATAACAAGCGACTAAATTCATCATAGCTAGCTGGTGAAAGCATGTTTAAAATTACATCTACTCGGCCCGTTTGAAGTGGGCAATTCGCAAGATCCGCCACTCCCCAAGTAATTCCCGAAAAATCACGTGCCGCTTGGCGAATCCCTTCTTTCGCAAGATCAAATCCAAAAGCCAAACTCACCTTTTTCTCCAGCTGCTCTGTTAAATAGGCCAGGTGGCTCCCTTCTCCAGAACCTGCATCGAAAAGGACGAGCTCTTTTTTTTCAAGAGCTTCAACCTGAGCTAAAACGGCTTCCATTGTTTCCTGAAAAAAGCCCGTCATAATGAAGCGTTTTCGTGCTTCAAAAAGAAGCTGATCGTATTTTGTTGGCTTTGCGGCATGACGGAGTAAAAACAAATAACCCGGTTTCGCCAAGTCAAAGCTGTGATTTTGACTGCAAACTAGACTTCGTGGTGCTCTGAACGTTACACCACTTGTACAAATAGGACAGCGCAGTAGAGCCGCTGATGTTTCAAGCAGCTCACTACTTTGTTCAAGCTTCGATTTCATGTTAAATGGCTCCCTCAGTTTTCCACTCGTTCATACGTATAAAAAGTAAACGGATAGCGATTTTTTTCATCTTCTTGTCCCTCAATTCGACTCACTTCCTGAAACTTCGACCAGTCAAGTTCTGGAAAAGCTGTATCTGCCTCAAAACTAGCTCCGATTTTTGTCACTAAAAGGCGGGATGCTTGGTCGCGAAATAGTCGGTAGATTTCTGCGCCACCACAAATAAAAACCTCTTCCGTTTCTGCAAGCTTCAAGACCTCTTTTTTATCATGGATTACTTCTGCATCAGGAAGACTTAAATTCTGATCACGCGAAAGCACGATGTTACGGCGGTTAGGAAGCGCACGTCCAAAAGATTCATACGTTTTTCGTCCAATAACAATCGTATGCCCGGTTGTTTGTTTTTTGAAATAAGCAAGGTCCGCAGGTAAGTGCCATGGCATCGTATTATCTTTTCCGATGTTGCCTTGTTCATCTTGTGCCCAAATAAATGTAAGCATTTGTTTCCTCCTCCTTAAACTGAAATCGGTGCTTTAATGCCTGGATGCGGGTCATAACCTTCTAACGAAATATCCGCTACATCAAAGTCAAAAATCGAAGCAGGTTTCTCTGATAAAACGAGTTTTGGTAACGGACGCGGCTCGCGAGAAAGTTGAGTACGAACTTGGTCAAAGTGGTTGTTATAAAGATGAGCATCCCCCATCGTATGCACAAATTCACCAACCTCAAGTCCCGTTTCACGGGCAATGAGGTGCGTCAAAAGCGCGTAGCTTGCAATGTTAAACGGCACGCCAAGGAATATATCCGCACTCCGCTGATAAAGCTGACAAGAAAGCTTTCCATCCGCCACAAAAAATTGGAATAGCGTGTGGCAAGGTGGCAAGGCCATCGATGGTACATCTTCTGGATTCCAAGCCGAAACAATTAATCTTCGGGAATTGGGATTTGTCTTAATCATTTCAATCACATTAGCAAGCTGATCAATCGTTTCTCCAGTTGACGTTTTCCATTCACGCCATTGTTTCCCGTAGATGTTTCCAAGCTCGCCGTATTTTGCGGCAAAAGCTTCATCTGCAAGAATCTTCGCTTTAAAAGTTTCCATTTCTGCTTGATACACTTCGTTAAATGCTGGATCACGATTCGCACGCAATCCAAAGTCAGTCATATCCGGGCCTTGATAATCAGGTGACTTCACGTAACGCTCAAATGCCCATTCATTCCAAATATTATTATTATGTTCAAGCAAGTAACGAATATTGGTATCACCATGTAAAAACCATAACAATTCGCTCACGACTAACCGAAAAGCCACTCGTTTAGTCGTTAAAATTGGAAACCCTTTTGCTAAATCAAAACGCATTTGATAACCAAAAGCACTCCTAGTTCCTGTTCCTGTGCGGTCCCCTTTTTCCGTTCCATTTTCCATTACGAATCTAGCCAAATCGAGATATTGCTTCATCCCTCAACACTCCTTAATCTACAAATTGCGCCAAGTATTCCCAGCGTTCCATAAGTTCTGCAAGTCTAGCTTCTTTCACCGTGATTTCCGCACTGATTTCAGCTGCTTTTCCAAAGTCAGCCCCTGTTTGTTCCAGTTTTTCTTGGAGCGCTTGAACAAGTTCCTCCTGCTGAGTGATCGCTTCTTCAATTCCTTCCCACTCTAGCTTTTCTTTATACGTCAGCTTCACTTTTTCCTTCGTTTCCTGCTTTTGAACAGGTGCTATTTCTTTTTTTGTCGTGAGCTTCGAACGCTCTTCTTGTTCACTTAAAAATGTGCTGTAATCCCCAAAATAAGTCTCAATGATGCCATTTCCTTTAAAAACCAATAATTTTCGAGCCATTTTATCAAGAAAATAGCGGTCATGGCTAACGGTTATCACCGTCCCATTGAAGCTTTCCAAATAATCCTCAAGCACCGTTAACGTCTCCGTATCAAGATCATTAGTTGGCTCATCAAGTAAAAGCACATTCGGTCGGGTCATTAAAATTTTAAGTAAAAACAGTCTTCGCTTCTCACCGCCCGATAAGGCGCTAATTTTCTTGCCGTGTGTCTCTGGTTTAAAAAGAAAGCGTTCAAGCATCGCGCTTACGCTGAGTTTTTCGCCAGCAGCTGTTTCCACTTCACTACCAATTTCCTGCAAATACGTAATGATCCTCGCGTCATCATCAAGCTTTAAATTATGCTGTGTGTAGTAGCCAATCCGAACGGTTTGTCCGACTGTAACCGTTCCACTATCCGGCTTCAATTCTCCTGCAAACAAGTTTAATAACGTCGATTTACCTGTTCCATTTTGTCCAGTAATCCCGATTCGCTCACCAGGCTGAACAATCAATTGAAAATCGTGCAAGATCACCTTATCCGAAAAAGACTTGTTCACATGCTCTAAAATAAAAACATCTTTTCCAAGTCGGCTTGTATTAAAATCAAGCTCGAGCGTATCCGTATCCCTCTTTGTTTCCACGGTTTCTCTCAGCTCTTCAAAACGGTCTTTACGAGCTTTTTGCTTAGTTGAACGTGCCTTTGCCCCGCGCCTCATCCAAGCAAGCTCTCGCCTATAAAGGTTTTGATTTTTTTCCACTTCGCGAGCCGCATTTTCAAGTCGAATTGCTTTCGCTTCCATAAAGCTTTCATAGTTTCCAGCATAGCGATATAAATGACCATTATCAAGCTCAACAATATGATTTGTCACTTGATCAAGAAAATAGCGATCATGGGTAACTAGCAAAATCGCTCCTTTAAAGCGATTGAGATAATTCTCAAGCCAGCGAATTGACTGATAATCGAGATGGTTCGTTGGCTCATCTAAAATGAGTAAATCCGGAGTTTCAATCAATACTTGCGCCAACCCAACACGTTTTTTTTGCCCTCCAGAAAGCTCCTTAATCATCTGTCCAAGATCTTTAACACCTAGCTTTTCAAGAATCGTTTTCGCTTCCGTATTCATATCCCAAGCATGGAAAGCATCCATTTCCGCTTGCGCCGCTTGAAGTTTTTCATGCCAAAATGGATTTTCTGGGTCGCGCTCTAGCTCAAGAAGAACCGCTTCATAATGCCTATTTGCCTGTAAATTACGCGATTCACCTTGGAAAACGGCTTCTAAAACCGTTGAATCATCGGGTAGCACCGGATCCTGCTTCAAAAATCCAATGGAATAATCCTTTGGTACAATTCGTTCACCTGAATCGCTTGACTCCTCTCCAGAAATCACCTTTAAAAAAGTCGACTTGCCAGTACCATTAATACCAATCAAGCCGATTCGTTCACCTTCTGTAATCGTCAAATCCACATTTTGAAACAGCATTTTTTCGCCGTACGTTTTTGTTATCTGCAACAATTGCAATTGTTTCATTCGCTTATCATCCTTATCTTTAATCTCTTCCATTTTAGCTGAATTATCAAGTTATCGCAATTCCCAATTCTTAATTTGGAGAATCCTTTTTACTCAAAATAAAAAACCAAGCAAGGGCTTCTTTCCCCTTGCCTGGTTTCATTATATTTTAGAACAATCCTTGCGCATTACCAAATTCATCAACATCCATATTAAGTGCCGCTGGTTTTTTCGGAAGCCCAGGCATGGTCATTACATCACCTGTCAGCGCCACGATAAAGCCTGCACCTAGTTTTGGAATAAACTCGCGAATATGAACCGTGAAATCAGTTGGTCGTCCTAGTTTAGACGGATCATCTGAAAGCGAATATTGTGTTTTCGCCATACAAATCGGATAGCGATCCCAGCCATATTTCTTGAACTCCACAATTTGTTTTTGCGCTTTCGGTGATAGTTCAACGCCGCTTCCACCATAAATTTCCGTAACGATCGTTTCTAGTTTTTCTTCAATCGAGCTTGCATCGTCATAAAGTCGTTTGTAAGATGCGCCACCTGTTTCCACCTCTTGACTAACTTTTCCTGCAAGATCGAGTCCACCTTCGCCACCTTTTTCCCAAACCTCTGTAAGCGAGAACGGGATGTTTGCCTCATCGCACAGCGTTTCAAGTGCCTTCACTTCTGCCTCAGTATCCGTAATAAATTTGTTAATCGCTACAACAAACGGGATGCCAAATTTTTGCACGGATTCTGTATGTTTCTTAAGGTTCGCAAAGCCTGCTTTAAGCGCTTCAACATTTTCACCACTAAGTTCTGTTTTCGCTACACCGCCATGCATCTTAAGTGCTCGAATCGTTGCGACAATAACAACGCAATCAGGCGCTTTTCCAAGTGCTGGAACTTTAATATCAAGGAATTTTTCGGCACCAAGATCTGCACCGAATCCAGCCTCAGTAACCACGTAATCTCCCAGTTTTAGCGCTGTGCTCGTTGCTTGAATGCTGTTACACCCATGTGCAATGTTCGCGAATGGTCCCCCGTGAACAAGTGCAGGTGTATGCTCAAGTGTTTGAACTAAGTTAGGCTTAAGAGCATCTTTTAAAAGTAAAGTAAGCGCGCCTTCATACCCTAGCTCGCCCACTGTGATCGGTTCGCGTGCATAATTATAGCCAACAACAATTTCACTCAAGCGGTGCTTCAAGTCTTCTAAATCTGTCGCTAAACAGATAATTGCCATGATTTCAGAAGCAACTGTGATATCAAAACCATCTTCACGCGGAATGCCTTGGATCGGTCCGCCAAGACCAACCACAACTTTTCGAAGTGCGCGATCATTTAAATCCACAACGCGTTTCCATACAATTCGACGTTGATCAATTTTCAAGTCATTGCCTTGCTGCATGTGATTGTCGATAAACGCTGAAAGAGCATTGTTAGCCGTCGTAATCGCATGGAAATCTCCTGTAAAATGCAAATTAATATCTTCCATCGGAACAACTTGGGCATAACCGCCTCCTGTTGCTCCTCCTTTAATCCCCATTGTTGGACCAAGCGAAGGTTCCCGTAATGCAATCACTGTTTTTTTACCAAGTCGTTTCAAAGCATCGCCAAGACCTACTGTAACAGTTGATTTTCCTTCCCCTGCCGGAGTTGGGTTGATAGCGGTTACAAGTATAAGTTTTCCGTTTTCACGGTCCTTTAGAGAATGAATCGTTTCATAAGTAAGTTTTGCTTTTTTCTTACCATAGAGTTCAAGCGCGTCTTCACTCAAACCAATACTTTCTGCAACTTGTGTAATCGGATCTACTTCTGCAGCGAGTGCAATCTCGATGTCAGATTTTACTTCTTTCGCCATTCTTATTCCCCTCCATATGTAGCTTCAATTTGATATAGTACAAGCCTGCAAATGTAAACACTTTCTTTTTTACGCACCGAAAAAATCGGCCAACAGGAAACCTGCTGTACGTAAAGATTGCGCTTTGTTTGGCTTACTTTGCAAAGCTGTGTCCCCTAAATTTTAAACGTCATCGTCTTCTTTATCTTCACTTTGACTCTTGTGAAGTTCTTCCAGACAATCTGGATGCTCTTTGAAAAACTGAAGCAAATCCCCTATCCGGTCAATTGAATTCCAGCTAAGGTGATGCTCAATTCCTTCAACATCTTCATAAACATGTTCTTCTCGCACTCCAATTGTTCTTAAGAACTCTTCCAAAAGAGCATGACGCTCTAGCAGGCGTTTCCCCGCTTTATTGCCCTTCGGCGTTAAAACAAGACCGCGGTATTTTTCATAAACGAGGTATTCGTCTTTGTCTAGTTTTTGAACCATTTTTGTGACGGAAGAGGGGTGAACGAAAAGTTCATCTGCAATATCTGATACTCTTGCGTAACCTTTGTTCAAAATAAGAGAATAAATCTTCTCTATGTAGTCTTCCATACTTGGTGTTGGCATAACACTTACCCTCCAACCTTATTTCTTTCACATTCAAATTGTACTATATTCAAGAGCTTTTCACAAAGCTTTTACACTCCAACTTCCCTTTCTAACATTCATGACTAGGAAAAAATCCTGTTTCTTCAATCATTGTATCCAGAAATTTAGTTCTTTTTTACCTGTTCGGCTTGATAAACTTGTAAAAAGCCAAAAAGAAAACCTTTACAAGTCGGAACATTATATAATTTTCTCGCAATTCACTTGACTTATTTGGGTATATTGTTATATATTAGTACTATCGTATAAGACATTCTTGTATGACAGAAAGGCCTTTAATAAGGGGTCGGGATTTAGGAGGATTCATTTCAATGCAAAATGGGAAAGTAAAATGGTTCAATAACGAAAAAGGGTACGGTTTTATCGAAACTGACGGCGGCGAGGATATCTTCGTACACTTCACGGCTATCCAAGGCGAAGGTTACAAAACACTTGAAGAAGGCCAAGAAGTTTCTTTTGAAGTTGTTGAAGGAAATCGTGGACCACAGGCTGCTAACGTCGAAAAACTGTAAGAAAACTGCATTTAAATGTCGAGCTGGCTATTTGCCAGCTTTTTTATTTGTGCTATGCTAGTAAAAAAAGTTATGGGAGGAGAAATATGGATGTTTTTGTAGACGGTGCTAGTTCAGGAAATCCAGGGTTAAGCGGGGCTGGCATCGTACTTGTTTCAGATAATCTTCATGAGCAAAAAGCCATTTTTTTAGGTACGATGACAAATCACGAAGCAGAATTTTTAGCGGTCAAGCATGGCCTTGAACTGGCTTTAACATTCAAGCCTACACTTGTCCGGCTCTATTCGGATTCAAAAATTGTCGTATCAAGCATCGAAAAGCAATATGCGAAAAATTCCCTTTTCAAGCCCCATCTCGATGAAATTTTAAAACTATCCGAGCAAATCCCGTTATTTTTTATCAATTATCGTCATGTTAGCCAAAATAAGAAGGCAGATGAACTGGCAAGACAGGCCATTCAAAATGCTAAAAAAGGAAAAACGCCGAAGTAGCAAGCTCACATTCGGCGTTTTTTCTAGAAAAAATCTCTTTCCAATGTTCGAAGTCCATAAGCGTGAATAATATCTCCAGCAATACTCGCTGCGTCACGGTAAAGCATCCGGTCATAATCAAGCTCAAGCGGCACATCGGTGTGAATGCGCGCAAGCTTTCGGCTAAGCGCGAGCATCTCCTGATCTTCCAAAATCTTTTTTTGTTGCCCCGGTTTTAGCAACTCAATATTTTCAAGCACACCTTCAATCGATTCAAATTCCTGAATAAGCTTTAAAGCTGTTTTCTCACCGATCCCTCGCACGCCAGGGTACCCATCCGACGTGTCTCCCATCAGTGCTTTCACATCAATAAATTGTCGTGGCGTAACACCCATTTCCGCAAAAAAAGTTGCCTCATCATAGCGTTTGTAATTGCCATATCCTTTTTGCATAATCCAAACATCATTTTGAACATCAATCAGCTGTAGTAAATCCTTATCACCACTTAAAACCGTTGTACTTAAGTCTGGTGTTAGTTTGGATGTAATCGTTCCAATGCAATCATCTGCTTCGAAACCAGCCACGCCGAGATTCATAAAGCCAAATGCATCCGCTACCTCTTTTGCTAAATCAAA
The DNA here is from genome assembly GCF_014223975.1 of Listeria aquatica. Classification (NCBI taxonomy): domain Bacteria; kingdom Bacillati; phylum Bacillota; class Bacilli; order Caryophanales; family Listeriaceae; genus Listeria; species Listeria aquatica. The sequence goes on along the minus strand of NZ_JAARRM010000001.1, from coordinate 550,225 downwards.
TTGCGGAATCATTTCTTCAGGTGGCGCTTTTCTTCCTGCCTTATAGCCATCAAACAATTCATTGCGAAACGTTTTACTTCCCATATCCCAGCAGATCACCGTATGCGTGGGGTTATTTTGTCTTACCGCTGCAAAGATGTGACGCATCATACCCTGCACACCATTTGTTGGCATTCCCTTCTCATTGTACATAAACTGGTTCGTGACAGCGGTCGCGTAAAAAGCACGAAATAGCAAAGCCATGCCGTCGATCACAAGCAGATTTGGTTGTTTATTTTCCATGAACGTTTCCCCTTTGCTTCCATTTCTTTAATTTCATTTTAACATAAAAATAAACGGTTCTCTTTCAAATTCTCTTTCTTCTATCTAGAAACAGCCTTTTTGGCTCCAATAAAAATCCCACTCCCTTAAATTAGGAGCAGGATTTTAAAAGTTGTTTTATTTTACCAGCTTGCTTTTTTGACGCCGGGGATTTGTCCTTTATGGGCAAGTTCTCGGAAGCGAATCCGACTCATGCCAAATTTGCGCATGTAAGCATGCGGACGGCCTGTTAACTCACAGCGGTTATGCAGTCTTGTCGGGGAAGAGTCCCGTGGCAAGCGACGAAGTTCATCGTAACGCCCTGCTGCTTTTAATTCGCGGCGAAGTTCACTGTAATGTTCGACCATCGCTTTTTGCTTTTCGTATTTCGCTACTTTGGATTTTTTAGCCATATCAATCTCCTTTCTTCATTTTAAATAAATCGAAATGATTACGTTTTACATTTTACGCTTTTTGTCGTATTTGTCAAGTTCTCTGTTTGTAAAACAAACGCCTTTTCTCATATGCTATGCTTATTTCAATAATCCAATATTTGCGTCTCTTCAAATATCTGCTTTACATAATCATTCTGCTTAATCTCCATAAACATATCATTTTGCTTTCTTCCAAATTAATTTAGAATCATTGACATCAGTCGTTATTGTTAGTAAACCATCCTTAAATTCAGCAAATCTTTTTTGAGTTTCTCCTAACCAAGTTGGGTTCATACTCACTGACATTGTATGCAGAACTGTCACGGTATTGGTTTTTTCGTCAAAATCCGTAATTTTATAAGCACCAGCATACGCTAAATACCCATGAGCAGCTTCCGCCATTTCTTTTTCAGTTCCAGTATGCAAATCACCACTTTTATAAGACGATCTCCCTTGTTTCATCATTTGTGCGGAGACATAACCATCTGGCGTATACATCAAAAATCCCGTTGGATGTTCACCTAGTGGATTACTTTTTTCTCCATTTACTTGATACTCATAGTCAACAAGTTCCCAAGTTCCTATCAAATACTCTGTTAATTTCATTTTAAGTCCCCCTGAATTTTTCGTTTATCCTATTGCTTTTTGCTAAGAACTATTTCATCATATGAGACACATTCATGGCGTATCTAGAGAAAGACTCGCTTGTTACTCTTGACCTTGTGCAACTAACTTTGACTGGTGGTTGTTCATCACCTTTCCATCCTTCTTAGTTTCAGGCTAGTAGAAAGTCATGACACTTTGCTTCTCTGAGCCTTTTTCCAAAATAATGGTCTTGTATCCATTGTAACATCTTTGAATTTTTAATGAAAATTTATTAAGTGAGCAGAAACGTACAAAAAATAAAAAAGTGAATTAGGAAACTAGAAAATCAAAATATTTATTTGGATAGATCTCATCCTTTAAAGAGTAATGCCACCATTCTTGTTTCAATGATTCAAATCCAAATTTCTCCATTAAAATAGGCGTATCACTAATTTTTCTAATTTCTCGTAGTAATTCATGACCGGTCATTCCTGGCAACATGATATCCAAAATGACCAGTTGATAACTATTTTCATAAAATAATTCAAAGCCTTCTATTCCATTATCACAAGTATCATATCACCATTTATTACTTCATTTCTGGTGTACATCCATCTGTTCTCGAAAAAATATCTAAATCTTACAGAACTTGGTTTTTTAATGTGTATCGAATAAATATCATATTGAAATGATGGTTGAATTTTCCATCACTGACCAAATTCCTATGAATTTACTTTCGAAATAGCCTTCATTGCTAATGAATAAATTCCCCTAAAAAGAAATCTATCTGAAATGATGGTCTTCTTTCTATATAGCTCTCTCCAAAAAGAGTCTTTCGTCAGACAGAAAAAAAGACTGTAAACAAAGTTTCTTACTACTTCGTTTACAGTCTGTGACTCCTAATTTAATCATTTACAGATGACTCGTATCCATTTGAGAGAGTGTGTATCATTTTATTTACTTTCACTTTGGAGTTCTGTTTGCTCCACTTCTTTGGGTTTACGATGCGGAATCATATTGAAAATAATATTTAATAAAATAGCTGTAAAACTGCCCGCTACAATCCCATTGCTCGTAAAGAGTTGAACAAACGATGGGAAGTTTTGGAATAAATCAGGGACAACTGTGACGCCAAGCCCCACCCCAACTGAGCAAGCGATGATCAGCAAGTTTTCTTGTGAGGTGAAATTCACTTTACCAAGCATTTTAATCCCTTGTGCCACAACCATACCAAACATGGCCACCATTGCGCCACCTAGAACAGGCGTTGGAATAATCGTTGTAATTGCTCCAATTTTGGGAACTAGTCCTAAAACAATCAGAAATCCAGCTGTTACATAAATCACTTTTCTCGTTTTAATGCCTGAAAGTTGAACCAATCCGACATTTTGCGAGTAGCCAGTATAAGGGAACGTATTAAAAATCCCACCTAGAATAATCGCAAGCCCTTCTGCCCGGTAGCCTCTTGCCAAGTCTTTTTTACTGAGCGAGCGACCTACAATATCAGATAAGGCAAAATAAACGCCCGTTGATTCGACCATGCTAACAAGTGAAATCAAGATCATCGTAATAATAGCTGGCCATTCAAAAGAAGGCGCTCCAAAATAAAAAGGTTGTGGTAAATGGAACCAGTCTGCTTGTGAAACAGGGGCAAAGTTAATGCCTCGTAAAATGATCGCGACAATGGACCCTCCAATTAAGCCAATTAAAACGGCAATAGATTTTGAAAAGCCGCGACCGAACCGGTACACTAAAATGATCAAAAAAAGCGTGAAAAAGCCAAGGCCAATATTATAAAAGGAGCCGAAATCTTTTGCTCCTTCACCACCAGCTAGATTATTGATGGCAACGGGAATGAGTGTAAGACCGATAACCGTTACAACTGAACCCGTCACAACCGGTGGGAAAAATTTAACCACTTTTGAAAAAAATGGTGCAATCAAAAGTACAAAAAGTCCCGATGCGATAATCGAACCGTAAATGGCACCAATCCCCATATCTTGCCCAATTAAAATAATTGGAGCAATGGCTTGTACCGCACAACCCAGCACAACCGGAAGACCAATTCCGAAAAAGCGATTCATCGATAGTTGAAGTAGCGTTGCGATCCCGCACATAAAAATATCGATCGAAACAAGATACGTCATTTGTTCCCCGTTAAACCCTAACGCACCGCCAATTAAAAGTGGTACAATAACAGCCCCTGCATACATGGCAAGAACATGCTGAAAGCCTAAAGCAGCCAGTCTTCCCTTACTAAGCATTCCTAGTCCTCCCTAACAAATTGAATAGTCTCATTTTCAAGCGAAGCAATCCGTGCAAGTGAGTAAACTTCCACTCCTGTTTCTTGAAGTAATTTTCTTCCTTGTTGAAACGACTTTTCAATCACAATGCCAATTCCAGCAACTGCAGCATTTGCCTCTCGAGCAATCTCTAACAGCCCGAGTGCGGCTTGACCATTTGCCAGAAAATCATCAATGATTAAAATCGTATCTTCCGAGGTTAAAAATGACTTGGAAATCGAAATATCACTAGTTTCTTGCTTCGTATAGGAATACACACTTGCTGAATAAAGATTGTCTTTTAGCGTGACAGACTTTTTCTTTCGAGCAAAAACGACCGGGACACTGAGTGCGAGCCCTGCGAAAACAGCTGGAGCGATTCCTGAGGATTCAATCGTAACAATTTTTGTAATTCCCTCTTGAGCAAAATGTTCGGCAAATTCTTTTCCTAACTTTTGCATTAACGCTGGGTCGATCTGATGATTTAAAAATGCATCCACTTTTAGCACATTTCCGGGAAGAACCGTCCCCTTTTCTTGTATCGCCTCTTCTAGTAATTTCACACTCCATGCTCCTTTCCAAATAAAAAAACTTATCCCTAAAAAGTTTGAGGGATAAGTCAAATAAACTAGCATCGCCAGTTCAGTGCAAATCACTCATAGTCCGGTCATTTACGGTGCCCGGGTAGAAACTTATTGTCCATATCACAAAGATTATATAAGTGCGTATTTTTATTCACTTGAAGTCTTTTCATTATAACGCCGTAAAGCGACGCGGGTCAACCTCTTTTTTAGTTTTTCAACTTGTAAACGAATTCATAGCGTTTGTTTAAAAGTGCAATCAAATAATCTGGATTCAAGCCTTCTCCCGTTGTATCTTTCAAAATTTCGAGCGGCTTTTTAAGTTTGCCATATTGATGAATATACGCTGTTAGCCACTCCCGAATCTCTGAATAGTCTTCGCTTGCAAGAATCGCTTCCACGTCTTTCAAATCCTTTTGCATCGCATCAAAAAACTGTGCCGCATACATCAAGCCAAGGGCGTAAGATGGGAAGTACCCAAAGTCCCCGCCAGCCCAGTGAATATCTTGCAAAACGCCTTCACTGCTTTTTTCTGGTCGAATCCCCAAATAAGCCTCATATTTATCATTCCAAGCGGCTTCAAGATCCTTCACTTCAAGTTCTCCATTTATGAGCGCTTTTTCAAGTTCATAACGAATCATAATGTGAAGAGGATACGTTAAAATATCTGCTTCAATTCGGACAAGTGAACTTTCCGAAATATTTAATGCCCGGTAAAATGTTTCTAGTGGGACTTTACCAAATGCAGGTTCTTGCTTGACTAAATCTGGATAGTTGCTCTTCCAAAACGCAAAGCTCGAGCCCAAAATAATTTCATAGAAGAGCGACTGCGATTCGTGGATGCCCATCGAAGCTCCCTCTTTCAGCGGCGTTCCAATGAGATTTCTCCCGATATTTTGCTCATAAATCGCATGTCCACCTTCATGGATGATTCCAAAAACCGCCATTTTAAAATTGGCTTCATCATAGCGCGTTGTAATTCGCACGTCGCCAAGATTGAGCCCAATTGCAAACGGATGGACCGTTGTATCAAGTCTTCCCGCTTCAAAGTCAAAGCCCATTTTGGCTAGAATCGCTTCGCTGAATGCCCGTTGCTTTTCTTCACTCATAGGAACAGCTAGCCCACTCGCATCCGGAAGAGTACCTTCCTTAGCCATTTTGTCACGTAGTTCCATGATCGCAATCCGAAGTTTTCCGAAGACTTCATCCAGGATTTCAACCGTCATTCCAGGTTCATATTGATCAAGCAAAGTGTCATACTTGTTATCCTTGTAGCCCCAATATTCCACAAATTTCCGCTTAAACGCAACAATCTCCGTTAAATACGGTTCAAATTTAGCAAAGTTATCTTCCCCTCTTGCCTCCGCCCAGACATTTTCGGCATCTGCGACAAGCTTCGAATACGCCTGAAACTCTTCTTGTGGGATTTTCTTGTTCAGCTCATATACGCGACTTGATTCTTCAAGGGATTTTCTCGTCACTTCATCAAGTTCATCTTTATGTGGGGCAAGCGCTGCAATAAAAGCCGCCATTTCTTCTGAAACTTCCATCTCGAAGATTTGCCCAGCAAGAACACCGATCACTTCAGAACGACCTTCTGCACCTTTTTTAGGAATCTTTGTGCGAATATCCCAGTAAACCAAATTAAGGGCTTCCGAAAGCGCCGACTTTTTCTTCAAAAAAGCTAAAAAATCACGTTCCAACTCTGCTACTGTTTCCATTTTTGTCACTCCTTCACGCGTGGTTTCCGTGGTCCCCAGTACTGATACAGATCGGTTCGAAGGTACCCATTATAAAGCTTGCGTTTCTTCGTTGCCTTCTTCCCATAAACCTCTTCAAAAGCCTCATAACTCGTGATAACATAAATCGACCAAGTTGGGAGTTTCGCGTATGTCTCGCCCATTTCGCGGTAAAGCTCGCGGATGCTCGCTTCGTCTTCAAGCCGCTCCCCGTAAGGCGGATTTGCAACCACAACCCCGTATTCCTTTTCCGTCGTAAAATCACTCACTTGCATTTGTTTAAAAGAGATCAAATCCCCTAGGCCCGCTTCGCTGGCGTTTTGTTTGGCGCGCTCCACCATTTTGTGATCAATATCTGCCCCAAGAATATCGAGGGGCTGGTCATAGTTCGCCAAACTTTCGGCTTCTTCCCGAGCCTCCTTAAAAATCTTCTCAGGCATCCAGTCCCACTTTTCAGACGCAAAACTACGATTGAACCCTGGCGCGATATTTTGACCAATCAGAGCCGCTTCAATTGGAATCGTTCCCGATCCACAAACCGGATCATAAAATGGCCGATCTGGATGCCAGCTTGTAAGTAAGACAAGTGCAGCGGCCATCGTTTCTTTAAGCGGTGCATCCCCTTGTGTTGTTCGGTAGCCACGTTTATGGAGCCCTTCTCCACTTGTATCAATTGTGATCGTTACTGTATCTTTTAAAAGAGCCACTTCAATTTTAAATAGAGCTCCGGTTTCAAGTAGTCGACCACTTCTACGATACTTTTCTTGCAACCGGCTTACAATCGCCTTTTTTGTGATTGCTTGACAATCCGGCACGCTAAATAAAGTGGATTTAACAGATTTCCCAGAAACAGGAAAAACCGCATCTAATGGTAAAAAATTCTCCCAAGGCAAAGCTTTTGTTTTTTCAAATAATTCATCAAAAGTAGTAGCTTTAAATTCGCCTACGACAATCTTCACACGGTCTGCAGTTCGGAGCCAAAGATTCGAGCGTGCGATCGCCAGTTTATCTCCTTTAAATAACACCTTTCCATTTTCGACTTGCGGCGTGTAGCCGAGCCGTTTTATTTCTTTACCAACAATCGCTTCAAGACCTGATGCCGCAGTTGCTAAGAGTTGAAATTCCGACACGTCCGTTCCTCCTTTTTTTATCAAGAAAAAAGCTGTTTCAAAAAAGTGAATGCGTTTTTCGCGCCGTGGCTTTCGCCGTTTTGCCACTCCTTTGAAACAGCTTCATTTTAAAATTTATCCTGCCATTAACGTTCTATAAGCCATGTTCTGTCCTCTGCGGATCTGCAGGCCACCCGCAAAGGGATAATCATCTATCTGCACCGGCAAAATTGCCGTGCCTCTTCCCTTGTTCAAATTCCTCGGGAAAAGTGCCCCTACCATAGTTTGAGTTTCTCGCTCGTGGGGTTTACCTCGTTCCACTTCTTTTATTTCTAAAAGAACTTCGTCACTGTGGCACTTTCAAGGATATAAGGCCGTATCCGAAGACTTAGGCCATTCACCTGCCGTCAAACCGCATCCGCGGAATGCCCTGGCTTATTATTTCACCAGGCACGATCACTACGAGCATCTCAGCTCGTGCGAGCATGGACTTTCCTCTGCTAATAAAGCAGCGATTATCCGAACGTTAACAGAAAAGAGCGTCATGCCAAGAAGCTTGACGCCCTTTAAGATACTATCACAATTACTCCTTATCGTCCAGCTTATTTCCAAAAACATGTTTTTCTAAATTACTCAACCGTTTCAAAATATCGAAATTTGTTGTTCCAGCCGGCTGAACTGGAGTTTCGTAAGTACTGCTTGGTGCAGCGGCAGGTTCACGTCTTGCAGAACCATTTGCATCTAGTTCTTGAACCAAGCGAATGTTTTCAGCTTGTAAAGCTTCAATTTCTTGTGTAAAAGTTCCGTAATCCTTGATGACTAAATCGAGAAACTCATCGACATCCTCAGGACTATAGCCACGGAGACCTGTTTTAAATTCTTTTTCTAAAATTTCCTTCGCCGTTAAGTTATATTCAAATTGCTCTTGAGCCATAATACTCCACCTCTATCTTTTCTTTACGTCATATATGGATAATATACTCTTATTTTTCCAAATCTAAACACATTTGTCAATGTAAACCCTCTTTTTTTTAAAAACCTTTAGAAATCAGATTCAGTTTCGTAAACCATTTCTTGTAGCTCATAAAAATCAATTAATTCAAGCTGATAATTGTCCGATTTCGCTTCTTGCAACGCGCGTTCGTAAAAAAAGCGTGGTGAACCTTCCTTCTCAAGGTCATAAAGTAAAAGCGCCCCGTCCGTGTGGTCAATTAAAAATCGGTCGCGTAGTTCAAACTGCCCCGGGTTTTCATAAGGGCGTTCTGTGATATAAGCGTGATAGTCGGCGCCTCTCACGACTTCTTCTTGCCAAAGCTGATTCGCTTCATTCCAATTTTCGGCTTGTCCTGTGAATGGTTCGAGAATTGCTAATTTAATAGGAAAAGATTTTTCTTTAAGAGCCAAAACCACTTCCCCTGCCCAAAGTTCTGTTCCCAGCTGTCCAGAGATAATCACCCATTCAAGCCCATCTTCCAGATACATCGCTAATTTCTTTTCCAGTGCTAATCGAATATACTTACTTTCCGGGACATCACGTTTAAAAATACCCAGCTCAAAGTTTTTATAGCCTGTTAAAACAACTGATTTCAATCCGCTTCCTCCAAACTGCGGTAAACGCGTTCGAGTGTGTATTTAGAAGATTCGTAGTGATCATGGAAATGCTTATAAAAAGATTTGCCGTTAAAAGCATTTACCGCTGTCATTTGAATATTGTCACAGCACTGTCTAAGCTGCATTTCTGTTAAATAGTGTGGGTGCACTTCATTTACCCAAGGAATCGCTTCTTGTAAAAAGGTATCTGCGAGTTCTTTTGCTTCATCTACAAAAGGCTTCATATCTTGATAAAAGTCAAATTCTGCTTGATTTTCACGATTTGCTAGATACTTCTGCCAATTTTTTTCATTTTGTTCTTGCAATCGTTCCGTTTTTTGTTTTAATTCTTTCATTTCTCTGCGTTCCTTTCATACCTTCTTTTGTTAGCATATCATACTGCCCCAAAAAACGATAAGAACATGCTTGTTTTAAAGCCACTAAAAAATAGTCCGAAAGTTTCTCTAAAAACGAATCCTTATGAAAATTTTTCTCAACGGGTTAAGCGTTCATAGTTCCTCCCCCTCTAACACCGCAAAACGAGCCTTTAGGAGGATGATTGTCTCCATTTTTTCAGATGGTTGATTTTGTTCCTTAAAAGTGGGAGGCTCTAGCTTTTTAAAGATAGAAGCTAGAAAGTAAAGCTTTTTTCTAATCTATTTTGCAAAAGTCACCACACGTGTATAATATTGCACTTTCTGTTTGAAATGGTATAATGAAGAATGGTTCAAAATGAATCGCTATGAAAAAGAGGTGATAGTATGGCAATTGGCTATCCGAATGGTAAAAAATCCAAAAAAGAGTGGCAAAAACCGCAAAGTACCAAGAAACAAATCGAATTTGGTAACCGGGGAATGTCGCTAGAGGATGATTTAAACGATACCAATACCTATTATCTAGCACAAGAACGGGCTGTCATTCATAAAAAGCCAACTCCGGTTCAAATTGTTCAAGTGGACTATCCAAAACGGAGTAGTGCTATGATCAAAGAGGCTTATTTTAAACGGCCTTCAACAACAGACTATAATGGCGTCTATAATGGAAAGTACTTGGATTTTGAAGCGAAGGAAACTAAAAACAAAACCGCTTTTCCACTAAGTAATTTCCATCCCCATCAAATTGAACACATGACACAAGTGACTAAACAAGAAGGCATTGCCTTTGTTATTACTTCGTTCAGCGGACTTGGGGAAGTTTATCTCACGATGTTCGATGCTTTTTTCCCCTTCTGGGAGCGCATGCTTCAAGGCGGACGAAAATCCATTACACTAGATGAGATTAGACAACATTCTGACCAAATTCCTTATGGTCTAAATCCTCGATTAGACTTTTTGTCTATTATTGACCAAAAGTGCTTTTAATCGAATTTTTAAAGGAGAGAATTTTTAATGGCAGACAAACTGCAAACACGAGCGGAATTTCGTAGCCAGAAATCTGGAGTCCCCCCTAAAAAACCAAAAAAAGTAACTGGAAAAAAAATACTTAAATTTGTTTTCTTTGCGGCTCTTTTTTGTGCTTTTTTTGGAATCGCCATAGGAGCAACCGTCTTTTATAGTTACGCAAAAGATGCGCCTGAACTATCAGATTCTAAATTGCGTGACCCGCTTTCTTCTAAATTACTCGATAAAGACGGGAAGGTTTTTGCGGAAGTTGGAACAGAACGCCGCGATTATATTGAATATAAAGATATTCCAAAATCTCTTCAAGATGCCATTCTTTCGACAGAGGACACACGATTTTATGAACATGATGGCCTTGATCCGATTCGACTCGGCGGAGCTGTCATTGCTAACGTTAAAGAAGGCTTTGGAGCTGAGGGAGCAAGTACGTTATCTCAGCAAATTATCAAGATGTCTTACCTTGACTACACGAATAAAACACTTGGACGGAAAGCTCAAGAAGCTTATCTCGCCCTTAAACTTGAAGAAAAATATAGCAAACAAGATATCATCGAAATTTATGTCAACAAAGTTTACATGTCTGACCGAGTTCACGGAATGGAAACGGCTGCGGAACATTATTTTGGCAAAAAATTAGACAAGTTAAATCTTGCGGAAACAGCACTCATCGCTGGTATGCCACAAAGTCCAAACAATTATAACCCATACGACCATCCAGAAGCAGCTAAAAAACGACGTGATATCGTTCTTTCCAATATGTACAAAAATGGAAAAATCACAAAATCAGAAATGAACCAAGCAAAAACGGTTCAAGTTGCAACTGGACTTCGCTCGGAAGCTGATCGTAAAGACAAAACTTATAAATACGATGCTTACGTCACACAAGTTCTAAGCGAAATTCCAAAAGAATATGATGTTTATAAAGATGGGCTCACCATTTATACTTCGCTAGATCAAGATGCTCAAAAGTATACGGAAGAAATGCTTAATTCAAATGATGTTGTTCAATTTTCTGATGACAAAATGCAAGCCGGGATTGTTCTGCAAAACACCAAAAACGGTCGCATTGAAGCGATCGGTGGCTCACGCAATCAAAAAGAAAATGTAACGCGTGGCTATAACTATGCCACACAGCTTAAACGTCAAGTTGGTTCCACCATGAAGCCGATCGCAGATTATGGTCCAGCAATTGAATACCTCAACTGGTCAACCGCTAAAGTGCTTAAAGATGCGCCTTACAGCTACTCTTCTGGAAATGAAATCAACAACTGGGATTTAAGCTATAAAGGTTCTCTTACCGTTCGCGAAGCGCTTTATATGTCGCGAAACATTCCAGCACTAAAAGCTTTACAAACGGTTGGACTCAACGAAGCAAAAACTTTTACAGATAAACTTGGGTTTAACTACAAAGAGTTTTATGAGTCTTACGCAATCGGTGCGAACGAATCGAATCCTGTTCAATTAGCTGGCGCTTATGCGGCTTTCGGGAATCAAGGGGTTTATAATAAGCCTCATGCTATCAAAAAAATCGTCCTTTCAGATGGCGACACAACGATGGATATGGAGCCTAAAAGCGAAACAGCAATGAAAGAGTCTACTGCTTATATGATTTCTGATATGCTAAAAGATGTTCTTTCAAGAGGAACTGGGACGAGTGCTGCTGTTCCAGGCGTTCCTACAGCTGGGAAAACAGGGACAACAAACTTTGACGAAGAAGCCCAAAATAAATATAGCTATCCAAAAGGAGCTGCTCGAGATGCTTGGTTTGCAGGTTATACAACCGACTATTCGATCGCCGTTTGGACCGGTTATGACAACCTTAAAAACTATCTCTCTTCAAATGAACAGAAGATTTCACAGCGCATGTTTAGCAAATTAATGGCGCACGTATCAGAAGGAAAAAATACTTCTGACTTTAAGAAACCTAGTAGTGTTGTTTCTGTTCCGATCTTAAAAGGATCGAACCCGCCAACTGTTGCGACATCTGGTACACCAAGCTCCGCTATTACAAACGAACTCTTCGTTAAAGGAACGGTCCCAAGCAGAACAGGTAGCACAGCAGGTAGTTCAAACAGTAGTGATAGCGATGATGAAGATGACAATTCAAAAGAAGAGCTTGATAAACAAAAAGAAGAAGAACAAAAACGTCTAGAAGAACAGAAGAAAAAAGAGGAAGAAGAACGTAAGAAACAAGAAGAGGAAAAAGCGAACGAACTTACAGCACCTGCTGGTTTAAATGCAAGCTATAACGCTGCAACTAAACAAATCACAGCAAGTTGGAGTCCTGTAAATGGAGCCGCCTCTTATCAAGTTACCGTAAACGGCCAAACTTCAAGTGTTTCTTCAACTTCCATTAATATTTCAGGTGGAACTCCTGGATCTGTCACAACGATTTCTGTTGTTGCAGTGAAAGATGGGAAAACAAGTCCGGCAGCATCCACAAGCGTCACGATTCCAAAAGAAGAGACTGGCGGAAATGAAAATGGAAACTCAGATAATAATGATGGAAATAATCAAAACCCACCAAATCAAGATAATAACAACCAAGCCACACGGGAAACCGGAGGCTAAACAAAAAAGCTCCTCAACTGAGGAGCTTTTTTTGTTCGGCAGATTAGCCTTGTTTAGCGATTAACTTTCGTTGTTCAAGCATTAATTCATTTAATCCGCGAAAGCCAAGGAAGGTATTCCCGCGTTTTAAGCAATACGTAAGTCTGTCGTAGCAATTTAGGGGCTTTAATTCTAACTCGGATACCGCTTGTTCTAGCTGGTCTAGCTTGACAGGCCGTCCGTTGCTCCAAAATAAAACAGATAAAAAAAGGCCTTGTGCATCACGAACAATTGCCGGATCGGGCTTTTCATGTGCTCTAAGAACTGCATCCAGGTTTTCTAACAAAGCCGTCATTTGCTTTCCAAGTTTGCGACAAGCTTTCGCCCGGTCAAATTCCCAAGGTCGCACTCCCCCATTTTCTTGATAAAAAAGTTGCTCTTGCCAAAACGGTACTCCGCTCACAAAAATCGAATCCACATCGAGTGAGTCGCTTTCAATGAGCGGTGCTGGAAAGGCCTCGTGAACGAGCTCTTTAGCATATTCAAGCTTAACCATCAAATCCTCTCGCTTTCGCTTGTTTTTTTCCTTCCCGGCAAATCGAAAGTAATGGACAAGTTGGGCATTCCGGTTTTCTTGCTTTGCAGTGATAGCGCCCAAAGAAAATCAAATCATGGTGCGCTTGCGACCACATTTCTTTGGGTAACTTTCGTTTGAGTGTCTCTTCTACTTCTTGAACAGAATCCTTCCATCTGCATATTGCAAGTCGCTTTGTCACACGTTCCACATGCGTATCAACTGCAATCGCAGGAATTCCAAATCCCACTGATAAAACAACGTTCGCAGTCTTTCGGCCAACTCCAGGCAGGCTTTCAAGGGCTTCGTGTGTGTCTGGCACTTCGCCATTAAACGCTTCGATTAAACGGCGTGACAACCCTTGTATGTTCTTTGCTTTATTGCGATATAAACCAATCGAGCGAATGTCGCTTTCCAATTCTTCAAGCGGAACAGCGAGATAATCTTCTGGTGTCTGATATTTTTCAAAAAGTGAAGCTGTTACTTTATTGACAAGCGCATCCGTACACTGCGCTGAAAGAACTACAGCAATCAAAAGTTCAAACGTATTTTTATGGACTAGTTCACAGTGAGCATTCGGAAACATTTTTTCCATCTCTTGAATGCAAAAAATGGTTTGTTTTTTATTCAGCATCTTTGTTTGTCACCCTTTTCTGTTTTCCAGCCAATCGTAAAGCGGTATGGAATTTTTACTTTTTTTGATTTCGCTTGGCGTACTTGAAAAGCCAGTACGACCATGTTGATGAAATTCTTCTGCAGCGCGTTGTGCCTCTTCCACCGTTTTGACACCTTTATCTTTCCAGTTTAGTAAAATTCGATCAATATATCGGAAATTCTTTTTTTGAGCAATCACGGCTTCTTTTAATGCTTCACGAACAAGAGCCGGCGCAAACCGATCTTGATCTAGCCAACCAGAAATCATTTCAGCTTCAATCGGTGACAGCGGACGACCAAATTCTGACTCAAATAAGCGGTACACGTGAATTTCATTTTCTTCGTCTTGTTGCACTTGTGTGCGCAACTCTTCGTTTTCTAAGTACGCTTCCAGTTTATGATAAAGCGGTGCTAATGAATAGCGCTCCGTAAGCACACCACTTGCTTGATCTTGTTCAATCATAAGAATTCCCTTATGAAAAAGCGTCTCTACAAGACGCATCACGTTTTCTTTTCCGAGTGTCATTCGCTCCGCCAATTCTTCCATGGAAGGAAAGGGATTTCCAGCCGTGCGAAATGACTCAATCTGCAAGATAAGCACTAGTTCTGTTTCATTCATTTGAAGCGCTGCATAATGGCGCATAACAACTTGCGGAAGGGAGACAACGCCTTCTATAATCCAGTCTCTCGTTAAATTTTGATCCATCCTAAACACCTCATCCAAATTATAGCATAGACCCGAATAATAAGAAAATCTAGTTCAAAATGATTTTTCGGGTAAGAAAAAAACGAAAAGCAAGGCGAATGATAGCACTTGCTTTTCGAAAATAATTTTTCTTTTTAAGGATAAAGACGATTTAGTAAACGTGGGAATGGAATGGTTTCACGAACATGTTCCGCTCCTGTAAGCCATGCGACTGTTCTCTCAAGGCCAAGACCAAAGCCAGAATGAGGAACCGATCCGTAACGGGCAAGATCAATATACCAGCTGTAGGCTTCCTCATCTAGGCCAAACTCCCGGATGCGCTCCAGAAGAACCTCTAAGTCATGAATCCGTTCGGAGCCGCCAATAATTTCACCGTAACCTTCAGGCGCAATCAAATCCGCACAAAGTACCACATCTGGGTTTTCTGGATCTTCTGGCATATAAAATGGTTTGATTCCCTTCGGATAATGCGTAATGAAAACCGGTTTGTCAAAGCTATCTGCGATGGCTGTTTCATGTGGCGCGCCAAAGTCTTCGCCCCATTCAATATCATCAAAACCTTTTTCTTTTAATAACTCAACCGCATCTGTATAAGTAATTCGAGGGAATGGTGCTGTCATTTTTTCAAGAACCGTTGTATCTCGTCCAAGACGCTCAAGTTCAAGCGCACAATGATCAAGTACAGATTTTACTAGAAAAGCCACATAATTTTCTTGTACTTCTAGACTGTCCTTTAGTTCGTAGAAAGCCATTTCTGGTTCGATCATCCAGAATTCAATCAAATGACGGCGTGTTTTCGATTTTTCAGCACGGAATGTAGGCCCGAATGAAAAAACTTTTCCAAATGCCATCGCTGCAGCTTCCATATAAAGTTGACCACTTTGCGAGAGATAAGCATCTTCATCAAAATATTTCGTATGGAAGAGTTCTGTCGTTCCTTCCGGTGCACTTCCCGTAAGAATTGGTGGGTCAATTTTGATAAAGCCTTCACGGTTAAAAAACTCATACGTTGCACGAATAATTTCGTTTCGCACTTTCATAATGGCATGTTGACGGTTCGAACGCAACCAGAGGTGACGATGATCCATTAAAAATTCTGTTCCATGTTCTTTTGGTGTGATTGGGTAGTCATGCGCTTCAGCAATAACTTCAATCCCCTTTACAGCCATTTCATATCCAAACGGAGAACGAGTGTCTTCTTGGATCGTTCCTGTTACATAAAAGCTTGTTTCTTGGGTCATGCTTTTCGCAAGTTGGAAAATTTCTTCTTCTACTTCTGCTTTTACAACTACCCCTTGCATGAAAGCTGTGCCATCACGCATTTGCAAGAAAGCAATTTTACCGCTCGACCGCTTATTAGAAAGCCAAACGCCAATTGTAACTTCTTGATTGACATAATCTTTTGCTTGATTAATTGTTATTTTCACTATTTACACTCCCTATTTCATCATAAAATCTTGAATTCGGTTTAATGCCGTTTGGAAAAGGTCAGGATCAGTTGCATAAGACAACCGAATATAATCTGGCATTCCAAATCCAGATCCAGGAATAACCGCAACAAGCGCTTGGTTTAACAAGGCCTCGGCAAAAGCATCCACTGAATCGAATCCCTTTTGTTTCGCTGCTTCTTTTGCTTCTATGAAAAAGTAAAAAGCACCGTCTGGCTTTTTCGGTTTAAAGCCAGGGATCTTTTCAAGTTGCGGGTAAAAGCGTTCCATACGCTCTTCAAATGCCTGATACATTTTTTCAGGCACTTCTTGACTGCCAGTATAAGCTTCAAGCGCAGCATATTGCGCACTCACACTTGGGTTACTCGTCATGTGATCTGCTAGTTTCCCCATTGCAGCTATAACTGGACGCGGACCGGCTGCATAACCGATTCGCCAACCAGTCATGGCATAGGCTTTCGAAACGCCGTTTACAACAATCGTACGCTCGTAAAATTCCGGGCCAAAACTTGCCACAGAAACAAGATCACTTTTATCTCCATAATATAATTTTTCATAAATCTCATCTGAAATCATATAAAGATCGTGCTGAACTGCCAGTTCACCGAGAGCTTTTAACTCATCGCTTGAATAACTCATCCCGGTTGGATTGTTAGGAGAGTTTAACACAATGGCTTTCGTCTTCGCAGTGATAGCTTTTTCAAAATCAGCTGGAAGAATTTTAAAATCTTGATCAAAGCCCGTTTCCACAAAAACAGGAACACCTCCGGCAAGTTTGACTTGTTCTGGATAGGTTACCCAATATGGAACCGGAATAATCACTTCATCGCCTGGATTGATAATCGCTTGAAACGCAGAATAAAGGACATGCTTCGCTCCTGTCCCTACAAAGATTTGTTCCTCCGAGTAATCAAGTGACTGATCTCGCTTTAATTTTTCAGAGATCGCATCTTTTAATTCTTTAATACCACTTGAAGGTGTATATTTCGTATGGCCTTCTTCCATGGAGCGATAGGCTGCTTGAATGATATTTTCTGGAGTATTAAAATCTGGCTCCCCTGCTCCAAGCCCAATTACATCAATGCCCTCTTGCTTCATTTTTTTGGCTTTTGCCGTAATAAAAAGCGTAGGGGAAGGGGCAACTTGTTCTACACGGTTTGACAAAGGCTGTTTCATCTTTCTCTCCTCCAATTCGAACTCTTCTTGCGTTTATAAGTTTTCAATTTGTCGTAGCCACTTTCCTTCGCTAAACGACATGTCATAATAGCCTAATTGATCGTCTTTATCCAAATAGCTTACTTCCCATAATGGGACGCCGTCTTCCATTCCAAGCGTCACGTTCAGAATCTTGGCTGGCTTTTTCTTTGCCTCAACAATTTCCCGCGCTTTCTGTGCTGAAATACCATCTGAAGCATATTTCACTAAGATTTCCCCAGATTTCTTTTTGGGAACCCAGACGATAATTTTTTTCCCAGCTTTATTTTCCCCTGTTAAAACATAGTAGGTCTCTTTCGTTCCATTATAAAGATAGAACTGATCTTGTTTCTTTAAATCTACACTTCCTTTAATTCGTGAAAGCGCCGCTGCTTCTGTTTTTTTAATCGGTTTTTCGGAATAATTTAAAAACCAAATTCCCGCTAGAAAAACGACGACAACAACTGCAAGCAGAATCAGAATTATAGGTAGAATTCTACGTTTTCTCCTTGTTCGCAACATATTCCTCTCATTTCTTTCTTCAAATTGCCGAACATTCGGCAGAAGAATGCTAAACATGTTCTTATTATAGCAATTCAAACCTCATTTTTGAAGTGTTACTCCTCTTCTTCCTCAAAAAAGTTCGTCATTTCTTCAAGCAAAACCGGTTTATCACCCTTGACTTCTGTCACATCAGGAATGGAATTTAAAAAACTTTGACCGAAAGTCGTCGTATCCACGCGATTATCAAAGATCACGACAATACCACGGTCCGTTTCTCGCCGGATCAAACGACCAAATCCTTGTTTAAACCGAAGCACAGCTTGTGGAAGCGAAAAGGTCTGAAAAGCATTTTCCCCACGTTTTTTATGCAAATCAATTTGTGCTTTCGTATAAGGATCATCAAGAGGTGCAAAAGGAAGGCGAACAATAACGAGACAACTAAGGGCTTGGCCTGGGATATCAATCCCTTCCCAAAAACTTGTGGTTCCAAGAAGAACTGCCCTATCAAACTGCCGAAACTGTTTCGTTAAACGATTGACACTGCCACTTGAAAGGCCTTGTCCTAGTATCATAAATTCTTCCAGTTCTTGACGCTCTTTCAAGTAGCTATACACAAGCCGAAGCATTTCATGAGATGTAAAGAGCACAAGCATCTTTCCTTTTGTAATTAACAGCATTTCGCTCAAATAATCCGCCAGTATTTGCGTATATTTGGCAACTGGTGTGCCTTTAATTTGTGGCATATCATTTGGAATTAAAATGCGCGCTTGCTCTGCGTAATTGAACGGCGAAGGAATTTGTGCTTCAATAAGGTCCGTTGTACTCAGTCCTAGTTCCTTTTTTATATAAGTAAACTTGCCATTTACAGAAAGCGTGGCTGACGTTAAAATGACACTTTCCTTTTTGGAAAAGAAAGCCTCTTTTAGTGCCTCTTCAGGAGTCATGTAAGAACCAATGATCCGTAAACTCGAAACGTGATGGTTTTTATCTGATTCAAGCGTAATCGTCATTACTTCTTCGCTGTTTACTTCAAGCCTTCTAAATTCATCACTCATCGCTTTCCAGTCAAGCAAAAAGGAGTACACTTCTTCCACAAAAGCGGTTTCTGCTTCTTTAAGTGGCGCCTCAGCTCGCCCTTTTTCAAGTAAATTACTTAAGTTTCTTTCCACTTCATGGAAAAGCACGGCGACATTATCTGCTGCATATCGTAGCGTTTCCGTAAAGTGAACGACTTCTGTATTTTCAATCAGTACAAGTTTTGTATCTGCTTTTTTCGTATTCACTAGAAGAGCATGTAGTTCTGTAAAAAAGTCTTCGATGGCTTCGTTTAATTTCACCTGTGCAATATTTAAATCAAATAAACTCTCTTCGCCCGGAAACACAAAAGCAAGCTGGCTAAGGAGGGAATATTTTTCAAGCGACCCTAATTGATTTAGAAAATATTTAACTTTACGATAAGACAAAATAAAGCTTTTTTTCTCGCGCGCACTTTCAGCAAAATGATGTGCCTCATCAATGACAGCAACAGAATACTCTGGCAAAATTTTTCTTGCTTGGAAATGGTCAGCTAAAAGAAGAGCATGATTCACGATTAAAAGATCAGCCTGTTGCGCTTTTTTAACGCTGAATTTATAAAAATCATGTTGAATCCACGGATCATCGCTTTCATTTAAGTACCAACCCGTGTGTTTCAGCCGATTCCAAAACAGCGCGCCTCCACTTGACAAGTTGACTTCATCAATATCGCCCGTTTCTGTTTCTGAAAGCCACACTAAAAGCTTCATTTTCGTCACCACAACATCATATTGTGGGTCAGATTCATTTAATAGTTGCTCAAACTTAAACAAATTAAGATAATGCTCCCGCCCTTTCAAAACCTCTGCTTGCACGTCCATCCCCGCAAGACTTCTCGCAAGCGGAACATCTTTTTCAAAAAGCTGCGTCTGTAACGCATTTGTATATGTACTAATTAAAACGGGTTGCTCCCTTTCTTTTGCCACATATAGTGCTGGCAAAAAATAGCCAAGCGACTTTCCGATCCCAGTTCCTGCCTCAATTAACGCATGTTTTTTCTCTTGCATGGCACGGTACACTAAATTCATCATTTCAAACTGACCGTTTCTTGCATAAAGCGGCGTTCCCGCTTGTTTTAAAAGGGCTTCCTTTTCCTTCACTTCCTGCGGGAAAGTTCGACGAGAATCGGCTTTTTGCGCTTGAACTTTCGGTAACTGCTTTTTGCGCAGGACAAGGCCACGGTAAATAAAAAGATGATCTGGCACCTCCTCGTGCTGCCTCCCTTTCTTCATCTCGGTCTCAAATAAAAGTGTTGGCAAATGATTTTTTAATGGGCTAGCAATCGCCGTTAATTTTTCAACCAGTGGGAGTGGGAGCGCTTCAAGCTTTGTTAGTAGCTGAATAAGCAAAAGTGCGGTTACTTCTGCATCGCTATCAGCTTGGTGAGGATTTTCATGTGCGAGTCCAAATTCATCTCCAAGATCCTGCAACTTATAGCTATCTATTTCTGGATAAAGAATCCGCGCTAATTCAACTGTGTCTAGTAGTGGGATTTTGGGCGGCGTCATTCCGATTCTGAACATCTCTTTTTGTAAAAAAGTCCAATCAAATGAAACATTATGCGCGACAAAAATAGTGCCTTCCAGTAGCGCATAAATGGTTTCTGCAACATCTTCAAAAAGAGGAGCATCTAAAACGTCCTTCGAATCAATCCCTGTGAGTTCTTTAATAAACGGCGGAATCGGCTTTTCTGGATTGATAAAAGTTGAAAAGCGCTGAACAATTTTCCCATCTTCTACCATGACGGCTGCGAACTGAATGATTCGGTCTTCTTTTGAGGCTTGATTCCCAGTCGTCTCGAGATCCACAACCACGTATTTTTTCAATCTGCTTTTCATTTTCTTCACCTTCCTAAAATCCGATCCGCCGCACTAATTATTCGAGTGTTGTTTCCGGCAACTCCTGATAGAGCCTTTCAGTAATTTGATTTTGTTCATTTAACACAATCACCTTTGGAACCAGTTTCTTAGCTTCCAGAGTTTCCATCTGCGCATAGCCCATAATGATGATCGTATCCCCTGGAGCAACTAATCTCGCAGCAGCTCCATTCACACAAATCACACCACTTCCATATGCCCCTTCAATAATATAGGTTTCAAATCGGGCTCCATTATGATTATCGACAATCTGAACCCGCTCATTTGGCAAAAGCCCCGTTGCTTCCAGTAAAGCAGCATCAATCGTAATACTGCCTACATAATTCAAATTGGCTTCCGTTATCGTCGCGCGGTGAATTTTCGCATGCATCATTGTTCGTAGCATTCGGCTTCACCTCCGTTTGGCAGAACAATTTCGTTATCGATCAAACGGGCCTTTTTATACTTGACAGCAGCAGCAAGAATCACTGGCTTCGTAAAATCCGTAACAGGTTTAAAATCTGGATAACTATAAAGCGCTAAATAGTCGAGTTTCAAAGTCACGTCTTGAAGGACTTCCAGAACCGCCCCTAAAATTTCTTGCTCACTTTGACATCCGCTTAAAATGCGATCCTTTCCGGCTAAAAGAGCACGGTGAATCACAGGAGCTTCATTTCGCTCTTCTTCAAGCAAGTTAACATTTCGGCTACTTTTTGCAAGACCATCGGCTTCGCGCACAGTTTCAACAGTACGAATGTCTACCGGTAAAAAATAATCCGAAACGAAATTTTGAACGATCGCAACTTGTTGGGCATCTTTTTGTCCAAAATAAGCGCGATCCGGTTGAACAAGCATAAATAATTTTAAAAGTACCGTCAAGACCCCATCAAAGTGACCTGGGCGTGCTTTCCCGTCCAAAACATCAACTGCTAGAACGGCTTTCACTTGCGCGCTCACTTTTCGCGGGTAAATTTCCTCAACCGACGGAATAAACAAAAGATCGACTTTCGCATTTCCGCTTAACTCGATGTCTTTTGTTTCATCGCGCGGATAAGCATCCAAATCCTCATTTGGGCCAAACTGCGTGGGATTTACGAACACGCTCGCCACAACAAAATCATTTTCCAAGCGAGCTTTTTTCATCAAAGCAAGATGCCCCTCATGTAAACTTCCCATTGTGGGAACAAAGCCAATACTTTTACTTGTTTGGCTTGAAAGGATTTTCTTTAATTCTAGCTTCGAACGAACAACCTGCATCATGCTTTTTCTCCCCCGTAAAGACCTCGAAGTTCTTCTTCTTTCATCGTAAACGAATGCACATCTTCGGGGAATTTTTTTGCTCTCACATCAGCAACATATGCTTTAAGCGCTGGCTCAATCAGTTGATCGACTTCTGCGTAAGCTTTCACGAACTTCGCCCGCCGTGAGATCCCGTATCCGACAATGTCATGATAGACAAGGACTTGCCCATCCGTATCGGCACCAGCACCGATACCTATCGTTGGAATCGAAAGTGCCTCAGTCACTTTTTCAGCAAGCTGCTTTGGAATGGCTTCAAGAACCAGTGCAATTGCCCCCGCCGCTTCCACTTCTTTTGCTTGATGAAGTAAAGTATTCGCCTCATCCATTGATTTCGCACGCACTTTATAACTCCCTGTAAGCCCGACGCTTTGTGGGGTAAGACCTAAGTGCGCGACAACCGGTGCTCCCGCTTCTGTTAGCGATCGGATTTTTCCAACAACACTCCCCGCACCTTCAAGCTTAATCGCATCGGCGCCGCCTTCTTGAATCAGTAAACGTGCATGTTGAAGTGTTTCACTTGTTGAACCGTGATAACTCATAAAAGGCATATCCGTCACGACAAACGTATGAGGAGCTCCACGTTTTACAGCTTTTGTATGGTGGATCATATCAGAAAGTGTAACTGGAACGGTTGATTCATAGCCAAGCACCACCATTCCAAGTGAGTCCCCGACGAGAATAAGGTCCATTCCAGCTCTTTCTGCATTTTTCGCTGATGGATAGTCGTACGCTGTCATCATCACAATTTTTTCCGAACGCGACTTCATTTCAAAAAAATCAATCGGTTTCTTCATTTTTTCATCCTTTCGTCCATGTTCATATCACGAATCACGGCAAAAATTAGTTTTTTGAAGACAGGGCCGTATCATTTCCTCTAGGAATACAATCATTCGCCTAGCTTCATCTGCTATCTTATCACATTTTTAAAATCCCTTAAAGTTTAGCGCCAAAAGAAAAAGCACCAGCCAAAAGACCGGTGCTACTTTGTTTCCTTAGATGGAAAAGGAATAATTTGACGGTTACTCTCCGCATTTTTTTCTTTCTTATCTTCCTTTTCTCTTTCTGCTTGTTTAAGCAAATCAAAACTCAACTCATCAATCAAGCTTTCACTTTGTCTTACGATTTCCCAAAAAGTTCTAGCTTCGCTCGGATTTTCCTCAAAAATATCTTCAAGCGTTTTTCTCGCAAGCGTCATGCGTTCTTCCTTTCGCATGTAGGGCTGCTCCATTTCACTCATCCCCCTCAAAATAAAATCCTCACCCTTATTTTAGCACTTCTTAAGCGTATAAAATGTGACGAAAAATCGAATTTTATTTGGGAAAAACGATAATTTTTCAAAAAAATATTGCTTTTTTATGATAAATTTTTTCTAAGCCAGTCGGTCAGTTCTTTTTTTGAATCATTTCCGTGAAAAATCGCTTGAACTTTTCCATTTTTAAAAGCAATTAACGTCGGAACTGAATCAATTTTAACTTTTTTTAAAGCGCTGATCATTGCCTTACGATCTTTCTCACCCGCTTGATCCGTGTTGTAATAGTCAAGCTTGCCCCAGTCATTTTCTTTTAAGACTTGTTGCAAAATAGGTTGAAAAGCCTGACAGTCTGGGCAAGTTGGTCGCCCTACATAAACTACTTGGGTTCGTTTGTCAATCTCAATCTGTGAGAATTTTTCCGTTCCGATTGGATTTAAAAATGACTTTCCAGCTTTTTCCGTTTGCTGCGCCTTCTCACTCGACTGTTTATCAGAATCAGAAAACGATCCACAAGCACTAAGTAACAATAATGCCATAACGGAAATCAGCAGTAAATGGATAGATTTTCGCATACCAAACCTCCTCACCTAGATTATACCGGAAATGGCGCTAAATGAAAAAACGAAAAAAGGCGGTTTCTAGCCCACCTTTTTTTGAAATTTACGTCTTTAAGCCTTTGTTTCCAGTGAAAAAGCGTTTTTCAGCTCTTAATTTTCAAATTCAATATCCGCCGAATAAACGGAATGTTGCTTTCCTTCATCATCGCGCACAAATAGCACACCAGTATCTGAAATCCCCTCAGCTCTACCCGTGATCGTTCCCTTAAGCGTCCTTACCTGAATGCGTTCTGAAAAAGGAATGGCTTGTTCTTCCCAAAGTAATTTGATCGGAGCAAATCCTTGTTCGAGATAAAGTTTATAATACTTTTCGAGTTGTTTAAAAATTTCTTGCACAATTTCTGTTCGCGAAAACACTTTTCCCGCTTCCATGCGCAAGGAAGTTGCTTTTTGCTTGAGTTCATCAGGAAAAGAGGCTTGATTCACATTAATCCCAATTCCAATGATGACCGCATGAATCGTTTCCGCTTCTGCTTGCATTTCCGTTAACACACCGCAAATCTTTCGTTTTCCGATGTAAATATCATTCGGCCACTTAATTCTCGCTTCAAGTCCCGTAAGCTTTTGAACCGTTTCAGCAACTGCAAGCGAAGCAATAAAAGTAAGCTGTGGCACTTCCGTAATAGGGATGTCTGGCTTTAAAATGATGCTTGTGAAAATCCCTTCCCCGCGGCTTGATAGCCAGTCACGCCTAAGCCGTCCCTTTCCAGCATTTTGAAAATCAGCGACGATTGCCGTCCCCTCAGGTGCACCGCTATTCACCTTTTCATGCGCTATCAGTTGCGTAGAGGCCACTTCCTCATAAAAATATAACGTGCGTCCGGTAAATTCCGTTTCTAACCCCAAAAGTAAACTATCTTTCGAGAAAAGCGTGCCAAATTTTGCTAAACGGTAGCCTTTGTTTCTGACCGCCTCAATTTGAAAGCCCTCTTTCCGAAGATTTTCCATGTGTTTCCAAATCGCAGCCCGCGAAATCCCTAGTTGTTCCGCAATTTCTTGTCCGGATACAAATTGATCCACGTGCTTTGAAAAAAGCGCCAAAAGTTTATCCCGATTTTGATTAGTCATCCAAAAGCCACCTCCTGATTGCTTCTTCTTCGTTTGGAAGTTCACCTAAAACAATTTTCTCCTCAATTTCTGTGAGCAGCTCCCTAAGCCAGGGACCCCCAGCTTTTTCATAAAAAGCCATTAAAAATCGTCCATCTATCACGATTTCTGATGAAGCATGAATCGGAAGCGCCTCATAGCTGACAAGAATACTCTCGACATCATTTGCTTCACCGATTAAGGCTTTCCCAGCTTCCACAAGACGAATTCCCTCCGCGCCTGCTTGATAAAGTGAATACTTGGTCCACGGTTTCCCAGTTTGTATCCAGGTGTAAGCCTGTTCGGTTCGTTTAATTTGCTGATTAGAAAGCTTCCAAGCTCGTAAAAAGGCACGAACAGAATCAGGTTGCCGCGCGAGAACAAGACTAAGCCATACTAAATCTTCACTTGGTATTTCAGAAAACCGAAAACGTGCTAGTCGTTTGAGTGCTTCTTTTTGGCCAAGAAGCCCTGGCAAATAGCGTTCCATCCCGATTTCAGTAATCAATTCAAAAGCTTTTATACGTCCTTTTCCTTGTACAAGTTTGACCCACTCAACTCGAATTCGCTCAACAGCTGTATGCGCAAGCAAATCTACTTCTTCATTCAAAGCTTGTCTCGTTTTTTCTTCCAGAGTAAATTCAAGCTGACTTAAAAAGCGAACGGCTCGCATAATCCGTAAAGCATCTTCTCTGAAGCGGTGTTTGGCTTCCCCAACCGCTTTAATTTCACGTCGCCAAATAGCTGTTTCTCCCAAAAACGGGTCGTGTAGCTTTCCTGTTTTATCCATCGCAATGGCATTCATGGTGAAATCACGCCGCAGTAAATCTTCTTCAAGCGAGCGAACGAAATGCACTTCACTTGGCCTTCTGAAATCCACGTATTTCCCCTCTGTTCGAAAAGTTGTGACTTCATAGAGCTCACCCTCCTGCCTTACGGTGACAGTTCCATGCTGAATCCCTGTATCATAGGTTTTACGAAACAGTTGCTTCACTTCGCTAGGAAAAGCGCTCGTCGCAATGTCAACATCATTCACATCGCGCTTAAGCAAATAGTCACGCACAGCTCCGCCAACAAAATAAGCTTCATAACCAGCCTGTTCTAAAGTTTCGAGTACGGGAAGCGCTTTTTCAAAAATGAGATCCATTTTTTTCTCCTATTCTAAAAAGATTCCTTACAAAATATTTTCTAGTCCATAAATCAGGGTTTTCAGTTCCGCTGTTTTACGAATAGCAAGCGTTACGCCTGACATGAAAGAAACGCGATCATAGGAATCGTGGCGAATAGTTAAGCCTTGGCCGGCCGCACCAAATACTACCTCTTGATGGGCGATTAAGCCCGGCAAACGTACGCTATGAATGCGCATGCCTTCGTAATCAGCACCACGTGCACCCGGAAGTGTTTCTTTTTCATCTGGATGCCCTTGCTTGATTTTCTCACGTGTTTTCGAAATCATTTCTGCTGTTTTTACTGCCGTTCCGCTTGGTGCATCTAACTTCCGGTCATGATGCAATTCGATGATTTCAACATTGGGAAAGTAAGCCGCGGCCTTTTCAGCAAATTGCATCATTAAAACAGCACCAACAGCAAAATTAGGTGCAATTAAACTTCCGGTTTGTTTTGCTTCTGCAAGTTTTGTAAGTTCCTCAATTTGTTCCGTCGTAAATCCAGTCGTTCCAACGATTGCTCGAGCGCCATGTTCGATAATCTTTTTGGTATTTTGATAAGCAGACGCTGGAGTTGTAAAATCAACAACAGCTTCCGGACGAGCCTCGCTTAGCAGTTGACCTAGGTCCCCGTAAACCGGAACATTTTCTGCATGAAACTCAGGCAATTCTGCAATGTTTTTTTCAGTTGGTTCGTGGTCCAGTACAGCAACAAGCTCCATATCTTTTTCTGCCAGAACTGTTCGTACGACTTCACTGCCCATTCTTCCTTTAAAACCAGATACTGCTACTTTAATCATTTTGATCGTCCTCCTTTTTGGTCCAGCGATCCTTGTCGCGTGTCTTAAATTTACGCATCACCCGGTCGTGTGCTTCTTCCATATCAATATGTAAAGAATTAGCCATACAAGTTAAAACGAACAAACAATCTCCAAGTTCTTCTTCAAGCGATTTCTCTCCTTCAGAAGTCTTCTTTGTTTTTTCACCATAGTAATGATTGATTTCGCGTGCTAATTCACCTGTTTCTTCTGTAACCCGTGCCATCATCGCAAGCGGTGAAAAATAACCTTCTTTAAATTGACCGATAAACTGGTCAACTTCTTTTTGCATTTCCTGAATCGTCTTCGCCATGTAAAATCCCCCTTAATTTATGATACACTAAAAAAGTAAACACTTAATAATATCCTTCTTCTTATTATACCGAACTTAGATAAATGACGTCTATCAAAGACCGAGAAAGGAGCAAATTCATGCTTAAAACCATTCGGCTGAAAAACATTCTTTTTATCATGCTCGGGACAGCAATATATGCTTTTGGCTTAGTTAATTTTAACATTCAAAACGGACTGGGTGAAGGTGGTCTCACAGGGATCACACTTATTTTGCTACATTTCTTGCACATTGACCCTGCCTACTCCAATATTCTTCTAAATGCTCCCCTATTTTTGATTGGTTGGCGGGTATTTGGAAGCCGTGCATTTATGTATACCGGAATTGGCACACTTAGTCTATCGTTATTTTTATGGATTTTCCAGCGGATTCCCTTTACGCTTGATCTCCATTCTGATTTACTTCTCGTCACGCTCTTTGCTGGTGGGTTCACAGGGATTGGACTTGGAATTGTCTTTCGTTACGGGGGCACAACAGGTGGCAGCGATATCATTGCAAAACTCTTAAACTATAAAAAAGGAATCAGCATGGGACGGACTCTCTTTCTCTTCGATGCGCTAGTTCTCACCGCATCCATTTCCTACTTGGATATTCGACAAGTGATGTACACGCTTGTTGCCGTATTTATCGGTGCCCGCGTCATTGATTTCGTTCAAGAAGGAGCTTACGCCGCAAGAGGAGCTACGATCATCTCGCAAAAGAACGAGAAAATCGCCGATCGCGTCATGCAAACGATGAACCGTGGCGTCACAATTCTTGAAGGAAGAGGCGGCTTTTCAAAACTCGATCAAGACGTTCTTTATATCGTCGTCGCCAAAAATGAAATCATTCAATTAAAACAAATTATCGACTCCATCGATCCACATGCTTTCGTTTCTGTTAGCATTGTTCATGATGTGATGGGTGAAGGCTTTACACTGGATGAAAATAAAAATCCGCTCGATTAACGTTTTTGGATATATTTTTTCGGATCAAACGGCGTAAGGTTGAAAGAAATCGGTTCATTTGCTGCAAGCCTCGCTAACATTTTCCCGACAAAAGGACCAGTTGTTAGCCCAGAAGCTCCTAACCCATTAGCAAGAAAAACTTGATTAGGGAGCCATTCTCCGATAAACGGAGTAAAATCCGAAGTGTATGGCCGTGTGCCCACAGAAAGCGTCATTTCGCTTTTTTCTTCGTCAAGCTGAATAAACGGCGCAAGCTCAGTTAAAATTTCCTCCTGCGCATCCTTTGTTGGGGTGAGATCAAACTGAGTTTCTTTTTCATGTGTCGCACCAAGAAGCAAGTTGCCACCATCAAATGGTACAATTGATTTTGATGCCGGCGGTAAGATCACCGGCCAGTCCCCCATTTCTAAATGTTCAAAATGAAGCGAAAGAAGTTGCCCTTTTTGAGCGAGCAAATCCGCCGAATAGCCTGCCTCATTTAAAAGCGGATTTAGCCAAGCGCCAGTAGCTAGAAGTAACCGGTCATAAGTCATTTTGCGTCCGTCAACAGTCAATCGCATTTTCTGATCCAAGCTTGCATCCCCGTGTATCACTTGTGCCCCGTAAAGACTGGCTCCTTCAAGCAAAGCATCCCGAACAAGCGCCCCTTTACTTCTCCCCCCACCACTTAGGAAAACGGCTCCATAATCGTTTCGAGCAAGTGGAAAGCATTTTTTCACTTCTTCTGGTGTCAATTTTTCAATCGTTCCCATCTCAGGCGCTTCTTCCTTACGCTCTTTTGCAAGCTCATAAAGCGCATCTAGGGTTTCTCCTTCTTTCCGCAGACAAAGAGCCCCAACTTGTTTGTATCCAGAAGAAAGCCCTAGATCTGCAAGTTCACGATCTAGTTCAGGATAAAAACGCGCACTAGCTTTGGCCAGTTCATACCAAACTTTATTCCGCCGCTTGGAAACCCAAGGACAAATAATTCCTGCCGCATGTTCCGTTGCCTGTCCTGCATCTTTTCGGTCAACGATTGTGACAGCATGTCCATTTCTTGCCAGGTGATATGCTGCACTTGCTCCGACAATTCCAGAACCTATAACTACAAATTTCATCTTAAATACTCCTTTACATAAGAACCAATCGCTTCAAAATCTGCTTGAATTAACGGTAAGAGTTTTCGATTATAAAAAATGCTCGCCGGATGAAAAGTGGGAATGATCGTATAATATGCTGCTGTTTTTTCAAACCGATTTTCATCAAGAGAAGCTAGTTTTTGAACTTGTTTTGTTAACACCTGACCGTGTAAAGAAGAGACCCCATATTCTTTTCCAAGTAAACGTCTTAACCCAATATTTCCAAGCGTCACAATTAACTTCGGCTGCACCGTTTGAATTTCAAAATCAAGAATGGGAGCCTGTGCATAGATTTCTTTTTGAGTTGGCGTACGATTATAGCGCCTCTCGATCATTTCTCCTGTTTTACGATCTTTTTTTTCGCCATAACGATAAGGTCTACTTCTTACAGCACTCGTTATATATACATCATTTCTTGTGAGCGCAGCAATGTCCATAAAGCGCATCAGCTCATCACCTGCTCGCCCGCTAAAAGGAATCAAATTATGAATTTCTGTTTCTCCAGGTGCTTCCCCGACAAACATGATTTTAGCTGACTTTTCTCCTTGTCCAGGGACAAAGCCTTCCAGCTGAAACGCTTCACTCCGCTTTTTAACAAGTGTAACCAGTTTTTCTGGTATTATAAGTCGCTCTGCTTTTCTTTCTGTCACTTCTATTCTCACCTTTTTCTATTATTGACATTCCCCTATTGATTTGTGATAATGAGGTTGATTTGTTTAGTAAATTACAATTAATGAAATAAACGAGCAAGAAACATTCAGTTTTATTGTACCGTAAAATTCAAATAAAGAAAAAAAGGAAGCATTAGTCAATCGAGTCAATTTGGTCCAGTTTGGCTATTTTTTTATACGGTTTATTTCTTCACGGAATCATTCTACGTTTCCTACGCAAGAAAAAACCAAACTGGTTTTTTAATCCTAGAAAACACCTCACGCCCCGCTATTTTATCGGGTTTTATCTCAACTTGCCAAATTTGTTAAGACAGATGTGGCTCTGCTATGAGGTATTGAACACGAGAAGGAAAAGTAGCAGGTTCTAGCTCATTTATTTCTTTTTTTGGAACGAAATAATCAAGAGCTCATCATTACAGGAGTTGAAAGACTCGAACAACTATGCTTTTTGAAAAACACAGACGTGCGTTATGCGTAAAGATATTATTTTATCAGCTCACGAAATGAACAAGAAAATGGAGGCTAATTTATGTTTGAACAAACGACTACTTTACTACACAATTTAGTAAGCGAAAAAACGGTTCCGGGTGTAAGTTTTGCTATTTTGACGCCCACTGAAACTAGAACGTCCGTTTTCGGCGATAAAGCTTGGCTCCCAGAAAAAACTCCTCTTCTTGCTACGTCCTCAAATCTCTACGATCTTGCTTCTTTGACAAAGGTTCTTGCAACGACGATTCGACTCGTTCAACTGCACGAAAAAGCGCTATTTGACTGGAACGATGCCGTTATCAATTATTTGCCAGACTTTAAGTATGAAACCATTACGATTTTAGATCTTATCACACACGCATCAGGATTACCCAAAAGTCTACCTGGCTTTGTTATAGAAGAGCCTGACGATGTTCGGGCATATGTCTACTCGGCTAAACAAGTAAAACCAGCAAAAACCTTTGTGGAATACTCCGATCTTAACTTTTTACTTCTGGGCTATTTGATTGAAGCGCTTGTACCAGAAAATTTTGAAGCTCAAATTGAAAAAAACATCTTATCGCCTCTTGGTGCTCGTCAAACCTGTTTTTATTCAGCAGATCCAAAAAAAGCAGTTCCAACAGAGCTAACAGATAAACGGGGCTTAATCACAGGAATTGTTCATGATCATAAAGCGTTTATTGCTCACGGAAATACTGGACACGCGGGGCTATTTGCGCCCCTAGAAGATCTGCTTTTATTTGCAAATGCATTCCTTTTTGATGGCGGAGCACCACTTTTTTCGAAGCAAAGTTTAGCCTCTATCCAAAAAAACTATACGCCTCAACTAAATCGTGATCGGGGCATTGGTTTTGATTTACGGAAAATTCGAGATCACTTTGCCCTTTACCACACAGGGTTTACAGGAACTTTTCTTGTACTCGATCCCGTGACACAGCACGGACTAGTTGTTCTTTCCAACCGGATTCATCCGACAAGAAATAATCCATTATTCCTTGAAAAACGTGAAGAAATTGTGGATACGTTCTTAACAGAAATAAAGTAAAGCTAGTGAAACATTTATCTCATGAATTTCAAGATTTTAGTGGTTTGATAAAAAAGAACAGAAATCATCGGAACCTCCATTAAAAAATGGTTTTATCCCTTGATTTCCGTTCTTTTTTGAATGAATACTTAAATTTAATTATACTTCATCCATCACACGAATGACCTTTGCCGGTGTACCCGCTACAATTGTATTAGGCTGAACGTCTTTTGTTACCGTAGCATCTGCCGCAACGATGGCATTTTCACCAACGGTTACCCCCGGTAAAATGGTAGCTCCTGCTCCAATCCATGCCTTTCGTTTGATCACCACTGAATTAAGTTGTACGCTACGTCGAATCTTAGGATCAATAGGGTGACCAACACTGATGATTTTTGCTCCTGGTCCAATTAAAACATGATCTTCAATTATTATGCCCCCTAAATCTGTAAATAATACGTTACAATTAATAAAAACTTGTTTACCTATTTGAAGATGACGGCCAAAATCCGTATAAATCGGTAAATTAAAAGAAGTCGTTTCATCAAGTTCCTGCCCAATAATTTCAGAAAATAGTTGATTTCTTGCTTTACGCTCATGATAGTTTGTATTAAGCTTCATAAGTTTTTCTTGATTTTCTTCAACAATCTGATGAATTTCTTCAAATAGTGGATCATCAGGGTGAATCGTTTTATTTTTGATTTGTTCGAATAAACTACTTTTCATATTCTTTTCCTCCTGCATTGATTTTCTTTTATTTTAAAACTTGAAGTGAGGTTTAAGGCAAATTTAATTGGTTGTGTAGGTACGATTTTAAAAATACTGTCAATAATTAGTCTACAGGAAAAAAATTTTGCCAGTTTAATTTAATGGGGAAATGGTATTGTATAGAAAGATATCTCAACCTAAGGGTGATAAAAATATGAATAACTTTTTAATTGATTTTTTCATCAACAAAAGCAATCATCGAAAAGTTCGGTTATTAAAAGAACTAACTTCCGAACCTAAAGATATCGAAACTTTTGCTGACAAATTGGCCGTTTCAAAAGAAACTATCAGAAAGGATTTTTCTTATTTCGTAGACATACAGCCGGGTGCAATCACAAAAACGTCTAGGCTAAAC
The DNA here is from genome assembly GCF_014223975.1 of Listeria aquatica. Taxonomy (NCBI): domain Bacteria; kingdom Bacillati; phylum Bacillota; class Bacilli; order Caryophanales; family Listeriaceae; genus Listeria; species Listeria aquatica. The sequence continues at coordinate 517,680 of NZ_JAARRM010000001.1, read as the reverse complement.
AAAATTTTCTACAAATGTTCTCCCCAACAAAAATATCAACTGATGTTTAAAATCATCCAAGAAGAACCCAGTTTTTTTATTTTCAAACATCTTTTTAGCTATGACAAACTTGATGTTTCAAAAATTTTAACCACATTTTTCTTCTCTGAATCCACATACGCCAGGTATTTAAAGGCTTTAAATCATTTGCTCACAAGCTACTCTGTCAAACTAAAAAACAACCCACTTGTCCTCACAGGTAGCGAGCTAAATATTCGTAACTTTTACAATAAATTACTTTATTTCAGCCGAGAATATCCCATCTTCGTAAATGATTTATTTTTTTATGATGACTTTGTCACTTCATTAAAAGAACAATTCCCTTCTTATATTGCCTCCTACGATACCAACAAAATTCTATATCGCTTCAAAGTATCTGTTAAACGACTTTCACTTGGGCACACTATTCAGCTAAGCGATAAACAAAGAGACAGTATCGTGCGCTGTAATGACTACGAACTGTTCAAAAAACAAATCGCTCGATTAGCAAAACGCTATTTTCATTTACACGAGCTTTCGGAAGATGAGTTCGTTTTTTTCACCGTTATGTTAAAGGAAGGGCATGTTTACTGTAAAGATAATCTGCATTTTCAGCTTAAACGACAAAAACATTATCTTTTTAATAACACACATAAAGCCCTCTGTCGTCAATTTTTAAATATCCAAGATGATACGCTTTTAGATGTTCTTAGTTGCTATCTAAATGATGTCTATATTTTAAATGATTTTGCTCAAACAGGGATCATTGATGAGCTTTTTTCTTATAATCAGCCTATTTTTTATGAAGAAAAACTTTATAAACAGTGCCTTGCCTTGGCAGAGGTTTACACAGATTCTGATGAAAAAAGACCAGTTATTGCCTATACACTTTGCCAGATTATCATGGCAAACCAAATAGAGCCGATCGAACAAATTACAATTTACCTTTTTCTAGATGAAGAAAAAAATAGGACTCTTTATATCGAAGCAATGCTTATCAACTTATTTTCTAGTAAAATCAAAATTGTTAATCTCACAAGTTGTGACTCTAATTTCCAAATGAAACTAACTGCTTTTCAATACTTGATTACTAACCACTACGACTTTCAAGAAAATGCCCATACATTTTATATCGGAACACCTTGTGAAATTTCGGAAATCGAAAATATTATTCACGGAATTCTTAAATCTTTTGTTCTAGTTTATGAGTAAATGTTCTTAATTTTTTCTTTTTCGTTTAAAAACACCAAAATCCACCTCATAAAACAATAAATAGAGTTTTTATAACACTAAAAAAACTTTATAATAGTATAGGATTCTCTATATCCATTAAGTTTAAGGAGGAAGGATTTTTGAAAAAAGCTTTAGCTGAATTTATCGGTACTTTTACACTTGTTCTTTTTGGTACCGGAACTGCTGTCCTTGGGGGCGGCATAGAAGGCATAGGTACACCGGGTATCGCACTGGCATTCGGGCTCTCTATCGTTGCCATGGCTTACAGCATCGGAACAATTTCAGGTTGCCATATCAACCCTGCTGTTTCCATCGCCATGTTTATCAATAAACGTATGCCTTTAAAAGAACTTTGCATTTATCTTGTCGCACAAATTTTAGGAGGCATTGTCGCAACGCTCACTCTTCGAACCTTTTTACTTGCCTCTTCTCTTTCAACAGACAATCTAGGTCAAAATGGTTTTGGGGCTCTCTCCGCATCAGGAGCGTTTTTAGTTGAAATGATTTTAACCTTTATCTTTGTTTTAGTGGTCATGACAACAACAGGAAAACAGGGAAATGCTGCTTTTGCGGGGCTTGCTATCGGGCTTACTTTAACACTCGTGCATTTACTAGGGATTCCTTTGACTGGAACTTCCGTTAACCCTGCTAGAAGTATCGCCCCTGCTTTGTTTACCGGACAAGCCGCACTCTCAGAGCTTTGGCTTTTCATTCTAGCTCCTATTGTTGGAGGCGTTTTGGCTGCACTTGTTAGTAAATTTGTATTAAGCAGTGAAAAATAAAATTTAAGCGAAAATGAAAAGAACAGAAACTAAGGTGTTCCATTTTAAAAATGGACTTTATACCTTAGTTTCTGTTCTTTTTAATCCACTTGATCCACAAAAAAAGCGGCATTTTCTCCAGCAGTGTGACCCGTTACAAGCGCACAGGTAATATTGTACCCGCCTGTATAGCCATTGATATCTAAAATTTCACCGCAAAAAAACAATCCGGGCATGAGTTTAGATTGCATCTCCCGAGGATTAATTTCTTTGATTGAGACCCCTCCGCCCGTTACAAAAGCTTTGTCAAAACTTAATGTGCCATTTACAGTAAAGAGAAAGTTTTTAAGTGACAAAACAAATTGATCTAGTTTCTTCGGGCTGACTTGTCGATATGAATTTTCTAAGTCTAAATCTGCTTTTTCTAGTAAAAAGTGTAGTAATTTTTCTTGCGTTAGCGAGGCAAGTGCATTTTTCAGAGCTTTTTTGGGACTAGCCTCAAGCAACGCAAAAATACGTTTTTTCAAAGCCTCAGAGGATTCATCAGGAAATAAATCAAGCTGCATGGTGACGTTTTCTTGTTTTTTTAGTTCTTTTCCGACGAACATACTACAACGCAGTACAGCCGGACCGGAAATTCCAAAATGAGTAAAAATCATATCCATTTGGTGGGTAATAATCGCTTTTCCTTTTGAATTAAGTACAGAAAGCGCTACGTCGCGAAGGGAAATACCTTGCAAGCGCTTTTCTTGAATAAATTTTTCACGTGACGTTAGCGGAACTTCCGTTGGATAAAGTTCTGTAATAGTGTGCCCAGCTGCTTTTGCCCAAGCATATCCGTCTCCAGTTGAGCCTGTGCGCGGAACGGATTTCCCACCAACTGCGACAATGACACTTTTCGCTGTAATTTTTTGTCCGTCCAAAAGAACAACCCCGGTAACTTGTCCGCTTTCATAGCATAGATGTTTCACAGCAGTTTTCATATATACTTTCACACCTAGTTTTTCCATACGCTGAACCATTGCCTCTGCCACAGAACGAGCGCTGTTTGACACAGGAAACATACGTCCATGATCTTCTTCTTTCAGTTGTACACCGAGCTTTTCAAAAAAAGTGATAATATCTTCGTTATCAAACTGATGAAAGGCACTGTATAAAAAACGACCGTTTCCAGGAATGTGCTGGATAATCTCATCGACCGGTCTGCGATTTGTGACATTACAACGTCCACCACCTGATAAAATCAGCTTTCTTCCCAATTTAGGTCCTTTTTCAATCAGTAAAACTTGTTTGTTTTGTTCGGCAGCTGAAATCGCCGCCATTAATCCAGACGGTCCGCCGCCAATCACAATAACATCAAAATCCATTCGATTACTCCTTCATTTAAACAAATTCACGAAAAAACCTGAGAGAGTTCTCAGGTTTTGACTAGTTTCGGTTCATATTCGTGAAGATAAGCAACAAACGTAAAAGTTCAAGTACAGCAACGGCCATTGCAGCAACATATGTCATTGCAGCAGCGCTAAGTACTTTTCTTGCTTGCGGCACTTCTTGTTGAATTAAAAAGCCACCATCTTCAAGTTGAACAAGTGCTCGCTTACTTGCATCAAATTCGACTGGAAGGGTTACAAGTTGGAATAAGACACCAACTGCCATTAACACAATCCCAACGAGCATTAGGCTTGGCATAGTTGCAATCATTCCAATGATTAAAAACACCCACGAAATGTTGGAACTAAACGAAGTAATCGGCACAAGAGCTGAACGAAAACGCATAAATGCATAGTCTTCTTTATCTTGAATCGCATGCCCTACTTCATGTGCTGCTACTGCTGCTGCAGCAATTGACGCTTCATGGTAATTGGATTCTGATAAGAAAACGGCTTTTTTTCTAGGATCATAGTGGTCACTTAAAACACCACTTGTCGCTTGAACAGGAACATTTGATAAGCCATTCCGATCAAGAATCATGCGCGCAACTTCCGCACCCGTCAGTCCGCTTCTTACGCCGACTTTGGAATACTGCGAATAAGTTGTCTTAACGCGAAACTGCGCCCAAAGCGGAATCGCGGCTACAATAACAAAGTATAAAATATATGCACCAAAGGACATTCTATCAACTTCCTCCTCAAATTATTTTCCTAACAATGATTAGTTTTAATTATAAAGGAACTTCTAAAAAGTCTCAATGGGGAAAGCCTAAAATGAGAAAAATCTTATTTTCTATCCACTAAATCAACTATTTAATAGAGTTCTAATTTAAATCGGTCTTTTCGAACGGCTTTTTGATAAACGAAGAATAAAACAAGTACCGAAAGCCAAAAAGTTGCGTAGCCAATATAAGGCAAGTAGCGTTCAAGTCCCATATAAATCGGCATTTGCCCAAATAAATAATCAATCACATCATTATGTAAAATCCAAACCGCCGCAATCATAAAGTGACTTATTCGAAAACGATAAAACGGCGCATAAAGTATACCTTCGAGAGCCATAAAACCATGACTAAGAAGTAACATCACACTTGTAAGTAAAAGCATTTTCTGGTCAAGCATTAAGAAAATATTCATTCCAACTGCCCAAATCCCATATTTTACAAGACAAACAAACGCTAACGCTTCCATAAGTGGCCAGTGTTTTTTCCCTAAAAAAGCAATCAAAACAAACGCAAAAAACAAAATAGCCGTTGGACTGTCTGGCACAAAAAGCCAAAACTGAACTTTCGTCAACTGCAATTGTGGCAAATACCAGATATACCCGTAAATGGCTCCTAGCAAATTCACTACCAAAAGCAGTCGCAAGAAAGAACGATTTGCAAGTAATTGATACACATTCTTCCCCCCAAAACATTTTTTAAGCTGGAAGCAAAGTATTCTGCGTCCAGCTTAAAGTGAATCATTAGATTGTTTTTTCTCGAAGTACTGCAGACAATTTTAAAAAGGTCTCTTTATCACGATGATCAAGCGCCCGGTCAATTTCACGCTTTAACGCCTCTTCTTCAAAGCGGTTCATCATCTGATTTAAAAATTTTTCAGCTAAAAGCTTTTCCTCTTCACCAATTTTAAGCTCTTGCGCCGGATTTTCTTCCCGTACAAGTGCATATTCAGGTGAGCTTAATGCTTCTTTAAAATGTAGCATAATATAGAGATTTTCATCCCAATTTAAACGAATATCGTGAAAAGCTTTTTCTGGATCTGATGTTGTTAAGTTTCCTTTAAAAAATCGGAATGGTTCGTTATCGACTCCGTGTGCGGAAAGAACAAGGCCTCGATTTTTGCCGTCAAGATCATCTACAAAGTGCACATACTTCATGATTTGATCATGTCCAGCAATATAATTAAGAACCCACATCGCTTCCCGCATCTTCATTTGATGCGTATTTAACAGCCAACGAATAAAGTCTTTTTTTTCATCCACAGAAATGGGTGCTTTCATAACAATCACTCCTTCCGAATTTTTCATCAAAAATCAAGTAAACTTCGGATTGCCTCGTCCTCTGGCTCAAAAGTAAGATAATCACTTAAAATCGTCGTGGCTAGTGCATCTCCTTCTTCGCGTAAAAATAATCCATATTCACGTAAAAACGTAGGGTTATTTTTAAAATGAGGATAGGCTTTCTCAAAATTTTCTTTTGCCTTATTATATTGTTCTGTCTCTTGATATGCAACACTTAAGTCCCAAAAAATTTGAGGTTCTGTGATTAGTTCCTCACTAAGCCCTTCAAAAATTTCAACTAAACCATCATAATCCGCCTTATCAAGCAACAACTTATTCAACTCAAGCATCGCATCAATGTACTCAGGATCAAGCACGAGCGCTTGTCTGAAAAAGTTTTCTGCTTCTTCTAAGCGACCAAGCGACAGGGCGAGCTGTCCTGCTTCAAAAAAGAGTTCTTTATTGAATTCATCCTGCTTAAGTCCCTCTTCAAGAATCTCAAGAGCTTGTTCCTTCTGCCCATTTTCTTCATAACTTTTGGCAAGATAAGGATAAAGCGTGGTATAGCTTGGATCGTGTTCTTTTAAATGCTCAAACGAATGAATTGCCGTCGCGTATTCCTTAGCTTGAAAAGCTGTTAACCCTAATCCAAATAATGTATCAAGGGATTCATTTTCTTCGAGCGCTTTTTCATAAAAAGGAATGGCTTCTTCAAATGCACCACTTGCACTGAGTGCTTCTGCCATTCGTACATAAACAGAAATCGTTTCATCTTGGAGCGCTGTAATCCCAGCATCAAGCACCGACTGGTAACTTTGTACAGCAGAAGCAAAACGCGCTTGTGATAAATAAAATTCTCCAAGCGCAAAATCAATAATCGGTTCACCTGGCGCAAGGCTTTTCGCTTGTTGTAATTTTTGTTCTGTCACTTCAAACAGCCCCTGCATTTGATACAAATCTGCTGCAACAAGCAAACTCTCAAGATAAGCATCATCATCAGGTTTAATTTGTTCTAACCGTTCAGCCGCTTCATCTAACTGATCTTTTTCAATAGATACCTCAGCTAATCTAACGTATAGCTCTCCTTCATTTGGAAAAGCGGCCAGTAAAAGTTCGTAAAGGTCTTCCGTTTCATCCAAAAATCCTAAACTAAACAGCTGTTCCGCTAAAAAGAACTGTTCTTCCGGAGAATCCCCCGCAACCACAGCATCAAAATATTTTTTTGCTTCGTCCATGTTTTCATGTTCGAGTGCACTTAGCATTTTTTCCGCGTTTTTCAAAATGACACCCCTCACTCATCACATAATAACCAACATTATAACAAAAAGAGTAGGAGAATCAAAGCAATTGAGCTGAGCGTATCAATCTATCAGCGACTTAATCACATCAAAAAAGTCAGGATAAGAAACCGCAACCGCTTCGGCTTTTTCAAGTTCTACTTCCCCCTCTTTTACAAGTAAAGCCGCGATTTGTAGCATCATTCCAATACGATGATCTCCGTAGCTCGTAACTTTTGCACCATGTAGTGCTGTTTTCCCGCGAATGATTAAACCATCTTCAGTCGGCGTAATGTCTGCCCCCATTTTCTTCAATTCATTTGCAACCGCATCAATCCGGTTCGTTTCTTTAACTTTAAGTTCTTCTGCATCACGAATCACTGTTTCACCCTCTGCTTGTGTCGCAAGAAGTGCGATAATAGGAAGCTCATCGATTAAACGAGGAATGAGTGAACCTTCAATGGTTGTTCCACGCAAATTTGAGGTTGCCACTTGGATAGTCCCCGAAAAGGTTGGAGCTTCTTTTGTAAGATTTCCGCCCATCGCTTCCACTACATCAAGAATTCCTGTCCGAGTTGGGTTAAGTCCAACATTCGTTAACCGAATCGAAGCATCTGGCACAAGTAGACCAAGCGCGATGAAAAAAGCGGCTGAAGAAATATCTCCAGGCACACGCACTTCCTGAGCTGTAAAACTTTGATTGCCAGATAATTTCACAGTGAGTCCCTCTTCTTCAATTTCGCCACCAAACAAACGAATCATTTCTTCTGTATGATTTCGTGTTTTTTCTTTTTCATGAATCACCGTTTCGCCCTCTGCTTGAAGAGCAGCAAATAAAATGGCACTCTTCACCTGAGCACTTGCAACAGGCATCTCATAGTGAATTCCTGAAAGTGGATTTCCTCCACGTAACTGAACTGGCGCAAAACCTGCATCATTTTTTGTTTCAATGCGCGCACCCATTTTTTCAAGAGGTATCCCCACACGATTCATCGGTCGTTTTTGAATCGACTCATCCCCTGTTAAAACCGCATCAAACTGAGCACCAGCTAAAATCCCCATCATCAGTCGAATCGTTGTTCCCGAATTTCCAACATAAAGTTCTGAATCTGGCTTTTTTAATCCCTGAAAGCCAGAGACGCCGTGAACAACGACTTCTGAATCTGAGCGTTCAATCTTAACACCCAGCTTACGAAACACTTCAATCGTACTTAAACAATCCTCAGCTTCCAGAAAATGATGAATCCGCGTTGTTCCTTTTGCAAGCGCACCAAACATGATGCTGCGATGTGAAATCGACTTGTCACCAGGAACTTCAATTGTCCCTTTCAAGTTCGTTTGATTCGTTATTAGTTTCATAGCGATATCTCCTTATTCCTCGTAATAGCATAAAAAGTCGCTTTGCTCCTCAATGCAGGCCTTCGCACGACTTCGATCTTCTTCTGTTTGAAAAGTAATTTGCAAAATCCCAAAAATATCTTCACGTGTTTCAAGAATTTTCAAGTTAGTTAAGCTAATTTCCCACTTCGCCAAATAACCTGTAACTTCCGAAATAATCCCTGGGTAGTCCGGCACGTCAACAAACAAGTCATAAAAAGCAGGAATCGCTCCTTTATGAACGGGGAGCGTATCACGAAATTCCTTCGCTTCATCAAAAAATTGATAAATCGCTTGACTATCTCCTGTCCGAAGCATTTGAAGTGCTTCTTCCATCGCGAGCTTCCAGCTTTTTAGTTGTCCCATCAAAACGTTTTGATTGCTAAGCGAAATATCCGTCCACATTCGCGGATCAGAAGAAGCAATACGGGTAATATCTCGAAATCCCCCCGCTGCAAGTTGAAATGCGTTTGGATGCAGATGCGTAAACCCTTCCGTTTGTCGAACTAAAGCAGCGGCAATAATGTGCGGCAAGTGGCTCAGCATTCCCGTGATTTCATCATGTTCAGCAGGCGAGAGCCGTAAAAACTTCGCACTAGTTCCAGAAAGCCATGCTCTTAACTCTGATACACGCTTTTCGTCTTCTCCTTCAAAAGGAGTGAGCAAGTAATAAGCATTTTCAAATAATAGCCGCTTAGCCGCCGTGACCCCACTTTTATGTGAACCTGCCATCGGATGCCCACCTATAAACGTAATTCCCCGCTCCTTAAGCTTCTCCGCACACGACATAATCCCCGCTTTCGTACTTCCCGTATCCGTCACAATAAGTGTATCTTTTAGCTTCAGTTTAGGTAAGTGACGCAAAAGTGCCTCCGTCTCCTTAACAGGACAGCAAAAAATTAGCAAGTCCGCACGCTTGGCATCTATTAAGAGACTCTCGCCAATTTCATCAATCACCCCGAGTTCAAGCCCAGTTTCAAGCGTTCTCATCGAAACATCCAGACCAATAATATGTGCCTCTTGATGCTGCTCTCGGATTGCAAGTGCGATAGAACCGCCAATTAGCCCGAGCCCAACGATCACCACATTTCCCTTCAAAAAAACGCCTCCTTAGCGTAAAAATGCCTCAAGCAAGCGAATCACTTCCGCATTGTCCTCCGCGCGACCAATTGTAATCCGCACCGCATTTGAAAAACCAAGCGTCTCCCCAGAGCGCGTGATATAGCCATTTTCCTCCAAATAGCGAAACACACGTTGACCCGGACACTGAAACTCAAGCAAAACAAAATTTCCGCAAGAAGGATAAAGTTTGACTTCTTCGTATTGTTCGGCGAACGCCTCATATTGTGCGATACCTAACTTGTTTTCTTTGCGGCATTTTGCGATAAAATCTTGATCCAAAAGAGCTTCAAGCGCAAGCGCTTGCCCGATTGTCGTCGTATTAAAAGGCGAGCGAATGACATTCAGTTTATCCACAACTTCTGGATGAGCCATCCCGTAGCCCACTCGTGCACTCGCAAGCCCGTAAATTTTACTAAACGTCCTTGTGATCACTAAATTGGGATACGTACGAATCCACTTTTCATGCGCATCCGGAACGGGCTCTACATACTCGATATAAGCTTCATCCAAGACGACAAGCGTCTCTTTTGGAACCTGCTTGAGGAAAGTTTCCACCGCATTTAAATCTAAAAAGTTCCCTGTTGGATTATTCGGATTGCAAATCCAAACTATCGCCGTATCTTCATCAACCTGCGCTAACATCGCATCGAGGTCATGATCCCCATTATTAAGCAGCGGGACTTCTCGCAGCTCCGCCCCACAGATTTTTGCATGATGCGCATACTGAACAAAAGTCGGCGTTGCCATCACCGTATTCACATCTGGACGAAGAAGTGCCCGTGCCAAAAGCCCAATCAGTTCATCAACACCAGCCGTGAAAATGAGTTCTGCTTCATCTAGCTGATAAAATGAAGCAACCCCCTTTCGAAGTGCCGCCGCATGCCCATCCGGATAAAGCTCTGTAAAGGATTCATAGCTTAAGACACGTAAAGCTTCACGAACCGCTTCTGCAGCGCCAAAAGGATTTTCATTCGAAGATAGCTTCACAATTCGCTCAAGACCAAGTTCCGCTTTCACCTGTTCCTCACGCTTTCCTGGTTTATAAGACCCAAGTCCGGCAAGTGTTTCATTCCATTTCATCAAGCCTCATCTCGCTTTCTTGCAAGATCTGGTCTAAGCTTCGCTGCATCATTCAAGTAAACATGTTTCACATCCGCAAGTTGCCGCTCCATCTGAGCATGCACCATAAGCCGAATGCACTTTGCCGGCGCACCTGGAACATCCGTTTCGACCATCCCCATCACAGGAAGCAACTGAAACCCTTCACACTCTCTGATCGCTCGAGCTGGAAAAGCCGCATTAAGGTCAGGCGTTGCCGTAATGATCACCGATACCAAATGTTCTGGATCCGTAAGCTCATTTTCCCGCAAAATTTGTCGAAATAATTCATCAGTCGCCGCATAAATCTCCTCCGCTTGGTTTTCTTTCACCGTCGTAGCTCCACGAATCGCTCGCATCACGCGTCTCCTCCTTCTTTAAACTGAATAAATGTTTCTTCAAGCACATCCCGATCAACCGTTTGTAAAGTTAAGCTCCCAACATCTTGCAAGAGCACAAACGTAATCTCACCGAAAGTCGTTTTCTTATCGTGTAACATATTGTGATAGATGGCCTCAAACGCCACATCTTGAGGCAGTTTCGTCGCATAACCGAGTGACACAAGCCAACTTTCGAATGGCGCGAGCTCAAACTGAAGCCCCAAAAGCTTCTTACTCAACCGAAGCGCATATAGCATGCCATAAATAATCGCTTCCCCGTGCAAAAATCGTTCAAAATTCCCAAAAGCCTCAAGCGCATGCCCGAATGTATGCCCAAAATTAAGAAACGCTCGCACTCCTTGTTCCGTCTCATCTTGTTTTACAATTTCCGCCTTCACAGAGATCCCTTTTTCAAGAAACAAAGGCAAAGACTTGCCATATAAGTCCGTCTCCGAAACAAAATGCTCCTTAAGCGAATTTAAAAACCCTTGCTCACTAATCAGCGCGTGCTTAATGAGCTCAGCAAAACCAGAGCGCATCTCTCGAACCGGAAGTGTCTGAAGTAAGTTCGTATCGTAAACCACCGCTTCTGGTTGATAAAAATTCCCAACTAAATTCTTTCCAAGCGGGTGGTTAATCGCCACCTTGCCGCCAACAGCGCTATCATGTGCCAGTACCGTTGTCGGAAACTGATAAAATGGAATGCCGCGCATATAAGTAGCCGCAATCATCCCGCCAAGGTCACCGGTAACGCCGCCACCAAAAGCAATGAGTGCCGATTTACGATCTAAGCTTGCTTCAATCGCTTTCGTAATCCCCGCTTCATAAACCGAAAACGTCTTCGCTGCTTCCCCGTTTGGCGTCACAAACCAAGAAACCTGTTCAACTTCACTTAAAAAAGTTTCCATCTCTTCACGGTGTAAGCTCGCAACATGCTCATCTGTCACCACTAAAAGTTTTGAATACCGTTTCCATTCTTCCGCAAAAGAATCTTTAAGCGCTGAAAAAAGAGCCTCGCCAATATAAACCGGATATGTTTTACTAGCCGTTTCAATTTTCATTTCACGCATACTTAAAACTCCCTCATTCGTTTCCGGTCCGCGTCTACTTGCTCTTTTAGGACATCCAAACGATCACTTTGATATTTTTCAAGAAGCGCCGTTGCGACTTCCCATGCAACCACATTTTCAGCGACAACGCTCGCCGCAGGAACCGCCGAACTATCTGACCGCTCTACACTGGCCGTAAAAGCTTCCTTCGAATCAATATCCACGCTTTGAAGTGGCTTATAAAGTGTTGGAATCGGCTTCATCACACCTCGAACAACAATCGGCATCCCATTTGTCATGCCTCCTTCAAAGCCACCCAAGTGATTCGTTCGTCTCGTATAGCCGTCTTCTTCCGAATATAAAATCTCATCCATCACTTCGCTTCCATATTTCCGTGCCGCTTCAAAACCAACCCCAAATTCGGCGCCTTTAAACGCATTAATACTCACGATCGCTCGCGCAATTTTCGCATCCAATTTTTTATCCCATTGCACATAGCTTCCAAGCCCTGCTGGCACCCCGCCAACAACGACTTCCACTACACCGCCGATTGTATCTCCTTTTTTCTTCGTATCATCAATCTTATCCATCATGGCTTGTTCCTGACTTGCATCAAGCGAACGCACAGGAGACTCATTAGCAATTTGTTCAATCTCAGTAACCGTGTAATCCCGATCAATTTGTGCCCGCACACCACCAATTTCAAGCACATGTCCGGCAACTTTAATGTCAAGTTCCGCGAGCAGTTTTTTGGCGATTGCTCCAGCCGCCACTCGGACAGTCGTTTCCCTTGCGCTCGAACGTTCCAATACGTTACGCAAATCACGGTGCCCGTACTTCATACCGCCAACAAGATCCGCATGTCCCGGTCTTGGTCTAGAGACCCGTCTTGATGCTTCGTTTTTTTCTGGAACTGGCTCTGCACTCATAACCGTTTCCCAATGTTTGAAATCTTTATTTTCAACAAAAAGAGCAAGCGGCGATCCAAGTGTTTTTCCGTGCCTAACACCCGCCGTTAACTGTGCTTGATCCTTTTCGATTTTCATTCGCGCCCCGCGACCATATCCGCCTTGACGACGTTTTAATTCCACATTAATATCACTTGCAAGAAGCGGCATGCCCGCTGGTAGCCCTTCAATAATTAATGACAATCCTGGTCCATGTGATTCCCCTGCCGTTAAGTATCTCATTTTTTTCGACTCCTTTTCTTTGTTTTAGCGCTTTAAAGTATATATGTATAATCTTATCATATGCCCCATCATGAGACAACCTTTGTGATATAAAAAAACTGCCTTCTAGAGCAGAAGACAGCTTAAATCCAATTCCAATCGGCTCTTTTAGCCGAAGTTAGTTCTTCTGGTTTAAAAAACAACCCAATTTCGCGTTTAGCAGAAGCCTCACTATCAGAGCCATGAATCACATTGCGATTCATATGGACAGCAAAATCAGCGCGGATTGTTCCCGGGGTAGCTTCAAGCGGATTCGTTGCTCCCATCATTTTCCGAGCCACAGAAATCGCTTCATCGCCTTCAAGAACCATCGCAAAAATAGGACCAGACGTAATAAAACTAACCAAGTCATCGAAAAACGGTTTCCCGACGTGTTCCTGATAATGCGCTTTGGCAAGCGCCTCATCCATTTGAAGCAACTTGGCAGAAACTAAATTCAAGCCCTTGTCTTCAAACCTAGTAATGATTTTTCCAATGAGACCTCTTGCTACTCCATCAGGTTTTACCATGACATAAGTTCTCTCCATTGCATTTCCTCCTCAGTAGTCTCGTTTGTCGAGCATTTTGATAATTTGTCTGAGTGGTTTTACTTCTTTTCGATTACCGAATTCATCCAAAATCCTCGCTGCTTTATTTAAGTAATCCGTTGCGACTTGTTCTGATTTTTCAATCGCGCCACTACCACGGATGGCTTCCACCAAATGTTCGATTTCTTCCTTCGAAGTGGTTTCAGTCACACGTTCTATCCGTTTACGAAGCAGTGGGTCTTGCATAGCAAAAAACACTGGTAAGGTGACATTCCCTTGACTCAAGTCTTCTCCAGCAGGCTTGCCGAGCTTTTTTTCATCTTGAGAAAAATCCAAAACATCATCTGTAACTTGAAAAGCCATCCCAACATAGTAACCAAACAAATAGAGCTTATCGTCAAGTTTTTCTGGCAAGTCAGCAATAATGCCACCGAGTCCACAACTTGCCGCAATCAACAATGCTGTTTTTCGCTTAATGCGACGTAAATATGAGCGGACGCTTTGTTCAAAATTATATTTATCTTTAATTTGCTCAATTTCACCAACTGCTAGTTCAACAGTCACTTGCGAAAGAAGCAAGTGTGCTTTTTCAATTTTTACTCGCGTCATATATTCAAGTGACTTCGCAAACAAAAAATCCCCAGTATACATCGCAATATGATTTCCCCACATAGACTTAATCGTAGGACGCCCTCGCCTAAGCGAAGCATCATCCACAACATCATCATGCACAATAGACGCCATGTGAATAAGTTCAATTGAAGTCGCAGCGCTCCTACTAAGTACGGGCTCATACTTTTCGCCAAGTCTCGCAGTTAAGCAAACAAACATGGGACGAATTCGTTTTCCCCCCGCCGTTAATAGATGGAGTGCCGCTTCAGAAATCGTTTCTGCATCTGCATCCGAAACCGCCAATTTGAGTTCATTTTCTACTTCATCAATATCCTTTTGGATAGAAGGATATAAAAAATTAAATTTCATCTTCTGCCACCTTTTTATAGCCGAAATGCGTCGCGCTCGCCCCACCACTGTGAGAGATATAGCGCACATAGGAAAAACCTGCTTGATAAAACAAATCGGAAAGAGCTCTCATTCCTGGGAAATGACGTGTTGATTCCTGCAACCAGCTATATTCATCGTAACTCTTTGCAAAAATCTTCCCAAAAAGTGGCATAATATAGCGGAAATATGTATTGAAAAACGGGCGCCAAACTGGAATATTCGGTTGGCTCGTATCAAGGCAAACTGCCTGACCGCCTGGTTTTAAGACCCGATACATTTCTTTTAATACGGCTAAATAATCCGGGACATTACGCAATCCAAAACCAATTGTGACATAATCAAAAGAATTGTCCGCAAAAGGTAACTCCATCGCGTTCCCTTGCATCAGTTCAATATTTTGAAGACCAGATTTTGCTACTTTGGCTTCACCAACTTGCAGCATATTTGAGCTGAAATCAAGCCCTGTAACAACTCCTGATGGGCCAACTTCTTCAGCTGACAAAATCGTCCAATCGGCTGTTCCACAACAAACGTCAAGAACAGACGCTCCTTTTTTCATACGCATTAATTCTATCGTTTCATTTCGCCAGTGCACATGAAGTTTAAAACTGATCACGCTATTCATGCGGTCGTAATCAGACGAAATTTTTTCAAAAACATGATGTACTTTTTCTTCTTTTTCAGTCGTCATTTATTTTATCCCCTTTCTAAAATCAGCGCTGTAGCATTTCTTGCAAACGCATATCAAGCGCCGAAGACAAGGGTTCACAAGTTTTCCTAAGTTCTGTGATTTCCTGCTTAAACCTCAAAATTAGTTGTTCAAGCCACTCTTCAAAAGAAGCGGCCGCATCACGAGCAAAAAAACCATGTTCGTAAGCTCGTTTCAAAGTGGATGAATGATACAGCTCATAAAAGGTCCGTTCATCAAGCAATTTTTTTAAAGCAAGCACGTGCTCAGCAAGCAAAACAAAAGCATCTGCTTTTCCGAAATAACGAGCAAACTCCGAAAAAATGGCTGCTGATGCCGCCCTAAACTCAGACGCATATTGTTCATCAGAAGAAACGTGAAGTTGATAAATATTCGTTTTTGCTGTATTCATCTTTTGAACACCGCGTTGCAGCGCCCGGAGTAAATCAATCATACCAAGTTCAGCCATTGTCCGGTAATAAAGCGCGCTATAATAATCACCGGCAAGAACCGTTAGTTCTCTTTCTTTGAGCGTTAATTTATGAGCATCGCCTTCTTCATCAATTCCCTCATGTGTATCATGGGCCAAAATGACATAAAGCGTAGCTGTTATCACTCGGTACTTATCCGTTTCCGCAAGTTCCGAGCTTCGAAGTGATTCATGCAGCCAGAGCATTTGATCTTGATCCATTTTTGGACCATCAAAATTCTCCTTTAAAAACTCATAAGCTGTTCGATCATGAACCAATCTTTCCACTTCCTTCAGTTGTGTGAGGCTCCCTTGATAAGTCATAATAACTTCCCCTTCAAAAACAATAATCCATAAGAATTATTATAGCATAAATCCACTTCAAAACGATAATAGTTATGTTTTTTACGAATGCTTGATTAACGAAAGAACCTCACTACGAAGCTTGTCATCTGTGCGGAATGCACCACGTACAGCACTTGTCACCGTTTTCGCTCCTGGCTTATTGACACCACGAATCGTCATGCACATATGTTCTGCTTCTAAAATCACCATAACACCAAGTGGATTCAATTTTTCCATCATAATTTCTGCTACGGTTTTCGTAATTCGTTCTTGTAGTTGCGGGCGCTTACTCACATCATCAACAACACGAGCTAGCTTGCTTAGGCCTGCAACTCGACCATTTTGGGGAAGATAAGCAACGTGAGCTACGCCAAAAAACGGAACCAAGTGATGTTCACATACAGAAGAAAAGCGGATATCTTTGACAAGGACAAGTTCATCATGCTGCTCTTCAAAAACTTTATTAAAATGAACAGACGGATCTTTATGAAGGCCTGCGAAAATTTCTTCATACATTCTTGCAACCCGCATTGGTGTTTCAATTAATCCTTCTCTTTCTGGATTTTCTCCAACAGCTTCAAGTATCATTCTAACGGCATCTGCAATTTTTTCTTTATCCATTTCAGTCATTCTCCTAACCCTTTTTTTGCTTTATTTCTCTGTTTATCTTATCATAACTCCCCTCATTAGGTAAACGGTTTCTATCCCACTATACTGGGAAATAAAAATTAAAAGAATCTCGTCTATCAATGACGAGATTCTGAGTCTATTTCAATCCTTTTCTTTTTTATAAATGGAAGCATCATAAAGCGCACTCCACTCGCTAAAATAAGATTCTATCGAAAAACGATTTTCCACCGTAAGCCTCGCCTGTTTAGAAAGCGAAATTCTCAACTCGCGCTCATTTAAAAACAATTTCAAATAAATTTGAATTTGCTGCAAATCTCCCGGTGCTACTAAAAAACCATTTTCACCATCTTTAATTGCTTCCGGTATTCCTCCAATACCCGTTGCAAGATTCGGAATCCCCCGGGACATCGTCTCAAGAATAGACATCGGCAAGCCTTCATTATAAGAAATTAACAAGTGCAACACTGCACCTGAGAGCACCTCATCACGTTTTGAACTATCTAACCAGCCAGGAAGCGTCACATTTTGAATGTTTCTTCGCTTGATTTCTTTTGTAAGTCGTTCGATTTCCCCATCTCCATATAAAACAAATTGGTAATCTGGAAAAAGTGGGGCAATTTTTAGCACATCATAGCTTCCTTTTCGCTCTCCTTGACGCCCTAGCATAATAATTTTTTTGGCATCTGAATCGTAGTTTGCTTCTTTTGACACTTCTACTGCATTAGGAATCACAGAAATAGGGGTTTTCGTAAGTCCTCTATAAAAGCTCGCCCAACTTTCACTTAAAACAACAATGTGATCAGCACGATTTAATACGTCTCGAATTCGTTTTTTTAAGAATCGTGGACTTTTTTCGTAGAACAAATCAAATTGTGAGGCATGCATATGGAAAATATAATGCGTGTACCTAGGAACTAAGTAGCTAAGCAAAGCCTTTCGATAAAAACTTCCTTTTTGTGCTACGTGAAAGTGAACGATATCAATTTTTTCTTGCCGAATTTTCTTGCGGATCACAAATAAAGCCCGAATTCCAGCAAAATATCTATGTTTTTCCTGCCAAGTTTCCAAGTAAACTATTTTATTACTGCGGTAATATTTCCGGAAATTGGCAATAACTGTCGCGATGCCACCTTTTGCTTTAAAACTTGGTCCAACCATCAATATATTCATTTTTTACCTCCTTTCTTTCCATAAGGACCCATAAATTCCCGGCACTTATTAATGAGTGTCATCAGCGTTTCGTTGTATAACCAAGAAATCACTAAGAGCACCAAAAGACCAAAACCAAAAGACCACATCGACTGTTTGCAAAAAGTTGTATAAAGCGCATATGAGACTAAAAATAAAGTTCCCACATAAAATCGCTTCAATTTATAATCAACCTGAAATAAACGAGTGGAAAAATAAGTTCTCATCGCGAAAAAAGCGATATAAGAAATCCCAGTAGAAATTGCAGCCCCAGCAGCCCCAATTAGCGGAACAAGCAAGATATTTCCAAGAACATTAATAAAAAAGACACAGCAAGCGATCAGAAGATGCCACTTTGTTTTTTTATAAAAGTTAATTCCAACCACGGTCACTTCTGAAATGGTATACATCACAGGGATAAATACTAAAAAAGGCATAATCGAAGCAGCATCCCGGTATTCTGAACCTAAAAGATAAACAATAACATCTTTAAAAAGTAAAACGCCCGTTGCAATAACAAACATTACAAAAATAACCGTTTGAGCCATTTTTTGAAAAAACACAGCATTATCAGGGTTTTCTTTGAATTTTTCATAACTAAGTGGTGTCCAAAAAGCCGTAAAATTGATCTGTAACATATTAAGAACGGCAATAATTTTAAATGCTGCATAGTATAACCCTAATTCGCTATAGTTTGACCACTCTTTAATGGCTAGTCGGTCCACAGATTGAAAAGCTAGCGTCATTAGGAGTGTGACCATAAGTGGCATGCCATAACGTAATCTTTCGCTCGTATCACTTTTTAGGGGAGCAACTTGGTCACCAAAAAAACGCCAAAATTTATACTCTACACTAATAGCAATCACGGTGACTAAAATCATGAATGAAATATGTGCGTAAATAATAACTTCATAGTGATTGCCCATTAAATACGCGAAAAAAAGAATACCCAGAAATTCAAGTGATTTATTTAAGACTTGAATCAACGAGAAAATTTTTCCCTTTTGTTGCATGCGGATAACAAGCGATGCAAATGTGCTCACAATACGTAAAAAAACATAAAGCAGCAGTAAAAAAACGAGCCACAAACTGACTTTTGAAAATATGAATGCGGAAAAACTTTGATAAAAAACTAAAATTAAAAGAGCTGCTAATCCAAAAGTCGCAAGTGAGATTCTTAAACTACTACGCAACAAAAACTTACGATTCGACGTCTCTTCTTCATAAAAAAAGCGAATAAAACTTTGATCCGATCCGAGTAGTGTGATCGCTGCCAAAACATCCACAACGAGCAAAAAAATGGAGGCTTGTCCAAATTGATCAGGTGATAGGAGCCGTGTTGTAATCGGCGTGCTCACAAAACCGATCAACATGGCAATCCAGCTTCCAATCGAAATTGATAAAAACTTATTTAAAATATTGCTTGTTTGACTCACGAAAATTTCCGCCTCCCACTTAGCACCCGTCACTTTTTTTGCATAAACTGCTGCATTTGTTCTACAAAAGCTAAAAATGTTACAACTTGATCTTTTTCCTGTGCCGTCCCATTTTCAAAAAGAAACATACAATCCTGCTTTAACTGCTTATCTTTTAACACCTCTAGCCCTCGCTCAAAACGCTCTTCATAGAAAGCTTGTAGCTCTGGATTCTGTTTATACCAGTAGTCCACCGGATTCATATGTTTCTTTGTGTTTAATCGCAGCCCAAGCTTTTTCTTAAGAAACTTCCCTATCGCTTTCGGAAAACTTGTCCACGGAATAGGAACCCCCTTCACAGTCCAGACTTTGCGATTTATCTTTCCTTGCACCTTTTCATAGACAAAATTAGCTGCCCCCGGATAATAGCGATTGATCCACTTCAAATAAAGCGCATGACCACTACGATATTCAAACGGAAGCGACAAACAAAAATCTAAAAACTCGACGTCAAGAAACGGAGAAATGGTTTCTGTAAATTGATACATCGGTTTTAAGCCAATATTTATCCCTGTAAATCCACGATTGTAAAACTTAAACAATTCTTGATCCGATAAGTTAACTGCTTGCTCTTCTGTGTAGCAAACCCGGTCGAGTAGCTTCGTCGAAACAGCCCCATCTCCTCGCTTAAAGCCTTGCTGCTTCCCATCATCATAATAAGTCCCGATGATGACATCCCCAAGCTGACCAGTATGAACTAACCCAAACCTATCCAAGTTGACATTTTTCAATAGACTAAGTGTATGCGAAACCGTTGAGCTTTGAGCTCTTGCTCCCGATATCCTGACGGCTTCATCAAAATACTTGTATAAATATAGTCCGTTATCCAAACTTTTAAACAGCCACTCATGATGCAACTTATCCGCGATTTTATTCGCCACAGTCTCATCCAGATAATTCGACTGGGAAAACGTGTAATTTAACATATCCGTATAGCCCATTTCGTGCGCTACCCAAGTTGTCATTCGTGAATCGAGTCCGCCGCTTAGTGCCACTAAATGTTTATAGCCATACTCCAAATCCTTTTCAAAAGAAAGGCGTACAGCACTTCGAAACAATGTATCCAATTTTTCAAGCGCTTTGTCTTCTTCAATCGGCTGCACTTTAGTTTGAATCTCATAATAACTTTTCTGCATCAACCCCCTAGAGGAAAACACTAAAAAGCTTCCTGGCGTAAGGCGCTTCACCTCATCGAACAAAGTTTCATTACAAAGCGTGTGCCCATGAGTCATTAAACTATAACTAGCATTTTTATTAAGTCTAAATGTCTTATCGGAATGAACATGAACGAGTTTTATTAGCAGATCAAAGTCTGTTGCAAAATAAAGTGTATTCGTTTCTTGATCCATATAGTAAAAAACTTCTTTATCGCCCATATGATTTGTATAGATCGCAATTCTTGCGGTTTCCTTTTCGAGTACTACTCCTGCAAAACTGCCTCGTAAGTTTTTAAAGAAAGGAGCAGCGGCCGTTTGTTTCATTTTCTGAAGTAACGAAACCATCTCTGTTTCAGCTTTCAACCTGTAATGTTTCAGCAGTTTCTGCTTATTTAAGACAACGCCATCAAGAATAAAAAAGTGTTCTGTATCCTCAGAAAACGTTTTGTCATAAATAAATTTTTTTGTAGCATGTCGAAAAAAGCGACCGTAAAGTCCTGCAACCTGAATCACTGCCTCTTCATCTATAAATCCTGATTCGCGTGTGACAAAATCGCTCCATTTTAGTTTTTTTCCAAGTACATCAGACCTGTCTGAAACAAAGCCATAAAATCCAGGCATAGCATTTTTCTTCCCTTCTATCAAAATCAATCATTTTTAAGTCTTGCGCGTGATAAGAACAGCTCCACAAATGAGCCCTAAAAAAGTTGAGGACAACGCTGAAAATAATACATGTCCCGCAAAAAAGCCGTAAAAAATAACGACAATCAGAATAAAGCTATAAACAGAACGTCCTTCTTTTTCTAGAGCAAGCTTCAAAAAATACCCTAGTAAAACGAGCAAGAGAATCATTCCAATCAAGCCAAAACCGAAAAAAGCATCAAAAAAGTCCATTTCAATTAAGCCCATGCGACCAAATTGTTCTAGCCGGTACTGAAAGCCCTGTCCACCAAAAAAAGTGAAATAAAAATGAGGATCGCTCAAAAAAGCAGTCATTCCACCATCTAGAAAGGTGCTACGTGAGCTAGACAAAAGTCGAACTAAGTCACCATCATAAAGTTGATAAAAGTAACTTAACCGTTCGAAAGTTCCGCTTAGCATTGAAACGATATCTCGTGCACCTTTTATAGCGCCCCAGAGTAAAATCCCTAAACAAATGATCCAGATTGTTAAACGATGAAGGAACGATCTGTACAGCGAGCCAAATAAAACAGTGACAAGAAGTATCAAACTGACAAAAGCGCCGTAAAGAATTCCCGTTTTCATTCCAATTAAAATTAAGCAAAAGAAATTCCCCACATAAAGCAGAAGGCTTAAAATTAAACCCATGCGCCATTTTCCTTGTAATTTTTTATGTAGTTCCCAGCCAGATAATGTAATTAAAATAATGAACGCACAAGAAAGATCATTCTGCGCGTAGAAAAAACCCTTATAACCGGCCTCAGAAGCTGCATAAGTATAGGTTCCAACACCCAATAAATAAGGAATAATGAGACCTGCTGTAAAAAACAAATTAATCACTGTAAATATTCGATTCAGCCACAAAATCTGAAAAGTCTCTCTCCGTTGATACATATAATATGGAATCAGTGCCCATAAAAAGTACTTCACCAAAACACCTAAATCGCTAGTTACACGAGAAATTGGATTCTCTAGGACAATACTTTGAAGAAGAAAAAGCAAGAAGCTTCCTAAGATGAACAAGAAAGTGAGGAAGGTATAGCGACTCTTAGGCATTACTTTGCTAAAAATGGCAAAAAGCAAAAAGCAAAAGAACGCAAAGCGATACAAAATACCAATTGGAAAAGTCTCACCTGTCGTCAAAAAAAAGCCATTTACACTATCAATCAAAGGAAAAACAGCAACCAGCGCCAAAAACAAATAGATATTCCAAGGTATACGTTGCAATTGTCTATTTTCCACGCCGTTTCTCCTTCCATACCAGCTTTAAAAAAGTCAGATTTCCTAGCAAATAGCGCCGAAACATTCGTCGTGGTTCTTGAAGAAAGCGATAAAACCATTCCAAGCCGATCTTTTGCATCCAACTAGGTGCACGCTTTGTTTTGCCAGCAATGATATCAAAGCTCCCGCCAACGCCCATAGAAAAAGGAACATTCATAATCTCTTTATACCTGTGAATCCAAAATTCTTTTTTAGGACTCGAAAAGGCAACAAACAAGATATCCGCATGGCTGTCCCGGATTTCTTCTGCAATTGAAAGAGAATCCTCTGCTTCAAAATAACCATTCCGATAGCCCGCAATCTTCAATGCTGGAAAGGTTTCCTGATGAATCTGTATCACCTTTTCTACCACTTCCTCTTCCGCACCAAAGTAGTAAACTCGGTAACCTTTTTTTGCCGCTATTTTTACAAGATTCGAAAATAAATCAATCCCTGTCACTCTTTCTTGAACTGGAAAACCAAGAAAGCGACCAGCCCAAACAATTGACTGCCCGTCTACATTAATTAGCGAACAGCTATTCACAATTTCTTGCAATGCTTTGTTTTTAGCTATTAAATTAACTTTGCTTGCATTCACAACCACATGTTGTTCTGGATGACGTGCCAAGATAATTTGCTCTACTCGCGCAAGTGTTTCTTCCATCGTGAGAAGGTCTAGCTGTGTTCCAAGTAAAGAAACCC
This sequence comes from Listeria aquatica, assembly GCF_014223975.1. Classification (NCBI taxonomy): domain Bacteria; kingdom Bacillati; phylum Bacillota; class Bacilli; order Caryophanales; family Listeriaceae; genus Listeria; species Listeria aquatica. Next base: position 494,580 of record NZ_JAARRM010000001.1, on the reverse strand, counting down.
GTTTATTTTGTTCAGATGCCACGTTTCAGTAAGCCCCTTTCGGAGCAAGCACAACTAAAATAGTCCGAGCAAGAATTTTTAAATCATTCAAAAAAGACATATGCTGAATATAGGTAAGATCTAGTTCAACCATTTCAGCAAACCCAATTTGATTTCGCCCACTAACCTGCCAAAGTCCTGTACATCCTGGTGTAACTGTCAGACGCATCTTGTCATAGGCCGAATACATCTCAACTTCTCGTGGAAGCGGTGGACGCGGACCCACTAACGACATTTCTCCTCGAATAACATTCCATAGTTGCGGAAATTCATCAATACTTGTTTTTCTTAAAAAACGTCCAATCGGTGTCACCCGCGGATCTCTTTTCATCTTAAACATTGCGCCTTTTATTTCATTTAGTTCTAAATATTTCGCAAGTTCTGTTTCTGCATTGGGTCGCATTGTTCTAAATTTATACATCTGAAAATTCGAACCGTTTCGCCCAACTCGGACTTGTTTAAAAATTATCGGTGCTTTTAGGTCTGTCATCTTAATTACTAACGCTACTAAAATAAACAGCGGAAAAAGAAACAGTAGCGCTAGAAGTGCAAAAACAAAATCCCCCAGTCTTTTAAAGCGCAAATAAAGACTTCTTTCTTCTGCTATTTGGAAAATCACTTTATTGTTTTCCATTGTTCTCACCCTTTTTAGTAATAGTAATAGTTTTTATTCAAGTCTTTTGTGCCATTTAAAATAGCACCTAATAAATTCACCCTAGTAAATTTCAACTTATCAAGAGCTTTTTTGGCTTCTTCTTTGAGTGTTTTATGATAGCGAATTACGAGAATAGCTCCATCTATCTCATCGGCCAAGACTAACGCATCAGGAACAATCGTGACGGGTGGTGTATCTATGATAATAAAATCGAACTTGGTTCTTAGTTCAGCCAAAATTTTTTTCATCCGAGTAGAAACCAGTAAATCAGTTGGATTTGGCGGAATAATGCCACTTGTCATAATAGAAAGATTCTTAACCGACGTTTTTTGGAGCACCTTTTCAAGTTCTAGGTCTCCTGTAATCAAATTCGAAAGACCGTTATACATATTTTTCGAAAAAATTTTATGGATCGTTGGTTTTCGCAAATCCGTATCAATTAACAGCGTCTTTTTCCCAGATTGCGCGGTCACAACGGCAATGTTAGAAGCAATTGTTGATTTTCCTGTTCCGCTTTCCGATGATGTGACCATCACAACATTATTTTCTTTATCAATACTAGTGAAATCGATTCCAGTTCGAATCATTCGAAATTGCTCATAAAGCGGTGAATGTGAATCAATCTGTGTGAGAAGTGTTTTCGTCCCCATATTTTTGGCCTCGCTTTCTACCTCTTTCCGCACTGTGTTTCACTGCCCGGTCATTAAATTCACTTACTACCCCTAACACATGGATTCCAAGTAAACTTTCAATTTCCTCTGGGTCTGTAAATTTGCGGTTAAAAAACAGCTTCATAAACATAATCAAAAGATCCACAACCATCCCGCATAGCAGTGTTAAAATAAGTAATAAAGCTTTATTCGGCTTTATCGGTTGATCGCTACTTGTTTCATCCGCTTGCGACAAAATGGTGACATTGTTGACATTCATAATTTTTGGTATTTCTTTTTGAAAAGTTTGAGCAGTTAAGTTTACTATTTCTGCTGCCTTTGCTGCATTTTTATTTTGAACATTAATTTCAATCACCTGCGAATTATCTTTACTCGTAACCGTCGTCGCTTCCATCAAAGCTTCACTAGAATAAGTTCCATCTAGTTTTTCTTCAACTTCGCTTAAAATTCGTGGACTTAAAATGATATTGCTGTACGTATTCACAAGTTGTAAATCGGCTTGGACAGATTGCACTTCAAGATTCGCGTTTTTCGAATTATCATTTTGACTAATTAAAATCTGTGCGCTTTTTTGATAAACTGGAACAGCTACAAATTGCAAATAAGAAAACATTCCTGCAACCAGTACTACAATGACACCAATAAGAAGCCATTTTTCGCGTTTCATCAGTTGTATAATTTTACTTAAATTAATTATTTCATTCATTGGATTCTCCCAAAATAATGATTTAAACACTCAACTTTTCTTGCTTAATCCTTGAAATGTCGCCTAACGAATAATAGTGAACGCTCGAATTTGAATGTTCATAAACTTGCTTCGTATCTAACAAATAGCGTTGTTTCATGTGTGAAAAATCCGCTTCTGTTATTTGTTTAAATTCCGCGTGATCCGTTAAAATTAAAACTAAATCACTATTCCTAAGCGCATCAGATTTATTTTGCGTCAGCTGGTCTATTTGAACGTGTGGATCATAAACGCTAATTTCGTAATTTGTTGTTTCCTTTAAAAGTCGTAAAACCTCAATTGCTGGGCTTTCCCGTATGTCATCAATATTTCCTTTGTATGCCAAGCCAAAAATCGTTATTTTTTTTCCACAAATGTTATCCATGAGTTGTTTAGTTTTCCGCACAATAAACGTTGGCATATTACTATTGATAGCTCTTGCCGTTTGAATTAACTCCGTATTTTCTGGTGAAGCAGCCACAACAAAATACGGATCAACAGCAAGACAGTGCCCTCCAACTCCCGGACCCGGTTGGTGAATATGCACACGCGGATGTTTGTTTGCCATCTCAATGACCTTTAGCACATCAATCTCAAGATCATCTCCAACTTTGACAAGTTCATTAGCGATCGCAATATTAATATCACGGTACGTATTTTCCATCAACTTGGATAATTCCGCCTCAGAAGCTCCCGCCAAAATAAGTTCACCTTCGACAAACTTGTCATAAATTTCTTTTCCTTTTTCCGCGCAACGCTTTGTCACACCACCAATGATTCGATTATTTTTTCTTAGTTCGCACAAAATCTTTCCAGGAAGTACCCGCTCTGGGCAATGCGCTAAATAGATATCTTCCCCCACCACAAAATCATAGCTTTCGATCATAGGCTGGATGCGGTTTACTGTTGTTTTAGGAGGGATAGTAGATTCAATAATTACGGTATTTCCCTTTTGTAAAAACGGTAGGATGGACTGAACTGCTTGATCTACATACTGAAAATCACAACTATGATACTTGTCATTTTGATTAGGTGTTGGAACAGAAATAATAAAAACATCTGCTTGTTCTGGAGTAGTGGAAGCTCTGAATGTTCCATCCGCTAAAACCTCTGCTAACAGTTCCGCAACTCCTGGCTCCTCAAGATGTACAATCCCTTGATTGAGTTGCGACACAATTTCAGATGAAATGTCTACTCCAACGACTTCTTCGCCACTTTTTGCAAAACTAAGTGCTGTTGGAAGCCCAATATACCCAAGCCCAATCGTCATTAACTTACTCATTTGCATTGACGCTCCATTCCACAAGTTCCTTCCCATTCGGTTTGTAAACTAACTTATCTGGTGCCTTATTTGTAGCAAAAGAGACCTTGCCCGATAGTTTTTCACCGGACTTTAGTTCATTTCCAAACGTTGCAAGTGAATCATCTAGCTTCACTTCTTTTTTATCCTTCGTTTTTAGTACGAAATCAATTGAACCTAATCCTTTCTTTACGGAAGAAGCATTTTCTCCTTCAATCGTGAAAGTATATAGATTTTCTTTTTTCTTGCCTTCTACTTTTTCATTTTCTTCTTGTTTTTTAATCGTTATTTTCAGTCCATCAACGACTTGACTTTTATTTGCTGGATTTTTTTCACTTGTTTTCTCTGTTTGATTTTTTTGTTCTTTTTCAGCTGCATTATTCCCAGAGCAAGCTCCCAAAAAGACAAGTAAAACAAGTGAAATGCTCATTACTAATTTTTTCATACTACACCTCAACTAGATAATTAGTTACCCACTAGAAAACGAGTGTTTTCTAGTGGGTAATGTTTTTTAATTAATTACAGCCACACTTTTTTGATCAAGTAAAGTGGTCAGTTCATTGTAAGCCGAGATTGTGACTACATCTCCTGCTTTGATTTTATTTGCACCTACATAGTACGAAAATCTTCCATTTTCAAAACTTCCGCCCCATGCTTGTTGAACGCCATTTATAGACACGCGCGCCATTGTAATATCTCCTGTATAAGCACCAGTGATTGTCACATTTCCAACAGAGTAAGAGTCAGGTGAAATCGTCCCTTGAGATGTAGAACTTTTGACTGTTACAGTTTTATTGCCATCTAACAAACGATCATTTTTATCGTAAGCAGAAATTGTGACCACATCTCCTGCTTTAATTTTGTCAGCTCCGACGTAATAAGAGAAGCTTCCATTCGTAAATGTTCCACCCCACGCTTGTGCTTTACCATTAATTGAGATGCGAGCCTTTGCCACATCACCAGTATAGGTACCATTAATTTCTAGATCGCCAACAGTAAACGTGTTTGGAGAAACCGTCCCTTGGGTCGTAGCAGAACCACTAACCGTCACAGTTTTTTGATCCAATTGTTTGTCATTTTTATCATAAGCGGTTAGTACAACTGTATCTCCTGCTTTAATAGCGCCAGAACCTACATAATAAGAGAAACTTCCTCCACTAAATGAGCCACCCCATGACACGACTTTTCCATTTACTGTTAGACGAGCTTTTGCAACATCACCAGTATAGCTTCCTGTAATGTTTGAATCATTGACTGCATAAGTTTTTGGTGAAATGGCTCCTTGAGTAGCCCCACCATTTACAGTCACAGTTTTTTGATCCAATTGTTTGTCGTTTTTATCATAAGCGGTTAGCACAACTGTGTCTCCTGCTTTAATAGTGCCTGTACCTGTGTAGTACGAAAAACTTCCATTAGCGAAGGTTCCACCCCATGATACAACTTTTCCATTCACCGTTAGGCGAGCCCTTGCAACATCACCAGTATAGCTTCCTGTGATCGTTGAATTCCCAACAGTATAGCTATTCGGAGTGATTGTTCCGGCTGTTGCTGCTCCATTCACTTTAACCGGTACTTTTTCCGTTAGACTTGTTTGTCCATCTTTTGTATAGCCCTCAATTGTGACAATATCTCCGGCTTTAATGACATTTGGATTGACATAGTAAGAGAATCCGCCATTCGCAAAAGAACCGCCTTGAGACTGAAGAACCCCATTCACATAAAGTTTGGCAAACGCAACATCACCAGTATATGTTCCTGTGATAGTTGAACTTCCAACTGTATATGCAGCTGGAGTAATCGTTCCTTGTTGATTTCCAATTTTAACTGGTTTATCGTCTAACACTTTATCGTATGCGCTATATCCAATTAAACGAACATCGTCGGTAGCACTTGTGATCTTATCTTCTGCATAATAGGAGAAGCTTCCATCAGCACGAACATCAACTTGAGGATATTTTTTCCCATTCACAACAAGCGCAACAGTTTTTACATCTCCTGTATAAGACCCTGTTACATTTTCTTGTCCTAATTGATAAGTCTTAGGAGCAACTGTTCCTTTAATGTTTTCATCAGAAACAGTAACTTTACGCTCTACCTTTGTTTCATTCCGGTCACTATCTGTCACCGTATAAGTTACAGTATATACACCCGGTTTATTGATATTAACATCTGAATTCACCGCAATTTTGTTTGTAAGGTCCCCATCTTCTTTATCTGTTGCCTTAACTCCCGCAAGTGGGTCGAATGCTTCATTCACTTGGACAAGGGTGTCGCTAACGCCTGTAAGTGCCGGAAGACCACCAGTCCCAACAATGGCTTGCTTTTCAGCAGTATAGGCCTCTGCACCACGGTCACCAATTTGGATACTGATAAATCCCTTGCTGTTCTCTCCGACTTTAATAAGATAACCATTCCCAGTTTGTGAATCTGGAATAGGTACTTTTAAGTCGTTGTAAAGCGATTTATAATCCAAGTTCATTTGGTAACTAACCGTTGATTGAGCCGGGATCGTGAGCGATTGATCGGCTTTCATACTCAAAATACCGGAGTCTTTATCATAAGTAAGGTTTTCTTTGCTAAATGAAATTGAACCTCCAAAAATGCCGAGACTTGTAATCTTCCCTGTTTGGTTAAGCGCATCAAAAAGTGTCCCTTTTTCATATGCAGCTTCAATCAGAGCACGAAATTCAACAGGAATTTCTGTTGTCATATAAACGTCCTCAGCTAGACCTGCTCCCCAAGCATTGATCCAAAAATCCAATCGCAAATTACCACCAACTTGCGTATCAAGATTAAGTGGAGTCACAGCCGCAGTTTCAAGCGTTGCATTTGTCCACAATGCTAGTGCACGTGGTGTAGGTTTTTGAGCAGTCTCTGATCCATTCGTTTCCGCAGCATTAGCCAGGAACGGAGCCCCCACTAAAAATTGGCTGGCTACTGTTGCAACAGCGACCGCTGTCACTACTCCTTTTTTTAAATTCTTACTTGATTTTTTGTTCATGTCCGAATTCTCCTTTTCTTTTGAAATAGCTACAGTAAAGTAATCACAAATATTCCCTAAATAGCACGGCATCCCCCCTTAAATGACCCGCTTAGGTTTGTTTAATCATTATGCAAAATTTATTTGAAATTTTTATTCAATCTTTCTAAACTCATCTTGCAATTGCCCGTGGTTTAATTGGATATGCCCTTCAGCATCAAACTTGACAATTTTGCTCCTAAAAAGCTCCTTCATAGTTTTTTGGAAAAAAGTTCTGTCAACATTGCTATACTCGAGTAAAAATTTATTTTCAATTCCAGCAGGCAAACGTTGCCACTCCCCCATTCCTATTCCAATATTTTCACTCAATTCCATTAACGAAGAAATAATCTTTTTTCGTCTCCCTGAATAAGACAAACTAATAAGGCGTTTCATTAATTTTTCTTCCTGTATATTCGTGTAATTAATCAAAAATTCGGAAAAAGATGGTCTTATTGATAGATAATTGAAGAAATATTCTTCTTCAATAAATGCTACGCTACTCCCCTTTTGAACTTTCGCACACATTTGATTGGATGAATTACTATCCTCTAATCCTAAAATAGAATTCCCCACCAAGACATCTACTAAAAACTCACTGTTATCTTGCACTGCTTTTAAATAAATAAAGCACAACCCCTCAATTAAAAATGCCAGATAACCTTGTGCCCGCAAATCCAATAACTCATCCTTGTCATATCTTTTGTAAACGACCTGAAACCGACTGACTTTATTCTCATCCAGTTCTTTAATCATCCCTTGTATAGAAACTCTTTGAGTCATAACCATTTCCTCATCTCCTTTTCTATGCACATTTATTCTAATAACAATCCACATGTAAATCTGCAACTATTATTGCAAAAAAGCCACCATTTTTTGAACAATTTGTGTCGAAAATTGTACATTACTATTCAAAAAATATAAAAATTTGTTATAAAAATCTATAAAAATTAACTTTTCACCAACTTTTTTCGATAACTTCTCATTAACCATCCAAACGAAATCCTCCTTTTTCCATAAAAAACTTAAACCCACCTAAAAAGATTCGTGTCAATCCTCTAGATGCATTTAAGCTCTTTTCTCCAAATTTTATTGTATCTTGTGTAAAAATAACTATAAACTGTCTATATGTTACTTTTTTGCTTATTAAAACCGCTTTTTGTCCAAATTATGACTTTTTTTTGCACAAAAAAAGCCCTTTAAGAGGTAACATTTGTTACCTCTTAAAGAACTTTCTTAAAAACAACTTTATTTATCATCGTTGTCGTTATTGATATTTTTCAATTTATCACCAATTAAATCACCCATTTGGAAACCTGTGTTTTCTTCTGGAAGTTCATAATCATTTTCTTCTTGAGGTTCTTCTTGAAGTGCTTTGATACTAAGCGATAGACGTTTTTCGTCTTCGTTCACATCTAAAACTTTCACTTCTACTTCTTGACCCTCTTCAAGAACTTCACCTGGTGTTCCGATATGCTTATGTGCAATTTGCGAAATATGAACTAACCCCTCTACCCCGGGGAATACTTCAACAAACGCTCCAAATGAAACAAGACGCATAACTTTACCTTTTAACACAGCACCAACAGGAGCTTTTTCAGCAATGTTATCCCATGGTCCTGGTTGTGTTTCTTTAATTGAAAGTGAAATCCGTTCGTTTTCTGGATCTACTCCAATAACTTTCACTTTTACTTTTTCGCCTTCTGTTAAGACATCGCTAGGAGTTCCAATGTGTTCATAAGAAATTTGCGAAATATGAACTAACCCGTCTACACCACCAAGGTCAACAAATGCACCAAAGCTTGCAAGGCGCTCAACTGTTCCTTCTAGAACGTCTCCTTCTTTAATTGTAGCAAGAAGTTCTTTTTTCTTTTCTTCTTTTTCAGCTTCAGCCACAGCTCGGTGACTCAAGATCACACGATTTTTTTCTGGTTCAAATTCAACAACTTTAAACGCCAAAGTTTTTCCTTTATAATCAGAAAAATCTTCTACAAAGTGATCTTCTACAAGCGAAGCCGGTACAAAAGCTCGAACTCCGAGATCAACTACAAGACCACCTTTGACAACATCACTCACAATAGCATCAAAAACTTCGCCCGATTCAAACTTTTCTTTGATTTCATCAGAAGCTTTCAGCGCATCTACTTTGCGTTTAGAAAGAACAAGAACATCTTCTTCTACTTTCGTAACAACAAGATCAAGAGTATCTCCGACATTTACTACGTCAGAAGCTTTTTCTACATGTACATTGGATAGTTCGCTAATCGGCACAACCCCGTCCAATTTGCTGTCAGGAATTCCGACATATACTTGTTTATCTTCCACGCTTGTAACTGTGCCGGTGACTTTGTCCCCTTCTTCAAAATTTCTAACTTCCACATCGTTTAATTCATCAGACATGCGTAGCCCTCCTTAATTCGTTTCTCGAATTAGGACTTTCTGTAACCGCAAAAGAAGTACAGCTTCTAACAATCTTCATGACAAGGCACGTAGCAAATTCGTCATTACGGGAGTCCACCTACTCACTAAAAGGTATTCGTCAGATTGATTTTTTGCAAGAAAATCCTAAAAGATTTGATCTCTATATTAGAAAAAATCTCTCTTCTAACATCCTACAAAACAACAGATTTGTCAAGTTTTTTTGCCAAATGAAATAGGCTTGTAAATTAGTTTACAAGCCCTTTTCTCGTTGTTCAATTGTTTGATTTGCCAAATCAAGAATCTTAGTAGCTACTTCTTGAATAGACATACTCGTTGTATCCACAGTAATGGCATCGTCTGCTTTTTTTAGTGGCGAATGTTTTCGTGTGTAGTCAAGATGATCACGATCTTCGATTTCTTTTTGAAGCTGCTCAAAGTCCACATCGTAGCCTTTTGCTTTATTTTCCTTATAGCGTCGTTCTGCGCGTTCCTTAACACTCGCGAGCAAGAAAATTTTCAGTTCAGCATTCGGAAGAACCGCTGTTCCAATATCTCGCCCGTCCATAACGACACCCCCAGCACTAGCGAAGGCCTGTTGCTTTTTCTGCAAGGCTTCACGAACAAGTAGATGAGCAGAAACAACTGAAACATGATTGGTAATTTCATCTGTTCGAATAACATTTGTGACGTTTTCGTCATCAATGAACACTTGTTGAATATCCCCCGGCTCAAAATGAATGGTTTTCTTTTGCAACAACTTCATAATGCCTGCTTCATCCTCGTAAGAAACGCCAGCCTGGAAAGCTAAATACGTAGCTGCCCGGTACATAGCGCCCGTATCAATATAAATGAATTGAAGTTTACTTGCTACAATCTTAGCTACCGTACTTTTTCCAGCCGCTGCAGGGCCATCAATCGCAATACATATTTTTTTCGTCATTTCAAATTTAATTCCCTTCTGTTCAATAAAAATTGGCTTGCGTCGCACCTTTTTCTGAAGCTAGAAGCACCATTAAACGCATGCGCGCTTTTTTACTGTCATAATCTTTTCCCAGAATAACACCTTGATTAAAAAGATCAAACGTACTACCCAAATAATCATAAGTTGTGTACACATTTCCTTCTTCAGCACTTGTTGTAATAACCACAGGAATTTGTTTTTGAAGCGCTCGTAAAATCCCCGGCATCATTTTGGGAGCTACTTGTCCACGCCCAACTCCTTCAAGTACGATACCATCCACACCTTTTTCAACCAGAGCATCAATCATGAAGCTATCCGCGTCTAAATAACATTTCACGATTGCGACATCTGGAAGGGGGCGTTTAAGTTCGAAACAATCATGCATGACTGGTTTTTGATAAATAAAAACTTGGTCATTATCAATGATTCCAAGATAACCAAAGCCAAAAGCACTAAATCCTTGGATATTGGATGCATGGACTTTTTTTACATAGCGTGCTGCAAAAATACGCTCATTAAACACAACAACCGTTCCAGCCCCTCTTAGAAGCGATTCAGACGCAGTATGTATCGCATGACGAATATTGATAAAAGCATCCGTCCCCATTTCTTCAGGAGCTCTCTGTGAACCCGTCACAACGACAGGGCGTTCATCTCGAATCGTCAAATCCAAAAAATAAGAAGTTTCTTCGAGTGAATCCGTACCATGGGTGACAACAATTCCGGCATATGATGAATCTGTAAAAATCTCTTCGATAGTTTTCTGAAGATCCACTAAGTGCTCTCTTGAAATATGCATGGATGGAAGCTGGAAAGTCGAAAAAATATCTACTTCAATTTCATTAGGAAGTCCGCAAATCTGAACAAGCTCTTCGCCAGTTAGCTCACCAGAAGCAAGCTTTCCAGAAGCCGTTTTTCGACTTGCGATCGTTCCACCAGTTGTGACGAGTGCTACTTTTGGCATTTCATCTCCCCTTTTCCACAAAAAGAACGAGCTTTTTCGGAAATCTCTCCCCGTCTTCCGCTCATTCTTTTCTTACTTATTTAGGAATTTTAATTACAGTTCCAACCGGTACACTATCCGAAGAAAGTCCGTTTGCTTGCTTAATTTTTTGAACACCTTGCGTAGCATTCGAAGCGCCATATGCGTTAACCGCGATCCTGTAAAGCGTTTCTCCTGCTTGAACCGTATGACTTGATGCCTGCGCTGCTTCCGCTTGTTTTTTCGCTTCTTCAGCTGCTTTTCTTTCTTGTTCTGCTTTTAGTGCGTTTTGACGTTCTTGTTCAGCTCGTTCTGCAGCTGCTTGCTTGTCAGCCGCCGCTTTTTCTGCTGCAGCCTTTTCCGCTGCAGCTTGTTGCGCTGCTTGATCTTGCTTCGCTTTCTCATCCGCTTCAGCTTTTTCTTTCGCAGCCTTTTCCTTTTCTTCTTTTTCCTTCGTCGCTTTTTCCTTTGCAGCCTTTTCTTTAGCCGCTTTTTCTTTTGCTGCTTTTTCTTTTGCTGCTTTTTCCTTCGCTTCTTGTTTTGCTTTCGTATTGTTATCAACAGAAACGCTACTTTCTTCTTTCACAGTATTGTCAGGTTGTCCCGAATTTTGAACGGCTACAAATACGATAACCACAACAATTGGAATGAGTAGAAAGAAAATAATTAAGACATTTAGAAGTGGATAACGAAAAATTCCTGTTTTCTTTGCTTTTCTACTATCAGACCGCGAAAGCATCGGCGGTTCATCATTAAACTCATCCTCCGAGTTATTATAAAAATCATGATCATAATCATCAGACGGCGTATATTCTTTTTCATCATTGCGCCTTTTCCTTGCCATGCATAAATCCTCCTTAAAACAAAACTCTTTCCTCATTCTGGATTTTAAATAAAATTTGACATATCTCTGTAACAATTATAACCGCAAACCCGATCTCGAACAACAATTAGGATAAGAAATATTGAAAAAAACTCATTCTAAAAGTAAATAATGCAATTTTTCCCGAAAAGAACTGCTTGAAACCGCGTTATGATCTTCCTCCTGCCGTAAAAAAGGTTCAAGCGACGCTGCATCATTATCACAACAGCCTTCACCACCCGTCTCACTAAAATCCGTTTCTCCAAAATAACGCATTAAGTATGCCCGACGACAATCTTCTGTTTGGATAAAACCTAACAGCGCCTGTAAATTTTCTTGCTTGACTAAGCGCCTTTTTTCTATTTTTTCCCTAATTTTCACTTCCGAAAGCCCAGAACGTAAAAAATAATTCAAAAATCGCTTTTCTGCTTCCGGCAAAGTTTCTTTAAGTTCATCTGGAATATGCAGTAAATTCGGATCTGGCAAATCCCGATCAGCAAGTTGACGCCGCAAAACTTCATCCCCATTTGCATAGAATAGTATCGCAACACTAGCTTGCCCGTCGCGGCCAGAACGACCAACCTCCTGCATATAAGCTTCGAGATCAGCAGGCAAATGATAGTGAATCACAAAACGAATATTCGCCTTATCAATCCCCATCCCAAACGCACTTGTTGCACAAATCAAGTCAAGCTGCCCAGAAACAAACTGCTCTTGAATCAAAATTCGGTCAAGCGGCTCCATATCCCCATGGTAAAAAGCCGCGCGCCGCCCTCTATCACGCCGCAACCTATGAGCTGTCTCCTCCGCAAGCCGTTTGCTTGAAAAATAAATAATCCCAGGTGTTCCAAGCTTATCCACAAGCTTCAGCAAAGCTTCTTCTTTCTCGCGCTTTGACGTGAATTTTTCCACTCGAAAACTAATATTAGGGCGATTAACAGAGTAAACAATTTCCTTAATGCCCATAAGCCCAAGCTGCTCTAAAATATCCTCTCGAACCCGCTTCGTCGCCGTCGCAGTTAGCACCATTGTTGTCGGATTTCCTGCCATTTCCCGAAACTCCCCAAGAAACAGATAATCCGGCCGAAAATCATGCCCCCACTGCGAAATACAATGTGCCTCATCGATCACGAAAAGACCAATTTTTTCCCGCAAGAAAGTCGCCCGAACCCCTTCACTTGCGAGCATTTCAGGTGAGAGGAAAACAAATTTGTAAGCTGAAAGATGATTTAAAATCTCATTTTTTTCAGTAGCCGATAAAAAACTATTAAGCGCAACTGCCCGTTTTTCCCCGTAAGCGCGCATACGCTCCACTTGATCCTGCATCAAGCTAAGTAGCGGCGAAACAATCACAACAAGCCCATCTAACAAGTATCCCGAAAGTTGGTAGCAAACCGTTTTCCCCATCCCAGTTGGAAGCATCGCAAAAACATCTTCACCTGTCAAAACAGTTTCTATCACTTCCTTTTGCCCTATTCGAAAAGTATCAAAGCCTAAATAGCGTTTTAATTCCTGTTCTAAATTCATGCCTTCCCTCCTGCAACCACCGCTAGTCGAATTTGATAATAATCAAGTTCCGGAAATGCTGTTTTAATTTCCTTCAAACTCAAAAAATCCCTTGCCTGAATTTCATCAACGATCATCTCTTCTGGCATTCGTGGCACCGCTTGACTTGGAAAAGTCGCTTTAATTTCCACAAAGTGATCTTCAATCGTACTTGTCCGCAAGTTTCGCATCTGCACGATTTCATCAAAATCATAGCCTTTCTTTAAAAAGCCATACGTTTTCTTCCCTGATAACGTCAAAAGTACCTCACGACGTGGCATCAAAAGTCGCAGTAGTGGATAATCATCCTTTTCGAGAAAAAGCCGGTGCAAGCCATATAAAGATTCGAAATATACGTCCTCTGTTAAAAGCGAATGGGCATCCGCAATTTGTTCAAGCGTTTCGCCGACTATTTCTCCACCTGAAAACTGATCTGTATAAAATTCCGGTTTTGAAATATAAGGTTTTGACAGCCAAGCTTCCAGTTCCAAAAACAAACGCTCATTTAAATCCGCTGCCTTTGAAAAATTAACTAGCCACTTTTTAATCCAAAACTGGGCTTTTTTATCTCGCACAACTGGCATATAGTGCTTCTTTTTATGGTGCTTATTGCTCACCACTTGAATAGCAAGCAATAGATTTTGAAAAAATAAAAGTGGTCGTTCCTGTAGCCAAAAGCCGTTCCAACCCTCCAGCTCAAAAAAAGGCGTTGCAACCGACTTTTGCACAGACCATTCCTTTGTTTCTGCCTCAATATCAAGAATACCAGCATGTCTTAGCTTCTTTAGTCGAGCCGTCAAAACCTCTTCTGTTAAAAAAGGAGAAAGCCCAAACAACGAATTGATTTTAGCTAAATGCACATCAGTAACCGCTTGACCAGTTCGCCGTCCCGTCATAACAGCATACAAAAAAGGTGTTTTTCTAGGACGCTTAAAAGCCGTTAATAGCGCCACGATATATTGATCTAAAAGTTCCACACGATTCACCTCAAGTCTTTCTCCATCATACCATAGAAACACGCGTTCTACATCTCTTTTTAAAGCATTGCGTAAAATTCAAGAAACATGCTATACTTTGCATGTAATTCACGACGAAAGGATCGATTGATTTGGCCAAATATACAATCGTTGATCAAGATACCTGCATCGCTTGCGGGGCCTGCGCACTGCATGCCCCAAATCTATACGACTACAATACAGAAGGCGTTGCTTATACCCTTTTAGATAACAATACAGGGAATATGCCCATCCCAGAATCAGAAGAAGACAATGCGTTAGAAGCAGAATTCAATTGTCCTTCCCTTTCAATAAAAATAGCGGATCACCCTTTTAAAGGTGATCCGCATGATTAATTTTTAAGCACGGTGTTCCATTTCACGGTGCTTTTTTTGATATTTTTGTTGCTCTTTTTTCGAACGATTTTTGGCAATAAAGTTTTTCATTGGTGCATAAAGTAGCATAAAGCCTGCGCTTACAATCACACCTTTTAATAAATTAAACGGAATAACCGCAGCAAAAACTAGAGCCGAAACATCCGTATTCGCTGGCAACCCACCAAGTTTCACATAAAAAGGTAGCAATACAAAGTAATTAAACACAGCCATTGCAAACGTCATGAGTAGCGTCCCAAGTGAAGCTGAAATGATAATTCCTCTTGTACCGCGAATATAGCGAAATAGATAATATATCGGAAGTGTAAAACAAATTCCCGAAAGAAAATTTGCCATTTCCCCAACCGGAATCCCAACTGGACTTCCCGAGATAATAAAATACAAGACACATTTTAATGCTTCAATCAAGAAAATAGCGAGTGGTCCGAACATCAATCCACCAATTAAAACTGGAATCTCACTGAAATCTAGTTTTAAAAACGGTGCAGTCGGCAAAATAGGAAATTGTAGCTGCATAATAATAAATGCAACTGTTCCAAATACCGCAATACTTACAAAAGTCTTCAACGAATAGTTTTTCAAGTTTAACTCTCCTTTTGGTTCATCTAAAAAGAAAGTCAGACAAGCTTTCATTAGCATTAGCCACTTCCATAAAAAAACTCTCTAACCAAAAAAGATTAGAGAGTTTTTAAGTCAACAAATAAACTGTCTACATAGACAGAAATTGAATCACTAAAGAAGACAAGCCAAAGAAAGCCGTCTACATCCTCTCCCATCCAGACTATACTGTCGGTCCTGGAATTTCACCAGCGTCAACCGCTAAAAAAGCAGATCGTGGACTTTAACCACCGGTCGGGAATTACACCCTGCCCCGAAGATGAACAATATGAATTTTATGTGTGCCAAGTTACACAAAACATGAACACATTATTTATTGTACCACGAAAGTTAAATTTGGCAACCCCTTTTCTTACCAAGGGATATCCGTCTTGAGTGCATTTGCAAGACTCCGACTAGCTTTTAGCCTTTCCTTTCGCGCTGCAGCACGCGCTTTTGCCCCACTATGAATCATTTGTTCTTCTTCGCTTTCTGGAACGACTTCAGGCACTTCAACAGGCTTCCCGTCATCTCCAATCGCCACAAAAGTCAAAAAAGAAGTAGCTGCAAGATAACGTTCACCCGTCATCAAATTCTCAGAAATCACCTTCACAAAAATCTCCATAGAGGTTCTACCTACTGATGCCACATAAGATTCCAAACAAACGGAATGGTCATTTTTAATCGGCTTCAAAAAGTCAACCGAATCCGTCGATGCGGTAACAATCCCAACACGACAATGTCTTGAAGCGCTGATTGATGCAGTGTCATCAATATAAGTCATCAATTTCCCACCAAAAAGTGTATTATGATTATTTGTATCTTGCGGGAACACTCGGCTTGTCTTAATCACCAAAGATTCCTTACAAGTTTTTTGTTTACGTTCTGTCAATTTAATTCCCCCTCTATTCATTTAACGGCAGACTTATAATAAATGATGAACCTTTACCTACCGTACTTTCCACCGTAATTTGCCCATTATGCGCATTCACGATATTCTTTACAATCGCAAGCCCAATCCCTGTTCCTGCCTTCCCTCTTGTTCGTGCTTTATCCGCTTTATAAAAGCGTTCAAACAAATATGGAATATCCGCTTCTGCAATCCCCGTTCCATTATCACTAACTGAAATAAGCAACTGCTCATTCGCATAATCTACGTGCTCGTGTACTGTAACCTTACCCACTTCTCCATCGTTTCCAGTATGCTGAATCGCATTCATGATTAAATTGATCAAAACCTGTTCCAAACGATCTCGGTCAAAAGCGTAGCGTATCTCTGGATCGTCAGCTTCCAGTTTCAATTCCACATTATTTTCCTTCGAAAGCACATCAAAGTTGGAAAGAATTTTCTTCAAGAACGGAACCAGTTCCGTTTCGCGCTTATCAAGTTGAGTAAATCCAGCTTCCATCCGCGAAAGATCAAGCATTTCATTGACTAAACGCCCAATCCGTAGCGACTCTTCATTAATAATTTGTGCAAATTCCCTGACCTCATCTTCTGTTTGTGCCACCCCATCAATAATCGCTTCACTATAACCTTGAAGCATGGAAATAGGAGTTCTTAGCTCATGCGAGATATTGCTGACAAAATCGCTTTTTGTTTTTTCAAGTCGTTTTTCTTCGGTCATGTCGCGAATAACCGTGACAATGCTGCGCACATTATCCCCGCTATAGAGCAGTGTCATAATTGCAACAAAGGTTTGATCTCCAAAGGAAATTTCGCCCACTGTTTCTGTGCGCTTGCTCAAAATTTCGTCAAGCATTTGATTTAGCTTCTCGGGCACTAATACCTTTTCTTCGTTTTCTTGCGAGAAAAACCAACTATGTAAAAATTCTTCTGCTGGTGGATTGCTCAAAATAATTGTTTTATCAATATTAAACTTGATAACACCATCTGCCATGCCGACAAGAATATTAGAGAGCTGCTCTTTTTCCTGCCTGAGCGCACTCATATTATATTTTAGTTGCTTTGCCATGTCGTTAAACGCAAGCCCAAGATCACCAATTTCATCATGTGTATAGCTCGGAACCCTGTTATCAAAGTTGCCGCGCGAAACCGCAACCGCAATTTTTTTCATTTCACGAAGTGGGAACGCCATGCGTGAAGAAAAAATAAACGATAGTAAAGAAGTAATTAAAATCGCACCAATTCCTGCAAGAATGAGAGTCCGTGTTGCTTTTTTTGTGACATTTAAAATTTCATGAAATGACTTGTATAAATAAACGACACCCGTTTCACCATTATCTAACTGAAACGTTTTTGCGTAAAGTTCGATGGACATATTCTCCGGATTTTCTTCAAAATCATATTTCATTAACAGATCTGGAGATGATTCAAGCGCTTCATTCAGTTTTTTATTTTGTGTTAAACGATCAATAGAGCTTTTTGAGATTGAATCCTTCGATTCTTTCGTGAAAACATTCGTGCCGTCTTGAGCAATAATAACTCCCACCGAATCATCTAACATATCCAGTGACTTGCTCGCTTGACTGCCAGATTTTATAACTGCATCATCTTCTTGCATTACTTTGACGATTTTATTAGCCGTATCTTTCATTTCATTTTCAATTTCATTTAAATTGTTTTTTTCATAGATTACCGCGACAAGGAAGCCACAAATGACTAGCACACCAATGAGGAGCAGGATCGTTGTGCTCCAAATTTTTCCCACTATGCTATTCCAAAACTTCAACTCATTTACGCCTCCCTTGGCCATTTAAAAATGAACAGGCGCGTTGTAGAAATTGACAAATTGCAATCTTTACATAACCTGCTCATCTCTATTCGGATTTATTCTTCCGGAATTTCAAATTTATAACCTAAACCCCAAACCGTTACGATCATTTTGGCTGCATCTTCTGAGATATCAAGTAACTTTTCTCTTAACCGCTTGACGTGTGTATCAATCGTGCGCAAATCGCCAAAAAATTCATAACGCCATACTTCTTTTAGGAGAGATTCACGGTCAAAAACCTTATCCGGCGACTTCGCCAAATAATAAAGCAAATCATATTCTTTAGGTGTCAAGTTTACTTCAATGCCATCAACAATAACTCGGTGAGCTTCATTGTCAATGCTTAAATGTGGAAAATTAATAATATCTCCGGGAACAGATGCAACAACACTTGTGTCGTTCCTCTTTGCCCGTCTAAGTACAGCCTTCACGCGAAGCACCACTTCACGCGGACTAAATGGTTTTACAATGTAATCATCGGCTCCTACTTCAAAGCCTTGCACGCGGTTTGCTTCTTCTCCTTTAGCTGTTAACATGACTACAGGTGTGGATTTGTATTCCCGTAATTCTCTACAAACCTCAATCCCATCTTTGCCAGGCATCATCAAATCAAGAAGTATTACTTCATAGTCGTTGTTGAGTGCCATCTGTAGCGCCTCATCCCCGTCACTTGCTTCGTCAATGCGGAAATTTTCTCGCTCCAAATACATTTTTAAAAGGCGGCGAATTCTATCTTCATCATCAACAACAAGCACTTTTATTTGATCACTCATAAGTACTCATCCCCCAAGTTCTCTTTTTCATTTCATCAGGCAGGGTAAGTTCAACTTCCTTCATCAGAAAAAAGTGCCTTTCTTCCCTTACATCTTCAAAAGTACCCACATACTTTTTTAAGAATAGCCATGATTAACAAAACATCTACATTTTGAATTATACATGTTTTTATACAAACAATCTATTAGAAACTTTACCACTTCCCTGAAAATTTATTCAGCCTTGTGGTTTCTGACCAAATTTGGCAAGTGATTTTAGTTGTTTGACTTCATGATGGCTTAGTTCACGGCTCTCTCCCGCATTCAAGTGACGTAAATCAAGAAATCCATAGGCTTCACGTGTTAGTTTTTGCACAGGATGCCCAATCGCTTCGAACATTTTACGCACTTGTCGGTTCCTGCCTTCATGAATCGTAATTTCGATAATAGCTTTTTGTTTAGCTTTATCAAATGACAGCTGGCGCACTTTGGCTTTAGCCGTTTTCTTGCCTTCAATCACGATCCCACGTGCAAGTTGTTGCAGCTTTTCTTTTTCAGGAATTCCTTTTACACGAGCAACATAGCGTTTTTCAACATTATACTTTGGATGCATCAGTAAATTAGCAAATTCTCCATCGTTTGTCATAAGTAACAATCCTGATGTTTCATAATCAAGTCTTCCCACAGGATAAAGTCGCTCAGGAATGTCATCAAAATAATCGGTTACAACACTTCTTCCTTTATCATCGGTTACAGCTGAAACAACGCCTCGTGGTTTATAGAGCAAAAAGTAGCGTTTCTCTTCTTTTGTTAATTCAATGCCTTCCACTTCTACCCGGTCAGAATCACTTACCTTTACACCGAGTTCTGTGACTAGTTTCCCGTTTACTTTTACTTTTCCGTCTTGAATCATTTGCTCCGCTTTCCGTCTCGAAGCCACACCAGCATTTGCAATGACCTTTTGGAGTCTTTCCCTTTCCATTATTCTTTTTCCTCCTTTTGACTAAACCGGTCAAAGAACAAGTCTAGCTCATCTTGTCCCGTATCTTCGCTTTGCTCTGCAAGCTTCGGCAAGTCTTCTAAGCTTTTCAATCCAAATGCATCTAAAAATTCATTCGTTGTGATATATAGTTTCGCGCGCCCTGCACCTTCAGCACGGCCCTTATCTGCAACAAGTCCACGCGCTACAAGCGTACGAATCGGGCCATCTGTTTGTACGCCCCGGACTTCATCAACTTCCATCCGTGTAATCGGCTGTTTATATGCAATAATAGCAAGCGTCTCTAGTGAAGCTTGTGAAAGTGATGTAGCATGCGGAGCCTCAACCAGTTTTTTCAAGTAAGGCGCGTAGTCCTTTTTCGTTGCCAGTTGAAAAGCGCCAGCCAGTTCAAGTAGAACAAGACCACTTGCAGGACTTTCCTCGTATTTTTCGCTAAGTGTTTCTAGTAAATTGAGGGCCTCAATGTAAGTCACTTCCATAACTTCTGTAAGTTGTTTCGTGGATAATCCTTCATCGCCTGCTGCAAAAAGCAAGCTTTCAAGAATCCCTAACTGCTCTTCTTTATTCACCTTGATTATCTCTACCTTTCACATACAAATCGGAAAAACTCGACTCTTGCTCCACTAAAACCAGTTCACGCTTCATGAGTTCAAGTAAAGCTAGAAATGTCACAACCAGTTCTTCACGCGTTTGCTCTTCAAATAAATCTTCAAATTTAATTTTGCCAGAAACGGCCTGAAGTTGTTTCATCACATCATCCATCCGCGTATCAATAGAAATTTCTTGCGTCGTGATGCGTGTATGAAGCGGCTTACTAAGCTTTTGTCTACGAAGTAACTTATTAAACGCACCCAGCATATCATTGATGGATACATCTAAATCGAAAGCTTTCGTTTCAGCTTCATATTCCGATAAATCCATTGGCGCTTTGCTAAAATAAAACCCGCGCTCATTTTCCTTATCCTTAAGTTCGCGCGCCGCTTCTTTATAGCGCTTGTATTCCATAAGGCGTTCAACTAGCTCATCACGCGGGTCAAGTTCTGGGTCAAATTCGTCAAAGTCCTCCTCAAGTTCTTGCTTAGGGAGGAGCATTTTACTTTTAATTGCAAGGAGCGTAGCAGCCATCACCAAGTATTCACTTGCGACATCTAACTCTAAAATTTGCATCGTATGAATGTATTCCATGTACTGCTCTGTAATATCTGCGACCGGAATATCATAAATATCCACTTCAAGCTTGCCGATTAAGTGCAGCAACAAATCAAGCGGTCCTTCAAAAGCATCTACCTTCAATTTCATTTCCATCTTTATCTATCCACCTCAGTAAAGCGGCAAATCGTTTCGCACCAAATCTTCATAAGACTCTCTTCGAACGACAAGCCGACTAACGCCATCTTCCACAAACACAACGGGCGGTCTCGGAATGCGATTATAATTATTAGCCATTGAATAGCCGTAAGCTCCTGTACAAAATACAGCGAGCACATCCCCCGCATTTGATTTTGGAAGCGGTAAATCCCAGATCAACATATCTCCCGATTCACAACATTTCCCAGCAATCGCAACCGTTTCTTCTGTTTCTTGAAGCGGTGCCTCAGCAAGAACCGCCTCATAGTGCGCTTCATAAAGTGCAGGGCGAATATTATCGCTCATGCCGCCATCAACAGCTAAGTAGCTTCGAATCCCCGGCACTTCTTTACGTGAGCCTACCTTGTAAAGAGTGGTTCCCGCCTCCCCGACGAGAGATCTTCCCGGCTCAATCCAAATTTCTGGTACAGCAAGTCCGTTTGCTAGTGCCATTTTTTTAACTTCCTTCACGATTTCACGCACGTAAACTTCCGGTTCAAGCGGTTCATCTTCTTCCGTATAACGAACACCGAAACCACCGCCAAGATTGAGTACTTTTGAGTCAAAGTTCAATTTCTTATGCCATACTACAAGTTGTTCCATGATTCGGTGTGCCGCCATGATAAAACCCGTTGTCTCAAAAATTTGTGATCCGATATGACAATGGAGACCGGTACAGTCAAACACATGTGCATTTGCAAGTACTTCTTCAATCGCGCGCTCTGCTTGTCCGTTTGTCAAACCAAAGCCAAACTTCGAATCATCTTGCCCTGTTAAAATGTAGTCGTGCGTATGAGCTTCAATTCCTGGTGTGACCCGAATCAACACTTGTATTTTTGTTTTTCGCTCTTCAAGCAATCCCTTTAAAAGTTCGATTTCATAAAAATTATCAATCACAATGCAGCCAATTTGGTAATCAAGCGCCATTTCTATTTCATGAAGCGTTTTATTGTTGCCGTGAAAATGAATTCGTTCTGCCGGAAATCCCGCTTGAATCGCCGTGTAAAGCTCTCCACCAGAAACAACATCTAGCGAAAGACCTTCTTCTGCCATAAGCTCGTACATCGCAACAGAAGAAAAAGCTTTACTCGCATAAGCGACTTGCGCTTGCACATTTAATTCTGCAAACGTTTGTTTAAACCCACGTGCTCGTTCCCGGATTAACGCAACATCGTACACGTAAAGCGGGGTTCCATACCTTTTGGCAAGCTCTAGCGTGTTCACCCCTCCGATTTCGAGATGTCCGGCTTCATTTACATCCATCGTTCCAAACCTTTCAAAAGTCAAACCTGTCCCCGCCTTTCGTCTTTAAAATTCATATTTGCGTTAAAGTTCCTTCTTATAGTAGCACAAACCGTCTACCTGAAACAATAACAATCTTTAGAAAAGAATAAATCCAATTTCTCTCCTTTCAAGAAACCAATACTTTCCCCTCAAGACTTTTTCGTTTAAAAAAAACTCAGCCCGTGTTTCTTGCAGAAAAAAACCGTTTCCCCTGACACAAACAGAAAAAACGGCTTTTTTAGCTACATATCCTTTAAAATCGCTCGAACATAAGTGAGGAACGTTTGTTGCACACGATCTGTTGTTTCAATAACCTCACTATGCGAAAGCGGCTGATCTAAAATCCCAGCAGCCATGTTCGTAATGCACGAAATCCCAAGCACCTTAAGCCCAGCATGATTCGCAATAATCACCTCAGGTACCGTTGACATTCCAACAGCATCCGCCCCAAGCGTCCGGATCATTCGAATCTCGGCTGGCGTTTCATACGTTGGTCCGCTGAATCCAGCATAAACACCTTCACGTATTTCAATTCCTAAGTCTTGGGCAATGAGACGTGCCGCCTCACGTAGCTCAAGTGAATACGCTTCAGACATATCCGGAAAGCGCGGACCAAAATGGTCATTATTTTTTCCAATCAACGGATTTGTTCCGATAAAATTGATGTGATCTGAAATCAGCATCAAATCGCCTGCTTGATAAAGCTCGTTCACACCACCTGCCGCATTCGTGACAATCAAATGCGTCACACCAAGTTCCTTCATTACACGAACTGGAAAAGTAACTTCTTCCATGCTATATCCTTCATAAAAATGAAATCTACCCTGCATAGCTACGACTTCTTTTTGCTCGAGCTCACCAAATACAAATTGACCCGCATGTCCAGAAACAGTTGAAACTGGGAAATGTGGGATCTCCTCATAAGAAAGCTTTGTTGGATTTTTAATTTCATCCCCTAAAACACCGAGACCAGAACCTAGAATCAAACCAATTTTTGGCTCTCCTGAATAATGTGATCGAATTTTACTAACCGCTTCATTTAATTTATCCATACTCATCTCACTTCAAACTCCCATCTTTTTTAATTCAATTCCTTTATTCGTCATGCACGCGGATGATACTTTTTGTAAACATCTTTAAGTCGTGCTTTTGTTACATGTGTATAAATTTGTGTGGTAGAAATATCTGCATGACCGAGAAGCTCCTGCACAGACCTCAAATCCGCCCCGTTTTCAAGGAGATGCGTTGCAAAAGAGTGACGTAACGTATGCGGTGTAATCGGTTTATCAATGCCAGCTTTTAACGCCATTTGTTTAAGATTTTTCCAAAACCCTTGGCGCGTCATTCCCATGCCATGATGATTTAAAAACACAAAATCATTGCGTGATTTCGAGCGATAAAGCTTTGGTCTACCTGACTCAAGATAGCTTTCAACGGCTTTTGTAGCCGTTCCTCCAAGCGGAATAATTCGCTCTTTATTCCCCTTACCAATCGTCTGAATAAAACCCATATGTAAATGAAGATCATCCAGTTTTAAATGAATCAGTTCAGAAACACGTAGCCCTGTCGCATAGAGCACCTCAAGCATGGCTTGATCCCGAAGACCAAACACAGTCTTTGTGTCAGGCGTCTCAAGCAGCTTTTCAACGTCCTGATAATTTAGCACCTTTGGAAGCCCTTGACGTTGTTTGGGCGTTTCAATTTGAATCATCGGATCATGCGGCACCTTGCCATCATGAAGCAAAAAATGGAAGAACGAGCGAAGAGAGGCAATATAGCGTGCGACCGTCCGAGGCGATTTCCCTCTTTCACGAGCAAAATTCATGAATGAAACAATTTCCCTTCGCGACACAAGATCAGGCCGTTCGATTCCTTCTTCTTCCTTTAAATAGACGGCAAAAAAATGCAAATCACGCGCATAAGCTTTTCGTGTGTTTTCTGACAACCCACGTTCGACCGTTAAAAAATGTAAAAAATCTTCAATCCATTCGTCCATAGTCTCGCCTCCCGCTTTTCCATTTTATCACGAAACGAAACAGGAATGAACTTTAAACCTAAGAAATCCCACAAGAAAAGGCGCCTCATTTTCTGTTCCGCCTAAACGTTTTCCTTGCTCGATTAAATAGCAAAACGAGCATCAGCTAGAGCTGATGCTCGTTCAGTTCTTTTTCTTTCCATTTGCGCGACACTTCGAACAAACGCCTTGAAAAGTTAACCTGTGATCCTTCACAAGAAAATGCCATTTCGCTTCCACCACTTTTTCTACCTCTTCAAGTAAATCTTCTTGAATTTCTTCGACAGAACCACATTCTAGGCAAACCAAGTGGTGATGAAAATGCTTAGCCCCTTCTTTGCGCAAATCAAAACGTGAAACCCCATCTCCAAAATTAATTTTATCAACCACGCGTAGTTCAGTTAAAAGTTCGAGAGTCCGGTAAACCGTTGCAAGTCCAGTATCAGGAGCGATTTCTTTCACTCGCATAAATACCTCTTCCGCACTCAAATGCTCTTTTTCATCTTCTAAAAGAACGCGCACAGTCGCCTCACGTTGTGGAGTTAACTTGTAACTTGCATCATGCAGTTGCGCTTTAATTCGGTTAATCCGTCCTTCCATCACTCAGAACCTCCCTTAAACTTTATTTTTTCATTCTCAATTGACTTTTTTATATTAAAATAATTCTAATTAAAAAACAAGACTAAATTTTAATTTTCCGCTTTAAAATTCTTGATTCACGTTCTGCTATCTATGTTTAAAAAGATACCATATATTCTCATTCCTGTCCACAGTGATTATCAATTAATTAAAAAATAGCTTCTTTTTAGAATAATTATCATCTATTACTTTACTAGAATTACTTGAAACTTATCCGCAAAACTCTTATACTTAAAACACTGAGAATGATTATCACTTTTTATAAAGGTGGAATATAAGTGGAAGAATTTTACACGGAGAACTTACAAATCGCTTACGATAAGCGAATTATCGTAGAATCGCTTAATATAGAAATTCCTAAAGGACAAATCACTGCACTAGTTGGTGCTAACGGTTCTGGAAAGTCCACCATCTTAAAAACCATGGCTCGCTTAATTAAACCTAGCAAGGGAGCTGTTTTTTTAGATGGAAAAAAAATTCATCAAGAACCAACAAAGCAAATCGCAAAAGAATTAGCTATCCTTCCACAAAACCCTTCTGCACCAGATGGCTTAACTATCGAAGAATTGATTCTTTATGGACGAAGCCCGCATCAAACTGGGTTCAAGTCTCGCTCAAAAGTGGATAATGAAATGATTCACTGGGCTCTTAAAATGACGAATTTGCTTGATTTAAAAGAACGTCCGCTTGATCAATTATCTGGTGGTCAAAGACAACGCGCTTGGATTGCCATGGCTCTCGCACAAGACACAGAAATTGTTTTCTTGGATGAACCGACAACTTTTCTTGATATGACACATCAACTTGATGTCATGAATATTTTAAAAGAGCTTAATCAAGTTGAGCAAAAAACAATCGTCATGGTCGTGCACGATTTGAATCACGCCTCTCGTTATGCCACACATATGATCGCGATCAAAGATGGACAAGTAGCTGCAAGCGGTGCCCCCGTTGACGTTATGACTGAGGAAACACTTGAAGCCGTCTTCAATGTAAAAGCCGATATCGTTCTTGATCCAAGAACTGGCGTACCCATCTGCATTCCATATGAAACGTGTAGCGGATGTGAAATCAAAGATGTTGTAAGGGAGCTTGAACCAGATGTCCTCACTATTTGATGTTACAATTATTGGCGCTGGCCCCGTTGGACTTTACACAGCTTTTTACAGCGGATTGCGTGCCCTAAAAACCAAAGTCATTGATGCTGAGCCAGATGTAGGAGGGAAAATCCGCTATTTCTATCCAGATAAAAACATTCACGATGTAGGGGGAATTGCGGAAATAACAGGAGCAGAACTTGTTCAAAATTTTAAGATGCAAGCAGAAACATTTGAACCTGAATTTGTGCTTGGGAAACGAGTTACCTCTCTCGAAAAGCAACAAGATGAAACCTTCCTTTTGAAAACAGAAGACGGAGAACTTCATTATTCCAAAACCGTAATCATCGCTTGTGGGAGTGGGACTTATGAAGTGAATCCACTAATAGCAGAAAATGCTGCTTTACATCACGCAAAAACGCACTACCACTTACGTGACCTCGAACAATTTCGCGGTAAAAAAGTAGTTGTTTCTGGTGGTGGTGATGCGGCAATTGATGCCGCCTTTACATTACTGCCTATTGCTAAAACTGTAGATTTAATTTATCGAGGTGAGAATTTTAAAGGTTATGAAAAACGAGCTAGCGATCTACTTACCTCTAAAATCCAAGTTCATCTACAACATGAAATCACGGCATTAAATGAAGGAAGCGAGCTAGAAACCGTCACAGTTTGCGCTAAAGCATCTGGCAAAGAGTCTACACTTTCCTGTGAAGCCTTATTTATCAGCCACGGAGTTGAAGTGGATTTTAGTTTCACAAAAAACTGGGGACTACACACCGCCGATTGGGGAATCCAAGTCAATCCCTTTATGCAAACCAATCTTCCGGGCGTCTATGCGTGTGGAGATGCAGCTGCCTATTCACGAAAAATCCGAATCATCTCAGCAGGATTGCATGAAGGAGCTATCGCCGTAAATAGCGCTAAACAATATCTTGATCCAGATGCTGCAAATGAAGCTATGGTCAGCACGCACCATGACCATTTCACAAACTAAACAAAAACAAGGCGTAAAACTTCACAGTTTTACGCCTTGTTTTTTATTTTTTCGTATCGATTAAATCTTTCAAAAGTTTCTTTTGTTCTTTTGTCAGAGTCTCTACATTAGCGATTGATTTTACCAAACCATCAAAATCGTTTTTCTTTTTCCCGCGAAAATATTCACTAACGACACCAGAAAATGCCCCCAAAATAGAAATGCCGATCAGCATCATGAAACCAGCGATCAATCTTCCCAGCTGCGTATTCGGAATCACATCGCCATATCCGACCGTCGAAACCGTTTGAATACACCACCAAATCGCTTCACGGTAGGAAGAAAAACCAGGTTCAATGAGAAACATAATAAATGGCACCACTAAAATGGTAATCACAAGTCCAATCACAAGCCGATTTGAAAAATATTTGAGTAACATATTATAAATTTTCCATGAATGACGTAATCCCTTTGAAAGATAACCAACATAGTGCAAAACAGAAATCAGTTTAAAAACCCTAAAATCGTGCAAAAACGGAATGACAGAAAGCGCCTCTAAAAAATGCGTCCTAAGAAAAGTCTTTTTATTCTCCGCACGAATTAGCTGAACACCGTAGTCTAGTACAAAAATAAGCCAAATCAGCCACTGCACGATATTTGCCCAAGTTGACGAATTATCTAGCAAAGAAAGCGATAAAATGATTAGACTTACAATAAATAATTGATAAATAAGACCCGCTTTTTTCTGGAAAAAATGTGCCATGCTTGACCTCCCCTCTTCCACAAATTTTCTTTTCATTTTAGCTAGCTAAATCTCATCAAGCTGCCTTTTTAGTTTTTCTAACTCCAAATACTGAATCGCATAAACGGTTTTAGCATCATGGATAACTTGTTGATCGATCAATTGCTTCGCCTCGTCTAGTGTCACTTCAAGTATGTTTACAAATTCATCTTCATCAAGCGGTCTATGATGCTGCAATTTTTTTAAGTCACGGGCTACATAAATATGTAAGAGTTCATCCGAGAACCCTGGAGCTGTATAAAATGAAGTCAGGTAACTGAGTGTTCCTGCGACGTGTCCTGTTTCTTCTTCTAGTTCACGTGCTGCCGTTATTTTTTTGTCTTCATTAGGTTCTATTTTTCCAGCCGGAATTTCAACAATTGCTTTCTCAAGTGGTTTGCGGTATTGTTCCACTAGAAGGAGCTTTCCAGAGTCACAAATCGGAAGTATCGCAACAGCACCTGGATGCTTCACGATCTCACGATTTCCAGTAGTTCCATCTGGAAGTTCAACGTCGGCTGTCACAAGCTTAACAACGCGTCCTTCAAACCATGTTTTTTCTCGCAAAGTCTTTTCTTCTAAATTGCGCACTAGGTCACCTTCTTTTTTTTCTATATTGTAACATACTTAAGCGGTCCGAGAAGAATTTACGTCGCGCGACTGATAACATGTTTCTAGCGAATATGATATGATAAATTTAAATCAAATATCCTTTCTAAAAAGCAAAAAAAGTTGAAATAAATCATACTGATTTTCTGTAAACATTTTAGAATGAGGAACCGAAGGAGAAGATAAACCATGACTCTATTTAAAAAAATAATGGCATTTACAGGTTCTGTGATCATTGTTTGTGTGCTATTCGGTATTCTTTCCGCGATTTTCACAAACCATTATTTGCTTATCATGCTCATCACGCTTGCTGTAGCTGGTATTTTGTTCTTCTTTTCATCAAAAGCCGGCGAAAAAGCCTTGGCAGAAAAAACTGGATTAACAAACAAAGAGTATCGTTATATTCGTTCCAATTTAGAGGAAGCACGCGCTAAAATTTTACGCCTGCAAAAAATCATGAGTGCTCATAAAGCACTTTATTCCTTCCAAGAACGCAACAAAACGTTACAATTAACAAAACGACTTTACCAAATCGTGAAAGAAGAGCCTAAGCGTTTTTACGAAGCAGAAGATTTCTTCTTCTCGCACTTGGATTCGCTTGTTGAACTCACAGAGAAATATGCCTTTTTAGAAAGCCAACCGGTTAAAGATAAAAAAATTTATCAAACCTTATCTGACACACGTTCACTTTTAAATGATTTAAGCCGTGTCATCGAAAAAGATTTGTTCACTTTACTTAACCAAGATGTGAACAGCCTTGATTTTGAACTTGAAGTCGCTAAAAATTCGATTTCAAAGCAAAAAAAGAAATTCGAAAGGGGTCAAAATCATGAGTGACTCAAAAGAAAATAAAGAACTGAACCAAACAGATATGCTTGAAAAAGAAATGAATCATACGCTTGATGATTTGCTTTCCAACCCTTTTGGAACAGATGGAACCACTGAAACAAGCCTTTTAAATAGTGAAACGGACAGTAAAACGGCGCCTCGCCTTGTCGACATGCTTCCAGAAAGTAACAAACGACAAGCCATGGAATTGAGCAAACAAATCGAACCAGGTAACCAAGCGGCCATTTTAAGCTACGGGGCGCCGGCGCAAGCTAAATTACATGATTTTTCTCATTCCATGCTCGCTCACGTTCAAAAACAAGATGTCGGTCCAATTGGTGACATCATCAGTGATTTAATGTATCGACTGCAAGAAGCTGATCCTGATGAACTCGCGGCGCGCAATAAAAATATCTTTACGAAAATGTTCCACCGGGTGAAACAATCGATCAATGAAATCACATCTAAATATCAAAAAATTGGAACTCAAATTGATCGAATCGCACTAAAACTCGAGCATTCGAAAAAACGGCTGATTGAGGATAACTCCTTCCTCGAGCAACTTTATGATAAAAATAAAGATTACTTTCAAGCGCTAAATATTTATATCGCAGCGGGAGAATTAAAACTGGAAGATATCCAAGACAAGCTTCTCCCCGAGTTAAAGAAAAAAGCAGAACAAACAGGAGATCAAATGGATTTCCAAGAGTACAACGATTTGATGCAATTTGCTGATCGGTTAGAAAAACGCGTTCACGATTTGAAACTGAGTCGTCAAATTACGATTCAGCAAGCCCCGCAAATTCGGTTGATTCAAAATACCAACCAAGCACTTGCTGAAAAAATCCAGTCCTCTATCATGACGGCGATTCCGCTTTGGAAAAACCAAGTTGCTATTGCGCTAACATTATTGCGGCAACAACAAGCCGTTCAAGCACAGCGTCAAGTTTCAGAAACAACCAATGAACTCTTGAAACGCAATGCTGATATGCTTAAAACAAACGCGATCGAAACAGCGCGTGAAAATGAAAGAGGGATTGTTGATATCGAAACCTTGAAGGAAACCCAATCTAGCTTGATTGAAACTTTGCAAGAAACCCTTAAAATCCAGAAAGAAGGTCGCGCTAAACGTGCTGCCGCTGAACAAGAACTCGTTTCGATGGAGCAAGAACTAAAAGATCGGTTGCTAGAACTAAAATAATGAGCCTAAACAAAAGCGTTCCTTTCCGAACTGGAAAGGAACGCTTTTTCTTTATTTATTAGAGCCCTTCAAGGCGCAGATTTTCAAAATGAATGGGTTTTAAATTCGTTACTGTAAGGCCAATTAAGCGAATGGAATCTTCACCATGATAAGCTTCTTGAAGTAAGGCTCGCCCCGCTTCATAAATCCATCTCTTTTCATGCACATAATCCGTTAACGTCATCCGTTTTGTAATCGTCGTAAAATCGCTGTAGCGCAATTTTAAAACAACCGTTTTCCCGTGCTTATGAATTTTCCCAAGTCGCTGTTCAATTTTTTCTGCAAAGCGCATTAAATTTTCTTCAAGTACTTTTTCATTCCAAATATTTTCAGCAAAAGTCGTTTCTTTTCCAACGGACTTCCGGTCACGATTTGGATTCACAATATTATTGGACCGCCCTCTCACATGGCGATACAGCGCGTAGCCGTGTTTATGGAATTCACGAATTAAATCCCATTCGCTCCAAGCGCGCAAGTCTTTCCCCGTATGGATCCCGAGTCGGTGCATTTTTTCTGCTGTTACCTTCCCCACACCATAAAATTTGTCGATGGGGATCCCTTCCAAAAAAGCCTCAGCATGTTCAGGTGGAACGACAGTAAGTCCAGCCGGTTTCTCGTAATCGGAGGCAATTTTAGCGATGAATTTATTGTAGGAAACGCCTGCTGAAGAAGTTAAATGTAGTTCTTGGTAAATGGCACGCTGGATTTCGCGCGCAATTAGAGTTGCTGATTTCATGCCAACTTTATTTTCAGTCACATCTAGATAAGCCTCATCAAGCGAAAGTGGCTCAATCACATCCGTATAGCGATGGAAAATTTCTCGGATTTGAGCCGAAACTTCCATATAATGCTCCATATTCCCATGAATAAAGATCCCTTGCGGACAAAGTTTTACTGCTTGACTGGAAGGCATCGCTGAATGCACGCCAAATTTTCTCGCTTCATAGGAACAAGTTGAGACGACTCCACGTTTCTTTGGATCTCCTCCGATGATAAGCGGTTTGTTCCGGAATTCTGGATGATCACGTTGCTCAACCGATGCATAAAAAGCATCCATGTCAATATGAATGATTTTTCGGCTTGTATCCATGACCTTCCTCTCCTTCTAAAAGAACGTTTGTTCCCTTTTATTATACAAGAAAATGCGGCGTTTGCCAAGTCTAAAAAAGAAAAGCGAGCCTACTTCTTCATGAAGGCTCGCTTTCCAAAAAATTCGACAAGGCTTGGCATCACTTGATAAAGCCTCGTTCCGATATTCATCAAAATCGGCAAATTGATTTCTCGCCGTTTCTTGCCAAGAATTCGCACGGTTTTTTCCGCTACTTTTTCCGGTTTTAGCGCAAAAAAACGAACATTATTTAAGTATTCCCCTGACTGGTCGGCAATCGTAAAAAAATTCGTTGTCATCGGGCCTGGATTGACCGTTGTGACGTGAATGTTCGTTTCGCTAAGTTCCATCCGCAGAGCATTGGAATAGCCTAAAACGGCGAACTTTGTGGACGCATAGGTGCTTGATTTAGGAGTCGCAATTTTTCCAGCTTGTGAGGCAATATTCACGATATGCCCTTCATTTTTTTCAAGTAACGTTGGTAAAAATAGCTGTGTCAAGCGAATTAACGCCAAAACATTTGTGTCAAACATCGCTTCCACTGTCTCAAAAGGCGTATCAAGAGCTGTTTCAAACAAGCCAAAGCCAGCAGAATTCACTAAAACGTCAATATCATGTTGATCTAAAATTCGTTTTGCCACTGCCTCTAAGGCAGCAAAATCGGTCACATCAATCGGATAGAAAGACGCGCTGATATCATAAGCGGATTCAAGCTTCCCCGAAAGTTCGGCTAACTTGTCTTCACTTCGCGCAAGGAGAACAAGATGTGCTTTTTCTCGCGCACAAAGGTGTGCCAAACTTTCCCCAAGTCCACTTGAAGCACCGGTAATAACAACCGTTTTTCCTGCAAGATATGGATTCATTGTCTTTCCTCCTAAATTTCAAACGTTGCTAAGTCACTTGCAATTTCTGTTTCTGGAAAAATTTCCCGTGCTTCATTTACTAAATGTTCACTCGTTTCTTTGTCATAGCGAGAACTGATATGCGTTATAATTAATCGCTTTACGTTAGCATTTTTGGCAAGAGTCGCTGCTTCTTTTGTTGTTGAATGCATGTAAGCACGTGCCATCTCCCCTTTTTCTGCTTCAAAAGTCGCTTCGTGCACGATGAGATCAGCATTTTTGGCAAGTTCTTCTTCTCGCTTAAAACTGCGAGTATCTCCAAAAATGGCAATCACTTTTCCTTTTTGCACAGGACCAATATAGTCTTTCCCATCAAGTGTCTCACCGCTTGGCAAAGTGATTTTTTCTCCATCTTTTAATTGTTTGAACAGCGGCCCTGGTTTGATCCCCTTCCTGATAAGTTGCTCAGCATCAAGAGCCCCTTGTTTATCGCTTTCTTCAATCCGAAAACCAAATGAAGAAATGCCGTGGTCAAGCTCCATACAAGCCACCTTTATTTCTTCATCTTGATAAACAGTACCATCAAAAGCTATTTCTTCAATTCGAAGCGGGTAAGATAAATGCGTCCCCGAAAGCATTAGACTGGTTTCAATATAGTTCTTGATTCCTGCAGGACCATAGACAACGAGCTCGCTCTCGCCACCTTGAAATGAACGACTGGATAAGAGCCCAGGCAAGCCAAAAATGTGATCGCCATGCATATGTGTAATAAAAATCTTTTCGACTTTGCTAAGCTTTACTTGCGAATAAAGAATTTGGTGCTGCGTTGCTTCCCCACAGTCGAATAACCAAATCGCATTCCGCTCATTCAGCATCATCAGTGCAAGAGAAGTAACATTTCGACCTTTTGACGGAACACCGGCTCCTGTACCAAGAAAAATGAGTTCCACTTTGCTTTCCCCGCTTTCGTTTTACTAGTCTTCATTTTAGCATAATCAACTGATTTTCGAAAACCCAAAAAAATTTTAACCTAGACCAATTAAAATTGTAAGTCAAACAGTTGCATAGTGCCCGCCAAATAGATAAAATAGTAAGGAGCTAATGAGTGTCTTGTGCTCATTAAAGAATGAAGTGAAGTTAGTTTTATTTGTAAACCTAACTTTCAGATAGAATGAAGGAAAGAGGGTCAGGTCACGTATGGCAGACGAGTTAGAACAAAAAGCTTTGATCACAATATTTGGTGGAACGGGAGATTTAGCAAATCGGAAACTTTATCCTTCTCTATACCATTTATTTACAAAGGGCTATTTAAAAGATCACTTTGCTGTCATCGGAACAGCAAGAAGAGAATGGAGCAATGAATTTTTCCGCGAGAAAGTGAAGGAATCGCTTCAAGATATTGAAGGTGCTTCGGAACACGCCGAGGAATTCGCTTCTCATTTTTATTACCAATCCCACGACGTAATGGATCAAGAAACCTACGTTTCGTTAAAAAATCTGTCGGATGAATTAGATGAAAAATATCAATTAGATGGTAACCGTTTGTTTTACCTCGCGATGGCACCAAATTTCTTCGGGACAATCGCAAGAAGAATCAAATCAGAAGGCTTTACGGACACTGCGGGTTTCCACCGTTTAATTATCGAAAAACCTTTTGGGCATGATTTAGAAAGTGCTGAGGAGTTAAACAACTCGCTCAGAGAAGCTTTCCGTGAAGATGAGATTTACCGAATCGATCACTATCTTGGAAAAGAAATGATTCAAAATATTTCCGTGATCCGCTTTGCAAATTCCATTATTGAGTCTCTTTGGAACAATCGTTATATCGATAATATCCAAGTAACACTCAGTGAAGTACTGGGCGTTGAAGACCGTGGACGTTACTATGATGAAAGCGGCGCACTGCGTGATATGGTTCAAAACCATATCTTGCAAATTGTTTCCTTGCTTGCTATGGAGCCCCCCATCAAACTTACGACAAAAGAAATTCGCAATGAAAAAGTGCGAGCACTACGCGCTTTGCGGGTATATGAAGGTAAAGAAGTACATCAGCATTTTATCCGCGGACAATATGGTAATGGCGAAGTAGATGGCAAAGAACTAAAAAGTTATCGCGAAGAAGAAAACGTGGATCCAAATTCCAACACTGAAACATTCGTAGCAGCAAAGCTCATGATCGACAATTTCCGCTGGGCTGGCGTTCCGTTTTATATTCGAACTGGAAAACGCTTAGCTACTAAAGCCACACAAATTGCGATTCATTTTAAAGATGTTCCTATGAATTTGTTTGGTAATCAGCAATCACTAGGCGGCAATGTGCTTGTGATCCATATTCAGCCGAACGAAGGCATTACGCTTCATTTAAATGTGAAAGAGCCGGGACAAGGAATGGTCACAATGCCAGTCAACCTTGACTACGTTCACTCATCTCAAGACAGGATGAACACGCCCGAAGCTTATGAAAAGTTGATTCTAGACTGCTTGCGCGGGGACGCTACTTACTTCTCTCACTGGGATGAAGTGAGCCTTTCCTGGAATTTTATTGACCATATTGCAGCGGTTTGGACAACCACAAAAGATCACTTCCCGAACTACAAACCTGGCTCCATGGGACCAAAAGAAGCTGATGAACTCGTTCAAAAAGACGGATTTGCTTGGTTCCCAGTCGTTGATGAATAATCCAAATTCAAAAATCCGCTGTTGTAAAGTTTACAACAGCGGATTTTTCTTTTGACTTACATATAATCATGTTTCCAGTCTCGCTTAAAGAGTCCCATAAAATAGCAATCCTTATAGTCCCCCCTCATGTAAAACTGTTCAATCATCGTTCCTTCAATTTTGAATCCCAATTTTTTATAGATGTGAACGGCTCCTTCATTTTCCGTATCTACATATAAAAACACTTTATGGAGATTCAAAATTTGAAACGCATAGTTAATCCCTTTCGCCATCGCTTCTTGCGCAAGTCCCTCGCCTTGAAACTCTTCTTTCACGATCACTTGAATCTCACAATTTCGATGGATGTAATCAATTTCAACAAGTTCAATAACTCCCGCAAATTGACCATCCTTAATAATAACAAAACGGCGTTCAGTTTCATCATAAATATGTTTTTGATAGAGACTCTTTAATTCACTTAATGATTCGTAAGGCTCCTCAAACCAGTAGGCCATGACATTTAATTTGTTATTTAATTCGTGGATATGGATTAAATCATTTTCTTCCAAAGCCCGAATATGCATATTTCCAGCTCGCTCTCATTATTTTTTTACTATTCTAGTATACCATATTCCTTCTATATCACACCTCTCCTTTCAACCAATCGAAAAATCATTCCTGTGAAATTTTGCACCTTCTTCAACTTCATGCTACAATAAACGAGAAAATAGCTTTAAAGGAGTATCCGAATAATGGAAGAAGATAAAGTTGGTCAATATCTAGAAAATGGAATTACCGGCGGAAAAGAGTTGCATCCTCTTCAAAAGAAAAAATATCTCGGTACTTTTCAAGAACGTGTCATCACTTCTCTTACGAAAGAGCAAGTTCAAACACTGGACTTCCTTCCTGAACTTGAGCAAAAAATGGAAGACCATCCAGATGCCAAGTTACTCTTAAACGGAGCACTCCCTTATCCGTCACTTCGCCCTTATATTCAGCTCGCTGAAAAAACTCACAATGAGTTTTCCATCGTCCAACGTGAGGAAAACGAAACGGATATTTTTCTTGTCTTAGCAGCTAAACAAGAGGTGGAATCTCCTGATGTAAAGCTCGAAAAAGCAATGCCTAAACAAGAAGAAAATCAAGATGAGTCCAAGCAAAGTTTACTTGATAAAATAAAAAAATTACTCAACTAAAAAACACGGATGATTAGTCCGTGTTTTCTTTACAGGAGGTTATTCATGCTACACATAATCGTTGTTTCACTCTGTATATTAACACTTTTACAAAGCCTTTACTTCTTTATTCGTAAAAATCTCAATATGGGCGTTCTATTCTTATTAATTACTGCGGCACTTTTTTTAATCAGTCGAATCGGATAAAGGGCATCCACTTTGAATCGCTTGTTTTAATTTCCCTTGCATCTCACCAATTCCTCTTGAACCACTAAGAGGCATGAGCAAGGGGTTTTTTTGATCCGTAACAGTAGACAAAAGTGGTGCAAATTTTTTTCCTCCAAGTATAATCACTGGTTCAAAAGGCGCAGCTCCTTTTTCTTGCCACTCTTTTTTTAGTTCCTCAATTTGAATGGTTGACTCATTTGTTCCTTTTAGCGTGAATCGTACATCATAAGGTCCTGCAACAAGGTCACTAGGCTTTAAAAAGCCATAGCGCGGCGAAAGGATTAACCAATCCTCTGCAAACTTCTCGGCGTAAGCTTGACAAAGCTTGTGAAAGGTCCCTGTATAAGCTTCTTTTGCTGGAACTGCTCCAAATTCTGGACATTTATCCCAAATTTTAGGTTTTCCTGAAGGAATAATCATCATTTTTTATGCCACTCCCAGTGTGTTATTTTCCCACCAGATTGAACTTCATCCTCATTCATTTGGTGAACAAAGCCTGTCCGCTCAAGAACTCCAATCGAAGCCAGATTACTTTCAAAGGAACGTGCAAAAATCCGGGTAATCACTTCTTGTTCCTTTAGCCAAGCAAGCATTGCAGAAAGAGCCTCTGTCATATAACCATGATGCTGAAATTCTGGCACAATGCTATATCCAAGTTCAATTTCTCCCGTTTCATCTGGATCCCCTTGTCCGCCGATTTCGCCAATCACAATATTCTCTTCTTTTAAAATAACAAGCCGTGTCCATCTCGTCATCTCCGGTTTTTTCTTCACATTATCAAGCACATATGGCAAATAAAAAAAGAAATCAATCCCAGGCCAGTCCTCAGAAACCTCGCAGCCAAGTACTGCTTCAAGCTCACCGATCCCAGCGATTGTCGCTTCAATCATTTCACGGGTATATTCAATCAAAAGTAAACGCTCTGTTTCAATAGATTCCATGCCTTCCCCTTCATTCTTTTCAAGATAGTTTAAATGTACCAATTCCAACCATTTTCTGCAAGTTTCGTATTAAGAAGCTCTTAAGACTAATACAGTTTTACACTTCTGTATCAAGAATTTCCTCCGTTTTCAAGAGCTTGTTTTAGTGCTATAATGGAAAAAGAATAAAAACTGTATTAGTCTTGAGTGAAAAACTAATATGACAAGGAGAGATAAACATGAAAACTGAAAATCAACTCTTTCAGCATTCGACCATGGCCGCTCTTGTTGGCGGACTTTTTGACGGAACGATGACCTTTTCTGAACTACTCAAACACGGAGATCTTGGGATTGGTACCTTTGACCAATTTGACGGAGAACTGGTCGTTGCTGATGGAAAAGCTTACCAAGTGCGTGAAGATGGAAAAGCCTATGAAGTCGCGCCTGAAGCGACAACTCCTTACGCAAGCGTGACTCATTTTGCACCTGATACCCGTTTTAAAGTAACGGAAGCAACAACACGTGAACAAATTGAAGCAAGAACCGCAAGTTTGACTCAAGGTCCTAATTTATTCTACGCCGTCCAAATTCAAGGTAAATTCCGCTTTGTGAATACTCGAGTGGCTCCTAAACAAACTAAACCCTATCCACCACTAGTTGAAGCAGTTAAAACCCAGCCTACTTATCATTTTGAAGAAATTGAAGGTACGATTGTCGGATTCTATATGCCTGCTTACATTACAGGAATTGGCGTCTCTGGCTACCATATCCATTTCATTGACCAAGACAAGCAGGTAGGCGGACACGTTTTTGACTATGAATTACTTGAAGGAACGGTAGAAATTGCTGAACAAACCGCTGTACATTTAGAACTCCCACACTCTAAAGACTTCTTAAATAAAAATCTAGCATCCGAGGATATGCTCGAGCAAATCGATGCTGCTGAAAAATAATAAAGAGACGCAAGCTTAGAAGCTTGCGTCTCTTTATTCAGTAATAATTTTATGAATTAATTTAGGCTTTTCTGCATGATCTGAAATCGTTATATTTCCATAGATTTTATCGCGAACAGACGAAATATCCGTTTGATGGCTATAAACCGTCGCAAGACTTTCCCCTTCCTGAACTGCATCCCCAACTTTTTTCCGAAGTACAATCCCAACAGAAAGATCAATCTCATCTTCTTTTGTCGCGCGCCCAGCTCCAAGCATCATTGCTGCGACTCCCATCTCATCTGCAACAATTTCACTTACAAACCCGCTTCGCTTAGCAGGAATTTCCTGTTTAAATGAAGCTTCAGGAAGTTTTCCCGGGTCATCTACAACCGAATCATCCCCGCCTTGATTGCGCAAGAATTCTTTAAATTTCTCAAGTGCTGCACCATTATGAATAACTGATTCCAGTTTTGCTCGTGCTTCCTCTAGATTATCCGCTTTTTGTGCAAGCACCACCATTTGGCTTCCCAAAACAAGCACAAGTTCCGTCAAATCTTCCGGACCTTCTCCTTTTAAAGTTGCAATTGCTTCTTTAACCTCAAGCGCATTCCCAATCGCATATCCAAGCGGTTGTGACATATCTGAAATGACCGCCATTGTGTTTCGACCTACGCCATTTCCGATTCGAACCATCGCATGCGCCAAGTTTTCTGCATCCTCTTCCGTTTTCATAAAAGCGCCAGCACCCGTTTTGACATCCAAACAAATGGCATCAGCACCTGCCGCAATTTTCTTACTCATAATCGAACTCGCAATCAGCGGAATAGAGTTAACCGTCCCCGTCACATCTCGCAGTGCATATAACTTTTTATCAGCCGGCGTCAAATTACCCGACTGCCCCATAATAGCCACTTTATCGTGATTCACAAGCTCCGTGAATTCCTCTTTCGAAAGCTCCACATGAAACCCTTTTACAGATTCTAATTTATCAATCGTTCCACCCGTGTGCCCAAGTCCGCGCCCAGACATCTTAGCAACTGGAACGCCTGCAGAAGCAACAAGCGGAGCAAGAACAAGCGTCGTTGTATCGCCAACACCGCCTGTTGAATGCTTATCAACTTTGATGCCACTGATCGCCGAAAGATCGATCGTCTCACCTGAGTTCACCATCGCCATTGTTAAAGCTTGTCGCTCTTCCTCCGTCATATCTTCAAAATAAATCGCCATAAGAAGCGCACTGGCTTGATAATCTGGAATCTCACCTTTCGTATATCCTTCTACAAAAAAAGCGATTTCATTTTTAGTTAATGGTAAGCCATCCCGCTTTTTTGAAATAATATCCACCATTCTCACTTAAAGCACATCCTTTCAAAAGTAAACCGTTTTACTAATCATAAAAATGGTAAGCTCTTTTCTCCTTCACTATACGGTAGAAGAGCTTCCACTGTCAAACTTTTTCGTGCTGCTTCTTTCCATCAACTCCAGTTTAAGCAAATGATTCGGCATCGCTTCTTCTGGGCGTTCAATCTTCCCAAGAAGCGCTTTTGCGGCAAGTGTCCCCATTTCATAAATGGGTTGACGAATAGTCGTTAGCGCCGGAGTCATAAAAGAGGCTAGTTCAATATCATCAAAACCAATGACAGAAAGTGCATCTGGAATAACAATCCCATTCTCATAGGCATAGCGATATGTCCCTGTCGCCATCAAATCATTTGTAGCAAAAATAGCCGTTATCTCCGCATCTTGCTCAAATAACGCCCTCGTTGCATCAAAACCTCCTTGCATCGTTTGGTCTCCGCTCACTACCCAATCTTCAAAAATTGGTAAATCGTGCTCCCTCATGGCTTTTCTATAACCTTCAAATCGTTCAAACACATTATAAAAAGAGGCATCCGAAACGATAATCCCAATTTTCCGGTGACCTAAATCAATCAAATGTTTTGTGGCAATATAGCCCCCAGCAAAATCATCCACGGCAATCCGCCCCTCTTGCCGTTCATTTCGTTCCCGGTCAAGTAAAATAAACGGACAACGCTTTTCTTTGAGGCGCGAGAAAACTTCTGAAGCAAGAATATGTGGACTTGCAATGATCAGTCCATCTACGGCGCGATGAAGCAACTCTTCTATGTAATGGTCTTCCCTTTTGGTATCGTTTGATGAGTTACATAGCATAATCATATAACCTTCGCCGTTTAGATAATCCTCAGCCCCTTTTACAAGCTGTGAAAAAAACACATCTGTCACTTCTGGGACAACCATGCCAATTGTATTCGTATGATTTTTGATCATATTTTTAGCAAAAAAATTCGGCTTATACTTCATCTGTTCAGCAGCATGAAAAACTTTCTTCTTCGTCGCTTCGCTAAATCGTTCGCCTTTTCCATTCAAAATCTGTGAAATTGTTGTGATTGAAACGCCTGTTTTCTCGGCGATTTCTCGAATCGTTGTACTCAACCGAATCCCTCACTTTCCAGCATGTTCTTCTATATTTTTACATAAAAATTCCGATTAGGAAAGAAAAAACACGCAAACCCTTCGATTTGCGTGCCTTTTATCAATAATCTGAAGTCCCCGCTTCGCCTGAAACAATTGCTACACCAGCACTTGCTCCAATTCGAGTGGCTCCAGCATCAATCATTTTTAACACATCTTCTTTTGTACGAATCCCACCAGAAGCTTTCACGCCAGTATCTGGTCCAACCGTTTCACGCATAAGCTTAATGTCATGAACTGTCGCGCCACCAGAGCTGAATCCAGTAGACGTTTTCACAAAATCCGCCCCTGCTTTAACCGCAAGTTTACAAGCGCGAACCTTTTCCTCATCCGTTAATAGACAAGTTTCAATAATCACTTTAACAAGCGTTCCATCAGCAGCTTCTACAACGGCCTTGATATCTTGTTCAACAAACGCATCATTTCCCTCTTTTAGCGCGCCGATATTGATGACCATATCCACTTCCGTTGCGCCATTCGAAATCGCATCTTTCGTTTCAAAAGCCTTGACACTAGAAGTATTCGCTCCAAGCGGGAAACCGATAACTGTACAAATATCCACTCCCGAATCTGCAAGTTGACTGCTCGCAAACTTGACCCACGTGGGATTTACACAAACGGAAGCAAATTGATAAGTCTTCGCTTCTTCAGTTAGCTCCTCAATTTGTTCTTTTGTCGTTTCAGGTTTAAGTGCAGTATGATCAATCATTTTGGCAATATTCATCATTCAAAACTCCTTTATTTTAGCCTAACTGTATCTTACTCTAGATCGCATGCAATTTCAATGATTCTTGAAGAAAGTCCTAAGGGAACTAGTCAAAACGAAAAAAGCAAGAATGGAAAAAACTTTTCTCCATTCTTGCTTTTAGTAGCACTTAATAGAACTGATCGGGAAGAAGCGATTCACCCAACTTGATGTTTTCACGATAATCAATCGGAATATCCACCACAACAGGTCCTTCCGATTGTAGCGCTTCTGTCAGAACCGCATCCAGTTCTTCAGGACGCTCAACGCGAAGTCCTTTAGCGCCAAAGCTTTCCGCATACTTCACAAAATCCACGCCGCCAAAACGAACAGCAGCTTCCTTGCCGTATTTCATTCTTTGTTGGAAGGCTACCATATCATAACTCCCATCGTTCCAAATTAAATGAACAAGCGGAATTCTAAGTCTAACAGCCGTTTCTAACTCCATCGCAGAAAATAAGAAACCACCGTCACCAGAAATCGAAACTACCTTTTCACCCGGACGGACAAGACCAGCCGCAATCCCCCATGGAAGTGCGACTCCGAGTGTTTGCATGCCGTTACTGAACAATAATCTACGTGGCTCATAAGAGCGGAAATGTCGCGCCATCCAAATATAGTGAGAACCGACGTCTACAGTTACTGTCACATCATCATCAATTTTGGAGCGTAGTGATTCGATCACAGAAAGTGGGTGTACTAAATTAGTTTCATCGGGCTCACTCGGAATGTCACGTTGCTCAAGCTTTTCATGTAAACCACGTAAAATCTCCTGCTCCGTTTCCCCCAGTTCTAGTCCATCGAATTTTGCATTAATACGATCAAGTGTTAGCGAAATGTTCCCTACAAGCTCAGTCACCGGTTGATAATAATGATCGATTTCAGCAATAAAATCGTCAATATGAACAATCGTACGATCAGAAGAAGCATTCCAAGCTTTTGGTTCATATTCAATTGGATCATAGCCAACAGTGATGACTAGATCTGCTTTACTTAGAAGAATGTCTCCCGGTTGATTTCGGAACAAGCCTACACGTCCGAAAAAATTACTTTCTAATTCGCGTGAAATGACTCCCGCGGCTTGAAATGTTTCCACTACTGGAATACTCGTTTTTTGAAGCAGACGACGAATGGAGGCTGTTACTTCTGGGCTACTAGCGCGCATACCGAGAAGAAGAACCGGAAGTTTAGCTTTTTTCAGCCGTGTAATAAGTTTAGCAACTTGTTCTTTTGTTGCTGGGCCTGTTTTCGGACGAGCAAGCGAACGAATCGCTTTCGCTGGAACCTGTTCCTCCGTTACAATATCTTGTGGTAAGCTAACAAACGCTCCACCTTGACGAGGTTCCTCAGCAGCACGGAAAGCATTCGAAAGGGCTTCAGGAATATTTTTCGCATCAACAACCTCTTCACTATATTTCGTAATGGACTTAAAAAGAGCCGCATTATCCATTGATTGGTGCGTTCTTTTTAGTCGATCTTGTCTTCCAACATTCCCGGCAAGTGCAACAACAGGATCACCTTCTGACGTAGCCGTTACAAGTCCAGTTGCAAGATTTGAAGCCCCCGGTCCACTTGTCACAAGAACAACGCCAGGTTTTCCAGTCAAACGACCAACAGCAGCCGCCATAAACGCCGCATTTTGTTCATGTCGGCTAACAATAAGCTCAGGACCTCTTTCTTCCATGATATCAAATACCTTATCAATTTTTGCTCCTGGTATGCCAAAAACATGTGTAACCCCTTGATTAATCAAACTATCTACAACAAGATCTGCCCCAGTTTTATCATCAACCTGTTCTTGTTTCTTATCCACTTCATTTCAACTCCTGTATCATTTTATTTAAAATACTAACTAAAACAGTTTAAACCATACTTACTCATTATAAATAAAATCAAAGTTTAATCAAGAGTTTGAATCACAAAACTGTTATATAAGAACCAAAAATCTGTTTTACATCGTGTTTCATTTAAATAAAAAAATCTAGCAACCTCATAAAAAGCTGCTAGATACTTCGTTCATTCTTTTGTTTCTATACCAAAAAACTGAAATTATAGTTTTACTACGTTTTCAGCTTGAGGGCCACGTTGACCTTCAACAACGTCGAATTCAACTTCTTGACCTTCTTCTAGGCTTTTGAAACCTTCTTCTTGGATCGCGCTGAAATGTACGAAAACGTCGTCTCCGCCTTCAACTTCGATAAATCCAAATCCTTTTTCACCGTTGAACCATTTTACCTTACCTGTCATGTTTTCACAGACCTCCAAAAAAATAATTTACTTAATATGGGTTTTCAAATAAAAAACAAACTGGCCAAGCTAATCAACAAGCCCTTGCATGTTTTTCATAAAAAAATTCACATATTATAAAAAGTATTCATATGATAAAAGCTTGAATACTCTTTATAACATGTGAATATTTCCGTTCTCTACAAAATACAACTTGTAAAACCATATTTTCTTATCAATAGTTCTATCTTAACGCTTATCCCAAAAAAATGCAAGAAAAAAATAGTGGCGTTTACATTTTGAAAATTCACGAACTTGCTTTATAAATACATATAAAAAAGCATCTTTCAAGAGACAATTAATTCCTTTTGAAAGATGCCATAAATACTAATTATTCAACTTTACTTAAATCTTTAAGACGCCACTTCGTCAGTAGCTCGTGTAATGGTTTTCGAACAAGGAAGTAAACCCCAGTAGAAATAAAAATGGAAGCCATCCCAAACAAAAACCCACCAAGTACATCGGTTGGATAGTGAACACCCAAATACACTCGTGAATATAAGATATAAAAAATCACAAACAATCCAAGTGCCCCAATGACGATTTTCGCCCAAATTTGTCGAACCGTAAAAATAAGAAATAGTGCTGCTAGTCCATAAAAAATGGAAGTTGCCGTAGCATGTCCGCTTGGATAACTAAAGCCTGATTCAGAGATCAGCCAATTAGAAGAATCTGGACGACTGCGCTCGATAAAATGTTTTAGTAAATAGTTCAAGACAACCCCACAAAAAAGAACCGTCCCTCCAAACCATAATCCAACAGTGAATTTCCGCAAAATGAATAAA
The DNA here is from genome assembly GCF_014223975.1 of Listeria aquatica. Taxonomy (NCBI): domain Bacteria; kingdom Bacillati; phylum Bacillota; class Bacilli; order Caryophanales; family Listeriaceae; genus Listeria; species Listeria aquatica. The sequence continues at coordinate 449,937 of NZ_JAARRM010000001.1, read as the reverse complement.
ATAATCACAACAATAATCGTCATAACAATGATGTATTCAGCAGACCCAAAGTGCGTCAAAAATTTTACTAACTTCGTTGTCCCCGCTTCAATATGACCATCGCGAATACGCGAGATCCAACTTAAATCAAACTTTGCCACCCAATTACTACTTTTTGCTACACTAACTGCCTCAAAAATAAACGCAGCTAAAGCAAGCACGCCAATAATAAGTAACGGCAACGCTTTTTTTCCATTTGAATTCATTCTCGTCTCCTTACTTTACTTGCTGCAAAAATGCCTTGACTTGTTTAACAAGTTGCAAGTAACCTTCTTGTTCATTAGTTTCTTCCGTAGAAAGTAGCGAAACGCTTGCTCCATCTTCAGAAATTTCGATCGTTCCTTTATTCGTGAAAGTTGCATTTCCAATTAAATGCAATGAAAAATCACCATCTGTTTTTTCAGCTGTTACTTTCACCATACCGCCATCGTTATACACTTCAAGCGCTTCTTCCAGTTTATCATGATCCAGTAGTTTTTTAATCAGACTCGAGGCCGACATGGCTGTTCCGCAAGCATTCGTAAAGCCAACACCACGTTCAAAAGTACGAACAAAAATTTGATTTTCTGCAAGTCTCCTGACAAAACTCACATTGACGCCATCTGGAAAATAGGGATTCCTACCATTTAAATAACCGGCAAGTTTACCTTGTTTGTCCGACTCAAAGCTCTCTTTTGAAACGAAACTAATCAGATGCGGGTTAGGTACGGCTACAGCAGAAAAATGCAACTCTGGATCTAGTTCCGGCCACACTTCATCAAAAAGTTGGTTTCCTTGATAATGAAACGGTAAGCTTTCAGGTGTAAAAAGCACTGGAGAAATTTCAACTTCAAAAGTTGGGATTCCAAAACCCAATGACTCACTTTTTTTCACAAGAAGATCCGCTTTCATCGTCTCAATTTTTGCTTCACCTAGCTCATTTCCCTCTAGCAAATAACGTGCTACAGTTCTCAATCCATTGCCGCACATAGACGCTTCCGACCCGTCTGAATTAAAAACACGCATTTTCCCAATCGTTCCCGGACTTCCATTTCCAACAAATAAAATACCATCAGCGCCGCCCAAAAGATGCGAACGATCACATAGTTTTTGGGCAAGAAGCGCTTTTTGGGCATCCGAAAACGCGCCAAGCCCACTCTTTCTTTCATCCAAGATAAAAAAGTCATTTTGTGACCCATGAACTTTGATAAAATCCAGTTTCAATTTCTTCAAGCCCTTCCAAATTTTTAGCTATATTGTACCACATTTTATATAGAAGTGACTAGAAAAGGGCCGCTTCCTTTAAGCGGCCCTTTTCTAAACCTTACTCTACTCATTCATAATTCTTAGTTACAATTTCCGCACAACGTCCACAAAGCGTTGGATGATGTTTGTCAGAACCAACATCTTTTTTCACAACACGACAACGTTCGCAAACTTCTCCATCAGCAACAGAAATTTGAACTGCTACATGCGGAATCTCTAGTGCTGTTTCAGGAGCATTTTCAAGCCCTTCAACTAATTCAAAATCAGAAACAATAAAGAGTTGCGCAAAATCTCCTTCTAGGGAATCAAATAGTGATTTCCCAGTTTCATCCACATACAGGGTTACTTTGGCAAGCATGGATTTTCCAATCATCTTATCGTTCCGAGCTTCTTCAAGCGCTTTTTGAACACCATCACGCACTTTCATGAACTCATCCCATTTTTCTTCAAGACCGGCTTTCACATTCAGAACATGTACTTCTGGCATATCCTCTAGGTGAATACTTGGTGTTTCTTCGCCCTTTAGATTAGCCCAAATTTCTTCCGTCGTATGCGGAAGAATCGGAGCAAGTAGTTTAGTTAATACAACAACGGACTCATAGAACACTGTTTGCATTGAACGTCTACTTAGACTATCAGCAGCTTCGATATAAACAACATCTTTCGCAAAGTCCATGTAGAACTGACTTAGTAATACGGTACAGAAATTGTTGATTTGATGATAAATCGTTGAGAACTCAAATTTTTCATAACTAGTTAAGACGGTATTCACTAAATGATTTAATTTCACTAACACATACTGATCAACTTCTCGCAATTCTTCAAAAGCTACTTGATCTTTTTCAGGTTCAAAATCACTCACGTTTCCTAGCAAGAAACGCATTGTATTCCGGATTTTCCGATAAACTTCCGAAACTTGTTTTAAGATGTCATCGCTAATACGAACATCTGCCTGATAATCCACAGAAGCCACCCACAAGCGAACAATGTCCGCCCCTAGCTGATTGATAACTTTCCCTGGCAAAATGGTGTTACCGAGCGATTTACTCATCTTACGGCCTTCTCCATCAAGCGCAAACCCATGGCTAAGTACGTTACGATAAGGAGCTTCACCAGTCATAGCTACCGCCGTTGTAAGCGAGGAATTAAACCAACCACGATATTGGTCAGATCCCTCCATATAAAGATCTGCTGGACGAGAAAGTTCTGGTCTTGCCTCTAGAACAGCTTGATGGCTCGAACCAGAATCAAACCAAACATCCATAATATCATGTTCTTTTGTAAACTCTCCATTCGGACTGGATGGATGTGTAAATCCTTCTGGTAAAAGATCCTTAGCTTCCTTTTCAAACCAAATATTGGAACCATGTTCACGGAACAAATCAGAAATATGTTGAATCGTTTCATCTGTAATAATGGCATCCCCATTTTCCCCATAGAAAATAGGAAGTGGCACACCCCAAGCACGCTGGCGTGAAATTACCCAATCGCCTCGGTCACGAACCATATTATAAAGTCTAGTTTCTCCCCATGAAGGCGTCCAGTTTACTTTTTGAACGGCTTCCATGAGCTCACCACGGAATTTATTAATCGAGGCAAACCACTGAGGTGTCGCACGGAAAATAACTGGTTTTTTCGTACGCCAATCATGTGGGTAACTATGAGTAATAAAATCAAGTTTTAATAGTGCCCCAACTTCTTTTAACTTTTCAGTGGCTACTTTATTCGCTTCGTCGTAGAAAAGCCCTTCAAATCCAGGCGCTTCATCTGTAAAGACCCCTTTTTCATCGATCGGTGCTAATACTTCTAAACCGTATTTTTGGCCGACAATAAAGTCATCTTCCCCGTGACCTGGAGCCGTATGCACAGCTCCTGTTCCAGCATCTGCTGTTGCATGTTCTCCGTTAATCACGAGCGAATCGCGGTCATAAAATGGATGTTTCGCAACAACGCGATCTAAATCACTACCACGAACTGTTTGAATTACTTTCCCGTCTTCCCAGCCAAGCGTTTCCTTTAGAGAATCCACTAATGCTGCTGCTACGAGATACTTCTGTCCACTTGTTTCTACAACTGCATAATCTAAATTTGGATTCACCGTAATCGCCATGTTCGATGGAATCGTCCATGGGGTTGTCGTCCAAATCACGATTTTTGTATCATTATCAATGACTCCTTTGCCATCTTTTACATCGAAAGCGACATAAATAGAAGCAGATTTTTTATCATGATATTCAATTTCTGCTTCAGCAAGCGCTGATTCGCTTGAAGGAGACCAATAGACTGGTTTTTTACCTTTATAAATGTAGCCTTTTTTCGCCATTTCCCCAAATACTTTAATTTGCTCAGCTTCATATTCAGGTTTTAACGTGATATAAGGATTTTCCCAATCGCCATTTACTCCAAGTCGTTTAAATCCTGTGCGTTGTAAGTCAATTTGTTTATAAGCATATTCTTCACAAAGTTTGCGGAATTCAGCGACTGACATTTCTTTTCGCTTTACGCCTTTTTTAGTGAGTGCTTGTTCGATTGGAAGTCCATGCGTGTCCCACCCAGGTACATATGGTGACCTAAAGCCCGCCATTGACTTATAGCGAACAATGATGTCCTTAATGGTTTTATTCATCGCATGTCCCATATGAAGTTCACCGTTCGCATACGGAGGACCATCATGCAAAATGTAAGTCGGGCGACCCGCATTTTTTTCTTGCACCTTTTGATAGAGATTTTCTTTCTCCCATTTTTCTTGCCAAAGTGGTTCTTTATTTGGCAAATTTCCTCGCATCGGAAATGCAGTTTTTGGCATCAATAATGTATCTTTATAATCCATCGCTCACAAACTCCTTTATTTTATTATTCCGCAAAAAATAAAAATCTCCTCCCTAAAAAAGGGACGAGATTATCGCGTTACCACCCTTGTTGATAAAAAGAAGCTTTTTACCCACTCGTTCCATTAACGCCTGGCCGCGCTGAGTCTTACTTTGTTCAGACTCAGAACTCCTTGAGTGATTTCTGAATTCCACCTTGCTTCTGGTCTCACACCACCACCAGATCGCTTCAAAGCAGGTTTGAAAAACATACTTGTCTCAGATCAACATTTTTCTATTCTTGTTCGTTTTCAGCATCTTCCTGAACTTCTTTAATGGATTTCAGTTCCGTTGCATCTACGTCATACTCCATCATTTGTTGCCAATCATCACTTTTAATCAAGTCCATTTGTGCTTCAACGAGAAGGCGCAAACGTTCTCTGAAAACTTTCGACTGACGTTTCAAATCTTCAATTTCAATTGAAATTTTACGTGCTTTTGAAAGTGAATCCGCTAAAATCCGATCCGCATTTTTTTCTGCTTCACGAATGATTAATTTCGCTTCTTGATCAGCAGATTGTTTCACTTCTTCCGCTGCAGTTTGAGCAACAATTAATGATTTATTTAGCGTTTCTTCAATATTTGTAAAATGTCCCAAGCGTTCTTCATTGTTGTTTAAGGAATCTTCCAGACGTTTCTTTTCTTTTAGCACTTGTTCATAATCTTTGATAATCTGATCGAGGAAGTCATTCACTTCATCTTCATCATAACCTCTAAAACCACGGGTAAATTCTTTGTTATGTATATCCAGTGGCGATAATGGCATATTCTACACCTCCGTACGAATTATCGAAATAGCAACTTCGATATTCAGCTACTAAATTCGAAAGAACCTTGCTTTTTACAAAACAAATCCAATATAAGATTTATTTTAACACAATCTATCATTTTTTCCTAGTGCAATGTCGATTTTAGCGAACAAGTATCCTCATTTCCGCTAAGATTTCGATAGCTTTATCAATCTGCTCCTCTGTGTCAGCCTCAACCGTATGAAGATGAAGTCCATTTGTTAAACCCGAAAGCATTAGCGCATCTGTATTTTTTAATTTATAGATGAATTTTTCAACATCAAAGCGACTATTTAAATGAAGATTCCCTGTTAGTTCCCCATAAATAGGATGATCTACGATGACATCAATCACAGAAACGCCATAATCCACAAGTGTATTTAATTCCGTTTCAGCTTCTTCTTTCGTATGATTACAAGCGATAATCCGCTGAATTCTTTTCGATTCTTTAGCCATCATGTAGCCTTGTGGTGTTGATATGATTGGCTGTTCCATCGCTCGAAGCAACGAAATATCTTGCACGATCACTTGTCTACTCACATCTGTTCGTTTGGCTAGCTCGCCACCAGAAATTGGTTCAGAAGTATGTTTGAGCCATTCTAAAATGGCTTCGCGTCTATCTTCTCCAAGCATTTTTTTCAAAGTTTCTCACCTACTTCTTTCTCTTACCTTTAAATTAAAGCTATTATATCACAAGCAACGCTTAAGCAACATTAATCTACCGTCGCTTGCTCCATTTTCTAGCCATAAAAAAAGAAACTGCAAACAGATCTCACTCCACTCCCAGTTTCTCACTTCAAAAACCCAATATCCATCCGAATCTTGTCTTTTTTTGTCCGTCCATGAATTTGAATTAATTTGATCCTGCCATACCCACGTGCTGATAAAATGTCAGCTTCTTCGCATTCAAAATCTGGATTTTCTACCACTTTCCAGTTTACTTTGACAAGCCCTGCTTGAATCATTTGCTTAGCTTTTTGCCTAGAAAGATGAAGCGCGTTACTCAAAACCCCGTCTAGTCGTAAACTCGAACTTGTGATCATTTGCTCTTCCCATTCTTCTTGCACAATCAAAGCATCACGAAGCGCCACTTCCTCAAGCATCACATTTACTTTTCCAATTTTTTCGAGCTGACTCGTTACATAATGAGACATCTCCTGATCCACAAAAAACTGCCATTCTTCACCTTGGTTCAAAATATCACCAAAAGCTTCACGACGAATACCAAGTGACATCAATGTTCCGAGAATTTTTTGATGCGTGAGTGTCGTGAATTTCACAGGATAACGAATGTGAAAAAGACTTATTTTAAAATCATTTTCTTCTGGCGTGTAGTAGTCCGGATAAATGAGCGCTCGTTTTCGTTCTGTGAATTCGGATCCACCAAAAAATGAGACTTTCATTGTATCATACCCACCAACAACCGTTTCAGCAATAAAACGTTGTCGTGGATCTAAAAATTCAGTTAGTCGCGGGGTATATTCATCCTCCACTTGAATCGCCAAATCTAAAATTTGATCGATAAACGCATATTCTTCCTTACGAAAATGTTGATAAATACCTTCCATCTGCTTCACCTCCTCTGTTTTCGCGAAATGATCCGTCGAGCTTGACTAAATTTATATTCTTTCAGACAAATTTTTCTCTTAAAAAAAGTCATGCCCGAAAGACATGACCCGTTAAATCCCGTATAAAAGCGGTACAACGTATTGATAAATCAAATTGGTAAGGACAGTCATCGCAAATTGAAAAGCAATAAACGCAACCAATGATGAAATATCGAACATTCCAATCGGCGGGATAATCCGTCTGAACGGTTCCAGAATCGGTTCAAAAATCCGACCTAAAAAACGACCGATTTTTGAATCCCGTGCCCCTGGAAACCAGCTCATCAAGAAGTAGACAAACATGAGCGTTGGCAAGTAGCGAATGATAAACAAAATCACATCAACTACTTGTATTAAAAAAGTTTGCAACCTTGTGTTCCACCTCTCTAGCGTTACATGTAATTTTGTTCTTCAAGTATTTCCGAGATTGAGCCATCTACGTTAACATTTTCAGGCGTACACAAGAAAATATTGTTACCGATGCGCTGGATGTCTCCTCCTAATGCATAAACTGTTCCACTTAGGAAATCTACGATACGAATTGCTTGGTCGTGACTAATGCGCTGCAAGTTAACGACAAGCGTTTTATATTCTTTTAAGTAATCCGCAAGCTCTTGTGCTTCAGCATATACACGCGGTTCAGAAAGCATTACTTCACTTGAAAATTGCGCGCCTTGCATGCTGACAACATTGGGCTCTTCTTCAACTGCCCGAAAGCGGTTTTTAGCTGATTTTTCATTTTTCTTTTGAATCATTGGTTCAGGTTCCTGCGTATTTTTTCGATTTGTTTCTTCTTCGTAATATTCATCTTCATCAAGGAAAAAGAAAGATTTGAATTTATTGGAAAGTCCCATGATCTTGCACCTCCGTTAATTTTAGTCATTTACGAGCGCCCTGCCAACACGAATATATGTGGCACCTTCTTCTACTGCAATACTATAATCGTTTGTCATCCCCATAGATAGTTCGCTTGCTGTCACCCGATTGAGATGAAGTGCCGCAATTTCAACACCTGCTTCATTCAATGCGTGAAAAATATCATGAAGGTCGTTTTCATTCTCAGTAATTGGAGCCATCGTCATCAATCCGACAATTTCAATTTGTTTGAAATCAGCTTGTTTCAGAAATACTAAAGCTGATTCTTTCGTAAAACCATGCTTAGATTCCTCTCCAGAAACATTCAGCTGCAAGAAACAACGGACTGGCTTTTCAGCCCGTTTTTCAATTTCCTCCGCCAAACTTGCTCGGTCAAGTGAATGGATAAAATCCACTTTATCAATAATTTGCTTCACCTTGCGTGTTTGGAGTGACCCGATGAAATGCCAGCGGATGTCCGAGAAATCTTGAAGCGCTTCATACTTCTCCAAAAAGACATCCACCCGATTTTCACCAAAATCACGAATCCCCAAATCGTAAAGTTCTTTTATTCCTGCAACATCAATGGTTTTCGTTACAGCAACTAAATGTACATCTGCTTCAGAACGTCCGGCTTTTTTGCAAGCCTCTTTAATATTCGTTTTAATTTGAGTGAGATTAGCTTGTTTCGACATCTACGTCACCTTTGTTCATTTGAATTCCCGAATTCTAACGCTTCAAACATTTTTAGCGTTTGCGTCTATTACGATTGCGAATAAATGCTGGAACATCTACATCCCCATGATCTGTATTTGTTGGTTCTTCTTCACGATAGGATGGCGATGATGTTTCAACTGATTCATTTTCAACTGGTCTACGTGGCTCTTCAGGTTTAGCATAGTTCGGACGGTTCACATCAATTTTTTGACCTGTTGCTCGTCTTGTTTGAACGGGTTGTTGTTTTGACTCATCAAATCCTGTAGCAATCACAGTCACAACAAGTTCGTCTTTCAAATCATCATTAATGACAGAACCAAAAATCATATTCACTTCTGGATCAGACGCATTTGACACGATTTCTGCAGCTTCTTGAACTTCATACAAGCTAAGATTTGAACCGCCTGTAATATTCATTAGCACACCTTTTGCACCATCAATCGAAGTTTCAAGTAACGGAGAAGAAATAGCTTTTTTAGCAGCATCTGCCGCACGATTTTCACCCGTCGCAATTCCAATTCCCATAAGAGCTGAACCGCGATTTGTCATAATCGTTTTTACATCTGCGAAATCCAAATTGATAAGTCCAGGAACCGCAATTAAATCAGAAATCCCTTGCACCCCTTGGCGAAGAACATTATCTGCTTCACGGAACGCCTCAAGCATTGGAGTGTTCTTATCGACAATTTGAAGCAAGCGGTCATTTGGAATTACGATTAACGTATCAACCGCTTCTTTCATCGCCTCTGTTCCAGAAAAAGCTTGTTTTGAGCGTTTTGGTCCTTCAAAGCCAAATGGACGTGTAATCACACCAACTGTTAGAGCTCCCATTTCCTTTGCGATTTGTGCAATAACTGGTGCAGCTCCCGTTCCTGTTCCGCCACCCATTCCTGCAGTGACAAATACCATATCCGCACCTTTTAGCGCTTCTTCAATGACTTCACGACTTTCTTCGGCTGCTTTTTTCCCGATTTCAGGAACAGCTCCAGCTCCAAGCCCACGAGTAAGCTTTGAACCGATCTGCAATTTTACTTCAGATTTAGCTAAATTAAGTGCTTGAGCATCTGTATTAACAGAAATAAATTCAACGCCTTGAACACCGTGTTCAATCATACGGTTAACAGCATTATTTCCGCCACCGCCGACGCCAATTACTTTTATTGTTGCCAAGCTTTCAGAATTGGTTTCAAACTCTAACATTCTATTTCCTCCTACTACTTTCTTGGTTTTTTAAATCGTAGTTATTATTCAAAAAAAGCGCCAAAGAAATTTTTCATTTTTGTTGTTACTTTTTCATCATCTGACTTTTTAGGTTTAGGTGCTTTTGCTTTCTTTTCAGCTCGACCTTCGCCTTCTTCGTTATAGGCTGATGTCTCGCTTCCAAGGTCGCGTCCTTCAAGCCCTTCTAATTCGTATGCATATTGGATTAAGCCAACTGCTGTTGTATAGGCTGGATCTCTTACCCCAATATAATCTGGCATGGCAAGTCTTGCATGATTCCCAAGGGTTTTCCCGGCAAGATCAATTGCACCTGGCATCCCCATCGTTCCACCAGTTAAAATATAACCACCTTGCAAATTTCTTGCACCCATACGGTAAACTTCTTCTTGTACGAGTTCAAAAATTTCTTCGAGCCTCGCTTCAATGATATCCGCGATTTCAAGTTGATTGAAATGTTGCTGTTGATCAGAGCCAATAACATCGACAGAAAAGACTTCATCTTGTGATGCATCTTCATAAAAAGCGTAACCATGTTCCAGTTTCACTTTTTCAGCATTTGCCGTTGAAGTGTTTAAACCAAGTGATAAGTCTTTCGTAATATTTTCTCCGCCAACCGGAATGGAGCTTGTAGCCATTAGCTTGCCTTGATCAAACAGACTCACAGTCGTTGTTCCCGCTCCAATATTTACAAGTGCGGTTCCAAACTCTTTATCATCATTAGTCATCGAAATAGCAGCTTCAGCAAGTGGCTGTAGCACGATTTCAGTAATTTCCAGTCCAGCTCGTTCTACGCAGCGGAGGATGTTATGTAAAATTGTTTTTGAACCTGTTACAAGGGAGCCTTCCATTTCTAAACGTACACCACTCATGCCACGCGGATCTGTTATTCCATCAAAGCCATCAACAATAAATTGATGTGGAATGAGACTGATCACCTCGCGCTCAGGACTAAGCGGGGCAACTTGTGCAGAATCTAAAACATTCCAGACATCATGATCGGTAATTTCAGAATTATCACCACTAACCGCAACAATCCCGCGACTGTCTTCAAGCATAATTTGGTTAGAAACGATCCCAACAATCACTTGTGAAATTTCTACGCCAACCATTCGTTCAGCTTTTTGAATCGCTTTTTTGATGGAATCCACAGCTTTATCAATATCAATGACAATGCCCTTTTTGATTCCTTCCGATTCCACGTCGCCAACACCTATAATATTCAAACGGTCATTTGCAATTTCCGCGATGATTACTTTAATTTTTGAAGAGCCAATATCAAGGCTCACATAAATTTCACTTTCTCCCACTGATCGGCACCTCCTTTGTTTTCATTCGTGTACCATTTTCATTTTATTTACAAACTTCTTATTTTCATGTTGACATTTTTCAAGACTATGTTAGATTTACCTATACTATAGTCTACACCAACAAACTTTTGAATTAAAGTACAAAGATCAAATTTTGAACATTTTTTAAGAATTACAAGTAAATAGTGAAAAAAAGGGAACAAACGACCCCCTTTTAGATGGATTATCTATAGAATCATTCTGAATCTGCCTTTTCCTTTTCTTGTTTCTTTTTATAATAGCTTTCAAAATATGCCCCTACTTCAAGATCAATAACACCTTTTTGTCCGTTGTTCAGTTGAGCAGAAATGGAAGGATAATAACTCATTTTATCCGCAAACCCGTGAATAGTTGCTGTTACCTGATTGCCATCATTCATGTACAATAAAATATGCTCAGAGTCACTCTTTACAGGCTTCAGATGAATCTCCGATACAGCATTTTGAACACTTGTCGGTAGCTCTTTCCATTCCTTCACCATATCTTTCAACACGTCATCATTTTTAAAATTGAAAAAGAGCACACGATTTCCAATCGGGAATTTTCTAGCTCGTTCCAGTAGCAACTCGCCATTTTCCAAGATCTCGTAGTAAAAGCCATCTTTTGGCTCGTAACCAATCGTTTTATACTCGGTAATTCTGATTTTAATTGCACGTAGTCCGCTTTTTTCAACAACAGCTTTTTTAATCATTTTATTTTTTTCAAGTTGTTCCGCTACGTTTTTATTATTTGTAGCAATCATATAGTCGCCTTTTCGAACACCACTATCTGACCGCACATCTTGCTCCGTTAGCTCACGGTTTCCCGACACATAAATTGTTTCCACTTTACTAACCGGAGATAAAAAATACAAAGTTGCAAGAATCAGAAGAACAAAGAAGCCAATCAGAAGAATTAAATGGCGCACCAATCTTTTCTTGCGATACTTCTTCAATTCTGGAATGCGGCTTTCAATGGAAACCACTTTTTTATTTTTCGCCATTTAAATCTTGCCTCCTTTGCCCTAGTCCCATTATGCTTTCATGAGGCTTGTCGCCAGTTCTACTAGTCGCTTAGCTGCATCTGGCACACCAAGCTCGCGCGCGTGAAAAGCCATCTCATCAAGTGTTGGCTTGTCCGACATAATCGCATCAATTTGTGCCATCAAATCCGTTTGTCCTAGCTCAGATTCTGTAATCACGACGCTAGCCCCGCTTTTTTCAAGAGAACGAGCATTTTTTTCTTGATGATTAGCCGTTACATACGGACTCGGAATTAAAATACTCGGCACACCAAGTGAAGTCAATTCCGCAATGGTTGTCGCACCTGCTCGCGAAATGACAAGTTCGACTTCGTTTAAAACTTCTGGCATATTGTAGACGAAAGGAACCACACTGATATTTTCACCCAAATCAAGGGTTTGAAGTTCTTCTTTTATTTTTTCATAGTGCACATTTCCGGTCACATAAAGCAGCTGATAGTCCTTATCTTTCCACTCTGGCAAGATTTTCCAGACTGCTTCATTAAGTGGTCTCGCACCTCTACTCCCCCCGAAAGCAAGAACGGTCGGTTTGGCGCTGTCTAATTGATAGGATTTAAGCACATCCGTCGCTTCGATATTCACCACTTCGGAAGCCCGGGGATTTCCTGTAAACACAATTTTTTCTGACGGAAACGAATCGCTAACTTCTTCGAAACAAATGGCGATTTTATCAACGTAACGACTTAAAAATTTATTGGTAAGTCCCGCAACACTATTTTGCTCATGAATAATCGTTGGGATTTTCAATTTACTTGCAGCATAAACGACTGGCCCGCAAACGTAACCGCCTGTTCCAATCACACAGTCTGGATTAAATCGACGCAAAATTTCCTTGCTTTTTTTTGTCCCTTTAAAGAATCGGGCAACTGTCTTAAAGTTCTCCAGTGACAGCGAACGTTTAAAACCAGTAATCTCAATAGCTTCAAACGCAATGCCTTCCCGCGGGACAAGATCCGCTTCAAGACCTTTTGAGGTGCCAATGTATAAAAACTCAGCATCTGGATATTCTTTTTTACATTCTCGGATGAAGGCAAGTGCGGGGAAGATGTGGCCTCCCGTACCGCCGCCTGTTAGTACAATCTTCATTTTTCCACCTCATCAGTCAGTGCGCGAATAGCCCGCATATAAGCATTCCCTCGCACTTCAAAAGTTCGATATTGATCCCAACTTGCACAAGCAGGTGAAAGTAAAATGACATCTCCTGGTTGAGATGCTTTATAAGCAACTGGAACAGCCGCTTCAACATCAGCGACATAATGAACGCTCGTCCCTGCTTCCTTAGCTACTCGCGCGATTTTATCCGCTGTTTCACCAAAAACAACTACGTCTTTCACATTTCGTAAAAATGGCATTAATTCATCAAATTCATTTCCGCGATCTAGTCCACCAGCAAGAAGGACTACCGGTTGCTTGAAACCTTTTAGTGCACTTTGCGTCGCTAAAATATTCGTTGCTTTTGAATCGTTATAAAATTTACGTCCATTAAATTCGGTTACAAACTGAGTACGGTGTGGCACACCTTTAAAGGTTCTAAGAACGGTCATAATGGCATCATTTGAAACGCCAATCGTTTTCACTGTGGCAATTGCAGCCAAGATATTTTCAAGATTATGCTCACCCGGAAGAAGGATATCTTCCCTAGAACCGATCACTTCATCATTGAACATCAGCTGATCATTTTGTACATAGGCTCCTTCAGAAAGGCGCTGTGTCGTTGAAAACGGAATGACACGTGCTGCTGTTTTCCGAGTGAGCCCTTGAAGCTCTTCTTGGTCCCAATTAATTACAAGGACGTCCTCTTTCGTTTGGTTCTTTTGAATATTCCACTTAGCGGCCACATATTCTTCCCGCGTCTTGTGGTAATCCAGATGCGCTTCGTAAATGTTTGTGATAACCGAAATTTTAGGCCTAAATGTAGTAACGCCCATCAGTTGGAAAGAAGAGAGTTCCATTGTAATCCACTGATCGCTTGTGGCATTTTCCGCAACAGCTGATGCAGGAAAGCCAATGTTTCCAGCAAGAAGTGACTTGCCTGCCACCATTTCATTTAGCATCCGGTCAATAATCGTTGTCGTTGTTGTTTTACCATTCGTTCCTGTAATCCCAATAATCGGCGCCTCAGAGATCTGATAAGCCAGCTCCACTTCTGTAATAACAGGAATTCCAAGACGTTCAGCTTTTGCAACCATTGGATTGTTATAAGGAATCCCCGGATTTTTCACAAGTAGTTCAAAACCTTCATCCAAAAGTTCTGTTGGATGGCTTCCACAAATGACTTTAATGCCTTGCTCAAGCAATCCTTGCGCTTCTGGATTTTCACTAAATGGCTTTTGATCATTAACTGTGACAAAAGCGCCTAACTTATGGAGCAAGCTTGCAGCGCTCACACCACTTTTGGCAAGCCCTAGAACCAGTACCTTCTTATGATAATACATTTCAATATTTTTCATTTTGTTAGCCTCCGATATTTCCCTTTTTTGCTAAAAACGACTGAAAGCGCCAGCTAAACGGCTAAAAATGAGCCTTTAGAGACGCTAAAATCATTTATAACTGTACCATTAAAATGGCTGCAACTGCAGCAAGTAAACCTACTCCCCAAAATGTAAGAACAACACGCCACTCATTCCAACCACCAAGTTCAAAATGATGGTGGATGGGTGTCATGCGAAATAGTCTCTTGCCGTGTGTCAATTTGAAATAAGAAACTTGTAAAATCACGGATGCCGTTTCAACAACAAAAACGATTCCGATGAGAAGCAGAAGCCACTCTTGTTTAAGCAAAATTGAAACGGCTGCAAGTGTCCCACCGAGCGCAAGCGAACCGGTATCGCCCATAAATATTTTCGCAGGGTTCTTGTTAAATAATAGAAAACCAAGCATTCCTCCAACTACAGCAAAGCAAAACAAAGCGACTTCAAACTGATTTTGCACAATCGCGATAACGCCAAACGCGGCAAAAGCGATGCTCGAAAGTCCAGAAACGAGTCCGTCTAGTCCGTCGGTTAAATTGACCGCGTTTGAAAAGCCAACCAGCCAGAACAAAACAAATAGTAAGAAAAACCAGCCTAAGTCAATTTCTGTTTGTGTAAATGGAATGCGTAGTGTTTCCGAAAAATCTCCAAAATGATAAACGAGGAAAAAAAGGACAGCGATCGCTACTTGTCCAAGAAATTTCTGTTTGGACGTTAAACCTAAATTGCGTTTCTTAACTACTTTAATATAATCATCGAGAAATCCAAGTGCACCATAAAGCGCGATTGCAATAAACAGCAACCCGGTTGTTAAACTGAAAGAATTAGTGATGAAGCTCATAATCAAATAACTAAACATGATGGCTGTCAAGAAAACAACCGCCCCCATCGTTGGTGTTCCAGATTTTTGAGCATGCATCTTCGGTCCCTCTTCGCGGATACTTTGACCAAACTTCAGCTTCACTAAAAATGGAATTAAGACCGGTACAAAAGCTACCGTTAAAATGAACGCAATCGCAAGCGTGGTGAATAACATATAAAATGACACAATGATTTCTCCCCAATCTTTTTCTTTAAAACTGTTATTTATTGTATTAAAGTTCTAGTTTTTTTTCAATAGCTAATCGCGCTTCCACACGATCGTCAAAATCGATTTTTTCCGTTCCGATGATTTGATAATCTTCATGACCTTTTCCGGCAATTAAAATCACATCGTGAGCTTCAGCTTGTTCAATCGCATACTGAATCGCTTCCCGGCGGTTTACTCGTACAACATAGTCTTTTCCTTCTACACCTTTTTCCATATCACTAATAATTGTTCGCGGGTCTTCTGTCCGTGGATTATCTGATGTGAAAATAGGATCTGTCGCATACTCAACTGCGATTTTTGCCATCTTCGGTCGTTTGCCTTTGTCACGATCGCCGCCACAACCTACAACGACAAATACACGTTTTTCAGCAAATTCGTCTACTGTTTCAAGCACATTCAACAAACCATCTGGTGTATGCGCATAATCGACAATAACCGGAAAATCTTGTCCCGCATGAACGAGTTCAAAGCGTCCTGCAACGCCTTTTATTTCCCCAAGCGTTTGGATAGCTTCTTTTTCAGGAATTTGAAGTGCAAACGAAGTCGCAAGCGCCGCAAGGACATTATAGATACTAAATTTACCGATCATTTGAATGTGCACTTTCTGAGTACCTGTTTTTGAAACTAAATCGAAAGTCGATCCTTTACTTGTAATTTCAATATTTTTCGCTCTAAAATCAGCATCATGGTCAATTCCATAAGTAATGACAGGGACAGCCGTTGCTTCTCGCATCGTTTCTGAAGCCGGGTCATCCGCATTGAGCACGGCTATTTTTGGGGCTTCCTTTTGGAACTTATTGCCAAGTTGCGCAAACAACAAGCTTTTAGCATGGGCATAAGCTTCCATTGTTTTGTGGTAGTCCAAGTGATCTTGTGAAAGATTCGTAAAAACTGCCACATCATAGTCCGTTCCGTGAACACGGCCTTGAACGAGTGCGTGACTTGAAACTTCCATCGTCACATTCGTTACCTCAGCCTTTTTCATATCAGAAAAAACTTGTTGAAGCGTTAAACTTCCCGGCGTGGTGTTTTTAGTTTCGATCGTGCGCTCAGCAATGCGCATATACATCGTACCGATGAGCCCCGTCTTTTCACCTTGTGCCCGCAAAATTTGGTCGATTAAATGAGTAACTGTCGTTTTCCCATTTGTTCCCGTTACACCAATCATGCGCATTTTCTGACTTGGCGAACCGTAAAAATGATCGGCAAGAAGCGCGAGTGCACGCTTTGTGTCTTGAACACGAATCACGGGAATCGATACAGGTACCTCACGTTCCGCCAAAATAACACTTGCTCCCTTTTCTTCAGCCGCCTTAGCAAATTCATGACCATCGATTACTTCCCCGTCAATACAAACAAAAAAAGTACCTGGTGTTACTTCACGGCTGTCCTGTTCTATTTTTTCAATATCTATCTCCGGCAACTTATCATCGCTATAATAAAGCGGCAGCACACTTAATAGCTTCTCTAACTTCACAACTTCCATCTCCTTTAAGCTTGCTTTTCGCTCTTTCCTAAAATAAATAAGACAAAAAATCTCCTTTTCTATCTTAGCAAAAAGTAATAAGCATTTCTATATGACCTAAAGCCCAGTAAAATAGGTATTCTGGCTTCTCTGACAAAGAAGCCAGAATACCTACTAGGCAAAAATCATTGACCCGTCAAAAGGTCTCCTACACCTTGATTTTCTTGAATATTCGTGTCTTGCTTGACCTTTTCCTTATCTGAATCATCATTGTTCTGCGTAAAAGCTTCAATAGAATCAGGAGTAGCAAGTTCGAGCTTAAGCTCCGTGTCATTATTTAAAATCGTCCCAGCAGCTGCACTTTGTTTTGTCACGTATCCACTTCCACTAAAGCTAAATGGAATCCCCGTGATTTCTGAAACCTTGAGTGCATCTTCACGCGACCAGTTTTGCATGTCTGGAACGGTCATATCTCCATCGGTCATCAAAATCACTTTTTGACCTTCAAGAATTGTCTCTCCCACTTTAGGAAGCTGTTGCACAATTTTTTTACCATTTCCGATCACAATTGGTGTTAATTGATCTTGTTCTACTGCTTTTTTCGCTTCAGCTACTGATTTTCCAGTGTAATCTTTCATGGTGATCTTCGAAAGCTTCTTCTCAGCAGCCGGTTTAATATTTAAGTACTGCAAACTATTTTTCATAACTGGATTAAAGACCTCAGAAACAGCTTCTCCACCCGTTTCAGTATCAGAAAGTTGCGGTTGCTGCATGGTCACATACATCACGATCTCCGGATCATTTGCTGGAGCCATCCCCATAAACGAAAATATATAATTGTTTTTTCCAGTCATATATTTCCCAGAAGTTGGATCCGCAATTTGCGAAGTCCCTGTTTTACCAGCAACTGAATAACCCGGGATGGCATAAAGTTTCCCTGTGCCGTGTTCCCCACTCACTACTTGTTCTAACTCTTCTCGAGTTTGCTTAGCCGTTGCTTCGCTAATCGGGTTCCCCGTGACTTTCATTTGCGTTTTGGTTGTTTGATTGGTATTTGGATCCTTCACCGAAGAAACCACATACGGCAATTTCATTTTTCCATCGCTCGCAATAGCCGAAGCACCTTGTAGCATTTGCATCATCGAAACAGTAGTCCCTTGACCAAAAACCGTGGTTACTTTTTCGACCGGATAGTGATAAAGAATTTTTCCAGTTGCTTCATTTGGAAGCTGAATCCCTGTTTTCTTTCCGAAGCCAAATTTCGTCAAATATTTTTCAAACGTATCCGTCCCCATCTTGCTTAACAAAGTAGCAAAAGCAACGTTACTTGAGCGCTCGACTCCTTCCCGATAAGGAATTGTGCCCCAACCTACTCCACCATTATGGTCATGAATAGGAATATCTCCAACCTTGTAAATCCCAGACTTAAAGTACGCATTCGGATTGTATACACCTGTATCAATCGCGGATGCCAGTGAAAAAATCTTCATAACAGAGCCTGGCTCATAGGCATATTCGACAGGTAAATCTTGCCAAACCCCAGCTGATTGTTCATTTAAGCCCGCTTTTGTTGTCGGGTTGAATGAAGGACGCTGGCTCATTGCTAGAATTTCCCCTGTCTTTGGATTCATCACAACTGCCATCATATTTTTAGGCTTATATTTGGCATTTACCGTTGTCATCGTATCCTCTAAAAAGGTTTGAATTTTTTTATCTAGCGTCAGTTCAATTTGGCTACCATCTTTTGCCTTTTCAACATTTTTATCTGCATTCGGCAAAATATAACCCATCCGATCTGTGCTATATTTTAACTTGCCATTTTCTCCAGTTAGCGCCGAATTATAACTTTTTTCAATACCCATCTTTCCAACGAGTGAACTTTCTCCACTTTGGCCCTCTGTTTGCTGCGCAAACCCAATTAATTGTGTAGCAAACGTTCCATTTGGATAAAATCGTTCCGCTTGTCGAGTGAAAATCAAACCTGGCAAATCTTCTTTTTCAATTTTCTTTTTCGTTTCAACAGAGAGATTTTTCCCCGCTTTTCCGAATTCGACTTGGTAAACTTTTTTCTTATTTAATTGCTTCAAAATATCCGCCTTTGACATCGCGATATATTTGCTAAGCACTTCAGCCGTTTTTTCCTTATTCGTCACATACATCGGATTTTTATCCGTTTTAGATAACCGATCGGAAACAACAGCAGCAAGTGTATAAGTAGCCGTATCCTCAGCAAGCACTTCCCCATTCCGGTCAATAATCGAACCACGTTTTGCTTCAATAACTTCGCTTTTTGCATGTTGCTTACTAGCAAGTGCAGCAAGCGGTTCCCCGTTCACCACACCACGAATTTGAATGTATAAAAAGCGTCCCGTAAGAACGAGGAAAAGCGCAGTGAAAAAGACAAAAAGAGCTAATGCGCCTCTCCTCATATTTCCTCTGCGCCGATTCATTTGCCATCTACTACTTTCACGTTATCACCATCAAGTTTCAAGCCTTTTTCTTTTGCTTTTTGAAGAATCCGTTCATAGCGACCCAAATCGTTCACTTGCACTTTCAAATCTGCATTGTTTTTTTCTTGATCAGAAAGTTTAGATTCTGTCGTTTCTACACTTTGATTAACATCATAAATGCTTGCTTGTACTCGAATAATTTGAAAAGCGATGACAGCCACTACTACGATTGCAATCGCAACGATTATTTTTTCACCTGTTGTCACACGCTTACGTTTGACAAGTATTTGTTTTTGTTCTTCTGTGTGTTCAGTATGTATACGCTTTGGTTCCAAATTGGATTTGTAGGCTACATTACTCACATAAACCATCTCCTACATCATTTGATTTTTTCAATGACGCGCAATTTTGCAGAACGCGCCCGATTATTATGTTCAATCTCTTCGACACTCGGCAGAATCGGTTTCCTTTCGACCAGTTTGAAATCTGGTTGATATTCATCAGGCAAAACCGGTAATCCTCGTGGTACTTCTGGTCCTTTCGCTGCCTCTTGAAAAATTTGTTTCACAATCCGATCTTCTAGCGAGTGAAAAGTAATAACACTAATCCTTCCGCCTTTTTTAAGTAGCGTAAGAGCATCAGTAAGAGAGTCTTCAACAGCCGACAATTCATCATTCACAGCAATTCGAATGGCTTGGAAAATCCGTTTTGCTGGATGCCCACCTTTTCGCCTTGCTGGCGCTGGAATCGCCGTCTTAATAATATCCACAAGTTCCCCCGTCGTTTCAATAGGAGCATTTTCTCGGCGTCGCTCGATTTCACGTGCCACTTGTTTCGAAAACTTTTCTTCACCGTAGCGAAAAAAAATTCGAACTAGCTGTTCATAGCTCCATTCATTCACAACTGTTTTTGCCGAAAGTTCCTGAGTTCTATCCATTCGCATGTCAAGTGCGGCGTCGTTGTGATAACTAAATCCACGCTCACGCTCATCAAGTTGCGGTGAAGATACCCCAAGATCATATAAAATACCGTCTACTTCCTTTACTTCTTTTGCAAGAAGCTCCAGTTTTAGCTCGCGAAAATTCGCTTTAATGAGTGTAAGACGAGGATCGCTTAAATTTTCTTTAGCATTTTGAATGGCCACATCATCTTGATCGAACGCATAAACGCGTCCTTCTTCGCCAAGCTGACTGAGCAGATAAGACGTATGCCCTGCACCACCAAGTGTTGCATCTACATAAACCCCATCTTTTTTTATCTCTAATTGATCTACTGTTTCATGCAGCAAAACTGTTTCATGTTGAAACATTTTAGCCCTCCTTAAATATCGAATCCAATCATATTTTCAGCAATATCCGCAAAGGATTCTTCGGCTTCTTCAAAAGCAGCCTCCCATTCCGGCTTACTCCAAATTTCCACACGATTGGAAACTCCGATAATCACTGATTCCTTTTCAAGGTCTGCATAACTTAACAGCGTTTGTGGAATATTAATCCGTCCCTGCTTATCAAGTTCACATTCAGAAGCCCCAGAAAAGAAGAACCGCGTGAATGAACGGGCATCTTTTTTAGTCAGTGGAAGCGATTGAAGTTTTTCTTCCAACTTGCTCCACTCCGAATGTGGATAAGCAAATAAACACTTATCGAGTCCGCGAGTGATGACAAATTGTTCGCCTAATAGCTCACGGAATTTCGCTGGCACGATTAAACGGCCCTTTATATCAATGTTATGTTGATATTCGCCCATGAACATTAGACTTCCCCCACTTTCTTATTTACCACTTTACCACATCTCCCCACTTTACTCCACCCTAAACCTAAAAAAATCCAAAAAAAATCTCTTTCTCATAGAGAGAAAGAGATTAAAAGCATTGATATAAAGCCATCTAACAAAAATAGAAATGCGGTGGGGGGAAATGGGGCAAAAAAGTAAAAACCCCCACTCCTTGCCCCAAAACGTTTTTTCATTTATTGATAACTGATCGCAAGAATAAGTCCAGTGAGATAAAAGAAGAGATAAAACAAGGCAAAAATGAAAAAACAGATTCGCCAGTAGGTTCGGAAAACGCGAGCAAGACGAAGCTCCCCATCTCTAAGCGCAAAAATAACGACAATCCCGATGCCAACTAAAAATAAAACAAGCAAAATATAGAGTAAGAACGATCGCCCAAATAATTGAACCATCCAGAAGTGATCCGCTAGAATAAAGAAAAAAGTGGTAAGGTCTGCACTCCACTTTAACGCACGGGGCTGACTTTTTAGTCCCCACTTTAGCCCCAAGTAAAAAAAGAAAAACAAAAAAACAGGGCAAACCATCAACCAGGCTGACATCTCAGTCGTCCAATTTAGCATTTTCGTTCTCCTTTCCTTTAATAAGTTGATAAAGCATCGTGAGTCTTTCTGCAGAAAGTTCTTTCTCTTCAAGCATCTTCAAAACTGGAAGCACGATCGCATCTATTTCTGTTTTTCTTTTATGTAATAAATCAACAGCCATTGATGACCAGTTAAAGGCCGTATTTCGACAAATCGCTTCCACTACTTCTATACCATTTTCTACTTGTAACACTCGATTAGCTTCTCGAACCACTTCAAGTAGCAATCCGTGAAATTCTTTATTTGTAAGCAGCAAACCATTTGGAACATTTAAAAGTGCCGTAAGTGGATTGATCGCTGTATTAATCAATAATTTTCGGTAAATGTCTTTAAAAATATTCGTCGAGAAAGAAACCGGAAAATCGGGCAAAGTTGTTAGGTATTCTTTTAATCCTTCATCAAAGCTCCCGCGCCAAATGCCGAGCGTAGTTGCACCACTTCCGTTAGATTCAACTTCTCGATCGCTACATCGTACCACTCCGTGGCTTGTAATTCCAAGTAAAATTGTTTCAGCAGACAATTCATTAAGCCATTCAATGTGTCCGATTCCATTTGTCAGAAAAGCAAGCGGCGTTTCTTTCGGAAAAGTTTCCAATTGCGCCTTGAGTCCAGCCAGTTGGTAACTTTTAACCGTCACAAAAAGCAAATCTTGATGTCTAAAGCTCTGTTCCCCGGTCACTTCACTTCTTACCGAATATGTATCTGTTCCAAGCTTGATTCCTTCTGCATTTAATCGCGCTTGTTGCTCCGTGCGACGAACAAATACCGTGACATCTGCATATAAACTCAAACGCGCGGCAAAAAACAGCCCAATCGCTCCGCCACCAATGATCCCTATTTTCGGTTTCATATTCTGCCTCCCGGTCTGCTTTAAAATCTTATCTTCTACTATTTTAAGCGAAAAACAGCAAAAATAAAAGCACGACAAGATCCATGGTATCTTGTCGTGCTTTTATAAGTTTACAAGTGTACGTATCACTTGCTTATAAACGGTTTAATTAGCCGTTCGCTACTTCTTTACCATCATAATGTCCGCATTCAGGACACACGCGGTGAGAAAGTTTCATTTCTCCACAGTTCGAGCATTCATTCATGCCTGGAACCTGTAATTTGAAATGTGTGCGACGCTTACGTTTTTTAGTCTTTGAAGTTCTTCTAGCAGGTACTGCCATTTCCATACACCTCCTTAGCGAATTTGAGTTTTAAGGATTTCCTTAAAATTTATTCCAGCCTGATCGGTACTAATCGTCTTTTTTTTCATCAAAAAAATCGGCCAGTCCCGCAAGACGAGGATCCACCTTTGGCTTCTTAAGAGCTTCTTCTTGAACAAAATCATCTTCTGTTTTTAGCTCCCAGTCTTTCCCTTGCGGAAGTTCTTCACTTCCAGTTACTTCATCACTAAATACTTGCATAGGAATTTCAACCAATAAAAGTTCTTCAACAACGGGGGTCAAATCCACCGTATCTTTTTCCATCAAATGGAAAGATTCATCTTGAAGATCTTCTTTCGATGTGACAAAGGTTTCTACCGAATGAATTTCATATGGCCAAACTACATCTACAAGCGTTCTTGCACATGGAAGCACAAGCGACCCGCTAATGTTTAAGCTTGCGACCACATCATTTCCCTGCATTTCTAGTCCGCCTTGAACTGTTACAGGAGAAGCTCCTCGCACATCTTGATTGTTCGCTTTCAAGTATTCAGTTAGATCAACTTGTTCGTTGATTTCAAAAGGTTCGTTACGGTATTTTTTTAATTGACTTAATGACCATTTCATCATTCATCACTCCAAGCGCAACAAAAGCTATTATAGCTTTTTCAAAGGTTTTTGTCAATGTTTTTTCCGGTTTCTTGGCAGGAGTTAAACAAGATGATATGCTTAAGAAAGCAAAAATGTAAACGAGGTGAGAAAATTTGCGTGCCACTGGAATTATTGTTGAATATAATCCGCTTCATAATGGGCATTTATACCATTTGCAAGAAGCGCGAAAACAAACAAAAGCGGATATCATCATCGCAATCATGAGTGGTTCTTTCGTCCAGCGCGGGGAACCGGCGATCGTCTCTAAAGAACTGCGTACAAAATGGGCTCTTGAAGCTGGCTGCGACCTTGTATTTGAGTTGCCTGTTCGGTTTGCTGTCCAACAAGCAGATATCTTTGCTTCAGCAGCAATTGAATTGCTCAAGGATTTAAAAACGAATGCGCTTTTTTTCGGAAGTGAAAATGGTGATGCTACAAAATTCCGCATCATTGCCAAGCTGGCTGCTAGTCCGCTCTTCGAAGAAGCTTTACGTCGAATGCTAGCAGAAAAAAAGCTAAGTTATGGCGAAGCTTACACAGAAACACTCACTTCTTTCACGAATGAACTTGATGTGACAAAGCCCAACAATATTTTAGGTTTGCACTATGCCCTTGCAAATGAAAAGCAAGAAGCTGGTCTTAAACTTTACTCACTTAAACGAACAAATAACTATCATGCAACAGATGTCCATTCAAATGATTTTGCCAGTGCTACGGCGCTCCGTAAGCTTCTACTTGAGAATAACCTTCCTGCTATAAAAACGAAAGTTCCCGGTTTTGTTTATACTTCGTTAGAAAACTATCAGACTCCTCTTTTGTCCTTTTCAAGCGCCTATCCGTACTTACGCTACCGCCTTTTAAGCGACCGAAATGAGTCTCTTACAGTAATCAACAGTGTGACAGAAGGTATCGAAAACCGCTTGCGACGCGCTGCTTTTGAAGAAACAGCAGAAGAATTCTTGCGTGCTACAACAACAAAACGCTACAGCACCTCACGCGTTCGCCGGACTGCTATGCAAATTCTATTACAGTTTCAAAAAAAGGATCAGCCTGAAAACCACCTTCGCCTGCTTGGCATGACGAAACAAGGGCAAGCATATCTTTCCACGATCAAAAAAGAACTGTCGCTCCCACTTGTTTCGACACCTTCAAAAGCAAGCCAAGAGCTCATTCAATACGACATCCAAGCATCAAGACTCTATCATTTACTAGAAGGAAATTCAGCGCAGCTAAATGCTCCATTCAGTGCCCGACCACTGCTTTATTTCTGATATGTTCACATCGTGTGTTTCTTTGCCAAGTCGAACTTCCGGTTTCTTTCCTTTGTAATATACTTTGTCGAGCGTAACTTGACTAGCGCGGTACTGAATAGCAAGTATTTGTGTGTGTTTCTCATCTACTACGAGAAAATGAGTGATACTTACTTTTTTATAGGCAGAAATAACTAACGCCCGTGGTTCACTATCCATATAAAGCGGTGTGGGAACGGGCATCTCCGCAATTAAAAAAGTGGCACGAATTCCAGTTGCTGTCTGACTTTCCTCATCTTCTCCTTTGTGGTGACCAATGTGCCGGAAGTTAAACGAACGATTATCTGAAGAAGAAACATGACCAATAATTTGAGTATCATAGGCTGCGGAACTTGTTTCATGCGCCTTGATTTCTACGCCACCGAAACAGTTTTCGGTGGCGTTATTGTGTAAAACGACATGTCTCGATCCATCATCCACCTCAATCCCATTTGAATTGGAGAATCCTTTTTCATGAGCTCTTCCACTTGGATCATGCAAAAAACAATGTGAAATATAAATAAAATCACTATGGTGTGTTGTGACGCCATCGTCCCCAAATCCGGCTGCTTCAACTTGGTCAATCCAAACATATGCACTGCGAAACCTTGAAGTTGTTCCGTCACCTTGGTAGCTATAAAATGCGCTCGTAACATCAACACCATGTAGTCCAGCATTTAGTACTTTCACCTTTCTGATAAGGGCAAATTGAACATGTGCAAGCGTGATTCCACTCGAAGAAGTGCCTCCTGAGGCACTTCTTTCGCTTTCCCCAAAACGGGAGGAATCCCAGTTCAAAGTAAAGCCTTCTAAACGAATTCGTTTGTTCCCAGCAAAGAGATTGCGATTTCGAATTCCTTGCCTCTTTTTTGGGGTTTCTTTTATCAATAGAAGTGTTGTTAGCTCTTCCCCTGCTCCGATGATCGCTGTATTAGATGGAACTTTTAATCCTGAAATCAAAAATGTCCCTTTTGGAACATAAACGATTCGACCACCACGACGCATTGCCCGTTTAAAAGCCAAAGTCGAGTCAATTTCCCCTTCAGGATCCGCTCCGTAATCTAACACAGAAACTTCCTCTGCTTCATCTTTTAGCGTTCCAAGTTCAGCAAAAAGAAGCGGTTGCCAGTCAACTTCAAGAAGCGGGCGTTTTTCGATGGCAGCAGGCCGACTAAATCCGTTTGTCTGTGCTCGAGTGACAAGAAGAGAAAGTGACCACTTTCGTTTTTTCTTTCGTTCATTTTTGTCATCCGCTTCTTGCCATTTTGCAAATAAGTGTTCTGTCATGCGGATCCCTTTGTCAAGTCCCTCAGAACTTCTATATGTTGGAAAAAAAGCACTGATTTTCGCTTGATTTCGAACTTTAAGATTCATTTTATTTCATCCCTCGCTTTCCAGGTAAACTTCCCTTACTCTTCCTTTCCCGCTTTTAAGAAAAGAAACCGCTAGAAACAGCTCCAAAGTATCTTTCAAAATTCAAATACCATTCAAATTCTGAAAAGTTCAGGCGCTATTTCATTTGCGATTTCTCAAATTTTTATTTACTTCTGTAGTTTTTCTAAATACTCAACAGCATCTTGGAATGTTTTTACAGGAATGATTTTCATCTTGGTGTCAATTTCTTTCGCTGTTTCTTTAGCCTCTTGATAATTCGATTTAATCCCTGGATTGTCTTTTTTCATGGCTTTTGTAATTTCATCGTTGGGGGCAAAAAAGATAGTTGCGCCTTCTTTATCAGCAGCTACCACTTTTTGATCAATCCCGCCAATTCGTCCTACTTCTCCATCTGGGCTAATGGTTCCGGTTCCTGCAATTTTCTTACCATCCGTTAAGTCCTCTTTTTGGAAGCGAGAATAAATTTCTAAACTGAACATTAAACCGGCAGATGGACCACCAATTTTTTCAGAATCAATTTCTACTTTTGGTGACGTTTCAATTTTTTCATCATCTACAAGGGTAATGCCAATCCCAGTTGTTCCTTTTTTATCGATTTTAGTCAGCTCAATATCAGCTTGTTGTTTCTTTTTGTTGTGAACAAATTGTACGTTCACCTTATCCCCTTGCTTCTTGCCTTTTACATAGGAAATAAATTCATTACTGGATTTAAATGCTTTACCATCAATTTTTGTGATGAGATCCCCTGCGTGTAAATATTTAGCTGCTGGAACATCATCGAGTACGCTCATTACATAAATGCCATCATATTTGATTTTCACGTCTTGCCCAGCAGCTTTATAAGCGATTTGAATCGCATTATTTTTCGATTCATTCATCATATACATTTGCCGAACATTATATTCTTCATTCGTTTCATGATCAAGACGGACGTCACTTTCTTTTTCAAGTTCATGATAAGGAAGCAGCTTGGCTAGCCCATATGTATAAATATTAGCTTCTGCCATTGCGATCGTCACAAGACTTAGCGACCCTTTCGACTTACTTGTATGCCCAGAAACCCGCACAAGCGGCTCAAGTTCCTCCGCAGAACCTGGTTTCGTAATATAATAAGGCACGGGGATAAAAAATCCCACGATAACAATTAACAATATGGCAATAACTAATAACTTTTTCCACTGTTTACGCATTTCTAGAAACAACCCCTTATCTGCAATTCCAATTAAAATTTAGCTTTGAGCGCCAGACTGACAGGTTTTGGAACTAAATCGTCAACGCTACGGCCGTAACTAGCCACTTCGCGAACAATACTCGAACTTAAGAAGGAATAGCTTGGATTCGTCATCATGAAAAAGGTTTCAAGTTCTGGATCGAGTTTGTTATTCATCGCCGCAATTTGAAGTTCATATTCAAAATCACTAACTGCACGCAAGCCTCGGATAACTACATGCGCAGATTTTTCTTTCGCATAATCTACTAGAAGCCCACCAGAACTTTCCACACGAACATTAGGGATGCTAACAGTAGATTCGGCAATTAGCCGCATGCGTTCTTCCAAGTCAAACAGCGGTTTCTTGCTGGAATTTTTAAGCACCGTCACATAAAGAACATCAAAATTTCGAGCAGCACGTTCAATGATGTTTAAGTGACCATTTGTAATCGGATCAAACGTACCTGGGTAAACAGCTATTCTCTCTTCCATGATCTCACTCTCCAAACTGATAAATTGATAAGATAGTGATGCCATATTCCGCAGTTTTTATCTTTTCAAATTGAGGAATTTCATCTGGTAGCTTTGCTTCTTTATCGTGCTCACATACAATAAGCCCTCCTTTTTGAAGCAATCCAAGTTCACAAAGTTCTAAAAGTAGTTTTTCTAGTTGTTGCTTTTTATACGGCGGATCAAGAAAAACAAGATCAAAGCTCTGTTCGTTTTTTTGAAGTAATTTTAAAGCTTTACGAGCATCATTTCGAAAAATTTGAGCTTCCTTTTCAAAGTGACAAGCTTGTACATTTTCTTTAATCGTCTTAATCGCAGCACCTGCTTGATCAATAAAAACACAGCTTGAAGCGCCACGGCTTAGTGCTTCAATTCCAAGCCCCCCGCTTCCAGCGAACAAATCAAGTGCCTTTTCTCCGTCGAAAAACGGCCCAATCATTGAAAACAAAGCTTCTTTTATTTTATCAGTTGTAGGTCTCGTATTTGCTCCGGGAACAGCTTTTAAGCGATGTCCCTTTCTTGAACCAGCGATAACTCTCAAAATTTATCTCCTCCTAGATGAACGGAAGGCAGTGCTGTTTAAAACAGCACTGCCTCATCTTAAATCGTGATTTGAACATCTTCACTTCTATGATCATGCATCGTTTCTTTTTTCGACTCATATTCTGTTTTCAGAAATGGTCTAAAAGAAGGTTCAACACGTTTCACATAATTAAAGCGTGATAACTTCGCGGAAACTTCTTCAATATCACACATATCACAATAGAGTACGGCGTATTTTAGCTTTCGCGAAACATAATGAACATTGCCAAACCGCTTAAGCGATCTAACTTGTTTCAAATGATTCAACCAAACCACGACAGCTTGTCTATCATTTTCCATTTTTTTATCCCCTTTACTTCTTCTAAGCCTCTACGCTTCTTATCATCACGCAGAGCAGCCGCAACTTCCACCACTTCCGCAACCGCCTGATGAACAGGCTGACTTTTGCTCGAAAAACGGATTTCCAGTTGGCACCATGATATTCGATGAGACAGCGCCCGCAAGTAAAAGACTAATTTCATCAAGCAAATTCTGCAAATCGGTCTCTGCCCGGCGAAAATCTGCAATTCCTTCATCCATATCGAGTTCTCGCTTTAAAGCACGAGTTTTTCGAGTTACTTCTTTATAATCAGGGTGATATCTGCCGAAACGCTCCACCTCTTCATAAGCCTCTTTGATTTTTGCAAACGCCTGTACCTTCGCTTGCGTTTCTGGATTTTGCAGCGCCTGTTTCTTTCTCAGATAGTTATTCGCTTCTTCTGAACTGAGAATCATGGCAGATAATTCATCTGATAAATCAAGTAGTGCCAAACTCTCCATCGTTGCAAACAAACTAATCCCTCCAAACTTTTCGCTGTACATTATCATTATAGCATGAACTCACAAAAGCGTCTTTTATTTTGTAACAAAATTTTGCGTGTAGTATTTTCGAAATGTACCAGAGCCCATATACGTATAGGTTTTTTCTAGCAAGTTTTTCCGGTGACCTGGCGAATTTAACCAGCCCTCAACAGCCGCAGCCGCATCAATATAATTGTAAGCAATGTTCTCGCCTGCTTTTGTGTATACGACATTTCCTTCTTTTAACCGGTCTCCTAGCGAACCATAAGTCGGCGAATCGTGGCTAAAATATTTGTTTTCTGCCATATCCACACTATGCCCGTAAGCAACTTTGGCAACATCTTGTTCATCTGCAACAGGTTCTGCTTTGTAACGCTCTCTAAGCACATTTGTAATTTCAAGAACCTCTAAATCAGCTGCTTTATCGACTTGATTCCATAAGTCATTCGAAACATTTTCCTTATAAATTTCCCCTTGATAATTCAGTTCATAAGGATGCATTTTGATAAATGAAAGTTTATTTAAATAACGAACACTCGTCAGCTTGCCATCTATTTTATCGAAATTAAGCTGCGCATAAACACCACTTCCAAGACTAACGACTGGACGCATGTTTAAATCATTTTCCGAGAGTTCAAATCGGTAAAAATTATTTTCATAATAAAAAGCTATCTCTGACTGAAGCTTGGCGTTTGTAAACACCTTCTCTACAGACATTCCGATTTGGTACGGTTTTAAATTTAAATCCTGCCCAAGCGCATAAATAGTTTGCACTTTATGATTTCGCACACCAACAAGCATATAACTTGTATTCGGTTGGTTGTACACATAATTGTCATAACCATACGGGGTTTTATCAACCCGAATAGGGTCTCCGAATTTAGCTTTTACTTTCGAAAAATCTTGGTTGACGAAGCTTCCCATATTTTCATCGGTCGCAGGTAACTGCTCACTCGTTTCATTTGCTTTCTTAGCTTCTGTCGGCATATTTTTCTGTTCTACTTTATCCTGTGCTTCATTTCTCTCTGTCGTCTTTTCAAAAAATAGATCTGTATTGTAACCGATAAAAAGGCAAATAACGAGTAGCACTAGTACTCTTAGTACAAATTTCAAATTTTGCCCTCCTCTTGGCTTGTTTTCTGCTTTTAATTGTAGCGTTTTTTTTCGTGAAAAGCTACCCAGCTAGCTTCATTTCTCCCTAATTTCTCCATATAAAAAAGGCAGAAGCTTAGAATTTATTACTTTTCTAAAAATTTCTGCCTCCATTTATTTTTGAAGTTTTAAAGGAAACTCTTTTTGTTCAAACGGATGAATTTGTTTTTCAAAAGGCTCCGTAATCGGATACTTATTTTTCAAACTATTTGGAGTCATCCAGTCCGCAAGTGTAGAAACCGTTCGAACACCGGCTGGAAAAGCAAGAAGCATTAACAATATAATAGCTAGCGGCAAGCGCAAATACCTGTTTTTTCGGTCTTGTCGTGTTAGTTTTTCCTTTCGCTCCGTTTGTGACAAAATAGCCACCACCACTACTAATAGAGGAATAATCCACATCAAAACGGCCAAATAGCCAATCCAATTTGTCAAAAGAGCAAAAATCAGTATGTACACGCTAACCAAAACAATTCGTCGCATGAGAGAAATTCGTTTTCCAAACAAGCGTACACGTTCGTAAAGAGACCAAAATGGATTTTTAGTTGCCCAAGCTTGATTATACAGTGCTTGATACTCCCCATTACTGGGTTCAATGACACATAATTTTCGTGTAAACTCACGTGCTGCCTCGAAATCTCCACGAGCATAACTAATTTTTGCAAAATAAATTAAGTTCGGTTCAAATAATGGATCAGCAGTAAGCGCGGTATTTTGTAAAGCAAGAACTCGCTTGCTTGTTTTATCCATTTGGAATAGACAAAAAGCTAAGCTTCCCATGATGTCTAAACGTTTAGGAGCATAAGCAAGTGCCGTTTCATAGAGTGCGGCTTTGTCTTTTATACTATCCGCTTCGTATTTGGCAAGCGCCGCATAAAAATCTGCTTCTTCATGATCGAGCGTAAGGCCGAAACGAGCAAGTTCAATAACGCGTTTCTTTTCACCAAGTCTGTCATAAATCATCACACCTAGTTGGTAGCATTCCACAATATTTTGGTTGTATAAAAGAGCCTGTTCAAGGTTATGATCCGCTTCACTAAAATTTTCCCTAGCGAAGTTAAGATAGGCGAGACAAAGATAACCAGCAAAGTGCGATGGGTTTTCAGTGATCATATTACGACTTTCCAATTCTGCATCGACGTATTTACCATTTTCGACAAGTTGCTTCATTCTTTCAAAACTTGCGATTTTCATCAGTACCACCTCGGCATCCTTTCTATTCTCACTATACCAGTTGAAAAAAAGAATTTGATGAGGAAAACTTCAAGATTTTTTAAAGAAAAAAGTGAGCCCAAACTTGAGGCCCACTCGCATTAAAGAAAAATAGAAATAACAATCATAGAAACAAACAAAATCGTCATGTAATTGAGCGAATAAATGAACATCCACTGTGCCCATTTTAAGTCGTCTTTCATTTTGAATCCATATAAACTAAGCAACAACCAACCTAAGTTTAAGATCGTTGCTAAACTTACATAAACAAGACTGAGCTCTGTCATGAAAAATGGCAAAACAGAAAGCACAAGTACCCAGAAAAGCATACTTCCCTTCGTCCGGTTAAAGCCTTTCACAACGGGAAGCATAGGAATTCCAGCTGCTCTATATTCCTCAGCTCGTCTGATCGCAATCGCATAAAAATGTGGTGGTTGCCATGCAAACATCACTAAAAAGAGCATAACTGGGATTAAACTAAAATGTGGATCAACAGCAAACCAACCAATTAGTGGCGGAACTGCTCCTGAAAAACTCCCAATCACGGTGTTACTCACAAGTTTCCGTTTAGCATACATGGAATAAACCACCACGTAAAGAAAGACACCTGAAAGTCCAAGCACACCTGCTTGCCAAGTTGTCATAAACAACATTCCAGCCCCGATAAGTAAAAGCAAGGCCGCTATAAGAAGAGCTTTTGTACCGGAAATTTTCCCTGTCATAGTAGGACGATTTTTCGTTCGTTCCATTTTGCCATCGATATCCCGGTCAATCACGTTATTAAACGCTCCCGATGCTCCTACAATAAGTGCAGAACCGACAATCGTAAAAAAGATTACATCCAAATTCTGCATAAATGAAATCCCATTTAATTGAAAAGCTAACCACATTCCTGTGAAAGCTGTAATTGTATTTGAATTAACGATTCCTACTTTTACAAGTTCCGTAAAGTCGCGCACATTAAATTTACTGACTGCATCCCTTTTCTGCCATTCGCCAGTATTTTCGATTCTGCTCAAAACTTCTCCCCCTTAAATAAATTGCCGCATAGTTCTTCTATCCATTATGTGAAAAAACTACACGATTTGTCAACCAAATTGCCTTCACACATCGCAATAAAATCCTTTGGCTCAAAACATTTTCACCACTCAAAACTTTGTGAAATCATATACATGATGAAACTTAAGACTTTGTGAAAGCTGCAGTAACAAGGGATTCCTTTACTTATCCATTAAAACAAGCTAAAATGAACGGAGGTAGCTAAAATAAGAAAATCGTTTCGAGATTCATCTAAAGGAGAGATAAGGGAACATGAATAAATTTTTAAAAGTCTGGTCCGTTCTCACCATTCTAGCAATGACCTTCGTTGTTTTCGGAGGAGCGCTAGTTACAAAAACCGGATCAGCAGACGGCTGTGGGAACTCTTGGCCGCTTTGTAATGGACAACTCGTTCACCTAACAGACGTTACACCTGAAAAACTGATTGAAGTTGCACACAGAATGACAACAGGACTTGGCTCCATTTTCGTTGTCGTGCTTGCCATTTGTGCATGGATTAAAATCAAAGATCGCAGGGAGACTAAACCGCTTGCTATTATTTCCGTTGTCTTCTTAATTCTCCAAGCATTCATGGGAGCTGCGGCAGTTATCTGGGGACAAAATCCTTATATCATGGCTCTCCATTTCGGTATTTCCATTATTTGTTATTCAAGCATCGTTTTACTTGCATTACTTATTTTTGAAGTCGACCGTAAATTTGATGCACGCAACCTTGTGATGGGAACGAAGCTTCGACTCAATCTTTATTTCTTGACCATTTATACATATCTAGCCGTTTACACAGGCGCACTTGTACGACACGAAAAAGCGAGTCTCGCAGTCCCTGTTTGGCCATTTGAAAACGGCAGCTTTATTTGGCCCGAAAACGTACAAGATTACGTTCAGTATTTCCACCGAATCGCAGCCGGCATCCTTGTTATTTGGATTTTATATGTGACTTGGCTCGTTTTCCGCGACTACAGACATTATCGCGTGTTAACGTATGGCATGGTGCTTGCGATTATCCTTGTTGCCGTTCAAGCCGTAACCGGTATTCTCTCCGTTTATACGAGCGTCAACCTTTATGTGGCCTTGTTTCACAGCTTAATCATTACCATTTTGTTTGCGCTATTTTGTTATCTTTGCATGCTTGGGGCAAGAAGCAAGAAAAATCGACTACGAATTCGCTAAGTCAAAACTTTTGCTGTCCTAAGCCTCCCTAATCATTTTAAACGCAAAACACGCCAAGAGCCGTTCTTCCGAACGGCTCTTTTTTCATCCCATTTTCCTAAGCTTTTCAAGTACCTCATCCCGGTAACGTGCAGCAAGCGGCTCAATTTGGCTAATCCGCTCCAACTCTTCCCGCTTGCCCATCCTGTGTAAAACCTTTTCATTACAAAAGGCTACTGAAATCGGGTCCGCTTCTCGTCTCACACGAACGATCTCATCTCCCTTTTGAATCTTCCCTTCCGAAATCGTTCGACATAAAAAACCCGTCCGACTGGTACTTCGAACTTCCTTAAAAAGCGCTGGCATGAAATGATACTTCCCAATTGTCGCACAAGGATTACGAGCTTCCGAAACTTGAATCCTCGCTTCCCCTACCTGAAAAACATCCCCAATCGCAACATCTTGTTCTAGCAAACCTGAAACCGTTAAATTCTCGCCAAACGCGCCAGGAAGAAGGATTCGATTAAATTTCTCTTCAAAATACGAATAATGTTCCTTTGGAAAAATACAAACCGAGCGATCTAGCCCGCCGTGGTGTTTCAAATCAAATGAAGCGTCCCCATCAAAACCGGCAAAGCGGAGCATAGCCTCCTCCACTTGCTCTTTCCCGATTCCTGTCATCATCGTTTTATTTCGTCCGATATCCATTTCTTTCGGCTTCCCAACTGCAAGCCCTAGCACCTGTCCCATCAAGCATTCTCCTTCCAAAAAAGGATCAGCCACAGCTGATCCTTTTTCTTTAAAATCCACGTCCAGCGCCGCCTCCGCCAGAGGAACCTCCACCACCAAATCCAGAGAACCCTCCGCCAGAAGAACCACTTCCGCCCGAGCCGCCAAAGAAACCACCGCCGATAAACGGTCCCATCCCAGAACCGCCTCCGCGTCCACCGCGACCACCTCGTCTACCATTATTTCCACCGCCAAAAACAATTGCAAAAATAATGACACCAATCACGATCGCAATGATACCAGGCGTGCTGAGTCCATCTCCGCTGTCTTCACTATTTTCACGAGCCTTTTCTAGCTCACTTGTGTAGTTTTTAAAAATCGTTTTATCCTGATAATCATATTCCTTATTAACTTGGATCGCTACTTCCGAAAAAATATTTGAAAGCCCCTGATTAAAATCATCATCTTTTAATAACGATAAGTTATGGTCTAAAATTTCACCAGAAGTTCCATCTGTAATCGCACCTTCAAGTCCGTATCCGACTTCAATTCGAATTTCACGTTCCTTCGTTGAAAGCAAGATTAAAACGCCATTATTATCTTTTCCCGATCCAATTTTCCATTTATTAAAAAGCTGATTGGCATACTCTTCTTTTGAAAGCCCATCAAAACTTTTCACCGTCGCCAGAACAACTTGTGGTTTTTCTTTTTGTTTTTGGTAAGCATAATTAACCGAAAGCACCATTTCTTTTGTTTTCTTATCCAGTACCCGAGCTCCATCCGAAACATAAAACTCTTTCGATGGACTTGGTAAATCTGCAGCAAAAGCCGTTCCCGGCCCGATTAATAAAGTCAAAAGCAGTATAAGAAGTGCGCTAACAATCGGGATTAGTTTTTTCATTATCAATCGCCTCAATCAAAATTGACTTCAGGAGCTTTGTCGGCACCTTCCACTGCTTTGAAGTAAGGTTTTGTTTCAAACCCTAGCATCCCCGCAACAAAACTTGTTGGTGCACTTTTGACTTTCGTGTTATAAGACTTAACCACTTCATTATATTTATCACGTTCAACCGAAATCCGGTTTTCCGTACCCGCCAGTTCATCCATCAAACGCGTGACATTATCACTTGACTTAAGCTCCGGATAATTTTCGACCGTTGCAATTAAACGTGAAACTGCTGATTCCATTTGCCCAGCAGCTTTAATTTGTTCATTTTGCGAACTTGCCTTTGAAACAGCAGAACGTGCATCCGCAATCGCTCCAAACACTTCTTTTTCCTGTTTCATATCGCCTTTTACAGCATTCACAAGATTAGGAATCAAGTCATAGCGCCGTTGCAACTTACTTTCGACATTTGCCCACTGCGCGTCCACTTCATTTTGTTTTTTATTTAACGAATTATATGTTGCAACAAATGGAATGCCAATAATCAATAACACGACCGCAATTCCAATAATAATCTTCCATGAATTTTTCATATTCGCTCTCCTTTTCCAGTTTGTTTCTTTATTATAGCAGGAAATACGTCTTTTTTCCTACATCTGCAGAAGGATTTTTCGCTCAAAAAGGTTGCGCCTTGCTAGACTTTCAAGCATAATAAAAGAAAGAGTGATCGTTTAGAAAGGATGATTTTATGCAAGAAGCGGTAATATTAGCTTCATTAATCATAATCGGCTTCATTTTCCTCGTTTTCGAGTATCATTTCAGTGCAAAAAAAGCTGTACGCTATATGAAAGAAAATAATCTCACGAAAAAAGCCTTACGTGACAAAATTGAAATCTATGAAGACTAAAAAAGCATTTGGCGTGTGCCAAATGCTTTTTCTAATGCTCTCAATTCGTATAAATCATTTCTCTAGCGACAAATTTCTCGCCATCTCGTTCATAAACGATCATTTGAAGTAAGGGGCTCACTTTGTTTCTTTTCAAAATAGAGCTCCGTCCCTTTTTTCAAAAAATTAGATTCAAGATTACGCTTAGGAAGCTCATAGCGATCAACTACCTTTTGGACTTTGCTAGCGGACTTCCCTATTTTCTCTAAATCAGCAGGTTCATCAGTCAACGCATAATCCATACCTTCCACATGAACAGCAGTTGGGGTTTGATGTCTTTCATAGTTTTTATAAACAAAAAAAACTGCTACACCAATTAGCAAAACCACGCAACAACCAATCAGCCATTTTTTCATCTTGTTTCTCCCTTTTCTAGTGATGTATGCAGTTAAAAATAATATATCAAAGTTCTTCCACTAAGTTTAAGAAGCTTCAGCGTTAAAATAGTTTTCTTTGCTCGTTTTGGAACCAGTCAGAATAACATACCTCTAAAACCTTGGTGATTTAGTGACGCAATTGCAGGGAGTTTTGGAACCATTCAAAATAACATACCTCTAAAACCTCGGAGGAATTCTCAAGGCTTCGTAATCGCAGTACTCGTTCCTAGCAAAACTTCCATTTTGATGGTTCTTTTTGTTTCTATATTCCAAATTTCGATAGCTTTATGATAAAGCTTCAAACGTAAAAAAGCAAGTTCTAAAACAAGTATTAAACATTTTAGCTTTATATGTACTTTTTTGCAAAAAATACGCATTAAAACTATTGATTTATGATGCAATGCACTATGATGAAATATGAAAGAATGGAAGACATAATAAATGGCTAACAGCCTTAACAGTGTTAACCACTGCGATACTAAAGTCTAAGCAGCTTGAACACAGTTCACTTAATACAACAAAAGAAACTTATATCTTCTTTAACTACAATCTAAAAAGAGAGGTCTCTGAAAATATACTATCCATTTCCAGAAACCTCTCTATATAATATATAAAAATCTTAAAAGCGGGGGCAAATCAGCTATTTTTTAGCCTCTATATACCTATAAACAGCTTTTTAAAGGTATTTATACGGCGTCTATTACATCATGCCGCCCATTCCACCCATGCCGCCGCCCATATCAGGGGCTGGAGCTGGGTTATCTTCTGGTTTATCTGCTACAACAGCTTCTGTTGTAAGAAGAAGTGCTGCTACAGATGAAGCATTTTGAAGCGCAGAACGGGTTACCTTCGTTGGATCCACGATACCTGCATCAATCATATCCACCCATTCGCCGTTTGCTGCGTTGAAACCAATGCCAATTTTTTCGTTTTTCAAGCGTTCCACAATAACGGAACCTTCAAGACCAGCATTGTGCGCGATTTGACGGATTGGCGCTTCAAGTGAACGTAGAACAATATTTACACCTGTTTCTTCATCTCCAGTAGCTTCGATTTCTGCTACTTTCTTATAAACATTGACAAGAGCCGTTCCACCACCGGAAACAATACCTTCTTCAACAGCTGCACGTGTCGAGTTTAACGCATCTTCAATCCGAAGTTTACGTTCTTTTAGTTCTGTTTCAGTTGCAGCACCTACTTTAATAACAGCTACGCCGCCAGCAAGTTTTGCCAAACGTTCTTGTAATTTTTCTTTATCGAAATCAGAAGTAGTTTCTTCCATTTGCGCACGAATTTGGTTAACACGTGCTGCGATTTGGTCGGAATCACCAGCGCCTTCAACGATTGTTGTATCATCTTTTGTTACAACAACTTTCTGTGCTGTTCCAAGTTGATCCATTGTTGCAGATTTAAGATCAAGACCAAGGTCTTCTGTAATCACTTGCGCACCCGTTAGAATGCTGATATCTTCAAGCATTGCTTTACGGCGGTCACCAAAACCTGGTGCTTTGACAGCTACTACGTTAAATGTACCACGAAGTTTGTTAAGAACAAGAGTTGCTTGCGCTTCTCCGTCAACGTCTTCTGCAATGATAAGAAGCGGACGACCTTGTTGAACAACTTGTTCAAGAAGCGGAAGAATTTCTTGGATATTCGAGATTTTTTTATCGGTGATCAAAATATATGGCTTTTCAAGTGAAGCTTCCATTTTATCGGAATCTGTTACCATGTACGGGCTTGTGTAGCCGCGATCGAATTGCATTCCTTCTACAACGTCTAACTCCGTAGAGAAACCTTTTGATTCTTCGATTGTAATAACTCCGTCGTTTCCAACGCGTTCCATCGCCTCAGCAATAAGTTTTCCAACTTCTTCATCACCAGAAGAAATTGCCGCGACTTGCGCGATCGATTCTTTGCCTTCGATTGGTTTCGAGATATTTTGCAGTTCTTCAATCGCTTTTGCGACAGCTTTTTCAATTCCGCGACGAACGCCAACCGGATTAGCGCCCGCTGTCACGTTTTTTAAGCCTTCTTGAATCATAGCTTGGGCAAGCACAGTTGCTGTCGTTGTTCCGTCACCTGCAATGTCATTTGTTTTAGAAGCCACTTCAGAAACGAGTTTAGCTCCCATGTTTTCAAATGCATCTTCAAGTTCGATTTCCTTTGCAATGGTAACCCCATCATTTGTAATTAGTGGCGAACCAAATTTTTTCTCAAGGACAACGTTACGACCTTTTGGTCCAAGCGTTACTTTTACTGTATCAGCTAATTGATCTACACCACGAAGCATCGCGCGACGAGCGTCTTCACTAAATTTAATATCTTTTGACATAATTTAATTCCCTCCAATTTATATCGCTTTTGTTTTCTATTTTTACTTCGTAACTGCTAAAATATCACTTTCGCGAATAATTAACAGATCTTTTCCTTCATAAGTTACTTCTGTTCCAGAATATTTAGAGAAAATAATTTGATCCCCTTCTTTTACTTCAAGAGGTTCTTTAGTGCCACTATCAAGTACACGACCAGAACCTACCGCAATAACCTTTCCTTCCTGCGGTTTTTCTTTCGCCGAATCTGGCAAAACGATGCCGCTCGCTGTTTTTTCTTCTGCTTCAATTACTTCAATAACAACACGATCTCCTAATGGTTTTAACAAAATAATAACCTCCTCTAAAATAAATATCGTAACTTTTAGCACTCCGATCACTCGAGTGCTAACACAATTCTTATATTAGTCAAAAAAGGTTAAAATTGCAAGCAGAAAGGATTCATTTTAACAAAAAAATTCTTCCACTACATTTGCAAAAAGCGACTGCTTGCGAGTACAATAGTAAAGAAGCAAGACACGAAGTTTTTTTATGGAAGGATGCGGTTTTTTGCCCAAACGTTATTGGACAATCATATTCACTTATTTTATCATGCTCTTTTCTGGAGTTATCGGCGTCCCGATCGTACGAACGATCCTCCATGCAGCGAGCTCTCAACCTGATGCAACTTTAAACTCCTTATCCGTAGTGATTTGGACTATCTTCTCGAATCTGCTCGCGCTGCTAATCGTTTGGCTCGTGCTCCGGAAAAAACCCGAAACCAATAAAATCATTTTTGGGGAAAAAGCAAGTTCAGCGGCTAGCTTGCTCTGGATCGTGCTTGGTTTTATCATTTTAATCGCCTCACAGTACATTGCCATTTATATTACCGCATTATTCATTGGCATGCCTAGCGGCTCTGCCAATACTGAAAGTTTGCTTGGCTATGCAAAAACAGCTCCTATCTTCCTGTTTTTCATCAGCGTAACAGGACCGATTCTTGAAGAACTCGTATTCCGAAAAGTGATTTATGGTGGTCTCACAAACCTCATTAATATCCACGGTGCTGCTGTTATCAGTTCGTTTTTATTTGCACTTCTTCATGGAGATATTAACTACTTACTAGCCTACTTCCTAATCGGCTTAGTACTTTGCTATCTATATACAAAAACAAAAAGGATCATCGTTCCGATGGGGGCGCATATTTTAATGAATACTTTTGTCCTTGTCGCCGGACTCACTATGGGAGGTTAATCAATTGAATCGACGTTATCTCATGCAGGGACTGCTTTATTTTATCCTCGGCATCGTCTTCGTTTATTTTGCCATTCAGCAAG
This sequence comes from Listeria aquatica, assembly GCF_014223975.1. Taxonomy (NCBI): domain Bacteria; kingdom Bacillati; phylum Bacillota; class Bacilli; order Caryophanales; family Listeriaceae; genus Listeria; species Listeria aquatica. Next base: position 409,641 of record NZ_JAARRM010000001.1, on the reverse strand, counting down.
TAAATACTGGCGGATGGGGCGTTTTTGCATATGTCATCATGGCCATGGCAGCAGTTGATTTTGTAACTGCCATTCGATTTGTTTTTCAAGGCCTACGAGGAAAAGGCAATCCTCAAGATAAATAGCTAAAAAAGAAGCTTTCTTGGCCCGGGGCCAAGAAAGCTTCTTTTTTTGTTTTTCCCATCAGACTTCATCAAATTCAAGGCCTGGCTCGGCGTTCATGGCAAGCCCTGCAAAGTGTCCCATTTCCATCTGCACGGTTCCTGCAGCAGCAATCATCGCCGCATTGTCTCCGCAAAGTGATAACGGCGGAATGATCAACTCTACATCTGGAAGCTCGAGATTCACTTCCTCAATTAGTTGCTCGCGTAAGCCTCGGTTCGCTGCGACGCCACCTGCTAAAAGCAATTGCTTCACACCATATTCACGCGCTGCTCGAATAGTTTTCGTCACTAAAACATCAACCACACTGGCCTGGAAACTAGCGGCCATATCTTTTGGACTCGGTTCTAAGTTTTTCTGTCTCATATTATGCAACTGGTTGATAAAAGCGGATTTCAAGCCACTAAAACTAAAGTCATAGCTGTCATCATCAATCATTGCTCGTGGAAAGTGGAACGTGTCTTCTCCTTCTGCGGCGAGCTTATCGATTTGAACCCCACCCGGATAAGGAAGCCCAAGCGTCCGGGCTACTTTATCATAAGCTTCTCCGGCTGCATCATCGCGCGTTTCTCCAATAATTTCAAACGAATTTTCTTCCTTCATATAAACAAGCTCAGTATGTCCTCCGCTAACAACAAGTGCTAAGAGCGGAAAATGAAAGGCTGTTTCAAATCGGTTAGCATAAATATGGCCTGCAATATGATGAACTGGGATGAGTGGTTTGCCACTTGCAAATGCAAGCGCCTTAGCTGCGCTGACGCCAATAAGAAGCGCGCCAACAAGTCCTGGCCCTTCCGTAACAGCAATACCGTCAATTTCTGCCATCTTCACCCCTGCTTGCGCAAGTGCTTCTTCGATCACAATCGTAATTTGCTCAACATGATGACGTGAAGCAATTTCAGGCACGACGCCACCGAAGCGTTTGTGACTTTCAATTTGTGACGCCACTATGTTAGAGAGAATTTCATTCCCGCCACGTACAACAGCAGCGGCCGTTTCATCACAACTCGATTCTATTCCAAGTATCAATTTTTTTTCTTTACTCATGTTAAATCCACCCACATCACGAGCGCATCTTCCCCATTATCCGGATAATAGTTTTTCCGGAGTGCGCCATTTTGGAATTTTAATTTTCGATAAAGACTTTGTGCTGGCTGATTAGATTCACGAACTTCAAGCGTCAAATGCTTGGCTCCAAATTTCTTGGCAACAAAAATCAATTCTTGCATAAGCGCTTCTCCGTATCCTTTCCCTTGATATTCAGGAAGAATAGCCACATTCGTTATATGACCTTCATCAAGTACTAACCAAATGCCTGCATAGCCAATCACTTCGTCGTTAAGCTTAGCTAGTATATAATAAGCGTACTGGTTAGCCGTAAATTCACCAAGAAAAGCTTCTGCCGTCCACGGTGAACTAAAAACAGCTCGCTCTACTTTTAAAAGTTCAGGAATATCGTTTAGCTCCGCTTTAGAAAACGTTACACTCACTGTTTTTTCCTCGCTTCGAGCCACTTGCTTTCTGCTTCTGCAAGTTTCAAATAGCTTGGCACAAAATTCATCGAATCTTCGCCCGGTTCATTCTCTGCTAAAGCGACAAGCGATGCCGCTCTCGGATATGTCATATAAGACGGGGCAAATATAGCTTTCTCCCCTAACTTTTCAGTAATAATTTCCTGAAGTGTTTCTGGAAGCACACCAACAAAAAGCACTGATTTCTGAATCGATTCAACCCTCGATAAAAGTTCTGATAAAGCAATATGTTGATCAGGAAATGTACTCATTAATGCCCCCTGCTGTGCCTCGTAAATTCCCGCATAAACATTATTTCGCCGCGCATCCATCAAAGCTACAATTGGCCCCTCAAAAAAAATCGCATTTTGAGCTAAAACTTGGAGAGAAGAAATGCCGACAAGAGGGATTTCAAGCTCATAAGACAGCGTTTTGGCCGTCGTTACACCAATTCTTAGACCCGTAAAAGAACCCGGTCCTCTAGAAACCGCGATCTTGGTTAATTCATTTGGTTTTACTTGGCATTCTTCAAGAAGTGCTTGAATCGCCGGAAGAAGTCGAATGCTGTGATTTTTTTTAAGATTAGTCGTAAATTCTCCAACAATTCGTTGACTATTCGAAAGCGCGATACTCATCGTATCCGTTGCCGTATCAATTCCGAGAATCATCGTTTATAACCTCCGCTAAAAGCTGATCGTAACGAGCGCCGTAGGACTCGAGAATAATCTCCCGTTCTTCGTCGCCTGCACGTTTTATCGTGAGTTTTAAATACGTATCTGGGAGCTCACTTGCAATAAAATGGGCCCATTCAACGACACTCACGCCGCCAGCATCAAAATACTCAAATAGTCCGAGTTCATCAATTGAAGCTTCTTCAAGCCGGTAAACATCCATATGATAAAGCGGCAACCGTCCATTTTTGTATTCACGCACGATTGTAAAAGTTGGGCTTTTGATCACTTTATCAATTCCAAGTCCTTTCGCAAGTCCCTTTGTGAAAGTTGTTTTGCCAGCCCCCAAGTCTCCTTCAAGCAGGATAACATCAGACGGTTTTAGTAAGCTTCCCATTTTTTCCGCAAAATGAACCGTTTCTTCCTGACTAGTTGAATAAAAAACTTGCTTCATTTTTTTCACCCGTTCCATTATTTTCTTCTCATATCATACCACAAAGCCAGTCGTTTTGACATCAACAAAAAAGCAGCTACTCGGTGATTTCCGAATAGCTGCTTCCAGTTTTACTTATAAATCTGCATCAGATGTATCTAAACCTTCTAGATCAGATGTCTTAATTTTGTCGCCGTACATCACTTTTAACACAGCTTCTTGAATAATCGTTTCAAGTTCTTTTCCACTTAACACTTCAGAGCTTTTTGGAAAAGCTGGTAGTTTAACGAAGTCCTTATTTGTAAGTTTCAATGTTGCTGCCATCTTATAGGAATCTGTTCGATCTTTTGAATTATCAATTTTGATTTTCATCGTCATTGATTCAAGTTTATCGTCTTTTCCAGTTTTCATACTAATTGGCATTGAAATCTTAACAGTATTGTTTTTATCAAAGTTTTTAATTGAGCGTTCTAGGTCATCACGGAATTCTGCGTAGTTATCATCAAAATCCTTGCTTGCTCCTTGCTCAGAAGCGATAGTTTTAATGTCTTTTTTCACATTAGCTTTTCCAAGCATTTTGTGAGCTTTTTTTAAAATGGCCGAAAAATCTTTTTTATCAAGCGTTATTTCAACTGTTTCATTTTTACCTTCTGAGAAACGTTTCTCATCTAAGCCGTTTAGGTAATCTGTCATCATTTTAGTAACTTCTTCTTGTAAATCTTTTGTGGCTTTAACTGTTTTTCCAGAAGTTTTAACTGGTTCTTCTGTCCCAGCAAGTTCTGCGATCGTTTTACTACTTAAATATTTATCTTTGAGCTCTGGATGACTTTTCGTGATTTCTGTAAAAGCACCACTTGTTTGCCCGTCGATCAGTGCTTTTACGCTACTATCTACACCCACAATATTTTTAAGTGGGATGAAGAACTCACCAGACTTCATGTCACTTAAAACTGTCAAATCAACATTCATTTTCATGCTTCCCTTGGAAACAAGCTTGATATCCGTTGAACTTTTTTCTGCTTTTGTATCAACTGATGAAGTTAAAGTAACTTGCATTTGCTTCAGTAACTCAACAATTGCAGCTGTTTGTGCATCTAAACCATCTTGCTCAAAACTATCAACCTTAAAAGATACAGATTGTGTATATTTTTCAGGTAGATCTGTTTGGTTTTTATACGTATCCACAAACTTCTCTTGTGCCGTTTTCCCACAGCCAGCAAGCGCTAACATAAAGACAAGCAATACCGATAAAAACAACCCTTTTTTCATGAACTTTCCTCCATTAAAAATAATTATGTACAGACTCAATGTATCATATGTGAAAGATGAACTACAACCCTTTTTTCCATTTGTTCACATTTTAGACACAATTTAAAATTCTTTTATTTTTATAGATAAAGTCTCTTAAAGCCTCTTTATATAAGGCTTTATCTAGGTTACAATGCACTACCAAGCAAAATCCCTAAATAGGCTGTAAGTAATCCAAATCCATAACTGAAGAGCAAATAACCAGCAATTTTCCCATATTCTCTGTGTCGATATAGTTCAATATTTTCAACTTTAAAAGTTGAAAACGTTGTATAACCGCCCATAAATCCAGTTCCAAGAAGTAGTACGAGGAAGCTTGCGAGTTCACTTGATAACAAAAGTCCTAATAAAAAAGAACCAGAAAGATTGATTAAAAAAGTTGGCCAAGGGAAATCACTTTGCCACTTCTTTTTCAAATAAAGCGTAAGGAGATACCGGGTCATCCCACCAAAAGCAGCACCAATTCCAACCACAAAAATATTAAGCACTTCGTTTATCCCACCTTTTCGAAACGAGATACCCTAGTGCAGCTGCAGCTAAGCCCCCGACGAGACTTATTCCAATGTAAAGAAAAGCTTCTGCATAGGCCCCTGCCTGCAATAAATGAATATTTTCGACACTAAAGCTAGAAAACGTTGTAAACGAGCCAACAAATCCTGTCCCCATCGCCGTTATCACTTCTTGGCTAAACCGGGTATGATTCGCAAAACTCTGGGTGATAAGGGCAAGCAAAAAACAACCTAAAAGATTCACTACAAGTGTAGCAAGAGGAAAGGTGTTGCTTGGTAGAATTAAGCTGACTCCGTAGCGAGCCATCCCGCCTAAAGCGCTAAAAATAGCAATATACAAAAGATACATTTTCCAAAACCTCCAATAAAAAAACTCCTATTTAAATAGACATCGGTTCGTTTTCCCATGTACATTTAAATAGGAGTCATCAGCGAATATCGCATTTTAGGCGAACTCCATCGCCTTTTCAGTAAATACTATACGTGAAAATTAACATATGCGCAAGAAAAAATACATGCACGGTTCGAATAAACGTTGACAAATCGGTCCATTTAATACTATAATAATTTTTGTTGTAATAAAGCGGTCGTGGCGGAATCGGCAGACGCGCTAGGTTGAGGGCCTAGTGGGCATTAGCTCGTGGAGGTTCAAGTCCTCTCGGCCGCATCTTAGAATAAGAATGGGTTTCAGGATTGAGTGATTTTTCCTGAAACCCTTTTTTGTTGTTTGAAAACACCCAAACTTGCCTTATTAGTTTTTATCGCCATTCTTAATAATTTAGCATCATTTGGAGAATGAACTTTCAAAATCCCCAAAGAGCTTCTCCCCTTCTTGCAAGAAAATCGTACTCATCTTCGGGAAAGTTTGGTAAAATGAAAAAGATACTCAGACTATTAGTGAGGAGGAAGATATATGGCTCTTGAATTACAGCATGTTATAAAAGCCTTTGGTGAGAAACTTGCGGTCGATGATCTGTCTTTTCGTGTCAATTCTGGCGAAATTTTAGGACTAATCGGTCAAAACGGGGCTGGAAAAACTACTACTTTTCGTTTGATTCTTGGATTTATCGAAGCGACTTCCGGACAAATTTCTTGGAATAATGATTCGGCAAACCAAATAAATCCTAATGATATTGGCTACCTGCCCGAAGAACGTGGACTTTATCCAAATGTTACGATCGAAGAACAACTTACTTTCTTTGCTGAGTTAAAAGGAATTCCTAAAAAGAAAGCGATCTCTGAAATTGATATGTGGATGGAACGTGCGGAAATTGTTGGGAAGAAAACGGACCTTGTCAAGACGCTTTCGAAGGGGAATCAGCAGAAGATTCAGCTTATTAGTACGATTTTACATAATCCTAAACTGCTGATTTTGGATGAGCCCTTTAGCGGTTTAGACCCTGTTAATGCGGAAATTTTGAAGAAACTTGTGTTTGAAATGAAGGAACGCGGAGCAGCGATTATTTTTTCTAGTCACCGGATGGAAAATGTCGAGGAACTCTGCGATTCACTGATTATGCTACGCCATGGTAAGACGATTTTGCGGGGGGATACCACTTCTGTGAAGGAAAGTTTTGGCCATAAACAAATTCGCTTGAAGGTGCCTCATTCCGATGAAGACTTGCTTGCTCTTCCGGGAGTTGTTCGGATTCAGATGCTTCGTGATGGGATTCGTCGGCTAGAGCTTGAAGATGAAAAATATGCGGAAGCTGTTTTTGAATTTGTTACTAAAGATGGCTTTATCCCGATGTTTAGCCTAGAACCGCCAACACTTGAAGAAATCTTTAAATTGAAAGCGGGGGATCAGCATGAATAAATTTTGGGTGATTACAAAACAGGTTTATAAACGCCACGTGAAAACGAAATCTTTCATTATTTCTCTTCTTCTTCCTTTGATTGTTGCTGGGATTGCACTTCTTCTTCCTAAAATTATGGATTATTTTGGAAATGATGATTCGGCAAAGATTTCTGTTCTTTCAAATAATCCGGCTTTTGTTCAAGTGATTAAGCAAAATAAAGAACATTTTAAAGTGAATGATTCCATCACTACGAAAAAAGCAGCGGAAAAAGCGCTTAATACTGAAAAAATTGACGGCTACTTAACGCTTTCTGAAAAAAATGGCAAGTTTAAGGCAATGTACACAACACGCGAAACGGCTGGAAATGAAATTATGACTCAGCTCTCGCAAAGTCTCACTGCGGCTAAAGTTCAATTAAAGGCAGCGGAATATGGTCTTGATCAACAAAAATTAACAGACATCACTTCTCTTGTTCCTGTCAAAAATCAGTTGAAGTCTGATAAACAGTTAACTGAGAGTCAAAAAGATGTTATGCAAGCAGCAAATTTGTTTTTGACGTTAATCATTTTCTTTTTTGTGATTAGTTATGCCAATATTGTCGCAGCGGAAATTGCAACAGAAAAAGGAACGCGAATTATGGAAGTTATTTTATCCAGCGTTTCTGCTACGACGCATTTCCTAGCTAAGTTAACGGCGATTGTCCTTATGCTACTTACGCAAATTGGCTGTTATCTTTTGGTTGGTTTTATTGCGATGCTTAGTTTACAAAAAACAGATATGATCCAAGGTTTCGTTGAGCAACTGGCAAACTTCCCTGTTTCTTACTTGATCTTAAATCTGCTCTTTATTTTCTTTGGCTTACTGCTTTATATTGTTCTTGCCGCGATGGCCGGTTCTCTTGTTCCGAATGTTGAAACGGTCGCTCAGTTTATTTATCCACTTACGATCTTCTCAATTGTTGGATACTGGGGCTCAATTGTCGCAACAAGCATTCCTGATAACATCGTTGTGATCATCGGTTCTTACATCCCTGTTTTTTCTCCTATGATGATGCTTGCCCGTATGAATATGCTCGCTGCTTCAGATCTTGGCATTTTTATTTCGCTTGGGATTCTGATCATTACGGTCGGACTTTCCTTCTTACTCACCTTCCGACTCTATAAGAGCAATGTGTTACTTTATTCAAATGAAGGTTTATTTAAAACCCTTAGAAAATCATTTGCCTATGCTAAAAAATAAAAATGAAGGTGAAAAATTTGGAAATTAGACTTTCTCATAAAGAGGATGCGAGCTCCATGATGGAACTTGAAAATTTAGTTTGGACAAAAGGCACTACGCCAGCAGAGATTCAGTTTGATTCAGAAGCGGAATTTCTCGAAAAAAACCCACCTGGCTCAAAAACGGTTGCTGTTTTGGATGGAAAAGTTGTTGGTATTCTTGGATACCACGCTCCGCATTCTTTAAAGGCTGTTCAGCATGTGCTTGAACTCGATATTGCGGTTCATCCTGCTTATCAAAAGCAAGGGATTGCTGGACAATTAATGGATGCTTTAAAAGAAATGGCACGGAAAAATGGAGTGAAAAAACTGCAACTACGGGTGCTATCAACTAATGAAAAAGCCATTCATTTTTATCAAAAAAATGGCTTTCACAAGGAAGGCGTTCTCGAAAAGCAATTTTTGCTTGACGGGGCTTATGTGGATGACATTTTTATGGCGTACTTTCTTTAAAAAAATAGGGAAGAGACCTTTTTGGGGTCTCTTCCCTATTTTTTGAACAATAAATAAATGAAATACGGGCTTCCGATTAAAGAAAGCAGAATGCCCGATGGCAAATTAAGTCGCATCGCGATTGTATCTGCGAGTAAGAAGAGAAAGGCACCCACTAGCATTGCGACCGGTAAAAATAAACGGTGGCGTGGCCCAACAAGTGCCCTTGCAATATGTGGTCCAAGTAGGCCTAAGAAAGCTATGCTTCCTGTAATCGATACGGCTACAGCTGCTAATAAGACAGCACAAATGAGAAAAAGAGTCCGCCACAAAGTCACTTTTACGCCTAGATTAAGCGCAGTATTTTCATCGAGCGTGAGTAAATCAAGCGTGCGATTTTTTATGAGGATAAAAGGGACAAGGATAACAAGTGTGATGGCTAAAATAAACACAAAAATCCAATCAAGCCCCCAGATAGAACCCGCGAGCCATCTAGAAAGAAAGTCCACTTTTTCCCGGTCCGCTGAAGCCATTAAAAGGACCATCAAGCCACTCATCGCAAACGAAAAACCAATCCCATTCAAGATCAAGCTTCCCGGCTGATTCCGTGAAAACAAAAGGATTAAAAGAGCTGTTAGCAATGCTCCGACGCCGCCTGCTAGCGGAAGAAAAGCTCCAAAGTTTTCTACTTGGAATGGCACGAAAAGAAAGAAAATCGCGATACCAAGTCCGGCTCCTGAGTTGATCCCGATTATCCCTGGGTCTGCCAAATCATTTTTTAGCACAGTTTGAAATAAGCTCCCCGATAAGACGAGGCAAACTCCAGCGAGCAAGACGATCAAAAGACGCGGCATGCGGAGATCGAACAAAATAAAATTCTCAAGCATCTCCCCGTTTCCTGTTAAAACGGCTAAAACTCTTGAAAAAGACAGGGCATCTGTTCCAAGCGACAGATTAACAAGAATGAGAGCTAAAAGCAAGAAAATGCCGCCTGAAAGTATCCATTTATAAGAAATTCGTGTCATGCTTTCAGCCCCTTTCGTACGATAAAGACGAAGAATGGTAGTCCAACTACCGAAAGAATCGCGATAATAGGGACTTCAAATGGGGCAGCAATGATGCGACTAAATAAATCAGATACAACTAGAAAAAAAGCGCCGACAAGTGCTGACATGGGTAAAAGCACACGATAACTTGTACCGGAAATAAAGCGTGCAAAGTGCGGTACGAGAAGCCCGACAAACGCAATTTCGCCAATAACCGCAACAGAAACTCCCGTCAAAACAGCGACTAATGTGAACAAGAAAAAACGGATGCGACCTGTTGAAACTCCGAGTCCAGCTGCTACTTCTTCGCTCATGGTGAGAATGCCAATTTGTCTTTCGAAAAAGAAACTCAGAAGGATCGCTAGGAGTAAAACAGGAGCTAATAATTTTACTTCCTGCCCGGTTACACCAGCTAGCCCTCCTGATGTCCACATCGTCAATTCCTTTGAAGTTTTTGAAAGTAAGCTGATCGCATTTGAAACGGCTAACAAAAAGGCTGAAATCGCGGCTCCAGCAAGAACAACTTTAAAAAGATTCCCCGTTTGCGCGATCGCTAAGACAAGTAGGGTTCCAAGTGCGGCCCCAAGAAAAGCGACTCCCATTTTAAGAGGAAATACAAGTCCTGGTAAAAACGCAATCACGATAGTAAGTGCTAATTTTGCACCTGCGGAGACGCCTAATAGTCCGGGATCGGCTAATGGGTTTCGAGTAATGGCTTGCATGATGGTTCCCGATACGCCAAGTGCCGCGCCAATCAGCATGGCAGCAAGTATCCGCGGTATGCGAAGTTCGCTTAAAGATGCCATTTCTTTCAGATGGGCACCATGCACAAAGCCGTCCCATAAAAAGGAAAAGGAATAATTTACAGATCCGTAAGCAAGCGCTGTGTAGCAAGCAACTAAGAGCGCGACAAACAGGATTAAGAACCGAATGGTCATTGGGATTTTAACTGTCATGACTGAACACCGCTTTTACTCTCCTAAAAAATAATTTTGAAAGGTTTTTAATTGATAATCAAGTGTCATGGCATCATTGAAGTAAAATTTATTCGCATCCACTTGAAGCACATGGTCATTTTTCACAGCAGGGATTTCCTTATAGGCATTAGTTTTCATGAAGGCATTTTCTGCTTTTTCGTAGCGACTAAGTACCATGTAATCGCCTGTGTAATCTGCTAGTTGTTCCGTAGAAACGGCATAATAACCAGCCTTAGCTGCTGCTTTTTTAACAGATTCAGGCATTTTAAGTCCCATAGCTTGATATAAAACTTCTGTTCCGCGTCCCCAGCTGTCTCCGAACACATAAATTTGCTTTTCAAAACTTTCCGCTACTGAAACAGTTGTATCTGCGCCAATCTTCGCTTTGATTTCTTTCCCGGTTTTCGCAGCGCGTTTTTTAAAGTCTGAAACCCAAGCCCGGGCTTCTTTTTCTTTATTTAGCACTTTTCCAATTTCAATGTGCTGATCTAAATAGTTATTTTTGCCATATGTAAAGGTGACAAGTGGCGCAATTTTTTTAAGCTTGTCTTGATTTTTCACTGTGCTTAACCCAAGAATAAGATCTGGCTTAAGCGCGATAATTTTTTCAATATCTTCATCCGATACTTCTTTGGCATTTTTTAAGCCCTTATCAAAATTCGGATTGTTCATGCTCCAAGAATCTGCTCCTACAACTGGAACACCTAATTTAAGAGCATCTCCTGTATATGATGAAAGTACAACGACACGCTTAGGATTCGCAGGTACTTTAATCTTTCCATTTTCAGATTGATAGGTAATCGTTCCTGATTTTTTCTTAGCTGACTCATCGGTTTTTGTTCCTCCACAGGCTGCCAGAACAAGAATGATGCTTAATACTCCCAAAAAAAGAACTTTTTTCATTTTCCAACCTCTTTCCATTGATAACGATTCTCAGTAATTATCATACTTGTTTTGACCTCCCCCTGTCAATTGATTTCAAGGATCTAGTTGGTTCAAAAGACTCGAATCGTAGCACAATAATTGGCGGTTTCTAGTCTTTTGTCTCATTTTCGATAAATTTCGTTTAAAAAACATTCAAAACGGCTATTGTATTATAACAAAAGGAAAGAGAGGCGATGCGGATGAAAGAGAGACATTTTCATTACGCACACAATGTTTAATATCGCTTCTAGTTTCTAAGTCTTGTGTGTGTACAAGCTGGTTTTCCAGCTTTGTCATATGCCGGTAACGTCTGATGAAAGGTTATCCGAATTTCGAATAAACAGGAGGAAGGCGATGGATGAAAAGCCGCGTCGAAAGTGTAAGTTCGAAATTCACCCTTTGAGAAACGGATTATCTGAAAGTCAGAAGCATTCTCTTCTGGGGTTGCATTCTGAAAACAGTATCCACTCGTACAGGCAAATATTGAGTTAGAGGAAGCTGTGATTCGATTTATCTTTCGCAGTAAAGTCAAGGAAGCTTTTCAAGTTCCTGCTAGTGAAAGTGAAAGTGTATTCTTCATTAGTTAGACTTGCTTTTCCACTAACGAATGAAAAGCCTAACCGTTGTTAATCTCAAAGAGCGTATGTTTATACAGAAACATCAGGCAAACCGGCCATCAGATGAGCAGGCTTGACAGCTCATCAAAAGGAACCCTCGGATGGGAAAGTTACATCCGAGGGTTCTCTTTTTTATTCTAGCTCAATTTTCAAATCGCCTGCTTTTAGTTTTTCTCGTTTCAATAAAATCGGTTTTGCAATAAGTGCAACGATGGCAGGAAACAAAACAGCAATAGCCAGAAAGGCTAGAAATGTCCCGATTCCAGCGTTTGCAATTAAATAAAGTGGTGCAACAAATGCGCAAAGTCCCATTCCAGCAATTTCAGCGGTTGCTTCGAGATGAAGAACGAGTACGCCAACTGGACCAGCCACAAGCGTTGTCAGAAGTGGAATCACCATTAAGCTAGGCTTGCGGATGATATTGGCGGTTTGAAGCTTGGGTGTGATGATGAGTTGCGCGAAAAAAGCTCCCCAGTTATTATCCCGAAAACTCAAAACAGCGAACGCGGCAAATTGAACGGTACAACCAATTAATGCAGCAGCGCTCGCGGTTGGATCTAGCTGTAAAGCAATGGCAAGCGCAGCAGATGAAGCTGGACTTAAAATTAATAAACCAAAAATAAGGGCAATAACCATGGAAGAAATAAGCGGAGACCCGGAGACAAGTGTTGTAATAAATTCGCTCACAGTCACTAAAATCGGTGTCATGATTTTCGAAAAGAGCAACCCGGAAAGTCCGCCCGCAAGAAGCGAAACAGCTGGTATTAGAATCATATCAAATCGTGTACCGCTCACTCGTTTTCCTGTCCAAACAGCAACAATCACTGCAAGAATCGCACCGACTGGCTCGCCGCCTGAAATTGCGTAGCTTCCGTTTGCGAGTGTAATAATCCCTCCGCCTCCAATAATGGCAGAAGCCCCAGCGCTAATCACAACTAGCGTATTTGCTCGTAAGCAAATCGCAATCCCTATCCCGATTCCTGGAATAAGCATATTCTTTCCGATTGCTCCAATTTTAGTAAGAAACTCAAGTCCTGCTAAATCTCCGATCGTTTGCAGTAAAAGCCCCATCCCAAGTGTGACTAGTACGGCATTTGCAATCCCCATTGATGCTTTATAGGAACGATCGACAAAATATTCTTTCATAAAGTGCCTCCCTCTTTTCTTTTATTAGTCTTTTTTATTTTACGACTTCTAGTGTAAAAAAGCTATCTTTAATTGTCTTGTCACATGTAAACCTTTGATTGTTTTTTACAACTTTCTTAAAAATTATTAAAAGACCTCCTTTTTCTACTGATTTTGCGTATAATGGAACTAACCATACAGAAAGGAGCTCTCAAATGAAAGTAACTGGACTTCTCCTCTTAATTGTTGGAATTATTGGTATTGCTGTTTCATTCAGTATTTCTGGACTAGTTGGATTTGGTACATTCCTTGTTTCTCTTATTCTTACTGTCCTTGGTATCGTTCTTCTGATCAAAGTGAAAAACCGCCGCAGACGGTCTTATTCCTTCAGATAAATGACTTAAATTCAAACGAAAACGCATCCACTACTCGGATGCGTTTTCGTTTGAGTTGTGTTATTCCAGTTCAGAATCACTACGGATCACTGCAAGCATTATCCCGGTACAGATCATACTCCCAAGAATAGATGACCCGCCATAACTTATAAACGGAAGGGGTATCCCTGTCAGCGGCATCAGTCCAATCGACATGGCAATGTTTTCAAAGATATTAAAAGCAAAACACATCGCAAATCCTGCAAAGAGATACGTAGAAAAGCTTTTTTTCATGGTCAGCCCTGCCTCAATCAACACTTTAATAAAGAGGATAAAAACGATTAATAAGCAACTAACACCAATGAATCCAAATTGATTCCCAATTGAACTAATAATCATATCGGTATGGCTTTCCGGGATATAAACATTCCCATTTCGGCCTGTAAGCATCCCCGACCCAATTGCTCTTAGTGACAAATTAACTTGATAAGCACCATCTGGATCACTTGCTGGGTCAAGCCACGTAAAAATGCGAGCGAATTGATATTTTTTGAACCCCAGCATCTCAAGCCATTCCATGTGATTTAACAATAAAAAAAGAAAGAAGCTAACTGAAAGAACAGCTGTAGTTGTGATTCCAACGATCCATTTCCATGATTTGTTGGCAACTAGTAATATTGTAAATGCCGTAACAAAATACACAATCGTAGTCCCAAGGTCGGGTTGTTTGTAGAGAAGTAACAAAACCGGTAATCCTAAACTAGCTAAAACAAAAAATTGTTTGACTGAATTTTTTTCATATTTCGCTGCAAAATGGGCCATTACGAAAACAAAAATGCCTTTGACAAGTTCAGAAGGTTGAAGCGAAAAGCCTGCAAGACGATACCACCTCGTCGCTCCGTTAACTTCCTGTGTGAAGGGAACTTTTAAAACAATACCTAGCAACAAAATAATGGCTCCACCATAAAACCAAAAAACATGTTTTCGGACAAAAGTGATATTACTTTTAGAAATGAGAAAACAAATCCCTAATCCCACAATAAAAAACAAAATTTGCTGTAAAACAAAATTGTTTTCATATTGACCTGTTTGTTGAGCGAAATAAATAGCCACACAACTGATGATGCTAAGGAGAATGACAAGAGCATAAATCTGTTCACTAATTTTTCTTTTGTATTGCATAACTTTCACCTTCTCCATTTTGTTTTTTCATGCGTCTCTCTCCAGCACGTACAAATCCGAGACCACATGCAAGTGCTAAAATAGAGCTCCCTCCATAACTCATAAATGGGAGTGGAACACCTGTCAGCGGAATGATCCCCGATACACCACCGAGATTAAAAAAGATTTGAATAGAAATCCAGCTTACTACGCCCACCGCAACAAGATTATCAAACGTTGACGAACTGAAAAATATAACCCTGAATGCTTGCTTTATCAAAATAAAGATGAGACTCAGATAGAGAAATAAGCCGAGCGCACCTAATTCTTCCGAAATAACTGCCATGATAAAATCAGTATGGGCTTCCGGTAAGTAACCTAATTTTTGAATACCAGAGCCAAATCCACTCCCCCAGAAACCTCCGCTTCCAATCGCATAGTAGCCATTTCGGAGTTGGTAAGACGCGTTTAAATTCGCCTTATTGAAAGGATCTAAATAGCTAAAGCGTGCCATTTTCGTACTACTAAAGAAGTCGGGATGAACTAGATATACCAACAAAAAAGCTACCAGAGAAACGCCTACTAAGAAAAGAATGACTTTAAAAATCCGCCTAAGCGAAAGTCCTGAAACAATAAGCTGACTAAGTGCTGCTACAAATACAATTCCTGCCGTTCCAAGATCGGGCTGCAAAATAATCAATCCTACTAGAAGGAGTAATAGAAAAAGATAGAGAAAGAGCGGCCGATCACTTTTTTCAATTTGCTTACCAAAATAAGTGAAGTAAGTAGCCGTAAATAAAATAACGAGTAATTTAAGTACTTCAGTTGGTTGAAACATAAAGCCAAAAATGTTCAGCCAGCGTTGTGCGGAATTTGTTGTAACTCCTAAAAAAAGAACAGCTAAAAGCATAAAAAAGGAAACTCCATACATCCACTTGATCGCTTTTCCGTTTACTACTATTTGCTCGTTCAAATGCGAAACAACAAGCAACAAAAAGAAACCAAACATGAAAAACAAGAATTGCCTTAGTGCAAAATAATGGGCACTAACTTCATAACGCACAAGAGCCGTTTGGAAACTGGCGCTATAAACAAGAATGACACTATATAAGCTAAGAAGAAGAAAACTGAGTAGAATCGTTTTATTTTTTACTAAGTACACAGCTAAAATCTCCTTTTAAATCCAATCGTGGAATTTTTTTATATAGACTTGTTTGACAAATTGAATGACAATCATATAGCTCAAAAGTATACCTACTAAAAATAGAAAATACATCGCTGGTAAATTTACAAATCCCATTGCATGGCCAAATCCAGTAAAGGGAATGACGAGTCCAAGCCCCATTATTATTAGTGTTGAAATCAGTACAGGCTTTGTTGCCGTCGATTGAATAAACGGAACCTTTTCCGTCCGAATCATGTGAACCACAAGGGTTTGTGTTAATAACCCGACAACAAACCAACCACTTTGGAATAAAGCTTGTTCGGAAATAGAATTCGCTTGAAAGACATTCCACATAATCACGAAAGTTAAAATATCAAAAATAGAACTTACAGGACCGATTGTTAATATGAAACGAAGCATATTTTTTGTATTCCATTTCCTTGGTTTTTCCAAGAACGAATCATCCATTCTATCCCAAGGAAGAGTAAGCTGCGAAAAATCATAGAGTAAGTTTTGTAACAATAGCTGAAGTGAGAGCATCGGCAAAAATGGGAGGAAAGCACTTGCAATCAGTACACTAAAGACGTTCCCAAAATTCGAACTTGCTGTCATTTTTACATACTTCAATATATTGCCAAACACCGTTCGCCCTTCAACTAATCCCCGCTCTAAAACGGTTAAACTTTTTTCTAGTAAAATCACTGAGCTGGCATCTTTTGTAATATCTGTTGCCGTATCAACAGATATGCCCACGTCTGCTTTTCTAAGCGCAGGGGCATCATTCATACCGTCTCCCATGAAACCAACTGTATGCCCCCCTTCTTTTTTCAACACCGTCACAATACGGGCTTTTTGAAGCGGAGAAAGTTTTGCTAAAATTGAAACTTCTTGGATCGCTTGATGTAATTCAGTATCGTTCATATTTTCTATTTCTGTTCCAAGCAAAAAGCGTTCGCTTGAAATCCCGACCTCTTGGCAAACTTTCTTCGTTACAATCTCATTATCTCCTGTTAAAACTTTCACTTGTACGCCTTTATCATTAAGCCTTTTCACCGCGTCTGCAGCCGAAAGCTTTACTGGGTCTAGAAAACCTATGAAACCTTTAAAAATCATGTTTTCTTCATCATCACTCGAAAATTTGGATGCCTTGGGTTTGTCTTTATAGCAAATACCAATAACTCGCATCCCTTGTTGATTTAAAGTTTCACTAAATCGACTTAATTTTGTTTTCTCTTTTTCTGTTAACTCTTTTATTTCATTCTTTTCTTCTATATGTGTACAAATCTGGAAAACTTCTCTAACAGCGCCTTTCGTAATCATTCGATCTGCTGAACGTTCTCGAATAATAACACTTAACAGGCGCCTTTCAAAATCAAAAGGAATTTCATCAAGTTTTTGCATTCGCTTGAGGCTCCGTAAGCCATCACTTGTCTGCTCAGTGTGCTTGATAACAGCGTAATCGAGCACATTTTTATAGCCTGTTTGATAATAGCTATTTAAAAAGGCATCTTCTAATACACTATTAGAAGGGTTACCAGAAGCATCAATATGTTGTACTAGTGTAATTTGGTCACAAGTTAGCGTCCCTGTTTTGTCCGTACAAAGCACATCCATAGCTCCTAAATTTTGAATGGCATTTAGTTCTTTCACAATGACTTTTTCTTTCGCCATTTTAACAGCGCCTTTAGCAAGATTTGTGTTAACTATCATTGGGAGCATTTCAGGCGTTAAGCCAACAGCCACTGCGACAGAAAACATGAACGCTTGTAGCCAGTCCCCTTTTAAAAATCCATTCATCGAAAATACAATAGGAACCATCACTAGCATAAAATAAAAAAGCATCTTCGAGACCGCACGGACACCCTTATCAAAACTTGTTTGATCCCGAGTAGCCGTCGCCATTTCCGCAAGCTCACCAAAAATTGTCTCATCACCTGTTCGCAGTACAACTGCTCGCCCTATTCCACTAACAACGTCTGTCCCCATAAAGCTTAAATTTTGACTTTCAAGGATCGTGCCATTTTCATTGGCTGAAAAACTGTATTTTTCAACAGGTAATGCCTCTCCCGTTAACATAGACTGGTTAACAAATAGATCTTGAGCTTCGAAAACCCGTACATCTGCCGGAATCATGACCCCAGTTGACAAACAAATAATATCTCCTGGAACTAGGTACTTAGTTTCGATTTCGCACTTCACGCCATCACGAATGACTGTTGTACGATTCTCAATAAAAGACTGTAAAGAAAAACTTGCTTTTTGAGCTCGAATAGATTGAATAAAACTAATACACACGCTGAATGCGATCATCACACTCATGATAATCGCGGCTTCGAAGTCTGCTGTTAAAAGTGAAATCACAGCAAGTAGCATTAAAATATAAATAAATGGATCGTGAAAAGCTTTGAGTAGTAACAGGTAAACAGGCTTCGGTTTGCTTTTTTTCGTCCGATTTTCACCATAAAATTCTAATTTCTTACTTACTTGTCCTTCTTTCAAACCATTTTTTTCGGTTTCATAACGTGTAAAAATAGCAGTTAAAATTTCTTTTGACTCTTTTAATAAGCCAATTTCATTTTGTTTCATCTTTTTGTCCTCCTTTAAGAGGCACTAACGGCAATTATGTGCAGATAAATGCCCCTGTTTTTATTGCTACAACTACTATCTGGGTCACTTTCTGCTAACAAACTTGGCATTTATCTCACATCCTTTTTATAATTTGCCATAAAAAAATCCTTGCCAAAACTTTGGCAAGGATTTATACACATGCAAATAAACAGCTAATGCGCGTTTCCCCTCGCAAAAGTTTTGGCACTATACAACGTAAAGAAAAATCATTTTCTTAGCCACATTATGGAAAGCCTTAATCCGACAATCCCTGTTCTACCCATTGGCGTCTTTGGACATTTTTGGGCAGTGGCCTATGTTTGTATAGGAGCCTCACTTTACAGGCAAAAATATTCATTTCCGTATTTCCTTGTAAATAATATCATGTTCAGGACTCAAAAACAATAACAAAAGAATGTTCTTTAAACTTTCTTTACTTTTTTTGCTCAGGGAAACTTTTTTGGTTTACCTGAAACCCTGATGGAACGTGTAAAATAAATTTGCATTTCAAAACTCAAACAAGCATAGCGACGTGTCGCAATGCTTGTTTGAGCAAAATGATTTCCCACTACCAGACCCTTTTTTTATTTTTCTCTAGTTTGTTTCGAATAATTTCTTCTACATCTAATTCAAAACTATCTGCTAGCTGCAAAGCGTAAATCAAAACATCCGCTAATTCATCTAAAATGGCTTCTTGATTCTCTTTTACAGCCTCATTAGATTCTTTCCACTGAAAGCACTCTAGTAACTCAGCGGATTCAATTGAAATAGATAAGGCTAGATCTTTTTTTAATGCATATTGATCTTCCCAGCCACGTGATTTTAAAAACGCTCGAATATCCTGTTGTAGTTCTTTCATAAACTTTAAAATCTCCTCTCGTTATAAAAAAACCCTCTTTCGAGGGCTTTAAATAAACTTACGCATTTTGTTCTAAAGTTTCTTCAATTTTGTTGGGTGGAATAAATCCATTTAAACGAGTCAATTCTTCCCCGCCTTTATAAAGCACAAGTGTTGGTGTTTGACGAATATCTTGTTCGAAAAAGAAATTTTCACCCATTTCTTCCAATTTCACTTTCAAAACTTTCACTTTCTCTGCTTGTGCGGAGTTATTAAATTCTTGAAAAGAAAGATCTAACATTTTGCAATTAGGGCAATTATCTTTCCAGAAATCTACATAGACTAATTCTTCACTTGCCATGTGATTTTGAAACTCTTCCAAAGATTTAATTTCGATACTTGTCATAACGACTCGCTCCTTTTTTTCAGCACTTGCTGAACAAAATTATTAATTTCCTCATAATCAGCATTTGTGTGCGGCATTTGTTCAATTTTCAAGGTTGGATAATCAGTTCCAAAAAACTTTTCCATCCGGTCAACTGCCCCACAAAAATTTTCAATTCCCCACTGCGTTTCTCCAGTTCCAAACAAAGCAATGTGCTTCGGTTTTTCACCTAATTCCGCAATGAAGTCTTTCATATCTGGTGGTGTTCTTCCGTAATCAACCGTCCATGCCCCCAACATGTAAAGGTCAAAAGATTCATCAAGTGGATAATCTGCATCTGGTGCGACCCGAAAAGCGGTCACATCATGCCCAAGTGCTTCAAGACGTTCCAGAATCAGGTCTGCAACCATCTTCGTGTTTCCGCTTAAAGAATCATAGGCAAGGAGGATTCTCATAGATCGTCAAATCCGTTATCGATGTTTGTTTTTTTATAGCTTGAATTGCGCATTTCGAAGAAGTCTGTCTTCGTTTCCGTGAAATTATCCGCATATGCTTTAATCCAAGTCATGGTATTATCGCTATATCCAGGATAAAGTTCTTCCATTCCAAGCATCCCAAGCATTTTATTCGCACGATATTTAACGTAGTCGACCATTTCATCTACATCTATACCTTCAATTCCTTGAAGCACTTCACTCGACCATTCTGTTTCGAGTTCCACTGCATGCTTAAAGGCATTATTTGTATATTCAACGAGTTCGTCTGTTTGAAGTTCTGGATTTTCACCAAGAATAGCGCGAATGACTTCTGAAATAAATTTCGAATGAGCCAGTTCATCACGATTAATAAAGCTGATGATTTTTCCAGTTCCATTCATTTTATTTTGTCGTACCAGATTATAGAAATAAGCAAAACCACTATAGAAATTGATTCCTTCTAAAATAGAAGATTGAATTAAAGCTTTAACAATTGTTTCACCTGTTTTATTTTCCATAAAGTCATTATAAGCTTCCATGATAGGTTCATTTCGCTTAATAATCGTTGGATGTGTTCTTGCAAAATCAAAAATTCGATTTTGATTCTTAAGGTCTGTGATCGAGGCCAAAACGTAAGAATAACTTTCATTATGGATCACTTCTTGTTGTCCAATAATCGCAGCGTTGGCATGAACAGCCGGATCCGTTACATATTCAGCAATATTATAAATAAAACGAGTTTGCGGTGAATCTAGAGTTGCAAGTAGCCCAATAATCGCATCAAAAGCTGCTCGTTCTTCCTCTGATAGTAGCGGATACTGCTTCGCATCACCTTTCATATCCACTTCATCTGGAATCCAGTAATTCGTTGAAAGCTCTTTATAAGCCCGGTAAAAAGATGGATAGGGAATATCGTTCCAATTTAAAATCCCACTTGTTTCCCCATTAATAATCGCAGTGGAATGATTTGGATACATCGGTTCTAAAATTTTGATTCTTGTCAATGCTTTGCCTTGGTCTCCCATCAGCTAGGCCTCCTTTAATTTCTCTTGTATTAATATGTAAGAAAGAGGAGACAGCGAAATCAAATTCCCTGCCTCGTCTTTCTTTATCAGCTTGAGCACCATTCACATTCTTCAATATCAATATCATTCGAACGAACATAATAAGTCGTTTTAAGATTTTCTCGCCATGCTGTCAAGTGAAGTTCAAGCAACATGCTTGCTTTGATTCCGCTTGGCACATAAAAGTTGAAGCTTAAAGATTGGTCAACGTGTCGCTGACGACGACCGTTTTGACGAACACTTGCAAATTGATCTAATTTATAAGCACCTTTTTCGTAGTATGGATAGGTGGAAAGACTTAGATCTGGTGCAATAACAGGACGTCTGTAATCTTTCTTTTCTTCATAATAGAAAGCACTATAAATTGGGTCAATCGAAGCCGTTGAACCAGCGATTTGTGCGGTACTCATATTCGGTGCAACAGCAACCAAATAAGCATTGCGAATCCCATTTTGACCAACGTCTTCTGCAAGCTCACGCCAGCGTTCACTTGTATAGCCACGGCTTGAGAAGTATTCTCCTGTATTCCAGTCACTACCTTTAAAGACGCTGTAAGCTCCTTTTTCTTTTGCTAATCGGGAACTTGCTTGAATGGTTAGGAAGTTGATTTTTTCGTACAATTCATCAGCAAATTCTTCCGCTTCTTTTGAATCCCACGCAATATTTTTAAGAGCTAATAAATGATGCCATCCGAAAGTTCCAAGTCCGATGGAACGATATTTCCGGTTCGTAATTGTTGCCTGTGGCACGGGGAGTTCATTTAAATCAATAACGTTATCGAGCATGCGCACTTCAATATCAATCAAGCGTTCCATTGTTCCTTCATCTTCAGCCAAGACAGCTCGACCAAGGTTAATTGAAGATAAGTTGCAGACAACGAAATCGCCTGCTTGTTTAGTAATAACAATTTGATCTCCAGAAATTATTTCTTGAATCATCCGCGTTGGACTCATGTTTTGCATAATTTCCGTGCAAAGGTTACTGGAATAAATCATGCCTTCATGTTTATTCGGGTTTTTGCGGTTTACTTCATCACGATAAAACATGAATGGGTTCCCCGTTTCAAGTTGGCTCACCATGATACGCTTCATGATGTCGATCGCTTTCACGATTTTTTTACTAATCGTTTCATCAGCAACCAACTCTTCATATTTTTCGCGGAATGAACCCTCCCCTTTTTTCTCATCATAAAAGTCTTGTAAATACCAACCTTTTTTCGCTTTTACTTCATGTGGGTCAAATAGATACCAGTCTCCCCGGCGTTCCACCGCTTCCATGAACAAGTCTGGGATACAAACTGCCGTAAATATATCATGCGCCCGTAAACGTTGGTCTCCGTTATTTAAACGAAGATCTAGGAACATCTCAATATCTTTATGGAAAACATCTAGATAAACAGAAATGGCCCCTTTACGTTGTCCTAATTGATCCACACTGACAGCTGTGTTATTTAATTGTTTAATCCAAGGAATAACTCCACCGCTTGCTCCTTTGACGCCACGAATTGGGGCTCCTGTGGAACGAACGTAGCCGATGTATGCACCAACACCGCCACCATGTTTCGAAACACGAGCGACATCCGTATTGCTATCGTAGATGCCTTGTAAGCTATCATCAATCGTATCAATAAAGCAGCTCGAAAGTTGTCCTCCTACTTTCCCAGCATTTGCTAGTGTTGGTGTAGCCACTGTCATATACAAATTGCTAAGCGCCCAGTAAGCTTCCCTTACAAGCTCCATACGCTTCGCTTTTGGCTCTTCTTGCATCAAATAAAGGGCAATCGTGAGCCAGCGTTCTTGTGGAAGTTCATAGACGTTACGTGCTTGATCAGTCGCTAGATAACGAGTTGCCAGTAGATAAAGGCCGTTGTATGTAAATAACTTATCTTTGTCTGGGTCAATCATCTTACCAGCTTCAATCAATTCTTCTTTCGTATAATTTTTTAAAATGCTACCAGAATAAATCCCGCGTTCGCCAAGACTTTCCTGTAATCCAATATAAGAGCCATATTTATCATCATCATTATAAAAACGATTTTTACTGGCTTTTTTATATAATTTATTTAAATACAGACGTGCTGCGAAATGTTCCCATTCAGGCAAATGAATATCCGTTTTTGCTTCTGCTTCACGAATTAAATAATCCGTTAATTCATCAGCAGAGTAATCTTCTTTTTTCTCAATAAAACGGAAAATCTTTTCTTTGTATTCTTTGATGTCAAGTTTTGGAAATTCTTCATGAATTTTATCCAAATAGCGGTTTAAACGATCAGCATCGAAAGGTAATTTCCGATTTCCACCGTCTTTTACAATATAAGTCGTCATTTGCACTCCCCATTTCTTAAAAATTCTTCCAGCCATAAAGGCCATTGATCGCGTTCTCCTCTTTTATGTCAAATCATAAAAATTAACTTTTTTAGAAAGAAAAGTTCTCTTTAAAAAAGCTAAAAACAAGTGATGCGATATTCGGTGTTAACACTATATATGGTATAACTTTTTGATTGTGAATTCAAGATATAGTACTCGGACCATCTTTTTGAAAACGCATACATCACTCGTATACAGCGAAAAATTCTTCTTTTATTAAATCTAGATAAAGATTGTGATTTAAAAAACAAATTGAGAGGTTAAGGGTTTTGAACACTTGGAGTGACAAGGTTTTAGAAAATGGGGCACTTTTTGCCTTGGAATTAACAAACAATTTCCAACCTTTTATTTTCACAATCTAAAAGCAGTCCATACATAAAACCTTGGTTTTTTCAAGTCCCAAAAGGAATATTTTTTTAATTTTTTTCGTGAAAAAACTTCCCGTTTTACGAAACGGGAAGTTTAAATAAATGTTTCGAGCGTGCATAAATAAAAATGCTTGCTGCCACAATAAATTCAGAAATAGGAATGGCGCTGAAAACGCCTGCTGCTCCAAAAAACGGTGGTAAAATCAGCAAGAAGATGACCATGAAGATGAGTTCTCTTGCAACTGTTACCCAAGTTGCCATCCCAATTCGGTCCGTTGTTTGAAAATAGGTCATCATGACAAAATTGAAGCCCATAAACAAGTAACCAGAGAAAAAGATACGTACACCAAGTACAGCCAAATCATGGATATCTGCTTCAAAGTCCCCAAACAGCTGGACGATTTGATCCGCGAAAAATAAACCGATGATGAAAAAGAACAGTCCTGTTGCAATAGCAACGATAGCCGCTAATCGCACGGTTTCTTTCTCACGCCGAACAAGTTTAGCCCCACGGTAATAGCTGATTAGAGGCTGGATTGCAGAACCCATACCAAGGAACATCATTAGAATCACGCTATGCGAATAATTTAACACTGAAAAGGCCGCCACACCTGCAGTTCCTGCCACTGCTGCAATCGCAATGTTGTACCCCATCGTGAAAACTGACATGCCAAGTTCTGATAAAAAGCTTGGTAAACCAATTGAAAAAGTTCGTTTCAAAGAATCAAGCGTTAATTGAAAGTGGACAAATTTTAACCGACTTGTTTTCTTGAAAAAGTGTGTCGCTAAAATAATGACACCTATCGCAATCGCCGAAACCGTTGCAAGTGCCGATCCTTTCACGCCTAAATCTAAAATGAACAAAAAGATATAGTTCAAAATAACATTCATTACGGCTGTCACAATGAGTGCAATCATGGCAAGGTTTGGGTCGCCATCGTTACGAACAAAAATACTTAAAATATTTTCAAGCGTTAAAACGAAACCAAACAGTAATAAGACGTTCATATAATCCATCACGTAAGGAATAGTTTCATCATTCGCGCCAAGTGTATACGCAAGTGGTATTCGAAAAATAAAAGCTAGAATCGCAAGTAGTATGGTAATGGAAAGCACCATTAAAATCGAACGCGTGAAAATAATCTGTGCCTGTCCAATTTTTTTCTCACCAAGCGCAAATGAATATTGCGTCGCTCCGCCAATTCCAATCCAAAGTGAAATCGCTGTGAAAATGGAAAACACGGGAACAGCAATATTAATACCAGCAAGCGCCACACCGCCAAGCCGATGACCAACAAAAATACCATCTATGACAATATTAATCGACATCAAAAGCATGCCGACGAGTGAAGGAATTAAATACTTGACGTAAACCTTCCCAACAGAGCCACTTTCTAAAATTTGATCATTATTTTTCATTTTACATCCCTCGTTTTACCTAACGTTTATTAGCTTTTCTATTTAACCATATTTTCACTAAAAAAAGCAAGGCTTTTTTCTCAAACATGACAAAAATGTAAGGTAATTCCTCATTTTGTTAGTTTATCCGAGGGAACGCCGCTCTTTTTTTCTGTAGAATAAGAGTATAGAAAAAAGACTAAAGGAGGTCATTATGAAGAAAAAAACAACTTTGCTGGGACTTCTAGCTGCAACACTGCTCTTATCGACTCTTTTTGTATTTGAATATTTAGTCCCTGATAATCAAACCGCTAGCTCTTATTTTGTCAAAATGAAATCAAGTGGCGAACCCGTTAAAAAAAGTCAATTTAAAGGTTATAAATATACGGAAACGGTCTATAATTCTAGAGGCCAATCTTCTAAA
Organism: Listeria aquatica; assembly: GCF_014223975.1. NCBI lineage: Bacteria > Bacillati > Bacillota > Bacilli > Caryophanales > Listeriaceae > Listeria > Listeria aquatica. The sequence continues at coordinate 384,224 of NZ_JAARRM010000001.1, read as the reverse complement.
CTTTCTTTTTACTCCGATAAAAAACTCGCACAAAATGAACGCTTTAAAATCATTGTAAACAGCAATCACTTTGTTTCGAACTATAAAAAAGTGTCTACATTACCTAAAAATGTGCAATATTTAGCAGAAAAATAAGCCGACTTACAAGTTGGCTTATTTTTCTTGGCGAATATTTTCGTTATAATAGTGGATCACATGACGTACGAAAAGCTGCGCCACAACCATTAATATCCATGTGTAAATCAACATAAAAGGTTGACCAAACGGCTCATAATATTCCATGTCCTTCACTAGGAAAAAATGAGCAAATAAAAAAGATGAGGCTAAACTACCTAGATTCCAGCAAAGCACGCCCACCACCGAATAATTTTTACTCACGTAACCCGTAAGAACGAAGTAAAAAATCGTTAGCGGGATGAGAAACCACGGATAAGTCGCGGAAAACGCGAAAGCATATTCAAAATAAAAATAAAGAAAAGGCATCGGTACGCAAGCAAGAATAGGAAATAAGATGCGCTTCATAAATTTATCCTCCTTTTCATTTTCATACCCGCTTAGATGCCTAATTATGCAAAAAAATCCAAGCCGAAGCTTGGATTTTTTTATTCACTCACAGCTTGAGCAGCCGTAATCAGTGAAAGGTTATAAACATCTTGTGTATTACACCCGCGTGATAAGTCATTAACAGGCGCATTTAAACCTTGCAAGATCGGTCCAACCGCTTCGAAGTTTCCTAGACGCTGCGCAATTTTATAGCCAATGTTTCCTGCTTCAAGACTTGGGAAGATAAATACATTCGCATCGCCCTTTAATACTGAATCAGGCGCTTTTTGTTTAGCTACACTAGGAACAAACGCAGCATCAAACTGGAATTCTCCGTCAAGTGTTAGTTCAGGTGCTTTTTCTTTGGCTAGTTTAGTCGCTTCCGCTACTTTTTCAGTTTCATCAGATTTAGCTGAGCCCTTTGTCGAGAAGCTTAACATCGCAACTCGTGGATCAATATCAAAAATCGAAGCCGTTTCGGCACTGACTACGGCATTTTCAGCCAAATCAGCAGCAGTGGGCGCAATATTAATCGCGACATCACTAAACAAATAGCGTTCCGCTTCCCGCACCATAATCATCGCACCTGCCACTTTAGAAATTCCAGGTTTTGTTTTAATAATTTGTAGAGCTGGGCGAACCGTATCTCCAGTTGAATGAATCGCTCCACTAACTAGGCCATCTGCTTTCCCAGTGAAAACAAGCATTGTTCCAAAGTAATTTGGATCAAGTAGAAGTTTTTCAGCATCTTCTTGTGTTGCTTTTCCTTTTCTACGTTCCACAAAAGCAGTCACAAGTTCAGAAAAATCGGCATCCCCTTGTGGGTTTCTTATTTCTACACCCGCAAGGTCAACCCCTGCTTTTTTAGCCGCGCTTGCTACTTCTTCCTCTGTCCCAAGAAGAATCGGTTCAACAATTCCTTCTTCTTTAAGTTTGGCTGCAGCGCCGGCAATCCGTTCATCTTTTCCTTCTGGCAGGACAATTTTAACATTTTTCCCTGCCACTTGTTTTTTAATGGATGTAAATAAATCGCTCATTTTCGCAATTCCTCCCAATTTCTTCGTATTCCTTATCCTTCCTATCATACTATAACTTGTGTAATAAAAAAACCTGAAAAACAGCTTATTTCCTAGTCTTTACTGCTATATGACAGCTAAATGACAACAGCTAGCCTGATTCCTCGAAGCCCCCCTTCTGAATCTTTTTTCCTGTATCAATTTTCTGTTTCCTTTTCTTACGAGTCTCGTTCGCCTTTTGCCGCTTTTTTGTGATATGATGAAACAGATAAAATAACAGAACAAATAGAAAAAGGTGAAGTATATGTTAAAACCTATTCGGCCCGAGCTAGCAGAAATTCAAATTAGTGGCATTCGTCGTTTTAATACGCGCGTTTCTGGGATTAGCGATATGATTAAATTAACACTTGGTGAACCCGACTTTTATACACCTGAACATATTAAACAGGCGGCGATTGAGGCGATTCACGAAAACTTTACAAACTATACGAATAATGCTGGTATGCCTGAACTTCTTCGTGCTGCCTCCGATTATTTTAACGAAAAATATCAATTGGGTTTCTCAGAAGAAGAAATCATTACGACAGTCGGCGCAACAGAAGCGATTGCAGTCGCACTTGAAGCTATTCTCTCTGCTGGAGATGAAGTGATTTTGCCAGACCCGATCTATCCTGGATACGAACCGATCATTCGTCTTTTAGGAGCTATCCCCGTTAAAGTAGATACGACGACTAGCGGCTTCAAATTAACACCAGAACAACTCAAGAACGCCATTTCTGAAAAAACAAAAGCACTCATCTTGCCTTATCCTTCTAACCCAACTGGTGTGTCACTCGAGGAAGCAGAACTAGCCGCACTTGCCTCCGTCTTAGAAGAAACTGGTATTTATGTAGTGGCTGATGAAATTTATAGCGAATTGCATTATGAATCAGCGCACGTTTCCATTCGTAAGTTTTTACCGCAACAAACGATCGTCATTAACGGTTTGTCGAAGTCTCATGCCATGATAGGCTTTCGAATCGGCTTTTTAATGGCTGAAAAGAGCTTGTTACAAGAAATGCTTAAAGTCCATCAGTATACCGTCACTTGTGCAAGTTCCATTAGCCAGAAAGCTGCGCTTGAGGCGGTTACAAACGGAAAAGAAGATTGTCTCCCTATGCGTACAGAATACAAAACACGTGCCGGCTTTGTTGAGCAACGCTTGCTAAAAATGGGCTTTGAAATTATTCCACCTGACGGCGCTTTTTATTTTTTCGTCAAGCTGCCAGATTTCGTTCAAGAAAATGCCTTCGACTGGGCCGTTCGTCTTGCCGAAGAAGCCAAAGTTGCGGTCGTTCCCGGGGAAGCCTTTTCCGAGAAAGGCGAGCGCTACTTCCGACTATCTTATGCAGCATCCTTTGATGAGCTTGCAGAAGCCATGGAACGCATAAAAAACTTTATGGATCAATCCAATTAAAAAAAGAGATTCAAGGGCAAGCCTTGAATCCTTTTTTTATACTTACTTTTCACTCAAAAAATCTACCATCATGTCCTTATAAACTTCAATCATATCGTTATAATTCTCGGTAGAAACGTATTCATCCACTTGATGCGCCATCTCTCCAACACCAGGTCCGAAGATGATAACTGGAAAATCCTTTTTAGCTTTAATAAACTCAGCCGCATCAGTTGTCCCTGCAGCTGTGACTAATTGAATTTTTTGTCCAGTTCGTCTTTCATAAGCAGCTTGTCCAATTTGTGCAATATCAGAGTCTTTATCACTAAAGACAGGGAGCTTATCGTAATCCCAAACAAGCTCTAATTTCACATCTTTTTCTGCATTTAGTTTTTTAAGAATATCTGCAAATACTTGTTGAATCTTTTCATTATCCACTTCAGGAATCGTTCGAATGTTCCCTTGTAGTTTTGCAAGTTCAGGAATACTATTCACTTGATTTCCGCCAGAAACTACCGTTGCATTATGTGTGAAATTACCAAGTAACGGATTTGTATCCTTAACAGAAGCCACAAAATCTTCTACTTCATTATAAAAGAGCATCAAATTATCAATCGCATTGACACCAAACTCTGGCATTGAACTGTGCGCATTTTTCCCATAAGAAGTCACCGTATAATTCATTGAGCCTTTATGCGCGTAGCAAATTTGCGGACCACTTGGTTCTCCAATAACAAGTGCATCTAAGTCATCCGCGTAACCCTCCGAAGTGAGTTGTTCAGCTCCTAACTCGCCAATTTCTTCTCCAACAGTAGCCAGTAATTTTACTTTACCTGATAACGTTTTCTTCTCATCTTGCAGTTCAATCATCGCAATGACCATCGCTGCAAGTCCAGATTTCATATCCGTTGCACCGCGTCCATAAAGTTTACCATCTTTTTCAGTCGCTTCAAAAGGAGGATACGTCCATTTCGAAACGTCTCCAGCATCTACGACATCCATATGGCCAGAAACACCAAGTACTCGCTTACCTTCTTCCCCAATTTCGCTCACCAAACTTGCTCGGTTTTCCGCAAATTGGACTTTCTGTGAATCAATTCCATGTTTTTTTAATAGCTTAGCGAGATAGTCTGCAACCGCTTCTTCATTTCCATTCGTTGAGTCAATGTTTACAATATCCTTTAAAACCTGCAATCTTTCTTGTTGTTCCATGTTTGGTTCCCTTCCTTCTCTAAAGTCATATAATTAATTCCCTCTATAAGTCGTTTCAAACCAAACTTTACAAATTTAATATTTGACTTCGTTTTTAGAAAAAGCTAAACTTTTCATTTACTGATAGTATTTGATAAGTGCCTGCGTCCCCTTTTCACTTAAACCTCGATCAGCTAGCGTTTGATACATTTTTTCAGCTAACTCTAGTCCTGGGAGATCGAGTTCCATTTTTTTTGCTTCATCAAGCGCTATTCGCATATCTTTGATAAAATGCTTGATAAAAAATCCTGGTGAAAAGTCATCCTTTAAAACACGTGGAATTAAATTTGATAATGACCAACTACCTGCAGCTCCTGAGGCAATAGATTCCAAAACTTTTTCAGGATCAAGCCCAGCTTTTTCCGCGTAAACGATCGCTTCTGTCACCCCCACCATGTTCGAAGCAATCGCAATTTGATTGACCATTTTCGTATGCTGTCCAGAACCTGCCTCCCCTTGAAAAACAATGTTTTCCCCAAGAACTTCAAATACAGGGCGCACACGCTCAAACATTTCAGGATCGCCGCCAATCATGATCGAGAGCGTTCCGTTTTGTGCCCCAACATCTCCACCAGAAACAGGAGCATCAAGCACACCAATCTCAGCTGCCTTGCCTTCTTTATAAATCTCCTTTGCAAGTTCAGGCGAAGAAGTTGTCATATCGACTGCAACCGTTTCCTTTCGCATAGTTTCAAGAAAGCCACCTTCTGACAAGTACAATTCTTCAACATCTGTTGGGTAACCTACCATCGTAATCAATAGATCAACCACCCCTGCAAGCTTAGCAGGATTATCATGCCAGATAGCTCCATTTTCAATCAGTGAAGTTGCCTTTTCTTTTGTACGTGTATAAATATGTACGACATAGCCATTATCCAGTAAATTTTGTACCATACTTTTTCCCATTACACCTGTTCCAATAAAACCAATCGCTTGCATGAACACTTCCTCCTTTATAATAGTTGCATAAACCCGAGTAACGCAAAGATGAAAAAGAAAAAACCAATAATACTTAAATGAACAAATTTATACATCATGATTATTGCAATAAATTCACGAATCAATGCACTCGGCATATAGTAAAGAGCAGTCTTTGATCCAATTCCCTGACTCTTCAAACCCGCTTTACGTGCAAAAAGACTCGCTCGAAACAAATGAAAATTATTGGTAGCAAAGATGCTGTGATAAGAATCCATAATTGCATCCATTTTTGCTTTTGAAAACTTCATATTCTGTAGCGTGTTTACAGACTTATCTTCCATTAAAATATACGTTTCCGGAATCCCTTTGTTAATCAAGTACTTGCGCATGGCATTCGCTTCTGAAATAAGTTCATCATCCCCTTGACCCCCAGAAACAATAAAACTAGCTTTTTTTCCTGTTTTCTTTTCTTGCTTATAATAAAAATCCATCGCTTTATCAAGACGACTCGCAAGAAGTGGCGGAACCTTGTCACCTATTAAGCCACTACCAAGTACAATGATAAAGTCCTGATTATAGCGTGGAAAGTTATACTGATAAATAAAAGTCGAAACTAAAAAAGTAATAAAGAAAAAAGTAAAATAGCTAATCACAAGCAAAACAAAGAAATAAAAGAACCATAAGATGAATCCTCCACCGATAACTAGCCCTTGTGCTACTCCCCAAATAAATAACCCTAATAGCAAAATTCCTAAAAACATTGGAAGTAAGCTCGTCAACTTCCTACCTTCTTTTCTCATCATTGTTCTTCCATTCATGATAAGTCCAATAATAATCCCAAAGAAAAAAAATGGAATCAAAAGTATAAGTAAGATTAATACCCCCGTCACAAGCACCTGTATAATCTCGGATCTACTCGTTACTGAAAAAGCCCAGTACAAAATAAACAAGAGACCAAGGAAAAGACCAATCGTAAGAAAAATACCATTACTAATTCTTCGCCTATCCCAAATGTAAAGTATAAGAAAAATCAATAGAAAAAAAATGGCTGCATAAGCAAAGAACAATAATTTCGACCTCCTTTTTATTCTCTCTTATTATAAAGAGTATTCCCTATTATTTTCAAGAAAGAAATAAAAAGAGCTTTGATCAATTGATCAAAGCACCCTTATTCTTTATCTACCATAACATTTTGAACAAGGTGTCAACCCCCGTGCTTTCGCTTCACTGAGTGTTGCCGGATAGTAAGTTCCATTCCCACATTTCCGGTTATGATATTTTGACCCTGTTTTTGTTACAAGAACTTGTTGTTCGTTTTTATCCACCGATGCTTGTGCATTTCCAGAATCAGAGTTGCCACTAGTTGAGCTTTGACGTTCTTTAGCTGCATTTGCTGCTGCCTGTTTCTCTCGTTCTCGCGCTTCATTTTGTTTCCAAATTTCTTCTTTTTTCTTAGCTTCTTGTCGTGCGAGCTCCTCTTGCTTAGCAGAAATTTTATTCCAAATACCATTAATGCGATAGTGATAATCAGAAATAGTTAAGTACTTACTCTTTGTGATATAGTCTTTCGCTTCATCCAAGTCCGAACTTTTTAAATTACTTTCAGCAGCTGCAAGTAAGCGATTTGCCTCATTTCTTTCATTTTCTTCTTCAATGCGAGTTTGTTCTTCTCTCGCTTTTTCTTCAGCTTTATAAGCAAGGTAGCCTTTACTTAATACAATGGAAACCGTCACTTTTTTTTGCTTCATTTTTTTCTTTTTCGCGGTTATTACTGCTTCGTAATCATGATCTGCTTTTACTTCATTGTTAAATTCAAAATTCCCATTTTGATCTGCAGTTGTTCCTCTTTCTCCATTAATATAAAGTGTTGCTCTTGGCTCCGTTTTTCCAGAAATTACAAAGTTTCCATGATCATCTGTCTCCACTTTATCACTTTTCACCGACAGTTGAACTGGTTTAACAACTTGCTTTGTTTGCTTTTCGTGTTGCCCAGACTGACTCGATTCTGGGTTCGTTCCACAAGAAGCAAGTCCTGAAAATATAACTGTGACCAAACTGACTACAACCATCCATTTTTTCATTTTGTTCTCCCCTTTATGTCTTTTATGCTATTGTCTTTTAGTTACTGATGTTTATTTATCAGTCAATTCTAAAATCACAATTTTACTATATCATGTTTAGTCCTTTCGTTCCACAAAAAAAAGACCGAGGATAAATCCTCGGTCTGGAATAATGTTACTCAGCAGTATATTTCTCAACAAGTGCAACTACTTCTTCAGCAGTTGCCTGGTTAAGAGCTTTATCAGCAAGTTCAACCATCTTGGTTTGGTCTAATCGCTTGATTAGCGAACGTGATTTCAAAATGCTTGAAGCACTCATTGAAAATTCATCAAGTCCCATTCCAAGTAGAAGCGGAATCGCTGTTTGATCTCCAGCCATTTCTCCACACATTCCTGTCCATTTTCCTTCTTTGTGAGAAGCATCAATAACGTTTTTCACTAAACGCAAAATGGATGGATTGTATGGTTGGTAAAGATACGAAACGCGTTCGTTCATACGGTCTGCTGCCATTGTATATTGAATGAGGTCATTAGTTCCGATGGAGAAGAAATCTACTTCTTTTGCAAACTGATCAGCAAGAACAGCTGCAGCCGGAATTTCAATCATGATTCCAAGTTCAATATTTTCATTCACATCAGTTCCAGAAGCAACTAGCTTTTGTTTCTCGTCGAGTAAAATCGCTTTAGCTTGACGGAACTCTGCAACAGTTGCAATCATCGGGAACATAATTTTAAGTTTGCCATGAACGCTTGCACGCAGAAGAGCACGTAATTGTGTGCGGAATAAATCTTCATTTGCAAAGCAAAGTCGGATTGCACGGAAACCTAAGAATGGGTTCATTTCTTCTGGAAGATCTAGATAAGGAAGTGTTTTGTCTCCGCCAATATCAAGCGTACGTACAACAACTGATTTCCCTTCCATTCCTTCTAGAACAGCTTTATAAGCTTCATATTGCTCTTCTTCAGTTGGGAAATTGTCGCGACCCATGTACAAGAACTCTGTACGATAAAGACCAATCGCTTCCCCACCATTTGAAATAACACCATCTAAATCGTTTGGTGTACCAATATTTGCCGCAAGTTCAACATGAACACCGTCTTTTGAAACAGTTGATTCATTTTTAAGTTTTTCCCATTCTGCTTTTTGAAGTTCAAAGTCAGATTGGATTTTTTTATAATGCGCGATTTGGTCATCAGAAGGGTTGATGATAACATTTCCTTCAAGCCCATCAATAATAACCATTTCATCTTTTTTCGTATCTGCTGTCACTTCTTTTGTTCCAACAACCGCTGGGATTTCAAGCGAACGAGCCATGATAGCGGAGTGCGAGGTACGCCCACCAATATCAGTAACAAATCCTTTTACGAACTTACGATTAAGTTGCGCTGTATCAGAAGGAGTTAAATCCTTTGCAACAACAACGACTTCTTCATCAATAAGCGCCGGATTTGGAATCGTTACACCTAGCAGATGAGAAAGAATACGTTTACGTACATCACGAATATCCGCAGCACGTTCACGCATATATTCATTATCCATGGATTCAAACATGCTAATGAACATATCTGTTGTTTCCTGTAAGGCAGATTCTGCATTTACTTTATTATTTTTAATATTTTCTTCGATCGGCCCGATCATTTCAGGGTCACCTAAAACTAACAAATGCGCATCAAAAATTTGTGCTTTATCCTCTCCCAAACTTTTAGCAGCTTGTTCACGGATTTTTGTAAGTTCAGATTGTGAAATTGATACGGCATCTTGAAAACGTTTAACTTCGCTTTCTGCATCAGCCACTTCAGATTTTTCAAAAGATAAATCTGGTTCAACGAGCAGATAAGCTTTCGCAATGGCGATCCCGTCAGATGCTGCGATCCCTTTCAACTCTTTTACCATTATTCAGCCATGCCTTCTTTCTTAAGTACCTCAGTTAAACCTTCAATCGCTTCTTTTTCGTCACTACCTTCAGCAGTGATTTTGATTTCAGCACCTTTGCCAACGCCTAGTGACATCACACCCATGATGGATTTAAGGTTTACAGATTTACCAGAGTTTTCAAGATTAATATCAGAGCTGTATTTACTTGCCGCCTGTACGAGTAAAGTCGCCGGACGGGCGTGAATTCCTGTTTCATCGATAACTACAAAACTTGCTTGTTCCATATTGACATTCTCCTTTATCAAAGAAATTTTAATGTGACCTTTTTCACCAAAAAAGGAATTTCAACAAAAAAGGCTATCTCTCAATTTACAAGACTACCATTTTTTTGCCTTTGTTACAACTATTTCACGCGTATTTTTTGGTCAAAAAAATCGTTACTATTCTATTTTATCCGAATTAGCTTGAAAAGGCAATGAATCACGTATTTTCGGGCTGTTTTACGTCCCAGTAAAAAACTTATTTCTTCCTTTAATAACTTGATAAACAGCCATATTAGTTGCAATTATTAAAATTTTAGTGCAAACTGGAAATATTAGTACTTTATAAAAACGGTTCCACATCAATTATAGCGGGAGTGATAAATATGACAAAAGCACAGGTCGGAGATATTATTGAATTCAAGGACGGGTTAACTGGAATTGTTGAAAAAATCAACGAAAACTCTGTTATTGTCGATTTAACCTATATGGAAAATTTTAATGATCTTGGAATAGAAGAAAAAACAGTGGTCAATCATAAAAACTACAAAATCATTCATTCAGCAAACAACGACTGATTAAAAGCGCAAAATTAACGGGTTCTTGTTAAAATTGCGCTTTTTATATGGATTTTTTTAACGTGAGGTGAATAGTTAATGGCAAAAAAGGTAGCAATTATTGGAGCAGGTCCAGGTGGCTTAGCGACTGCAATGAGGCTCCTCGCAAATGGTTATCAAGTAGATATTTTTGAAAAAAATAGTGTTATTGGCGGACGAACAAGTAGGCTCTCGCTTGGAAACTATTTTTTTGATATGGGACCTTCCTCCCTCACAATGCCTCATCAACTTACCTCGCTTTTCATGAATTCGAACCGCAACTTACATGACTATTTAACGCTACTACCGATTGATCCTTTGTATCGACTTTTTTTCCCGTCTGGTAAAACCTTTGCTCCTTCGGGGGATCAGAAAGCGACCCTTAACGAATTAAATCGGGTTTTTCCAGGTAACGAAATGAACTTTTACCGATTTATGAGCGGGAATGCCAAAAAAATTCTTTATTTAACTCCACTGCTCGATTATAGCTTTGGAAGTTTAAAAGACTTTGTCAGGCCGACAATGCTTCGAGCGATCCCTAGCCTTTCGATTGGACGAACTTTAATTGATGAGACCTCGAAGTACTTTGAAGATGAAGAATTACAGCTTGCCTTCACTTTTCAAATGAAATATATGGGGATGTCGCCTTGGGAAATCCCTGGAATTTACAGCGTTCTCCCTTTTTCCGAATATTATTATGGTTCTTTCCATCCAACTGGCGGACAAAGTCAAATTTTGCAAGCGATGAAAACCGTCATTGAGGAGTACCATGGTCAGATTCATCTGAATGCTGCGGTTGCAAAAGTGAATACCTCCAAACATGAAATCACTGGAATTGAACTGCGAGACGGTCGTTTAGTGCAAGCTGATCACTACATTATGAATGCGGATTTAAGTTATGCTGTGAAAAATCTTTTTGTAACAGAGAAACCCTTGAAATTCAAAAATAAAATGGCTCAAAAAAAATATTCTGCAAGCGCCTTTGTTATTTATTTAGGACTAGATACACTACTTCCGGTAGATCATCAAACTGTTTTGTTCCCTAAAAATTACAAAGTTCATGCAGATGAGACTACTAATTTGAAAGTTCTTTCCGATGACTTTTCGATTCATATCACAAATCCTTCTGTAACGGACACAACGATGGCTCCAATTGGACATTCAGCAGTTCGAATTATGGTTTCTGTCCCGAACAACGAAAGTCAAATTGACTGGGATCAAGAACGTGAACCTTTCAGAAATAAAATTTTAGACACCGTTAAAGCCAAGCTACATTTGGAGGATTTAGAAGAACACATCGTTGAAGAGCGAGTGATTACGCCAAAAGAATGGGAAAAAGACTTCCACATCCATCTAGGAGCTATTTTTGGAATGATGCAATCCTTTAGACAAATAGGGATGGGAAACCCCGTGAATAAGTTGCATAAACAATTCAAAAACTTGTTTGTCGTAGGAACGAGTGCTCACACTGGCACCTCTCTTCCTTATATAATGGAAAGCGCCAAATATGCAGTCAATAAAATCATCAAGAAAGATTTACAAAACATACAAACTCCTGACTAGCCAATCAAAAAAGAACAGAAAGCAAGGATGATGCCATTTTCGAAATGGTTTCCCTGCTGTTTCTGTTCTTTTTATATTTCTGTTTCTTTTCTTGAAGGAGGCTCTTCCTTTTTATTATCCAAACTGAAATAATAACAAATTGTAAAAATGATGTTGGCAATAAGTCCAACACTAATGGATGCCCAAAGATCTGCATAAAAGGATAAGAAGACAAAAAATGCCAAGATAATCCAGTACACAATGACAATTTCAGATTTTAGATCCGGATACTTCAAATTTTCCCATTTATCCGTCAAACTTAAAATAAAATAAATCATTAAATGTAAAATTAGTCCGAGTAGCCACCAATTCGCAATATCAGAAAACTGTAAAACCGTTAAACCATTGCCAAGAAACGGAAGTTGTTTAGTTTGAACTGAAATAGGTTCAATCAATACTTCAAAAATCATTACCATTGTTGCGGCAATGACAGAATACATTCCTCCACGTAACCAGTCGATCTTTACCTTTAATGTGATTTCCCTTGCAATCACGTGTGTCCCGGCTATTAGCCCAATCCAAATAAAACCAAAAGTCACTGGAATCCCCTGAATTGTAAAGCCATAATTACCGCCATAATTTTCATCCGCAAAGCCGAGTTGCATCCATTCAATGCTTGTCGTTACAACAAAAATTAAAATCGTAATGGCTGACCCTAAACCTTTACCATATTGCATGATAAAAAAGACAGTGGCAAAAATCCCGGTAAAAATTAAAAAGATGGAATGAATCCTCGTTAAACTGCTCGGCAAAACACCTAGTGAAATCAAAAGAACACTTGCTAGGAACCATAAAATATAAAGCCATAACAAAAATTTATAATTTTTCTCTAACACGGTAACACTCCTTTGCTTGATTCAAGCAAAACTTCCCTTTTCATTATAGCAAATTCTTATAAAAAAAACTCTTTTCAATTGGAATTGTTGCCAAAAGACAGCTTTTCGATTAAAGTAAAGGGTAGAAATGTTTGAAGAGGTGTTATCGTGATTAGAAGCAACCGAATAGATTTTAAATTAATCCTTGGATTAGTGCTTGCAGCTGGATTAATTTTCGTTACATTCAATTATACCAAGAGTTTTTGGTATATGTACGGAGCAGCTATGCTATTTTTACTTAGTTTTGGAATTTTTAATGTGAATTTAAGCAAACAATCTTCTGTCTTAAAAGGACTCATTCCTGCTATTTTTTCAGCAGTCATTTTGTATATTGTATTCTACATAGGTGCCTTTATTTTAAAATTTATGCCATTTGGTTTAAATAGCGCCGTTCATTCTGCCTTTAATAAATTTTCAACAGACAATTGGATCATTTGGATTTTAATGATCATAGCCATTGTTCCAGGAGAGGAAATTTTTTGGCGCGGCTTTGTTTTACAACGTTTATTAGATTCTTACGCAACTTGGTTTGCCATTTTAGTTTCTACTTTACTGATTACATTATTCATGTGTTTCAGTGGCAATCCTGCACTAGTTATCGGCATTTTCGTTGCTTCTCTTTTCTGGAATTTGCTTTATGTTTGGCGACGAAGCCTTATTATGTTGTACCTATCGCACTTACTTTTTGTCTTCATCTTACTTGCCGCACTTCCAATTTACTAAAGCCTTCCACTTTGGAAGGCTTTTTTAATTCTACTTAGTAACAATCGAAAGACTGAATCCATCAATTCCCTTGATGCCAATAGTCGCTATCGCAACCGATTCAAGCGAAGACTCTGCAGCTATTTTTTCTAAATATTGCTGAATTCCTATGACACGTTCATCTGAAGAATTTTCATTTAGAATTTCACCTTCTCGAATAATATTATCCGCGATGATTAAACTGCCGGTTTTTACAAGTTGAAGACTGTAGTCAAGGTAAAGTGGATTATTCGCTTTGTCGGCATCAATGAAGATGATATCAAATGGTTCACCCTTCTCTTGAACAAGCTTCGCAAGACTATCCTTAGCTTCACCAACTAATAAACGTATTTTTCGTCTATAGGGACTTTCTTCAAAATTTTTGTGAGCTACTTTTGCAATTTGCGGATCATACTCTAATGTCACAACTTCACTAGAATCATCATCTAATAGCCCCTTCGCTAAAAAAAGCGTACTATAACCAGCAAGCGTCCCTATTTCAAGCACTCGCTTCGCTCCGCTTAATTTTGTTAAAAAATATAAAAATTGACCTTGTGCTGGTGAAACTTCAATAGATGGCAGTCCCGCCTCTTGACTATTTCGAAGCGCATTGACAAGAAAATCATCTTGTTTCACTAAAAGTGACGTTAATTTTTCATCTACTTTCGCAAATTTATCCAACTTTTTCACTCCAATCTTTCTACTCAACTAAATTATAGCATTTCCACTCGTACATTGTTGTTCTCTAGAAATCCGGTACTAACTTTTTTTTAGTTAATAAGAAAAAATTCGAGCAAAACACTTGAAAGTCAGAAAAGGTCAGTGTATAATAAAAACATAAGGTCAAAGATAGTCAAAGTCAAAACTAATCTTTGAACCCATTATTTACTCTTCCAAAGGAGGAATTTAATTTATGCTATGTCAAAATTGTAAACAGAATGAAGCACGCATTCAGTTATATATGAATATAAATGGTCAGCGCGTTGAGATGCCGCTTTGCGAGTCTTGCTACGCTGAACTTAAAAACCGTAATCAAGCTAATCTGCAAGGAGGATTTGGCTCTTCCCCATTTGATGACTTTTTCCGTCAATTAAATGGGAACATGGATCCAAACTTCGGTGCAGAAAGAGAGGCAAATCGCGAAAGACAAAGTCGAGTTCAAACACAAGCAGCAGGAAACGGTGGAGGTTTACTTGATGAATTTGGTACCAATTTAACGGATCTTGCTAAAAATAATAAGCTGGATCCTGTTATTGGTCGTGATGAAGAAATCAAGCGGACCATTGAAATTTTAAACCGTCGGAATAAAAATAACCCTGTATTAATTGGGGAACCTGGTGTTGGTAAAACCGCTGTCGTAGAAGGTCTTGCTTCGGCAATCGTTGAAGGCAAAGTCCCAAATAAACTACTCGACAAAGAAGTGATTTTACTTGATGTCGCGTCTCTCGTATCAGGAACTGGTATCCGTGGTCAATTTGAAGAACGAATGAAAAAATTAATTGAAGAACTCACTGAACGTAAAAACACGATTCTATTTATTGATGAAGTGCATACCATCGTCGGTGCAGGTTCTGCTGAAGGTTCAATGGATGCCGGGAACATTTTAAAACCAGCTCTTGCAAGAGGGGAACTTCAAATGATTGGGGCTACTACTTTAAATGAATACCGTAAAATTGAAAAAGATGCTGCCCTTGAACGTCGGTTCCAACCTGTCATGGTGGACGAACCTTCTAAGGAAGCTACTTTAACTATCTTGGAAGGCTTAAAAGATCGTTATGAAGATTTCCATGAAGTCGCTTATTCAGAAGAAAGTTTGCAAGCAGCCATTGATTTAAGTGCTCGCTATATTCAAGATCGTCATTTACCAGATAAGGCCATTGATTTGATGGATGAAGTCGGTTCAAAATATAACCTTACGATCGAAAAAATGGATGACAAAGCGGTTGCTGAACGGCTTGAACGTCTGGAAAATGAAAAAGAAACAGCGCTTAAAAATGAAGACTATGAAAAAGCTGCAACGGTTCGAGATGAAATGACTCGCTTGAAGGAAAACAAAAATGCATCAGGTGTCTCTGAACGCCCCGTTATTCAAGCTTCGGATATTCAAGTTCTGATTGAAGAAAGAACAGGAATTCCAGTTGGTCGCCTCGAACAAGATGAACAATCGAAAATGAAAGATTTAGAAGCTCATTTAAATGAAAAAGTTATCGGGCAAAAAGAAGCCGTTCAAAAAGTTGCGAAAGCAATCCGTCGTAGTCGGGTTGGTTTGCAAGTGAAAAACCGCCCAATCGGTTCCTTTTTGTTCGTCGGACCTACCGGGGTTGGTAAAACAGAACTTGGCAAAACGTTAGCAAATGAATTATTTGGTTCAGAAGATGCGATGATTCGTCTTGATATGTCTGAGTTCATGGAAAAACACAGCGTTTCTAAACTCATCGGTTCACCTCCAGGTTACGTAGGTCACGATGAAGCTGGTCAATTAACCGAAAAAGTTCGTCGTAATCCTTACAGCATTTTATTACTGGATGAAATGGAAAAAGCGCATCCTGACGTTCAACATATGTTCTTACAAATCTTAGAAGATGGTCGTTTGACGGATTCACAAGGTCGGACCGTAAGCTTTAAGGATACGGTTATTATCATGACAAGTAATGCAGGAACGGGAACTCATGAAGCTTCTGTTGGTTTTAATACAAGTAGCGATATTCAAAAACTCGAAAAAAGTTCGGACTTGTTAAATCGACTTGGCTACTATTTCAAACCTGA
Organism: Listeria aquatica; assembly: GCF_014223975.1. NCBI lineage: Bacteria > Bacillati > Bacillota > Bacilli > Caryophanales > Listeriaceae > Listeria > Listeria aquatica. The sequence continues at coordinate 368,282 of NZ_JAARRM010000001.1, read as the reverse complement.
ATTCTTGAACCGGCTAGATAGTGTCATTGAATTCAATAGTCTTGAAAAAGAAGACTTGATGCAAATTGTAGACTTGATGATCACCGATTTGAACGAAATGTTACAACAAAACGGTATGCACATTGAGGTTTCTGAAGATGTGAAGAAAAAATTGATTGAGTTAGGCTATGACGCTGAATTTGGTGCACGTCCGCTAAGAAGAACCATCCAAGAACACTTGGAAGATCAAATTGCGGATGCAATGATCGATTCAGATGATGTCTCAAGTTTAACTGCAACACTTGATCAAGATGGTAATATTCAAGTTTCAGTACTTGAACATGTTGTAAAATAAGTTACGCACTCCCCTTAGCAAAAGCAATTTGCTAAGGGGTTTTTTTATGATTTAATAAATTATTCATCGTTTTGTCATTGGATTGTCGGTTTATTGTTACTTCAATATGAGAAAATATATAGTAACCGACTCTATACATAGAAAGGAATGTGCGGTGAATTTTTATGACTGAAAACAAACTTGTTAAACCACGCGACTATTATTTTGATAATGCGAAATTTATTCTTATTTTTCTAGTTGTGTTTGGGCATCTCTTGCAACCCTTTGTCGCCGAGCATGACAGCGTATGCATCTTGTACAGCATGATTTATACTTTTCATATGCCAGCTTTCATTTTAATTTCTGGCTACTTTGCCAAAGGTTTTAGAAAATCTGGGTATTTAATGAAAACGATGAAAAAGCTCATTTTGCCTTACTTACTTTTCCAATCCATTTATTCTGTGTTTTATTATTTCTTACTTAGTGAAGATCGTTTTTCACTTACATTTCTTGATCCAGAATGGTCTCTTTGGTTCTTGCTTAGCTTGTTTTTCTGGAATTTAATGCTTTACGTTTTTTCTAAATTAAAGCCCGTTACTGCTCTCTCTATTGCTACTTTGATTGGACTTCTGGCAGGTTATGTAGATTCAATTGATGGGTACTTAAGCTTATCGCGGACTTTTGTTTTCTTCCCATTTTTCCTAGCTGGATTTTTCCTCAAAAAAGAACATTTCCTGTATCTGCAAAAAAATGCAGCTAAAATCATTGGTGGGGCTATCTTTATAGCGATCCTTGCAATCGTTTTGGTAAGTCCCGGACTCGATGAAGACTGGTTCCTAGGCTCTAAACCTTATGGCGAATTTGTTGATGCTAAAGTGCTCGGATTATTAATGCGCGTTTTGATTTATGCTATTAGTTTTGCAGCGATTGCAGCATTCTTTACCTTTGTCCCCAAAAGACAGTTCTTTTTTACAAAATGGGGTAAAAACACGCTTTATGTTTACTTGTTGCATGGCTTCTTTATTAAATCATTTCGTGAAGCTGGGATGTCAAACATCAGTTATAACTTTGAAACTTTCTTCATTTTAATCGTGCTGGCCTTCAGTTTAACGGCTTTGTTATCCACAAATATTGTTACAACTATTGTCCAGCCCGTTGTAGAACTGCGAATAAATAAAATTAAAAACTTTTTGCAGCGAAATAAAAGTTTTTCCCATGAAAGTTACTAAGTTGTAGTATAGTCAAAATGAATATTTTACGTTAAAATAAGTTTGCCGCTTGTTTCTCTAGCGGCAAACTTATTTTTATAAAGGGGATTTCTATCGATGTCTAGTTACTTATTTCCAATTGAAGTTGCACTTATTTTATTTCCATTTCTCGCTTTATTGCTTACAATCCCCTTCGCGATTTATTCGTACCGAAAATTTGGCAGTATCACATTTATGCGTGTGTTTATCCTTTTTACTTTTATTTTCTACTTAATGGCTGCCTTTTTCTTAACTTTGCTTCCTCTGCCAGAAACCCAAGATGTTATTCGAATAAAAGCTCCGGTCCCTCAACTTGTTCCCTTTACTTTCGTACAGGAGTTTCTTAGCCAAACCGTTTTAGAGTTCTCAAAGCCAGCAACTTATTTGCCAGCTCTCGCACAAAACGTTGTAATTCAACCGCTTTTTAACGTTTTTTTACTTTTTCCGCTCGGAGTTTATTTACGTTATTACTTCCGCACTTCGTTCATAAAAACGCTTATTATTGCTTTTTTAATCTCGCTTTTCTTTGAAGTCACACAATTAACTGGAATTTACGGGATCTATCCGCATGCTTATCGTTTATTTGATGTGGATGACTTAATGCTTAATACACTTGGTGGGATTATCGGCTTTTTAATGGCTCCTTTGTTTACATTTTTCCTTCCATCACGGGAAGCTATGGATTCTTTAAGCAGTCAAAAAAGCAAGCGCGTCAGCTACATTCGTAGATTCCTAGCATATTTAATTGACTGGTTTTTCATTGGAATTATCGGTTTTCTGCTAACTTCGATTCATTTAATCCCCAAACAAGCAGTATCAAACACTGTAGAGGTCAGTTACGAACATATTCTTTATGATATCGCGATCATTTTTCTTTACTTTGTTTTTCTGCCAACCATAACAAATGGCTTTACACCAGGAAAATGGATTGTACGTATAAGAATTGCAAGCATTGCAGGAACACGAGTGAGCTTTTGGCAATTATTAGGGCGTTACACCCTTTTCTATTATTTACTTGGTGGACTTATTTTAGTTCCGCTCAATCAACAAGTTCAAGAAATCGCTACCCCACAAATTCGTTTAATTTTATTCTTTATTTCATTTTCATCGCTTTTCTTGTTTGCACTGCACTTGATCATAAATTTCTTCCGAAAAGACAACCGGTTGTTTTATGAAAAAATGAGTCATACAGTTTCGGTAAGTACATTTAAGTCGAAAATTCCAGAAACTGACCATTAAAATTGAGGCTTGAACAAAATGAAAAAATAAGGTTAACTAGCCAAAAATAAAAGAACAGAATCATTCAATGAGGCCATTTGTAAAAATGGTATGCTTGATGATTCTGTTCTTTTTTGTTTTATGTCCCAAACTCATTTTTTATCCGGTAATAATTTTTTCTTTCGGCAAGCGAATCGCATTTTTAGGTTCATTTTTATTGCGCAAGCTAAGCATAGAATACATAATCCCAACGCGCCCAATAAACATCAGTAGGATAATAATAATCTTGCCCGCGAGACTCAAGTTTGGCGTGAGTCCGAGTGACAATCCACAAGTTCCAAAAGCAGAAAAGACTTCAAAAATAATTTCAATTAAGGTCGCCTGTTCCGTTTGTGCAAGCAAAATAATCGAAGAAAAGCAAAGAATTCCCGCAAACAAAGTGACAGCAAGTGACTTCCGAACGTCTTCTTGATAAAGCTCGCGACCAAAGACGTAAATGTGGTTTCTGCCACGAATCACTGATACTAAAAATAAGATCACAATGGCAAAGGTTGTAGTCCGAATCCCGCCCCCAACAGAACTTGGTGAAGCTCCAATAAACATCAAAATGGAAACAACTATTAGCGTTGGAATCGTGAGCGAACCTGAATCAATCGTTTGCAAGCCAGCACTTCTCGATGTGGCAGAAAGAAACATCGAGTTGAAGAAGCCTTCTGCTACACTTCCCCCTTTGAAAAAATGATTGTATTCCATCAGCCAAATAAGTAAACCGCCGACAACAAGCAAAGCCATGTAAGTCACCGTTGTGACTTTGACAAACAAAGAAAAACGGAAGGGATAAAGAGAATTCTTTTCAAACAAGAAACGGCGTGTTTCAAGCAATACTGGAAAACCAATCCCCCCAGCAATGATGAGCAAAATCGAAATAAATTGGACAAAATAGTCGTTTACAAAAGGCATAAGCGAGTTTCCTGTAATGTCAACGCCGGCGTTTGTTACAAGAGATACGGAATTATATAAGCCTTGGAACATCGCTTCTCCAAAAGTTGGATAAAACGGAATAAAATAAAGTCCTAAAACAACTGCACCCACGAGTTCGATGCCAATGATCAAAAACAATATTTCACGCAACATTCGCACCATACCACTCATGGTATATTGATTCGTATCCGTCATAATTAACTGGCGTTGCTTTAAGCCGATTTTCCGCCGTAAAATTAAGTAAAAGAATGTGCTCAACATCATGACACCAAGTCCGCCGAGCTGAAAAATCCCCATTAACACCCAGATGCCTGCTGTACTATAAATTTGTCCGACATCAATTGTTGCAAGGCCGGTCACACTAACAGAACTTGCCGCTGTAAATAAAGTATCAATAAAAGATACATGTGCCCCTGGCTTTTGTGTAAACGGCAAACTTAAAAGAATAGTCGCTATTGTTACCGCGAAAAAATAATACGTGATGATAATTTGAACAGGCGTCATGCGCGACAGAATAATACGCACTTTATTGCGGATATTTTTATTTTCGAGATAAAGTCTCTTTGTTTTGTTTTTTTTCTTTTCTTCTGGCAATGATATAACCACCTAACCCAATTATTATCATAACGGACCAAAAAACAGCTTTCCATGCTGTTGTTTCAGGAAAATGTTCATTTAAAATGCCTACAGACGGATGCGAAAGGGTATAAATCGCGAGTTTAATTCCTACCCAACCCACAATTAGAAAAGCTGCTGTTTCTAGTGTTGGATAACGTTCCAGTAGTTTCACAACTTGAGTAGCTGCAAACCGAATCACAACAAGGCCAGCGAGCCCCCCAAGGAACATCACAATAAACTGGCCGCCGTTCATTCCTCCAATATGGAAATCTCCAAAGTCTGGAAGCGTCATAGCAAGGGCAGCCGCGGCAAGCATTGAATCAAGGGCAAAAGCAATATCAGTTAATTCAACACGAAACACAGTTCCCCAAAAAGAGACCGGTTTTTTAGATGTTTCTTCGACTTCGTTTTCCTCTTTTTTCCCTCGTTTTAAGTCTACAATATGTTTAATCGCAAGGTAAAGCAAATAAAGTGCACCAATTGCTTGAATTTCCCAAATCTTAACAAGAAAGGAAATTAAAAAGAGCGCGATGAAACGAAAAACGAAGGCACCAAGTAGTCCGTAAAACAAGGCTTTACGTTGTTTGTCGTGTGGTAATCCCTTTACGATAACAGCCATGACAACCGCATTGTCTGCTGAAAGAACACCTTCTAAAACGACAAGAACCACAAACACCCAAGCATATTCTGCTAGAATCGAGAAGTCCAATTTACTCCACCAACATTTCTATATAAATTTAAGAAGGTTGTACGCTTTTTTCGTACATACCTTCTCATTTTATACTTTTTATTTGTCCTTGTTAAGCTTTTTATGACTGATTTTGTTTTTTCTTTTGTCGAACAGAAATGAGCCAACCCCATGCAATGATTAGAATCATCACACCCCAGAAAATGAACTTCCATAATTTTGATTCTGGAAAGGCATGTGGAATGATCGCAAGACTTTCATGCGATAATGTATAAATAACAAGCTTCACGCCTACCCAGCCAACAATGAGAAAGGCTGCCGTCTCAAGTGATGGATAATTTTTGAGTAGCTTGACAAATTGCGTTGCCGCAAAACGAATAATGATAAGTCCCACTAATCCACCAAGGAACATCACAATGAACTGGCCTGTATCAATTCCGCCAATTTCTCCCCAGCCGGTTCTTGGGAGTGTAATCGCTAGGGCAACAGCGGCAAGCATTGAATCAATCGCAAAAGCGATATCTGCTACTTCGACCTTCAAAACGGTCATCCAGAAGCCAGAACCACTTTTTTGTTTCGTTTTATCGGCATTTTCTTTCCCTTTCGCATGTTTCACAATGTGGCTAATGGCAATATAAAGTAAATAAATCGCACCAAGTGCCTGCACTTGCCAAACATTTGCCAAAAAGGAAATCAAAAAGAGTGCCGTAAAGCGAAATACGAAAGCTCCGAGTAGTCCATAAAAAAGAGCTCGTTTTTGTTGTTTTTCCGGTAAATGTTTGACCATTACGGCCATGACAACCGCGTTATCAGCGGCAAGGATACCTTCAAGTCCAATTAAAACAAGAAGCACCCAGCCGTATTCAAGTAGCATTGCAGTATCCAATAGAAATCCCCCTTCATTTTTAACTTTAACAGCTCGAGTGAGGATAAAAAAAGCGAGACCTCACCCGGTTTATGGGCAAAGGTCTCGCTGACATGTGACATGTTAATAAAACCGATGAATACGCCGTATCCATGTAATGACGATTTTATCCTGATTCCTAAAAATCAGTGCTACTCCCCTTTGACAACTGTCAAAAAGTTTATCAAATTTTACTTTGTTATCATAGCATGTGAATTTGTGAAAGTCAATCTTTACTTCTTTTTATTTATAAGCCTGTGGAAGCTTGAATTGCTCCCTTTCTTCTAATATTTTCCCAACTAAAAATAGTAAATCTTCTCTTCCTTTCGAAGCCATGAATTGCACTCCAAGCGGAAGGCCTTCTGTTGTCACATGGGTAGGTAAGCTAATCGCCGGCTGTCCTGTTAAATTAGCAAGTTGTGTGTAAGGCGAAAGGGTTAGGCTTTTTTCAAACATGGCATCAATTAAATCTGCTAGTTCCCCTTCATTCAGTTGACCTGCCATCTGCAGTTGCGCGCGAATCGCATCACTTTGCAATTCTTGATCAATTCTCGGCGCTTGAAAAGCAGTGGTTGGCGTTAAAAACAAATCATAGTGCTTGTATAATGTTTCCATTTCAAAAGCGGCTTGATCCCATAAGTTGAGAGCGCACACATAGTTTTTTGCCGCAAGCTGTTCGCCGTATTGATAAATTCCCCACGTCATAAGTTCCATATCGCTAGGCCTCATCTTTCGCTGCAATTGCGCTTCAATTCCAGCAAACATGGCGGAAGTTTCTGCGCCATTCATCAAATAATAGCTAGCCATTAATTGCTCACCATCAACCGGATACGTTACTTCTGTAAGTTCATGACCGATCGCTTGAAGCTCTTCACATACCTGTTTCACCGCTTGTTTCGCTTCATTTGAAACAGAGGAATGGACAGGTGAAATGGTCGAGTAAGCAATTTTCAAGCGTTTCGGAAGCGCATGCGTTTCCCACTCTTCTCTTGGTGGATGGTACGGCGCCACTTTATCGTTTCCTCGCATCGCATAAAACAGCTTCTCCGTATCTCGCATTGATACAGTTAGGGCGAAATCAATGGATGCACCTTGCCAGCCACGAAAGCCGCCCGGGCCATTCGGCATCGCGCCTCGAGTTGGCTTTAACCCAATTAATCCGCTAAACGAAGCAGGAATCCGAATTGAGCCTCCACCATCACTTGCGCCTGCAATAGGAAATAAGCCACTTGCGACCGCTGCGGCTGCGCCTCCACTTGAACCACCCGGCGAATGGTCTAAATTCCACGGATTTCTCGTTGGACCATAAAGTACGGGATCTGTGATATTCTTAAATCCAAACTCTGGTGCATTCGTTTGCCCAGCAGGAATAAAGCCAATTTGTTCCAATTTATTTGTAAAATTAGACGTTTGCGCTGAACGATTCTCTTTGAACAAACGCGAACTAAAAGTGGACTTCCAACCTGCCTTTTCTTGCCCTAGCATTTTAAGCGGAATGGCTAGCCCAGAAAATGGTGCTTCTTCTGTTATCGTAAAGTTTTGCGCAGCCTTTAGCAAAGCATCAAAATCCCATTCAACTAAAGCATTCAAATCTGGATTCTTTTGCGTCACTTGTCGATTTAATTCCGTGTAATACTCCGGTAAACTCAACTCTTTCTTTTTCCATTTCTGAACCCAGTATGTAGCATCTTTCACTGTCGTAGCCCCCCTTTTTTTGGTCTTATTCTGTTTCCATTATAGCATAGCAAAAAACACGCCGCTAAAAAGCGACGTGGTTAAATCTTCATTAAAGCAATGCAGTTAGTTCAATATCTGGATTTTTATCTCTAAACCAGTTGATCGCAAATTCATTTTCAAATAAGAATAACGGCTGATCGAACCGGTCCTTCACAAGCATGCTCCGAGCGGTAGAAAGTTTTTCATCCACATCTTCCTCACGAATCCAACGAGCAATTTTCTTCCCGATAGGCTCCATAATAATCTCTGAATTATACTCATTGCGCATTCGGTGTTCAAATACTTCAAATTGAAGTTGACCCACAGCACCAATGATGTAATCTTCCATTCGCCAAGTTTTAAAAAGCTGAATTGCCCCTTCTTGCACAAGCTGTTCAACACCTTTATGAAAGTGCTTTTGTTTCATGACATTTTTTGCGGAAACTTTCATGAAAAGCTCTGGTGTAAACTGTGGTAATTTAGGAAATGCCATCGTTTTACTTCCACTTGAAATCGTATCCCCAATTTGATAGTTTCCGGTATCATATAGCCCAATAATATCGCCAGCAACCGCACGTGTAACATTTTCCCGGTCATCAGCCATAAATTGCGTAGAGTTCGCAAGCTTCATTTGCTTTCCAGTCCGTGTTAGCGTAACCGCAATCCCTCGTTCAAATTCGCCCGAACAAATTCGTACAAAAGCAATTCGGTCCCTATGAGCAGGATTCATATTAGCTTGAATTTTAAATACAAATCCACTGAAATGAGGATTCTCAGGAAGTAATTCACCTTCACTCGTTTCATGCGGAGACGGTGCTGGGGCAAAATCAACAAAAGTTTTAAGGAACGTTTCCACACCAAAGTTCGTAAGCGCACTTCCAAAAAAGACAGGTGTTAATTCTCCAGCGGCAATCCGTTCGCGGCTAAATTCATTTCCCGCTTCATCGAGTAACATTATTTCTTCAAGCGCTTGAGTGTAGTAACTTGAATTTTGAATAGGGTGAGCTTCCTTTAAATCGCCATCTTCACCAAGTGGAAGGAAGGTTTCGCCTTCCTCAGCGCGGTAGCGTTCCACAACACCATGATAACGGTCATACAAGCCCATGAGTTCTTTCCCCATCCCAATTGGCCAGTTCATCGGGTAGGATTCAATCTCAAGCACTTCTTCTAGTTCTGACAAAAGTTCAAGCGGCATTTTTCCTTCCCGGTCCATTTTATTCATAAACGTAAAAATTGGAATCCCACGCATGCGACAAACTTTAAAAAGCTTAATTGTTTGCGCCTCGATTCCTTTCGCAGAATCAATAACCATTACAGCCGCATCAACAGCCATCAGTGTCCGGTACGTATCCTCACTAAAATCCGAGTGTCCCGGTGTATCTAAAATATTAATCCGAAAACCTTCATAATCAAATTGCATCACAGAACTTGTCACAGAAATCCCACGCTGTTTCTCGATTTCCATCCAGTCACTCGTTGCATACTTTCCTGTTTTTTTACCCTTTACAGTACCCGCTTGACGAATGGCGCCACCAAATAGCAAAAGTTGCTCCGTGATAGTCGTTTTTCCGGCATCCGGGTGAGAAATGATCGCAAAGGTTTTGCGTGTTGCTACTTCTTTTTGCAAATCCTGACTCATCGTTCCAATTCCTCCTCGATTTCTTCACATTTCATTAGTATATCATAACTGAAACCAAAAAAATACGACTAAAATCAATTAGTCGCATTAGAAAAATCCTTCTTCATTACTTTGCTAGCGCCGTTTGGATAGTTGCTTCAATCGCTTCTGGCTTCGTTTTTGAAGAGAAACGTTCAACAATATTCCCATCCCGGTCTACTAAAAATTTGGCGAAGTTCCATTCAATTTTCTTGCCACCAGTTTCCTTCACCAAATACTTATAGAGAGGATCCGCTTCTTTCCCGTTCACTTTAATTTTTTGGAACATCGGAAACGTGACGCCATAATTTCGTTCACAAAATGCTAAGATCTCTTCATTCGTTCCTGGATCTTGCCGTAAAAACTGGTTGCACGGGAAACCAAGAATTTCGAGTCCTTCTTTTTGATAGGTCTCATAAAGTTTCTCAAGTCCTTCAAGTTGAGGTGTTAAACCACATTTGCTCGCCGTATTGACAATCAAAAGAACCTTGCCCTTAAACGTGTCAAGCGTTATTTCTTCACCTGCCATGGTCGTTTCTTTAAAATCATGAACATTCATTTTTCGCCATCTCCTTCTTTATTCTTCCACCATTTCTGAGAATAAATAATGATAAAGCAACTTCTCTGTATTGTAAAGTGAATCTTTATGCGTTCTTTCGTAAGCATGACTCGCATCAATCCCAGCACCTAAAAGTCCATGAATAATATCATTCCCAGCATGAATGGCGGCGCTCGCATCTGAACTATAGTACGGATAAATATCCACTTTATAAGCTATCTCTTCTTTTTCCGCAAGTGCAACTAGGTGTTTACGTAACCCGTAATGATAAGGGCCAGATCCGTCTTTCGCACAAATCGAAACCGTGTACTCGTCGGAAGATTGTCCGTCACCAAGTGCGCCCATATCAACAGCTAAATATTCCACTGTTTCTTCTGGAATATTAGAATTCCCCCCGTAACCAATTTCCTCATTATTCGAAATCAAAAAATGTGTGGTATAAGGAAGGGAGAGTTTTTCTTTTTGAATATGCTCAATTAGGCGTAGCAGCATGCCAACACTTGCCTTATCATCTAAATGGCGTGACTTAATAAATTCGTCTTCCACAATTTCAGTACGCGCATCAAACGAAACAAAATCGCCAACGCCAATCCCTAGTTTCTTGACATCCTCGGCACTTGACACTCGTGCATCAATCCGCACTTCCATGTTGCGCTCATTTCGCTCTGCCGTTCCTGCATCCTTGTAAACGTGAACCGACGTTTGATGCATTAAAATCGTTCCCGAGTAAGTTTTCCGAGAACTTGTTTCAATTCGGCAATATTCGCCTTCGATCGCATTAAAACGGAAACCGCCAATAAGTGAAAGCCGTAGCCTACCATCAGCTTTAATTTCTTTTACCATCGCCCCAAGTGTATCCACGTGCGCCGTAAGCATTCTGTGCTTAGCCTTGTTTTCTCCCGGCAAAGTGGCAATCAAGCCCCCTTTGTGGTTTTTAGTATACGTTACATTCAAGCGCTCCAAATATTCGGCAATTTTTTGAATAATGACCGTTGTATTTCCTGTAGGGCTAGGAATTTCAGTTAAAATTTGAATCAGTTGCATCGTTTCTTTTGTATTTGGTTGATAAGTCACGTGCTTCGCCTCCTTCACCTTCTCATTATAGCGAAAATACGCATAGAAGGCATAAAAAAGTGCTTCGAGTGATTCAAAATATGACTGTTTTGTGCTATAATGCCTTGAGATATAGAGATAGAGGGAGGTAAGGTTTTGGAACAAACTAAAGTGAAAGCTGTCACACTTGCCGTTTTCGTCGCTACTTTTATGGCAGCTATCGAAGGAACTATCGTAAGCACAGCGATTCCAACGATTGTGAGCCAGTTAAATGGCATTGAACTAATGAACTGGATATTTTCTGTCTATTTGCTTACTTCCGCCGTCACTGTACCGATTTACGGTAAGCTATCCGACATTTACGGCAGGAAGCTTATTTTTGTGATTGCAACACTTATTTTTATCATTGGCTCTGTGTTATGTGGTTTCGCCCAAAACATGGAACAATTAATTATTTTTAGAGCGATTCAGGGAATAGGCGCAGGAGGAATTTTGCCTTCTACTATGACAATCATTGCCGATGTTTATCCATTTGAAAAGCGGGCTCGAGTGCTTGGTTTCATGGGATCAGCTTGGGGAATCGCCGGGGTTTTTGGACCACTTTTAGGTGGCTTTCTAGTGGATCAACTTTCTTGGCACTGGATTTTCTTTATCAACGTTCCCGTTGGCATCGTGACCATCGCCTTGATTTGGCTTTACTTAAAAGAAGACATTGAAAAACAACGCTTGCCGATTGATTACCTTGGGGCCACTATTTTTACAATCGCTCTTTTAGTGCTACTATTCGGTTTACAACGCGCTGGGGAAACATTGCAGTGGACAGAGCCTCTTGTGCTCATTCTCTTTGTACTCGCAATCGTTTTATTTGCAAGCTTTTACTTTGTAGAAAAACGAGCAAAAGACCCGATTATGCCTTTTGTTCTTTTCAAGAACCCCGTAGTGTTGATAGGCAATTTGATTGGTTTTTTCATCAGCGCTTTTCTAATTGGAATTAATGTCTACATTCCAATGTGGGCGCAGGGCATGCTTGGCCACGGAGCAACGATTGCTGGTCTTATGATTGCCCCGCTATCTGTCACTTGGATTTTCGGTTCATTTCTTGGTGGTAAGTGGCTCACTCAAATCGGAAACCGCCGAACGGTTGGTATTGGAATTCTTTTTACAATCGCAAGCGGCATCATTTTGGCACTCTTTCCAAAAGACACGGGGGACCTTTACTTTTATTTAAACAGTGCGTTAATGGGCTTTGGATTTGGCGTCATTTTCACAACTACCACTGTTACTGTTCAAGATGCTGTTCCAAAACACCAAACAGGTATTGCAACAGCATCGAACACTTTGTTTCGGACAGTTGGTCAAACGATTGGCGTTGCAATCCTCGGAACGATTTTTAATTCCATTCTTGCCAAACAGTTTGGGGCCGCTAGTCTTGACGGACTGAATCGCAGCAATTTAAATCTACTTATCAGTCCGAAAACTTCAGGAAAAGTGGCGGCAGAGTTAATCTCACCCCTACGTGATATTTTATATCAAGGACTCCATCTTGTTTTTTGGAGCATGCTCCTCCTTGCTATCATCAGTTTTTTCTTACATTTCATTTTACCGGGCAAGCACAAAGTTCGTCCTTAAAAAGCAAAAAAGCTTGCGTGTTTACACATGTTAAAAAAAGCTCTAAGCAGATGCTTAGAGCTTTTTTTGACTTTAGAAGCCAATGATATGGTAGCCATTATCCACGTGAATCATTTCGCCTGTAATACCACGTGAAAGTGGGCTAAACAAGAATAAAGCGGTGTCTCCCACTTCATCAGGATTTGTAGAACGTTGTAAAGGTGCTTTTTCTTCCACAATCGAAAGTGATTTTGTAAAGCTACTTACTCCTCTTGCAGAAAGCGTCCGAATTGGGCCTGCAGAGATCGCATTGACGCGAACCCCTACTTTTCCAAGATCCATCGCCAAATATTTTACAGAGGCATCAAGCGAAGCTTTCGCTACACCCATAATGTTATAGTTTTCAACAACTCGCTCTCCACCAAGGTAAGTAAGTGTTAGTATACTTGCATCTTCTGTTAGCATATCTAAATGTTTCAATGTCCGAGCAACAGCAGTGAACGAATAAGAACTTACTTCATGTGCTTGTAAAAAGCTTTCGCGGTCCACTTCTAAATAGTCACCAGTCAAGTATTCCTTGTTCGCAAACGCGATGCAATGTGCAAGTCCGCTAATCTTTCCTTTTGCGGATTTAATCGTTTCAAAAGCCTTCTTGATGCCTTCTTCATCGTTTACATCACACTGAACAACAGGTGCCTCATGATTATTTTCGTTGAGCGACGTTTTTAATTCATCAATGCTTTTTTTCGCGCGATCATCTGCATATGTAAAAACTAAATCTGCTCCCGCTTCATTTAATGACTTCGCAATGGACCAAGCAATACTTCTCTTGTTTGCTACTCCCATTACAACATAAGTTTTTCCAGCTAATGTCAAATTCATTTTTGTTTCTCCTCCTATTTTCGGATTGCCCTTTCTATTTTCACATGACAGCCCTTTTTTTTCAATCTATTTCTTTCTTACTTTGTTTGATAACCGACAAAATATCATCTGGAAGTGGAATGTTAAACTCCAGATACTCTTCTGTAAACGGATGAACCAAATGTAGATGACAAGAATGCAGTGCCTGACGGGACATTAAATCTAAGCTTCCACCATACATATCATCTCCGAGCAAAGGATGTCCAATATGCGAAAAATGGACACGAATTTGGTGCGTCCTCCCCGTCTCAAGTTCAATTTCAACATCATCAAAATTCGTATACCGAGCTCGCCGTTTAAAATTAGTTTTGGCATATTTCCCATCTGCTGTCACGATACGTTCCATGATGCTGAGATCACTTTTGCGCCCAATTGGCGCTTCGATGCTCCCATGACTGGCTTGAAGCCTCCCGGATACAAGCGCCCGGTAGCGACGCTTTAAGAGTCCTCTTTGAAGCGTTTCACTAAGTCTCGCATGGGCAAAGCGCGTTTTAGCGACAAGCATGAGACCAGATGTATCGCGATCGAGTCGCGTGACAATATGAATCGCAGAAGAGATGCCTTTTGTTTCATAATAGCCTTTTAGGTGATTCGCAACAGAACCGCTTGGGTGGAACTGTGCAGGGATAGAAGCCATTCCTGCTTTTTTATTTAAAACGATAATGAAATCATCTTCGTAAAGGATATTTAACTGATCGTGTTCAGCAATTAATTGGGCGTTTTCTTTCTCAGGGGGAAAAGTAACGCGCACTTTATCTCCACACCTTATCCGGTATAAAACGTTCTCTTCCTTGCCGTTCACTTCAATTTTTCCTGTTTCGTTATATTTGACTGATGCAAGTAACTGCTTTGAAATATGCTTGTGACGAAGAAAAGTTCTAAGTAGTAAATCGCTATCCTTTTCTTCTGCAATCCATTCTAAAAACACGTCTTCCTCCTAGTCTTCAATAAAGGAATCATGCACTCGGTGCCAAAAAGGAAATGAGCGCAACCGAGCAAACTGAATCTCTTTGTCTGAAATTTCATAAATGATTTCATGGACATCTCGGTGCAAAATGCTAAGATGATCAATCGAAATTTGAAAATCACGATCATCTACTGGTTTTAAATGCACGCGGTGATGTGTTGGAAAAATTAGTGGGCTACTAATCGTCCGGTACACTCGGTTATTGATCGAAGCCATCTCCGTGAGTTGCATAGATTTCACAGAGGGATGAATTAAAGCCCCACCCAGTGATTTATTGTAAGCCGTTGTCCCACTCGGTGTTGACATACAGAGCCCATCCCCACGAAATCGTTCAAATTGAGTACTGTTAATTACGACATCGACAACAAATGGGCCACCTGAACTTTTAATGGTTGATTCATTGAGCGCCAAATATTCATCTTTCTTTTTCCCAGTATTATAATAAATCGTTGTTTTTAAAAGAGGATAACTAACGCGTTCAAATTTCCCCTTAGCAATTTTTGAGACTAGCTGTTCCGCTTCGTGCGGGCGCCAGTCCGCATAAAAACCAAGATGCCCCGTATGAATCCCCACAAAGGCTGTTTCAGAAAGCCGTTCCTGATATTCATGGAATGCAGCAAGAAGTGTTCCATCTCCACCAATAGAGATGACAATCTCAGGCTCCGCTTCATCATAAATCATATCTTCATAGGCTCCAAACTCCGCGATCATCGAGAGCTTTAGCAAATTGGACTTTTCATCCCCCTTAGACGTGATGACATACTTCAAAGTATTTCCTCCTTTATCCGCCAGCTATTTTTTCGGAACCTCTGAGCTCCTTAAAGATTCTCCTTTTTGTGCGATTTTATTTTCAGAAAAGAAAACTTGCGCTTCTTGAATTTCTTCACGAATTTGGCTCATTTCTTCATCTAGTTGAAAAGCGGCTTCTGCTGCCCGTTTCAAACGTTTATTCATCGTTTCTGGAAATTCTCCTTGATATTTATAGTTGAGTGAATGCTCAATTGTTGCCCAAAAATTCATGGCTAGTGTTCGAATTTGAATCTCGACTAAAATTTTCTGTTCGCCTTGAATCGTTTCAACTGGATATTCAATCACAACATGATAGGAACGATAACCGCTTGGTTTTTTGTTTGCAATATAGTCACGCTCTTCGACAATATGAAAGTCGCGTCTTTGGCGTAGCAACTGAACTACCGTCTCAATATCATCCACAAACTGACACATCATTCTAAGTCCGGCAATATCTTGCATTTCTTCCGCCAAATGGTCAAGCGGAATATTTTTTTGATTGGCTTTATCCAAAATACTCGCAATTGGTTTCACACGACCAGTTACAAATTCAATCGGTGAATGATTATTTTCAAGTTGAAATTGCCCTCGCATCCCCTTAAGCTTTATTTTCAACTCTTCAACCGCTTGCTTATAAGGTGTTAAGAAATCTTCCCAATGACTCACAAAAACTCACCTCAAATAAAATTTACATTTTCTACCTCACTTATTTTATCACATTTCGTTCCAGTTCGGCAGTCATCACTTTCTTCGTATTTTTTATTTTTTCATGCTACTATGAAACAAAGAATGTTTTATGAAAAAGGAGGCGCTTCGTTTGCAAGAACTCGAAATTGAATTTCGCAATATGCTAACTGAACAAGAATACCATTATTTAATTGACTTATTCCGCCTAAAAGAAGAAGATTTTTTCGAACAAACTAACTATTACCTAGATACAAGAGCTTTTGCGCTCAAGAACGGGCAGAGTGCCTTAAGAATTCGCAAACGGTCTGATCAATATGAACTCACCTTAAAAACGCCAGAGGGAAAAGGTTTGCTTGAAACCACACAGATCCTTGGAAGTGACCAAGCTGAAGCAATTTTAAATGGATCCAACATTCCAACAGGTTCCGTTCGAAATTTGCTTGAAAAGCTAGGCATCGATTACAACGATCTAGAAATGTTTGGTGCACTTACAACGATTCGAGCTGAAAAACCTTATCAAGATGGGCTCCTCGTTTTTGACAAAAATTTATACGGTGGCATAACGGATTTTGACTTAGAATATGAAGTAAAAGATTATGAAGAAGGCGAAAAAATTTTTTATAAGCTCCTTGAAAAACACGAAATCCACCAAGAAGAAGCGCCGAATAAGATCGAACGTTTTTACAAACACGTCTACCAAAATAAAGATGCGTAACATCTCTAAAAAAGTGCTCCTCTTGAGCACTTTTTTAGAAGAATTGGTATCTCAAGTTGCAATTATTTGTTAAATGGAGTTGACGCTGATAAAATAGAAATAGATACTATATTGTATCCTTCTTTTACAACTATACTTCTATAGAATTTCATTAGGATCTAGATATAGATAAATAAGATTAGAAATAAAAAATCAGGTGATTAAAATGATCAATCGAAATCTTTATTATAAATCTGTCGCCAACAGTAAACCGATTGAGATTTATCTCTTTTTCGATCCTGCTTGTCACGATTGTTTTGAGTTGGAATCAAACATCAGACGCCTTGAGATGGAATATGGAAACTACTTCAAGTTACGATATATTCTCCACAATAACTTACAAACTTTTATGTGCAGGAAAAAGCGCGCGGCGGATGGTATTCCGCTAAAAGAACAGCAAGAACAGGCACATCAATCTTATGTTTCTTGTCTCGCTGTTAAAGCCGCCGAAATGCAAGGGAAAAATCTCGGTATTGCTTTTTTACGTAAGATTCAAGAAGCTTATTTTGTGTACGGTGAAGATCTTTCAAATGAATCCGTTCTTTTTGACAAAGCCGAAGAAGTTGGACTTGACTTAGCTGAATTCAAAAAGGATTTTTCTTCGAGTATTGCAAAACGTGCATATGTTGGGGATCAAAAAGTGGCACGAGAAATGGATATTACTGAAAATCCAACAATCGTCTTCTTTAACCGAAATATTGAAGAAGCCGGACTTAAAATCAGCGGGCTCCATCGTTATGATGTTTATGTGCATATTCTTTCTGAACTCTTAAATCATTTTCCCGAGCCCCAAAAACCAGAAATGGAAGATTATATAGCGGAAGTTAAACTTACTTCTGTTGAAGCCATGGCACAGTTTTATGATGTACCAACTTGTCAAATTGAACGACAAATGAAAAAGTGGCGTCTGCAGCAAAAAGTGTCTCCGATTCATTTGAAAAATGGTGATGTGCTTTGGCAATACGTCAAACATTAAAACAGCCGAATTCAGCTTCGGCTGTTTCTTTATGAAAAAAGGAATCCCTCAAGAAAGGGATTCCTTTTTTTCTTATTTTTTCTTACGCATAAAATAAAACGGTTTAACCGGTTCATCGACAACCATTTTAACTGTCATCATAGCATTTTTCGCACGATCAATTGATTCACCGTCTTCGTTCCAAATTTCTCGCACAACTTGCTTAAATCCAGTATCGCTTGGACCGTAAAATTCGATTTCATCTCCCACACCGAAATTATTTCGTTGTTGAAGCGTCGCTATTTTCGAGTCCGGGTCGTAAGCTAGTACTTGTGCTGCAAAAGCATATTGAGGAATTTTTCTTGTTTTCCCAAAAAGCTGCTCATCTTCCGTTGGCTCCCGGTAAAAGAAACCAGTTGAAAGTTCTCTTTGTGCGACTTTCCAAAGTTCATCTTCCCAAGCTGGATCAAATTCAAAGTTCTCCGGATCCGCGCAATAGGCATCAACCACTTTGCGGTAAAGACTAGCAACTGTAGATACATAGTGAATTGATTTCATGCGGCCTTCTATTTTCAAGCTATCAACACCCGCGTCTACCATATCGGGAATATAACGGATCATGGATAAATCAACTGCACTCATCGAGAATGGTTCTTCATCTTCATCCACTAAGTTCTGTGCCACACCCCGGTCCATTTCAAATAAATCATATTTCCAACGACAACTCTGTGCGCAGCCGCCTCTATTGGCATCTCGGTTTGCCATGTGGTTCGAAAGCGTACAACGTCCTGAATAAGAAATACACATCGCTCCATGAATGAAAGCTTCCATTTCGATATCCGTTTTTTCACCAATCTCACGAATTTCTTCCATGCTCACTTCACGAGCCAAAACGACCCGTTCAAGCCCACGTTTTTTCCAAAATTCAAGCGTCTTGTAGTTGGTCGCAGAGGCTTGTGTCGACAGATGCACTGGAAGTCCTGGCGCGCTATCAAAACAAATTTGAATAAGAGCAGGATCCGACACAATGACCGCATCAATTCCAATATCACGTAATGTTAAAAAGAATTCACCCGCACCTTCTGTATCCCCTTCATGTGCAACCATGTTGGCAGCTACATACACTTTAGCATCATGCTTGTGGGCAAATGCAACACCTTCAATCATTTCTTCGTAGCTAAAATTACCTGCACGCGAACGAAGCCCAAAAGCCTGTCCGCCAATATAAACAGCATCCGCTCCGTAGCGAATGGCGATTTTCAATTTCTCTAAATTTCCTGCCGGCGCAAGCACCTCAGGTTTTTTCGTGATTGTTTTCACTGTTATGTCTCCCCCTTACTTGACCTCTCCTGGATCTTTAAGATAAAATCCAGCATTCATATTTCGTGTACTTGGCACAAGTTCTGCTAAATGATTCACAAAAGTTTCCGCAACAAAATTCCCACTTTCAAGCGCTTTCCTTGCCTTTACAAATAATTTAGCAATTGCAACAAAATCTGCTCCGTGCAATAAAATCCCATCCAATTTCCAAGTCGTTAATCCCGCATCAAAAAGTTCTTGCAAATACGGCATCATCGAAATGTCTTCGGAGCTAAAAATATGCGTCCCATTTTCGTCTTCATAAATTGGCATCATACTGTCCGAATCGTTTGGTTCACGGAGATAAAGACCACGTTCCTTGCTTGCATCTTCATCCAGCTCCACAATGTGATAATAGTTTGTCACAAGTTTACGTTTGGACTGATGAATACAAGTTGGTCCGTAAACAAGCACTTCCACTGGTGAATCAAGCTTTTGACTGATTTCAAACAACTCAGGTCTCGTTAATTCCCGAGCAAGAACAGCTCCAATCGCTCCTTGTTTCACCCAAAAATCAATTTGTTCAGCACTTGTTACAAAAGTTTGCGCATCATACACATAAGGCAAGTCAAGTTCAAGTTCTTCTAGTGTTAAAATAACCCCGGGATCTCCGCAAGCAATTTTATCCACCTTCATTTCCGCAAGCGCCTTTAAAAATTCAGGTAGCTCATCGAAATGCTCATTATGCATGAGTCCGTTAACAGGAACTAAAATCTCCTTTTGATACGCATGTGCGAGTTTCGTTAGTTCTTCTAGTTCAGCAAGGCTAAACGAAGTAGGTAGTCGAAGTCCAAAACGACTGTTTCCCACATAAAGCGTATCAATTCCTGTGCGAAGCAAATTTTCGGCTTGCAGTGCTGATTCTGCTGTCGCAATAATTTCCATTTAATTTTCCTCATTTCTCCTTTAGGCTTACTGAAATAATGTATCACAACTTACGCCTTGCATCAATATCTCTCAAGAAAAAAAGCCCGGTTTAAAACTAACCAGGCCTTTCAGTTATTCATTTTTTTCTTTGTCTGATGAATCAGATTCAATTCGTAAAAGTTTCATAATGGGTTTATAATTTTGTCCGATTAAACCAAGTGATTCAATCAAAACCTCTACAAGCAACAATAAAATAGCCATAAGTAAAACGGAACCCCAAACCGTCGACATCGTGAAAAGAAAAGAAAAAAGGGAAAAAAGTGCGGAAATCGCATAAATTAAAATCACGGTTTGACGATGGGTGAATCCTAATCCCATCAATTGATGGTGAATATGTGATTTATCTGCCATGGCAAGCGGCTGTTTCGTAACTATACGACGAATGATTGCAATGATTGTATCAGAAATCGGAACACCAAGAATTAAAATGGGAACAATGAGTGAAATAAAAGTAACATTCTTAAAGCCCATCACAGAAAGTATGGAAATTAAAAACCCTAAGAAAAGTGCTCCTGTATCTCCCATGAAAATTTTAGCTGGATTAAAGTTAAACGGAAGAAAGCCAAGTGTTGCGGCAATTAAAAGTGCAGAAATCATGATCACAACTGGGTCTGACATGATAAAAGCCATACCAAGAATGGTAATAAGCGCAATCGTAGAGACGCCCGCAGCCAATCCGTCTAGTCCATCAATTAAATTTATGGCATTCGAAATGGCAACAATCCACAAAATCGTAAGCGGAATACTAAAAATCCCAAAATGTAGTTCGCCACCAAAGGGTAAATTAATAAATTCGATCGTAATACCGCCCCAGAAAACAATGATGAAAGCTGCTAAAACTTGACCTAAAAGCTTATATCTGGCTTTGATTTCAAATAAGTCATCAATAAATCCAGTAAACATCATCACTGTTCCAGAAATAAAAATGGGCCAAAGAATCGTTTTATCAATTGGAAGTAGAAAAAGACCTATACTAAAACTTATATAAATGGCTAATCCGCCAAGACTTGGTATTGGTTTCACGTTTACCCGTCTTTTATCTGGTTTATCCGTCACATCAAAATAAAGGGCTGCTTGCCGGATAAACGGTGTTAAAATCAAAGAAGCCAGAAGACAAATAATTAATATGGGTAAAATCAAGGGGAGGCCCTCCTTTTTTTCTATAGCTTTATTCAATAGTTAATTATACTTTCTTTCAAAATGAAAAACAATGAAAATCCTGTTTCTTGTCTGTTCTTTTAAAAATTCTTTAAGATTAAATACTTCTTGAAAAATTTGTGTCTATTTTTTAACGATTTTTTGTAAATTGCTGACGAATGAGTCAAAGTAGTATAAAATGGTAATGTAAATATGCAGGAAAGGATGACAAATTTGCGGACTGAAAAAAGAAAACGTAAAAAGAAAAGAAAAGGCCTTAAAATCTTTCTGCTCGTATTACTTGTAATTATTTTGCTGATTGTCGGCTATTTGGGCTTTGCTTACTGGAAAACGACTTCAACCTTTGATAAAATTCATTCACCTATCAGTGGAAAGGAAAATACGGGTGTTGCACTTGATAAGAAACAACCGTTCTCTGTTTTAATTCTCGGGGTCGATGAACGGGAAGGCGACAAAGGGCGTTCTGATACATTAATTGCAGCTACTGTAAATGGGAAAACAAACAAAATCCAAATGCTCAGTGTCCCGCGTGATACAAAAACACTTATCCCTGGATACGATTCCAACCCACATAAGATCAATGCTGCTTATGCCTATGGTGGAGTAAAAATGGCGGATGCCACAGCTACTCAATTTTTAAATGGTATTCCATTCAACTACTATATTAAGATCAACATGGAAGGATTTCGTGACCTTGTAGATGCGGTTGGCGGTATTGAAGTAACGAATGAAAAAGAAGGATTGAGTTTAAAAGGAAAATCCTTCAAAAAAGGCAAGATCAGCTTAAACGGTGAGGATGCCTTAACTTACGTTCGAATTCGGAAATCTGACTCAGAAGGTGACTTTGGTCGTCAAAAGCGGCAACAACAAGTGATGTCTGCGATTGCTGAAAAAGCACTTAGCACCGGTATTATTTGGCGATTTGATGGGATTTTAAATGCAATTGGTGATAACATCGAGACAGACTTTACAATGACTGATATCACACGAATTGCTAAAAATTACCGTGGTGCCCTCTCAAATGTAGAGAACCTACAAGTTAAAGGAGAAGGTGGTCGAGATTCTGGTGGACCTTGGTACTTCAATGTTTCAGATTCTGAACGTGCTCGTCTACACGATGAACTAGAAAAAAACTTAGATTAACGAAAAACGCCAAAACCTTCATGGTTTTGGCGTTTTTTATTGAAAAATTATTGTTTAACTTTGGCAACAAACTGAAAACGACTTCCCACATATTGTGAGCGTGTAAATTCAAATGGTCGACCATCATCAAGCGCTGTGATTTGGCGTAGCTTCATAACCGGTGAGCCTAATTTCACATCTAAAAATGGCGCTACTTTTTCAGAAACAAGCGCAGCTTCCATCACTTGCTCAGCATCGCCGATTTTCCGTCCGAGTTTCGTTTCAATAGCATTATACAGTGAATCCATGATATCCTCTTTTGTCAGGAGCGAAGCAATTTGCTCTGGAATGGCTGCTACTTCATACAAAATGGGAATTTGATCCCCGTAACGAATCCTCTCAATTTTCATAACATTACTATTTCCACTGAGGTTTAACGCATCCTGCTCTTGGACACTTGCTGGACGGATCCCATAAGATACAATACGTGTTGAAGGGATTTTTCCTTCTTGAAGCATTAAATTAGTGAAACTCGTCACCGCTTCCAGTCGTTCAGTTAACTTCTTTTCAGCGATGAAAGTGCCTGCCCCGATACGACGTTGCAAAATCCCATCATCTACTAAGCCTTGAATCGCTTGGCGTACAGTCATCCGACTTACATGAAACATTTCAGCGAGTTGTCTTTCAGCAGGAATAGACGAACCAATTTCCCAAGTTCCCACCTCAATTTTTTGCTTAATATCTGCCTGAATTTGCATGTAAATTGGAATTCCTGATTTTTTATCGATCATTTTTCAGCCCTCATTTTTTATAGAAGTGAAGCCGCCTCATTATCTACAATAATAGTTACATCTGGGTGGTTTTGAAGTGCAGAAGCAGGACAATCTTCTGTGATCGGTCCATTTACCGTCGCTTTAATCGCTTCCGCCTTGCTTTTCCCAAAAGCAAGCAAGATAATTTTTTTAGCATTCAAAATGGATTTAATCCCCATCGAATAGGCATGTGTCGGCACATCTTCTTCTTTTTCAAAATAAATTTTATTTGCTTCACGTGTTGATTCTGTAAGAAGCACTTTATGCGTCAACGAATCAAATGATGTTCCCGGTTCATTAAAGCCGATATGTCCATTTGTTCCGATTCCAAGAATTTGAATATCAACTGGATGTTCGTTCAAAATAGCTTCATAGCGATTGCATTCTGCTTCTGCATCTTTTGCAAGGCCATCAGGTAAATAGCTTTCCTTAAATTTCTTTTTCGAGAAAAGCAAATCATTCATATAGTAATGATAACTGTTTGGGTCGTCTGCTGCAAGACCTACATATTCATCTAAGTTAACAGTTGTAATTTCGCTTGTATCTATATCGCTTTTAATGAATTCTGCATAAAGCGTTTCCGGTGTGCTCCCAGTTGCGAGACCAAGTGTGCTCACTTTCTGAGCTTTAATGGCAGATTCAATAATTTTAAGTCCCTCTTTTGAACCGCTTAGTTTATCTTCTACTTTAATAAGTTGCATATCGTTTTTCCTCTCATTTCACACATATTTTTGGCCGTATGAATACGTAGCCGTAATTTGTAAATCTTGATCTAAAATATTGAAGTCAGCATCTTTTCCTGCTTCAAGACTTCCTTTTGAAGTAAGTCCAAATTCCGTTGCTTGGTTTACAGAACTCATCAAGACCGCTTCCTCAAGCGTACATCCTGTGAATTCAATCATGTTACGGAAAGCATCATCATAAGTTAAAACACTTCCAGCAAGTGTTCCATCTTCTAGACGAGCTTGCTTATCCTTCACGATCACAGTTTGACCACCAAGTTCTGATTTTCCTTCAGGCATTCCTTTAGCCCTCATTGAATCTGTAATAAGTGAGATGCCATGTGCACCTTTCATTTTATACGCCAATTTGACCATATCACGATTTACATGGATACCATCGACAATTAATTCTGCTTCAATACCATCTTCTAAAAGCACATGTCCAGGAACTCCAGGTTCACGGTGTGTCATTCTATGACAAGCATTATAAAGGTGTGTTGCATGGGTTGCCTTACTTGTTTTTAAATGTTCCCGCACATCATTTGAGTGCCCAATGCTTGGTACAACACCAAGTTCATAGCATAAATTTTCAAATGCAGGTGAAGTTTCATGTTCTGGCGCATAAGTTACGAGTTTAATAAGTCCACCTGAAATTTCAAACCATTTCTTAAAAAGTTCCAAATCTGGTGCCATGATGTATTCTTCCGGTTGGGCACCTTTGAAGACAGTGGACACAAATGGTCCTTCCAAGTGAATCCCACCAATAAGAGGCTCTTCTTTTGCTACTTCATTAATAACGCGTAAGGCTTTTTCGATATTTTCTTTTGACTGAGTCATCGTTGTCGGGAAATAAGTAGTAATGCCTTCGCGAAGCATCCCACGAACTTGTTTTTTCAAACCTTCTGGATCGGCGTCCATTGCGTCATGTCCATATCCACCATGCGAGTGAACATCAATAAAACCAGGTACGATTGTTTGACCCTTGGCATCAATAACTTCTTCGCTTTTCTCTGCTTTAAAGTTCACCATTTGACCAACTTCTAAAATTTCTTTATCAAAGCGAATATAAGCATTTTCGAGTACCAATTTGCCAGTATAAATGGTTGCATTTGTTATTACTTTTATTGCCATAATTATAAGCCTCCTAAATTTAATCGGTCTATACCAATTATTATACCTCTTTTCATCAAAAAAGCAACTTCTCATTTGATATTTACCCGGATGCTTTAAAACAAATCAAGAATTTCATCATTTTAAGTTTTTGTATAGCAATCTCCATTTTTCATGGTAGGTTTTAATTGAAAAGTCCTTCTGAATTGTGTTACGAGCTTCTTGACTCAAATTTTTTTGAAAAGTAGGTATGCTTAAAAAGAATAATAATTTCTCAAACATTCCATTTAAATCGCCCGGTGCTACTAACAAACCGTTTTTCCCTGATTGGATAGCTTCGGGGATCCCTCCTACTTTAGTTGTTAGATTTGGAATCCCAGCTCCCATTGTTTCTAAAATTGACATTGGCAGACCTTCAAAATAGGAAGGTAAAAAATGAAGAATGGCATTTTCTAAGACGCTACTCTGCTCTTCCAAGGTTATCCACCCACCTAATGATACATTTTTTATATTCTTCTCTTGAATTTCTTTTGCAAGTTTTTCTGTAGCACCATCCCCATAAAGAATAAACTGAATTTCTGGGAAAAATGGATGGATCTCCTTCGCAATTTCAAGTAAATCGAAGCTCCCTTTTCGCTTTCCAACACGACCTAACGTAATGATATTGGATGCTTCCGGATTAAAAAGCGATTTTTCAGGAACTTTCACCGCATTTTGAATCACTGAGATGGGAGTTTGGGTCAAATTCCCATAAAAAGCTGCCCAATTTTCACTTAGCGCAACCACTCCATCCAGTTGATCAAAAGTATGTCGAATCCACCATTTTATGATACTTGAGCTTTCTTTATAAAAAATGTCAAACTTCGAAGCATGCATATGAAAGATGACACGACAATATTTAGGAACAAGTCTTGCAAGAAAAGCTTTACGAAAAAAACTTCCCTTTTGTGCTACATGAAAATGAACTAAATCAATTTGTTTCTCATGAATCAATTTTCGAATTTGAATGTAAGCCAACCATTCTGTTCGCCATTTTTTCCTTTTCGTCCAAGAACTTAAAAAGAAAAGCCGGATGTCCGGCTCGTTAAAATAATTTTTAAAATTAGAAATAACTGTCGCTATGCCCCCCTTTTCATTTGAATCCGGTCCTACCATCAAAATATTCATATTTTCAAACCTTTCCTCGCCAATTTCAAAATTATTCGCCATTCATTTCTATATAAAAAGAACAACCAAACTAGCACTATCAGAATAAAAATTTTCTCTAACCATATCTCCCTAAAAAATGCACTATTAAGAGCCAATGCATATAATACGAGTGTTGTAAAAACATGTCGTTTCACAGAAAACCCTTCCCAATTTCTCATAGAAAAATAGGTACGTGTTAGGAAGAAAAAAATATAACCTGTTCCAGTCGCAATTGCCGCTCCGAGTGCTCCGTAAGTTGGAATTAACAAAAAGTGACAAGCAACTGTAACAAAAACAGCAATGAGTGAAACATAGATGTTCAACCAGCTCCGCTTAGAAAAAGCAATTCCTAGGTTTGTTGTCTCGCTAACCGTCATCATGAGTGGATAAAAAGTGAGCAGGGGAAAAATATACTGCGCATCTAAAAAGGCTGGTGAAAGAATCCAAATAAACCATTTTTTGAAAAAAAGCAAACCCAAAAAGGCAATTGAAATGGTTAACATGACAAAATGGCTTACCTTTTCATAATAAGAAATCGGCTTTTTTTCCTGAAACCATTCATAAGCTGTAGGTATCCAAAAGTTAGCAAAACTCACTTGTAAAATCATTAGGGCACTAGCTACTTTAAAAGCAGCCGTATAAATTCCAAGTTCATGAAACCCAGAAAACATTCTCAAAAACACCTTATCAAGAATAATAAGTAGGCTATATAAAAAAGTGCCAACTGCAACGGGAAATCCAAATTTAGCAAGTTTCCTAATGAAAACAAAATTCCATGCTGCCTTCACTCCCCGAAATAGCTTAATATGCATCACAATAAGGAGAATATCTCCTGCAATCTGACCAAAAAGCATTCCATAAACTACTGTAATAAAGGTTTTTTCTCCTATAAACAGTGCCAAAAGAGTGCCAATTAGAATCATTAGCTTCGTAGCGATACTATAAACAGAAAATCGACCAGCTTGATTTTGCATTCGTAAAAATAATAAAATAAAACGTTCGAAGATAAGAAACAAACTAGAAAATGCTAATAATTCAACAGCCAAAGTATAGCTAGAATCCGCAAACAGCAAAAACGAAATTGGCCGAGCCGACAAACCTACAATAATGATCAATAATATGGAACCAATTAATGGGATTCGCATCGCCTGCTTTAATAAAACTTGTTTAACTGGATATTCGTGAAATTCTCTTGTAAAGGCCTGATCAAAACCTAAATAGATCATATAAGTGAGTAATGTTTGCGCTAAGAAAAACATACTGATTTTCCCATACTCTGCAGGAGTTAAAAAATAAGTTGTAACTGGAAGCAAAATTAAATTTAATAAGGCCGAACCGATGGCCCCAAGTGAAAACTGGCTAAAACGAATTAATAAAGTTTTCAAAATCTGTTCATTCCTTCTCTTGTAAAATCATTCCTCCACAAACAAGACCTAAAAGGGTAGAAGACAGTGCGGAGAATAGCACGTGTCCGGCAAAAAAACTGTAACCAATCATAATAATAATAGCCACACTGTAAATGGAGCGTTTACTAGATTGAAATGCCTTAAAGATAAAATGGCCCAATAAAAGAAGTAAAAGGATAACTCCAAAAATCCCTAGCCCAAAAAGAGCATCAAAAAAATCCATCTCAATAAGTCCTAAACGCTCAAAATGTTCAAGCCTATATTCAAAGCCTTGCCCAAAAAACAACGTAAATATGGCATGTTTATCACTTAAAAAAAAGTGCCAGCCGCTTTCTAAAAAATGACTTCGAGAACTGGTTAAAAGAAGAAGCAAATTCCCATCGTAAAGGTAGTAAAAATAAACAATCCGTTCATAAGTACCTTGTATCAGATCGATAATATAGCGAAAACCAAACAATACGATCCAACTACAACTAAAAAAACTAATCAGCCAAATTGTGATTTTATAAAGCGCCGTTGGATATCGAGCTTTAAATAATAAATAAAACATTAAAAACAGATAAACCAAGACGCCATAAACAATTCCCGTTTTAGTTCCAAGGAGCAACAGTGAAAACAAATTTCCAAATAACAAAAGTGTCAGAAAAAGTACACGGAGATTCCATGTTTTCTGTAAATTAGATAACAGCGCCTGTGCTGTAAAGGTAATCGAAACCATAAAAGCAAGGGAGGTATCATTATTTGCAAAAAAAAAGCCCTTATATCCGGCATCCGAATAACCATATGTTTGATAGCCTATCCCTAAAAAATAAGGAATAATAAGTTCGATTGTAAAAAGAGAACTAATCCATAAAAACAGTGCCTCAATATTCACTTCCTTAAAAATTTTTTTATATTGAAAAAAATAGTAAGGAATTAATGCCCATAAAAAGTACTTCACAAAGACAATAGCATCTTTAACAAGCCACACTAGTGCATTTTGTAAAACAATACCTTGGATTAAAAAAATAGAAGCATTTCCCAAAATGAAAAGAGAAATAAGCATTGTGAATTTTGATTTTACAAAGGGGCCAGTAACAACTACATAAAGTAAAAAAAAGAAAAAACAAAATCGATATAATATGCCTACCGGAATACTGTATCCTGACGTGAGGAAAATTCCATTTAAAAAGTCTACTACTGGAAAAACCCAAATGAAAAGAATAAAAATATGAACATGGAGCGGCCACTCTTTTTTCATGTTTTTTCTCTTTCTATTCGCCACTTCTCTTTCACAACTAAATGAAAGAAATGCAAATTACCAATTAAATACCGTTTAGCCATCCGTTTTGGCTCTTGCAAGAAACGATAAAGCCACTCAAGTCCAGTTTTTTGCATAACAAGCGGTGCACGTTTTGTTTTTCCAGCAACCACATCAAAACTTCCCCCGACCCCCATCACAAACGGAACTTGGAGTATTTCAAAATAAGTATGGATCCAAAATTCTTTTTTGGGGCTTGAAAAACCAACAAATAAGATATCCGCATTGCTTTCATGAATTTCCGAAGCAATTTTTACAGAATCTCGCTCTTCAAAGTAACCATTTCGAAATCCGGCTATTTGAAGATTTGGATACAATTTTTGATGCTCACATATAACCTTTTGAACAATTGCCTGTTCTCCCCCAAAATAATAAACACGCCAGCCTTTTTCAGCAGAAAGTCGGACAAGCTCTTGAAACAAATCAATCCCAGCAACTCGTTCTGGAATATCATAGCCCAAAAATTTCGCTGCCCACACAATAGCTTGACCATCTGCACTGATCAATGCGGAATGATTGATAATGCGCCTTAACTTAATATCTTTTTGTAATAGATTAACTTTCCAGGCATTCATTGCAACGTGTTGACTAGGTTTCCGATTCAAAATTAATCGTTCAATTCTTGCCAGTGTTTCTTGCATATTAAGTGGATCTAGGTAAGTTCCTAGAAAATTAAACCTTCTTCCTTCTTTCATCAGTAAGCTCCTTTAGCCTTTAAAATCACAAAAAATGTTTTAGCTATAATTTTCATATCCAACTTAAATGAACAATGATGAATATACGCTAGATCCAGTTCAATCATCTCATCAAATCCAAGTTCACTTCGGCCACTTACTTGCCAAAGCCCTGTACATCCTGGTGTTACAAGCAACCGCTTTTTTTCATAGGAAGTATATGTTTCCACTTCACGCGGTAGTGCAGGGCGAGGACCAATAAGTGCCATTTCCCCCTTTGCCACATTCCACAATTGTGGTAATTCATCTAAACTCATTTTTCGTAAAAAACGTCCAATCGTTGTTATTCGAGGATCTTTTTTCAACTTAAACATAGCTCTCCCCGCTTCATTTTGCTCTAAATACTGGTCAAGTTGCTGTTCTGCATCTACACACATTGTTCGGAATTTATAGATTTCAAATAACTGTCCATCTCTACCAACACGCTTTTGCTTAAATACAACAGGTGCCTCTTTTTCAGAGATTTTAATAGCCATTGCAATAATACAAAAAACAGGAGCAAGAATGAACAACCCGATAATACTCAAGCCTCTTCCCATCGGTCTTTTCCATCTTATATATCTAGTTTCTTTAGGAAAAAGCTTCATATCTGCCTTTACCAAATTCATCTCTATCTCTCCTTAGTAATAATAATGCTTCACATTTTTAGTACCGTTAAATATCACACCGAGTAGTCTAGCTTTCGAGAGTTTAAGTTTTCCAGCCGCTGCCTGTGCCTTTTCTTTCACTGTCTGATGATAGCGAAAGGTCAAAACAACACCATCCGATAGATCAGTTAACACAAGTGCATCAGAAACCATTGTTACTGGAGGCGTGTCTAAGATTATAACGTCAAAGATCCGTCTCAATTGATTCACTAGCTGTTCCATATTTTTAGAAGAGAGTAATTCACTTGGATTAAGTGGACTTGGGCCACCGGTTAGAATAGATAACGAATAGCCATCTTGGTTGACTTCCTGTAGACAGTTCGTTACAGAGCTTTGTTCTGTGATAATATTTGTAAGCCCGATATAGCGACTAACCGAAAAATGCTTATGAATCGTCGGTTTCCGTAAATCAGCATCAATTAAAAGTGTACGCTCACCCTTTTTCGCGTAACAAACTGCAAGGTGTGATGCAATTGTTGATTTCCCTGTACCACTTTCTGGTGAGGTAATTAAGATAACTTGTTTTTTTTGCTCACTATTTGTCAAATCAATACTTGCACGAATTAATCTAAACTGCTCTTCTATAGCAGCTTTCTCCTTCTCTTGCTTAAGTGACTTTCCTTCGTTCTTTTTCATAAAAAATGGCTTCACTTCCTTAGTAAATCTTCTTTTTCAGTTAGATAGAGTTCTTCTTTTTGAAATGTACTCACTTCTCCTAATATTGGTAACCCTAGCAATTCTTCAATCTCCTTTATTGAAGTAAATGTCCGTTCGAAAAACATTTTAATTACAATAAACAAAAAAGCTACTACAAGCCCTAAAAAGAAAGAAAGCAAAAGCATTAGAGCTTTTTGTGGTCTAATCGGTGTTTCTTCACCTGTATATGAAGACGGAGAAATAATTGTAACATTATCAATATTCATAATTTTTTTGTATATCTTCTGTAAAAATTTGTGCTGTCAAATTAGCTATTTTGCTAGCAACTAATGGATCCTCGTAATCAACACTGATATCAATGAGTTGTGAATTAGTTGTATTGTTAACTTTAATCATATCTGCAAGTTCTTGTACATCATATTTGTAGTTCATTTTTTTCCCAACTTTTTCCAAAATTCTAGGACTGGTAATGATCGTGCTATAAGTGTTGACCAACTGTAAATCAGCTTGAACCGTTTGTGCTTCAAGACCATTAGAGGCTTTTTTCTCAGATTGGTTTACAAGGATTTGAGTGTTTTTCTGATAAATTGGTGTTGTAAAATAAGTTAAATATACAAACATCATCCCTACAAAAAGAAAAATAATCACAAGAATATACACAAAATTCCCCTTAACTGCTACTAGTACTTTTTTTAAATCTATTTGTTCATGCATTGCTTTTCTCCTATCAAAACGGGAAGCGAATTTCCTTTTTCTTAGTGGACTCAAATTGAAAAATATTGCCTAATGTATAGTAATTATCAAAATCCATTCCATTTGAAATTATATTTTTAGTATCGAATGCCATACGAGTTTTCATCAGTTGAATATTTTCTACTGCAATTTTCTTAAATTCATCGTGATCACACAAAACAAGAACTAAATCACTTCCTTCAAAGGCTTGCTTTAGCGTCTCATCATTCTCCTCTTGAACATGTGGATCGTATATTGCGATTTTATATTCTGTTAAAAGTCTTAGCTGTTCAGCAATATGGATAGCAGGACTTTCACGAATATCATCAATATTTCCTTTATAAGCTTGACCTAAAATGGTTATTTTAGTCCCACTATTCATTTCCATTATTTTTACAACTTGTTTCAAAATAAATTGTGGCATGCTACTATTTATTTCTCTACCTTGATTAATGAGCTTTGCTTCTTTCGGTGCCGCAGCAACAATAAAGTAGGGATCAACAGCCAGACAGTGTCCGCCAACTCCTGGTCCTGGTTGATGGAGATTAACACGAGGATGTCGGTTAGCAAGGCGAATCACATCAAGTGCATTAATCTTAAGTTTTGTTCCTATTTGAACCAATTCATTGGCAAGTGCTATATTCACATCACGGTATGTGTTTTCCATTAATTTCGATAGTTCAGCCACTTTTGCTTCTGTCTCTAAAAGTTCTCCACGAACAAAGGTTTGATAAAGTATTTTTCCTTTTTTCGTGCATTCAGGAGTTATCCCACCGATAATCCGATCATTAAAAACTAATTCGTGCAATATATTCCCTGGCAAAACACGTTCGGGGCAATGCACCAAAAATAAATTTGAACCAATCTCAAAACCTGCCTCTTCAAAAAACGGGGTCACGACATCATCCATAGTTCTTGGTGAAATCGTTGACTCAACAACAATGGTGTTTCCAAAATGTACAAAAGGTAGAATCGTGTCGAGGGCCTTCTTTACATACTGAAGATCACAACTACCATATTGATCTCTTGCGTTTGGGGTTGGGACAGCTATGATAAAGGCATCCGCATGATCAGGTACAAGACTTGCTTGAAATAGTTTTTTTTCAAGTACTGTCTGAAGCAATTCCTGAACTCCCAGCTCCTCAATTTGAACTATTCCTTGATTTAACTGTTGAACTATATTTTTGGAGATATCAACCCCAACTACATTGACACCATGTTTAGCAAACATCAAAGCTGTAGGAAGTCCTATATAACCGAGGCCAACAGTAACGATTTTCATTTCGCATTCACATCCCATTCTGCTAAATCCTTTTTAACTGGCTGATATACGAGTTTAGAAGGTATTTGTTTGGAATTAACCGTGAAGAAAGCTTTTCCCTGGATAGATTTCCCGACTTTCAACTCATCACCGAATGCAAACATAGATGAATCTATTTTTATCTCCTTACCACTTTTCAATTTAAGAACAAAATCAATTGCACCAATACCTTTATTAGTGGCTGAAACATTGTCCACTTTGATTGAAAATGTATACAAACTTTGCTTCTTGTTTTCTTCTATTTTGGGATCAACTTCTTGTTTTTCTACTTTGATTTTCAAGCCATTTACAATAACAGCTTTTGTTTTTGCTGTGATATTTTTTGTAGAGTTAGTTGAAGCTGTTTGCTCACTCTGTCCTGCGCAAGCAGATAAAAGTAACACAACCGCAACACCTAAGCCCATCCATATTTTTTTCATTATTTTTCAAACCACCTTATGAATGAAAGTGATCTGTTGCTTTTAGCCATTCACTAAAAGCAACAGACATAAAACATTTTAATCTACAATTTTGACAGTAACTGTATCCAATAACTTGGTATTTTGGCTGTAGCCTTCGAGTTTAACGATATCATCTTTTTTTATCTTGTTTTTCCCAACAAAATATGAAAAGGCTCCAACATTAAAATCTCCACCCCAAGCACCTGGGACACCATTGATATATACTTTAGCAACTGATATATCTCCATCAAAAGTTCCTTTAATGATTGTGTCCCCAATTTTATAAGTAGCTGAAATAAATTTGCCTTCTATATTGCTTTTTACGGGGACAACTTTACGGTCTAAGGATTTATCTTCGGCATCATATGCAATAATCTCTACTTTTGATTTTTCTTTGATAAGTCCCGATTTTACATAATAAGAAAATGTTCCATCAGAAAGAAAGTTCCCACCCCAAGAGATAGATTTACCATCAATAAGCAGTTGAATTTTTGCCACTGAACCGGTATACGTACCAGTAATTGTAGAATTCCCAAGCGTATAAACTTTTGGTGTAACTTCACCCTTTAAAACAGCAGTAGGAACAAGTTTACGATCCAATACTTTCTTATTTTTATCAAGTGCTACAAGTTCAACCTTGTCACCTTCTCTAATGGTTCCAGCTTTCACATAATAAGAAAACTTGCCACTACTAAAGGTACCACCTGTTGAAACATACTTACCATTCACATATAGTTGGCCTTTAACCACATCGCCACTGTAAGTACCAGTAATTGATGTTGTCCCAGGCACGTAATGATTGGGCATCACGCTTCCAACTAAAACGCCATTTACTTGGACATTTTTTCGATCTAAAACTTTTTTATTTTTATCAAGTCCAACAAGTTCTACTTTATCTGTAGCTTTCACGGTACCAACCTTCACATAATAAGAGAATTGACCCTTACTGAATGTGCCACCTTTTGAAACATATTTACCATTTATAAATAATTGCCCCTGTACAATATCACCGCTATAACTTCCTGTGATTAACGAACTACCAACAGTAAATGGATTAGGTGTAAGAGTGCCTTTGGCAGTACCTATAACTTGTACAGGTTTCCGGTCTAGGATTTTTTGCGTCTTATCAAAAACAGCAAGTTCGACTTTATCTGTAGCTTTAATACTGTGAGCTTTCACGTAATAAGAAAATTTGCCACTAGTAAATGTGCCACCTGTTGAAATGTGCTTGCCATTCACAAATAGTTGCCCTTGTGCGACATCACCTGTGTAACTACCTGTAATTGCTGAACTATTAACTGTAAATGGATTTGGGGAAACCGATCCGGTTTGAACTTTATTTACTTGTACAACCTTTTTATCAAGTATTTTATCTGTGCTGTCTAATACTTCGAGTTCGACCTTATCCCCTACTTTAATAGTCCCTTTTTTGACATAATAGGAAAACTTCGGAGCTTTAAATGAACCACCTGTTGAAATATATTTACCATTAACATAAAGTTTCGCCTTTACAACGTCACCTGTATAGTTACCTGTAAGTTCAGTTTCATCAGCAGTATAAGGATCAGGCATGATAGTTCCAGCTGTTGCGCTAATAACAGCTGTAGATGCTACATTAGATTTATCTGTTCCAACAAACGCTTGAGCACTTACTTGTACGCCTGCTTTTTGCGCTGGAATTGAAACATTATACGTACCATCTGCCGAAACAGTACCATGTCCAATTGTTTGATCCGCCACTTTTATTTCAATATCTGCGCCAGGTTCAGCGGTTCCTTTCACGCTTGTTGAAGTAGTCGTCAGTTTTTCAATTGTTGTAGGCAACAAATTGGAACTATCTGACCGTGTTGCAAGACGAGAATAACTATAAATATCGAATCCCGTAACATTGTCTCCTACTGTTGGACCCCCAAAATAGTTATAATTCACATTATTTAAGTTAGGGACAAAAATTGTATCAGAAGATACATTTTTCCAAGAGTTCGTTGGTGATGTACTCCATGCTTGTCCTCGATTCCATGAATAAAGTTTGGCGACTGTATCCATAATGAAATGCGTTTGAAAAGCTGCGTTCCCATTTCCTCTACCTTGAATCAAGCGACCAAGTCCTGGAGTAAAATGATTACTTTGACGAATATCCATTAGCGTCGGCTTGATGATTTCAAGTCGTGAACTATCGGCACCACTTAAGTCAAAAACAGAAGTTGATTGATTCGATAAAGTTTGAATGTTTAGCTTAGAACCCTCATTAAATTGAATTTTGCTATTTGCCTTTATCGCTGAATAGTTCCCGCCCTGTGCTGTGCTGATTCCAACAGTCGTATTTTCGTCAAACATTGTTGTACCATCTGTAAAAATTCCGTGTTGCTCTGTATTGTAAATGCGCAAAGCCGATAGACGATTTAAGTGAAACAAAGAGGCATTTCCTGTTTGGCGAATTCCTAATCGAGCTTGAATTTTTAGTAGATTTTTTTCTGCAAGCTCAATTTTTGCTGAATTGATCGTTGACATCCCATTTCCAGATAATGCCTTAATATCTAATTCATTATTTTGATCAAAAGATAGATTTTTACCTGAACTAATTCCATCTCCACCTGCATTAATCTTGATTTTGACATTTTTTCCTGTAGCAAGTCCGCTACCATCATTTCCTAGATTAATTCCTGTTTGTAAAGATGAAAGAGAGAGATCAGTATCATTCCCAATTTTCATTGATGCCGCACTAATCCCCATGTTATTGGCAGATGTAGCTTCTACATGGCTGTAAGAACCAATGTTGATCATTGCGGGGGTTTGTCCTGTTCCTAGACCAAGTGAATTAAAATAAGATTGGATGTCAAAATTGATGTTATCCCCTAAGTTAATATCTCCTCGAGAGTTAATTCCAGAGGCATTTCCAGAATTAATTTTTACAGTTCTCTTTTCGCCGGCTACAGGTTGATTAGAAATTTCCCCGATTTTGACCCCGCCAACATCAGCTGTAATTCCATCTCTTAAAGCATTAATTGCTATATCTGATCCTACGCCTGAAGAAAAACCTTTTGTTACAATTCCTGAAGAACTTGTACTTGTTATATCAAGTTTATTATTTAAACCTAATTTAACATTGGAACTCGCACCGGTTGTTTCAATACCGTTTCCAGAAACCTTAATGTCAAGATTTACATTATCTCCAGTTGACACTCCTGAAACGGAGCGAATTCCAGTACCATTTCCGCCATTCACTCCAGAAGCAATATTTATACTTGCTCCATTGTTAATTTGTAAAAAACCGACAGAAAACGCACCAAATTGTGAGTTGGAAACTACTTTAGCTCCTTCATCAACAAGCAAAGTACTTCTATCCCCAGAAAATGCATAACCTGTATTTGAACGAATATTAATCAAGGCATTTTTCCCAATTGAAATGTTTCCTGCTGTTGAAACCTGGATTGCATTTTTCACGGCTTCCATTCGGTCAATTTGCGCATTATCTTCTACCTTAAATTGGTTAACATTGGCGATCATAGAAGACTGGTTCCCAGTAAACGTATTATGCTTACCAGAAATTGTCAGTGCACCACCGTTTGTCGCATCGATTAAAAAGCCATTAGAAGTGACATCTCCTAGAACATTTATAGCAGGGTTCGAGTTTGCACCGTTTTGTGTAAACATTGCAACATTCGATCCATTACTTCCGTTGTATAAAGCAACATTTAACAAGTCAATTCTCGTGAAACCCGAAACAGCTATTTTTTTCCCTGAAAAAGAAAGCTTATAACCATTTCCTTCAATTCTTACTGATTTTGAAAGATTGATATCTTTCATTAAAGTAATGTCATTTGCAAGTTTAATAACATTAGCATTACTTTGAAGACTTAGCGCTGATTCTAATTCCGCCGGTGTTGCCACTGTGACTGGAATTTCAGTTGCTCTTGGACTTACTGCTAGTGTTCGCTTAAAATTGGAACTTCCTGCTTTTAGCCCATTCTCTTTACCGCTTCCTTGTAACTCATTGAAATTCTTGGCTCTCACACTAGCTGTAGTTTCATTTTCTGTGTTTTTACTTGGTTGCTTTGCTAGTGCTGGAGAAGTTAGTAAAAGCTGGCTAGCAGTTAACGAAGCTACAACAACCAATATGCTTCCTTTTTTCAAACTTTTTTTCTTCATAAACTCAAGTTGCTCCTTTTCTTAATGAATTTTTATGGTTCCCACTATTCGTGCATAGTTCACCTCCTCTCAAGGAATCAACATGTTACTAATTAATCTGAAAGCATCTCAGCTTGTAATTTTTTCTTATTGAGTTTCATTCTCCGATCTTCTGTATATTGCAGAATGCCTTTCAAAAAAAATTCTTTCATCATTTTATAAAAGAACGATTTATCAACATTACAAAAATTCGTAAGATCCTTACTCTTAATTCCATATGGAAGAACAAACCATTCTCCTTCACGCTCTATACCACTTTCTTCAATTAATTCAATAAATGCTGATAAAACTTTTTTTCTTCTACTGAAATTAGATAAGGTGAACAGGCGCCTAGAAATCCTTTTTTCTGATTCCACAATATATTTAATTAAAAATTCCGAAAAAGATGGACGTATTGACAAATAATTCAGTAAATATTCAAGCTCAATAAAAAAAACAGTGGCTCCTTTTTGAATTTGTGTGAATTTTGGACATACCATTTCTTCTTTTGTGATCATCTCTAAGCCAAGTATTGCTTTATCAACTAAAAATTCTAAAATCCTGCGTTGATGATCAAAGGGAGAATCTAGATATGTCACACAAACCCCTTCCGTTAAAAAGGCAATATAAGGTGTAGCAGTTCGTGCAAAATTAATGGTAATTTCCTTTGTTATTTTTTCTTTAATCACTTGTTTTTCATAGATCTTATTAGAATCCAGTTCTTCAATGATTTTATCTATAGAAACTGGTGTAATCAAAAGTCCACTTCCCTTCTCTTTGTTAACATAGGTCATTATAGACGCTCTTGTTTGCCAAAAAAACTAATCAGCTATACAACTTTATATTTTTTTGTGACAATTTTATGTCTCTTTTTTTGAAATTCCTTTCTGCCACTACAATAACAAGGATTGGATCTGTTTAAGATAAATTTTTTTGCTTCTTTTAGAAAAAAGAATTAAGTCATTCCCCCTAAAAAAGCGCTCTCATTTTAAAAATATCCTTTATTTATTTATTTTTTTTCTCGTACTCTTCAAAAAAAATTTTTTGTTCACAAAATAGACAAATTTAGTGAGAGGTTGTATCCTTTGTTTATGTATGATTAACCTTTAATGGAGGACATAATGAATTTTATTGAACTATTAAGTAAAAAAGATCAACGAATGTTGGTTATTTTAAACGAATTGACCATTTATGGCACACAAACTTTTGAAGAATTATTAGCTAAAATTGCGGTGAGTAGAAAAACGTTATTAACTACTATTAATGAAATTAATTTATTTAGCATAAAAAAATATAATCAAGCAGCTATCTCAGTTCAAAAAGAGTCTCTATTTTCGATTGGAAATCTAAACGCTTGTTTATTTGATTTATATAAAGAAACCGCAAGACAGTCCATTCCTGCTCAAATTTTAGTATCCCTATTTACGCAGCAAGTAAGCTCCACGTTTGCTCTAGCTGAAAAATGCTTCAGTAGCACGGTAACCATCCATCAAAATATCAAACAGCTGAATGTTTTTTTAGAACAATATGACCTTCAAATTTCAGCTTCCCCCATTCGTATTGCTGGAGAAGAGCATCAAATCCGATTTATGTATAAAGCTTTTTTTTGGGCTCTTTATCAAGGAAACGAATGGCCATTTATTTTGGTTCCTAAAGATGAACTTATCGAGGAAATCGAAAATACTGCACCCTATTTAGCTTCACATCATACGAATATGATTCAAGAAACTATTCTTTACGATATTGCAGTTATTTTATCAAGAAGAACGACGAAAAATTTTATAACAAAGCAAATTACTCATAGTCCCACTAGTCCAATAAATAAAATTCTATATAATTCTGGAAGACTTGTTGAACTTGGTAGCCCTAAAGAATTCGTCAAGCTCGAAAACTCTTTCACTTTAGCGATTCTTGAAGGTCCTTCGATTGTGAATCGTGACTATAGTTTGACACATGAACTGTTTTTTCATTACCAAAATAACCCAACTGATGCCTATCAAATGCTTCTGACATTGATGGAATGTTTGCAAACGTTCCTGACTAATGAAGACTACAGGACTATCGATACAACAACAATCAAAATGCAATTCTTACAAACCTTTTCCATGGTGAATTACTTTAAAGGATTAAAAGAAGATTTTATTCCTTTCCGAGATAAACAAGAAAAAAACAACTTATTTCTTGATCAAATTGTGCAAAAAGTTATTCATAAATTAGTTACTTCCTATCCAAATCTCGTCGTCTCTAAAGAGGTATTACGACGACAGTTAAGTCGCATCCTTATTGACAATCTTGATTTCACAAAGTATTTACCTGTCATTACAATCCTAATTGACTTCGATATGAACCCACTGCATAATCACTTAATAAAGCAGATCAAAATGCTTGATTATCACTGTCTTTTTCTTAGTTATTTAGATACACCAACAAACTGTGATTTATTAATTTCTAGCTCAGTTCCTTCTAATTTATCATCAAGTAAAGTCTTTACCTTATTCCACAGAAATCTCACCCACAATGATTATCAGTTACTCGATTGTTTGCTTTCAGAACTCACACGTGAAAAATTAGCGCAACAACCGCTCGAATGATTTTAACAAAAAAAACAGAGTGTTTTCCACTCTGTTTTTCATTTCTTATTTTTTGTTTTGTTCTTGTTCTGGCTCTTCACCTTCATGCTTTTTCTCGTCATCCAGATTGATTTCATCTGTATCCTTTATCTGATCTGACTCTTTCTTCCCGACTTCTTTTTCCAGTTGATCTAATTTTTCATCCATTGAAGCACGATCTTTTTTCTTGAAATTTTGCTTTTCTCGTTCAATCAAATCGTCTACCATTGAAGTAAAATCTTGTGTCTTTTCTTTAATAACTTCTTTACTTTTCGTAGTTTTCTTTTCAAGCTCATCCATCAGGTCATCAAAAGACTGCGATAACTCTTTTGCCATATCAGCTTTTTTATTCGCTTCCTCTGCCAAGTCTCGTTGCTTTTGTGCCTCATGGTAGTCAGACACACTTCCCCAGCTCATATCATGAATAACTTTATCCATTTTTTGTGACGTCTCTTCGGCATTCTTCTCTGCCATTTCCGCCAAATGTTGTGTTTTTAAGTTTTTCCATTTGAGACGCATTTCATGCATTTGAAGCTCTAATTCTTCAAGTCTAGTCGTTGCTTGATCGTAATGCTCTTTCGTTGCAGCAAGTTGCTCTTCATACTGAGTGACTTCTTTTTGAGCAAAATCGGCTAATTTTGTTTCACCCGCTTCATTTGCCACTTCAACTTGGTGACGACGTTTTTCAACGTAAATTTCCATTTCTTTATACTCTTTATAGAAAAGTGATTTTAATTCGCGTTGTTTTTCTACCATGCGTTCTGCTTCTTTCATTTCAGCTTTAGTTTTGTCCATGTAGTAACTAACGGAATTGCGTTTTTTTTCAGTTCGTTCGTCCAATTTCTTGCTCACATCTTTGTTCCATTGTTTTAATTTATCAAATAGATTTGCCATAATTGTCTCCTCCAAAAATTATTTATTATATGGGTAATCAAATGTATCATTTTCTTTGTAGCGCTTAGACTTTTTACTTCTAAATAAGAAATAAACAATCGCTGCAACCACAATCACTGCAATTGCGCCTTTTAAATTAGAGAAAATCATGAGGGCACCGAGTGCGATCAAAATACCATAAAGGATTTTTTCTCCAACTGAATTCGACTCGCGCAGTTTGCTATAGGAATAAAATCCAAGTACTGCACCGACTGTTGCGATAATCGCTGGCCAAAGCATGGTCAAAAGTAACACAGCAAGAATAATAACCAGTAGTGCGATGATGAAACCTTTCATATTGTTTTCCTCCTTCTCTAACTAATATCTATAATATCGCAAAATCATAACCTTCGTAACAAACTATAGAAGGAAGTTCAGGTAAGTCTTGAGGCCTATAAAAAAAGATTGAGCAGTTATTGCTCAATCTTCCTACTTCCCGTCTAGCGCCTGCTCTTCATTTTCATAATTGACAACAGTCATTGCCCCTTCAGAAAACATGTTGTCTGCCGCTAGTTCTGCTTCTTTATCCATTTCTGTCATTAAATATCGACGTTTGATGTCTTCTACTGAACGAAATGGATCTGCTTTTGACTTACACTTTTTAGCTCCGACTATACTAGAAACTATAAAAACTATTGCTGAAAAAAATAGCATTTGCTTTGTTTTCCGCCGCAATGTCATCTCCTCCTTGCCATTCTTTTGGTTTTTCCCCTTCTTAAAATAGGCTAAACCAAAAAACAGGTACTTAAGGAGTCCTTAAGTACCTGTTTTTGTATTTGTTTATCCTTTAATCTGATCCAAAGGGAGTTCAAGTGCTTCAGCAACTCGAATGCCATATTCTGGGTCAGCTGAATAAAATTGACGCGTTTCGCGAATTTGAATTTCTTTTTTCGAGACTTGCCCAAGATTTTCCTTGATAGTTTCGATCAATCGATCTTTTTCTTCTTTGGACATAAGTCGGTATAGCTCACCTGCTGCGGAATAGTAGTCATCATCATAAGCATAATTCCCAGCTTTTCCTTCTAGCTCATCGCCGTGAATTTTCGCTTCTGGGTCTTCTACAGGACCGTTGAAACTATTTGGCTCATAATTAACGCTACCATCTTGTCCCGATACCATAAACCCGTCTCTCTCGTAGTTTTTAACATTAGTAAGTGGACGATTCACAGCAAGCTGCTCAAAGTTTGCTCCAAGACGATAACGCTGTGCATCCTTGTAACCAAATAGCCGACCTTGAAGAAGTTTATCAGGTGAAGCTTCAATTCCTGGAACAAGATTAGCAGGTGAAAAAGCTAGTTGCTCCATCTCTTCAAAGTTATTCGTTGGATTTTCATTAAGAGTCATTTTCCCAATTTCAATTAATGGATAATCTTTTTGCGAAACTACTTTTGTAACATCAAAAATATCGTGCTTATACTTTAAACCTTCTTCATAAGGAAGAATTTGAGCATAAAGTGTCCACGACGGATATTCTCCATCTTCAATGGCATTAAATAAATCATTCTGCAAGAAATCTAAATCTTTAATCAGCATTTGATCAGCTAGCTCATTT
The DNA here is from genome assembly GCF_014223975.1 of Listeria aquatica. NCBI lineage: Bacteria > Bacillati > Bacillota > Bacilli > Caryophanales > Listeriaceae > Listeria > Listeria aquatica. The sequence continues at coordinate 325,751 of NZ_JAARRM010000001.1, read as the reverse complement.
GACATGTTCTTAACACCTTGATCCGTTCTAAAGTGATATTTCACCCAGAACTGTTCACCTTCTTTGTTTACCCATTTGAAGGTATGGCTACCGAATCCGTGCATTGTCCGGTAACTTGCCGGAATCCCACGATCCCCCATTAGATAAGTCACCTGATGAACAGACTCAGGGGAAAGCGACCAGAAATCCCACTGCATGTCAGGTGTCCGTTTGTGAGTTCGTGGATCACGTTTTTGAGAGTGAATGAAATCTGGAAACTTAAGTGGATCATTCACAAAGAAAACGGGCGTATTATTTCCGACAATATCATAATTTCCTTCTTGCGTGTAAAATTTAACGGCAAAACCGCGAACATCCCGGTACGTATCTGGATATCCAGCTTCACCAGCAACTTGAGAAAAGCGAACCATTAATGGCGTCTTTTTACCAGCTCCATTAAATAGATCTGCTGTTGTATAGGCACTCATATCATGAGTTAATTCAAAAACACCTTTTGCCCCAGCTCCCTTTGCATGTACAATTCGCTCAGGGATCCGTTCACGGTTAAAATGTGCCAGTTTTTCAAGCAAAGCATAATCCTGAATTAAAACAGGGCCACGTTTTCCTGCTGTTTGTGAATGTTCGTTGTCTGCCCATGGCTGTCCTGCATTTGTTGTTAGTTTGTCTTGCATTTCAATCATCTCATTTCTTATTTTTTTAAATCAGAACTGTAATTACGCTACCAATTACAATTAGCAATAAGCCAAAAATTGTTTTTTTAAGCGCTTGTCCTGATTTTGATTCCTTCAAAATTACTATACCCCCGATTGTCGAAATCACAACATTTAATTGTGTAATAATATAGGCTGTCGCAACGCCATTTTTTTGTGCTGAAAATATATAAGCAAGTGCTGAAAGACCAAAAATCAGTCCGACGATAACGGCCTTCCAACTCTTTTTTTCTTGAAAAACGCGTTTATTATTGATACAAGCGTAAAGCACTGCACCAATAAATACACCTAACATTTGTGGTAAAAAGATGGACAACCCAGAGGCTGATACAGCTTTTGGTAGGGCGCTGTAGACCCAATAACCTAAGCTCGTTGCGGCAAGGACAAAGATACCTCGCTTTGTTTCTGAGCGATTTTGCGTACTGTCCGAAACAGAAGTAAGCAATACACCAATAATAAGTAACAAAATCGCTAGAAAACCAATAATTTTATTCAAATTCCCTGGCCATTCCCCAAACAAAATCACACCAATTAGTGATGTTCCAACAAGTTGAAATCCTGTCGAAATTGGCATCGTTTTCGATACACCAATTAGTCCAAAAGCATGATACTGCCCAGTTTGCCCCATTACCCAAAATAACCCCGATAACAAACTAAGGATAAATACATTCGCTGCAACAAAATGAGGCGAAAAAAGAGCTGTTGCAACGATGCCAGCAATAAGAGCACCAATACCTGTTCCAAAAATTTCATTTGATGGCTTTCCACCGATTTTCCGTAGAATAAGTGGTTGAATTCCCCAACCAATGGCAGGAAGTAAAGCGATTAATACATTCATTTAGCTAGCCCTCTCTCAGCCTTTTCCACCTTGGAATGCTGGATAAAGCGTCATCCCACCGTCAACGAAAAGTGTAATTCCTGTTACATAACTTGACTCATCAGATGCTAGCCAAGCAGCAGCAGCGGCTACTTCACTTGGATCTCCAATTCGCTGCATCGGTACCATGCTTGTTGTCGCTTCGAGTTGTTTTGGATCAGCAAATTTCTTAGCATTGATAGGTGTATTAATGGCACCGGGGCCAATGTTATTTATGCGAATATCTCGCGCTGCATATTCCATTGCCACTGTTTCTGTGAAGAGTTTGACCCCACCTTTTGAAGCCGCATAATGAGCGAATGTTGGCCAAGGGATTTGTTCGTGGACAGAAGACATGTTGATAATGTTTCCTTTTTTATTGTTCGTAACAAAATAATTTAACGCGGCTTTGGTTCCTAAAAAGACCCCTGTCAGATTGACATCAATAACTCGTTGCCAATCTTTAAGCGGCAATTCATGGGTGTTATGTTTGTTTTCCATTCCAGCATCATTCACCCAAATATCGATGCCACCAAATTGTTCAACTGCTGTATCAACTAGCTTTTGTATATCAGATTCGCTACTCACATCCGCTTGAATAGCGACACCTTCTCCGCCAGTTTCTTTTAGGAGCTCAACAAGTTCTTTAGCTGCTTCTGGATGGCTATGATAATTGATGACAATTTTCATACCCTCTTCTGCAAAACGCTTCGCGATTGCAGATCCGATTCCCATAGAGCCGCCAGTGATAACGGCTACTTTACCTTTTAATTCTTGAAATACCATTGTTATCTCCTAATCTTTTCGTCGTTTTTTCTTGGCTCAACAGGAAGTTTCAAGCGTTTAGATTAGGTTCATCAAAACGCTTAAAACTTCTTCTTTTGTTTCTAGCCAGATTATTTTTTGTTTACCCATGCTGTCGAAAGTTCCATAGCAGCACGAGTGGCTTTTGTTTGATCTAGGGTGTTTAGCATCACGAAATCGTGAATCATTCCTTGAAATCGAACTTGTGTTACAGGAACGCCTGCTTCGCGCAAGTGACGAGCGTATTCTTCCCCTTCATCTCGAAGAACATCTGCTTCACCGTTTAAAATCATCGCAGGTGGTAAACCTTGTAGATCTTCTTTTGTTGCATGAAGTGGCGAGATGGTTTTAATTTTCGTATCTTGTCCAGCTGGAAGATATTTTCCCCAGAACCATTTCATGGCTTCTTTTGTTAAATAGTAATCTTTCTCGAATTGATTGTATGATTCTGTATCAAACGCATGATTTGTAACTGGATAATAAAGTAATTGCTTATCAATTTTTGGACCTTTACGATCTTTCGCAAGCATTGTTAAGATCGTTGCCATATTTCCGCCTACGCTATCTCCTGCAATGACAATGCGATTTGTGTTCCAAGCTTCTTTTTGGGCGTTTTCTGCAATTTTAAGCAGTGTCGCGTAACATTGTTCAATAGCAACTGGATACTTAGCTTCTGGGGAACGATCATATTCAGGAACAAAGACAACAGAATTTGTTCGAACCGCAAGTTCTCTTACAAGCTTGTCATGTGTGTCTGCACTTCCAAGTACCCAACCAGCTCCGTGAACATAAAGCATGACGGGAAGAGTTTCTGTGCTAATTTGGGGTTTTACAATACGTACGTTGATTTTCCCATGCTCACCTAAATCCATTTCACGATTTTCTATATCAGCAGGTAATTTCTCAACGGGTTGTTTTTGAACCGTCTCAAGCACATTTCTCGCTTCATCAACAGGTAGCTGATACAAAAAGGGCGGTTTTTCATTCGCAATACAAAAATCAAGTGCTTCTTTTTCCAAAGAAATTCGTTTTACCATTTTCATCCATCCAATCCTAATAAAATTTCACGTAAAGAGCTCATTGTTTGTTAGAGAGATCCTTGTTGTCCTTCGCTGATGAATGTTTCATGAATCCCTCTGACTCTAAAAATTTACCCAGCACTTCTGTTTTTTAATCGTATTTTCTCAGTCAAAAAAACGGTTTTCATATTGGTGAAGTTGGTGTTTCGTTGGGCTAGTAGTACTTCATCATGCTAATACTCTAAATTTATTTTTGAAAATAAAAAAACAGCTTTTCTTTTTCTACGATTGAGAAAAAGAAAAGCTGTTTTTAGGCTAATCCCGACTTAGAAGTTTGAAAAAGCATCTCGTTTTGGTTTACGGGCCCAACACATAATAGCTGCGATAAGGAATAAAAGTGCTGGAACAAATCCGACAAGAAAAGTAGCTAAAATCACAACAATTCCCGCAAATAAGAATAAAAATCCGGCAAGCACTGGTTTTTTATTACCTACAATAAAAATAATTCCTAAAATGCTAAGCAAAATCACAACAATAAGTGCCACGATGAAAAAAGTATTAAACCCATGTAATGCATCGACAATTGACCTAGCAGCCGGCGCATCATTCAAATTTACACCTGCATCACGTATTGCTTGCTCATAGTTATCGGCAAAAACTTGATAGCCCGATTCCGTGTTTGTTTTTGTCATAAAATTAAAAGAAACAATCGTCATCGCACCTTGTAATATAAGCGCCAAAACTAAACCAATGACGCTTAAAACTACTTCGCCCGTTCGTTTAATCAAAAAGAATCCCTCCGTTCTTATCATTTTTAGTATACTATTATTGTTTTCTACTGCCAAGTCATCTTATTAAAAGATGCAGAACCGTCCGAATCCATGTATAATTATAGCAGTACGATTCTTGGAAGGAATGAAAATAATAATGTTCAAGCGAATACTCTTTGCGGGGATTTTACCTTGTTTATGCTTAATTACGGCTCTATTTGCTCTTACGCAATTAAATGATTCGCACGAAGAAATGAAAAACCAACAGATTCCTTCTGTTTTTATACATGGTTACAAAGGAGCAGACCGTTCACTTCATGGAATGATTCGTCGTTTCGATCAAAAATATCACTGGGGAACAGATTCACTTGTTATTCACATCAGTAAGTCTGGGAAGATATCCGAAAGCGGTCACTACCAAAAATCGGCAAAAAATCCTTTAATCAATGTTGTTTTTGAAAATAATCGAGCTAGCTTGACGCAACAAGCTCTTTGGACAAAAAAAGTTATGCTATTTTTAAAACAAAAACATGGAATTATGAAATTTAATGCGATCGGGCATTCTATGGGCGGTGGTGCTTTCATTTCTTACCTTGCGGCTTATGAAAAAAACGAAAATTACCCGCAAGTAAATAAAATCGTTTTTCTGGGCGTTCCGTTTTATCCAGAAGAATACATTAATGGTGAAACGACTGTCGATTTAAAAAACGCTCCTGCGATTCATACAAAGTTTGCCAAAAAAATGGCTAAAATACTCCCTAAAGATATTCAAATCATGATTATTGGCGGTGATTTGCTTGACGGAACAGCGAGTGACGGCGTCGTAAGTTTGGCTAGCGTTCTTTATGGCAAGCAACTTTTCACTGAACAACCGCTTGAAGTACACATTTTAAAAGGAAAACAAGCCACACACACCAATTTGCATGAACTTCCGCAAATTGATGATTATATTGGTCGCTTCCTTTTTTCAAATTCGAAGTAAAGGATTGTGAGAAATGAAAAAATGGCTAGTTATTTTACTGGTTTTTGCAGTCTTTTTGATCGGTTTTAGTTTTATCTATACGGCCACAACGGAACACCGCGTGTCTGAAGAAAAGAAAGCAACGGATCAAGTAAAAGCAAAAGAAAAAAAGAAAGCTAAACAAAATATTGAAATTGGAACGCCTACTCTTTTTGTACATGGCTATGCTGGAACCAAAAATTCACTTGGTTCCATGATGAGTCGACTAGAAGAAGCAGATGGAGCTCATAAAGCGCTCGTCATCACTGTAAAAAAAGATGGCACGCTTTCCATTAAAGGGAAATATGATAAATTCAGTAGACGCCCGCTGATTCAAGTTTTGTTCGAAGATAATAAAAGCTCCATGGTGAATCAAACTGAATGGCTTAAAACGGTTTGTGCCGCTTTAAAACGCGACTACCATATCGCTAAGATTAATGCTGTCGCTCATTCTATGGGAGGCGTCAGTTTCACCAATTATTTAGAAAAAACGAGCACCCAAAATGCTTATCCTATTACTGAAAAATTAGTTTTAATGGGCGCCCCATTAAACGGCCTTGCCATTTCTGATAGTCGCTACGAGCTTTCTGAAAATGGGCCAAAAACAGAAACAGAACGCTATGCAAACCTTTATAAAAATCGAGAAAAAATTCCTAAGTCCATTCAAGTCTACACCATCGCTGGTGATGTGCTCGATGGAACAGAAAGCGACGGCAGTGTTCCACTTGCAAGTGCGTTATCTGCTAAATTTATTTTCCAAAATGTAGCCAGTTATAACGAAAAAGTGTTCAGCGGAAAAGCTGCTTCACACAGTAATTTACACGAGAACGAAGAGATCGATCAAACCGTCTCTGAATTCCTTTGGGATTAACTAAAAAGACTGATCTAATTGATAGGATTTTCTTAAAACCTAACAAATGGATCAGTCTTTTTTATAGATCTTGCTTTAATCGCACCATGTCTCTGCACTCTACCCCGTTTTCAAAAATAGGTTCAGGATAGTGCCTTCTAAAGAAATCAAGATCTAGATGGGTCATCCGGAAACCGCACTTGAGATAGAGTTCAAGTGGACCAAGCGATGAATTTGCGGTTCCAACTTCAAGCGTCCGAATGCCCGCTTGTTTAGAACGCTTTAGTGCATCTTTAATCAAGCGCTTGCCATATCCCTTTCGACGAAACTCTTCTCGAATGGCTAAATTCACAAGTTCCATCGTTCCAGGACGCGTTTTTAAAAGTACATAAACGCCGATTAGTTCAGCAGTCCCATCTCGGCCAAAAAGAGCAAAAACTTGGCCGCGTTCAAGGTAATCCTCCACATATTCTTGGTTAGGATCAGCTTCAAGTAATAAATCGAGCGGGAAGTCTTTTTTTAGCTCAAGAATTTCCATCTTTCTTTTTCTTCCTTCCTCCAAAAAAGTTTTTACGTGGTATCTCGCTTGTACTGCGCACATCGAGGACGTCAAGTAAGAAGACGAAGACCGGAATCCCAACGATGAGTCCCCACACACCGAAAAATTGTTCGGAAAAAATCAAAACGATAAACGTATAAAATACAGGTAGATCCGTTTTGGAAGACATTAATTTTGGATTTAAAATATACGTTTCGATTGCGTGAACGACAACAACGGTTAGCAAAATATAGAAAACATCTGTAAAGCCGCCAACCGAATAGGCAATGATAGAAAGCGGAACGCATGAAATGATCACACCCGCAACAGGAATCATGCCTAGAACGAAAACCATAATGGACAGGCTCAGGAGTTGCGGAAAATGCATTAAGTAAAGAACGGCCGTTGTAATGATTGTATTCACAAGAGCGATCAAAAGTTGTGCTTCAAGCACAACGCCGAATGTAGAAACAAATTTACGCCCAAAATAAGCAACATCTTGAAAAATAAAGCCTACTTTACTGGTTAGAAAACGTGCAGAAAACTGTGTGACGCGTTCTTTTTCTAGCGAGAAAAATAAACTTAGAATCAAAGCCATGAAAAAGGATAGCCCTAAAGAGCCGATTCCCGAAAGTGAGGCAATTAAAAACTCTACACCCGACTGCAAATATTTTTCAATATTGGATTGTTTCAGCCAGTCTACAATCCAAATAACGATGTGATTATCGCCTGGATGGTTGTACATTTTTACAAGTAAAGTCACTAGCTGCGAAATTTGATGAATCAAAATGGGTAAATAATGTACAATCGCAATATATAAAAAGGCTGCTACAGCCACATAAAGCACAATAACAATTAGCTTTCTTGGCATTCGAATTCGTTTTAAAATGACGTTTTCAAGACGCGTTACGAGAAATGCAAAGATAAACGTTAAAATAATTAAATCAATCATGCTGCGAACAAAATATAAAACCAGCCCGAGTAAAACAAACACAAGCAGCCTTCGCAGCGTATCCTTTTTCAAGAGCTCGCTCAGCCATTCCATCTATATTCTAACCCTCTTTCTATGTGTCTCTTTATTCTACCATATGAGAAGCCCCGCCCGCACTTTTTAACTAAGCCCTATTTACTTCTTTTCTACTTTACGTTAAAATTGAACCTATCATCCTACCTTTAGAGAGGAGTTTTTTTATGTCTGCACAGCTTGATCGCAAACCACTTGCGGAACAAGTTTATGATTTACTGCTCAAAAAAATCACTTCTGGCGCTTGGCCACTACATAGCAAAATTCCCAGTGAAAAAAGTTTAATGGGAGAATTTGGGATCAGTCGAAATACTCTTCGCGAAGCGATTCGTGCACTTGTCCATGTAGGCATTCTTGAAGTTCGTCAAGGCGCCGGTACCATCGTGCTCGCGAATGATGAATGGAGCGCCAGTTTGCAGCGTCGAATTGCTAAGTCTTCACTTGGCGAAATTTTTGAAGTTCGTCATGCGCTAGAAACTGAAATCGCGGTTCTTGCTTGTAAAAGAAGAACGGATGAGGATTTAAAAACTTGTTTAATTCTGTCTAAACAGTGCATCTCGGCTGTCCAAAATCAAGATGTGGCGAAGTTTGTTAAAAGTGACACGGCTTTACATGAAGCAATCGCAAAAGCTTCCCATAACAGCTTGCTCGTTGATTTATATGGGCGTTTGCTTGAGGAAATCGAGGTTTCTATTTATAGTACAACGGTTCTCGAAAAGGACAGCACATACGGACACACTAGTTTGCTCCAGGCGATCGAAGCACGTGACGCAGAACGTGCCAAACAAGAGGTAGATGTCTATATTACAGCTTACAAACAGAAATTAAAAATAGAGGAGTAATGATTGTGAAAGAACAACCTGACTTATTGAAGCGAGAACTTGAAGAAGCAAGAACTCGAAAACTTTCCCTCATTTTAGGGATTATTTTTGTGGCAATCAATTTAAGAATGCCCATTACATCTATTAGTCCGCTGCTTGAACTCATTCGCTTTGACTTACCCATGTCAAATACGCTTGCGGGCTTTTTAACGACATTACCACTTATCGCCTTTGCCATAATCTCACCGTTTGTCTCAAAACTCAGCCGCAAACTAGGTGTTGAGCAGCTGGTTTTTTATACTTTGTTATTCCTTGTTTTCGGTAGTTTTATTCGTCCTCTAGGAAATAATCTTGCTTTTCTTCTAGCTGGAACCTTACTAATAGGGATTGGCATTGCCATTGGAAACGTAATTTTACCGAGCATCATCAAAAAAGAATTCCCTTTTAAGCTAGGATTGTTAACGGGAGTTTACTCTATTTCTATGAATTTATTTGCAGCAATCGCTTCTGGTCTCAGTTTTCCGCTTGCAAGTAATATTGGCCTTGGCTGGAGAGGTACACTTTACATTTTTGCTGGATTCGCCGTACTTGCGCTTATTATCTGGTTACCTCAATTAAACAAGAAACAAAAACCATTTTCTTCAGCAAACTTGAAGGGATCCGCTCCCGCTCATCGTAGCGTTTGGAAATCGAAGCTTGCATGGCAAATCGCCATTGTTATGGGGATTCAATCTGCTGTTTTCTATATTAATGTGGCCTGGCTACCGGTTATTGTACAGGATCGCGGTTTTACTGCTTCCGATGGTGGCTTCATGCTTTCATTCATGCAATTTGGTATTATTCCGATCACCTTTATTATTCCGATTATTGCTGGAAAAACTAAAGATCAGCGCTTGCTTATGAATCTAGCAAGTCTTTTCATCTGCCTTGGAATCGTTGGTCTCATGTTACCAGTTGCAAACCTTCTCTATCTAGCCATAATTTCAGTCTTACTGGGTATTGGTGGAGGAATGGCCTTTAGCCTTTCAATGATGTTTTTTAGTTTACGCACAAATACTCCAGAAGAAGCTGCTGAAACTTCAGGAATGGCACAATCCGTTGGCTATGTGTTAGCCGCTTTTGGTCCTCTTCTTTTTGGATTCTTACATGATATGCTTGGAAACTTTGAAGTCGCGCTTCTTGTCTTACTTCTTGCCGGTATTGGGCTATTTCTTGCCGGTCAAGGAGCCGCTAAAAATCAAAAACTATTCCATTCCTAAAATAAGCGTTCTTTTCTAGTAAAAAACAGGAAAGATAGACAACAGCTTTGTTATCTATCTTTCCTGTTCTTTTTGAAAAATACTTCAATCCCTATTTTCCATTTCTTTTTCGCAACTGTTCTAGTTTGTCTGCAATACGTTTTTTTCCTTCACGCGTTTCATCCAAATTTTTCTCCACTCGCATAAAGATTGTAACTGTATCCCCTTCCTGAATATCATCCGGTAGCTCATTTTCTGGCCATTCGAGCGATGTCTCATTTTCCGACACAATAAAAACAGCGATTCCATCTTCTATCCGATCAAGCGTCGCTTTTATTCTCCGTTCCATTTTCATCACCTACCTATTTCGTAGTCGCAAGACCTTGTTCTTTAATTTGTCGAACGATTCCTTTACCAATTCCATTAATCCGCTTCAAATCATCAATCGACGAATATGGACGACTCGCAATAATTTTTTGTGCTAATTCTGGTCCAATCAAAGGTAAAAATTCTAATTCCTTCGCGCTAGCTGTATTTAAATTAATTGAATCAGGCATCTCTTCATTTCCGCTGTCTTCTGTTTTTGACGCCTCTTCCGTTTTTTTGCTTATCGAATAACTACTTCCTGATTTAATCTTGCCTTCTTTCTCGGTTACAACATTCAGCTTTTCGCCGTCCGTTGTCAGTGTTACCGTCCCATTTACATCTGTCCCGTAAGTCGTAATGTTTCGCTCTTTTAACCATTCTAGGACTTCAACATGGGGATGTCCGTAACTATTCCCTTTTTCGGCAGAATAAATCGCCACTTCTGGCTTTACCTTATCCAAAAATGCTGGAGAATTTGAAGTAGACGAACCGTGATGACCTAAATCTAAGATATCAGCTTGAAGTGGCAAGCCACTTTCGATCATTTCTTTTTCTCGCCCCTTCTCAGCATCTCCTGTAAAAATTGCTGAGATCTCCTTATAAGTCAAGCGAACAGCAATTGAATCATCATTGGCATTACCACTTAGCTTGCTCGGACTTAACACTTCCAAACTAAATGGCCCAAAATTTGCCTTATCAAAAGTTCTTGGCTCCTTATAATGAGCATCCGAAGCAAGCGCCGCATCCACTACCTTTTCATAAGTCGAGCTATTAAAAGCAAGTCCATCCATCCAAATTTCTTTAGGCTGATAGGTTTTAATTATTTTATCCGCATTTCCGATATGATCGGCATGCGGGTGTGTTAGAAGTAACAAATCAATTTTCTTAATTTCTTTTTCTTGAAGTAGCGTCATGATCCGGTCATCATCTTGGCGCCCTGTATCGATCAAAATTGTTGTCCCATCATCTGATCGAATTAAAGTACTATCCCCTTGACCAACATCAAAAAAATCAAATTGCGCACCTTTAAGTGTATCACTTGAAAGCTTGGGCTCACTTTCTTCCGATGACGCTAAAAAATTGCTGCAGCCAGAAAGTAACAGCAATAATCCTAATCCCCAAAACAACCATTTCTTCACTATGTAAATCCTCCTCAACTTGCTCATTATACCAGAACATTCGTTCTTAGTCAAAGCACGTTAAGAAAAAGGCGGTAGATCTTTTAGATCTACCGCCACAACCCATTTATTTTACTTTTTCACGATGAGAAAACTTCACTTCTTCCGTCTTCGGATCATAGTCAATTGCCCAGTCGTGATCTTTGAAATACCAAAAGTCATGATCTTCAATAAAAAAGAGAAGACCGTCTTCGTTAACAGTAACAACTGCTTCAACAGGTGGTTCAGCAGCTACTCCGATTGAAAAACCGGGATGCAAGGAACTATTGGAACCGCCGTATTTTGCGAACAAACGAATGCCGTTTTCACCAGAAGTATCAAATTCATCCTTAAACCAGTCGCGCGCTTTTTCCGTCACATTAATTTCCATTTCCTCACTCCTTCAGTTTAATGTAAGATTAGCAGATTCTTCCCTAAAAAGCACATTATCTGCTTCATGGAGTATTCTTCATTTTACCACGAAAAAAAATTTTAAAACACGGGAAAAGAAAAAAAGACCCTGATGCCTTTTTGACACCCGAGTCTCTCTTGTCATTTTATTTTTCAAGTGGAGCTTTTCCAAGGAACGCTTTAAACATCCAAATATGTTTATCAATGCTTGTTTTAAATCCAATCAGCATATCGTTTGAAACGTCGTCGCCTTCTTTTTCAGTAAGCTTAATGCCTTGTTGATATTCATCACGAAGCAATTCAAGCGTAGCAACTAAATCTTCCATCATTTCGTCCATCGTTTTTGGTTTTGTATAAGGTGCTTCTTCTACACTTGCGTTTTCCAAAAATTCTTTAAGTGTGCTGTATGGACTTCCACCAATTGCAAGTAAGCGTTCCGCCACTTCATCCATTTGTTCCCCGAATTCACTGTACAAATCGTCCATTTTTTCATGCATCGTAAAGAAATTACGACCACGCATATACCAGTGGATTTGATGGATCTTCACTGTAAAGACGTTAAGGTTAGCTACTTGATGGTTTAAGAATTCTTTCGTGTCTACTGAATTAATGGTTTTCATGTTTTTTAGCTCCTTTAAATTATAATTATTATTATTTAATAATTATTATAGTATATTTTTTCACAGATGTCTAGCCAAGATGACTCACTAGTTCATTTATACCACATTTTTCTTAAATCAAACGTCAATTTGCATTGCATCTTTAGACAAACTTCGGCATAATGAAATCGGAGGTGTTACAGCATGTGGCCTGAGGCAAGTAAATTTGCGGCAAAAGAAAATTCCATTTGGCAATTTGAAGCAGAAGAAGGAATTCTTTTACCAGAGAGCTATAAAAAGTTAATTTTTATGCAAAATGGCGGTTTACTGCGAAAAAACCATTTAAAAACGCAAGAACCGACTTCTTACGGTCTAGATTTTTTAGAAGTTTATCGCCTCTTAGGTCTGGAAGAATTAATTACAAAGATTCCTTTTCAAGATCAAAATCCACTTGCAGGTAAAAAAATTTATTTTTCAAAAGATGAAAATCGTTTTCTCGGTTTCGACTATATCACTACAGCTCCCCAAATCATATACGCTGATTTTGAAACGCTACAAGTTTTAACAGTAGCAGAAAATTTTGATGCTTTTCTTGCTTCTCTCTATCACGCTCCTTTTAGTGGCGAACAACTCACAAATTACAGCCACGACAAGCTGGAACTCATGCTTCTTAGTCGTTCAGCTCACGAGCAAGCAGTGATTTTAGAAGAGCTCGAAGACGATGCGGATAAAGAATGGTACTTCAGGCAGTTAAAAAAACTAATAGAAGCAGGAAACGAGGATATCACTTACCGACTTTTTGAAAATCAAATTCTCTATTTCAAGCGAAAGCTTCCAAAAGAAACCGTAAATGCCTTCTTTTCGCTTTTCAAGAATCAAACGCAGGCACTTGCAAACTTAAAAAAGGAATGGCAAGATAATTATTAAAATGGAGGTTTAGACATGATTAAAGTAGTATTTGTTTGTTTAGGCAATATTTGCCGCTCACCAATGGCAGAAGGTCTATTTAAAAAACTAGTTCAAGAGGAAGGGATTTCGGATGCGATCACTGTAGATTCAGCAGCAACTGGATCTTGGAATTTGGGCAATCCACCTCATCGCGGAACGAAGCAAGTTCTGAAAAAACACCAAGTAGATACAGATGGCATGCGTGCACGAAAAATTAATCAAGAGGATTATTTAACAGCTGATTACATCATCGGGATGGATGATAATAATCTTTCAGATATTGAAGATTTGCGAGATCCCGCATCACACGCTGTAATACGCAAACTCATGGATTTCGTGCCCAACCCTGAAAAAGCAAATATTCCAGATCCTTACTATACAGGGGACTTTGAGGAAACCGAGCGCCTAATAACAGCTGGCGTAAAGGGTCTACTTGAAACCATTCGAAGTGAAAAACAGCTGTAATGTTTTAAAAACTTTTCTTTCGGGAAAAGAAAGTTAGTAAATCAAAAGAAAAAGAATTGAGGAAATCACATGCTTGGAATTATTTGGGGAATTATTGTCATTTTGTTTGTGTTTTGGTTGATTGGAATTATCTTCCACATTGCAGGCGGCTTAATCAACATCCTTTTAGTCGTCATCTTAATTTTGATTATCTGGAATTTGATTCAATCTGCCCGTAATAAAAGAAATCATTAATACATAAAAAAAGGTTGCCACATGCGGCAACCTTTTTTTATTTAAGTCCCAATTTTTGTGCTTCTATAAAAGCCTTTATATCTAGTCGAGTGGGTTTTTTCATTCCAAGCGCAATTTGTTCAGTCCACGTTTCGTTCCGAGCTCCGCCGGTCCGGTTCGTATAATAATCACTAATTGTCGCGTCATACGCTTCATACAAAGCTGTTTCTTTCGTTTGATATTCATTTTCATGATAAACCAGTTGATAAGGCATCCGCGGTTTGGGTGCTGAATTTTGTTCTGGATACCCAATCGTGATGCCAAAAAGTGGTATCGCATGTTCTGGAATTTTTAATAGTTCGGAGACACGTTTAATGTCATTTCGAATACCACCAATATAGCAGATTCCTAGCCCCATTGATTCTGCAGCAACAGCCATGTTTTGGGCTGCAAGGGCCGCATCAATGATAGCTACGAGCATTTTTTCAGTAGTTTCAAGTGAAGCAGGATTTTCATTTTTGCTTTCTGCGATTTGTTTATTTCTGTTTAAGTCTGCTACAAAAACGAAAAACTGTCCTGTTTTTTCCACATAACTCATTCCGCCGGCGATTCCTGCAAGTTCTTTGCGAATTTTCGGGTCGCTTACGCCAATAATTGAATAGGCTTGTACGAAATTCGAGGTGGACGCAGCTTGGGCACTTTCGACAAGTAGACGAATTTGGTCTTTTGAAAGCGGCTTATCTAAAAATGCGCGAACGGAATAATGGCTAAGTAGTTGTTCAGTGGTTTGGTTCATTTAAGTTCTCTCCTTTTTAATCCTCAAATATTTTACGATCATAATGCGGCATCTGGTCGAGATCGAGGAACGTTTGCTGTCTAAGTGCCTCGTAAACTAAAATCGCAGCCGTATTCGACAAATTGAGCGAGCGAATTTTATCTGTCATCGGAATTCGAAGTGCCGTTTCTTCGTGTTTTCGCAAAAGTTCATCTGGAAGTCCCGTTGTTTCCTTTCCAAAAATAAAATAATGATTCTCTCGCGCATCGCTATAATCAACATCACTATAAAGATGACGTCCAAATTTTGTAATCATATAATAATGCCCATCTGGATTCTTCTCAAAAAAATCCTCCAGTGAGTCATAATAAGTCAAGTTAACATGATCCCAGTAGTCTAGTCCCGCTCGTTTAAGCATTTTATCCTCTGTGCTAAATCCCAGTGGGCGAATTAAATGCAAATGGGTATCAGTTCCCGCACACGTCCGTGAAATGTTCCCTGTGTTTGCAGGGATTTCTGGTTGATAGAGTACAACATGATTTGGCATAGTTTTTCTTCACCTTGTTTCTATGATTTTTTTTGCTTTTTCAAGTTCTAAAAGCGCTTCTTGATCTTGTTCCACAGTTAGCGCCTCAAAAATTGCTTGCTCCGCTTCCTTCCCGCCGATTTTAGCAAGTGCCCAAGCTGAAGTACCGCGAATAACAGGTCGCGGGTCATTCTTTAAGCAATCAATCAGCGGTTCAACGGCTGTTTTGTCCTTGTACCGTGCTAAGACGATGATAGCATTCCGCTGAATAGGCTTTTTGCCGCGCCACGACCCAGCCATATTCCCAAATTTCTCTTTAAACTCCCGATTTGAAATTTTAAGTAAGGGTTTAAGTTCCGGGCGAACAAGTTCTGGATCTGGCTCCATCGCCTCATGCAGATGAAAATCTTTGCCACGGTTATACGGACAAACGACTTGACAAGTATCACATCCATAAAGTCGATTATGTAAAACTTCACGATACTCATCTTCCAGAAACCCTTTCGTTTGTGTTAAATAGCTTAAACAGATTTTGGGATTCATTTTTCCTTCACCAAGTAAGGAACCAGTCGGACAAGCTTTTATGCATTGATTACAATCGCCACACAAGTCGCCGATTGGTTTATCTGATGGGAAAGCAAGATTCGTGATCATTTCACCAAGGTAAACCCAAGAACCATATTCTTTCGTTAAGAGTAATGTATTTTTACCACGTGCCCCGATCCCTGCTCGCTCTGCAACAGCTACATCCGAAAGCTCTCCGGTATCCACCATCGATTTCATAACAGCTTCGGGAACGCGCTTCTTGATAAATGTTTCAAGTAACGCTAGCTTTTCTCGCAAGATGGTGTGATAATCGATTCCCCACGAAGCCCGCGCAAAAACGCCCCGCCGCGACTCTTTTCGACTAACTGGGCTAGCTTTTAATTTGGACGGATAGCTAAGCGCGATAGCAATAATGGATTTCGGTTCGTTAAAAATACGATCCGGATAAACGCGCTCTTCTAAAACTGGGTGTTCAAATCCCGTCAGCACGTCTTCTTTTTCCGCAATTTCAAGTCGCTCTTTCAAAAACAAGAAGGGATCTGCCGTCGTAAAACCGATTTTTTGGATGCCAATTTCAGTAGCATATGCTTGTATGTCCACTTTTAATTGTTCTAAATTCACTTCGCGTCCCCGCCTTTCTTGCTTAGAAAATAAATAAACGCAATGCTTCGCTTAGAAAGGTCGAAACACTGCGTTAGTAACAGTTTTTATAAGAGCGGGTGAGGAGAATCGAACTCCCGACAACAGCTTGGAAGGCTGTGGTTTTACCACTAAACTACACCCGCATCATGACTAGGTTATAAGAGTTGTTTGTAACAACTTTTATATCATATCACCGAATTTCCATTTTGACAAGACTTTTTATGAATTTTTCTTCCTTTTTCTTCATGGTCATCCAATTCTATTCTTACTCCTTTTAAAATTTATTCGCAGAAGCGTCATAGCCTGTTCACATTTTACTTTTACACTAAAAGTAATCTAACAGAACGAGGTGATTTGATGAAGAAAAAAATAGATCCTTATTTAGTTGGCATTCTCTTAATTGCTACTTTTTTTAACTTTTATGGGATATGGAATGATGAAACAGTCAATCCTTATTATACTGCAGCCGTAACCAGTATGGTACAAAATTTTCACAACTTTTTTTATGCGGCTTTCGATCCAGCGGGTTTTATCACTGTGGATAAGCCGCCTGTTGCCTTCTGGTTCCAAGCTCTCAGTGCAAAAATCTTTGGCCTTCATGGCTGGAGTGTGATTTTACCACAAGCCCTTGCAGGTATTGGTTCCGTCTTTTTACTATATCTATTAATTAAACCACGCTTTGGAAAATGGGCGGCGCGTATTGCTTCGCTTGTTCTTGCTATAACACCCATTGCGGTTGCAGTGACTCGAACAAACAATGTGGATGCGATTCTAGTCTTCTTTCTCCTTCTTGGTACTTTCTTTTTATTTAAGGCTGTGAACCGAGGAAGATTCGGATGGTTGTTGCTCGCTTTTGTCATGGTGGGCATTGGCTTCAATGTCAAAATGCTTCAGGCTTATATGGTACTCCCAGCCTTCATTCTTTTTTATCTCATTGCGTCAAAAATTTCTTGGAAGAAAAAAGCTCTGCAGTTAGGGATTGCTCTTGTTCTTATGTTAGGTGTCTCTGTATCATGGGCAGTTGTTGTGGACAGCACAAATGCTGATTCGCGTCCCTATATCGGCAGTAGCCAAACGAATTCTGTTCTTGAGCTTGCTTTCGGTTATAACGGTGTAGAACGTCTCTTAGGTCAAGAAACTGGGATGGGAACTAGCGGATCTGGCGGTGCTCCTGGCTCATCGTCAGGCAGTAATAGTGAAGGTATGCAGGCACCTCCTTCCGGTGGGCAATCAAATGGAAATAGTAGCGGAGGGACTCCTCCAAGTAGTGCTCCTAGTGGGAATGGGCAATCAGGAACAAGCGGACAACCACCTTCTGGAGGGCAGCAAGGCGGACCTCCAAGTCGTGCAGGAGGAGGGCCTAATTCTTCAGATAGCGCGAATAGCGGAGCACCTGGTGGAAACGGTGGTTCAAAAATGCAGAAAAATAACGGGGGAATGTTTGGAACGGGTGAAAAAGGACCGCTTCGTCTCTTCCAAACAGCTCTTGGCGATCAAATCAGCTGGTTCCTACCGCTTGCGCTTTTCGGCATACTAGGTATTTTCTTCAATTATCGTGATAAAAAGAAAAAATGGTTCCACTTATCGGAAACTCAAAAAGAAATGGTCTTCTGGACAGCTTGGCTGATTCCAGTTGCAGGCTTCTTCAGTGTCGCAGGATTTTTCCACCATTACTACTTGATCATGCTTGCACCAGCTATCGCAGCCTTATCAGGCGCTGGCTTTGTTGCATTGCTCCAATTATTCCATAGAGAAAAAGATTGGAAAACAGCTCTTCTACCAGCAGCCATTACAGCAACAGGCGTGCTACAGGCCTTTTATGTTGGTCAATACAGTTTAACTTTAGGAATGACACTTGGAGTCTTAGCAGTTATAGGATCTGGATTGCTCTTCCTCTCCCGAATGAAATCACAAAAATCAACAACTGGTCTTGCTACTGTTTCACTGATTTTATTACTTGTTGCACCTACCTACTGGTCGCTTACTCCGCTCATTTATGGAGGCAATAGTTCACTTCCAGAAACCGGACCACAGCTTGCTACTTCAAGTGGTGGAGGCTTCGCCGATGCTTCTGTTGATACTGAACTAATTGATTATTTAAAGAAAAATAATTCCGGTGAAACTTATCTATTTGGAACTACGGATTCAACAACTGCTGGCCCTTATATCATCAGCACGAAAAAAGCAGTATTGGCGCTCGGCGGTTTTAATGGTACAGACCCAGCACTCACTGTAAAAAAACTTAAACAGATGATTAAATCAGGAGAACTGAAATATTTTTATCTTCCAAACAACAGCAAAGCAGCAGATTCCTCCGTTATTAAGTGGATCAAGAAAAACGGCACAGAAATTGATACTTCGGAATACAAAACTGATACAGACGCTACTTCTTCTGCCACCCAAACCGGAAATAGCCCGCAAAACGGCACTGGAAATGGCACGCTTTATCTGCTGAAATAAGGAAAGGATGATTCATATGCTACCCAAAGTTGATTACTCCGTCATTATTCCTGTCTATAATGAAGCAGAAGTTTTACAAAGTAGCTACGAACGATTAACAGAGGTTTTACAGAAGCTTAAGGCAAATTATGAACTCCTCTTTGTCAATGACGGGAGTAAAGACGGAACGAAAGCACAGCTCGATCAAATAGAAAAACAGGATACAAACGTCAAAGTGCTCCATTTTTCAAGAAACTTTGGTCATCAACTGGCAATTACAGCTGGAGTAGATTATGCATCTGGAGAGGCTGTCATCGTAATTGATGCGGACCTCCAAGATCCGCCAGAATTAATCCTGGAGATGATTCAAAAATGGCAGGAAGGTTATGATGTCGTCTATGCAAAGCGCTTGGCACGAAAAGGGGAATCTTCATTTAAAAAAATGTCAGCAAGCCTGTTCTACCGGCTTCTAGATAAAATATCAGAAATTCCTATTCCAGTAGATACAGGCGATTTCCGCTTAATGGATAAAAAAGTGTGCGAGCAGTTACGATTACTTGGTGAAAAAAATCCATTCGTTAGAGGGCAGGTGAGTTGGATTGGGTTCAGGCAAACGGAAATCACCTATATTCGTGATGAGCGCTTATCTGGCGAAACAAAATATCCACTCAAAAAAATGGTGAAATTATCGCTTGATGGAATCACCTCGTTTTCTTATTTGCCACTTAAACTCGCTAATTATTTAGGAAGTCTCACTTTAGGGATTGGGTTTCTTTACTTTTTCATTCTATTGATCAGATGGACGTTTACTGGTCATCAAATATCTGGAATGAACGGTATCGCCATTCTATTGCTTGTTCTTTTTGGAAGTTGTTTTCTTCTATTAGGGATCATCGGTGAATACCTTGCTCGATTATTTGAGGATATCAAAGTACGGCCGCGTTATATCATTGATGAGGCAAATGGATTTACTTTCGGTGAAAGAAAAAAAGAGAAGCTTTCCTAAGCTTCTCTTTTTTCTTATTCGTATTGCTTTTTGTGATCATTTTTCTAGAATTTCATTTTGATCCTGGTGTTGACGTAATACCCCTTTTTGTGGCGCTTTCGTTAGTTTGCTGACAATAATAATGGCAAGGCAAGATAATAAGAATCCTGGCACCATTTCATACAACCAGCTAGACAATCCTGATACAATCCAAATTACAACGACGATTCCACCCGTAAGCATGCCCGAAACGGCGCCTTCCTTGGTCATTCGTTTCCAGTATAAGCTGAAAATAATCATCGGGCCAAATGCCGATCCAAAGCCTGCCCATGCATATCCTACAATTTCTAAAATCGTTTTGTTAGGCATAAAGGCCAAAATGGTTGCAGCAATCGAAACAAGTAATACTGCTAAGCGGCTATAAAGCACTTTTTGTGAACTTGAAGCTTTTTTCTTGAACAATAGAAGAAATAAATCATTCACAAGTGAACTTGATGCAACGAGAATCTGTGATGAGATCGTACTCATAATTGCTGCGAGTGCCCCTGCTAAGATAAATCCAGTTATGTATGGATTAAATAAAACATCTGCTAGTTTTAGAAAAACGGTTTCTGGGTCAGCGAGTGTCAGGCCTTGCTGTTTAAAATAAAACAGACCTGTTAGGCCGGCTCCCATTGAGCCTAGCATATTGACAATCATCCAAGAAACACCATATCTTCTTGCGGACTTCATTTGTTTATGACTTTTGATCGCCATAAAACGGACGATAATGTGTGGTTGGCCGGCATAGCCAAGCCCCCAAGCTAAGTAGCCGATAATGGTGAGAATCGAAACATCCGTGACAACATTGAAGAAATCAGGATTAGCTCCAACTATTTGGTGATAAACTTTGACTCCTTCTCCTCTCCCAATATTTGTGAATGTGACAATCGGTACGACGACAAGAGCCAGTAAAAGTAGTGCGCCTTGGACAAAATCCGTTAGACTGACGGCAAGAAAGCCACCAATAAACGTATAGATCACAACGATTCCCATCGTAATCAAAACACCTGTTAAGTATTGTGCTCCAAACGTGGATTCAAATAATTTCCCGCCAGAGACAATTCCGCTTGTTACATATAATGTCGAGAAAATGATTAAAATGAGGCCTGAGGTTACCCGAAGTACGTTGCTTTTATCTTGAAAGCGATTTTTGAAGAAGTCTGGAAGTGTAAGAGAATCTTTTGCTACTTCTGTATAAACACGCAGTCGTGGAGCCACAATGATGTAATTTAAATAACAGCCTAAAACGAGTCCCAGTGCGAGCCATGCTGTTGCAAGACCTGTGCTATAAATTGCGCCTGGAAGCCCCATAATCATCCAGCCACTCATATCCGCTGCACCTGCTGAAAGAGCTGTTACTGCTGGTCCTAGTGAGCGTCCCCCTAGCATATAGTCAGACATATCGTTCGTTTTCCTATACGCATAAATTCCAATTGCGACCATTAATAGCAAATAGACCCCAACTGAAAAATATACTCCAAATTCCATGAAATAAGCCACTCCTTTTTGATAAGCGAAAATTCAAAATGTTCAAATTTCTAATTTTGCTAAGTGATATGTTTTTTACCTTAACAATACTGAAAACTGATTGCAAGTTGAAAATAGTCCTATAGAATTGTCTCGCTCCCTCTTAGAACTGCCTGTAAGTTACTATTATCGCGAACAAAAAATAAGGCAAAAGACCTACATTCAAACACAATAAAGCTGCAATTCGTTTTTCCTTACAAAAAAGGAGCATAAAGGGATTCCAGAAACTTTGAATATTAATTATCGCAAACAAATCTATACTGTGTTTTAGTGAGTGCTAAGCACCCATTACATCATTAATCAGCTTGAAATCCTGTAAATCTTTCTTTCAATTTACTTTATTTATGTAATTTTTTTCTCTTTCTAATTTTTGGAACTATGATAAAATTTATCGTGCTGAGAATAGCCATGTGATAGTTGTGTCCCTGTTTTGTGGCTTCTCATGATCGTACTTTCACATAAAGGTAGGTAAAAATAAATGAATATTGGTTTTATGGTTAAACAAATCAGACTGGATAAAAATCTAACTCAAAAATATACTGCGTCTGGAATTATGAATTTGTCACACTACAGCAAATTTGAGCGAGGTGAAACAACAACGAACATTGAAAACTTTTTAATGATTTTGCATCGCTTAAATGTAAGCTATGAAGAATTTCTTTTAAAGGACACATCTGAAATATTTATGCTCAAAAAAGGTCTTTCTCATGATTTTGCCAATGCTTTTACGGCTGGTGATACTTTAAAGCTTTCTAAAATTATTGAAGAAACCTCCAAGATTCTTGAAAATAACAATGAACTTGCCTTTCATCACCTCAACGAGCTTGCCACAGTGTATCTATCCCTTTTTAATAACGGCTTTAACCTAGCTGATTTACAAGGAAAACTTGAAACAATCAAAAGTTATTTAAGGAAAGTAAACAGTTGGGGCATCTATGAATTTGTTTTGCTAAACAATGCTTTAGGAACATTTAAAATGGATGAGGTGATTTACTTTGCGCAAAAAACAGAAGTACAGTTGAAAAAATTTGCAATCACTGACAAATGCTATATTGCTAATGCTATCTTGTATAATGCATCCCTTCTTTTATTAGAAGCTCATCGTTTTAAAGAAAGTCATAAATTCGCCTCCACTTCTATTCAAACCGCAAAAAAACATGCTAATACCTTTGAATTAATTGTCAGCAAAATCACCTTTCATGCTTCTGCTTTCGCCCTCTCCCTTCCCGCTTATCACGAAACAGAACTTTTAAAAAGTTTTATTGCACTAGATGTAGTCGACAATCCTAATTTTTATCAGCTCATCGCGCAAATTTGTTGTGAAATCATCCCAGACCTTGAAATGAAATTACAAAATATTCATATTTGAAATTTTCTATTCAAATTTTCTGCAAAAGAGATACTATAAATGTGGAAAGACACTACTTGAGAGGAGTTATACTTATGTTCTGTATAAAAAAAGGAATGAAATTGTTCTGTGCCTTAGCAATCGTAATAGGTCTAATAGTACCGAGTTATCAAGCGAAAGCAGCTTTAAATGATACGGTTGCTATTCCTGACAAAAACTTACTAGCAGGTTTAAAAAAGCGTTTAGATAAGCCTTTTGCTGATTCTTTGACCAAAGGAGATCTTGCTTCAATCACTGGAAAACTTGACCTTACAAATCTAGCTGGAGCAAATGCAACTGTACCAGGCCCTGTCTCTAATCTTACTGGTTTGCAATATGCCTCAAACATTAATGAATTTGTTTTTTCTTATAACCAGACCAAAAACTTAGATGCCATCGCTAACTTTCCATTGCTAAAAAAAGTTATTGCTGTTCAAGATGGATTAACAGATATCTCTGCACTCGCAACACTTCCTGCTTTAGAATCTGTTGATATAAGTTACAATCCAATTGAAGATTTTTCACCTATTTATAAAATTAAAAACCTAACTGCTTTTACCTATGATTCAGGGGCATGGCTCTATCCTTCGAATCCACAAATCAACGATCGTCAATTTGAAAATTTTGTAAATATAAAAGGTTTGAAATTTATCAACTTGTCTTGGAATCAAGTATCCGATCTCTCGCCTTTAACTGGTAATGATTATATCCAAAACCTTCAGTTAAATCATAATCATCTTTCAAATATTGCTCCTATTTCAACAATGAAAAACTTGAATGTTCTCTATCTTAATCAAAACAATCTAACTTCCATTGAAGCTCTGAAGTCTTTACGCCATTTACAACTGGCTTATTTCGATGGCAACCACATCACAGATTTGAGTCCCATGAAAAATTTCTATGAAAGCATGGTCAAAATCGGAGACTATCAAGGGATGCAATTACAAAATCAAACGATCAGCTTGCCTCCGGTAACTATACAAAAAGGAGAGACGGCTGTTTCTAACAATCCAACGTTAGATTTTAACGGAAACCCGATGCCTGTTACAAGCGTTTCTGATGCTGGGAAAATTTCAGATGATCATAAAACGATTTCCTTTAGCAATTTACCAGAGGGATTAACAACAGCAAATTACAATGTGGAACTCCATACTACTTCAAATAGTGGTGTCCCGATGGATTATTCACTGAAAGTCACACAGCCGATACAAGTTCGCCCAGCAGCAAAAACTGGTCGTGTTCACGTTTTTTATCAAGATGAAATGGGTAAAGAGCTAGCTTCCCAAGAGGTCTTGAGTGGGAACATTGATGATAACTATCAAACCGTTCAAAAACAAATTGACAACTATCAACTTAAAAAAGTGGAAGGAAATCCATCCGGAAAATATACAGCAGCTAATCAAACCGTTACTTATATTTACGAAAAAGTTGACGGAAAACCTGTTACCGTGAAATATGTGGATACCGGTGGAAACGAACTAGCTCCTGCTGATTCTTTGACTGGGAAACTTGGCGATCCATTTCATGCGATTCCTAAGAAAATAGATGGTTGGCATCTAAAATCCATTCCGCAAAATGTAGATGGTCAATTTTTAGAGGTTAATCAAACCGTTACTTTTGTTTACGAAGAAGCTAAGGCAAGTATCCTGCCAGAGAAACCAATCATCAATCAAAATCAAGTCATGCCCCTTGATCCAATCGAAAAACCTACAAAGCATTTAAAAGAAATTTCATGCTTAGAAAAGGGTAGGATTATACCGCTTGCAAGCGTTTCTTCTGATTTGCCAAGTTTTCAAAATACGGTTGTGAAAACACCTCTTGCAAAACCTATAACCAATAAAAAGAACACTCAGAAGCTTTTACCTAAAACTGGGGATACGTCCTCCGCTCTTTTATATATACTAAGTGGATTCATTTTCATTCTAGCTAGTTGGATTTTATTGGAACGAAAACGCATGAATGGCTAGTCATTCCATTTATAATAAAACCAAAAAACCGGCTGATTAAGTAATCAGTCGGTTTTTGCTTACTCATTTAACCTTAGTAGAGTAGCTCTAAAAAATCTTCCTTTGTTATATTTCCAAAATAACTTTGGATATCTATATCTGATAATACAGCTTCTAGTTCTTCTTTTTTATAAGGTACATCTACAAGTTTTTTCTCAAGTTCTGTTACATCTGCCACCCCAAAGAAATCACCAAAAATTTTAATAGCAGATATCTTCCCTTTATTAACATTCAATCGAATATCAATGGAACCAACTGGGAAGCGTTTTGTGCGTTCCAAATCAAACTTAGGCGATTTTCCGTAATTCCAGTCCCAGTTTGCATAGCGGGCTTTTGAAATCTCGTGAATTCGCTCCCAGTCTGCATCTGTCAACTTGTATTCTTTCACATCTGAAACATCATTCACATCAAAAATATAAAGTAGTAATAAATCACGAAACTCTTCTGTCGTCATTTCTTTATCCATAAAGTCAGCAATATTTGCTACTCGGCTACGTACAGATTTAATTCCTTTAGACTCAAGCTTATCTTTACGAGGCTTAAGCGACGCCGCCACGTGCTCTAAGTTTAAGTCATACATTAAGGTTCCGTGCGAAAACATTTTCCCTTTTGTCGCAAACTGTGCATTTCCTGAAACTTTGTAGCCATCGATAAGTAAATCATTCCGCCCTTTTAGTTCTGCATTGACCCCTAATTTTTGAAGGGCTTCCACAATTGGCTGTGTGAATTTCGCAAAATTATGGAAGGAATCACCATCATCTTTTGTGATAAAACTAAAGTTAAGGTTTCCTTCATCGTGATAAACAGCACCACCACCGGAAAGGCGACGCACAACGATAATATCATTTTTTTCAACATAATCCGTATTAATTTCTTCTATAGTATTCTGGTTGCGTCCAATGATAATCGAAGGTTTATTAATGTAGAACAAAAGAACGGGTTCATCAAGATTTAGCTCTGTTAAAATAAATTCTTCTACTGCTAAATTAATTCGTGGATCTTTTTCGTTGTTATTGTCGACAAAATACATCTGCTTTTCCCCTTTTTATATATTTTTTGTGAAACCTTTTGTTGCAAGTTCGACTGGTCCAGAATAAACTTCGCTTGCTTCTCGCTTCAACTTTTCCAGATCGCCCACTTGCGGTAAGTGACTGAGAAGAAGTGACTTGACATTCGCTTGTTGCGCAAGTTTTCCGACTTCAACACTTGCCATATGCACTTTGGATTTACCTGCCATCTCTTTAAAGAAATTAGTATCTGTAATAAGCAAATCAGCTTCTTTTGCAAACGGAATAAAACTTTCTTGATAAGCACTATCTGCTGTATAAACTAGCACTTTTCCATTCGCTTCGATACACATCGCATAGCAAGGTACAGGATGAATCGTTTTCAAAAATGAAATGGTGAAAGGACCAACTGTCAGCACTTCATTTTCACGATATTCATGTGCTTTTGTAACGCCTTCCATTTCAAGATAAGAAAAGCCTCGATCATCTTCCTTATGTCCATATACAGGGAGAACGGGCGGTTTTTCTTGATTAGGTGACAATAACCGAACATGCTGCAAAATCCCTAAATCTGCGACATGGTCAGGATGATAATGGGAAATAATCGCTGCATCAATCGTATCAGGATCTAAATAATTTTGCATGATCGAAACTGCACTTGCACCAATGTCAACTAAGAGTTTAAAACCGTCTTCCTCAAGTAAATAACTAGAAGTGCCATCGTTTGCTTTCGGATAGCCACCCCAGTGTCCAAAAACTGTTAATTTCATTTGATTTTCACCCTCTCTTCACCTTCTTATCATACAACAATTTTATCTCGAAACCAAAGCAACAAGTTTTTACACAACAAAAAACCTTTCTAGGATACCCCAGAAAGGTTTTACGCTTATTTTGCAAAGTATTTGGATTGTAATTCTTTTGTTAGTTTTTCTGTTTTGACAAGCTTACCGACAACAATCAGTCGTTTACTCGTTTCCGTTGCTTTGTCACAAGTAATCAAAGTGATTCGATTATCTCCTGCATCTTCAAGCACACTAACTTCTGTTTCATTTACTATTTTTGTTTCAGAAACCTTATATTCATAGACATTTTTCAGGTCTGTCGTATAAATCTTAGCATCTTTTTTCACATCCATAAGTGGGCCAAATAACACGGATTGATTACGCATGTGGTGCCCTGCAAGTGGATAATTTCCTTTGCCCATTTTTTGGTCAGGAAGCATGGTTGTTGCTCCAGCGACTAAATTTGATGTATTTGTCCCTTTTAAAATCATCAAGTTAATATCAACCGATGGGACTGCAATGGAACCAACAACAGCATTTTTGTCATAGTTTGTTGCACCTTTTATGACACTTGACATAGACGGAAGTTCAACACTGTCGTAATCAAAGGTTGCTTTTTTATTATTGTTTTTTTCGATATCTTTTGCAGAATAACTAGTAAGGTCACCGCGACCACTCATGTATTTGACAATGGCAGTTTTGATAAACGGTGAAAAAATAAGTAACAATCCGATGATCAAAATGATAATAGCAATAATTTTCTTTGTTCTACTCATACTTTTCCTCCTCAATGCCTTTTTATTATAGCTTAGAGATTCTCTAACTTCAAATTAAAATCTATGATCGCTTCTAATCAATTGCTTTTTTCCAGATAGATAGGGATTCCCGTGAACTGTGAAGCGTAGTGGATAATAAGTAGCTAGTCCTTTTCGAGGAACGCCAATTCTTGGAGACGCATCAATTTGCTTAGGAGGCTTCCCTGTTTCTAGCCAGATATTACTATCAAATAGAGTTTTTCCGTAGTCCGAAATCTTAAATTCAAAAGCTTGCGTGAGTTTTCCTGGACCATTTGTAAGCTCAAGTCCATCTTTTCCAGCGCGATTTTCTTGCATAGTCGATAGCTCCGTAAGCGGCTCGATTGCGCGAATTAAAACGGCTTCTGGGATTCCTTCTTCCATCGTAATGAAATTAAGTAACACTTGCTGATGCATTTGGTACATATAAATCCCACCAGGCTTCCCGAACATAATCTCTGTTCGTTTGGTTCTCCTATTTGTATAGCTATGAGCTGCTTGGTCTAAGCCCCCCAAATAAGCTTCTGTTTCAACAATAATGCCTTTATAACAGTGTTGTCCCGTGTCATGCACAAGAATCGTGCCAAGCAAATCCCGTGCGACTTCAATCGTATTTTTCTTTTCAAAAAAAGCAGCTGACTGTTTCATTCGATTACCTCTTTATCTTTTTCTCCTATCATACAAAAAACGATTTCTTTTTTCCAACTTGAGACGCATGTGTTATCATTTCCCTTATGTTAAAATTGTGTTAAAATGTTAGACGTATAGTTTTAACATTTTATGAATTTTTACGACGTATAGAAAAACAATAACTATTAAATAGAATGTAGGAGAGGTGTAACATGAAGGATGGAAAAGGAAAAATCCAAACATTCCTCAGCAAGAATTATGGATTTTTTATTCTAGCCGTCATTTTATTCTGGCTAAAATCAGTAATTGCTTATGAAACGCAGTTTAAACTCGGTATAGAAAATGCAATGCAACAATTTTTACTTATTATTAACCCTTTGAGTACCGCGGTATTCTTTATGGGTCTTGCTCTTTTCGCAAAAGGACGTCGTTCCTTTATTTGGATTATTATCATCGACTTTTTACTGACCTTTGTGCTGTATGCAAATATGGTCTATTATCGATTCTTCTCAGATTTCATCACACTTCCAAATTTAAATCCAAAACAAATGCAAAATATGGGCGATATGGGTGGTAGTGTCCTAGCACTCATGCACTGGACAGATATTTTATTCTTTGTAGATATCCTATTCTTAATCGGTTTGCTTATTTTTAAATTTGCGAAACCAGATCGCACGGCAAGAATTCGTGCAAGAAAAGTGGTTGGGGTTTTAACACTTGGTGTGGCTATGTTCCTTGCCAATTTAGGAATGGCCGAAATTGATCGTCCTGAACTTTTGACAAGAACTTTTGACCGAAACTATATTGTGAAATATCTCGGTATGACCAACTACCAAATTTATGATGCTGTTAAAAGCACAGAATCGCAAACACAACGGGCGCTTGCTGATAGCAGTGATGTAAACGAAGTTTTAAACTATACAAAATCGAAATACGCAGCCCCGAACATGGAATACTTTGGAAAAGCTAAAGGGAAAAATGTTATTTACATTCACCTTGAAAGTTTCCAACAGTTTTTAGTGAATTATAAGTTAAACGGGCAAGAAGTTACGCCATTTATCAATTCGTTCTTCAAAGATAAAAATACATTGAGCTTTACGAATTTCTTCCACCAAACTGGACAAGGAAAAACGGCTGATGCAGAAATGATGCTTGAGAATTCGCTTTACGGACTTCCTCAAGGTTCAGCATTTACAACGAAAGGTTCTAATACTTTCCAATCTGCCCCGGCAATACTTGGACAGCAAGGTTATGATTCAGCTGTCTTCCATGGCAACTATAAGAGCTTCTGGAACCGTGACGAAGTTTATAAACACTTCGGATATAAAAACTTCTTTGATGCTAGCTACTATGACATGAATGACAACGATGTTTCCAACTACGGATTAAAAGATAAACCTTTCTTTAAAGAATCAGAGCCCTATATTGACTCACTAAAACAACCTTTTTATGCGAAGTTCATTACGTTAACGAACCACTTCCCTTATCCAATTAGCGATGAGGATGCAACGATTGAACCTGCAAATACAGGAGATTCATCCGTAGATACCTATTTCCAAACCGCACATTACTTGGATGAATCTGTGAAATCTTTTGTTGACTACTTGAAGCAAAAGGGTTTGTATGACAATTCCGTGATTATCATGTATGGCGACCACTACGGAATCTCTGATAATCATGCTGCAGCAATGACGAAGATTCTTGGCAAAGACTATAATGCATTTGAAAATGCGCAAGCACAACGCGTTCCATTCATGGTTCACGTTCCTGGTGTTAAAGGTGGTATCCAAGAACAGTATGGCGGTGAAATTGATGTTTTACCAACTGTACTTAGCTTGCTAGGTATTGATACAAAGAACTATCTCCAAATGGGATCAGACTTACTTTCGAAGGAACACAAACAACTTGTACCATTTAGGAATGGTGACTTTATTAGCCCAACCTATTCCTTAATTGGTGGTAAATATTATAATCAACAAACAGGCGAAGTGATTGAAACAGAAACACCTGAAATGAAAGAAACAAAAGAAACCGTATCGAAAGAACTGCAACTTTCCGATTCTGTTTTACAAGGTGACCTTTTACGTTTCTATACACCTGAAGGGTTCAAAAAGACAAATCCAAATGATTACAATTACAATAAAAAAACGAAAAAGAACAAATCAGATAGTAAATCCACATCAAATAAGTCGACAGCTGAAAGTAGTAACTAAAAAAAGCTTCCTAAACCTATGGTTTAGGAAGCTTTTTTGCTCTTTTCTTTCTTGCTCAACTTTGCTATATTTTTAAGAGGGGTTTTTTTAATGAGAAAGGAAAGGTTAATATGAAAATTTTACGAAATTATGCTTTTACGATCTGTTTGCTATCAGGGATCATTCTTGGAGCGATCGCTGGCGTTATTTTCGGCGAAGGCACCGTCATTGTAAAACCGATCGGTGACATTTTTCTGAATTTGATGTTCGTTGTCATTGTGCCACTTGTTTTTTTAAGCGTTTCTTCGGCTATCGCCAATATGAGACAAATGGCACGGCTTGGTAAAATTATTGGCACAATCTTTATTGTATTTTTCTCAACAGCGATTATTGCAGCAATTGTTGCCTTGATTGGTGTTAAATTATTTAATCCTTTACATAATGTAGATACGTCTTCTTTGCTTGCTAACTTACCAAAAGTCGATGCTACAAGTGGTAAAGGAATTGGACAAGTTCTAGTTGATACATTTACGGTTTCTGATTTTCTTGATTTATTTACGAAGTCTAATTTATTGCCACTTATCATCTTCTCTATTTTATTTGGACTTGCAACAACTATGTCTGGTGAAAAAGGACGTCCCGTAGCTGACCTTCTTCATTCTGCGACTGAAGTGGTTCTAAAAATTGTACAGATCATCATGTACGCGGCTCCAATAGGACTTGGATGCTACTTCGCAGTTACGGTTGGCAAACTTGGACCTCAAATTATCAGTGGTTATCTAAATGCTTTCTTACTTTATCTTGCGCTAGCATTTGTCTGTTTCTTCGGTTTAAATACACTCTATGCCTTTATTGCAGGTGGAAAAGCAGGCATTCGCACATTTTGGAGAAATGTTCTTACACCTGCCATTACAGCTATCGCAACTTCTTCAAGCGCTGCATGTATTCCTGTTAATCTCGTTGCGACAAAAAAAATGGGTGTTCCAGATGATATTGCAGAAACAGTTATTCCACTTGGTGCAAATACCCACAAAGACGGTTCAGTGATCGGTGGTATGCTCAAAATCGCCTTTTTGTTCACTTTATTCGGGAAAGATATGTCGAGCTTTGGAAGCATTCTAGCTATGCTTGGCGTAGCCTTCCTAGTCGGTGCTGTAATGGGCGCTATTCCAAGTGGTGGTATGACAGGGGAACTCTTAATTTGTGCAGTTTTCGGTTTCCCAGCTGAGCTTGTTGCCACCATCATGATCATCAGCACTATTATTGACGTTCCTGCTACTTTACTCAATTCAACTGGAAATACTGTCTGTGCTATGCTTGTTTCCCGTTTCGTTGAAGGGAAAAATTGGCTAAAGAAAAAAATCATTACTGAATAAAGGTACTCAAATTTGAGCAGTTTAATGGAACTGCTCTTTTTTGTGGTTTATAATAAAAATGTAAGCGTTATATCGTTTTTCAAAAGGAGGAAAAACAAGATGAGATTACAAGACAAAGTAGCAATTATTACTGGTGCAGCAGGTGGTCAAGGAAAAGAAGAAGCCCTTTTATTTGCAAAAGAAGGCGCTATCGTTATTGCAACGGATATGCAAAAAGATCTAATGGAAAAAACAGGGGAAGAAATTAAAGCAATCAGTCCAAAATCAGAAGTAATGGTGCATAATGTTGCCAAAGATGAAGACTGGAAAAAAGTAGTAGATCTTGCGATAGAGAAATTTGGTAGGGTTGATATACTTGTCAATAACGCCGGAATCAGCACAGACCTTAACATTGTAGAAACTAGTCTCGAAAAATGGGATCAGGTCATTGACGTCAACTTAAAGGGTACTTTCCTTGGTATGCGTCATGTTATTCCGCACATGGAAAAAAATGGTGGCGGTTCTATCGTGAATATCTCTTCCATCGCTGGATTAACTGGGGGCTCTGGTGCAAGTGCTTATACAGCTTCTAAGGGCGGTGTTCGTTTGTTAACGAAAGCTGTTGCTGTTGACTTTGCGAAGAAAAATATCCGTTGTAACTCCGTACACCCAGGATATATTGAAACACCAATGACAAAAGAACTCTTTGAAAATGAGCAAACACACGACTGGTTCCAATCATTAACTCCGCTTCCACGACTTGGCAAATCAATCGATATTGCTTATGGCGTGCTTTACCTTGCAAGTGACGAAGCTAATTTCGTAACAGGAATCGAGCTTCCAGTTGATGGGGGATATTACGCACAATAATTCTAGAAAATGACTAAAGGAGAGTAGCTTTTTGCTACTCTTCTTTTTTTGTTCTCCCCCCTTCTTTCTAAATTAAGATTGTGCTACAATGAATGAAGTGTGAAAAGATGGAACTTCAATCGAGTTTTTAACATCTTCGATCCGATTATTTCTGGGGGTGTATGAGATGAGCAACCATAATATTTCCTTTCATAGAAAAAGTCCGGAAGAGTTGCTGAAACAAATTGAAAAATTAAAACGGGGAAAGCTGAAAATTTACATTGGCTCAGCTCCAGGTGTAGGCAAAACTTACCGAATGTTGACAGAAGCCCATGAACTGCAAAAGGAAAATATTGATGTTGTCATTGGTCTGGTTGAAACACATGGCCGCGAAGAAACAGCGGCGCTTATTCCAGGTCTTGAACAGCTTCCACTGCGTGAAGTGACCTACAACGGAAAAGTCTACAATGATTTAGATGTAGACGCAATTATCGAACGCGATCCAGAAGTAGTCATCATTGATGAACTTGCCCATTCAAATATGCCGGGCTCTTTCAATGAAAAGCGGTATGAAGATGTTCAAAAAATCCTTGAACATCGTATTAACGTAATAACTGCTGTCAATATCCAACATTTAGAAAGCCTCCGCGGTGTCGTTAGAGAGCTTACAGGTGTTTCAGTCCGTGAACGAATCCCTGATAGTATTCTTGATGCGGCAGATGAAGTGCTTTTGATTGATGTCACTGCTGAGACACTTCAAAAGCGACTGAAAGAAGGCAAAATCTATAAAAAAGAAAAGATCGAACAGTCACTTGAAAATTTCTTT
Organism: Listeria aquatica; assembly: GCF_014223975.1. Lineage (NCBI taxonomy): Bacteria > Bacillati > Bacillota > Bacilli > Caryophanales > Listeriaceae > Listeria > Listeria aquatica. The sequence continues at coordinate 292,652 of NZ_JAARRM010000001.1, read as the reverse complement.
ACAACCAAAAATCTATCCGCACTTCGCGAAATTGCACTCCGTGAAGTTGCAGATGATGTTGACGATAAAGCCGATAAAAAAGCCGCACGTTTGCGCGCAGCCATGATGAATGAAAAAATTCTCGTTTGTATTAAAAATGATGCAAATGCTGAAAAGTTGATTCGTCGCGGCTTTCGTATCGCTGACCGACTGCGAAGTGAACTTTTTATTTTAACGGCAATCGATCGAAATTTATCTGAGCTTCCAGAACAAATCCAAAAAGAATATAAAGAATGGCAAGAACTGGCCGAACAATTTCACGCTCACTTTTTAGTGGAGCCGATTCAAGAACGTAAAATCTCGCAAGTTATTACGGATGTGGCCAACCAGAAACACATCACACAGATTATCTTAGGCCAATCAGTCAAATCACGTGTGGAAGAACTGGCAAAAGGTTCCATTGTAAATGCCATCATGCGTCAAACTGATGGTGTTGATATTCATATCGTCGCAAACTCTAGAAAAAGTTAAAAAGAGGCAAGAAAAACGAATGTTTTTCTTGCCTCTTTTTTTATTTCAAAATACCTGTTAAAACATAATCAATCGTAAACTCGATTTCACGTTCATCTTCCCACTCCGCATCTGGCATAACTACAAACCGAGTGATCATAAAGCCAACGATATTAGTAATTAAAGCACGCATAATCGTACTATTCGGTAGATTTTTTAGTTCCCCTTTCCCTTTATAATAATCAATTACATGATCAAATTTATCTTTCACATGGGTCATAAAAATATCGGAAAACTGTGCGCGAAGTTCGCTATGATACATAAGTTCCATAAAATAAATTTTAAGTAGTTTTCCGTTCTCGCGAGCAAATTCAAAGCGATTTCGAATTAATTGTTCAATAAAAGCCCTAAAATCGGGATATTCCTGCTCGAAAACCTCTTCTGCAAATTCTTTTGCTAGAAACGGGATAACACCTTCAACAAGCGTTGGCATCGTAATCGCCATCAGCAAATCTTTTTTCGTTTTATAATGCCGAAAAATCGTTCCTTCCGCAACACCCGCTCGTTTTGCAATTTCACTTGTACTCGTTGCGGAAAAACCTTTTTCTGCAAAAAGCTCGGTTGCGGCTTGTAAAATATTTTTTTGCTTCTCACTCATATGCTGATCCTTTTCTGTCACATCGAGAATTTGTTTTAATAAATCAGGTTGTTTTTTCTCCACTTTATTTTCGCTCCTTGATCAAATTTTACGATATTTTTTCAGTGCAAAGATATTTAAAATCAAAAAGAGGACTGCAAAACCAAGCAAGATGTAAAAGTTATTGGCAAATCCAGTAAAGCCTTCTCCGCGAATCATAATATCTTTGAGCGCTTCTGCCCCGTAGTACATCGGCATGATGTGGGCAAGCCATTGTAACCAGTCAGCCATTCCTTCAAGTGGGAAAATACCACAAAATAAAACTTGAGGCACGATCACAATTGGGATAAACTGAATGATTTGAAATTCATTGTTAGCAAACGTAGAGAGCAACATTCCAAGTGCAAGAGAAACCATTGCTAGTGTAAGCGTGATTATAAGCACGTACCAGATTGAACCATTTTGCATCATTCCAAGAACATGAATTGAGTATAGAGCCACAAGAACAGACTGAATCAGTGCGAAAATGCCAAAGCCAATCATGTAGCCAAGTTCAATCTCAAAGCGTCGAATTGGGGTGGTTAATAGCCGTTCAAGCGTACCTGTTGTTCGCTCACGCAAGAAAGAAATCCCGGCAATTAAAAAGACAAAGAAAAAGACAAAAAAGCCAATGAAAATCGGGCCGATTGTATCAAAGTAGCTTGTATCTTGATCTCCAATCACGTAGCTCGCTTTTACTTCCACATGTTGCGTGCCGCCAGTTAAATTAGCGGCTTTTGATACTTCCGCTCCTGCCCCGCTTTTTTCAAGTTGTTTCATCGTTTGCTTGAACAATTGAGCGGCTTGCTTCATTTCAGCGGATTGTTCTGCCATAAGAGCCCCTTGTAGTTTTGCATTGATTTGCGTCGTAATGGAAGGATCACTATTTTCATAAGTAATCGCGAGTTTTTCCCCTTGCAGATCTAAAAATGCATCGAGATCATCACTTTTGATCTTTTGAGTGGGATTTTTCGCTGATGAGTATTCTTTTATATCAAGATCTTTCTTTTTAAGTGAAGTGATCAAACTTTTGTCTAGTCCACTAACACCAATTTTAGGGTTTACACTTTCGCCGTTAAACATAAAGTTTAAGAGTGTGATTAAAAGGAGCGGCGCGAGCATCATTAGTGCAAGCGTTCGTTTATCTCGTTTAAACTGGTTCACAATGCGCTTCACGATGGCTAAAACTCTCATTTCGTCTCCCTCCCAAATTTAAGAAATACTGCTTCTAAGTTTTGACTTTCTGTCTCTTGTTTCAGCTCATCTGGGGTTCCCGTCGCAATCACATGTCCACCGCGAATCATAGCGAGGCGATCGCATTTTTCCGCTTCATCCATGACGTGCGTCGTAACAAGAATCGCCTTCCCGCTTTTTTTAAGCGTTTGAAGTTCTTCCCATATTGAAAGGCGCAATTCTGGATCAATCCCAACAGTTGGTTCATCTAAAATTAACACTTCCGGATCTGGTAGTACGGCAATAGCAAGAGATAACCTTCGTTTCATTCCTCCAGAAAAATTTGCCACTTTTTTCCCTAAATCTGGAGTGAGGTTAACCAGATTTGCAGCATACTCCATCCGCTTTTTCTTATTTTCTCCTTTCAGCCGGTAGAGTGAAGCGAAAAAGTCCAGATTCTCTTTAGCTGTGAGATCTGTATAAAGAGCATCCGATTGTGCCATATAACCAATGTTTTCCATTACTGCAAGATTTGGCATTGCATGTGTTAACACTTCAATGCTCCCACTCTGTGCTTTTTCCATACCAATAATCGTTTTGACAAGTGTTGTTTTCCCTGCCCCAGATGGACCGATCAAACCATAAATTTCGCCACGCCTCACGGATAGTGATAAATCAAATAATATTTGCTTATGCTTAAAACCTACATTTAATGCGTTTGCTTCAATAACGGTTTCCATTTTCTTTCACTCCTTTAGAATAAAATGAGTGAGTACTCACTTACATCTTAAAAGAAAAGTAGCTTCTTGTAAAGCAAAAACCATTTCGAAATCGAAATGGTTACCGCCGCAAGTAAACATCACTGATCAAATGGTTGCTCCCTTTATAAAGAAGCAAATCAGCTCGATATTTAGTGTGCTCAATATTTTCTTTTAAATTTGGGCCATTAATCGTGTCCCATACTTCACGTGCGTAAATATCTGCTTTTTGATCACTGTAGTCACTATATTTGTGGAAATAGGAACTTTCATCTTGAAAGGCAGTTTCACGAAGCATGAAGAAACGTTCTAAGTACCAACGCTTGATATCTTCTTCTGCAGCGTCTAAGTAAATCGAGAAGTCAAAAAAATCACTTGGAAAAAAGATTTGATCCGAATCTGCTTGTAGTACGTTGATGCCTTCCACTATCACAATGTCTGGGTTCGCTAGCTTCCGCGTATCTCGTAATACATCATAAGTGAGATGCGAATAAAGCGGAACTTCCATATTTTTTTTATTATTTTTCAAATCAATCAGAAAATCCATAAATTTTTTCTTGTCATAGCTTTCCGGGAAGCCTTTCTTATTCATAATGCCACGCTTTTCAAGCTCAGCATTAGGATATAAAAAGCCATCTGTTGTGACCAGTTCCACTTCACGCGTTTTCGAAAACCAGCGATCAAGCATCAGCTTTAAAACACGTGCTGTAGTGCTTTTCCCAACCGCTACACTTCCTGCAAGCGCGATAATAAATGGCGGGCGGTCTTCTTTTTTCTTCAGATATTCCATTTTTTCGCCATGAATAAAAATAGCCTCATGATATTGAATCGCAAGTAATTTAACTAGTGGCAAATAAATTTCAGCAATATCAGAAAGTGAAATATGGTCATTTAACCCGCGAATTTGTTCAAGCTCTTCTTGCGTCAATATTTGGTCTTTGCTAATTTCAAGTTCCCGCCAGTTTTCACGCGGAAAGTGATAATACTGCTTGTATTCGTTCATGTCTTAAGCCGTCCTTTTTCCTTTTGGGTAGCGTGTGAAACCATTTACTGAATAAGCATACCCTAAGCCGCTTCAATCTGCAAGAGCAAACCTAGTATTTTCGGTAAACATAGACATCTTTCGGTTTATCAATTTGGCGATAATTAGAAACTTCAAGTGAAGGAATTTTCATCTTAAAGGGCGCATAATATTCTTCTGTAATTGTGCCCGATACAGACAGCCAAGTATCATTTTTATAACTAGCTTTCTCCGGCATATTCACGAGCATCCCAAACACACCAGAATCAGCAACGCAATGAATAATTCCAAACCTAAATAAAAACAAGTGAGCATCCTTTAAAACCGGGTCATTGTATACGAATCCCGTAAAACGCATTTCACGTCCTGTAAATTCACCAGGATAGTTGTACAAAATTTCCATGGTCATTAAGTAATTGCTGTCGTCTACAACAATCGGATTTTGCTTCAACAGTTCTTTTTTCTCACGCTCCATCATTTTTTCATAATCAGATTTCCCAAAATAACCGCTCGTGTCGGGACGTAAAAATTGATTTTGTGCATACGGGTCATCCCCTGCTGCATTATTTTTAGGAAAATGGAACCCTTTCGCACTAACGATTGTCGAATCAAGTGTCGCAATTGGAAACATGAATCCCGCAATAAGCGGATAAGTGAGCAAGCCATAAACTAAAAGCTTCTTCCAAATTGTATTTTCACCACTGTGTGAGTGCCCCAAATGATCATGCTCTTCTACTTTGTCTTCATCACGAAAAACGATAATCAACTGAATAAGAGCTAAAAGAAAAGCGGCTATCATCGCTGAAAAGGACAAGTAGGAATATTTCATATTAATATATTTACTAATTTCTCCAGAAATGTGGAGGTACATTAAATAAAAACCAAAGCCAAATAAAATAAAGGCACGTAACATTCTTTTTCCCTCCTGTCTAAATAAGAATCGAATAAAGAAAGACAACGACTGTTACACTCACAACGATAAAGAGTACAAACTTCGCTTTAAAAGAAGCAAGCATCATCATCAGATTTTTAATGTCAAGCATTGGTCCAAAAACAAGAAAAGCGACGATCGATTGTGTTGAAAATAGGCTCCGGAATGAAGCCCCGATAAACGCATCTGCTTCTGAACAAAGAGAAAGAATAAAGGCCAGAACCATCATAAGTAAAATCGACAAAACCGGGCCATGACCAATCGACATTAAAGTAGAAGTTTTAATATATGTTTGCATAGCAGAAGCAATTAGTGCTCCAAAAACTAAGTATTTTCCTACCGAAAAAAATTCATCCACGGCATGTTTAGCCGTATGCCAAATTTTATCCATAAACGAAAGATCTGTGTGGCTATGCTCATGTTGATGCGAGACTTCTTGATGTGAGTGCTCGTGAGTAGGAAACACTTCCGCACTGCCAAGACCATTTCCAGCCCCTTCAATTTTTTCCACATTCATTTTTTCAGGTAGCACCGGTTTCACTGAAAGATCAACCCCAGCCGTCTGTAAAGCAAGGCTCCCTGATTTGACTGTTTTCTCACTAGCATTAGTAGAAGTAAGCAACTTTTCCTTTAAGCCTTCTCCTTTATAGAAAAAAGCAATTAAATTACCGACGACAAGAGCCACAACAAGACTTCCAACTACCCGTAAAATCGGGATTTCCCAATTGCTCCCAAAAGCTACATAAGTCGAGAAAAGAACAACTGGATTTATAATAGGTGCCGTTAACATAAATGCAATACCTGCATGAAGCGGTACACCCTTTTTAAGTAAGTTACGTACAATCGGGACAATACCGCATTCACACGACGGAAAAAGCACACCGATAAAAGAACCGACAACAACTGCCCAAAATCGATTTTTCGGAATCACACGTGCAATAAACTTCTCGGAAACATACATTTGAATGAAGCTAGCAATGAAAACTCCAATTAACACAAACGGCAGTGCTTCAATCAAAATAGAAATAAAAATCGTGTTCATTTGCAAAAAAGAGTCTGGTAAATGATTGAACAAAAAAAGAACCTTCTTTCCTTCCAAATCTTCGTTTATTCTATCTCTCTTCCTGCAAGAAATCAAGTTTCACCTCTATCTAAAAAAGCATCAACCCGTGGGTTGACGCTTTTTTACGAAGCCAAATTTCGCTAAGATAAGCCAGATTCAGCCTAATCATTTTAGATCACTACAAATTAATTTCCCTTTAGTTCTCGAAGTTTGCGACTATTTTCAAGATAAGCTTGATCGAGACTAGCCTTCTCCGCTGCGCTAAGCTTAGGGTCACCAAGCTTTGCAGCAATCTCTGAAAGTCTAAGTTCGACAAGCAAGCTGTCCTCTTCCACAACTTGATCTGCAGACTCCTTTTCCGCTGCAACTTGTTGCATGGATTTTCGCTCTAGCTTCATTTTACCCTTTTCAATTTGAAGGACCTCAAGTGCCGTATTTCGAACAAAAGCCGTGTCATGCGAAACAAACAGTACAGCACCTTCAAAAGTTGAAATCAATCCTTCAAGCGCCTCTAAAGCCGTAATATCCAAGTAATTCGTTGGTTCATCTAGAACTAAAAAGTTCGCATCGCTCAAAAGAATCATCGCCAGATAAAGCTTAACCCGCTCGCCACCTGATAAAACCGAGATGCTTTTCTTTAAATCGGCCTGCTGAAAGTGCAAGCTACCAAGTACATCCATCGCCATTTGCTTGTCGTGAGCATTCACCTGATTAATATTTTCAAGCATCGTTTTATCCATATCTAGACCTTGCAAACCCTGATCGAAATAAGCGATTCTTGTGCTTCCCAAAATCCGGATAGGCGCCTCATCGTTTAACAGCCGCTTTAAAAAAGTCGTTTTCCCCGAAGCATTTTGGCCGACTAACGCCATTTTATCTCCGATCTTTATTGAAAAAGGTTCGATTTCAAATAATTTCTTTTCAGGAAAGCCGATTTCTCCTTTTTGAACTTGTACAAGAGTCGTTTCAGGTTTTAATTTGCGAGACTCAGGGAGCGTGATTTTAACTGATTTAGAGATGAAAGGTTTATCAACATCTGGAAGACGCTCTAATCGTTTTTGCGTGGCTTTAATCGTTTTGTGCTGACTTTTCTGTTGCGTGCCTTTATACATATTGCCATAAGCGATTTCTTTTCTACTCATCCCTTTTTTAAGAAGCTTAGATTGACTGGTTTCCATACTCTCAGCAATTTGTTTTCGGTGTGCCATCGCTGCTTGAAGTTTTCGCTTTTCGGCAACATTTTCATCATACGCTTTCTGCTTTTGTTCACGTTGCTTCTTTTTCTTCGCTGCATAGTCCGAATAATTTCCTTTATAAACGGTGATCTCTTCCTGATCTAACTCCCAAATCTCATCAACAACTGCATCTAAAAAATCACGATCATGCGAAATAATGAGTAGAGTTCCTGAAAAACGTTTAAAATCACGGATAACATGTTTCGTGCTTGCCACATCTAGATTCGATGTTGGCTCATCGGCAAAAAGAATCGCCGGTCGCTCTTGTAAAACGCGCTGAACTTCCTTGCGCGTTTTTTCTCCTCCACTTAATCGCTCAATTTCAGCGGGAATTTGTTTGATCATTCCTACTGTTCCGCTCCGCTTCACACTTCCAGTAGTCGCCTCACGCTTTCCTATTAAGATTTCAAGTAAGGTCGTTTTTCCCGTACCATTTTGTCCAATAATTCCAATTTTAGCATTCGGTTTAACCCGTAATTCTGGAATCACAAATAAATTTCTCGCTCCAATTTCCATTGTCAAATCATGAATTTCTATACTAAACATAAAAAAACCTCCTTATCCATTTTCGGATAGGAGTACACAAAAAAACATTAATTCTGCTAGATGTTAATAAGCAAAATAAACATACTGATCCTGTCCGAAAAAAATGGTTTTGCACACTTGCATTCATTTTTTCTTTGTCAAACAGGATTAGAATTTCATTGGCCTAAAAAAACACCTCTTTCATTTATTAGTAATAGTATACCAAAAAGATATTCTTTTTGGCAAGTTTCAAATAATCAAATCATTTCTTTATCACTTGCCTAATAAAAATATTTTGGTGCAAGCTGAAACGATTTCTAGTCAAAAAATGGAATTTCAAGCTTCAAAAGCTGCCTAAAAACGTTGGCACACCAAGACTTCAAACATGTTATACTAAAGAAGTCGTCTATCCCAATTGCAAAACTCTGCAGATGGGAGGTGCTACAATTGATTCTTCTTTTTTCCAGTGTTATTGCCCCAATCCTTGTTGGCATTTGCTTATCGCTTTTCAAGTACTGGCTAGAAACAAGGGGGAATAACAAACGGAAGTAGACGACAAGTTCTAGCCATATAAAAAATCCCGAGATCTTTAGCCCGACTCGGGATTTTTCATATACTACAATCGATTCCTTTTTCCTAAACCTATTATAGCAAAGTTGAGTGGGAAAGTAAACAGCAAAGCGAGAGCCCTATCTACCTCTTATTGACGATATTTCAGTGCCACAAACTTCACGTTAAGGTATTCTTCTATTCCAAAATGACCATTTTCACGTCCGAATCCTGAATGTTTCACACCACCAAAGGGTGTTTCTGGATGCGAGATTGCCATGTCATTTACCCCAACCATACCGTATTCAAGTGCATTACTGATTTCCTCTACTCGTTCCAGATTTTCTGTATAGAAATAAGAAGCTAGTCCAAATTCGCTATCATTAGCCAATTTGACAACTTCGTCATCAGCAACAAAGGAAATAATCGGAATAACTGGTCCGAAGGTTTCTTCATGAAAGATTCGCATCTGTTCTGTAACACCTGTTAAAACAGTCGGAGCAAAGAAATTCCCTTGATCGTAACCTTCACCAAGAAGCCTTTCTCCACCAAGCAAAATATCAGCGCCTTTTTCGGCCGCATCTTTTAGTTGCCGATCAATTTTTCGAATCGCATCTTCACGAATTAGTGGCCCAGCATTAACTCCTTCTTGTAGTCCATTTCCAACTTTCAACTTTTGTACACGCTCAAGCACAAGTTTTATAAATTCTTGTTCCACTTCTTTTGCGACAAAAATCCGGTTTGGTGAAACACAAACTTGACCGTTATTCCGGAATTTTGCAGCAACAAGCCCATCTGCCGCGCTCACAAGATTAGCATCGGAAAACACGATGAAGGGCGCATGCCCGCCTAGCTCAAGCGAAATCTTCTTCAAGGTTTCCCCAGATTCTTGATACAATTTTTGTCCAACTGCTGTTGAGCCAGTAAACGTCAATTTGCGGACAGCATCGCTTGTTGTTAGAGCTTCTCCGATTTCAGAAGAGTTTCCAAGTAGTAAATTCACGACGCCTCTAGGAAAACCAGCTTCTTCGAAAATTTCAAAGAGCGCGAGTGCTGAAAGTGGCGTTTCGCTAGAAGGTTTCAAAATCACTGTGTTTCCAGCAGCAAGAGCTGGAGCAAGCTTTCGAGTCGCCATCCCCATTGGAAAATTCCACGGCGTAATGGCTGCAACAACCCCAATAGGTTCTTTTTTTACAATGTAAACACGTTTATTAGGCGCGGGAATCGTTTCCCCGTAAATTCGCCTTGCTTCTTCCGCATTAAAACGAAAATTTTCAGCTCCGGTCAAAATTTCTGCTTTTGCCTCTGCAACTGGTTTTCCTTGCTCGATTGTCATGATTTTAGCCAGCCTATCCGCATTTTCTTCTAACAAACACGCAACACGATGCAAAAGTTCCACCCGATCGCGCAATTCCATCTCACGCCATTTAGGAAAAGCCTTTTGTGCCGCTTCAATCGCTCGCTTTGTATCTTCCATTTCTGCTTGTGCCACCTGTGCAATTATTTCTCCTGTTGCAGGATTATCGACTGCCTTTGTTTTCTGCAACGAACCGTCCTGCCAGTTCCCGTCAATGAAAAGCTGCGTCTTTACTTTGGGTAGTTCAGTATTCAATGTTATCACTCCTAAAAAGTTTTGACACTTCTCTTTTCCACAAATTTCTGTTTCTTAATCATCCTAAACGCTTCACTAAGTAAAAACGAGTCACCCCCGGTTGCATGAAGTCTTTCAACTCGCCAAAGATTTCAAACCCATTTTTTTCGTAAAAAAGAGGCGCCTGATAACTCATTGTTTCCAAATGAATTTGCGTACACTGATTTTGTTTCGCATAGTCTTCTGCTTGTTTTAATAAGGTTTTGCCTATGCCTCTCCCTTTTTTTGCTGGATCCACCGCAAGTAGCGAAATATGCGCTGTATTCCATAAAATTTCCCCTGTAATTCCACCCGTATACTCCCCGCCTTCATAACTAGCAAAGGAAAAGTATTCTTTTTGATAGGGAAATAGCGCTTCTTTTAAACTAGCCATATGGGCATCAAGCATCTCAATTAACCGTTCTTGATTAATCGTCAAATCTATTTCGCGAATATCCATCTTCATTTCCCCCTTAATAAAAAAGGGTGAACCAGACACGTCTCGTTCACCTTTTCCATTTATTCACCAGAAGTTACCGGTTCTTGTACGTTCTCCTCCTTGACTTTAGCTGATGGAGTCGTTCGTTTATAAGCTAAAAAGTAAAATAAACTTACAAAAATAGCTCCGCCCACCGTGTTTCCGAGATAAACAGGAAGTACATTCATCCAAAAATCCATCCAGCTGTAGCTTCCAGCAAAAATGGCAGCTGGAATAATAAACATGTTAGCGACAACGTGCTGGAATCCAATAGCTACAAAAGCCATAACGGGGAACCAAATGCCCCAAATTTTCCCAGCAAAATCTTTGGCGGCGTAAGATAACCAAACCGCAATCCCAACAAACCAGTTACAGCCAATTCCTGAAACAAAAGCTACCCAAAATGGATCTTTAATTTTAGCGCCTGCTGTTGCTACTGTTTTTGCCAAAAAGTCACCTTCTGTTAATCCGACAAAATGACCAAAAAAGTAAGCTACAAATAAGGCACCTACTAGATTCATAACCGTAACAATCGCAAAATTGCGCAGTAGTTTCATAAACGTTATTTTTCGATCAAACCAAGCAAGCGAGACCGCCATCATATTTCCCGTAATCAGTTCTCCGCCACCTAGTAAAATGCACATCAGTCCAACTGGAAATACAGAAGCCCCGATAAAAGTTGCAAAACTTCCCCATTCATGTGGTGCGGTCCCAATCACGCGAATATAAAGCAAGTAGCCTAGTGAAATGAATGCACCGCCCAAAAAACCTAATACGGTGAGCGCAAGCGCATTTGAATTCGCTTTTTGAATTCCTTTTTCAATCGTTACGTCTGTGACTTCTTGAGGCGTATAATAAGACATTCTTTCCCCTTCTTCCTAATTGTTAACTTCATCACAAAAATGCGCTTTCATTATAGCACACCAAGCGCGCGTTCACAATACAAAATCGCATTTTAGCGCCGCTTATGATTATGAATCGTGACAAGCCGTAGCATCCCGGCAAGAAATAAGAAAAAGATGATCACAAATACTAAATAATTAATCCAAAATCCTTCGGCTGGAATAAAGTGGACTGCTTGAAGTCCCTTTTGAATCCCCATAACAATCAGTGTTGACACAGCAAGCATACCAAATAGCTGTAAATAGCGTTTCAATGTAAATCCTCCTCTTTCCACCCGTTCTACAAGTTTTTTCCCTAGGGCTGTTGCTTCTTCGCGTTTCTTTGCAGGAACTTCTTCCATTTGAAAAGTCCCCGTTAAAACAATTTCACCTGCTCGGTGCATCCCTGCTTGTGACATCACCGTATCAATTTGATTAAATGTCGCATCGGTAATTCCTGAAAGCGTATTTTCAAAAGCGCCTTTATAGCATGAAGTAATCGATACATAACTTTTCCCTTTAAATAAATGAGGAATATTTTCTCCTTTGCTCGTAAGGTGCACAAAGTAATCACGTAAATGGTCGAAAAATTGCTTCATACTTCCACTTACATTCCCAAAATAAGTAGGGGTTGCAAAAATCATACAATCTGCTTGTTTTAATTTTTTGCCCAATTGACGAACTTCATCTTGCTTCGTTGGATCAAACGTCTCTTCCAACACGATAAGACTTGTTTCAGCACCAGCAAGCTCTGCGCCTCGCAAAACTTCATCAAGTAGCTGCGCTGTTAGCCCTTTTTGATTCTGTGTTCCAAGGATTCCAATAATTTTCATTTTATTCCCTTCCTTTTGCCGATTCTACTTGTATTTTACCTTGTTCGTAAGCTTTTTCACAATCAAAAACCTTAAGAAAAGAAAAATTGCTTGATTCCTGCTAAAGCGAGCACAACAAATAAAATAATCCAGACAATCGGCCGTCCTAAATTAACCGTCCAGCCAATTCCAAACCTTTTTTCGACAAATAAAGCCGAATCTGAACGATTGAAATAAAATATCCCTAGTTTCCAGTAGCGATCATCTTTTTGTACAATTTTCCGCTCGCGCCTGATCCCCATCACTTTAAGTCGGCTCCCACCTTGACCAATAAAAAAAGTCATCCATAAAAGGCAAGCGGGAAGGAGTAGCCATAGCAATCTCGATACCACTTGCACGGCTGACGAGCTCCAGTCTAGTAAGAAGGAGCACTGTAAAAATCCGAAAAACAAAACGGTTAAAAGACTTGCTCCGAACATAATCTTGCTATAAAGACGTCTAGACCTTTTCATACGTTCTAGTGAGATCTCGGGATCATCTTGGTCAATGATTCGTTTACTTTTTTGAATCGTAGCATGGAGTCCGAGAAAAGTGAGGATCGCCAAAAGTTGGGAACCTAGCCATATTGAGGCACTAAATGGCGTTTTTGCTTTTTCAGTTTCAAAAATACCGTTTAACTTCCAGTAGGCAGGAAGCTTTGCAGGCGCTTGTTCATAAAATATGATTGTCAAAAAAACCGTCAGTAAAAAGAACAAAAAAGGAATCAAATAATACCATCCTGAGATAACCCATTTATGCTGACTCCCAGATGCTTCCACAATAACCATAGCTTGTTCCTGCAAATTTCCTTCCACAATTTGTTGCTTTTTAAAGATTTTAGTTCGGAAATGATAAACTAAATATATGCCAAAACTACAAGCTGTATAAAAAAGTAGCAAACTGGAAAACCATGAAAAAATGAAACTAACTAGAAATAGGGCTATAGCTAGCAACCCCATTAAGAAAGCATACTGTCTTTTCCATTTAAGAATTTGCTTTGCCCCACTTAATTTTGTTCCCACATTGATCCCAAAACTTTCTGAACTTCTTGTCACAAAAGGGACGGAACTTAAGATTGCAGCTAGTAAACCTAAGCTAAAAGTAAAAGTTAAGAAACTCATCTTGCCTCTTTCCCTTGTTTATCTGCTTGGAGCTCGTGGTAAAGTAATTTACATTCTTGCATAAACGACTGTTCAGAAACAGAACGGGCGATCGCTTCGGCGACTATCGGACGCAATTTCTGGTTTAATGCATGCAAATAAGTAGCATCTGCTACCTGAACCCCTTCTAAAGGGATGGATACGCCTTGCTTGCGATGGATTTCAATAAGTCCTTCTCGTGCAAGCAACTGGTAAGCTTTATTCACGGTATGGAAATTAATGCCAATGTCTGCTGCAAGACTTCGTACAGATGGAAGTTTTTCACCAGGAGAAAACTCACCTTTTGCAATTCCTTCAATAACCTGGTTGCGAATTTGCATATAAATCGGTTCTTCTGCCTCTAAGTTAATTTGAAGTAACATCGCATAACACCTTCTTTCTTGTTATAACAAACATATAACAGTTCAAAAAAGAAGTCAATTTGAAATAGCCAAACCCCTTAAATCATGCTAAACTAGAATAAAAATGGGAAGGGAGAATGGAATGAAAAATTCACGTTTTCGTGAGAGTAAACTATTCTTTTGGACAATCGAAATTCTGGCAATCGTAGCAATCGTCTTTTTACTCTTACAAATGAAATACATATTCTCACCAATTGGGGTGATTATTTCAACATTATTCTTGCCAATCTTAGTTTCTGGGTTCTTGTTTTACATGTTTAATCCGCTTGTCGAATTTCTTGAAAAGCGAAAAGTTCCACGCGTGCTTGGCATTATTTTAATTTTTATTGTATTTATCGTTTTATTCACACTTGCAGTTATTCAAATGGGTCCCCTGCTTGCAGACCAAATCGCTTCTCTTGCAAAGGCACTACCAGGTTACTGGACAGACTTTGAAAAATGGTTTAACGCGCTTGTCAAAGAGTCGCCGTTTAAAAATTTGGACATTCAAGGGGAACTAAGCAAAGCCAATATTTCCATCCCTAAAATCATGAATATCGTCTTAGATGGTGTTTCAACGGGAATTGGTGCTGTAGCAAGCTTTATTACAAGCTTCGTGATGGTGCTTGTCACGGTTCCATTTATTTTGCTTTATATGTTTAAAGATGGACATCGTTTCATGGATTCGGTTGAAAAGTTTTTCCCGAAATTCATCCGTCCAGATGCTAAAAAAATCATTCAAGAAATGAACAAAACACTTTCAACTTATATCAGTTCACAAGCTCTTGATTGTTTAATCGTTGGGATTTTAACATTTATTGGCTATTTAATCATTGGACAGCCTTATGGACTTTTGTTTGCTTTTATCGCCGGAGCAACGAACATTATTCCTTATTTAGGGCCAGTTATCGGCGCTGCACCTGCTGTGTTAGTTGCGCTGTTCACTTCGCCTCTTCAGGCGCTGCTTGTGATTATCGTAGTCGTGATCGTGCAACAGTTAGATGGAAACGTCATGCAACCCCTAATTATGGGACGCTCGCTCAAGATTCACCCGTTAACAATTATTGTGATTTTGCTTGTGGCAGGAAATCTAGCGGGTTTACTGGGAATGGTGCTCGGCGTACCGCTTTATGCGGTCGTAAAAACCATCATTGTCAATGTTGTTAAACTCATTCAGCTACGGCGTGATGGAAAAAAACACCTAGGTGATGACGATGATGATGGTAATACCAGTTCAAGTCCACCCGCTGATGCTAAACCAGAAACCGAATCAAGCAAATAAAAAAGTAGGGCAACTGCCCTACTTTTTTATTCTGCCGTAAAATGTGAAATATCATTTAACCGTTCTACTTTAAACAGTCCTTTTTCATAAACAAGAACGGTTACACTTGCATTGTCGAGAACGAAACTTTCCGTAATGGATGGTTCAAGTTCATGTACAATGTTTCGAATGGTATTCCCGTGTGCGACAATCAAAATATTACCACCTGTATCACGATGCCGATTGATCACATGTAAAAAACCTTGCTCAACACGCGTCCAAAACGTCATAAAATCTTCTGCATCACCTGTTGGATCCGCTTTTTTCGTGGCATTCATCATGCCTCTCACATCTTCATGCGCAAAAAAATCTTCCTGCGAAGCATATCCGTTCGCCCGCGCAATTTCATTCCAAGCT
This sequence comes from Listeria aquatica, assembly GCF_014223975.1. NCBI lineage: Bacteria > Bacillati > Bacillota > Bacilli > Caryophanales > Listeriaceae > Listeria > Listeria aquatica. The sequence goes on along the minus strand of NZ_JAARRM010000001.1, from coordinate 277,174 downwards.
ACATCACTTTTCTCGCCTTCAAATGATCCAAAAAAAGTTTCCCGAAATTCTTTGCGTGGTTCAAGTTGAAGTCCAAAGCCGTGTTTGTTTTCATGGAGTAAAATTTCTGCTGTAGCAATCGTCCGGTGTAAATCACTGCTATAAGCCGCCACAAATTCCGTATCCGAAAGACCACGTCCACTTTCTCGAACCTTGTTACTTCCTTCTGGTGTTAGTGGCGTATCTGCCCAGCCTTGCATCCTCAAATTCTTATTTAAATACGTTTGACCGTGTCTCACAAAATAAAGAGCTAACTTTTCTGGCATAATATCCCTCCTCCATTTTTCTTTCTATTCTTCATTTTTCCCTCTGCATAAAGGAATAAACGCTAGCGCATCGTCACAAATTCTTCTGCGCTTGTTGGATGGATTGCAACTGTGTTATCAAAGTCCGCTTTTGTTGCACCCATTTTAATGGCAACTGCAAAACCTTGTAACAACTCATCCATCCCTGTTCCGATTCCGTGTAAGCCAACGATTCGTTCATTTTTCCCTTCACAAATAAGCTTCATTCGTGACGGCTCACGGTGTTCTGTTATGACCGTATACATCGAGGTAAAAGAAGATTGATAAACTTTGATATCTTTTTCCCCGTATTTCTGAATCGCTTCTGGTTCAGTAAGACCAATTGTGCCAATGGGTGGATGACTGAATACAACCGTTGGAATCAAGTCATAATCAAGATGCTCATCAAGTTTACCATTAAAGAGTCGTTCAGAAAGTCTTCTTCCAGCTGCAATCGCAACAGGGGTTAATTCCACATGGCCAGTTACATCGCCAATGGCATATATACCTGGAACATTTGTGTTTTGGTATTTATCCACTTCGATGAATCCAGATTCCGTAAGCTTAACCCCAGTGTTTTCAAGCGCTAGTGTGTCTGTAACGGGTTTCCGTCCAATCGCCCAAATAACTTTATCAACGGTTTGTGTTCGTCCGTCTTCTAGTTCAAGCGTCAAACTGCCATCTTCATTTTTCACAATTTCTTTTGGAACTGCATGCGTATGAAGTTTAGGACCATTTTTTTCCATTAGTTCCACAAGTGTTTCTGAAATCATCGGATCAAACGAACGAAGAGGAGCGTGTTTTCTCACAAAAAGATGGGTTTCCGTTCCAAATGCATTTAAAATGCCAGCAAGTTCAACAGCGATGTAACCTGCACCGACAACAGCAACACGTTTTGGCAATTCTTTCATTGCGAAAAAGCCATTAGAATCGATACCATATTCAGCACCTTTGACATCTGGGATCGCAGGTTTTCCACCAGTCGCAATTAAAATGTGATCAGCTGTATAGCGCTCCCCGTTTACTTCAATCGTTTTAGCATCTACAAAGTGAGCATACCCTCGAAGAACGTCTACGTGATTGCTATCAAGCCCTTGTTTGTAAAGGCCGTGCAAACGATCAATATATTTTTCACGATTTGAAACTAGAGTTCCAAAATCAAACGAGACTTCCCCTGTTAAGCCATAAGCGGGACCTAGTTTTTCTATGCCTTCTTTAATATCTGCCCCGTACCACATTACTTTTTTAGGTACACAGCCTACATTCACACAAGTTCCACCAAGATGAACTGGTTCCACAAGTGCGACTTTTTTTCCGTACATGCCAGCTCGGTTAGAAGAAGCAATTCCCCCGCTTCCGCCACCAATGGCAATATAATCATAATGCTTACTCATTGTAAAATCCTCCAATCAAAGCCTCTCATAGTTTAAGTTTACTAGAAATTCAAAAAAACGAGAAGGAAAAAGCCTCCAAGCATGAGCTTGGAGGCTTTTTTCTTTATTTCGCGCGGCGTTTGCGCAAATCATAATTCTCATAAATTAGAATAGCAAGAATCGAGAACACAACAGGTCCTGCGATCATCCAAATGGTATCATTCCAATTCCCATTTGTAATGACTGGTTGGATAATCGTAAATACGTTCGCAAAGCCAACTACGACTGCGATAATAGCTGTGATCAGATAGGCACTCCACTTCGTCTTATAAGCGACAAACGGTCGTTCAAGGCCTTCCCGGTTTTTAAAGAATGGGAAAGCGAACGATAAGAATAAATAAGGAAGCGTCATCGAGACATTCGCCATCAGCGTCAGTTTATTGTAGAAGGCAGAGGCATTGCTTCCGCCAAAAGAAGCAATCAAAATAATGACAACAACGATAAGACACTGGATCCACATTGCAAACTCTGGCATTCCTGCCTTGTTGATCTTAGTCATTCGTTTTGGCCAAAGTTCTTTCGGTGTTCCTTGAATAATTGATTTAAGTGGTGAATAGATCAATGTGAAAAATGCACCTGTATAAGCAAGGAACATAGAGAGCCCCGTGATTCGCGCAAAAACAGAGGCAATGGTTTGTGCGGTTTCAGTAGAAGCGTGAAAGGCATTCCCGAGCTCAAGTCCTAGGTTATACATTAACACATAGGTGATGTTTCCAAGGTTAGTGGTTTCACCAGCAAGTACTTTCATCCAGTTTGTACTCACACCCCACATTAGAATTCCGATCGCGTAACCGACCGAAATAACGACAGCCGCGATCATGATTCCTTTTGGAAAAGTCTTTTTCGGATTTTTGGTTTGGTCAACGAGTCCTGCAACAGCTTCTGTTCCCCCATATGCAAAAATCGCAAATACACAGAAACTCAAAATGGAAATTGGACTCAAGTAGTTTGGATTCGGTGAAACAAGAAAATCTTTTACGCCGTCTATATTTTGTTGGAACGCTCCACCATTTAAAACAAGAATGATTGCACTAACAAGAATTAAAACAACATTGAGCCCCATAACGGCAAAGCCACCGATGGTTGTAACTTTCGTAATTTGTCGAAGACCTTTTGATGCAAAGAAAGTCACAACAACCATCCAAAGGACACCTAAAATACCGATCGTTTGTGTTGGAGTAAGCGACAGGATCGTCCATTCCTGTGTTTTATCCGTTCCAAAAAGGAAGGTTGAAAACGGAATCCACACCTTGGAAGCAATTCCTACCATCCAAATAATATACGAAGTGAACCACATGAAAGTGACGATAAACGCATAACGCGGTCCGACACTGTCATTCATCCACGAATAGATGCCTCCCTGTTCTTTCCGATAAGCGGAACCATATTCGGCCATCATAAGCGCGAATGGGATAAAGAACAGCACAGCGGCTGCAATGTACCATGGAATTGCGCTATAACCCATCAAATAAAAGCCAACTGGCCCATTCGCAAAGCCAAATACGGAAGTGAAGATCATTAAGATTAGGCTAAATAACCCCATTTTTTTAACTTCATTTGTCATAAACTCATTCCTCATTTCAAGAGTAGTCGTTCTCTCTTATTTTAACTTGTGAACTACTTTGGACGATTTTCCCCCACGTCATTATACCACCAAAAATCCAAAATCCTTTTTAAAAGAACAATCTTAATAGCACGCAAACTCAGATATGCGCGATTTATCTAAAAACAGTATTTTTTTACAAAAAAAGAAAAACCTCCAAAATAAATTTGGAGGTTGTTTTATTAAATTTCTGGCAAATATTTTTCCCCACGCATAATGGCAAGAATCCGCGGATTGGGCAAATAGCGCTTAATTTCTCTTAGCTTCCGCAAGGTATCTTTGTCATGATAGTGTTCCGCAATTCCCATCGCAACGGCACTACTCCGACTGATTCCCGCATTGCAATGAACTACAATTTGACCATGATCTGGATTCTTGTCAATAAAATCGTAAATGATTTCAGCATGTCTTTCATTAAACAGCTTCATTTCTTCCTTTTCTATCTGACTGAGTCCCCAGTAGTCATCTGCTTCATTAATATCATTAAAGTGAATTTCCAGAATATCTTGATAAAGTTCAGGGTGTTTGAGTTTTGTAAAGTCTTTTCCCCGGTCCGCAATTCGAATGAGTAAGGCTTGCTCTGTTTTCGGCTCAAAAGATACCGCAATCACTTCGGGCATAGCAATAATTGGCAGTTCAAATGGATCAAAATCAATTGCTCGTTTTTCCTTATTAATATAATTCGCCATACGTGCAAAATCCCTTTCTTGAACTCTCTTCTTCATTTTAACACATCCGGTTAGATTGTCTAATTGGAAGAAAAGCTTTGTGCAGATTCCTTTTCATACTGGCTTATGGCAAGCAGGATGCCGATCGCGATGAAATTTCCAAGCACAGAAGAGCCCCCGTAACTTATGAAAGGAAGTGGAATCCCTGTAAGTGGCATTAATCCGATGGTCATGGCAATATTTTCAAATATGTTAAAGGCAAAGTAGACGGCAAAGCCTGTATAGGCATACACAGAAAATGAATTTTTGGCATCTAGTGCTAACCGGATTAAGACTTGGATAAGGAGCAAGAATACGAAGAGTAGGACACTCACACCGATAAATCCAAATTGATTGGCAATGGTGCTAAAGATCATATCGGTATGACTTTCCGGGATATAAATTTGGCTCGACTGGCCACTTATTCCGCCTGACCCTACAGCGGTCATGGAAAGCCCTACTTGATAAGAAGCGCTCGGGTCACTTGATGGATCCATCCAGCTTAGGATTCTTGCAAATTGATAGGGTTCAATCCCTACTAATTGCAGCCATTCAAGATGATTAAAAATAACATAAAATATCGCACTAAAAACTGTAAAAGCGCTCAGAAGTAAAGCAAAAATCCATTTTCTTGAGGCATTCGCAATGAGTAGTATGGCGAAGAAAGTAACAAAATACACGATCGCACTTCCTAGATCGGGTTCGCGAAAAATGAAGAATAAAATAGGGACAGCCGTCACCATAAGCGCAAGAATCTGCTTGGCTGGTTTTTTCTCGTATCGTACGGCTACGGCGGCAAGCGCCAAAATAAAGAAACTTTTGAGAATTTCTGTTGGTTGGAAGGAGAAACCGAGTAATTTGTACCAGCGGCGTGCTCCGTTCGTTTCAGTCGTAAATGGCAAACCCAGCAGGAGGAGAATAAAAAGCAGATAAATCAGCCACAGCCATTTTCGAATGGATGGAAGCTTCCATTTGGACAAGAAAAAGCAAACAAGGCTCGATACGGCAAAAAACAGAATTTGCTGCAAAAGAAAGTTAGTGGTGTATTGACTGGTTTGTTCTGCGAAATAAATGGCCACACAGCTTGTGACACTTAGAAAAAATAAAAGTTGGAGTAATAATTTTTGATTGGTTGTCAAAGGCTCACGCTTCCTCTCAGGTTCAATTTCGTGTTGTTAAGCGTATAAATTATCCCTTTCTTACTTTAGCACGGCCGTTTAATGCTTCACAATGGGTTTTCACTAAATTTAACTTATTCTTAAACATAAAAAAGAGTTTCTGAAAATTAATTTTCAGAAACTCTTCAAACTTGACTTATTTAAGTTGGAATAGCGCTGGAGCAGCGTCTGGTGCCCAAGTGATGTCTCCGTAGTTTAAATGGCTTTGAAGCACAACGTACTCTTTTCCATTATGCACAACGGTTTCTCCTGCTTCATAAGAAGTTGGACTTGTAAATGAACCAAGTTCCCATTCTCTGCCTGAGATTGGCTCATCTGCTTCTTCTGTTGTTACTTCTAGTTCATTACTTTTTTCTGATTCATTGCCACTTTCATCAATTGCTACTACGTAATAGTTATACGTTGTATTTTCATCTAGACCAGTATCTTCATAGCTAGTTTCAGTTGTTGTATCAATTTTTTCACCATCACGGTAGATAGCATATTCTTTTACGCCAACGTTATCTGATGATGCGCCCCACATTAGGCTAGCGCTGTCTGAAGATACTTCCATCGAGTGCAGATGTCCTGGTGCTGTTGGAGCTTCAGTGTCCTCTTCTGGCATTTCCAATGTGTTTGCAACTAATTTGTCGCTCATTTCGGATTTATTTCCTGCAAAATCAACTGCCTGTACTGTATATTTGTATGCACTATCACTTTGAAGTTCTTTATCTGTATATGAAGTATTACTTGTTGTAGCTACTTCTTCACCATCACGGAAAATTTTGTATTCTTTAATGCCTTTATTATCCGTTGCTGCGTCAAAAGAAAATGTGATCGAATCAATTGTTGCACATGTTTGATTTAAGTTTTGAACTTTTGTTGGCGCTTCTTTATCATCTGCATTATCATCTGGTGTTAGGTTAACGTCGATTGCTTGGTAGAAAGATTTGTCTGTATCTGCAACTTCCCATACAGCTAAAATAACATGGTACCCAGCGCGGTCATTTGGGACATCAACAAAGTGAGTCGGTTTGTTTTCTGATAGCGAACCATCATGTTCTTCTGTATGAATAAGCTCTAAATCATTACGCGTGATTGGTTTACTAGGATCCCAGTCTTTTTTTGTAATAAAATAGTCCCATTTTCTCGTTGGGTGAGTTGCTGTGTAATGCCATGTGAAAGCATTTTCTCCACCAGTCATTTCATTTTTCACCCAAAAGTCAGGTGTTTGTTGGTCTAATTTGTAGTCTCCAAGTACACCATTTGCAGAAGCAATATGCCCATCTTCTGGACCTGCAAATGGGAAGCCTTCGATTCCTTCAACGCCATTCGGTGTATCAATGGCATTACCAAATTTTGCATGGGCTACATCCCAACCCATTTCTTCTTTTAAGAGATTTGCTGTATATGCACGACTTGCTGGCTTTTCCACATATCCGTGTGCAGATGCGTTGTCTCCCCCGAAAATCATAACTCCTGCAACAAAAGCAGTACTAAGTACAGAAAGTGTTGCTAACTTTTTAAAATTTTGTTTTTTCATATTCTTTTCTCCTTCTCTTTTTGAATTAAGTCAGTCTTTTGTGCTGTAAAACGGATTGATCTAGCTTTTTGTCTACTCACCACCTTTCTTGTTAGAACGCTACAAAATTTTCACTTGGCAACGTTTATAGTCTATCCTTAATCTATAGTGAAGAATTGGATAGTAGAAATGAGGTAAAGCTTTCTCTAAATTCTGTTTGATAATCCCTTATTTATTATCAGTATATCGATTTGTGCGAATAGACTTTTTTGTTTGCGCAAAATTTTTAACTGATTTGGCAAAATTAATAAAGGAACACAACGACAATGACCGCGATTGTGTAGCAAATGACCATTAAACAAGTTTTCACCAAGTTATGGGGGCTATTTTTAATTTTTTCTTGATTTAAAATAAGATAGATAAAAATAATATGAAGTGGCATGTGCGCTAGAATTTCACTTAGTCCAAAAATCAAGTTTGTCGCCAAAAAGACTAATGTTAAGATAAAAGAAATTATTTTTCTAAAATAGCCTGTAATTAAAACAAAACCGATGACCATTTCTACAAAAGCCGCGCAAACAACAAAATGTTCTTGGCTAAATCCAAACGTATAAAGGCCATAATGATGCACGATATCTAATGACATATTGCTATAAACTAATTTTTCAGCGGCTACCCATAAAAGAGAAAGACCTGTTAGAATTTCAAGTGGTCGTACTTTTAGTTCATTACGATCTGTAATAAAAGCAAATAATGTAATCATGATGCCAATATAAAACAAATAGTCAATGGAACAATGAATTCCTAATTCAACAACATCCCAAATAAATAATAAAAGAATTGAAAAAAGACCTGTAATTTGTGTTATTTCAGTTGGAATGAAGAGCATGAGGGCAGCGATTCCCATTAGAATATATAAGATTAGGGACCCTCCCACATCTGGAACGAGTACATGCTTTGTAAGCATGCTAATAGCAATTGCTAGTCCTATCCCCACACGAAAAACCGTTTCCCGATTCACTCGCTGAATCGATGAGCCACTTAAAAAAGTAGATTTCGATAGGTAGGGAGTTGCTAAATAAAAGAAAAAGATAAAGATTATGGATAAAATAAAATAAAAGATTGTTGCTGGATTCCAAATTTCCGCCAAACTATTTCTGACGGGTTCTACTGTTGTAAACCATTTTACGTGTCCTAAAACCATTTTTTACTCCTTACTTCCTTATGTTTTTTATTTTTAAATTAACGCGTTACTCTGTAAAAGCGTTTAAGTTTAAAAATAGAACAGCCACTTGTTATAAAAAAAACTAACTTGGCTATTATCATTTAAAGTTATTTTTTATTCTTTTCCACAGACGCAAAAGTCCAATTCATCTAAATAGATTTAAAAGATTGTTTCTAATTTGCACTTTGTATTTGTGAGTTTTCAAGTACATATATGAATCATCAGATCGAACCAAAATATATTCGAGTTCGTTTCATTCGCAAAAAGCATTCCTGTTTGTAAAAATTTTTCTGTTGTTCTAGATATAGTAAAAGAATGATTTACTTTATTAATTTAACTTCCGATTAAAGAGTCTTCACCCACTTCCTAAAAAATTTAAACCTCTTTCACGTATATTTAGTATAAGTTTTGTAAAACAAAAGCAGGTGTTAAATTAGCACTTTTTTTTACTGAATGGGCAAAAAAATCAAATTGCTCATCCAATAAAAATAGAAATAAAATTTCAATAACGATTACAACAAATGAAGTCCTTTTGTTTCAGCGCATGAAAGACTTTGAAGAACAATATAAGCCAAATGCGTATGTTTTGCTGAAGTCCACTAAAAAAGTCTATCAATCAATTAGATATTACTGTTCCGTAATTTCTATCATCTTCAAAAATATCTTTTTATAATATTCAGACTGATAATGCGAAACAGAGTGACCAAATGGATAGGTAGCATCCCCGATGTAACCTGTATCTAACATGTTAATGGTCTTTGCACCTGAAAACTCCTTTAGAAAACAGGAATCTAATTTTCTCCAAAAATTATTATAACTATCTATCTGTTCTAAATTTTGATAATCACATTTCCCTCCCGTTAAATCAAAGTATTGCTTTGTCAGTTCACCTTGGTTTAAGATAATCTGTTCTTCATTTATATATGGAGAAATTTTTTATGAAAAGATTTTATTGCCTCTTGAAATGTCTTCAAAAATAATGTTTCATCCTTATGATCCAAAACAAACTCAAATGACAAATCTTCTTTTATTCTACTTTGTTCAATGATTGGTGATATAGTTACAGCTTGCTCTTGATTGAAAAAGCCAATATTTTTTAGTGCATCAGAATACAAATCAATTATTAAGTAGTCAACCTTTTTTTCCTTGATAGTATCAAATAATTGTTTTTGAAAATCTTCTATTACAAATCTCCTTTTTTCTTTCGGAATGTCCTCATATTGATCAATATCAATCCATTTTTTCTTTGTATTTAAAGCAATTAATGAAGAATGGAATTGTGTGAATGCAACAGAATAATAGTTTTTATAGTCAGGGTTAAAATAATCACTCGAATTTAAAAAATTCCGACTGAAGCAGGTTCCTAAAACTCCCAATTTTTTTACCATCTTCTTTTCCTTTCTAAATTATTTTTTGTAATGTTTGAATTAAAAATTGCGGAAAATATAAAGCAACTTCCTGATGCTTCTTATATTTTTCAATATTTTCATAGACTTCAAATTGAGCCAATTTCAAATCATTCAACAGATACTTGATGTGATCTTCATACGTATGCTCTTCGCTAGAATAATGAATATGAAATTTTGTTTTTCTGGAAGTATCTCCTTTAATTTTTTGGGGTAACAAATCATTTAATTCTTTCTTTGTAAACTTAGGAGGATTCCCAACGATATTTAAAAAAATCGGTTTTTTTTCAGGTACATCTGTTAAATAATCACCTAGATAATATTGTGGCGCTCCCGCAATTATCTCATCTACGTTCATTTTTAAACCATAGTACATTGCCGCATAGCCACCCTTACTTGTCCCAACAAAAATAATTTTTTCATATGTTTTGATCGCCATTTTTTCTAAGAGAAAGTCACTTACGGCTTCTTCTAGCTTCCTATCACCTTGTTCCATCAAATAGTAAGCTCCTCGTTTTCCATGACCAAAATTATCTAGTATAAATAATCGATCTGTAGACAATCCCTTTGTTGTCTGAACATAATTGTAAGTTGCGGACATTCCTGTTCTTGGAAAAGCGCTAAAAAACACAACTAAAGTAGTACTTTTTTTATATTTTTTCATTAAATAATTTAATTTAAACCCATTTTGATGTTTCCAAACGCGGTCTTTCCATGCAAAATAGACTTTGACTAATTGCTTTTTAATCACAGATATTTTCCTCCTCTTTTTTTTGTAGCAACTGAATAATTGCTATACCAATCCCTAGTCCGATCCACACCACACGCATCTCAAAAATACTACTACTTGCAACTGTTGAAGCAATAAATGCGACTAAAATACATAGCGGAACGACTTTTAATAGATGACCTTTTTTAACGCCATATTTTATTGCCTTTATAACCATCCAGCTAAAGAAAATTAAAAATGGACAAATACCGATAAATCCTACATCGGCCAAGTTCGATAACCAAAAATTATGGGCACTCATCGTGTCATCCACATCAACTGGAACATTCACAGTCCCATATAAAGCATCAAAGACATAAAGCGGGGTAACACCTGGACCAACCCCTAAAAAGTGGTGTTCTAAAACTAATCTACCAACTGATTCATAAATTAATAACCGCTCATTGGTCGAATCAGTTTTGCCACTTAAAAAGGCTAAACTTTCAAAAGATAATGTATGTGTACCTAAATAGACGCATATAGCAAGGGTTCCCAAAATGGAGCAAACTATGAAAAACAATTTATTCCCGATCAGTTTCCACAAAAGAATGAGCAAAATTAAAACAAACGAAATAAGTCCACTTCTTGACTCCGTCTGAATAATGATGAAAAATAATATCCCCATAAGCCCTAATGCCATAAAAGAAGAAAACCATGTTTTTTTCTCTAATAAGAGCAAGAAAAGAATAGGTGCATAAAATGACAGATAGACACTATAATCATTAGTATTTACTAAAAAACCAGTTGCTCGAAAATCTTGATATGAAAGTAAATTCCCTGCAGAATAAAATAGATGCTGCCCCATTACACTTTCCCAAAGACCAACAAATATTGATAGCCCCACAGCAATAGCTAACCACTTAAATGTTTTTTTCAATTTAGCGATGCTATCAATGTAATAAGAGACTATAAATATTAAGTACAGCATTTCAAATTGAAAATAAAGAGCAGGAAGACTTAGAGATAGATTTTCTGTCCAAACTAGAGAAAAAATAGCATAAAGTAGCCATATACCTAAACACACTAAAGGAACTTTGATACGCTTTAGCTTTTCTAGTTCTTTTTTGGAAAAAAGGAATACAAATAAATGTAGCCAAAGTACGATACGAAATAAAAATAAAGACGGAAAAGCTGGGAGTGCCAAGTACGGGCCAAAAAATGCACTTATCAAAACAACAAAAAATAACTTTTCATTTAACCGATTTAGTGGAATATCTTTCAAGAAATAAAGGAAACACCCTATCATAACCATTATGACTGCTAACGGATAAATGGCACATATGGCACTAAGTACAGTAAATAGAAAAATGATTTTACTATTTACTTTGAAACGTCTAGCTCTCACTCTATTTTTACTCCCTTTCCATTAGTACTTATAATAATTGTAATTTTTTTCTTTATAATTCACTTGATTTAAAACAACGCCTACTAAATCAACATTTGCCTTGGTTAGTAAAGTCTTTGCTCCTCGAAGTTCCTCTTCTTTGGTACTGTCTTTTTTGACAATTAGTAAACTTAAATCACAAGCAGCTGCTGTTAACCTAGCATTAGTAAACAAATTCACAGGCGGACAATCAAAAAGAATCATTTCATAATGTTTAAGACCTTCCCTGATCACATCAGTAATATCATGTGTTTTTAACAACTCCACAGGGTTAGGCGGGATTGTTCCTATGGATAGAAAATCTAGATAGGGCTCTATTTCATGCACAGCCTCCGTCAGATTTATTTCTCCGATAAGTAAATCTGAAAATCCACGTTCATTTATTTTTTTGTATTGTTTAGATAGCTTAGGCGAATAAAAATCCGTATCTACTAGCAATGTTTTTTCCTTAAATTCAGAATAAACCTGCGCAAAATTTGAGCTGAAAAATGTTTTTCCTTCACCTTTATTTGCTGAAGTGATCGCCATGGTTCGAATTTTATTTTCTTTCTTCTTCATGAACTGAATATTAGTGTGTACTTCACTAAGTTTTTCTTGAACAAACGAATTTGTAACTTTCTCTTCTTCACTTCTACTTCTTGTTTTCACACTGAATTCCTCCTCTCTATACGTTTCTACTATTTTTTATAATCGGAATTTCTCCTAGCATTAGTAATCCTAAGTCCTCAATCTGTTCTTTTTCTTTTATCGTTCGATCCATCATACACAAGATTAAAATAAATACAAAAGACAATACCAGACTGACGAGAAGAGCAATTAGATACGGCGTAACTCCATTTGTTATCATTTTTGTTTTCGGTGTCTCTAAAATAGAAATAGTGCTTCCCTTAAAAAGCAATGGTAATTCTTTTTGTACTTACTTGATGTATGAATGACTAATTTCCTCTACTTCTTTTTCATTTGTGCTTTGGTAGTTAAATTTAAACACAAGTGAATTTTGATCAGAACTCATCGTTAAATTTTTTCTTAAAACTGATGGGGATTTTTCTGTATGAATATCCTCTGCGACTTCTTCCATGATTCGTTCACTTTTTAGTACAGAAGAAAAAGTATTAATTAATTGAATGTTATTTCTAATTCCTTCTTGCTGTAAATTTTCTTTATCTGATTCTACATTGACTAAAACTTCGGTCTCAGCGCTATACTGTTTAGGAACATAATAATTTTGATACATATAGACGCATGCTTGTGCCACCATTATAAATAAAAGGATCCATATCAGATTTTGTCTAATTGTAGTACCTATATCTTTAATTGTTAGATTTTTTATTTTCATATTTTCCACCTATATCATTTTCTTTCATCATACAAAGCCATTAGTTTTTCAGCTTCGCCATGCCAGCTATAATTTTCAAAAAATGCTTTCTCACCATTCTTGCCAAGTTGTTCTGCAAGTTCAGGGTTATTTTTCACCTGACAAACAAGATCTGCCAAAAGGCTAGAGTCAAAGGGATCTGCTGTATAGCCACTTTTATGAGTTGTCATCATTTCAATAAAGCTTGAAAAATCTGAAGCTAAAACTGGTAATCCAGCAGCCATATATTCAAATAATTTTGTCGATCTAGAGTTTAAATTATTTGGTGTTGGGTGTAATAAACAAAGACCAAGATGTGATGTGTGATAATGTTGCCAAATTTCTGTATAAGGGAGTCGGTCAAATTGAACGACATGCTCTTCCAAGTGTTTTTTTCGAACAAAATTTTTGATCTTCGTTTCGGCTGTAAGTACTGGCCCAATCAATTTTAATTGAAAATCACTAACTCCTTTTTCCTTTAATGTAGCTGCAAGATTCAACATGTTAAACAAGCCCCGTTGCTCTGTAAGTCCTCCTACATAAATCATCGTAAATATTTTGTTTTTCTTTACATTATGGACTGGAGGTGTTATTGGATAATTTAAAATATCAATTTTAGTAAATGATTCCGTTGGATAGTTTTCCCGATAAGATTTTTCAGCAAAAATGACAGCATCTACTGATTTCATCAAATATCGCTCTACTTTTGTTACTATTTGGGATAGAATGGGGCGCAAAAACTTTGGAAGCCACTGCTTAGTTCGAACTGCTGCTGGAAGATGTTCGTGCATATCATAAACGACTTTTACTTGATCTCCGTACTTCCGTTTTATTTTTTTAGCAAGAAAAAGTAATTCAGGATCATGAAAATGAAAATTTGCTGCTCTACTCTTCTGGAAAGCTTTCCACAATGTACGTTGATGTTGAATGCGAGACCTTCGACTTAGATTAGGCAAATAATGCATAGTTAAATTCCTTATTTCTCTTTTTTCAGCTGGATAGTCTAACGCATAAAACTCAACTTGAAGTCCATTTTCTGCAAGTGATTGTGCTTCTTTATAATAAATTCGCGTGTCCGTCCATACATGGACGGAACTACACATAAAGACTATATTTTTAGTTCTTTTCAAATCCGCTATCCTCCCTTGTTACTTTGATACGCTTCACAAGCTTTTCATTCCATTTTTCTAAATTAAAATTCCGTTCAATTTCTTGCCTAGCTTGATAACTAATTTTATCCCTAGCAACTTCTCCACTAAAAATTCTTATGACTTCATCTGCCGCCTCTTTTGGTGCATTTTCTGGCACTAAAAAGCCTGTTTCATTATGCTTCACTAATTCAGGAATCCCACTATGTTTCGTTGATAATACAAGTATCCCCCGTGCCATAGCTTCCATGAGAACCATTGGAATTCCTTCCATATCTCCGCTCTCCGCTGTTCTACTTAATTGGACGAGTAAATCTGCCTCAAAAATAGCAGCATCTATTTCTGATTGTGTCTTATAGCCGGCAAATATTATATCGTTAGCAACCTCTAGTTGTTTACTCAAATCTTCTAATTCTTGCTGCAAGCCTCCCCCGCCAATAATTGTCAGCTGTACAGATATACAACTAGCTTTCTTCAAACAGGACATCATCTTTATGACTGTATCCATTCCCTTTTTTTCAGTAAGCCTTCCGATCGAAAGAAGTTTAATTTGCTGCCGTTTTTTCTCAATAGATCGCACGAATTCGATTTTCCCCAAATGAATCCCCATGCGGTGAACATCAATCTGTTCTTGCTTGGCTCCAAGTGCTGTTAACTTCTTTGCAAAAAAATGGCTGACAGGAAGCAATTCAATTTTTTGAGCAAATAATGGCCTATAGACTTCCTCTCCCCACTTTTTAACGAACGCAGTAACATCTTGTCCATGAAAGAAAACCATCGTTCTTTCTTTGAGTAAACGGTTTTTTTTATAAAAAGCAGCAATATTTCCATTTGGACCATAATGACAGATAACAGCATCACTAGATTTTCGATTTAAAAAATAAGGTAAGCTAAATAACAAGCGGAGAGAATAGGCAATTTGCCCATATTTCCTACCATTTAATGTTTCTTTTAGTAAAAAGGGATGTGTAAGAAGCATTTTAAAAAACAGCACTATCGCTTTTCGCAAACGAGCTCCTTTATTTGAAGGAAGATCAATGAACGTTGTCTTTTCTAATAAATGATAGCTCTCCACTTCTTTATGCTCTTTTTCATTGAATACTTGATTCCAAGCTAGAATTTCTACTTCAATTCCCGCATCTATTAACCCTGTCATTTGATTTAAAATAAATGTTTCTGATAGCTTTGGAAAAGTAGAAATAATAAATAAAACTTTCATATCAGTGCTCCTTTACTAAAAGTGTTTGGATAAACTTTCGCTGTGTCAATATGACTAAGAACGCATAGAAAACCACTCCTATTACAAAACAAATTATTGTACTAAGTAATGGCGTCATATTTAGCAATTCCAACACAAAGTAAATAACTCCACCCATCATACTTGCGTTCAGTAGCGATAGCAGTTGTGTCTTAACTATTTTTTTTACAATGGTTTGTAAATAGATTTTTTGATTTAATTTAATGTAGCCTAGAATTACTGAAAATATCGCAACAAAAAGTGGAGAAATAATTAAAGTTTGAAGGCCTAGCCAATAAATTCCGGCAAGTAAAAAAACAATTTGGATACACATAGTGATTGTGCTATTAATCATAGGAGTTAAGGTGTCCCCAATGCTATAAAAAGATTTGAAAATAAGTTCTTTTAAGGTGATAAAAGGAAGTGAAGCTGCTAGGAAAATGACAAAGTGAACAACTCTTTTTCCCGATTCTGCCGTAAAATCCCCATGTTCAAATAAGAGATGCACAAGATTCGGGCTTAAAATAATTAAACCAACCGCTACCGGATAGACAAGCATGTTTGCTGTACTTGAGAAGAAATAAAATTGTTCTCTTCCTTTTTCATATGAACTTACAAAACTACGACTCAGTATAGGAAACATCATGGATAATAAATTTAAAACAATTAGTGTCTGGAAAATACTATAAATTTGATTCGCATATGTCATCGTCGAAATATATCCTTCACCAAAAAAACCGGCAGCAAAATTAGGGATTAAAATAGTCACTTGATAGAGGGCGGAGCTAAACATACAAGGAATCGCTCGCTTTAATAACTCCCTGTACTCCTTATCTTTAAAATCAAATTGAAACTTGAAGCGATACTGTGCAGTACGACGATTTGCGATAAACAGTACAAAGAATTCGATGAAAATTGAACCCCCTATCACAACTGCCGTTTCGTAAATCGATATATGCGGTTTAACTAAAATATATACATAACTCACTAAACTAGCTGTTAGAGCAGCTAATTTAATGACTATAAACTTTCCTGCTGTTTCGAGATAAGCTGTTTGAATCCATGAAAGCATTCTCGCAAATTGCCCGAACCCCATAATTAAAATTAATAGGGCTGTAAGATAGACAAAACGATTTTCTGTCCCTGCTTGCAAATGGTAAAGCAGGATTGCAATCATCGTATAGCTGAGAACTAGAAATCCTCCACTGATACAAATAACCGTGAACACAAAGGTATTTAAGGCTTTTTCATTTTTTTCTCTTCCTTTTCGTATCTTTGCCAAGTAAGGGATAATGGTCACAGGAATTGTTGCCCCCCCAATATTGACGATACACACCATAACAATATTGGCAAGATTCATTGCATCCATCTCATAACCTGCACCAAATTCTCTAGCTAATGCGGAGGTGCGCAAAACAGATAAAGATTGAATAATCATGGTTAATAGTAAGACAGATGAAAATATATGAAGACTCCGTTTATTTTTCAAGTTGGGCACCTAAATCCATTCGAGAGGTAACGTACAAATTCGGCGAGCGAAGCCGCATATTATTTTTAGCTGGAACTCCTAATGCTAAATGATTTTCTGGCACGTCTCGAATAACAGCTGCTCCGGCACCAACGATGCTTTTTTCTGCAACAGTAAGTCCTTGGATAATCGTTGCTCCAGCGCCGATAAAGACTTGGTCCGCAATTTGAACATTCCCACATAAAGTAGCACGCGGTGAAATATTAACGAACGAATTCAACCGAGATTCGTATTCAACGACAGCACCAGATTGAATGGATGTGTGTTCACCAATCGTTACATCATGCATAATAGAAGCATGAGCAGAAACATAAACACCATGTGAGAGCTCTACAGTTGGATCTACATAAGCTTTAGGATGAACAATTATCGCATATTTTTCAGTAGGAATTTTAAGATGACTAGCTATTTTCATGCGATCCTCAACGTTTCCGATAGCTAGAAAAAAATGAACATCGTCTTCTAACAGTTCCTGATAGTAATCAATTGGTGCTTCAAAAAATTGACCATTGTGCTCATACTTTTGGTGCTGATCATCTAAAAAGCCAAGAAATTGATAGCCAAGTTTATATTGCTTAAACAAATTTTGTAACATTCTCCCCTGTGAACCAGAACCAATAATTACGATCCCTTTAGGTGTCATGTCCATTAAACCGCTCTGATGTAATAGCTTCATCTTGCTGCACTCCTTCCCTGTTTAATACAATTTTCACTGTTTGTAAACATATCTTCAAATCCAATAACAAGGTCATTTCTTCTACATACTGGATATCAAACAAAAATTTTTCTTTCCAGCTCAATGAATTTCTTCCCTTTACTTGTGCAAGTCCGGTTAGTCCTGGTTTTACATTAAGTCGTTTTTTTTCGCGATCGCTATACAAAGGGATATATTCAGGTGTAAGTGGTCTTGGTCCAATAAAGCTAATATCCCCTTTCACAATATTAATTAGTTGGGGTAATTCATCGATACTCCAGCTCCGTAAAAAGCTACCTAATGGAGAAACTCGGTCAATGTCACCATTTTTTTCATTATCCTCAACATCATACATCGACTTAAATTTATACTGTTTAAAAAGCTTTCCATTGATTCCAGCACGTTCAGCACAATAAAAAGGATTGCTTTTGTAATAGATAGCTAGAATGATACTTAAAACAAGTAATGGGACGAAAAAAAGCAATAATAGAAGACTAGCCACTATTCGGTCAAGACTATGTTTGATTAATAATCTAGTTCGTTTTTTCAACTCGATCTACTCCAGTACAAGTTCCTTTATTTCTCCAATACCTACATTCATATAATTTACACCAGCTCGCTCCATAGCCTTTTCATCAAAACTATTCCGTCCATCTATAACTACTGGTTGCTTCATTAACTTTTTAAACTGGTTAGGAGCTGTTTGCACAATTTCATCCCATTCTGTCACAATAAGTGCAGCATCGGCTTCTAAAAACGCCTCCTCAGGCGAATCGGTAAATGTAACCATCTGTCCGAATTGTTTTATACCATTATTATTTGCAATGGGATCAAAAGCGGTTACGACCGCTCCTTCTTTAAGGAGTTCCTGAATAATATAAATTGCCGGCGCCTCCCGAATATCATCTGTATCAGGTTTAAATGCTAACCCAAGAACTGCTATCTTTTTCCCAGTTAAAATCTTTAGTTCTGATCTTAATTTGTCTAGGAAACGGTCACGTTGTCTTTGATTAATATGGATAACTTCTTGCAACATCTCAAATGGAATGTCTACTTTTTTAGAAATTTGTAATAAAGCAGCTGTGTCTTTTGGAAAACAAGACCCGCCATAACCAATTCCTGCTTGAAGAAAAGCAGCCCCTATGCGGCGGTCCATCCCCATCCCACGACTAACTTCACGAATATCCCCACCCGTTGCTTCACAGATATTTGCGAGTTCATTAATAAAACTAATTTTTGTTGCTAAAAAGGCATTTGAAGCATATTTAATCATCTCTGCACTTTCCAGTCCTGTTATTAAAATAGGAATTCCAAATCCTTCGTTAATTTCTGTTAATTTTTTCAAGGCTTCTTTGTCTTCTGAACCTAGGACAATACGATCGCCGTGAAAAATATCATAAACTGCTGTTCCTTCTCTTAAAAATTCCGGATTTGATACGATAGAAATCGAATGTGAGGTTAAGGACTGAATTTCATTTTGTACCTCTCGATTTGTTCCTACAGGCACTGTACTTTTAACTACTAAAGTAATCGGGTTTGTCACACACTCGGCTACTTGTTTTGCAGCAAGTTTTAAGTATTTTAATTCAGCTTGACCTTGATCTCCTTCAGGCGTTCCTACTGCTAAATAGACAACATCTACACCCGCTATAGCCTTTTCATACGAAGTTGTAAAAGATAATTTGTTCTCATTTATATTTTCAATCATCAACTTTTCAATTCCAGGTTCATAAATAGGTGAAATCCCCTCGTTAAGTTGCGCAACTTTGTTTTCATCTACGTCTACACAAGTAACTTGATGACCAATAGTTGCAAGGCCAACTCCTGTTACAAGTCCTACATATCCAACGCCAATAACTGCAATTTTCATTTCTTTATACTCCTTTCTTTATCAATGGACGATACAATCGCTAGCACATCATTCGCTAACTTCTCCGCTGAAAATTTTTTCGTAGCCACACTTCGAATCTTGGGTTTCATATGGGCCAGTTCATTTTTGTGTTTACTTAAAACCATTAATAAGCTGGCTAGATCTTTTGGCTTTTTAGGGTCAGCATAATAACCAATCCCTTCCGATTCGACAATTTTTCTTGTCCAACCAGATGAATTTACGATAATCGGCTTCCCTGCTGCAAGTGAATCAAAAAACTTATTAGGTGAATTAGTGGCTAGAATGGGCTTAGGTAGAAAACTTGTCATCGTAACATTTGCTAAGCTTGTATAGGTAGGTACTTCTTCCTTTTTTATCGTGTCTAGGAACTGAACATTTTCTAGCGCATGCTGCTCGCAAAAAGCGCTCAATCTAGGTTTTGTTTTACCATTGCCAACTATCAAAATTTTAACATTCATAATATTTTTTCTTTTTAGATGAAGAGCAGCTTCTACAAGATGTTCTAAACCATTGGCTTCCCCCATAGCTCCAATATGTGTTAAGACAAATTTCCCTTCCAGATCAAGTTGCCTAATTAAACGATGACGTAAATGTTCATCCACATTATCATCTTGGAATAAATTCAAATCGGCTAAATTAGGAATAACAGAAACTTTATCCGCTTTTTGACTAGTTGCAATTACTCCCTTAGCCATTCCTGGAGACAAAGCAATAATATGTTCTGCATGCTGATAAATTTTCTTTTCCAACCATCTAGCCAAAGTTATTGCAGGTTTAGATGATAAATAGCCGAGCTGAATAGGCGCTTCAGGCCATAAATCACGAACCTCAAAGATGTATGGAATTTTCAGTTTGCGTTTCAACTGCATAGCAGGGATCCCTATCGTAAGTGGAGTGGAAGTTGCAAAAATCAAATCTGCATTTTTTTGTTTCTTGCCTATTTTTTGAGCCATATAACTGAATTTCACGAATTCTCGAATCCGTTGATATTTATTCATATAGTTACTGTAGGAACTGGAAACTGCTCTTACTTCAATTCCATCAAATTGATAATGCTTTACATGTCCACTAATTTGATAGGGCTGTTCGTTTTCTAAAAATGCATCTGTTGTGATAACTGTAACTTTGTGCCCGCTGTCTACTAATTTTTTGGCAAACACATAACTGCGTATAGAAGTAGATGATGCAGGCGTAGCAAAATATTGGTGAAGGTATAAAATATTCAATTTTTATCTCCTTCTCTATTTATTTTATTTTTGGAAGTTGAATGTTTTTCCAAACGATCTTTTCTGAAGAGGTAACTGGCAAATAATAGAGATCAAGTTTTTGTATATTTTCATCCACTAAATAATAACCTCTTCCCAGTTTTTCTTCGTTTGGCTCAAGCACTTCATTCATATTTTTCAAACTTCCCTTAGCAAAGAATTGTGTTTCTTCATCTTTTAAAAAGAAGAAATCATCTGCCACTACCCCTAATTTCTCAGTAGAAAGGTTTTTCACTTTATAGGTCACAACAATTTCTTTTTTTCCTTTTTTCTTGCTCGTTTGTGCTTTCATTTTCATCGGTGTAATTTCTATGGATTTTTCTTTCTTCGTCTCAAGTTTGTTTTCTATAGATTTTTTGGTCTTTGCCCCCGAATGATCCGTAATCGCACAGCCGCTCATAACTAAACATATACTCATTAATAATGTAAAAAGCTTTTTCATTTTTCCTCCTTAAAATTTAAACACGTTTTGTGTCTTCACTCTTAAATTTCTTTTCTGTACCAAGTATACAACCTATATACATCTTTATTTTTTCGATTCTGCATAAAATTTATTCGAATCCGCAAAACCACTTCAATGAAATGATTTTAACCAAAAGAAAAGCAGAAACCCGGAGATTATCTACTAAAAGATCCTTTCCTCCTTGGTTTCTGCTTCATTTTTTCATTTGTTAAAAAAACTTATTTTTGTGTCTCAATAGACAGTGGTTTTCTATATACTTCATTATAACGAGCATTCACACCCACGATTTCTACTTGATCGTCTTCACTTGTGATATAGCTCGCTGCTTCTTCGATGGTAAATTGACCTTCCGTCTCCGTTTTTGCCTGAGTTGCAACTTCGCCATTCACCCACAAGCGAATTTTCGTTACTGGTGCCTTGTAAGTGCCTGTCACTTCATCGCTCCCAAAGGTATAGGCATCTGGGTTAACCAAATGATCCACATTCACCACTAAATCTTGACGAGTCACTTCTTTATACTGCGCATTAACGCCCACGATTTCAATTTTATCCTTCGGATTTGTCACATAACGCTCCGCATTTTGAATCGTAAAGTTTCCTTCTGCATCCGTTTCTGCTTGGGTCTTCACTTCCCCATTGACCCACAAGCGAACTTTCGTAACTGGTGCCTCGTAAGTCCCTGTAATTTCTTCTTCACCTAAATCATAGGCATTTACTTTAACAAGCGCATCGGCCACGACAGGCAGGTTTAGTCGGTTCACTTCTCGATAACGACCATCTACACCCACCACTTCAACCTGATCTTCTGTTGAAGTAACATACTTTTCAACATCTGTAAAAGTATAGTTGCCAGCTCCATCCGTTGTCGCTTGCGTTTTCACTTCGCCGTTGACCCACAAGCGGACTTTGGCAATGCCTTTTCCATGCGTTCCACTAAAGCTTTTTTGACCGAGCTTAATATTTTCTGGGATCCCTAACTCATAGTTAGATGTGCCTTCTAGGTTCACTTGTACACGATTTTTCTCTTGGTAATTGACATCTACCCCTACTACTTCCACTTTATCTTCGGTAGACGAAATAAATCGGTTGGCATTAACGAACGTATAATTTCCATTACCATCCGTCGTCGCTTGCGTTTTCACTTCATCGTTGACCCATAAACGGACTTTAGAAATGCCTTTTCCATGTGTTCCACTTAGCTCATCATCTTCTCCGATATTGAAAACTTCTGGTACAGAAAGTCCGTACATACGCTCATCGAATAGGTCTTGTGCACGTTCAATCAATTGTTGTAAAGTCGTTTTTTCTGCACTATCTGCAAGACGATTCACTTTACTGCTTGCCTCAGTAATTTGCGTCTGAGTAACTTCCGGTTTTAATTCAGTTTGTTCGTCACTTGTAAAGAGCACACGTACCGCAGCTCGTGCTGCTTCTATTGCCTCTCGCTCGTCCAATAATTGTTGCGCTTTTTGAACAAGTGCTTGGAGTTCTGTCTTGACTGTTCCTTCTGTGAGCTCTCTCACCTGGCGATCTGCTTCATTGATATCTCGTTGTGTGACACCTTTCGCGAGTTCTTCATGACTAGAACTCGTGAAGAGACTTTCGACAAATTTTGTCGCTTCTCGCTCATCAAAAAGACGCTGTGCTTTTTGAACAAGTTCTTGGAACTCTTCTTTGGTTGGACTAGCTGTTAGAGCCTCGACAGACGTGCGAACCGTATTAATATCGCGTTGCGTAATCCCAGTCCCTAATTCTTCGTGGTCTGAATCTGTGAATAGACTATCCACTGCAGTACGCACTGCTTCTTGTGCATCGAAAAGAGTTTGAGCTTGACTCAGCACTTCTTGAAGTTCCGTCTTCACATCACCAGCTTCTAGGTTATCCACTTTAGCTTTTGCAGCATCGATATGTGTTTGGGTTGTCTCCAGTTTCAAGGCAGTTTGAGTAGCATCCGTAAACAGAGCATCGACAGCTTTTCCTGCTTCCTGTTCATTCCATAGCTTTTGTGCTTTTGCCACTAACTCTAATAACTCTGTTTTCGCTGAACTATTAGGTAAAGCTTCTACTATGTTTTTTGCTTCATCGATATCCGACTGCTCCACTTCCGCTTTTAGTGCCTCATGATTTTCATCTGTAAACAAGCCATCCACTTGTTCCGTTGCTTCCCTCACTGCTTCTCGTTCATCAAACAAGCTTTGCGCTTTCACTATCAATTCAGTAAGCTCTGCTTTCAGTTCCTCATTGACTAGCGCATCTACTTTAGTTTTTGCTGCATCAATATCTGATTGCTCCACTTCTTCTTTTAAGGCATTATGACTTTTATCGGTGAATAAGCTATCCACTTGTCTTATCACAACTTGTTCATCAAACAAACTTTGCGCTTTTGCTAGAAGCTGTGTAAGAACAATTTTTGTTTCAGTATCTGGTAAGGCCTCTACCTTAGTTTTGGCAGCATTAATATCCGATTGTTCAACTTCCTCTTTCAAGGAATCGTGATTTTCGTCTACAAATAATTCTTCAACCAACTGACGGGCTGTTTCCCGTTCATTGAATAAGTCTCGGGCTTTTACCACAAGTTCAGTAAGTTCCGTTTTCAACTCATCATCTATCAAAGTATCAACCTGAGTTTTTGCTGCATCAATCGTGTGTTGTCTGACACTATCTCTTAATACATCGTGTTCTTTAGTTAAAAATAGCCCTTCTACTAATTTCACAGCTTCTCGTACGTTAAATAAATTTTGAGCCACAGCTATAAGTTCAGTAAGTTCGTCTTTCACTTCACTTTCTGGTAAAGCGTCTACTTTGTTTTTGGCAGCATCAATATCCGATTGCCCAACTGCCTCTTTTAAAGTATCATGACTATCATCCGTGAACAGTTCTTCAACTGCTTGCTTCGCTACTTCTCGATTATCAAGCAAACTTTTTGCCTTTGCTACGAGTTCAGTAAGTTCAGTTTTTAATCCACTTGTTGCTAAAGCATCTACCCGAATTTTCGCTGCATCAATATCCGATTGATTAATGCTATCTTTTATTTGATTGTGAGTTTCATCTGTAAATAGTTCTTCAACCACTTGCCGCACTGCCATTTGTTCATCAAATAAGCTCTGCGCTTTTGCCACTAAATTCGTAAGTTCTGTTTTCAGTTGGCCAGTTGGTAAGGTACCAACTTGAGTTTCCGCTGCATCAATATCTGATTGTCCTACTCCATCTTTTAATACCTTATAACTTTTATCCGTAAATAAGCCCTCCACTACTTGTCGCACTTCTTCTTGTCCATCAAACAAGCTTTGAGCCTTCATTACCAATTCCGTAAGCTCAATTTTTAATTCGCTCCCCGGTAAAGCATCTACCTGAGCTTTTACTGCATCAATATCTGATTGTTTAATTCCGTCTTTCAATTTATTGTGACTATCATCTGTAAAAAGAGCATCTACTCCTTTTGTTGCTTCACGTTCTTTAAATAGGGCTTCTGCTTTAGAAATTAGTTCTAGCATACCAAGTTTATCAATCACACCATTTGGAAGTGCCTCTGCCTGACTTTTACTCTGCACAATGTCATTATTAGTTACATCTGATGCCAATTGTTCATGAGTTAAATTAGTAAATAGAGCGTCTACTTTTTCCCACTGCTCGCGATATTTCTCCCCAACATTGGTACTTCGAAAAGTCGTCGTCATCCGAATGCCTTCTTTCTTTTCCAAGAAGTAGCTGATTCGCTCTGATGACCGTTGCGCAACAAAATCCGTTGTAGTTGTAACAGATTCAAACGGACCAACTGGTACAGCGACTGTATCTTTTTTCTCGAAATTTTCTCCAAGCATTATCCCTACTGTACTTTCTTCCTGAGATTCAATATTGTAGAATTGACCAGAAGCTGTATAAGTTCGATTAGGTATAAGTTTATCTATTAACTGGCTAAATGCTATATAATCTACTGAAGAACCTCCCACGAAAACACCAAGCGATTCTCGCGTAAGCTCTATTCCCGCGTTAACACTCACTCCATTTTCATCGAGTAATCGATATGCTGATCCGTTATCTTCAAACGTCCCCTTCTTACCATCATAATATGGTTCCCAGTTTTCAAAACTTAAAGTTTCTTTATTAAAACCTTTAAATTGGCTATCTTTCAATAATTGATATCGATTATAATCCTCTGATTCCGTGGCCACTTCTGCTTTTTCCATTTGATTAGACTTAACTGCATGCTCTTTCGCAAACACGCTAATCGGACTTGTTAACGGAGAGACAGCTACAACTACAGCCGCAGAAGCAGCTAGTACTGTTTTCCCCCATTTTTTTACTTGTTTTCCCACTTTTTTTCCGCCTTTCATTTCACCTTCATATTTTTTAAATTCACAGATTTTCATGTTGCTTTCACCCATAGTTGTAAACACTTTTTGTTCTCATTTTTAGCTTTTTCTTTACTATCAACTTTTCTGCGCCTGGATTCTAGATAGTTATTTATCTCACCACAATCTGATTTTCATGAACGGTTAACAATTTCGAAAATAATCCATTTGCGCTGTCAATATCTCCTTGTTTTAAAAAATCAACTAAGCACCTCAGTGATTCAAGTTCCTGATCAAAAACAGCGACTGTTTCTGTATTTTTTTCCGCATACTGATATTTTTTCAATGTCCCTAATAAATCATTTTGTGAAATCGGAGATCGCATCATACTAAAAAACAAAGCATCAATTTCTAATAATTTCTGGATTGGAAAATATGTGGAACGTTTTTCTGCTACTGCTTCCAAAAATTCATCTACTTCAAATTGTTGTTGTTCAAACAGAATATGGTCAAAATACCTTAGAAATATCAAATAATAATGATAACGAATGAACAAAAATTGCTTTACTTGCAACATATCCAATTTCAAGTTGTGCACGACTAGCGAGTGCCCATAACGCTTTAGAAGCCCTTCATGTTCAAGCTGTTGTAGTGCAGAACGAATGGGGGTTCTACTCATGCCATATCGTTTAGCTAGTTCGAGTTCCGTCACATGTTGTTGGTTCGCCCATTTACCCGCACCCATCTCATCAATAAATTTATCGTATGCCAATTGATTGAGTGCTGTCATTTTTTCACCTCCTATTTTTCAACGACTTAAACTCACTTTTCAAAATGAAAAGCGAGAAATTTTATATAACAGCAACCTTTTTCGTGAATCTAAAGTCAACTTTCTGCTGTGTGTTCTTAGTATACATTTTCTTTTTTAATAAATTTCTTTAATTTAGCAGGCTTTTCGTTCGATTTAGCAAAAAAAAAAAAGACTTCCCAGATTAGCATCTAGCAAAAGCCGGGAGAATACTATATAATGATTACTAATTTCAATATGACAGGAGGAACAATAGTGGCTTATCTTTATATTTATGCCGCACTGATGCTACTCATTAATCTTCTTTATATCTATGTTTTAGGCAAAAAAGAACTGTTTCATCCACGACTTATTACAGCTTATCTAACCGCATCTATTTCTCTTGCGATACTATTCTATTTTCATCTTCTCCCCAGTAATTTGTTAGGTTTTTTACTCGTTCTGATGAATTTAATTATCCTGTTTTATTTTAGTAAAAATTGGGTCGTTGGAACTTTAGTGAGCGCTTTTATATATGCAGCTTTTCAAATCATCTGGTTTTTCACTTATTACGGTTATCATGTCCTTACACAAAACACAAGTCCCTATCCCTTCTTAATCGTTAAACCACTTGCTTTCTGTATACTGGCTATCACTATGTTTCTTGCACATTCTGCTGTGCTACTTTCAATTAACCACTATATTCGCAAATATGATATTTACCATATTTTACTGCAAGTTCATCAAGGAATACGCTTTATTTTATATAGCATTACGCTTTTACTCATTTTGCTTTTTATCAATTTTATTTTCTATCTTTGGGAAGAGACTTTCTTTACTTGGTTATCCATTTTAACGATTTCTGCCTATTCGCTTCTTATCTTACTCTCTATCTCAACTGTCGTTTTCATCGTAAGACAAAGGTTACAACAAATTTTCCTAGAAGAACAAATTTCCTATGTCGCTAAATTAGAGAGCGAAAATTCACTCGTTCAGTCTTTCCGCCATGATTATAAAAATATTCTACTGACGATTGGAATTTTTCTAGAACGAAATGACCTTTATGGACTAAAAAAATATTATAACGAAGAGCTCAAAATCTCCTCTTATCAAGAACTAGAAGATCGAGTTGACTTTCTTGATTTAAGGAACATGCAAATCTTGGCTTTAAAAGGATTAATCGGTAATAAATTGGGCATTGCCAAACAAAAAGGCATGAACATTGAACTGGATATTCCTCAGCCTATCATTCGACTTAGTGTCCCCTTGATTGATTGCGTCCGGTGTATTAGTATTTTATTAGATAATGCGATTGAGGAAAGTGAACAAGTAGCTGATGCTCAAATTAGCGTGACCTTTAAAACAGTGGATCACCAAATGAGTATCATTGTTGCAAACCGTGTTTTGGATGCCAAAAAAATCCGCATTTCTGATTTAACACGCAAACACTTCTCAACTAAAGGAGACGGCCGCGGGAAAGGTCTCCATACCTTAAACCGTCTTGTCAGAAGTTGGCAGAACGCTTCCCTTGATATTCATATGCAAGATGATTTTCTTTATTTTGAAATCGTAATTCCTGAAATAGAGGTGAATTAAATGGACATATTTGTGATTGAAGATAATATTTTCCAACGTGAGCGGGTCTGGAAAGTCATTACACAATTTATGACAACTAATCAAATTACCCTAGCTATTCGACAAGATATTTTAACCGCTGAGCAGTTGTTAAAAGATGAAAACCTTCGAAAAGGTCCAAATATTTATGTACTTGATATTGATTTGCATGAGCGGCTAAATGGAATCGAATTAGGGCGAGAAATCCGAGCAATGGATACAGAAGGCTATATTATTTACGTGACAAGTCATGATAACCGGTTAAAAGAAATCATCGATGAGTATATCGCGCCTATCACTTTTATCCCAAAAACTGATGACCAAAATCTAACCCATGAAGCTATCAAAAAAGCCTTCAAACAAATTGCCATCCGTGAAGATTTTCGCAATCAAAAAGAAAACTTTTTCACCATACAAAGGGGCAGCGTTCAAAAGAAAATTCCTTACCGTGACATCTTATATTTCGAAAAAATTCCGAGATCCAAAAAGGTTAAACTATACGCAACTAATGGTGTATTTACTATTAATCATTACTTAACACAAATCAAAAAAGATTTAACAGGCGACCAGTTTATTCATCTAAATTCCTTTATTATCAATGCCTTAAATATTCTTGAGCTCAATCTTAAAGAAGATTTTGTTGAGTTTACAAATCATGAACGTCTTTTTGTGGGCAAGCATTCATTAAGAGCCATTAAAAAACAATTGATTCAAACTTAGCTAAAAACACAGTTTTTAATGATTCATGCAAAAAAAGAGAGTCCAAATTTGGACTCTCTTTTTCCCTTTATCCCTTATGAGCGCGCGAAGAAGGTGCTATGAACTTGCTTCATGGTTGCAATCCGTTCTTCTGCCATGTGATCTGCTGCTTCTGCCGGAATAATTCCTTCGCGGGCTGAGATTTCATAGACTTTACCGATTTGCTCATAAATTTCATCGATTTTTTGTTTGGCGCGTTCTGCATTATAAGTGTTTAGCTCATCCGCCACATTGATAACTCCACCTGCATTCACAATGTAATCAGGCGCATATAAAATTCCACGTTCATGAAGCATTTCCCCGTGGCGCTTAATGTCTAATAATTGGTTATTGGCACTGCCACAAACAGCTTTTACTTTAAGTTGCGGAATTGTATCGTCATTCAAAATCCCCCCAAGTGCACACGGTGCAAAAATATCAGCCTCTACTTGATAAATTTCATCAGGCTCGACTGCTGTTGCCTGAAATTTCTCGACCGCCCGTTCCACCGCTTCTTGGTTAATGTCCGTCACAACAAGCTCTGCCCCTTCTTGAAACAGCATCTCGCAAAGAGCAAATGCCACGTTTCCAACACCCTGGACTGCTACCTTTTTCCCTGCCAAGGAATCGCTTCCAAAAACTTCTTTCGCTGTCCGTTTCATTGAAGCATAGATTCCACGTGCTGTTAGCGGACTTGGGTTTCCAGATGAACCAAAACTTTCTGAAACCCCTGTTACGTGTTTCGTTTCTTCGTGCATATAGTCCATATCTTGAACAGTTGTCCCCACGTCTTCAGCAATAATATAACGACCATTCAAACTTTCTACGTATCTTCCGAGTGCGCGAAACAAGGCTTCACTTTTATCTTTTTTCGGATCTCCAATGATGACTGTTTTTCCTCCCCCTAGATTAAGTCCAGCAGCTGAATTTTTGTACGTCATGCCGCGTGCTAACCGTAAAACATCTTCAAGAGCCTCTTCTTCTGTCGCATATGGCCACATTCGACATCCCCCAAGCGCTGGACCAAGCGTTGTATCATGAATGGCAATGATGGCTTTTAGTCCAGAAGCCTCATCCTGACAAAAAACGACTTGCTCATAATCATACTTTTCCATTTTCTCAAATAACATCTAAAACTACCCCCTTCATTATTGAAAAACATATGGTCATCACTATCTACCTTCATTATACGTATTTTGAAAACGCTGTAAAAGTTTTTGTATTATTTAAGTCGAATTTCATACTTTTAGGCTAAACGAAAAACTTTTAGACTATTTTTATGTATGCGCTTTCAAGTTGGAAAGGACTTTTGATTTAGATGTTAGGTCATGGTTTTAGTGAATATTTAAAAATTTTAGAATAGAAGGCGGAACGATCTAAAAAAGAAGATGCACAGCATTCATCTGTACACCTTCTTCTCTTACTCACCCGAAACAAATTTCACTTGCTCGGTGATTTGAACTTCTGGATTTAGGCTTTGCACAACGGGACAACCTTTTTTAACAAGCTTCAAGCCTTTCTCAGCTTGTTCACGATGCTCCTTTGCCACTGCAAGTTGAAAACGAATATGGATAGACTGAATCACGTGGACGGGTACATCTAAATTTTGCGTGTAATCCACCTCTATTTCCATGTTTTCGTAAGGGATGCGTTTTTTCTTCAAAATTTTAGCGTAAACATAGCCACTACATGCAGCCGCTGCTGCCACAGTCATTTGAATAGGTGAAAAGCCACTTTCTTTTTTTAGTTTCCAGTTCCCAGCTTCATGAAAAAGCTCGATTGTGTCTTCTTGCTTCTCTAAATGCATCCATCAGCCCTTCCTTTCAAGAATTGTTATTCGGTTACAACTGCGTAAATGCCATCTTGTTCTGAGTATTCTAGCGTTAATCCCATATTAGGGTTCATATGCGCAAAGTGTTCCGCCCAGTAACGGATCGCTTGAATGAGCGAAAAGTGATCGAGTGATTGAATCACTTGATCGTCTTTTATAACGTCTGCTCCAAAACCAATCTTATCATCATAAGTTAAAGCAACTTGAACATCATCTAGTGACATGCCTTTTTCATTCGTAAAGAAAGCAATAACTGCATTGGAAATATTTCCTTCGTCTAAGATTTGTTCATGCGCAGTCGCTTCTGTTCCAGCTTGAATAGTTTCATGTCGCGTCTCATTTTTAAAAGCACCTTGATGCGTACTTTGGGCAGCTGGTTCAGTTCCGTGATTTTTTCTCCGCTGGAAGAAAAACATGATCAGACGAATCACAAGGAAAATCGCCAAAATATTGATAATCAAACCAAAAATATTACCAAATACTCCCATGTTGCTCAGAAGGCCTCCAAAAAGCAAACCAGCAAGTCCACCAAGCATTAAACCACCAAGTAATCCACGACCATTAAAGAAGCTATTTTTCCCTTTTCCCATCATATTCTTATTCATTTGTGAACGGTTAACATTAGAACGATTGATTCCGTTGTTATTTGATTTAAAAGAACGAACCGGTGAACGGTAGCCTCTCGCATCTGCCTCTTTTACTTGTTCATATTTAGTCGGTAATACCATGTTTGAAACGGTTCCCCCAACCGGACTGAATACTAATCCTGCAGCAAGTAAGATTGAAATAAATTTTTTCACATTTTTCCTCCTTTATCTTGATACAAAAAGACCTCACGAAAGAAACGTAAGGTCTTGCAAACAATTTTCAAATTGCTAACTGCGCCGGAGAAAAATCTCGTATTGACGACACAGCTATTTCTGCTACTCCCCTTAAGCGGGTCAGTTTGTATGATTTTTACACTTTCACTATACTATAAATGATGCCTATCATGCAAGTACTACTTCTTACGCAAAGCTACTGGCTTATCAAGAACTTCCTTCATAACCATCGCACGCTTTAAATCAAGACCCTGTAGCGTCTTCTCAGCTTGTTTTCTAGGTTGCGGATTAGTTGCAGTAACCGGGTCAGGATGCGCTTTCTGGAGCCGCTTTGCCTCTTCACGATAAACCTCTCGTGCTTTTGGCGTTTCAACTTTTGAAGTTTTGATTGCCGTTTGTTTTGGTTTTGACTGCCCTGTTTTAAATGTCCCAGATGAAACTGGTTGTTTTACCTTCTCCACACGAGTTTGAAGAGGCTTCACCGGATTTTTCTTGGGCGTCTGTTTTTTTGTACTTGTTTTTTTCTTTTCTTGTTTAGAGAATAGTGACAGTATAGCTCCGCCAATAATAATCAAAACGGGAATAAACCCAGAAATATTATCAAAAAAATCTTCTAAATTAAATGGCATGTGAGACACCTTCTTTCTTACTCATGAAATTCTGGTTTATTGTCTCCAGCAATCGAATCACGCATATGTGTATCTGATTGCACATTTTCCATCTTGTAATAATCCATTACGCCTAGTGTACCATTTTCAAAAGCGGTTGCGATCGCACGTGGTACTTCAGCTTCAGCCGCAACAACTGCTGCACGGTTTTCTTGTTCGAGCGCAATCGCTTCTGCTTTACGCTTCGAAGCCGCTGCTTGAGCAACTTCCATATCTGCATTGGCTTTTTCAATATCGAGTTTTGCTTTGATATTATCGCCAATCCGCATTTCTGCAATATCAATAGAAAGAATGGTATAAGCCGTACCGTCCCCAAGACCTTGTTCCTGAACTTTTTTCGAAATGCTATTTGGATTTTCAAGAACGTCTGTGTGCTCACGTGTTTCCCCGACTGTCGAAACAACTGCTTCCCCAACCCGAGCAATGACCGTATCTTCTCCAGCACCACCAACGATTCGTTCAATATTTGATTGAACTGTAATTTGTGTAATAACTTTTACCTCTACTCCATTTTGTGCAACCCCAGTAAATTCTGGAGTCCGAATCACTTTTGGCGTAACTGAAGTTTGAACAGCTTCCAAAACATCACGCCCTGCAAGGTCAATCGCAGCAGCACGACTAAAATCAAGTTCAATATTTGCTCGGTGTGCAGCAATCAGCGCATCTACCGTATTATCTACATCCCCACCAGCTAGATAATGACTTTCAAGCTGATTGACTTCAAGTTCAAGCCCTGCTTTAACTGCTTTAATAAGCGGCTTTACAACACGCGAAGGAACAACGCGACGCAAGCGCATTCCAATCAATGTCCCAATTCCAACAGGTACTCGAGCAGAAATGGCACTAATCCACAATCCGATTGGGACAAGTGAGAAGAACACAATAAGTACGACTATAACAACTACAGCAATAATAATAAACGACCCTGAAAACATTTACTTCGCCTCCATCTTTAATTCTTTTACTAACAAATAACCAAAATCAATTCCAATGACTGTTATTGGTGTGCGCACATCCAAGTATCCGTTTTCAAGTCGCGCTTCATAGACTTCCCCCTCTATTTCAACACGTCCAATAGGTTTCATGGTTGTCACAGCTACACCACTTTTACCAAACACTTTATCTCGTAGCGCTTTCATTCTTTCAATTTCTCGATCTTCTAAAACACCGCGGTGTACAAGACCCCAAGAGTCCCCATAAACGATTTCATCTTCAGAAAATTGATCTGTCATGTTTGCCACCCACTTTCAAAAACGAGCCTATCCCCTTGTATTAACAATAACTTAAATGGCTAGGTTTTACAATTCTTTTATGTATTTTTAGTGAAAAAACTGAAAATTCTTCTTTCAAAAATTAAATCACATCCAGAATCGAATACATAACAAAAAACCCGCCTGCACGAATGTGCAAGCGGACAGCTATTGGCTTAAAGTTGTATGTAATTATTTCACAGCATCTTTAAGCGCTTTACCAGGTTTGAATGCTGGCACTTTGCTAGCTGGGATATCGATTTCTTCTTTCGTACGTGGGTTACGACCCTTACGAGCAGCACGTTCACGAACTTCGAAGTTACCGAAACCAATTAGTTGAACTTTTTCACCTTTAGAAAGTTTTTCTTGAACAGTTTCAAAAACAGCTTCTACAGCTTTAGCAGCATCTTTCTTAGAAAGTTCCGCTTTTTCAGCTACGCTATTTACTAAATCAGTTTTGTTTGCCATTGTTATTTCACCTCCCTCAAAGGATAATCCAAAATAATCAGGTCTTAATTATTATTTGGCTGTTTTTCTTTCCCAAATTATCTTTATCTGTAAGAGATTTTTTGTTCAATTAAGACCGAAACGGCTTTAAAACAAGCATTTACAGTATTTCTGATAAAAGATTATCACATAATCATTGATACTGCAAGGTTTAACCTCAAATCGACACTAAAACTTCACATTATTAGCTTTTGAAATAAACTTATAAACGTGATAGTACCAACCTGTTACCCAGTATACTAACCGAGAAGGCTTAGAATAGCAAGTAAAACCACCTTTTCATAAAAAAATGGTTCTTTTTTCATAAAAAACGCGCCAAAAATGAGCTCATTACCTGAAAAATCTAGGATTCTGCGCCTACTTTATTCTAACAATAGTCCCTGCAATTTTTGCTTCATTTCTCTTGTGATCCCCACTTCTTTTTCCAAAAAAAGATCCACAGAACCCGACGTCCGCTTCATCTCATCAAAAGCAATCGTCAAATAGCTTGGACGCGCTTCTGCCATGGGCCGAAAAGTTTCAAGCGCTACCTTTTCTTCTTGTGCTGAAAAAGAGTTTGCAAGCGCTCCAACTTCTTCTAGAATTTGTTCCGTAAATTCATTAGTAATCTCATAATCCTTAAAGATCGTTTCTTCAGGAACATCTAGTAAATGGAGCAAAAGAGCAGCAAGAATCCCCGTCCGATCTTTTCCAGCCGTACAGTGGAATAAAAACGGGGTTCCTTGTGGTTTTAATAACGCATTAAAAATTGTAAAGTAGTCCTTTGTTGAATGAATAAAAACTTTATAACTATCCCCCATTAATGGCTCGTAAACCGTATGATCTGACGGGAGCTCCAATTTAGGTTGCCCTTTCAGTTCATTTTTAGCCGCACCAATAGGAATAATTTTATTTTGAATCCCTGGTATAACAGGCGTCGGGGCCGCTTGCACTTCTGCTTCACTGCGCAAATCGCAAATCCAGTGAATTCCTAGTTCTTGTAGCTTTTCTTCACCAGCTTTCGTTAGCTTAGCGAGGCTCCCTGAACGATACAGCATCCCCCACTTCACCGTTTTTTGAGAGCGATTCAGATAGCCGCCTAAATCACGAAAATTGAACACTCCTGGAACCGCTAATATGCGTTCAGCAGCTGTTTTCCTTTCGCCGTTTGGTTTTTCAAGCATAAAATAAGTCCGTTTTTCTGACTTAATCGCCGCTTGAAATGAGTTTTCTCCATTTTGAATGACTGTAAGTTTGTTTGCTGTTTCATCTTTCTCAGGACGAAAACTCTCATAAAGTACTGTTCCGGCAGGTGCTTCACTGTTTTCCCAAGAAATTACGTAATAATTATTATCTCGTGTTACTTTCATGTTTGCTAGCCTCCTTAGTTCTTTTTTATTTTAGCATAATTGCAGAAACTTTTTCACAAATGAATAAAATCCAGAAACTAAAAAATATCTTTTTGAAGCTTTTTTGACACAACTTTGACAAATCTTGCTTGAGCCACAAAAAAACCTTTTAAGACTAGAGAGTTTCAAAAGGTTTCCAATTAAAAAGTTTCCTTCTCTTCTTTTTTCTTTCGTCCCATTAACGAATCCACTGCTTCCGCAGGATCTTTATCTAGGAAAAGGACTTCATAAATCGCCCTTGAAATCGGCATATCAATCTTAAGCTCCTGAGCCCAGCCAAACACGGCTTTTGCAGTGCGAACACCTTCAACCACCATTCCCATATCAGAAAGCACTTTATCAAGCTTCTCGCCTTGTCCAAGCTTGTTTCCTGCTCTCCAGTTGCGGGAATGGACGCTTGTACAAGTAACAATCAAATCACCGATACCCGTTAACCCATAAAAGGTTTGTGGATCTGCACCCACGGCAACTCCCAGGCGTGTTATTTCAGCCATTCCACGCGTCATAAGAGCCGCTTTCGCATTATCCCCATATCCAAGGCCATCAGAGATTCCCGCGCCAAGTGCGATGATGTTTTTCAAAGCTCCGCCAATTTCTGCACCGATCACGTCTCGATTCGTGTAAATTCGCAGGTTATTATTAATAAAGACATCTTGAACAAGGCCCGCAAGCTCATCATTTTCAGAGCTTGCACAAAGTGTTGTAGGATGTCTTTCAGCCACTTCTTCCGCATGACTAGGGCCAGAAAGAACCACAATCCCTTTGCGCTTTTCTAGAGAAATCTCTTCATCAATGACTTCTGACATCCGCAAATTGGTTTCAGGTTCAATTCCTTTACTGACATGGACAATGATTTGCGGTGCACGAAGATCAGCATCCACTTGGCGTGCCACTTCACGCATGGCACTTGTCGGAACGGCTAAAACTACTAAGTACGCATCAGCTAAAGCTTCTGTGAGCGAAAGGGTTGCTCTTAATCCGTTCGGCAACTGAATTTCTTTCAAATAGTGCGAATTGTGGTGTTCTTGATTGATTTCATCCACAATATCTTCACGATTTCCCCAAAGTACGACATCGTGCCCATTATCACTCAAAGCCATTCCAAGTGCTGTCCCCCAGCTTCCTGCTCCTAAAACTGCTACTTTTTGTTTTGTCACGAAAATCATCCTCCTAAAAGCTTACTTACGTTTACGTGGTATTACACGAATTGGAGTTCCTTCAAATGGAAATGCCTCACGAATTCGATTTTCCAAAAAGCGTTCATATGAAAAGTGCATAAGTTCAGGTTCATTCACAAACACAACAAAAGCAGGCGGTTTAACAGCTACTTGAGTGGTGTAGAAGATTTTCAGTCGTTTTCCTTTATCCATCGGTGCTGGATTCATAGCAACGGCATCACTGATCACATCATTCAACATGCTTGATTGCACACGAAGGGAGTGATTTTCACTCACTTGATTAATCAACGGGAAAATGTTCGTTAGACGCTGTTTCGTTTTCGCGGATACAAAAACAATCGGTGCATAATCAAGAAATTGAAACTGCTCGCGAATGTCTTCTGTAAAGGCCTTCATCGTTTTTTCATCTTTTTCAATCGCATCCCATTTGTTCACAACAATAATAATTGCTCGACCAGCATCATGCGCATAACCAGCAATTCGTTTATCTTGTTCACGGATACCCTCTTCAGCATTTAAGACGACTAAAACAACATCTGAGCGTTCAATTGCTCGCATCGCCCGAAGCACACTATATTTTTCCGTTGTTTCATAAACTTTTCCTTTTTTTCGCATCCCTGCCGTATCAATCATCACATATTCTTGTCCGTCAAAGCTATAACTCGTATCAATCGCATCCCGCGTGGTTCCTGCAATATCAGAAACGATGACACGATCCTCTCCAAGAAAAGCATTAACAAGCGAAGATTTCCCAACATTTGGTCGACCAATTAAAGAAAATTTGATGACATCATCATCGTATTCGTCTTCTTCTTCATTTGGAAAGTGCTTTCGAACTTCATCCAGCAAATCACCAAGACCAAGACCATGTGACCCTGAAATTGGATAAGGCTCACCAAAACCGAGTGAATAAAAATCATACACTTGGTCACGCATTTCAGGATTATCTACTTTATTAACCGCTAAAACGACAGGTTTTTTCGAACGATATAAAATTTTCGCCACTTGTTCATCAGCATCCGTTACGCCTTCTCGACCATTTGTGATAAAAATGATAACATCCGCTTCGTCGATCGCAATTTCAGCTTGTGCACGGATTTGTTCTAAAAAAGGTTCATTTGAAAGGTCAATCCCTCCCGTATCAATAATATTGAACTCTTTTCCAAGCCACTCCGCTGTATTGTAAATTCGGTCTCTTGTCACACCCGGAACATCTTCAACGATCGAAACACGCTCTCCGACGATCCGGTTAAAAATAGTAGATTTGCCGACATTTGGACGGCCCACAATCGCTACTACCGGTTTAACCATCTATGTTCACCTTCTTTTTCATTCCTAGTTTATCAGACTTTCTTAAGTGTATCAGTAAATGAGCAGCACCGCAACGTAAAACTTACTTTTTGACACCGCAACTAAAAAGCTTTACCTGCAGAAAGGCAAAGCTTGATTTCACACTATAAATGGCGGAGAAAGAGGGATTTGAACCCTCGCGCCGCGCAAACGACCTACACCCTTAGCAGGGGCGCCTCTTCAGCCACTTGAGTATTTCTCCACAAAAACAAAAACTCCACAGGTAGGACTCGAACCTACGACCGATCGGTTAACAGCCGATTGCTCTACCACTGAGCTACAGTGGAATAAATCTACTTTTATTATAATAATGGATAATTAAAAAAGCAAGAAAAAGTTCTGTTCCTTCGAGCTAGAGAGCTCGTAAAAAACCCCTTCTTCTTGCCTCATTTCACTTTTCATTGAAACTTGCTTGCATCCCCTTTTTCTGTCCTGAATAAACAAGTTTCCCACCACATCTTCCGCAACGATAGCGACTTACATTCATTTTACGTTGCCGCACAAAGCTCGTTCCACA
The DNA here is from genome assembly GCF_014223975.1 of Listeria aquatica. Classification (NCBI taxonomy): domain Bacteria; kingdom Bacillati; phylum Bacillota; class Bacilli; order Caryophanales; family Listeriaceae; genus Listeria; species Listeria aquatica. Next base: position 239,124 of record NZ_JAARRM010000001.1, on the reverse strand, counting down.
TTTCTTACATGCATATTCATGCAAATTCTTTTCCATCTCGATTGGCTTACAAAACCGAGGCGCACCTACTTCGCGCAGTAAATTTCGAAAATCGGCATCGCGATGTTTATACCCTCGGTTTTCTAAATGAAGATGGTAGTGACAGAGCTCATGCTTCATAATTTGAATGAATTCCGCTTCCCCGAAAGTAGAGAGGTATTTGGGATTCATTTCAATGTCATGCGAACGTAGTAAATAGCGCCCTCCCGTCGTACGAAGTCGCGCATTGAACCGAGCTTGATGAGAAAAAGTCTTGCCAAAATATTCCACAGATACGCTTTCCATCAAAGCTTGAAGCTCCGCATTTTCCATGCTATTTCGCATCCTTTGGCGCAACCATGGAAAGCGCAATTCGATTCTTCTTCAAATCCACTTCATCCACCCAAACCGTTACAATATCACCAACAGAAACAACATCCATCGGTCGCTTCACAAATGATTGACTAAGTTTTGAAATATGAACGAGTCCATCTTGTTTCACTCCGATATCCACAAAGGCACCAAAGTCCACTACATTTCGAACCGTGCCTTCAAGCTGCATCCCTGGCTTTAAGTCTTCCATTTTGATGACATCTTGTTTAAGCATTGGTTGCGGCAATTCATCACGCAAATCCCGTCCTGGCGCGATTAAATCTTGAATAATATCCTGAAGCGTTTCCTTCCCGATTTCAAGTTCTTGCCCCATTTCACCGACATTCGCCTGCTGCAATTCAGCTTTTAGCTTGGGGGTCCCAATATCTTGAAGCGTAAACCCAAGTTTCTTGATTAATTGTTCTGCCGCTTTATAGCTTTCCGGGTGAATTGCTGTTTTGTCTAGTGGATTTTCCCCTTCGAGAATTCGCATAAAACCAATACTTTGCTCGTAAGATTTCGCTCCGAGTCGTGGTACCTTTTTTAGTTCTGTTCGAGAAGTGAAGGGACCATTTTCTTCCCGATATTTTCGGATATTTCCGGCTACCGTTTTATTTAAGCCAGCCACGTACTGCAAAAGTGCTGCTGAAGCCGTGTTCACATTTACCCCTACTTGGTTAACAGCTGTTTCCACAACAAACGTTAAAGCGTCACTTAGCTTTTTCTGAGAAACATCATGCTGATACTGTCCAACGCCAACAGATTTAGGATCGATTTTCACAAGTTCCGCAAGCGGATCTTGGAGACGTCTTCCAATTGAAACTGCACTTCGCTCTTCTACTTGATAGTCAGGAAATTCTTCACGAGCAATTTCACTCGCTGAATAAACACTTGCTCCCGCTTCATTAACAATAGTGTATAGCGCCTCACTTCCTGTTTCGTGCAGTAAGTCCGCAATAAATTGTTCTGTTTCTCGCGAAGCTGTTCCATTTCCGATCGCAATAACTTGAACCCCGTAGCGTTTCAAAAGCTCGGTCACTTTGCTTTTTGCCTCGGGTACGCGTCCCTTTCCGGTATGAGGGTAAATCACACCAATTTCAAGAACTTTTCCGGTAGGATCAAGAACCGCAAGTTTGCAGCCGGTCCGAAAAGCCGGATCGACGCCAAGAATCACCTTCCCTTTTAGCGGCGGTTGAAGTAGCAGTTTTCGCAAATTCAGCGAGAAAATTTCAATCGCATGATCTTCTGCCGTTTCCGTTAATTCTGAACGAATTTCGCGTTCCACAGCTTTCGCAATAAAACGCTTATAAGCATCAAAAATAGCTTCTCGTACAAGCCTCACAGATTCGTTTTCCTTCTTGGGTAAGTTCTTTTCTTCCAAATAAGCATGAATTTTAGTGGCATCAATTTCAATAGAAACTCGGAGTACTTCTTCTTTCTCACCACGGTTAAAAGCAAGTACACGGTAAGGAGCCGTTTTTTGAATCATTTCCTGATAGTCATAATACATTTCGTATACGGCTTTTTCATCCACAGCATTTTTCTTTTTCTCTGTGTGAATCATCCCAAATTTCCGCGTGAAATTACGGATCCATTCACGATACTCTGGCTGATCACTAACTTCTTCTGCAATAATCTCATGTGCCCCAAGCAGCGCAGCTTTTTCATCTACCACATCTTCTGACAAATAGCCCTTTGCTTCTTGTTCCACATCAGCATCTGAAAAAGTCCACAGAAACTTCGCGAGCGGTTCAAGGCCGTGTTCTTTTGCAATCGTTGCCTTTGTGCGTTTCTTTTGCTTATACGGGCGGTACAAGTCTTCAAGCTTTTGTTGCTGATCAGCTTTTATAATTTGTTCTCGCAACTCATCCGTTAGTTTTCCTTGCTCTTCGATTAAACGCAAGATCTCTTCTTTCCGTGTTTCAAGCTTTAAAACGTAATCATACGTTTCTTCAATATCGCGAATAGCCACTTCATCTAAGCTACCAGTATTTTCCTTTCGGTAACGTGCAATAAAAGGCACCGTATTCCCATCTTCAAGCAACTTAATAACCGCATCAATTTGCGTCTTTTTATAGTCTAATTTTTTATAAATAAAAGGCATTATGCTTTGTTCCATTTTGATTTCTCTCCTCGTTTCCATCCTTGTACTGACTTATCAAGCAAAAAACTGCCACACATATCCATGGCAGTTTTGACTCAATCTAAAAATTTCCCGACAACAAAGCTGACATCATCCTCGGGAACGCTTGCAATTTGACGTTCAATGCTATGTCCTGTATGCACAGCACTAATCGGGCTATCCAAATAAGATTTCACTTTCCGAAGTTTAAGCCCATCCGAATGAATTAGAAATTTACTTCCCGGCTTATATTGAAACTGTTTGAGTTTAAAAAGCTGTTTTCTACCAGATAAAAACCCCATTGTTGAAAGCGGAAAACTCATTTTCCCAGAAGCTTCCATGAAATAAAAGCGGATATTCCCGGTTCCTGTGTATGTAAGTGTATGTGTAACAAAATTAACCCGAATCATCGCCACAGCTGCTCCTCTAAGCCCGGAAACGGCTTGATTGCATTTGTCCATCAACGAGTCAAGCTCTTCTGCTGGGTCTTCTTTCACGGCGTCAATTACAGCTTTTGCTGATCGGTGCGCTTCAATGCCACTTCCGAGTCCATCTGCTAAGACACATAAAAATTCATTGTTAGGTAACTCCGTAAAAAAATACATGTCTCCTGAGTATTGTTGCAAATCCTTCGACCGCTGGAACGTAAACAACTCTACATTCGTCTTTACAATGCTTGACATGGTCAGTCCACTTCCTCATTTTGCAAGGCTTCGCGTAACTTTTTAATCGCTTGACGTTGAATTCTAGAAACGTGCATTTGCGAAATATCAAGCAGTTCACCTGTCTCTTTTTGACTGCGATTTTCAATAAATGTGTATTGTAGAATTTTTTGTTCCCGACTATCGAGTATCGGTAATACCTTTTCAAGTAACATTCGCTGATTAACTTGTTCAAATCCGTCATCATCATTTCCAACAACATCCAAGAGTGTGATCGTGCTACCATCAGAATCGGCTTCAATAGAATGATCGACAGAAAGCGCTTGATAGCTTTTTCCCATTTCCATTGCTTCAAGAACTTCTTCCTCGGAAGCATCAATATAAGCTGCGATATCAGAAATTTGCGGAGAGTCTTGCATCTCTCGAGTTAATTCTTCTACGGCATTTTTGATTTTGGGTCCAAGTTCTTTAATTCGCCTTGGCACATGGACGCTCCACGTTTTATCCCGCAAAAAGCGCTTGATCTCACCAACAATAGTTGGCACAGCAAAAGCTTCGAAGCTCTTACCAAATTCAGGATTATATCTCCGGATCGCGCCAAGAAGTCCGATATTTCCTACTTGAACGAGATCTTCATGGAACGATTTTCCTTGTGAATATTTTCGTGCAATGGATTCGACTAAATTTTTATAATGAACGACAAGTTGATATTGGGCATTTTCATCCCCTGTCTTCTGAAATGCTTCGATCCACTCATAAACTTTTTCCTTATCAGGTTGAGACACTTTTGGCATTCTCCTCCACCTGCTTTTCATTAATATATTTAGTCATTAAAACGGAAACTCCGTCTTCCGAATAAAATTTCACATCATCCATTAAAGTTTCAATCAAGAAAAGTCCAAGTCCACCAATCCTCATTAAATCAGCATCCTCATCCGCTTCATATGGACCGCCTTCTTTTCTTTTTGTTTCGAGGTCGAAGCTTTTTCCTTTATCGCTCACAATCACATCCAGTTTGTCCGAATAGATATGGAACTCGATTTTCACTTCTCCATCCGACTTTTCTTTAAAGCCGTGACGAATGGAATTTGTGATGGCTTCGCTAACTGCAATTTTCAGGTCTTCAATCACTTCATATGAAAAACCTGCTTGGCTAGCAATTCCAGAGAGAGTCAACCTTCCAAGGCTTACGAATTCAGGCTTGGCCGGAACATTTAGCTCGATCTTATCATAGGTTGCCATTTGTTTCACCTTCTATATTTTTGATTTCAATGATTTCCGAGAGTCCAGTAATTTCAAACAAGCGATACAAGCGCTCGGAAAGCCCGATAAGAACAAGTTCGCTGTTTTTAGTTCGCAAGTTTTTAAAGAGACCAACAAAAACTCCTAAACCCGTGCTGTCCATATAACCAACATCAGATAAATCGACTTTGAGTGTGAAATTCTCTTTGCTTTGATAACCGTCAAGTGCTTCTTTCAGTTTTGGTGCTGTATAGGCATCTATTTCTCCTGAGATAAAAGCTTCGGCTTGCTTTTCACTCTTATCTTCAATCTTGATATTCATTATTTGTCACCTCATTAAAAATTGGTATACGAGTGGCATTACCCGGTCCAGGCAATGCTTAAACCTCTTTTTCTCGTTTAATTACAATCAAAGTAAAATCATCATGAAGCTTAAAGTCCTGTAATTTAAGGAGATGCTCATAAATCGCATCCGCCATTTCCTGTGCTTCTAGCTTCATATACTTTTCAAAAATAGCGAGCAACTCCGGCCGTTCTAAAAAGCCTTCTTTGGTTCGCGTTTCTGTGACACCATCAGACATAATAAAAATCACATCTTCTGGTGCGACCGCTCTTTCAAATTTCCGGTACTCCACTTCTTTATTAATTCCAAGTGGCAAGCCGCGAGCATATAGGTCAGAGAATTGATTCGTCTTTGCTTCATAGAAAACACCTACTTCATGTCCTGCAGAAGCATATTCAAATCGGTGTAGTGCTTTTCGGTAAACACCATAAAACATCGTAATAAACATATTGTCGTTAATATTTTCTTCTGCCACCTTGTTCAGTGCTCTAAGTACACGACTTGGATCTTCGTATTCTTCCGCAATTCCAGGAAGAGCATATTTAATCATCGAAATACTAAAAGCTGCGGGGATCCCTTTACCAATAACATCAGCAAGCGAAATCCCAATGTTTTCTTTTTTACCATCCAAATCCAAAAAAGCATAATAATCGCCGCTCATTTGTCTCGCAGCTTTACTTACGACACCAAAATCAAGTTCTGTTCCAGTTGGTAAGTCAGCTTGAAGGAGTGTTTTTTGCATGGATTCTGCTTGCTCAATTTCACTTTTCAAAGCACGCTGTTCCGTTCGTAGACTAATATGTTCCAAATAAGCAAGACCGTAGCCGACCATCGTTTCAAGTAGTACATCAAATGATTTCTTGACATAGTCAGGCATATTTTTATCGTATTTTTCAAGGGCAGAACGATGAATATTGATAATTTCTTCTGGCGGAATACTTTGGTCCATGGCTTCTTTTGTTAATTTTTCACAGTCATATAAAATAGCCTCATCTTGATGTTCTAAATAATCCATTAAAATTTCGTCATATTTCGCCTCAAATTGCTCGTTCATCCCTTAAAGCCTCCCTGCTCTCACCTTATCCATTTCATCGCTGTAATAATCGTTCCCTTTTCGTCTCCATTTGTTTTAGACTCAATATCGAAGCTGTCCATTAAACGCTTCACACCTGGAAGTCCAGCTCCAAGTCCGCCTGATGTTGTATAACCATCTTGCATGACTTTCCGAATATCTAAAATCCCAGGCCCTTGGTCTTTAGCTACTATCTTTAAACCTTGTCTTCCTGCTTCATTAATTTTCAAGATGCAAATTTCTCCCGTTTTCGCATACAAGAAAATATTCCGGGCTAGTTCGCTGATTGCTGTTGTAATCCGTGCTTGATCCACCGTACCAAATCCAATTTCTTTGGAAATTTTCCGCCCTAATTGCCTAGCAGAAACAATGTCCCATTCATCTGTTATTTTTACACAGGATTGGAATGTCATCTTCATTCCCCCAATTCCTGTTTTAATTTTTCTAAGCCACTTTCTAAATCCATAGCCGAAAGAACTCCTTCAAAAGTAATTCCGAGCTCGACAAGCGTGATTGCAACAGCAGGTTGAATCCCTGTAACCACTACTCGCGCGCCCATAAGTTTCGACATGCTAACCACATCACCCAAAATCTTCGCAATGAAAGAGTCGATAAAATCAATTGAGGTGATATCAATCACAACGCCACGTGCAGACGTTTCATGAATTTTTGCAAGAAGATCTTCTTGAAACTCAATTGCGGTATGATCATCAAGCTCGCTTTGAATAGAAATAAGTAAGCATTCGCCTAATTTTAAAATTGGAATCCCCATGGTTTCACCCCTCTTTTTGTGCTATTTCTCTATTTGTTAATGCTAGTGCCCGTTTCATCCCTTTCTGAAGGGTATTTGTCGTAATCAGCTGCTCTAAATTAATACCAAGATTAACAATCGTTTGAGCGATTTCTGGTCTAATCCCGACAAGCATTGGTTTTGAACCAACTAAACGCACAGCTTCTGCTGCTTGAATGATATGATGGGCAACCATTGTATCCACAATCGGAACACCCGTAATATCAATTAGCACCACTTCTGAACGGTGCTTAACAACACCAACGAGCAGACTTTCCATAATTTGCCTTGCACGGTCAGTATCTATTGTCCCAACAAGTGGCATGACCGAGATATTATCAAATATCGGCAAAAGTGGTGCCGATAATTCTTGCAAGGCTTGTCTTTGTTGCGATACCGTTTTTTCCCAAGTTTCTGCATATGCCGTTACAATTTTGTTATAAATCGAAGCAAGCCACTTTTCAAAGCGATAATAAGCATCATCTTCCGGATTGTCTTCACGCTTAAAGAAAAGTTCCTTCCCGCGCATTCCTTTATACGTAAGCAAGGCAAAATTATGAATGCCCGTTGTAATAAAGTGAATGGGCCAACCAAGCAGCACAACTTTTTCAGCGAAGTCCTTCAGTTTCCCGTGAAATTCAGCTTGATTTTCAGTCCCATCTATTTTACTTACGATCAAATCAATAAACTCTCGTGTCACTTCTTCGTACATCTCATCAGTCGCAACACTTGCAATTTTAGGATCTTCTTGTTCTTTCATTTCTCTAATCCAGGCTTCTAAAAGTGCCGCCTGGTTTTCGCGAATAAAATCGGCAAAATCTGAGTACATGCTGTTCTGTTACGCCTCTCTTTCTTCTCACTTCACTGTTTTTTTGTTTGAAAAAACCTGACAAAAGAAAACAAGCTATCTGAACCCAAAGTTCTTGTCTCTTATGCCAGGTAAATCAGACATTTATTATGTGAGCAAATCTAAACTATGTATATAACCTGTTCATTCAAGAGTTCTTTACGCAGGTTCTGCCCTTCTTCATCATCCTCGTTTACACTTTTCATCATCAAAAGTAAATGGGGGCTTTTAAAATTCAATCATGCCAAGGCTAATTTCTAAAGCATGATCCACCTTCTCCATTAATTCATCATCCAAATGCGTGATCTTATCTGTTAACCGCTGCTTATCGATTGTTCGAATTTGCTCAAGCAAAATGACAGAATTTCGATCAAAGCCGTCTTTTTTCGTAGCTTCAATATGCGTCGGCAATTTCGCTTTTTGAATTTTCGCAGTAATCGCTGCGACAATCACAGTTGGACTGAAACGATTTCCAATGTCGTTTTGAATGATGAGAACAGGCCTTGTTCCCCCTTGCTCGCTTCCGACCACGGGGGAAAGATCTGCGTAGTAGACATCACCACGCTTTACCAACGGCCTAACCTCCTAATATTTCGATATTCCGATTTTCTGCTTCTGACTCTGCATGGGTGCACTCGCAAGCAATTGCAAAATTGATTTTTGCCATTTCAATGTAGCCACGTTCCATCTCTACACGAACTTCACGCGCTTTTTTGCGCTTCAAAAACTCTTGCGTCGCTTCCATGATCACTTCACTCCGCTCCATTTTTTCTTTTTGCACAAATAAATCAAGTTCTTCAAGCAAATCTTGTGTTAGAGATATAGAAATCTCTTTTTGTTGTTTTTTTTCTAACACCTCTTACACCCCCAAAGTTGCATTGATACTATCTTGCTCTATGTATCTATCGTACCATTCTAAGAGTTATTAGAAAAGCAATTTCTTATTTTTTCCAGCCGAAAATCAAATTTTTTAACCATGCATTCAGGTGTTTCGACTGTTTAAGATACACTTAGATGGCTCTTTGCTACTCCATTATAAACGCCTTTTACTAGAAAAGCACGGATAGCGGTTTTAGTCCACATATTTCCTTGGGACACGAGCCGAAAGCGCGCAAGTGATTTCATAATTAATGGTCCCAAGATATTCTGCCGCATCTGTTGCTGTCCGTTTTAATCGGCCACTTCTTCCAATTATTGTAACAACAGTACCTACAGGGTAATAGCGATCCAGCCGAATGATTATTTGGTCCATACAAACTCGGCCGATGATTTCAGCAGGACGACCATCCACTAACACTTCATAACCACTAAATCTCCGAAGTATTCCATCTGCATAGCCAATTGGAAGTGTTGCAACCCATTCTTCCTGCCCTGCTTCATAAGTTGCTCCGTAGCTCACGTGATCTCCCGGTTGAAGTTTTTTCACCTGCGCTATTTGTGTATAAAGGGACAAGGCAGGTTGAAGAGTGTACGGAAGAATATCTTCTATTTCAACAGAGGGCGAAAGACCATACATGGCAATCCCAAGCCGAATCATATTGAAATCCGCCTGCGTGTGAAGTAGAGCAGTTGCCGAATTTGCAGCATGCACATAACGTGGCTTTCTGCTAAGGCGAAGAAGGATAGAACGAAACTTCTGTAACTGCTTTTCAAAATAACTAGTTTCTTTTTGATCAGCTGTCGCAAAGTGGGTGTAGATCCCCTCGAATTCGAACCGAGGATCAGCTTCAATCTGTTCGATTGCGTAAAGTACTTCCTTTTCTGTTTGAAACCCGAGTCGTCCCATTCCCGTATCCACTTTAACATGCACTTTAAGCGGTTTATCCGGAAGAGATAATCCTTCAAAAAATTCTTCATTATAGACAGTAATTGAAATCTCTTGTTCTGCAGCGAGCGCTACGTCTTCTTTAAAAATTGCTCCAAGCACTAGAATAGGACAGGTAAAACCCGCTTCTCGTAAATAAAGTGCTTCATCCAAAATAGCGACACAAAATCCAGTTGCTCCGGCTTGCTCGGCAGCTTTTGCCACTTCCAAAATGCCATGTCCATAGGCGTTCGCTTTTACAACAGCAAAAATTTCCGTTCCATCTGGTAAAAGTTGCTGTTCATTTTGAATGTTTGCTTGAATAGCCTTTAAGTCTACTTCAATCCACGTTGGACGATGTACACCGGTATATGTCCTCAGTTCACTCATGATTCAGCTTCTCCTTTCGTTTGCTTCAATAATCACTTGTGCTGCTGCCGACCTTCCTGTATGCGTAATACTTACAAAAACTAACTCATCTGTTCGCTTCGGTTGGATTAAACACGGTTCCCCATTTTGTCCCGTTAAAATCTCCACATCAGTAAAGCTTAGATCTTTCCCAAACCCTGTGCCGCTTGCTTTTGCGTACGCTTCTTTAGCCGCAAAACGCCCGGCAAGAAACTCAATTTGTCTCGATCCTTTATAACCATGAAAAAGCACTTCTTCATTTGAGGTCAAAATCCGTTCAATAAAACGCGGATTTCGCTCTAAGACCGCTTTTACTCGGTCTAAATCAATCATATCGAGCCCGATTCCTTTAATCAACTTGATTCACCTCTTCGGCTATTTGTTCAGCCATAGTCCGAGCCTGCCTTATACAATCTGGAATCCCAACGCCGTCGTAACTCATTCCTGCAACGTGAACACGCGGATAATTCGCCGAAAGATTTTGCTTAAAAGTCGCTAAACGCTCTTTATGACCCACATCATATTGTGGCATTGCATGTGGCATACGACTTACTTCCGCAAAGAGCGGTGTTTCAATTAGCCCCATCATTTCTTTGTAATCGGCCAAAACCATATCGATCAATTCCTGATCAGATGTTGTTTCGATCCAATTTTCGCCAGCTTTCCCGAGAAAACCGCGCAATAGCATTTTCCCGTCTGGAACCATATGCGGCCATTTTTTGTGCACCCATGTACAAGCAGTTGTTCGGTAATCATTTACACGGGAAACTAAATAGCCTGTACCTTCTTTTAAGGCTGCTTTATCCAGATGATCATAAGCAAATGAGATTGTCGCTAGTGTTGAAAGCGGTCGGTTTTCAAACGGGGCCGCCGTATCTCTATCCAAAAGTTTAAGTACCACATCATGCGTTGCCGCAATCAAGACTGCATCAGCCTCTTCTCGCGAACCATCTGCAAACAAAATTTGGTAGCCTGTACCCTTTCGTTCCAGCTTAACAGCTTCTTTCAAAGCGTGAAGTGATTCACTTGGAAGCGATGCTACAAGTGCATTTGGCAGTTCAGAAAGCCCATTTTTCAGGGTTCTGAAAGCTCCGATCGTATTTTTAGTTCCTGTTGTTTGCATATTAACTTGCGCCGGCATTGCTAAGCCTTTCATCAAACTACCACTTTTTTCAATCGTCGTCTCAAACTGCGGAAAAGTCGCCCGCAAACTCATGTTGTAAATATTTCCTGCATAAATTCCTGATAAAAGTGGCTCGATCAAGTCTTTCACAAGCTCTTTTCCGAAGCGCGCTTCGAAGAAATCCCCTAGTGAACTATCGTTTTTAATGGGGGTATAAGGACGCGTCTTTTCTTGCAGAGCATAGGCTTTTCCAGCTTCTGAAATCAATTCACTTGCTGCAAGCGCCGCCTCGTCTGTCGGAATGCCCATAACTGAACCTTCCGGAATTGGAAATAGCCCGCTTCCATTATAAATGAAGGATCTTCCCGTTGCATTAGCTACCAGTTCATCACTTAGTCCCAGTTCGTTAACGAGCTCAACTCCTGCTGTTTTTCTTGCAAGAAACGAGTCGGGGCCTTTCTCAATTAAAAACCCGTCGCGTTTCACTGTTTCAAATTTCCCGTTAAAATGGGATTCTTTTTCATATACATCAAAGCTTATATCCTCATTTCCCATCTGATGAAGCGTATAAGCTGCCGATAAACCGGAAAGTCCACCGCCGATAATTACTATTCGTTTCATTCTTCACAGCACCTCTCTCTGTTAACCATTTTTGCTCTACTATTTTAGCACAAAAAAAAGAAAGCCTACAAAGAATAGCTGTATAAAACAACTTCAATTGTGAGGCTTCCTCTTTTTAAATAGGGTCTAAAATTCGTTCCAAAAATTGCTTGGTACGTGGTTCCTTCGGTGCTTTAAAGATATCTTCTGGTTTTCCTTGTTCACAGACGACACCTTGATCCATAAAAATCACTTCATCGGCAACTTGCTCAGCAAACTTAAGTTCATGAGTAACGACGATCATTGTCCAACCATCGCTCGCTAAACTTTTCATCACTTTGAGAACGTCCCCAACTAGTTCCGGGTCAAGCGCCGATGTTGGTTCATCAAACAAAATCAATTTAGGCTTCATCGCAAGCGCACGGGCGATCCCGACACGCTGTTCTTGACCGCCTGAAAGTTGATAGGGGTAAAGATCGGCTTGTTCCGATAAATTAACCTTTCTAAGCAATTCTAGCGCTTCTTGTTTGGCTTGCTCTTTCGGCATTTTCTTCACTTGAACAGGACCTTCCATCACATTTTCAAGGGCTGTTTTATGCGGAAAAAGATTATAATTTTGGAAAACCATCGTGGATTCTTTTCTCAGATCTGCAATTTGTTTTTTGGACAATTTCTTTGAAAAATCAATTTCCAAATCATCAAACTGAAGGGAACCCGCCTCTGGAATTTCAAGCGCGTTTAACGACCTTAAAAAAGTGGTTTTTCCAGAACCCGAAGGCCCGATAATAACCGTTACGGTCCCTTTCTCCACAGTTAGATCAATGCCACGCAAAACTTGATTTTCCCCAAATGCCTTTTCAATATTTTTCGCTTCAAGATACATAGCTTTCACTCCTTATTTCGCGATATAACGATCTAACCGTTTTTCGAGACGTCCTTGTAATGCTGATAAAAATACACAAACAATCCAGTAAAGCAGTCCCGCTTCCATATAAACTAGCAAAAACTCATAACTCGTTGCTGCGATTTCTTGGGCTTTCCGAAAGAGTTCAGAAACGAGCACGAGTGAAGCTAGCGATGTATCTTTAATCAAACTTATAAATGTATTGGAAAGCGGTGGAACAGAAACGCGTGCAGCCTGAGGAATAATAATCCGAAACAATACTTGTGCATAGCTCATACCGATTGTGTATCCCGCTTCCCACTGACCCTTTGGCACAGACTGAATCGCGCCACGCACAATTTCAGCCGCATAACCGCCAATATTTAACGAAAAAGCAATGATGGCAGCAGGAAACGGATCAAACTTAAGGCCAATTGTCGGCAAACCGTAAAAGATGACAAACAGTTGGACAAGAAGCGGAGTCCCGCGAATTAGTGAAACATAAAAGCGACCGATTCCACGAAAAATTTTCGAACTTGAAAGACGGAAAAGTGCAATGACAAGGGCAATGACCATCCCAATGACAAAGGATAAAAGCGTAAGCGGAATCGTATATTCGATCCCGCCCTTTACCATTGGCCAAAATGCTTCTTTCAGCACATCAAAGTTCAAATTATCAAGCGAAACAGCTCCTAAAAGTAAATTATTCAGAAACATCTTGTCCAAACCATTTTTCTGAGATTTGTTTTAATGTACCGTCTTTTTTCATAGCTTTTAGCTCTTTATCAAAAGAAGCTTTGATTCCGGAATCTTTACGAAAGGCAAAAGCGCTGCTACTTGTTTCTTTATTTAACTCAGCTGCAATTTTCACTTTATCGTCACCAGTTTGCTTCATATAATCGAGCACAGCGAGTTTGTCATTAACAGTTGCATCCGTCCGGCCTTGCTTAATTAAAGTAAGTGATTGCGACAAACCATCAACGGACTGAATATCAGCCCCTGCATCTTTCGCGATTTTTCCGTAATTACTTGTTAAACTTTGAGCGACTTTCACGCCTTTTAAATCAGCTGTTGTCTTGATTGAATCGTTGTCTTTTGCTGTAACAATGACAGCTGTGCTTTTTGAATAAGGTACAGATAGATCATATTTCTTTTCACGCTCTTTATTAATCCCAACTTGATTAGCAACAACATCAAAGCGAGAAGAATTAAGTCCCGCAAACATCGAATCCCATTGTGTTTCTTCGAATTTCACTTTAAGATCAAGTCGTTTCGCAACTTCTTTAACGACATCAATATCAAATCCAGTTAATTTGTTCGTTTTAGAGTCATGAAAAGTAAAGGGGCGATAAGTACCTTCTGTCCCGACTGTGATTGTCCCCTCTTTTTCGATTTTTTTCATTTCATTATCACTTGAAGAGCTTCCACTCCCACCGCAAGCAGTTAAAACCACCACTAAAATGGAAGTTAGTAAAAACGCTGCTATCTTTTTCATGTTATTGTTCTCCTTTTATTCATTTTCTTCCTTAATTATCGTAAAACCAATTATTCCGATGAAATAAGGAGGATTAATAGTCACAGTTTGCTCACTTTGCTACACGCTCTATGCTTTGTATATTGTAGGAGAATCACACTGATTTTGCAAGCAAGATGCTTACTTTGGGTAAGTAAAAACTGCACTTCAAAAAATGGGAAGTGCAGTTTTCCTTAAACATTGGGATGATACCACTTATAAAGTCTTTCCGTTTGTTCCCCAGCAAGATAACGCAAAAATGGTGTAGTTTCAGAGTTACCCGATTTCAACGCGATACTTAGATGATTTGTTTTTGTACGTTCCATCCAGATGCTCCTCGAAACTTTCATGGACTGGATTCGTTCTTTTCTAACTAGGTGGGTTGTTTTTGAAAGAAACGGTCTTGCGCGAAGTAACAGAGTCCCTTCGCTCAGACTGAATCCTGTCGCGCGAAAACTCGCAATTGCTTTTAATCCTGCAAAAAGAGGAAGAAGTAATGCGATAAGCCCGTAAGGATAGAAAAGCACACTCAAAATGAGAAAAGGAATAATAGACCAAATAAGATAAATCATAAAAAAACGTGCCTGATTTTGCTTAGGTAGCTTCTCAATTTTAGCTTCTTCAAAGTGATAAGCTGGGAGCATCTCTTTGATCGTCTCAAGCGCTAATTGTTTTTTCATGATCGGAATGAGCAAAATATTTCCCGATTGATTCTGTTCGTCTGCCCCTCCAGCCGTGATGATTTTCACGCTCACTAGGCGAAGTATCTGCCGCAGTGGAGATTCGACAATTACAACCCCTTGAATACGCTCATATTTAATCGTTGTTGTATCTCGTTCAAATAGACCTTTTTCAACCACAAGATGATCTTCAAATTGGTGCAGTTTAAATTGGAAAAATTTAAACAATGTCAAAATGATTGAAAAAATCCATAAAATGATTAAAAGTAAAATGGCTATAACTACAAACAATAAAATCCCTAATCGAATGGCTTGTTCAAACCCAGATGCGAGCCACTCTTCCGGGATCGCTTCCCAAAATTGCGATAGAAAAGCAATAATAAGGGCAAGGCTTCCGAACACTCCACTTGAAGTAACAGCCATGAGCAGTAGTTCTTTTGTTTTCAGTTCAACTGTTCGAGTGCTATCCTCAGATTCATTTTGAACAGCAAAAGGTTTTTTTATTACTTGATCTGGATTTTCCCCTTGTTCTACTGCTTTTTCCGCTTTTTTGCCATCTCTTAAATCCTTAAGTTCTTGTGCCACACTCTTTGGCACAGCACTTAAATCCGCCTCTGCTTTCCCACTTGTTCCTGCCGTTTCTACAAGAATTTGAACGACACTAAAGGGAATGAAAAAGAACCACTGTTTTTGCTGAACGGTTTGAATTCTTTCATATGGAATAAAAATATTTTTCCGGAAAATCAAACCATATTTAATGCGTAAGCCCTTCTCTTCAAGCCTATACCGGTAAGTCCAATATTTGATCATGGCTGGAGCAAGCATCAAAAGAATCACTATTATAATCAAAATCGGGAAAAGCCAAGCCTGAAACCATTGATTACTTTTAATAGCTTGAAAAATGTAAAACAAGCCAATGGCAATCGGAATAATGCTTTTACGAAGATTATCGAACATCTCTTTCAAAAGTGCGATCGGATGCAATTTACGTTCGCTATACATCTTCTTTCGCCACCTTTACAAGACTAAGAATATACTCACGTAGCTCATCTGATTCCGAAGCATTGACCGCCTCGATTTCATTTGCTCCTGCCGCTGTTGTAATTGAAAGTGAAACAAGATTTTGCTGTCTAAGCAGCGGACCTTGTGAGGTTTCAATATGCTGAATTCGAATCATCGGAATTAAAACACGTTTCCGAAAAATGATGCCATGTTGAATTTCGATTTCATCATGTTTAATTTGGTAACTCCATCTCATCCACCTAAATGGGATAATAAACCCGTAAATAAAGATAAAATAAAGTAAAGTAACTGCGAATACAATAACACTAAACCACAGATTCACATCTGTTGCAGAAAATATTAGATAGCTTCCAATTGTTGCTAAAACAAGTAAAACCCCCACAAACCCGTATGAAATCTGCCAAACCCTTTTTATTTTTTTCGGCAGTTTCTTTTCTAAATTGGTAAGTTCCATAATACCCTCCCTCGTTTAATTTTTAAAAATAAGTCGTTATTCATTTTTTGTTCATAATTTCGTGCTATGCTAAGTATAACATTTTTCGAGAGGAGAAATAAGATGCGAAAAAAATGGATTTATTGGATGATTGTAACGCTTCTTTTCTCTATTGTGAGTTTTTCTGCTCCCACTGTAAAAGTAACGGCTGCCCCCGAAACGGAGGTTCTACAATCTAACCAAACCTCAGAAGACTTAACGGATTTATTTCTGACAGATGATTATTCGATTGGAGCGCCACTTGTTTCACTCGAGAACAACCAAGTGAAAATCCAGTTCACAACAAGAGAACCCTCTCGAATTACTTACACTACAACTCACGAAACGATTTCTACACAAAAAATGACAACTGAACATAAGCTTTTTTTTCGTGATTTTATAAATGGTGAAAATTTCTTAACACTTACTGAAATAGATTCGGAAGGCAAGAAAACGGAGCTTAGGCTTCTTATTACTTTATCAGGGCTATCTTCAAATAAATCTGAACACAAAACGGTGCAGGCTAGACTGAAGGTTCTTGCTTCACTTCGTGACATAAAAAGAGCTGGAACAGATTAATGTTCCAGCTCTTTTTAAATATTTAAAGCGAATCTAGCTTCATGCGCTTGTTTAGCACGTACATAATTGGAATACCGATTCCCATCACCGTTAGCTCCCCAAAAGATGCGAATAGCCAGCTTGCAAAAAATGGCAAATCAAATGCGAGGTAAAGCTCAAATGCGATGATAAACATCGTCAATGAGAAAACTAGCGTATTAGCAATCATCCGCGCAACTTGTCCTTTCAAATAATGCATCACAATAAACATGATGAGCATCGAAATAACAGACTGCGAAACACCAAAAACAAGGTCATACCAACCAAGTGGTGAAAACAGATTCGTTATAAAAACGCCGAGTATAATTCCCCAGAAAAATTTCTTATTAAACACAATCAAATGATTGAATAATTCTGGAATACGAAATTGCACAGCGCCAAAAACAAGTGGCTGAACTAAAAAGCCTAGAATGATGTACAGTGCTGCAACAATCGCATTCGTTGTAATCCATTTCATTTTCACTATTAATCTCTCCCTAGTTTTTTTACGTAGGATGGTTTCGAACTACGTTTTTTAAAATCACATTATTATAGCGCAGTTTTCTAAAAATGAAAACCCCTTCAAGAAAAAGTGAGCAATGTAGCTTGCTTTTTCAGTAGAAATGATTATAATTATCATAGACTATTGATATCCATAATAGATATATGGTATCTCTATAGCGTTTAATACAAGTGAGGTGAATTTGATGAAGTTAACCCGAAGCTTAGAACAAGCGGTTTGTATCATCACACTACTTTCCACTCAGGATAGCACGGTGCCCCTTGCATCAGATGTAATCAGCAAGCGCCTGCAAGTTTCTTCTTCTTACCTAAAAAAAATCATGCGAAAATTAGTGGTTAAAGATATTATTCGTTCCGTTTCTGGAAACAACGGTGGATTTTCTTTAGCCAAAAGTCCGAAAAAAATTTCGCTACTTGAAATTGTAGAAGCGATTGAAAGCGACCTCTCGAGTTATCCAGATACAGGACTGATCAAAACCGTATTTGGGGATATTCGTAAAAATGTGGCTTCTAAAGGTGAAAAGAAGGTAACGAAAACTTTTGAAGAAGCGGACGCTGCTTGGAAAGAAGTGCTAAAAAACCGTACTGTTGCAGATTTACTGCTTGAAACGCTTGGTCAAGAGGAGCTTCCGTTCAAAGACTGGAACGAAAGTCATCCTGAATTAAATTTTTAGATTGGTGTTGATTAGAAAGTGAATATGTTAAAAAACGAATGGATGCAGTTTGGAAAAAATAAAATCCTACTGATTTCTTCCATTGTTATTTTATTCATTCCGATCTTATATGGAGGATTCTTTTTAAAATCAATTTGGGATCCTTATGGTGAAACTGGAAATCTTCCCGTTGCTGTTGTCAATCACGATGAAAAAACAGAATACGGCGGGAAAACTCTGGATGTCGGAAATGAACTTGTAGATAACCTAAAGAAAAATAACGATCTTGGTTGGCATTTTGTTAGTCAAAAATCAGCAGAGCAAGGTATCAAAGATGGCAAATATTTTATGGTTGTCACGATTCCAAAAAATTTCTCAAAAAATGCCTCTACCCTGCTTGATAAAAATCCTCAAAAAATGAATTTATCTTACAAAATTAACCCTTCACAAAACTATGTTGGTGAAGTGGTTACTGAACAAGCTGCAAACCAGTTAAAATCACAGGTTGCAACGAAAATAACTAAAGAATATGCAAAAAGTGTTTTTGCTCAAATTAAAGAAGTAGGTAAAGGCATGACAACTGCTGCAAACGGAGCCAAAAAATTAGATGATGGCTCAACTAAGCTTGCAGCAGGTAATAAAGCCCTTACAAAAGGTTTAGATACACTTGCGAACAGCACATTAACTTTTAAAGATGGTACTTCTCAAATTCAAGTGGCAGTAAGTGAAGCTACTGCAGGTACTCAAAAATTAGCGGATGGTGCTAAATCACTTAGTGCAGGTGAAAATGAGTTCAGCACAAAACTTGGAGAATATACAAATGGTACTCAAAAGCTTGCAAATGGATCTGCTGAGCTTTACCCAGGTTCAAACAAAGTAACTGGTGGACTTGCAGATCTGAAAAATCAAGTACCTGCCCTTTCTTCCGGTGCTACACAACTAAACGGCGGAGTCGATCAATTAAATAAAGGAATCGCCGAACTTAAAAAAAAGGTGGATGCTGGACTAAAAGAAAGCAATACACCCGCACAAAAAGCAAAGTTGCAACAACTGAAAAGCGGATCAAATAATCTAGAATCAGCTGTTGCAGAGCTAAATAAAAACTTAAATACATCAAGTGATACAAGCAAGAACAAACTAACCACCGGATTGAATCAAGTTCAAGCTGGTATTTCAAAACTTCAAGCAAGCAATACAAGCTATGATGCAGCGATTGATGCTGGAATTGATAATGCAATGAAGCAAGCTGGAATCGACCTTTCTTCAGCAGAAGCCCAAAAAATCGTTGCCACTGCAAAGGCGGGAGCTAAAGGAGGAGCCAAGCAAGTAACAGATGGTCAAGCTAAGGCTTTCGCAGAGATTAATGCTGGGATCGATCAATTAAAGGTAAGTAGTAATCAAGTAGCTGACGCTATTTACAAACTTAACTCGCAGGTACCTACACTTGCGAGCGGAACAAATGAACTAGTAGGAAAAACAGAATCAACAATAGATGAATTTAGTCAAATTTCTGCGGCACTTGGGGCTTTGTCAAACGGAGGCTCCAAACTAGCTTCTGGAACGAATCAGCTTACATCTTCTATCCCTACTCTTTCAAATGGAGTCGATGCCCTTTATAGTGGTTCAAAACAAGTAACAGATGGTATTGGATCCTTGAATGGTGGTCTTCAGACACTCACAGATAACAACGCAGCACTTAATGCCGGTAGCACAACACTAGCCAAAGGTGCAAATGAGTTAACTGGCGGTCTAAATCAAATGAATAGTCAACTTCCACTGTTAAATAACGGGATTGGTCAACTAGGAAATGGTGCTTCAGAATTAAATAACGGTGCAATTAAACTTACAGCTGGGTCAACAAATCTTGGTAATGGAATTAAGCAAGTTGGCGATGGTTCTAGGGAACTTTCTGGAAAATTAAAAGATGGCG
The DNA here is from genome assembly GCF_014223975.1 of Listeria aquatica. NCBI lineage: Bacteria > Bacillati > Bacillota > Bacilli > Caryophanales > Listeriaceae > Listeria > Listeria aquatica. The sequence continues at coordinate 219,448 of NZ_JAARRM010000001.1, read as the reverse complement.
CCGAACAAGTAAATGATACAAAAGCAACTAATAAAACATTCAACATGTTTGCAACACCGGCCAAACTAACAGAACACAAAATGAGTGAAGTACCTAACTATGGTCACGGTCTTGCTCCTTACGTTCTTTCACTTGGCCTTTATGTTGGTGCCTTAGTCTTTAACTTTATTTTCCCAATTCGTCGTCCAGCAATTGATCCAACAAGTGGCCTCTCATGGTGGCTCAGTAAAGCCTCTATCGGCGCGTCAGCAGCTGTCCTTCAGGCTCTTATTCTTGATTCAATTATGCTGATGCTTGGTTTACATGTCGATCATATCGGTGCCTTTATATTAACATCTGTTTTAACTTCACTTGCCTTTATGTTCTTTGTCATGTTCCTTGCCATCACGCTTGGAAACCCAGGAAGATTTTTTGCTATGGTACTTCTTGTACTACAACTTGGAGGTGCTGGTGGAACGTTCCCACTACCACTCACGAATGGTTTCTTCAACGCAATTCATCCATTCTTACCAATGAGTTACTCTGTTTATAGTTTCCGTGATGCTATTTCATCCGGACTCGGAACTTCTTTATACGTGCACAGTTCCATAGTTCTACTTTCAATTTTCGTGGTCACAAACCTACTTCTCATGTGGGTACTGACGCTACGGCATAATAAACGGTTTAAACTTGAAAACCAAACATTAATCCCTGGCGGAGACTAAGTTAAAAGCCGGAAGGAAAATTTTCCTTCCGGCTTTTTTAATCGAATTGACAGGCATCCCCATCTTTTTCAAGTTGGTTTAATTCTTGTTTTATCCGATAGACAGTTGTCCGCGCAATTTGGTGCTGTCGCGCAATCTTTTGAATTGGTTCCCCTTCTTTTAGCATTTTGACAATATTATAATAAGCAGAACGCTTTTCTGGATCTTTTGCATCCGCCGCATATAAAGTAGGCTTGCCTTTATATACACCCTTTTCTTTTGCCGCTTGGATACCTTCTGCTTGCCTGCGTTTATGCTCAAGCTTCTCACGCTCTTTCATATCTTTTAATAGCTGAATAAGTAGTTCTTCTACAAATTGTGATACCTTGAAGTCTACTATAGGTCGGCTAAGTAGCGGAATACTTGTAACTAATAAACTAGCCTTTTTTTCTTTTAAAGTTTTAACAACCGTTATAAGTTCTTGATAATTTCTCCCAAGCTGATCCATAGTTTCTACCATAAGATGGTCACCAGCCGTGATTAGATTTAAAGCTTTCGTAAATTCTGTGCGTTCCCCGTGATACCGTTCAATAAAAACATGCTTTGCTCCCCGAGAAAAAAAATCATAAATCTGTCTTTTTTCTCTTCGAATTTTTTTGTCGAGTTCTGTGTATGCAATGATCATTCCTTCTTCCCCCCATAATGCCGGTTCATTTATTTTACACAAACTAGAATAGAAAATCCAACAAAAAACAAAGTGTTTACTTTACATGTATCCTAAACAGACAATTCTAACTTATTTGTGTATTTTTTGTGAACATTTATCTATTTTTTAGCACACAAGATAATAATCATGCTAAACTCCACAAGTAACACAAAACAAAGGAGGATTTTTAATGCTTAAGAAAAAAATTTTTATTGGCGCAATGGGATTAATGATCGGTTGTTCACTTATTTTTGCCCCAGCATCTGTTAGCGCCAAAAAGGCAGTAAATAAGGAAGAACCAGAATCAAGAACACTTATTGTTACCGCAAACGGAAACTTGACAGGTTCTATTGTTCCTTACTATGACAAGGAGGAAATCCCTGGTTTTGAAACAGGCTATATCGATCTACACTACCGGTCGTTCGACACTGGTTTTGTTGATGGTGACAATTCCTATTTAACAATTGAGTTACCACAAGAATTTGCCACTATTGCTAAACAACCTTCATTTAAAGAAAACATCAGTGGTCGTGTACAACGTAAAGGACTTTTAGGAGATCGTTGGTTCACTTATTCAGAAAAAGATATTACTATTAACGGGACTAGAATCGCTTTTAAAACACCAAAAGAATTTTGGCTAGTTCACGGCGAAGTAAACGCAGATATCTCCATTAATTATGGAAATGTACAAAAACTTTATCCAATGCGTCTAATCCAAGGGAACTCACAAGGTTATGTATTCCACTCAGCACTTAGACGCTCAATGGCTCCATGGGATCCAATTCAAGAACCACTTCTTGGTTCAAATAGTGATACAATGGCTACAAATTATACAAGCGCTTATTGGGACTTCTAGTTCCATAAGAAAAAAACTGACAAGTGCCGCGATGGCACTTGTCAGTTTTTATATTCACTAAAATTTCTCTATCGACCCCATTTCTCTACTTCTTTTATGAACATCCTCATTCATTATCTATTGTTTGTATAGCTACAGACAAAAAAACTTTTATTATAACTTATTTTTTGTCTATCACATAAAAAAAAAACCGATATAATTTATTTTGCAACAAGGAATTGATAACAACATTCGAACCAATCATCTGTAGAACTCTTTACAAATTGATAAATTTTTGAAAGGAGGGGGAAAATGAAAAAATTAGTTTTTGGGTTTCTTATTGTTACTGCACTATTTATCAGTGCTCCTAAAGTTAGCTTCGCGAATGAAGCCAATAACCCACCAACTGGAATTAAAACAGAAGGAATTTTCCAAGTTCCAGCCGGTGCAAACAGTTCTGTTATAAGCGGTGATGATCTTGACATTGTTGAAGTAACAAATGATACAAAGAAACAAGCAGGCGCCATCTGGAATACAGATAACAATATGATGGATCTAACAAAAGATTTTTCTTCATCCATGTATATGTACTTCGGCGATAAAGAAAGTAAAGCAGCAGATGGTATGGCTTTTGTGTTACATGCCGATCCAAACAAAAACAATGCTTTTAGAACAGGCGAAGGTGAACGGCTTGGTGTTTGGGATTCAACCAAACGTGGGGAATTCGGCCTTGCGATCATGAATTCTGTAGCAATTGAGTTTGATACACACTACAACAATGACTTTGATATGGATATTTCCAAAAAGAGAAATCATATTGCTTGGAATTTCCCTGGTAAACAATCTTCTTATTATGACCATAGCTCTCTTATCGGAAGTTCGTATAGGAAATTGATTCACAATGACTTACAATATCCAGAAAATCAATATCTTTCAGATGATAAATGGCATCACTTTCAAATGAACTGGAATGCAAGTGCATCCACACTAACTTATCAATTGGATTCACTTGCACCTGTTACTATTCCAATTAATGTGGCTGATGTTTTCGGAACGACGAGTGTATACTGGGGATTCACAGGATCAACAGGTGACAGTTATGCTCAAAATCGGATAGTCTTTGAAAATGTTCCGGGTCTTGTTGATGGTACTGTCTATGAAGAAGCCTTTACAAAAGAGGATCATCAAAATGTGACTGGAAAAAAAGTTTATGCAGGAGATACGCTAACACATGAAATTACAACTTCTTATAAAGACGGAAAAGTAAACTGGACTCATCCTGTTCTTACTAAAAACTTAGATGCTAATTTAAGCTATGTCCCGGGCACATTGAAGCTAATTACTCCAGATGGAAAAGAAAAAGCTTTGCCAGATGATTCATGGGATGATAACTCGCTTCAGATAACGCTAGATGATCTTGGCAAAGACAACAATTTCGAAAAAATCATTTTTGATGTACAAGCAAAACAAGTTAAGGAAGATTATGAAGTAACCCATACTGATGTTGTAACAGGGAGTAATTTTATTGCGCACAGTGATGAAATGAAATACACCATTTCAAGTAATTCACCGCCAAACCTCACATTAAAAGATGCTAATAACCAGGTTTCTTTAAAGGATGATGATGAACTCACTTTAAGTGGTTCTTGGCTTGATCGTGATAGTGATAGTATAAGTCTTTATTACCAAGTGGACAACGCTCCTGCTGTCAAATTTGCAGAAAATCTCGCTAACATTCCTGTAGGAAGTAAGCACGACTTTTCAACAAAACTAAAACTTGACACAGGCACACATGCGGTAAAAGTTTATGCAGTTGATAATGATCACGCAACATCTAATGTAGAAGAATTAACTGTTGCAGTTGATGGTACTTTAACCTTTTTAGACATTCCTAACTTCTCATTTGGTGATTTAGCAGTTCCAACAAGTAACACTACCCTATTTCCAGTTTCCTCTGGAAGTCTTAAATTTAGTGATACTCGAATTGCGGGAAGTGGTTGGAAACTTAGCGCAAAATTGAAGAAAGAAATGACAACTGTTGATGGCAAGCATACTATCCCAAATGGATTAGTTTATATTGGCTCAGATGGTTCAAGACAAACTCTTTCAGAAAATGAATCAGTTCTTATTGATTCAGGAACGAGTGGGGATACAAACGAGCATGTCGTTAATTGGAATACTAATCAGGGACTTGCACTTAATTTAAATCCTGGGTTATATAAAGGAAACTATGCTGGTGAAGTAGAGTGGACTTTAGAAGATACCCCTAATTCTTAGAAAGGAGATAGAGAATGAAAAAATCATTGTTCATAATTAGTCTTTGTGCTTTATTCTTTATTTCTCCTACTTCTGTGTTTGCTAACAATCCAGTAAGTCATGCAGAGAGTCACGCAGGAATCCATTTTATCAGTGGGGATGAGAAGAATGATTCTGCACAAAACGAAAAGAATAAAAATGCAACCTATCCTTCTAAATCAACAAATAAAACTATTGAAAATAAAAAAAGAAATTCAAGTAGAACAGCATCAATATCTCACCTGCCCCAAACAGGTGATACAGCCGAGTCTCCCCTCCCTTCTATCGGCATTATTCTGATTGGTATCTACTTTATCCAAAACAAAAAAAGAAAAGAGGAAAAAACACAATGAAAATGAAAAATTTAGTAATTGCAACAGTAATCACTGGGAGCGCTATCGTCGCAAGCCCCGCAGCACAAGTTTTCGCAGAAGAAACGAATACTGCTAATTCGCATGCTTTTGTTAGTTTAACAGCAGGTGATACAACTACTCCAGTTGATCCAATCGATCCAAGTGAACCAGGTGGTGGTACTGGAAACACGGGTAGCCTAACTATCGATAATGTCACACCATTTGAATTTGGAACGCACCAAATTTCGTCTACTTCAGAAACTTATACATCAACTGCAAAAAATCCAAATGTACAGGTGACTGACCGTCGTGGCGAAGGTCAAGGTTGGACACTTCAAGTGGCACTTAGTGAATTTAAAGATCAAACGGATGCTTCAAAAGTATTAAAGGGAGCAGAACTTACAATTCCAAAAGGAGAACTAAAAACAACGGCTGGGAATGTTTCAGATGCACCAAATAATTTTGCTTCTACACTTGCTGCCGATGGAAGCGGTAGTGCTATCATTATGCAAGCCAATGAAAAAACAGGGATGGGCACTTGGGAAGATTTGTTTAACAATCAAGAAATCAAGCTAACTGTTCCTGCTGGAAACTACTCAGGTGACTATTCATCAACATTAAATTGGAGCTTGGTGGATGCGCCAAATGCTTAATCAAAATAAGGGAGAGAATAAAATGAATAAAAAAATAGTAACAATTACTGCTGGACTAGGACTTCTAATTTCATTCGGAATAACACCTGCTGCTTATGCAGCATCTGTAAGTGATGCTACATCAAAAAATCATATTGCGTTTGAAGCAGATGAAAGCACTACAACACCAATTGATCCAACTGATCCTGACAATCCAAATCCGCCAAACCCAGTGGATCCAACTGATCCAGAAAATCCGGGAACAGGAAATAGTGGTCCACTCTCAATTGACTATGTATCGAATATAGAATTTGGAACACAAACAATTTCTTCAAATACAATGACTTATTATGCACAAAATGAAAATCCTTTTGTTCAAGTTACAGATAATCGTGGTACTGGAGCTGGATGGACATTAACTGCTAAAGCTTCGGAGTTTAAATCGACCGACGGTAACAAAGTATTAAAAGGCGCTGAGCTAAGCTTTAAAAATGGACAAGCTGAAACACAAAGTGCTAACATCTCTGAAGCACCAGACACAAAAGATGTCACGTTTAATAATGCTGACGCTCAAATCATGATGAATGCCAAAAAAGATACTGGTCGCGGGACATGGGTAGACGTTTTTTCAGGAACTGCTGAAAAAAATGAAAATGTAACGCTAAAAGTACTGCCAGGAACTGCTGATGCTGATGTTGATTATACAGCAACAATCAATTGGGAATTAACAGACGCACCCATTTCCTAAATATCATTTCATGAAAAAACAACCAAACTATTGTTCTTTTTGAAAGGAGAAACAAATGAAAAAATTATTTTTGATGTTAATGGGGATTTTAGTAACTCTCACTTTCTTGCCAAACACAGGTCTTGCTGCAGATATGAATTATAGTGTACGAGCAATTATTCCAGATAATCAAATTGATAAAACAAAGACATATTTTGATCTACGAATGAAACCAGGACAAAAGCAAAAATTGACACTTCACTTTGAAAATAATGCTGATGAAAAAGTTCAAATAGAAGTCTCTCCGAATACAGCGACCACTAATCGCAATGGTGTAATTGATTATAGCTCGTCTAAGAAAAAAACTGACTCAAGCTTAAAGCACGATTTTAGTAAACTTGTTACAGGAGAAAAAATCGTCACACTAAACGCAAAAGAGAAAAAAGATGTCGATTATGAAGTAACCATGCCAGAAAAAGATTTGGATGGTATCCTATTAGGTGGTTTTTATATCCACAAAAAACAAGCTGATACAGATACAGATAAAGATTCTTCTGTTCAAATAAAAAATGATTATTCTTATGTTATCGGTGTTCGACTTTCTGAAAATGACAAACCTGTTTCTCCAAAACTTAAATTGAATCAAATAGAAGCTGGTCTTGAAAATTATCATACTGTCGTAAATGCCAATTTACAAAACACGACACCCGTCATTATCTCAAACATGAAGATTAACGCTAAAGTCACAAAAGCTCAGGATACAAAAATCCTCCACCAAGTGACAAAAGAAAATCAATCTATGGCACCAAACTCTAACTATGATTTCTCCATTCCTTGGAATGATGAAGAATTAAAAGCTGGAAAATATCATCTTAGTATGACAGCAAAAGATCAATCAGGTCATAAGTGGAAATTCGAGAAAGACTTCGAAATTGGTGATAGCGCAAAATCAATTAATAAAGAAGCGGTTGGCCTAGAACATTCAAATATTTGGCTTATTCTTGGCCTATCTGGGGCTGGTCTATTGATTTTGCTTCTAGCTATTCTATTTTTTGTACGCCGCAAACGCAAGAACAAAGAACAAATCTAAAAAACTTATATCATCAAAATTCATTTGTTATAGAGGATAAAAATTAGTTCCCTAATTTTTATCCTCTTCTTCTATTCATAAAAATATTAAGCACTTTTCTTATTCATAATTCCCCTTTATAATAAAACTCATTTCCTACTACTTCCCCATTTTTTCCTGATAGAGCTTATTTTCACTTGTGTATTTTTTCCCAAACAAAACACAAGAAAACCCTTCCAAACGGTGTTATAGTAATAAATGAATATTATTTCAATAAAAAAGGGGGAATGACAAATGGTTATTGATTGGTCGAACACAGCAGTTTACAATACCATTATGTCGGTTGCAACAGGGATTGCTTTATTACTTATCTTACAATTTGGGAGAAAACTTCAAAAAGAGGAAATCGGACAAATTGACAGTTGGGTTGTCGGATTTGCCATCCCTGGATTCATTTTAACTCTGACAGGTGCTCATATGTCACTTACATGGCCACTTTCCAAAATCGGATTTCCTTTTGATGATATCATTTTTGGTGAACCTGTCCTTGCATTTGGCATTTTGCTTCTTGCCGCTGCTTATTTACTTCATAGACGTAATCACGTTTATGTGCGGGACGAAAAGCTCGATGCAAGAAATGATAAATTAATTGCTAAACGTCTTCAAGAGGATTTACCCGGACTCTTAAAACCCCTTTCCTATTTTGGGGCTGCTATGGGGCTTGCACTTATTGCAATTGGCATCGCAGGCGTTACATTTCAACTGTTTGCCGCACCGAAAGAAGAACCTATTTCTGGTCTTCTAGCGGACTATCCTCTTGTTGAAGCAAGCTTCATCTCTCTGCTATACGCCATTACCGGACTTGGCGCTGTGCTTTTCCCACTAATCTTAAAGAAGAATCCTGCAGCAGGGCTAGTAAAAACCGTGAAGATACTTTGGCTTATCGCAGGTATCATCTTCATTGCCTTTGGTGTTATGAATTACTTTACACATATCGGTTTGATCATAAATACGATGAAATAATCCATTTTTTTAAACTGGAAGACATATATCCCTGTCGCAAGAAATATCCCTATCCTTTTTAAACGCTTAAAAAGAATAGGGATTTATTTGTTTAGGTACAAAAAAAAAGATCACCTATGTTAAATTAAAACATCTAAACCAAATTTTAAGGTTTGATCTTTTTGTATAAACAGTATAATCAAGAAGCCTTCCAAACAAGAACGAGGGATAACTAAGTATCATCTGCAGAAGATATTAAAGCTTATTTTATACGTCTACACACAGTCCACTTTTCAGGTCGCAAAATCAAAGCCCTATTGAAAGACAGTCTGCGCATAATATGACTTGCTCAGTATTAATCTTCCTATCGAACGATTAACCATTTTCGAGTCTATCCAGTGGTTAGCCTCTGTCTCTTATTTTCATTTAGAAGAGCTTGTTCGCACAAGGGATACTGATTGCTTGTTCGTAGGCATTGCTGAATGAATCATTTGTTAATAGTTGATAAACTGACTTGGTATTCAGACCTTCCAATCTGAGAGCGCCACGCTTTATTCCTTAAATTCAGGAGCATATCTTTTAATATCCTTTTTAGTGATCATTAAAAAAACTCCTTTTCTAGATAATAGCGAAACAAACTTGTCCATAGGAGCCGTATAAAACCACCATTATAAACCCGTCGATTTAAGGTCTACTTTGAAGATGAGTGGGTACAGTAAAGCGATAAGTATTACTCCTCCTCCTGCTACCATAAAAATAGAGGCGCTTCCGAAGATATCGAAAAATCCAGAAAAACATAAAATTCCAATTGGTGAAAGTAGCTGTGCGCCAGTGTTTAAGATGTTGAACACACGTCCTTGAAAGTGGCTTGGTACTTCTTTTGTTAACCAAATCGTCACGGGAACGTTGATTCTTGTGATGAGAAGTCCAGCTAGTAAATTAAAAAGAGCAATCCCGAGGATAAAATATACTTGTTCAAACGGAAAAACAAGGAAAACTCCTAAAAACAGGAAAAGTATGCCCATGTTGTTAATCATTGACCAAGAATGAAATAATGGAAATTGGATCGTTTTTGACATTGAAAGGAGGATGGCTGATAAAACCATGCCAAACGAAAAAATCGCTTCTGTTATTCCGTAAATGTTATTTGAAAAATGGAGTACCTCAATTTGGATATATGGCAACCCAACTGCAACAAGACCGAAAACAAAGTTTACTAGCATTGAAAAAAATAATGCAAAAACAAGCTTCCTACTCTTTTTAACAAAAACAAGACCTTGTTGGAACATTTTAAGAATCGATTGCGTTTTTTCTTCTGCCTCTTCTTCCATCGCTATTTCAACAAGCCGAAAGTCAAGACTTACAACAATAAGGATCGTGATAAGTTCGATTGCGCTTTCTAAAAGGACTAAATAAACAAGCGGTAAGATGTCGAGTAATAAGGCTCCAAAAATTGGAGCGATGATCGCTGTAAGTGAGGCAATCATTTGCTGGAAGGATTTTAATTTTTGAATATCTTCTTCAACTACAATATGGAGAACAGAAGATGTTAGTGAGGTTGTCAGAAACAGATCTGAGATGCGCAAACAAATTAAAAGTAAATAAGTATAAATTAACTGATTAAATCCTTGATAATAGATCGCGATAGCATAAAGAACCAAGCTTACGATGCTTAGTAGTTGTGCATAGATGACGATTTTTTTTCGGTCAAACCGGTCGACAATGCTTCCCGTAAAAGGAAGCAGAATAAGTGCGACGACGGGACCAATCACTTGAGAAACCCCAAAACTTAGCGCAGAACTGGTGTGACGTAAAATGAGTAATCCAATAATAAAGGTGAGTATCCCACTTCCTAAATTTCCTGTAATAGTACTTAAAATAACTTTATACATCTGTTTCTTCGACTGTTTAGCGATTTCTTCCATTCTGTTATCCTCCTGCTGTTATTTTATATATACTTCATGGTTTTTATTATTAAAAATTAATGTTTTGTTCTCAAAAGCATTCATTCCAAGAACAATATCTACAGGACTTTCCCATTCATTCAAATAAATTTCATTTATAAAAAAATTCTTTTTTTCTCCTTTGCTAAAAAACAAAAAATGCAACAAATATTTTAGTCGCTTTATCTTAAAGCCATTTATTCCAAAGGTTATAGTTCTTTTTTGTAATGTTTTCTTCTGATAACTCTCACCAAACAAATAAGAATAGTCTGATCCCGTATCAATGAGAAACAACCTTTCTCCATTATCTTGCTGAACTCTATAAATTGGCAATAAGTTTCCCTTACCTAATTAAATCCAAATCCATCTTTACAGTTAAAATTCTGTTCTTTTTTATAGATTTTAAAAGATTTCTCCTTTAGATTGATTTGAAAATTTATTCTTTTTAAAACATCCCAACCTATGATGCCATGAATCTTCAGTAATCTAAAAAGTAGAAGTTTTTTTGTTTTACAATAAATGAAGAATTTTCAATATCACATCCAGCTAAATTAATAATTGGAATCTGGTATTCATAATTTTCTAAAGAAGGATTGCCAACGCCCTTTACTTTTAGCAAGTAATCTAATTTCCTCTTATATAAATCCAGTCTAAAATCCCTCATCATGTAGGATCTTTCAGAGCCTGTGTCCACTAAGAACTTGTATTCACGCCCATCAATGACTCCAATTAATAGGATTAATCTATTTTTAATATATAACTTCTTATTATTTCTTTTCCAATTCATTTGATTATACCCCCTAGTCCAAATATTTGAAAAAATTTTTTTAGATTTATACTACAAACAAACATATAAAGGAGGCTGACAACATGGAAGATACTAACAAGACTTCTGAATCTGTTATCGAAACAGAATCTAATCCTCGTCTCACAATCTCTTGGTAGAAATAAGCAAAAACTTTGAAAAAGCTGATTTTATCAGCTTTTTCTTATTTTTTTAGCCTCGTTAAGATAAAACAAAACGTATCTAGACCAACCTGATTCTATATCTGCTCCAATTGCACTCAAAGAATCCTCTAAATATTTAACAGCCAAAGACGCTAATTCTTCTCTCAATTTTTTTGATTTGAAAACTTTTTTCCCTGTACCATATTTTTTAATAAAAAAACTTGTATATATATTGAATGCGTTTTCCTCGTAATCTTCTTCAAAATCATCTATATCATCTAATATTTGTCGCCCCACCGCAAAATAGTCATGTGACAGCAGTAGGCTACGAACAGTATCCTCTTTCCCATAGTTTGAAAACTCTGCGTATAAAAAATAGCTATTTTCATATACGAAAATTTCGAAAAGCAATATTCTTCAATTTCTTCTAAAGACATCTTTGTATCTTTTGTATATCTATATTTTTCTTCATAAAGACCGTACTTAGTTGCTAAATAACATTTGTTTATGTCATTTAGCCACTTACTATTTCCCATTAACTCTATTACATTTCTCTTACTATCGCAATGCATATCTAAAAGTGCTAACAAATCAAACGCTTCTAAAAACCTTTGCTTATCATATATCTTATCTAGTAAAAATAAACTAATGAAATGAAAATGTGAAATTTTAATCAAATTTTTCATATCTTCTTCGGAAATAAAGAGCATTTCTTTAAAAAGTAATGGATAAAATGAGTATATGCTAATTGATGTCAGTGGTCTTTTATCATCTAAAAACGGAAAATATTCTTTAATAAATTTTTGACCACAAACATTAATATAATCATCCCACTCTTTATATTCCGAAATATCTATACCTAGTATTTCTCGCAATTCATTTTCTTTCATGTCATTATTCCTCCTGATGATTTTTATTTCAAGAAAATTCACACATATTATATAATACATTTATTGCCTTGACAACATTAAACTTTTTCTAAATGGCATTTAACACTACATCATTGATCTTATTTTATCAGAACCTAATTTAGGGCATAAATCGTTATTCTAATAAAAAAATAGACTTCCAAAAATCAAAAAAATGATTTTTTAAAGAGCAGAACCACCTGTATCGGCAACGAAAAACCGATGTCGATACAGCGTTCGCCTATCTGAAGGCTCATTTGCGTTTTACTTCCTTATGCGTGCGTAGGTGAGAAATGAACTAGGCTTATTAATTTACGAAAATATGCCGCCATAGCCGGCTACATAAACTCAAAAAACGGGTGAGAAAATCTTTTTTGATTTCCACCCCCGTTTTCGTTTTCAAATTTAGGTTAATGCCCCATCCTTTTCTATTTTAATTTTCTCCCTTTTCCGTTGAAAATCCCCTTTTACTATGACAAACTGAAACATAAAGGGGGAAAAGAAATATGTACGGAATTAAACAAAAAACGCTTGGATCGAAGTGGTTTACATTAATCATGCAACTCATTTACTTAACGCTTGCAGTTTACTTAATCGTCAGATCAGACTTAGCTAGTTATTTAAGTTATACACTTTATTTATTTTTATTGATTACTTTTATTCGCCTTAATGCCATGAGTTTTATTTGGCTTCATAGAGGAGTTAGTTGGAAAGAAGCGATTGGAAATAGCACGGCATTTGCTATTTATTATATTGGTTTTCCATTATTTGCAATTTACAATCACAGTTCTTTCAACTTGAGCATGTATTTGATCGGCATCGCTCTTTTTTTGATTGGCAGTTTCGTTAATACCACTTCCGAACTATTACGAAAGCCTTTCAAGGATAATCCAGCTAATAAAGGAAAGCTTTATACCGGCGGATTTTTTAAATATGCTATCCACATTAATTATTTCGGAGACGTTCTTTGGGTGGCAGGGTTTGCTCTTGTGACTTTAAACTGGTGGGCCCTCACAATTCCCGTCTTTTTGCTTTTACTTTTTATGTTCTCTTATATTCCAAATGCAGACAACTATCTGCTTGATAAATACGGAAAACAATTCGAGGACTATCGAAAGAACACGAAAAAACTGATTCCCTTTATTTGGTAGCCTTTTTAAGTATGCTTCCCAAACAAAAAGCAGTAATTTGAGGAATTAATTCCTTAAATTACTGCTTTTTCATTTTACATACAACTTTTATTTGTTGTTGTTATTATTTGATTTCTTATAGTAATTGCCTTTTCCGCCGCCGCGACGATCACGCGAACCATTGCTTGAACCGCGTCGTCCCTTGCCGCTATTGTTACGATCGCGATAATTGCCTTTGCCACCGCCACGATAGTTCCCTTTTCCGCCGCCTTTTCCACCACGAGAAGGAAGTGGGCGCTCTTCTGTAATGTGAACTGGTGTTTGATCGGGCTCTTTTGCGAGCATCTTAAGCATCGCCGCCGCAATATCAGTCGCATCATAGTTTTCAAGCAATTCATTTGCGACTGCTTTATAGTCCGCTAGATTTTCTTCAGTAATAATTTCTGTGATTTTTTCTGTCGCAACACGAAGTTGACCAGCAAAAGCCTCATCCCAAGTTGGTGGCTTAAGAGGTTGCATTCTTTTCTTCGTAGTTTGCTCCACTGTGCGAAGGTAACCCATTTCACGCGGTTGTACGAATGTAATCGCCATACCTTCTTTTCCGGCACGACCTGTACGACCAATCCGGTGCACATAGCTTTCCGGGTCTTGCGGAATATCATAGTTATAAACGTGCGTCACACCCGAAATATCTAATCCACGAGCCGCAACATCCGTTGCAACAAGAACATCGATTTTTCCTTCTTTAAACTTGCGAAGTACACTCATTCGTTTCGCCTGTGTTAAGTCACCATGAATCCCTTCAGCTACATAACCGCGCATATCAAGTGCACGCGAAAGCTCATCGACACGGCGTTTCGTCCGTCCGAATACAATGGCAAGCTCAGGGGATTGCACATCAAGCAAACGGCTTAGTACATCAAATTTTTCTTTTTCATGTACCTTGATGAAAAATTGCTCAATCAAAAGAGCAGTCATTTCCTTCGCTTTAACACGAATAAGTTCTGGACTATGCATGAAGCGTTCTCCAATACGACGAATTGGATCCGGCATCGTTGCAGAAAATAGTAAAGTTTGGCGTTCATCTGGCACTTCTTTCAAAATGGATTCAATATCATCAATGAACCCCATGTTAAGCATTTCATCTGCTTCGTCGAGCACAAGTGTCTCAACATGGTCAAGCTTCAGCGTACGCCGATTAATATGGTCAAGAATACGACCAGGTGTTCCGACAACAATTTGCGGGTTTTTCTTTAACGAACGAATTTGACGGCTGATATCTGAACCGCCATAAACAGCAAGTACTCGTACATGCTTATCATAACTCAATTTGTATAGTTCTTCCGAAACTTGGATCGCAAGTTCACGTGTCGGTGCAATAATCAATCCTTGTACATTAGAATTCTTTTGATCGATTTTTTGAATCATTGGAAGACCAAACGCAGCCGTTTTTCCCGTTCCCGTTTGCGCTTGTCCGATTAAATCTTTTCCTTCAAGGCCAATCGGAATCGTCTTTTCTTGAATTGGCGTAGCCTCTTCAAACCCCATTCTCTCAACAGATTTTACAATTTTTTCGTCCAGACCAAACTCTGAAAACTTTGTCAATGTCATTTCTCCTTTACTTTCTTAAAGTTTTTGCAGGAGAGCTTTATCCTCATCATACGCTTATGATGAATCTTTATGATCTACATAAAAAATGAAAATGATTCAATCACTTTCATTCATCCGGTTACTAAACTATGATTTCTTTTTGAATTATTCACCACTTGGCAATTTCCAAAACGCTCCGAAATCTACAATTCGACGTATCAAATAAAAAAAGCCCTCTAACTCACTAGGCTATACATATAAAACCTAATAAACATCTAATAGACATCATAACATGAATCCATTTCCATTTCAATCTGAAAACCTAGTTTTTACGACGTTTTCGCGAATAAAAAAAAGAAAGCGAATTCAAATATACGGAAAAACTAGCAAATTTTACTTTTCTTGATCGTTTTACCTATAGATTTTCCGTTTTTCTGTTTCAAATTCCTGAAATGCGTTGCACAAACAAGAAAAGCGCTTACATTATCAAATATATTCTTCTATGATAAAAGAGTAATACAAACCGATGAAGTGAGGGATGATCATGAAACATAAACACTTAGACGCATTTCCAAATGATTTTTTATGGGGGAGTGCTTCTGCTGCTTACCAAATTGAAGGTGCTTATAAGACAGACGGAAAAGGAGCATCTGTCTGGGATACCTTTGTAAAAAAACCTGGTACAACTTTCCAAAATACTACTGGCGACATCGCGGTTGACCATTATCACCGCTACCTAGAAGATGTCGCACTAATGGCTGAACAAGGCTTAAAAGCATACCGCTTCTCCGTATCTTGGTCGCGGATTTTCCCAAATGGTAAAGGCGAAATCAATCAAGCAGGACTAGATTTTTACAATTCGCTAATTGATGAACTCATAAAGCATCAAATCGAACCCATTGTTACGATCTATCACTGGGACTTACCACAAGCTTTGCAAGAGGAATACGGTGGATTCGAATCTCGAGAAATCATTCAAGATTTCACCAACTACGCGAAAGTGCTGTTTGAAGCTTTTTCGGATCGTGTGAAATACTGGATTTCTTTAAACGAACAAAATGTTTTCATCACACACGGCTACCTTCTTGCCCTTCATCCACCGAAAGTGAAAAACTTAAAGCGTATGCTACAGGCTAATCATATCGCGAACCTCGCGAACGCATCTGTGATTGCTGCATTTCATGATGGGAATTACCCGGGTCAAATCGGGCCGAGTTTTAATTTCAGTCCCATCTATGCTTTAGATGCCGATCCTGAAAATGTGCTCGCTAAAATAGATACCGAAGAGCTGATGGATTATTTTTGGTTAGATGTATATGCAAAAGGTCACTATCCTCGAACTGTCTTAAAACAATTTGTGACACTTGGTGTCATGAAAGAACCAAGCGAAGCGGACAACAAGCTTTTAGCACGAGGAAAACCAGATTTTATTGGACTGAATTATTATCAATCTGCCACCGTCACAAAAAGTGATACAATGACCCTTTCTGCCCAAGATATGCAAATGAACCATTCCGGGAAAAAAGGAACGAGTCGCTCCATTACCATTCCTTCTGTCAGTGCGTTCACAAAAAACCCTTACCTCAAGCAAACGAACTGGGACTGGACGATCGATCCAATCGGCATTCGCACAGCCCTTCGCACAATAGAAAGCCGCTATGCATTACCAGTCTTAATTACTGAAAACGGCCTTGGCGAATACGATCACTTTGAAAACGGGGAAATCCACGATCCTTATCGCATTGAATATTTGAAACAACATTTAAAAGAAGTTCAAGCGGCAATAACCGATGGCGTACAAGTTTTAGGCTATTGTTCGTGGAGCTTCACAGATTTACTCAGTTGGTTAAATGGCTACCAGAAGCGTTACGGCTTTGTTTATGTCGACCGCGATGAAACCTCTCAAAAAACCCTGAATCGCTACAAAAAAGATAGTTTTTACTGGTACCAAGAAGTAATCGCTACAAACGGTGCCAGTTTAACAAAAAAGGAGAATAACTGATGGAAAAACTCGAACGTTTCTTAAACAAATTTATCGGCCCTATAGCAGCCCGAATGAACCGCAGCAAATTTTTCAGCGCGCTTGCAGAAGCCTTCATGCGCACAACGCCCATCACACTGGGCGTTGCGCTCCTGATGATTATCGGGAACTTCCCGATTCCCGCTTGGATTGAATTGCTCAAAAATATCGGCCTAACCGCACATTTTAATGCGGCACTTGGAGCAACGATCAACTTGCTTTCCGTATATGTCGTCTTTAACTTTGCTTACATCTACGCTAAAAAAGATGGCCACGATCCAATGCCAGCAGGATTACTTGCTATAGCAGCATTTTTCCTTTTAATGCCCCAAGCAATCAAAACTTACATTTTAGGAGAAAACATCACGAAGTTCCCGGCAGAAGCCTTAATTAAATCAAGCTCTAACGTAGAAGCTTTCCAAATGATCTATACAGGCGGTTCTGGACTTTTCGTTGCCATTTTAGTTGGCTATCTCGTAGGCTTACTTTATTCCTATCTCATCAAGAAAAACATTACCATCAAAATGCCCGATTCCGTTCCAACAAACGTATCCGAATCCTTAAGTCCCGCGATTTTGTCCGGTATCATCTTAGTTATTTTCTTCATCATTCGCGTACTATTTTCCTACACACCGTTTGAAAATATCTTCGCGTTCATCACGATGCTCGTTCAAGCGCCACTACAGCACTTGACCGCGTCTCCCATCGCGATCATTCTCATTTTTACAATCGCTAACTTGCTTTGGTTTTTTGGTATCCATCCAAACATGGTTTACGGAGTCGTCATGCCAACACTTACAGCGAATATGACAGCCAACATGGTCGCTTTTCAACACCATCAAGAACTGCCTTACCTTGCTATGGCCGTTGTCTCTTACGTCTGCGGAAATGGTTTTGGTGGGCAAGGCGCGACTTATGGACTCGTTATTTCTATGTTCCGTGCGAAATCAGCGCGCTACAAGCAACTTTTCAAACTAGCGGGGCCACCTGTCATTTTCAACATTAACGAACCACTGATTTTCGGAATGCCACTAATGCTAAATCCATTTTTCTTCATTCCAATGGTCATCTCACCTGCCCTAATGGGAGGAATTGCTTGGGGTATGATGTCATTCCTTGATTTTTCGAAGTATAACCCACTGATTGCCATGCCATTTACGACCCCCGCTCCTATTGTAATGTTCCTAAAAGGCGGGCTCCCGTATCTACTTGTTTTCATCGTTCTACTTATTGTCAATGTCCTAACTTGGTACCCTTTCTTTCGAATGGCTGATAAAAAAGAATACCACCAAGAAGCCATTCTCGAACAAGAAAAAGCAGCAGAAAATTAATTTTCTGCTGCTTGCAAGTTGTAACAATAAGCCACTAAATATTCGATCAATGCGACAACAGGAACTTGTGAAGATAAGTCAAATTGATAAGGCAGACGTTGTTTTTCTGTGTAGTAGCACAAATTAATCGAGGACAACTTCGCTAGCAAATTATCGCTCGAATTTGTCACACTAATAATCAACTTATCATAAGATTTAAGAAGCTGCGCAAGTTCTACCATTTCACGTGTTTCACCGGAACTTGAGAAAAGCAAGACCACATTGCCACTTTCCTTAGCTTCTTGCTTTAAAAATGGTGCATAGGGTTCATTAGACGAAAGTGCCTTAAGACCAATCATATTGAGCTTTCGCGCAGCATATTCGGCCATAATTCCTGAAGAACCCATGCCAATGCAACAAATCCAATTCGCCGTGCGAAACACCTCACCGACTTGTTTGATTTGCTCATTAATATCGGCTTCAAACACTTGGTCGACAAAAATCTGCTCCAAGAAAATCCGATTTGTCATACTCGTTTCAATAATGCTTTCCACTTCATTTCGAATATAAATTTGAAAATCATGAAACGAGAGAAAACCACATTTTTTCACAAAACGTGTTACAGTGGAGGGTGAACAAGGAATTTTAGCCGCAATTTCCCGAGCAGAGAGTTGAAAAATTTGCTCCGGATTTTTAAAAATAAAGGCGCGCAACGCTTCATCCGAATCCGATAACTGGTGTACCATTGAAATTTTTTCTAACATTGCTATCTTCTCCTGTCAAAATCATTGCATTCATTATATCAAAAAGCCACAAGAAGTCCAGATAATGTGAAGGAGGAAAAATAATGTCCAATATTCTTGTTTTCGATGTTGGCGGCACTTTCGTGAAATACGCACTCGTTCAAAACGGGAAACTCGGAAATGTTAACAAATTCAAAACCCCAAAACTCAAAGAACAATTTCGGCAAGAAATGGTAGAAATCCTTCATAACGTGCCCTGTGCACTTTCCGGTGTCTCCATTTCCATGCCGGGCGTGATCAACCCTGAAACCGGCTTTGCCCTTCATGGTGGTTCCTTGCAGTTCATCCATAAAGAAAATCTACTAGAGCTCTTCAACTCCTATTTTGATTTACCAGTAGCTGTCCACAACGACGCCAAAGCCGCAATCATCGGCGAAATGAACGAAGGCCAACTTAAGAACATCCAAAATGGGGCAATGTTCGTCCTTGGAACAGGCGTCGGTGGTAGCATTATGCTAAATCGAAAAGTCCTATCCGGCACACACCAATCCGCAGGCGAACTTTCATTACTCAAAACGAGCACCGATTTAGAAAAAGCCGATTTTCTCGTCACCCGAAATGGTATCCAGGCTTTGCTTCGTCCTTTTGCCGAAGCTAAACAACTCGATCTAAAACAACTATCTGGAGAACTTTTCTTCGAAGCCTTGCAAAATGGCGACCCGGATGCCATCTCAGTCATGCAGCGTTTCACAGATGCTCTTGCTGTTCAAATCTGGAACCTTCAAGCCACTCTTGATCTTGACAAAATCGTCATCGGTGGAGGCATCAGCTCTCAGCCACTTCTGCTTGATTACATACAAGCTAGCCTAAAAAAACTCATTTTACCTCTTTCCCATCTGGGTGATACCATACTTGAAACGATCCAACCCTGTGTTGAACTAAGTAGCCTCGGAAATAACGCCAACCTGCTAGGCGCTTATTATCATTTCAAAGTCACCCATTCCAAATGAAAAAGCGAGCCGTTAAAAGAACTTTTAACGGCTCGCTTTTAGTTTTCTTTCAGGAAATCCAACAAGTTTTCAAACAACACTTCCCGGTCCTTATCCTGACAGAGCAAGTGCCCTGCTTCTTCCATGACGAATAACCGCTTCGGCCCTGGAATAGTCTCCATCAAATAGTCGACGCTTTGCTTCGCAGAAATCACAGCGTCCATCCCACCCTGAGCAATAAAAGTCGGAATCTCAAGATGAGCAAGTGCAGGCTTAGCTTGCATGACCATCTTAGCAAACTGCGCTTTCGACTGACTCGGAACATCCGTGAAGCGTTTAAAATAGCGACTAAAAACCGAACTATTCTTGAGCTTTCGATCCTTCACTTCAACGAACAGTTGCCCCTTATTATCCACTAGGTTAGGCCAGTCCAGATAATGAACTGAGGTGCTAAGAAGAGCAAGCTTTTTCACCTCTGGATGATGTCTTGCGAGCCAACCAGCAAGCAAGCCGCCCATCGAAAACCCAATTAAATAAACTTCCTCGTCTTCTTTTAGGAGCTGTGTCAAAATACTTTCCATGAAAACAATCCAGTCCTGATAAGTCGCATTTCGTAAATGATACGGCTTATCGTGGCCAGGAAGCGTCGGTGTCAGTACATCCCAATCGGTATGCTTTTTTAAGTAATCCGCAAGCGGCTTCAATTCATCCGGCGTTCCCATATAACCGTGAATACACAAACATGCAACCATTTTGATTGTCAACTCCTGTTTTCATCGTAAAATCATCTTACCCTATCATAAGTTTTTCTACGACATCTTTCAAGCCCATTCCATAAGAACCTTTAAAAAGTACCCATTCGTCCCCTGTCACTGCTTGAAGCAAAGCTTTCTCAAGTTCATCCTTCGAAGTAAAATAATGGACATGATCCGCACCTATTCGTTTGCTAGCAGCTTCCGCAAAAGCCTGCATCTTTTCCCCATACGCAAAAACTTCATCTAGCTTTTTCGCTTCAATCACTTCGCCCGATTCACGGTGAAATTTCTCCGCATCTTTTCCAAGTTCCAACATATCCGCTACAACCGCTATTTTGCGCTTTCCATCTGCTTCCATATTCATAAAGGTTTTAAGCACAGCCTTTAAAGCAGTTGGACTCGAATTGTAGGAATCATTCAAGATTTTCGTTCCACGAGGCGATTCAAGCCACTCTAGTCGACTTTTAGATCGTTCCATCCCATTTAAAGCGGTTTTCGCTGTTGCTGAATCAATGTCGAGCTTGCGCGCAACGAGTAACGCAGCCATTGTGTTGAATACATTGTGTTCCCCAATAATAGGCACGTAAAGAGAAGTTTCTGGGTCCAAATTCGTAGTGAACCTCGTTCCTTCCGTTTCCGTAGCAATAGTAAGCGGGTAGATGTCCGCCGTATGTTCCCGTCCAAAAGTTTCCGTTTGAACGTTTTTAGGTAAATTTTGCTTGATTAACGTCTCTTCATGCGGATAAATCAAAAGCCCTTCTTGTTTTAATCCAAGAATGATCTCAAGTTTTGCTTTTGCGATTTCTTCTCGTGAACCGAGATATTCGATGTGCGCTTCGCCTATATTTGTAATGATTGCAATATCTGGACAAGCAATTTGAGTTAGCTTTTCAATTTCGTTACGATGATTCATTCCCATTTCTAAGATCGCGACTTCCGTATCTTCTGGCATTGTCAAAATCGTATAAGGCAAGCCAATGTGGTTATTAAAGTTTCCGCTTGTTGCATGGACTTTATAGCGACTTTCCATAATCGCCCGTGTGATATCTTTGGTTGTTGTTTTACCATTGCTCCCTGTAATCGCGACTACTTTTGGTGCGACTTCCGCAAGATATTTTTTGGCAAATCGTTCAAAAGCATCCGAAGTATTTTCAACCAGTAACAGCGGCACATCTGCTGGCGGATTTGGCACATCCATTTGCCAAAAACTTGCCGCAGCACCTGCTTTAACTGCTTCGCGCACAAAGGAATGTCCATCTCTCGTTTCCCCAACAAATGGAACAAACAAATCTCCTTGCTTCATTTGACGAGTATCAAAGCAGACCCCTGTCACTTTCGTTTCATTAAATTGAGCTTGATTTAATTGCGCATTGATTAAAGTCGCAATCTCCAAAAGCGTTTTTTTCATTTCGCCCCAACTTTCCTTCTTGAAAAAAGCAGTTTGAATAAATTCAAACTACTTTTTCTGGTTTTAATTAATCGTCTAAACGGTATTTCAACTGGTTCTTCGCTTCATGACGTTCTAGACCAAGTTCCACTAACTGTTCAATCAGCTGACTATAAGAAATGCCACTTGCTTGCCAGAGTAGCGGATACATGCTTACAGGCGTAAATCCTGGCATCGTATTCACTTCATTTAAGAAGATTTCATCTTGTTCTGTTACAAAGAAATCGGCGCGGACAAGACCACTTGCATCAAGTCCAAGAAAAGCTTGAATCGCATATTCTTTCAGCTTATTTTCCACTTCTTCGCTGACTTCTGCTGGAATCACGAGTGTTGTATCATTATCTTGATATTTCGCTTTATAATCATAAAAAACAGCCTTTGAACCCTTCGGTAAAATTTCGCCAGGAACGGAACAAGCGGGCGTATCGTTTCCAAGTACCGCCATTTCAATTTCACGAGCGACCACTCCTTGTTCCACAACGACGCGGCGGTCATATAGGAAAGCTTCGTCCATCGCTTGATAAAGTTCATCTCGATTTTCTGCTTTGCTAATTCCAACGCTTGAACCAAGATTCGCAGGTTTCACAAACATCGGATAAATAAGTGCTTCTTCCATATCCGCAACCATTTCATCACGGAAATTTTTCCAATCGATTGAACGAACAGCGACAGCTGGAAGTTGCGGGATCCCTGCATCAGCAAAAACTTTTTTCATCACAATTTTATCCATCGCAGCCGCTGAAGCAAGCACGCCGTTTCCAACGTAAGGAAGATTCAAGACTTCAAGAAGTCCTTGCACAGTGCCGTCTTCCCCATTTGGTCCATGGAGCAGCGGAAACACCACTGTATTCTCTTGCTCTTCTGTTACATCAGCCGGACTGATCAAAAATCCTGAGGAAACTTCGTCTTCTTTTTCCGCTAAACGCAGCTGTTCTTCAGGCGAGAAACGCAATTGATCCGAAAAATCTAATTGATGCGTAATCTCTGGGCCCTGAATCCAGTCACCGTCATTGGTTATGTATACAGGTAGCGCTTCGAATTTATTTAAATCAAGTGCATTAATGACAGAAAGTGCCGTTTGCAACGATACTTCATGTTCGGCCGATTTTCCGCCATAAAGTAAAATTAACTTTGTTTTCATGGTATCCCTCCGGATTCTTTTCTGTAGTCTATTTTACCACGTTTCTGTTAGATTAAAAGCAATTTCTTAAAAATGGCACGAAGCAAATGCTTTCAGCTTCCAATCAAAAAAGCAGCAAAAACTTTTGAAGTGGACAATTCGTTCCATTCAAAAATTTTTGCTGCTTCGCTTCTATGCTCCTGCAGATAGTTTTAATCCAATAACCCCAGCGATGATCATAGCAATAAAGAAAATTTTCATAACACTTTTCTTTTCTTTAAAGAGAAGCATCCCCATGATAACACTTCCGACTGCCCCGATTCCTGTCCAAATCGCGTAGCCTGTTCCAATCGGAATTGTCTTTAACGCGTGGGAAAGCAAGAAGAAACTTCCACACATGAAAAGAATCGTTAAAACCGAGAACCAAAGTTTTTTAAAGCCTTGTGAAAGCTTCATGGTAACAACAAAACACATCTCACAAAGACCCGCAATCACTAAATAGATCCATGCCATTATTTTTCTCCTTCCTTTCCGCCGCCATCATCGACAAGTTTGAGCCCAATAATCCCTGAGATCAAAACGACTAATGAAATGATTTTAAATAGTCCCGCTGGTTCGTTTAAGAAAAGAATACCAACGACCGCCGTTCCAGCAGCACCAATCCCTGTGAATACTGCATAAGCTGTCCCAATAGGAATCGTTCGCATCGCTAAGGCGAATAAACCGAAACTAACAATCAAAAAGGCAATTGTAAGCAAACTGAAATCTAATTTTGTAAATCCATGTGATTCTTTAAGTCCAAAAGCCCAGACGATTTCAGAGAGTCCGGCTAAAACTAAATAAAACCATTGCATAACTATCTTCTCCTTTAATTTAAAAGTAAAACCAAGGCTTCAAAAGCTGATTTTCTACGTTTTTCAAATTCCTCTAAGTCGTAAAGTTCATGTTCCACACCAAGGCCATCTAAGAAAGCATAAAAAACTCGAATCCAGCGTGTTTTTTTGGCTTCATCGTGTGTAACTTCATCTAACAATACTGCGATTTTTTCAAAAGCTTGTGTTTCATATCTCGCTAATTCCTCTTTCATCTTGTCTTTCAAGGAAACAGGTGGATAATAAACGGATCGCTGGAAAAAGCGCCGCACTTCTGGGTCTCGCTCAAAGTCAGTTGCTGCATAAAAAAAAGCTTTGAGATACTCCTCAGCTGTCGCATAATTTTCTCGCTTTTCCGCTTTAACATTGGCTAGCTCTTCGTGCATAACTTCCCGGTAAATCGTTAAATAAAGTTCTTCTTTAGATTCAAAGTGTGCATAAATCGAAGGTGTCTTAATTCCTGCTCTTTTGGCAATTTCAGAAAGAGCTGTTCCATCGTAGCCTTTTTCTGAAAAAAGTGTTAGGGCCGCTTTTTTCAGCGTTTCTTTGGACATCTCGATTCCTCCTCATTCAAATTAACTAACGTTCGTTAGTTATAATATAACAAAAAAGCAACTAAAGGTAAAGTAGTTTGTTTCCTTAAAATTAGATGACACGTATAAAATTGTCTTTCGCTTCACTTCTGTATATAATTTAAAATGGAGATACAGCATAAGTTCACTTCGGATTTTACCAATGATAAGTAGAGGTGTAAAAAGTGATCGAAAAAACAAATGTGTATCATGAAGCGATTATTCCTACTATGAATTTTCCTTTCAAAATTTTTATTTTTAACACTAAAAGTTCAGACCGGCTGATTCCGCCTCATTGGCATGCTAGTGTAGAACTTTTATTTTGTTTATCTGGAAAGTTAGAAGTGCAGTTTCCAAACAAACGCTTCTCTTTATCCGAACAAGATGTTTTATTCATCAATTCAAATATTATTCACTCCTCACGAAGTCCACTCCCTGGAAAATGCTTAGCAATTCAAATTCCCCTTGATTTTTTGGCAGATGCAACGGAAAACCAGTACGGCAATCGGTTTCTATACAAATTGACTCCGCAGAATGCAACTCCTGAACTTAAGGTAATACTTATGCGGATCAAAAAACAACTGTCAAAAGAAAATTTGTGGGACCGGCTGACGACAAAAGCAAGTGTTTACGAGCTCATTGCTGAACTGACCAAGAACTTTTGCGTGCCGCTTGCAGGTATTAAGGAGATTGAGTCGGCCAAGCACCTCCCTAAGTTAAAAAAAGTGAATGATTATCTTGCGACTCACCATAAGGAACGACTCTCTCTTACATCTGTAGCTGAACATTTCAACTATAATCCTTCTTATTTTTCGCGTTTTTATAAAAAGTTTATGGGCGTTTCTTTTAGCGATTATTTAAGCTCGATTCGTTTGCTCGAAGCTTATTCGAAGTTAAGAGATACCGACCATACGATTCTTGAAATTGCGCTTGATAGCGGTTTTTCGACTGTCAAATCTTTTTATAATGCCTTTACCAAACATTACGGCACCTCCCCTCAGCAATATCGGAAGCAATACTTTAAAAGGTAAAATTTTTTCCGATTTCTTGTCAAAAAACGGCACGAAATGAAAACGCTATCTTCTATATAATAAAGCTATAATAAGTTCAAACAGGGGGTTTAGTAATGAAAGAGAAAATCATCCAATTTTTTAACAAAATCAATCCGTGGTTTGATAAAATGGGGAGCAATGCTTATCTACAAGCGATTTCTGGTGCTATGATGTCGACACTCGGTCCCATTTTTATCGGTTCGATCGCAGTTTTAATTACTGTTTTAATGAATATGGTGCCTTCCCTTAAAAAATTAACGCAAGTGACTGAGTTGCTCGGTAAAGTAAACACCGTCACTATTGGAGCGATGGCAATTTATATCGTTGTCCTTATGGCCTATCATCTAGTACGTCGTCTCGACCGGGATGAAGATCCGATCTCAGCGGGAATTATCGCATTGATGAGCTTTCTACTAATCACACCGATTGGTCAAACCGTAGATAAAGCTTCTGCCATTCCGTCCACTTGGCTCGGCGCGCAAGGTGTGTTTTCTGCACTTATCATCGGGATTGTTAGCGCCCGGCTTTATTTACTCATTAAACGTAAAGGGTGGACCATTAAAATGCCAGCGGGTGTTCCGCCGATGGTCACTCGGATGTTTGAATCCCTTATTCCGACCATTCTAATTGGACTACTGTTTATCATTATTGACTTTTTATTTGGTTTAACAAGCTTTGGTAGCATGCATCAATTCGTTTACTCGATTATTCAGGAACCCTTGAAAGGAATTGGAGGCACAATTGGTGCTGTAATTCTTTTAAGTTTAATTCAACAAATTTTATGGTTTTTTGGAATCCATGGGACGAATGTTATATTACCGCTTGTAACGCCACTTTGGCTGTCTATGGATGTAGAAAATTTAAATGCCATCCAAGCAGGGCAAGTTCCTCCAAATATCGTTGGTTTAGCCTTTTTCAACATTATTACTTTCGGTGGTATGGCGCTCGGCCTCATTTTATTAATGCTAAGAGCTAAAAGTAAGCAATATCGTGAAGTAGGAAAGATTGCGCTTATACCGGGTTTGTTTGGAATCACAGAGCCTGTTATCTTCGGGACACCGCTTGTTCTTAATTTCAATTTAGCGATTCCCTTTATTACTAATAATACGATCGCACTTCTTTTGGCTTATGTGCTTACAAAATGGCATATTGTAGCCCAATTCACCGGTGTACAAGCAATTTTTGGATTACCACTTGGTTTTCATGCTGCCGTTCAGGGAAGCCTTTCAATTATCATTTTACAGTTATTCATTCAGTTAATTCTGTCTCCTATTCTCTGGTATCCATGGTTTAAACGGCTAGATAACAAAACTTATGAGCAAGAATTGGCGGCTACAAACGAGGGGGAAAAGTAAATGAATGAAGCAGATTTGAAAAAGTTATTAAAAGATTTAACGTGGCAAGAAAAAGTTGGTCAGCTCATTCAACTGTCAGGGGATTTCTTTAGTAGTGAGGAAGCGCTAGCCGTTGGGCCTAAGCAAAAATTAGGAATTACGCAAGAGACGGTTGATTTAGCTGGATCTGTTCTTAATGTTGCCGGAGCAAAGAAGACAAGGGAGATTCAAGAAAAGTGGCTTCAAAAAAGCAGACATAAAATCCCTCTTCTCTTTATGGCGGATATCGTCTACGGTTACCGGACGGTTTTCCCTATCCCCCTTGGGCTTGGCGCGACTTGGAATCCTGATCTAATCAAGCAAGCTTACCGGGTGACGGCTGCTGAAGCAAAAGCTTCTGGCGTTCATGTGACTTTTGCACCGATGGTCGATCTTGTTAGAGATGCCAGATGGGGGAGGTGCCTAGAGTCAACGGGTGAAGACACTACACTTAATGCGGCTTTTGCGCGCGCAATGGTTACGGGATTGCAACATGTGGAGTTAGGAAAAATCACTGGAATTGCGGCTTGCGTCAAACATTTTGCTGCATACGGAGCGGCGGAAGGTGGCCGGGAATACAACACCGTTGATATGTCAGAGCGGCGCCTTCGAGAAGACTATTTACCAGGATATAAGGCGGCAGTCGAGGCGGGAAGCGAGCTCGTGATGACTTCTTTTAATACTTATGACGGGATTCCTGTAACGGGAAACGAATTTTTACTTAAACAAATCTTGCGAGATGAGTGGGGCTTTGATGGCGTGATTATCTCGGATTATGCTGCGGTACTAGAACTTGTAGCACACGGGATTGCGGCTGATGAAAAGGAAGCCACACTTCTGGCTATGAATGCAACAAATGATATTGATATGAAAACGGGATGCTACGCAAAGCAGCTTGAGCCACTTGTTAGGGAAGGAAAGCTTGATTCTAAACGGATTGATGATGCGGTATGGCGTGTTTTGAAATTGAAAAATAAACTGGGGCTGTTTGAAGACCCTTACCGCGGGGCATCTAGCGAGCGGGAGCAGAAGATGCTTTTAACGGAAGAAAATCGAAATTTGGCGTATCAAGTTGCTGCCCAGTCGATCGTCTTATTAGAAAATAAAAACCACACCCTCCCTCTTGCTAAAAATCATCAAAAGATTTTACTTGTCGGTCCTTATGGCGATAATCAAAATTTAATCGGCTTGTGGGCGATTCACGGGAACACAAGCGACGTCATAACGATTAAGGAGGCTATCAGTCAGCATGTTTCTAGCGAACAATTTCACTATACTGCGGGATGTGAGATGTTGTCAGATTACCGTTTTCTCGGTGAGTTTGGGGGAAGTAAAGACCAGCTTATGCGAATGCCTCAAGCAAAAAGAGAGCAAGCGCTAGCGGAAGCACTTCGACAAGGAGAGAAGGCAGATGTGATTATTTATGCGATGGGTGAGCACACTATGCAAAGCGGTGAAGCTGGCAGCAGAGCGGATATTACTTTGCCGGATGTGCAAAAAGAGTTTATTCAGGAAATGCTTGCACTTGGGAAAACAAACATTTTAATTACGATCAGTGGGCGGCCGCTTGTTTTAACGGAAGAAGCTAAGCAGATGGACGCTATTTTACAAGCCTGGTTTCCTGGCACTGAAGGAGGACGTGTTCTTGCTGATATTTTGTTTGGCAAAATAAGCCCATCTGGGCGCTTAAGTATGAGTTTTCCTTATTCAGTCGGGCAATTGCCTATTTATTATAATGGCTTCCAAACAGGACGGCCGCTCAACAGTAAAACGCACTCGGGACGCTTTGTTTCCAAATACTTAGATAGTCCGAACGCGCCGCTTTATCCATTTGGATATGGTTTAAGTTATAGTGACGTGGAGCTTTCAGATTTAGCGTTAGATGACGTGGAAATGACCGAAAAATTGCAGATAAGTGTCCAAGTTAAAAATCATTCTTCGCGTTCAGTGCTTGAGACGGTTCAACTTTATATCCAAGATATCGTCGGGTCTGTCGTTCGCCCTAATCGGGAATTGAAAAAATTTAAGAAAATCCACTTGGAAGCTCAGGAATCATCAACTGTCCATTTTACATTAACTCGGGAAGATCTCTATTATTATACGAAAAATATGGACTTTTCAGTGGAAGCTGGAGATTTCAACGTATTTGTTGGACGAAATTCACGTGATACACTTCAAGCTTCATTTACACTAAAATAAAAAAAGAGCCTGTGCAGATCAAGTTTTCATTGATTTGCATAGGCTCTTTTATAAGTAAAAACTCAAATTCGAGCTACTTTTCAATATAATCCCACTCGCTCCGTCTTAAATCGTAAACGAGTTCAGCCACTACTTCATTATAAACCAGTTCTTCTGGAGAATCCTCAAGTTCCGATAAATCTTCATCAAATTCAATCCCGACTGGAACCCGAAGTTGTGTACGTGATTTTTCTGCGTGCGCAAACGAAATGCAAGCTCCCTCTTTAAAATATTTCATCATTTTCTTTAACAAGTCACTCGGCGGTAACACAACGCTTTTTCGTCTATTGGGCATCAAAAAGCTTTTCTCATGAATGATTTCTTCCGTTTTTCGCGTGATGGCTTGACTTAAAACTACGTAAAAATGATTCATATTTCGATAATAAACCTTATTATATCTTCCATCTTTTTTGGTTAAATACACAAAATTGTTTTGTAGTTTATAGTAAAACGGTGATCGTAAATGTCTTCCTGTATGTGCCAAATATAGCAACTCTGCTACTTCTTGCGGCGATAATTGATTGACAAGTTCAATGTCTTCAAAATCAACCCAGCAAAAATTATTAAATTTAATAAGTGGCGCTTGTTTTAACTGCTTCAAATCATTTGATTCTAGGTAGTGAAAAGCAGTGTGCGCATTGTATGAAGTATCTTTAAAGTGATGCTTAATGAGCAAAATATTTTCAGGTGGCGCAGGAATACCCTGCATAAAATCACAAAAAGTAATGCCACTTGTTACGACATTATTAATGACATTATCCATATGAATGTAAATTGACTTTTGATTTGAAAGTTCTTTTTTCATCAACTCTGCCTCATTCTTCTCACAATTTTCGCTTTACCTCTCTATAGCTTATCATACACTATTTTGATGGCTTTTGTATAACAATAAAATCAAAACTAAATTACTTTCTGATGACAGTAAAAAAAAGAGCCTTGGAAGGAATCTTCCAAGGCCATGAAAAAAACTTATTATCGCAAACTGAACTCGACTTTCACAAATGGTGTTACTTGTATCGTTTGCCACAATTCTTTACGGGATTTTGTTTTTTCAACGCTAATTCCTTTCGATTTGAGATTTTGAACAACCTTATCCATCTTTTTCGGTTCTTTTTTCATCTTCTCAATCACTCCGTTTCCAGAAAATGGTTTCATTCATTTTTTTAAGCGTTTTCTTTCTCTATGTCTACTCTAACACAAAAAAGGCGATAAAAATAGCTTTTTTTACAATTTTATTCATTATAAAAAAACCTGCCATTTCAGGAATTTCCCGAAAAAAGCAGGTTTCAAACCTATAAAACTTTATCTAAGAAACTTTTTGTTCGTTCATGAGTGGGATGATCAAAAATGGCTTCTGGTGAACCTTCTTCAACAATATAACCCCCGTCCATGAAAATAACGCGATTACCTACTTCACGGGCAAAACCCATTTCATGTGTCACAACGATCATAGTCATGCCATCTCTTGCGAGTTCCTTCATAACGTTTAAAACTTCCCCGACCATTTCTGGATCAAGTGCAGAAGTAGGTTCATCAAACAGCATAATATCCGGATCCATCGCAAGCGCACGCGCAATCGCTACCCGTTGCTTTTGACCACCGGAAAGTTCGCTTGGATAGCTCGCGGCTTTTTCACTCAAGCCCACTCGCTCAAGAAGTTTCTTTCCAAGTTCATTTGCCTCTATCTTGGAACGCTTTTTCAATTCAACAGGTGCAAACGTAATATTCTCAAGCACCGTTTTATGCGGAAAAAGATTAAAATGTTGAAAGACCATTCCGATATTTTCCCGCACCTTGTTAATATCTGTTCCTTTATCTGTTAAATGGTAATCATCTACGATAACTTCGCCCGCAGTGATTTCTTCAAGCTGATTCAAACAGCGCAGAAAAGTACTTTTCCCTGAACCAGAAGGACCGATTAAGCAGACAACTTCGCCTTCTTCCACTTCAACATTGATATCTTTTAAAACTTCGTTTGTTCCAAAGTTTTTCTTGAGGTTCGTTACTTTTAGTTTTGTCATTTGCCGAGTCTCCTTTCAAGCACATTTGAAAGTTTCGTAAGCGCAGTGATCACAACAAGATACATGATTGCAACAACTAGCCAAATACCCGATGTTTCGAAGGTACGCGCGATGATGATTTTCCCAGATTGCGTAAGTTCAACGATTCCGATAATGCTCATAATCGAAGTATCTTTCAGTGTAATGACAAACTGGTTAATGAAAGAAGGTACCATGACACGAATGGCTTGTGGTAAGATGATTTTCATCATCGATTTGCCATACGGAACCCCAAGCGAGCGCGCCGCTTCCATTTGTCCTTTGTCAATCGCAAGAATCCCTCCGCGGATGATTTCCGTAATGTACGCTCCCGCATTTAAACTTAATGTAATAACCGCAGCAATGTTTGGATCCATTCGGAAATTAAACGCTTGCGGAATTCCAAAGTAAATGAAGAATGCTAAAACAATTAGCGGAATGCCGCGAAAAACATCTACATAAACTGTTGCAATTCCACGTAAAAGTTTACTACGACTCACTTTAAGGAAACCGAAAACAAGACCAAGAAGAGCCGCAAACACGAGTGAAATCACGGTTAATTGAATCGTATTCCAAAGTCCCTTCAAAAGTGCAGGGAAACTACTGACAAGCGTGTCCCAGAACGTATCTGGTTCAGCATCCGAACCAATATATTTATCTAAGATTTTTTGATATTCACCACTATTTTTAATATTAACGAGCCCTTTATTAAAAGCTTCGAGTAATTCTTTATTTTGACCTTTTTGAACTGCAAAGCCGTACTGACCACCACGCTCCATATCTGTCACAATTTTAAGACCGTTCCCTTGCTTCACACCGTAAGCCATAACAGGATAGTCATCGAAGCAAGCAATAGAATTTCCGCCTTTTACATCTTCATACATGCTGGCAGAGTCATCAAATGGAACAAGCGTGTAACCATACTTATCTTTATTTTTATCTGCGAAGGCATAACCTTCTGTTCCTGTTTTTACAGCAACTTTTTTACCTTTCAAATCCTTATAAGATTTAACGGTATCGTTATCCTTTTTAATAGCCATGACGACGCCAGAATCAAAATATGGGTCCGAGAAATCAAATTTATTTTTGCGTTCATCTGTGATGCTCATTCCTGCAATCACGCCATCTACTTGACCACCTTCAAGCGCCTGAACAGCTGCATTGAAGCCCATTGGTTTCATCGTATATGTAAAGCCCTGGTCTTTTGAGATCGCCTTTACAATATCCATGTCAATGCCGATTAGATCGCCTTTGCTGTTTTGAAACTCAAACGGCGCAAACGTCTCGTCTGTTGCAATTTCATAATGCTCAGCATTTGCTTTCACTGGAAGTCCAAAGCTTCCAAGCAGAACAGTAGCAAGCATAAGTAGTGGTAGTAAAAATTTCAATCGCTTCACTGTTTTCTCCCCTGTCTATCTAAAAAATTGCCGTCTGCACATGCATGCAAAACTTCACTTTAAAATTTTACCATAAGGGAAGATTATTGACCATAATTATTTATGATAAGTTTTATAACATACAAAAAAACAGCTGCCGAAGCAACTGCAAGAAGGCATTTTCCAAGTTGAGCTTATCGCCTGCACTTGGCTACCGCGGATTGATAGACTTATTTTGGATTTGTTCCTTCTCTGTTTGAACATGAAGCAGACGCTTGCTAACCAAGGCCTGTTCCGCCGTTAGTTGTCCAAAAAAAGTATTTAAATATTTCTCTATTTGTTCTGTCGAATCAGTTTGTTGATTTTTATAAATCTCATCAATTCGGCTTGCTAAAATTTGGGTGCGTGGTGCCTCGAAAGTTTCTCCAAACAGAATAGATGTTGAACTAAACTCACTATCCGAAAGCATTTCTTGCAACGAACTAAATTGATCGAATTCCCAGTTCAATGTATTCAGTTCCTCTTTTAATTTTTTCTCTTCTTTTCCAAGTTCCATAAGTTGTTTCTCCAAGTTTTGATCTTGGTTGTTCATCTCAAATTCCTCCATGCATTATATTCTTATCTTTCTATTTATTATTCTACCACTAAATAACTGTAAAAAATGTTACAATCCAGTGAATATTTCTGAAGATTTCACAAAATAAACACATGGAAAACCGTTTTCAAACGCAAACTGACTAAACAGATTTAAATTTTATTTTCTCTAAGCTAGTAAAACCTCATCTAGTCCCAGAGCCAATATCAACCTCTCCTAAAGAGATCCAAGGTGAAATCAGTCCTTTACAAAAATGGTTCAAAATAACGAGATCACTATGGGAGCAACATTAGGGGTAAACTTTCTATTACTTGATTTTCATTTAAAAATGAATCTATTAATTCTAAGGGCAGTTTTGCTAAGTCTCATTGCAATTGATCTATTTATTCATAAAAACGCTCCAATATTTCTCACTGATTGATGTTCTTAGCAAAAAAGAAGTAAACATTCTGTTTTTAGGAATGTTTACTTCTTATCTCGTTACCTAACAAAGCTCTTTTTTACTCACTTATTTTGCGATTCGATTGCTGATTAGTTTTACAACTTCCATCAAGAGAACTGCCCCGACAGCAAGAGATGTGGCAATTCCCCACTCCGTAAGACCAAAGCTTGCTGGGATCGAGAATACTTCTCGAACACCTGGTAAAACCGTAATGATGTATAAGACAAAGCAAAGTCCAACAGCGCCGAGCACGTATTTATTTTGGAAGAAGCCGGCACCAAATGCCGTTTGCGTATTCGAACGAGCCGCAAAGGTTTGCAAGGTTCTCGCGAGAATCAGTGTTGTGAAAGCCATCGCTACACTAATTTCTGGACTGATAGTCAGACCGATAAATTGCGAGATAATAACAGCAACACCAATTAAAATGCCGCGTGAAAGAACTGCACGCATGGTTCCGCCAGCGAAAATCCCTTCGTTCATATCTCTTGGTTTGCGCTTCATGACATCAGGCTCTGCTTTTTCCATTCCAAGGGCAATAGCCGGTAAGGAATCGTTTACGAGGTTAATAAAGAGTAGTTGCAATGCAGTAAAAGGGTTCACCCAGTTCATCACAAGGGCAAACAAAATGGCAATAATCGCCCCTAGGTTTCCTGCAAAAAGGTAACCAATGGCTTTTTTGATATTATCGAAAACGGTTCGTCCAACTTCGACAGCGCTGATGATAGAGACGAAATTATCGTCGGTTAAAATCATGGCAGAAGCGTCTTTAGCTACATCCGTTCCGCTTCCCATCGCAATTCCAATATCTGCTTGTTTGAGTGCTGGTGCGTCATTTACGCCATCTCCTGTCATTGCGGTTACTTTTTCTTTTTTCTGCCAAGCGCGTACGATACGAATTTTATTTTCTGGTGAGACACGTGCATAAACTGTAATATGGTCGAGTTTTTCTTCGAGCTCCTTTTCACTCATTCGGTCCAGTTCCTGCCCTGTTACTGCAAAATCTCCTTCTTCTACGAGTCCAATATTACGTCCAATAGCTTCGGCCGTTGTTTTATGATCGCCTGTAATTATAACAGTGTGGATACCCGCTTTTTTGGCTTCTTCAATAGAAGCGTAAACCGCATCGCGCGGCGGGTCAATCATGGCAGTAAGTCCAACTAAAACTAGGTCCTCTTCATCATCATGCGAAAGAGTAGTTTTATCCGCTGGCATTCGTTTATACCCATAAGCAAGAACACGCAGAGCTTCTTTTGAAAAATTTTCATTGGTTTCTTCTAGCTCTGCCAAACGTTCAGCCGTCAGCGGGACCTCCTCTCCATTCAGATAAAGGAACTTCGCCCGGCTAAACATGACATCTGGCCCACCTTTTGTGAGCATGACGTTCTCGCCGCCAAAAAGATGCATCGTAGACATTAATTTACGGTCTGAATCAAAAGGGAGTTCTGCGATGCGTGGATACGTTTTCCGAAGCGCACTCGGATCTTGATTACTCGCGCTACTAAAAGCAAGGAGCGCTGTTTCAGTTGGATCCCCCAGTTCCTTCCCATCTTCTCCGATGGATGAATCGTTACAAAGGACAGCAATGTTCATCAAACGGCGCTCTGCTTCTTCCCAAGTTTTTGGATCGTCTGGAAAGCTCTCTTTTGTACCACTTGGTAAATAATAATCGACGACAGTCATTTTATTTTGTGTAAGCGTTCCTGTTTTATCAGTACAAATCACACTTGTTGATCCTAATGTTTCAACGGCAGGGAGTTTACGGATGATTGCATGGCGTTTGGCCATTTTATTGGTCCCTACGGAAAGAACGATTGTAACTATCGATGACAAAGCTTCAGGAATCGCTGCTACAGCTACAGCAACTGCGAACATGAAGGCATTTAAAATGGCCTGTGTTGTATCTGTTTCTGTGCTCGTTCCGAAAAAGATTCGTCCCGCTTCGACTGCAAAGATGAGAATACAAAGTGCGAGAATGGCGATCCCTAGTTTCTTGCTAAAGCTTTCGAGTTTTTGTTGTAATGGGGTTTGCTTCGCTTCAGCGGTTTCTAGTAAGCCAGCGATTTTCCCAATCTCTGAATTCCCAGCGGTCGCTGTAACGACAAAGGTGCCACGACCATATGCAACGAGTGAGCTGCTGAAAACCATATTCACCCGGTCGCCAAGCGCGGCATCTTCTGGGATGGGTTCAATCGACTTTTGAACAGTTTCTGATTCACCAGTTAACATCCCTTCGTCGACTTTTAACGAGCTACTTTCGGTCAAGCGTCCGTCCGCCGGCACATAATCTCCTGCATCCAGCAAAACAATATCCCCCGGCACTACTTCGCGAGCATGAATCGTCTCTTTTTCTCCATCGCGCAAAACTTTTGCTTCAGGAGCTGACATTTCTCGCAACGCATCAAGCGAACTTTCCGCTTTTTTCGTTTGGACAACACTGATTATTGCGTTCACGATTAAAACTATAAAAATGATGAGCGATTCAATGACTTCACCGAGCGCTAGCTGTACAAGCGCTGCAATTACGAGTACGATGACCATTGGATCTTTGAAGGTTTCTAGGAATAACTTCCATACCGGCACTTTTTTGTTTTGCTTTAATTCGTTATAACCATATTTTTCAAGGCGTTCTCTCGCTTCTGTGTGAGTTAGCCCCTTTTCACTTGTGTTTGTTTGCTTCAAAACCTCTGACGACGACTGCTTATAATATTCCAAAAAAACAGACAGCTCCTTCCCTAGCTCGTTCCTCTTTATCAAAAGTATATCAAATTTATGTGTGTAAAAACTAACATAGTTCACAAGTTTTACAAAATCTTAACAATCCTTTCCCCCATTTTTTGCAAAATAAAACCGCTCTTTTTCAAGAACGGTGAAGTGGATTTTTTTCTTTTTCAGCTATAATTTTCGGCACTTCGCGGTTCGAAATAAAGGTGATGAGTGAACCGAGCAAAAGTACTAGAATGCCGATAGCCGTTTCTAGTGGAATGGCTTCGCCGAGAATAAAAAGCGCAAGAATCGGTGCGAGTGCAGGTTTGATGAAAAACACAAGCGAAGCAAGTGATAAACTGGTCTCCTCCATCGCAAGAAAATAGCACGAAAAGCCAATGCCCGTAACACCAACACCTAAATATAGCAACATCGGTAAACTTGTTAAAGAAACGCCTGAGAAAAACGGAATTTCACTGAAAAGGGCAAGCCCGTGAGTCGCAAGAAACGTCGCGAAAGGTGTAATATGACTGATGAGCATTAATAGCAAAAGTTCTACTCCACCAATTAGAAAGGAAAAACAAGTTGTTTCAATTCCGCCATAACGCCATTTCTTTGTTCCATAGCGGCTAATTACGCTATAAATAGCAAAGAAAATCGCTGCAAGAATAGAAAGCGTGATGCCAACTGGATCTGTTAACGAAAACGGGTTAATGATAATCAACATGCCTGCTAAACTAATGGCAAGTGACAAAGCAACAAGTTTCGTCATTTTTTCTTTTAAGAAAATCGCCGCAAAAAGCAACACAAAAACGGGATTTAAACTAAATAAAATAGCAACCGTAGCCGCTTTTGTATAACCAATCGCTAATTGGAAAAATGTCATGCTAATCACGATGCAGAAAAAGCCAGTTAATGCAAAAAAGCCCAGTTCCTGCCAGCCGAAATTTCGCTTTTCTTTGTGCCATCTGTTCACGGCTAGTGGAAGCAAAATTAAGCCCCCGATGAAAAAACGCAAAAAGTTAAGTTCGATTGGATGAAAGGTGCTACCTGAAAGTTTGATGGCAATTTCCATTGTGCTAAATAAAAAAGTGGCTAAAATAATGTAAAGATAACCTTTTTTCATAAAATTCGATGCCTCTTTATTTCAAAGTCTATTCTTTTATTGTATACTCGATTTAACTTGCAAACAAATCATTAATCAGAACAAATTCATGCATTTTTCGCATAGGTGGTGTTTAAAGATGGATTTCAATCAATTGCATTATTTCATTGTCACAGCTGAATGTGAGCATTTGACGCTTGCTTCTGAAAAACTTGCTTTATCTCAATCTGCACTCAGTCGAGCTATCCAAAATCTCGAAAAGGAGCTAGGTTTTCCGCTTTTTGA
The DNA here is from genome assembly GCF_014223975.1 of Listeria aquatica. Lineage (NCBI taxonomy): Bacteria > Bacillati > Bacillota > Bacilli > Caryophanales > Listeriaceae > Listeria > Listeria aquatica. Next base: position 181,591 of record NZ_JAARRM010000001.1, on the reverse strand, counting down.
TCGTGATGGGCGTGGAATTCAGCTCAATCAATTCGGTAAACGATTTTATCAAGATGCTTTAAAACTAACCGAGACACTAGCCAGTTCAAAAAAGGAAATCCAAACATTACTCGATCCTGATTCAGGCATAATTACACTTGGCTTTACGCATACACTTGGTTTTTCCTTCGTTCCCCAGTGCTTAAAGGCCTTTCGAAATTCATATCCTAAAAATCAATTTCATTTTCACGAATCGCGAACTGATGAACTATTAGAGCAGGTTCAAAGTGGAGAACTTGATATCGGGCTAGCAGTAACAAAACCACAGGACCCTACTTTCTCAAGTTTTCCAGTAGCAACCGAAAACATGGTTGTTCTATTTTCAAAGGACTATACGCAAAAAAAGACTTTTAAGTTAGCTGATTTAGCGAATGCAACTTTTTTTCATTTTAACCGCGGAACCCCAACGAGAGAACTTATCGACCAGTTTTTACTACAAAATGGACTTGTTCTTTCATCTTCTATTGATGGATTAGAGATCGCAAGTATTCTTGGACTCGTTGAAGCGAATCTTGGTATTGCGATTGTTCCAGAATCAGTCGCAAGCTCTCTTGTAAATGTTTACACTTATCCACTCCCACTTGAACGAACGGTATATGCCATCTACAAAAATCAAAGCTTCTTAACGGATGCTTCTAAACGATTTTTAACTTTCTTGCAAAATATAAAATAAATCAGGTGCGTCCTTCTGAGGACACACCTGATTTATTGTTTAATTTAATTTATTTTTAAATTGTAAGCTTGCTCCTGCAATAAATAGGAGTCCTAGTATTAAAGTAAAGGTATTTGTTTTATCTCCAGTGCTCGGCAACTTATTCTGCTCACCTGGTTTAGGATCTTTATTATTTGATCCCCCGCCTGTATTTCCTCCAGCAGTTCCTTTATCTTTGTCCTTGTCTTTACCATTATCTCCATCAGTTCCTTCATCGGGATCTGTTTGCTTAACATTTTCTTTCATTACTTCAACAACTTCCTTTTGCCCACTTTGAATAGTGAATGGAAGTGCTGTCTCATCGAGTTCAAAGCCTGCCGGTGCTTTCGTTTCAATAAACGCATAGTCACCTGGAGCTAAATCAGTTAATGTGATCTCCCCATTTTCATCTGTCACTAGTGCTGTTTCAAGTTCCTCACCTGTAGATGTCTTAATTAATTTAAACTCTGCGTCTGCCAGTTTCTTATCATGGTCCTCACTGTCCACTTTCGTCAGTTTAACAGCACCTACATCTTTTTGATTTTTAACGTTTAATTGAAGCGTCTCTTTTTGTCCTTTTTCAATTGTAAATTCAATCGGAGACTTATCTAGTAAATAGCCTGCCGGAGCTTTTGTTTCAACAAAAGTATATTTTCCTGGCTTCAACTGATCTACAGTGATTTCTCCTTCTGCATTTGTCGTTAATTTTTCTTGCAGGACTTGACCTTTTTCATCAAGCAGACTAAATTCTGCTCCTTCTAACCGCTTACTATCATCTGCTTGATCTGTTTTAATTAGAGTTACGCTACCTGGTTGTAACTGGTTATCAATCGTAACAACAATCGGTTCTTTTTCATCACCAGTAACTGTAAATTCATGTTTTTGATCACTCACTTGATAACCATCTGGAGCAGCTGTTTCAACAATTTGATAGTTTCCAATCTCCATTGGGATACTCATCAGCTCGCCATTTTCATCTGTCTTCCCTGTAAAGACTACATTCCCTTCATCATCGAGAATATCAAAAGTCGCACCTGAAAGGCGTTCTCCAGTCTCTTCATCTACTTTAATAATTTGTACCCGTCCATCATAAACCACTGTTGTTGCAGAGTTTGTGTTTAAATCAGAACCATTGATGTGTAAAATCCCCACATTTGTAAATTGATCTCCGACTTGCAGAGACTCATCAATCTCGACTAAAAATGAAACTTTTTGTGGCGTATCTTTTGAAATTTCCTTTTTAGTCACAAGCGTCAATAGCTTGCCATCTTCAGAAACCGTATAATCGAAATAGTCCTGATCAATATTTGTTATTTTATCAATTTTCATCTTATCTGGAAGCGGGTCCGTAATTGTGATTCCTACAGGGATACTAGCTCCAGATTTCACACCAAAATCCAAAGTATATTCTAAATGATGTTCACCGATATTAATCTTAGGCTTATTAACACTTTTCTTAAGCGAGAAACTGCTGTCTGAGGTTAATAATGGCTTAACTGGAAATTCTTTCGTCACATCGTAGCCATCCGCCGTCAAATTACCCACGTTCATTTGTGTACCCATATCTAGATTTTGAGCTTCTAGTGCATACTCGACAAGATACGATTCATCACTTGCGATATCTCCAAAGTCAACACGCATCGTTTTCGATTGTGAATCATAAGAAATTTTATCTGTAAATTGATCGGTTACATAAGTAAAGCCGGTTGGTAAATGATTATCATCAAAACCGTTTACCTTTAAAATCCGAATGTTATCTACAACCATTGTGTCGCCACCAGCACCTGCAAATGTGTTCGGATAAGTCAATTCCGTATCAGCAGGAATTGTATCTGTGACTACAACATTTTTTAAATCCAACTCTGAATAATTCACGGCTAGTACAAATCGGTTTTTAGCCGGCTCATTCACATCAAGCAAACCAACATCTCTAGAATCATCTATCGAATATTGATACCATTTATAAAAAATAGCATTTGGAGATCCACCGCTCCCTATCACTTTTACATCCTGGCTATCGCTCGTTCCAGCATATTCAACCTTAAATGTTTCCGTACTATCTTCTTGGAAAAGAGGCGATGAATAATTGATCGTAATGTTGGTATTAATAGCTTCATTTTCATCTACTTCATTTGGATCTAACTTGACAATGATTTGATAGTCCCCATTCTCATCTTGAACCGTTCTATCATATACGAACGGACTAGGAACCAGTACGTTATCTGGCTTAAGTTCACCTGAAGATGCAACTGTTTTTTTCGGAATCGTAATGACGGCTTCACCATTTGATTCAGCAAAATCTCCTGCACTTCCTTTGATATTAACGTTTACTGCTACATTGTTTCTGCCCTCTATTGGGTTTGGGTTTACATTAATACTACTACTAATTTCTCTTGAATCTCCCGACATATCGGCATGAACTTGTGACAACCCCACTGGTACAAGTAAAACCAAAATTAAGATTAAAATCCCAAATTTTTTCATAAAAACACTCCATTCATCTGCATATTCGTATTTAATTTTAAAAATTGACCTCATCGTTTTCTAAAACGCCATTTTTTCCAATCAAAACGTTTTAAATTTGACAAAGCAAACCTTGGTAAAAAGTATTTTTTTACTTAAAAACTATAACACAGCAGCAGATTAGAGCACGCCATTTTTTTGGATTTGTGATCTCTTTTTTTGACAAAACTATGATTACAAACAATTAAACGATTAATTATTTATGAAAGAATTGGATTAAATGAATAAAAAAGACAGAATTAACAGAAATATTTTTTCTGTTTGCGAAGTTTATTTTAAAATTCTCGTATCTAAATCTTTCATTTGAAGTCCATAAAAAAGCGTAACGCTCTTAAAAACTCGTTACGCTTTTCTAATTATTTAACTAGTATCTGATTCCCTAATCTCCATTCACTTTTTCTAAACTAAATTCAGCTTTCTGTTTCTTCTTCAGATTCCTCTACAAATTACTCTCTTGTAATTTTAAAATGAAGTTCCCAAAACAAACAGGGAGAACTTATTTGATAAAGTTTATAAAAAACGCCGCAAAATAGTTTTTAATGGTGGCATTTTAGCTAAGCGGTGTTCCTCAAGCAGTTCTCCGGTTTCAAAAGAGAGATAGCCTTTTGCTTCATCCCAAACAATTTTCCCAGGAAGAGGGGCTGCATCTGGATCAACATGTACATCAATTAAAACAGGAACTTGTTCGTCTTTTGCCGTTGCGAGTGCCGTTTCAAGTTCTGCCCGTGTTTCTACATGGTAACCACTGCCTCCACATGCTTTCGCAAAAGCCGCATAATCAATATTCGGTAAATCGATGGCATAATTTAATTCACCTGCTGACTGTTGTTCATACTTAATAAATGAAAGTTCCTGATTGTTAAGTAGGACAACAACCATTGGCATCTTATAGTGAACAGCGGTGACAAAATCTTGCATCACCATCGAAAAACCACCATCTCCTGTTATAGCAATGGTTTGTCTTTCTGGAAAAGCTCGTTTAGCAGCAATCGCCCCTGGAAGTGCGCATCCCATTGTACCGAGCCACGCTGAGGTTAGAAATTCATTTTGCTGTCCCAAATGTAGATAACGCGTACTCCAAACCGTTGATGTTCCAACATCAATCGAGAAGATTGTATCAGGCTCAGCAATTTTGCGAATTTCTGCCATGACTGCTTCTGGAGCAAGCGGCTCTTCTGTTTTTGCTTCATCTTCTGCCATCCATTTGTTCCAGTTTTCCATATTGTGCTGAACCGCTTTTAAAAATGGTCGTTCCGATACCGTGTTTCTCGCTTCATTTTCGTTCCATTTCGTGAGTACTTCTTTCATATCCCCAACAATTTCAACTGTAGCTGGGTAACGTTTGCTCATAATACTTGGGTTAATATCTACTTGGATACATGAAATGGAATGTTTGGGTAAATAATCGACATAGGGATAATCGTTTCCAAGCATGAGTAACAAATCAGCTTCCTGCATCGCCTCGTATGCTGGCTTTGTTCCAATCTTACCAATGTTCCCTAAATAATTGGGATGTTCATCAGAAATCACACCACGCCCGCGTAACGTCACGATTACAGGGATATCAAAGGCTTCGGAAAAGCGCTCTAACTCTTCCTTTGCACCAAGTGTCCCAGCTCCTGCAAGAATAACAGGTTTTTTTGACTGCTCAATTAGCTTTTTAGCCTGCATAATTTTTGCTTCATCAATTTGTGGGCGAACTGGTTGATACTCTCGCTTTTTAAGCGGTTTTTCTTTAACTTGTTCCGCCAAAATATCATTTGGAATCGTAAGGACTGCTACGCCTTTTTCTCGGTAAGCCGTTTCAATAGCTTGATCCACCACTTCTGCAATATTATCTGCTGATTCAATTAATTTATTATATACAGCAACATCTTCAAATAAAGTTGGTAAATCCACTTCTTGGAAAAATTTCGTATTTGCAACATCCGTTACCACTTGTCCTGCGAGCACAAGCATTGGTACTCGGTCCATCTTCGCATCATACATCCCATTTAGTAAATGAATCGCGCCTGGTCCTCCGATTGCTAGTGCTACACCAATTTTACCTGTTAATTTTGTATAAGCAGAAGCGGCAAGTGTTGCCACTTCTTCATGCCGAACATGGATAAAATCAATCGCTTCTTTTTCCTTTCGAAGTGCCTCGACAACCGTGTCAATTGAATCCCCAGGGAGACCATAGACATGATCCACGTCCCAATTTTTAAGTACCTTTACTAATACATCACTGCCTCTAGTTTTCATTTTAACTGTCCTTTCTCGTTATCAAAATTCTGCTACTCTTAATCAGTTTCCATAAATGGTCTATTCCAAACCTAAAAAATAAAAAAAATCCATTTTAGATAAACTTTTTTATAGATCGTCCTAATTATACGATATCAAAGGATAGACAAGTATCCTCCCTTTACATTAATCAAAATGGCTGAAAATGTTTCGTTCCAATATAAACCTATTTTGTTATCCTCTCTTTTCGCGCTTGACGGAACAAAGCATTGCCAATTAGACTAAAGTTAGGCACATTACTAAGGAGGATTTCCATTGAAGTTACTGAATAAACTCACACGAATTGTTCCACTGCTTCTCCAGTTCATTTTAAATATCGGATTAATTTTAGTCGGCTTGACACTAGTTGCCTTTTTGATTCGCGAAGCATTTATGATCTTTAATAACCTGTTTATTGCTGATACCGTTACTTCTTTTTATGACATGACTGAAGAAATTTTGATTTTCTTTCTTTACTTTGAATTTATTGCCTTGATTATCAAATATTTTCAATCCGGTTATCATTTCCCCTTGCGTTACTTCATATACATCGGGATCACAGCGATCGTTCGCTTAATTATCGTCGATCATTCAGATGCGCTTGCTACGCTTATTCTTTCTGGCGCTATTTTACTTCTTGTGCTGGCTTTATACCTTGCAAATACCAAATTATTAAAACGCGAATAAATGATTTAAAGGAGCAAATGACTTTTAAGAAGTCTAAATCACGGCTCCTTTTTTGTGTAGACCAATTATTTTTTAAAAAGTTTAATTTCATTGATATAAATTGATTTGTAAGTTATAATAACCCCATTAATAAACAATACCAATTTTTATAAGGGGTTGACGAGGTTTGGATCAAAATGAATTTAAATATTTGCGTTTGCTCGCAAGGAATTATCCAACAATCGCTAAAACAGCGACTGAAATCACAAATTTAGAAGCCATTTTAAATCTTCCGAAAGGAACGGAACACTTTTTAAGTGACATTCATGGTGAATATAGTGCCTTTGAACAAGTTTTGCGAAATGGTTCAGGTGTCGTCAAACGCAAAATCCGTGACTGCTTTAGCGAGGAAATGAGCGACGACGAAATTAATACTTTGGCAACCTTGATTTACTATCCAGAACAAAAAATTGATTTACTGTTAAGGGACGTTCCAGATTCTTGCGCTTTTTATAAAGATACATTATTTCGGTTGGTGGAACTTTGCCAGTATGTTTCTTCCAAATATACGCGGTCTAAAGTGCGCAAAGCTATGCCTGAAGATTTTGCTTACATACTGGAAGAACTGTTACACGAAAACTACAACGAAGATGATAAAAAACTTTATTATGAAGAAATTCTAGAAAGTATTATTGAACTGGACCGAGCAAAAGAATTTATTGCGGCATTATCCAAATTGATTCAACGACTCGTTGTTGATCATTTGCATGTTGTCGGGGATGTTTATGATAGGGGCCCATACCCGGATAAAATTATGGATACCCTGATGAATTACCATTCACTTGATTTTCAGTGGGGTAATCATGATATGCTCTGGATGGGGGCTGCAGCTGGATCAGAAGTTTGTCTTGCAAATGTCGTTCGCATCTCGGCTCGCTATTTGAATTTAGATATTTTAGAGGATAGTTATGGAATCTCCCTTCGCCCACTTGCCCTATTTGCAGATTCAGTTTACGGAGATGATCCTTGCACGTTTTTCCAACCTAAAAACGAAGATGGTTTAGTCTATAGTAACGCCGAAATCACTCAAATTGCACGCATGCACAAAGCGATTTCTATCATTCAATTCAAGCTTGAAGGCCAAGTTATTGACCGTCATCCAGAATTTACCATGAAGGGACGCAAAGTACTCGACTTTATCGACTATGAACGTGGTGAAATCCGTTTAAAAGGGACTGTTTACCCTCTTCTTGACACGAATTTTCCAACTATCGATCCTAAAAACCCTTACGCACTTACAAAAGAGGAAGTTGAAATTATCCAGAAACTTGTCGCTTCATTCAAAAATTGTGAGCGATTGCAAAAACACATTTTATTTTTGTATTCGAAGGGAAGCATGTTTTTGACTTATAACGGCAATTTACTTTACCACGGCTGCATTCCACTTAATCCAGACGGAAGTTTCATGGAACTTGAACTCCATGGCAAAAAATATGCTGGAAAAGAATTATTCGTTCAATTTGAGCAAATTGCGCGAGAAGGATATTTTCGGAATGCTGGAACAAAGGAGAAGGAATATGCACTCGATGTCACTTGGTATTTGTGGACTGGTCCTGTCTCTTCATTATTTGGAAAAAGCGAAATGACAACCTTTGAACGTTATTTTGTGGCCGATAAAAAGACCCATCATGAAGAAAAAAATCCATATTATAACTTGCGTAACAACCCAGAAACTTGTGACATGATTTTAAAAGAATTCGGGCTAGATACTTGCGGACATATTATAAATGGACATACCCCAGTTAAAGAAGGAAAGGGCGAAAGTCCAATTAAAGCAAATGGGAAAATGCTCGTTATTGACGGAGGCTTCTCTCCTTCTTACCATAAAACGACTGGACTTGCAGGTTACACGCTACTTTTTAACAGCTATGGACTTCAATTAGCCAGCCATCAGCCATTTACATCAACTGAAGAAGCTATCAAAAACGAAACAGATATTTTATCTACGCGCCAAGTCATTGAAACGGAAATTGAACGAAAGCGTGTCCGAGATACGGATAATGGACAAGAACTTATCCGCCAAGCAGAAGAACTTAAACAACTGCTAAACGCTTATCGCAAAGGTTACCTAAATGAGTACAGATAAACACAAAATTGTCATAAAACGTTCACAATTTGTGTAACATTAGTGTTTATGCTGTTTATGGACATTCCTTCAAAAAAAGGCTCGAAATTGCAGGTGCAACTTTCTAGAAATTCGTTATAATAGTATGTGTAGCTAGTCATTTCTCATTCTCGTGAAAAGATTATCTATGTATACAAATCCCCGTAGTCTAGGATTCCCACAGATCTTAGACCACAGAAAAAATCACTCGGACAAAGTCGTCCGAGTGATTTTTTCGTTGTCTTATTTTACGAATCGAAGCATAAAAGCTCGAATAAAATGGAAGAACGGATAGACACTCAAAATGAGCGGCACATAAACCATAATCATATTGACATTTAGCAAGGAAGCTAAATTGAAAATGGAACCTGCAAATAAGAACAACATGACAAAAGCAGTCATTAAAAGTGTAATCAAAATTTTGATTTTAAAATCAAAGGGTTTCGCAACAGCAATTAAGGTCGTAAAACAAACCGTTCCTGTAAGTAAGACACTTAAAGTGGATGTTTGCGCAAAGCTTAGCTTCGTTAGTCCTCCAAGCACATTAATAACAAGCACATAGGTTACAACACAAATTGCAGCTGGTAATGCATTGTGGAGAACCTTCTTTAAAAATTCTCCTTGAATCCGTTTATAATTCGGTTTAATAGCAAGGAAGAAAGACGGAATTCCAACAGTTAGCGAAGAAATCGGACTAAGCTGAATGGGTTGAAACGGATAACGACTCGAAAGAAAAGTATAAATCACTGTCAAGATGACAGAATAAATCGTTTTGATTAGATAAAGTGAAGCTACTCGCTCAATATTATTAATCACACGGCGCCCTTCCTTTAAAACACTAACCATAGAATCAAAATTATTATTGATCAAAACGAAATCAGCCACACTTTTTGATGCATCGCTTCCTTCCGCCATTGCAATACTACAATTAGATTCTTTTAAGGCTAGTACGTCATTCACGCCATCTCCTGTCATCGCAACGGTATGACCTTCCGCTTGGAAAGCTTGTACTAAATGCTTTTTCTGATGGGGTGTCACCCGTCCAAAAACAACATAATCTTGTACAAGTTGCTCATAATCTGGATTTGCACCGATTTGACTCATGTCGATATAACGATGGCTGCCTTCAATTTCTGCTTGAAGAGCAACATTTGATACTGTAGCTGGATTATCTCCAGAGATAACACGAATAGAAACTCCCTGCTCTTTAAAATAGCGGAAAGTATCTTTAGCTTCTTCTCGTAGTTCATCCGTTATAAGCACTAAACCAACGAGCTCAAGTCTTTGCGTGGAATCTTCAAAAGCGCCTGCTTTTTTAGCTAAAGATAATACGCGATAGCCTGATTTCGCAAATTCATCAATTTGTTGCCTTTTTTCCGCCGGCAAAGTTTCGAAGATAAATTCTGGTGCACCAATGATGTATGTACCACGATTTCCAAAAGAAGCCCCGCTCCACTTTTTATCCGAAGAAAATGGAAAACGAGCGGTTGCATCCCAACCCGGATTTTCTGTGAAACTACGTTCAAGCGCAAGGCTCGTCGAGTTCTTATCTTGCAGCGTATAAATAATAGCGGAAATCCCCTCTTCGACATCCGCCTGCGTAAATCCCTCTTCAGGCAAAATTTCTGATACCTTCAGATTGCCACTCGTGATCGTACCCGTTTTATCGAGACAAAGAACATCTACCCGGGCAAGTGTTTCAATCGCGGGCATTGTTTTGACAAGCACTTTCTTTCGTGCCAGATTGACAACTCCAACCGCAAGCGCAATTGACGTTAGTAACACAAGCCCTTCTGGAATCATCCCAATCATTGCAGCTGCAGTTCCTAAAATGGCAGCATTGATATCTTGAGACTGTGAAAACTGCGAGAAAAACAAGATCACACCAAGTGGCACAATGACAAAAGTTAGCACACGAATGATCATTTTAATCGAGCGAAGCAACTCACTATAAGCCGTTTTTTCTTGCTTCACTTCAAGGGAAAGCTTAGAAACAAAACTGTCCGTACCGATAGCAGTTGCTTGAACATGCGCCGTTCCACTTAAAATAAAGCTACCAGAAAACACGTCGTCTCCTTGCTTTTTGATGACAGCATCAGCTTCACCAGTAAGTTGCGATTCATCGACTTCAAGCCCCGTTGTCTCTAGAACAACGCCGTCCGCATAAGCTTGATCTCCGCGCCGAACGAGCATAACATCATCCAGCACAAGCTCTTCTTGTTCAATTTCAATTTCTTTCCCCTCACGAACGACTCGTACCTTATCTTCTGTCAAAATTGTGAGCTTATCAACTTGACGCTTAGCACGTATCTCCTGAAAAATCCCCATCGCCGTATTGCAAAGCGCAACGCCGAGAAATAATAGATTTTTATAACTTCCCGTGTAAATAATAAAACAAGCGATCGTAAAATTTATTAAATTAAAAAGCGTTAGGGTATTATCTGCAAAAATCCGCTTGATACTTCTTGTTAGCGGCTTTAATGCATGATTTTTCAAACCAAGACGATCGCGTTCGTCTACTTCCTTCTGGGTAAGACCAAGATATGGATTTAGACCTTCAATCGGTTTTCGTTTATTCTCTTCCAAATCCATGCACTTCCTTTAGTATGTGTATACCCTTTTAATATAAAAATAGCAGATTCTTACGCACTAATCTAACTTTTTTGCTCGTAAATTCAAAATCTTTTTAGCAAGAAACAAAAAAGCCCCCTTTGAATCTAAAAACTCAAAAAGGGACCTTCTCATTATTCATTTTCCTTTTCATTTAGACGGGCTTGTTTTCGCTCCATCCGTGCTTTCCGACGCGCTTCGCGCTCTGGATCTTCTGAACGCTCGCGTTTCCGTTTCTCGCGCTCAAGTTTCCGCTGTTCCTTCTCCGCTTCGCTTAATTTGGGTTTCGCGCTCTCCTCGCTACTCTCTCCATTTTCTTCTGGGAGTACTTTAGCGAGATCGAGCCCAGCCATCACAGCGTAGCGTTTAAAGCGTCGTAAAGCATCCTCACGCGTCCCATCCGAAATCGCCTGAGCAACATCCGGATTCGACTTGTAAAGTGCTGAAAAGCGTGTTTCGCGCTTCAAAAAATCATGGAATAAACCGAAATCTGGTTTCTTGAAATCCATCACCATTGGATTTTTACCTTTAGCAAGTAGCTCTGGATTATAGCGATATAAATTCCAATAACCGCATTCCACCGCTTTTTCCGTTTCCGAAAGCATAGTCTTCATCCCAGCCGAAATCCCGTGCGCAATGCAAGGTGTATACGCGATGATCAAAGATGGGCCCGGGAATTTCTCTGCTTCCTCAAATGCTTTAATCATTTGCTTTTTGTTTGCACCCATCGCAACTTGCGCCACATAAACATTCCCGTAACTCATCGCCATGAAGCCGAGATCCTTCTTGCCCATCCGCTTTCCAGAAGCCGCAAATTTCGCAATCGCAGCCATTGGTGTTGCTTTCGAAGATTGACCACCAGTGTTCGAATACACTTCATTATCCATTACAAGCATATTAACATCTTCGCCACTTGCGAGCACATGATCAATTCCGCCAAAACCAATATCATATGCCCAGCCGTCGCCGCCAATCATCCACTGCGACCGCTTAATAAACAAATCGCGCTTTTCATAAAGAGCCATAAGCCGACTATTTCCATTCATTTCTGCAAGAAGGGCCAGCTGAAGATCCTCTGCGCGTTCACGTGTCCCTTCCCCAATTAAGAAGTTTTCACGCCACTCACTAAGAGCATGGTTCAAGTTCTCCGAGATTTCTTCTTCCAAAAGAATCGAATCTACTTCCTTCAAGAGCCCAGCTCGCATCGTTTGGTTTGCGAGATACATGCCAAAACCATATTCAGCATTATCTTCAAGCAGAGAATTAGACCAAGCAGGACCATGTCCTTCACTATTTGTCGTATAAGGGGTCGCCGGAGCCGAAGCCCCCCAAATTGAAGAACATCCCGTCGCATTTGCGATCATCATTCGGTCACCAAACAGTTGCGTCAAAAGCTTCACGTAAGGCGTTTCCCCGCAACCTGCACAAGCCCCTGAAAACTCAAGAAGTGGCTGTTCAAATTGACTACCTGGAAGCGTGTTTTTCTTGCCGGGATTTTTCTTCGGCGAAACCGTTTTAGCAAAATCCCAATTCTCGCGTTCCCTTTCTGCAACTTCATCAAAAGGTTTCATCACAAGCGCCTTATCTTTCGCCGGACAAACATGTGCGCAAAGATTACATCCCGTGCAGTCCATCGGTGAAACTTGGATCCGGTAGGAAACGTCTTTTCCTCTCATTTCCCGAGTAACAAAACTATCCGGTGCATTCCCCTCTTCCGCTTCATTCACAAGAACAGGGCGAATCGCTGCGTGTGGGCAAACAAAAGCACATTCATTACACATCGTACAGTTCTCAGAAATCCATTCTGGTACTTCAAGCGCAATGCCACGTTTCTCATAAGCAGCTGTACCCTGCGGATAGCTTCCGTCTCCCATGCCATTTTCAATCAATGTCCCAACCGGTAAAGAATCCCCTTTGAGCGCATTCATAGGTTCAAGAATTTGCTCGATATATCGAGGCTTTTCTTGCTCCTCTACTTTAGACGACTTAGCGACAGCTTCCGCATTTCGCCAAGCATCTGGAACATCCACTTGCTTCAAATAAGCTAACGTCTGATCCATGGCTTGGATATTCTTTTCAGCAACGCGCATATCTTTTTTACCATAAGTTCGAATCGCAGAATCTTTTAATTCCTCAAAAGCTAGATCAAAATCCATCACACCAGAAAGCTTGAAAAAGGCCGTCTGCATTACCGTGTTAATCCGTCTGCCAAGATCCGCCTCAGAAGCAATTTTGATGGCATTAATCGTATAAAATTTGATCTCGTTTTCAGCCATGTAGCGTTTCATTTTAGCTGGCAAGTGACGTTCAAGTTGTTCCCCTTGCCAAACCGTATTGAGGAGGAAGGTTCCCCCTTTTTTCAAGCCATCAAGTAAGTCATAGCTATTTACATAGGCAGCTGTAGAACAAGAAACAAAGTCGGGTTCATGAACAAGGTAAGCCGAACGAATTCGATTTTTACCAAAACGCAAATGAGAAACCGTTAATCCGCCAGATTTCTTAGAATCATAGGAAAAATAACCTTGAACATTCAAATCTGTTTTATCTCCAACGATCTTAATCGCCGCTTTATTAGAACCAACCGTTCCATCAGAACCAAAACCATAAAATTTACACTGAAACGTCTCTTTACTTGTTAAATCCTTTCGCCCAACATCTGGAATGGAGAGATTTGTTACATCATCCACAATTCCAATTGTAAAACGAGGTTTCGGATTTTCACTTCTTAGGTGCGAATAAACGCCCAGTATCTGGTCTGGTGTCACATCTTTTGAACCTAAGCCGTAACGCCCTCCGATAATTCGTTCAGGCCGATTTTCTGCGTGATAAAGTGCACTTTCCACATCAAGCAAAAGCGGTTCCCCGCCTGATCCGGGCTCTTTCGTCCGGTCTAGCACCGCTAAACGTTTAACCGTTCTTGGCAATTTTCTAAGCAAAACATCTGCCGGAAACGGCCGATAAAGTCGAATATTTAAAAGCCCCACCTTGCGATTTTCCAAAAGAAGTGAATCAATAACTTGTTCAATTACAGGCGTCACCGACCCCATTGCGACAATAACTTCCGTTGCATCTTCTGCTCCGTAATAATTCACAAGATCATAATCTGTTCCACGCCGTTTATTAATCTCGTTCATTTCCTCACGAACAATTCCAGGAATCGCCTCATAATAGCCATTAACCGTTTCCCGTTGTTGGAAGAAAATATCTGGATTTTGACTCGAACCAGAAGTCGTCGGATTATTTGGCGTCATCGCACGCGCTCTGAAGCGTTCAAGCGCCTTTTCATCTAGCATTTCTTTCAGCTCATCATACTCTAAAACCTCAATTTTCTGCAGTTCATGGCTTGTCCTAAACCCATCAAAAAAATTGATAAATGGCAAGCTCCCTCTAAGGGAGGCAAGATGAGCCACCGCCGAAAGATCCATCACTTCCTGAACCGATCCTTCCGCAAGCATGGCAAAACCAGTTTGCCTCGCCGCCATCACATCGCTATGGTCGCCAAAAATATTCAGCGCTGCCGTCGAAATCGTACGAGCAGATACGTGAAAAACGGTGGGGAGAAGCTCTCCGGCAATTTTGTACATATTGGGGATCATTAAAAGTAGGCCTTGCGAAGCCGTGTATGTGCTTGTCAGCGCTCCTGCTTTAAGCGAGCCATGCACCGTTCCTGCGGCCCCCGCTTCTGATTGCATTTCCACAACTTTCACTGTTTCCCCAAACAAGTTCTTCTTGCCCGCGGCTGACCATTCATCAACAAGTTCTGCCATCGTTGAAGATGGCGTGATTGGATAGATCGCCGCAACTTCTGTAAACGCATAAGAAATATGTGCCGCTGCCGCATTTCCATCCATAGTTTTCCGTTTTCGCATTTTTTTGCACTTCCAGTCTTCCTAAAGTTTGTGTAAAACCTATTCTCATTCATTTTACACCAGTTCAATTAAACTCTCAATCTGATTTTTTCAGACATAAAAACAGCGCACCCCTGTTCGGCCGCGCTGTTTTTATCTATTTTTCTTCTAAAAATTCACTGATCAATTCATATGTTTCATCTGTCGCTTTCGATTCCGTTTTAAGGAAACCATGAAGTGTATTATCCAAGCGTTTAGCGAAGACAGGAACGGAAGCATCTTTTAATTTCTTAGCATATGCTTCTCCTTGATCACGAAGTGGATCAAGCTCTGCCGTTACAATAAATGCTTTTGGAAGGCCACTTAAGTCTTTACTACGAATCGGTGCAACTAGTGGATCATACTTCCGGTCAGAAGCATTTTTTAAATAGAGTTTAAAGTATTTATCAAGCGATTCTTTTGTAAGAACGTAACCTTCTGCAAATTGATCCATAGATGGATAAAGGACAGAAGCATCTCGACTGAAAATATCTGTTGCTGGATAAAGCAAAATTTGTTTGCTGATTTCCGGTCCATTTTTAGCTTTAGCCATTTGAGCAATGACAGCGGCAATATTCCCACCAGTTGAGTCTCCTGCCACAATTAGAGAAGTGCCTTTGTTCCGCAAACTTGTCTTATGCGCATTCGCCCAAAGTAATGCCGCGTATGCATCTTCAATTGCCGCTGGGAACGGATTTTCTGGAGCAAGGCGGTAATCAACAGCAACCACACGCGCACCCGTTGTTTGTACAAGTTTTCGAGCAATCCCATCATGTGATTGAAGTCCGCCCGTTACAAAACCCCCACCATGGAAATAAAGGATAATTTCATAAGGTCCTTCTTCTTTTGGCGTATAAATTCGAAGTGGAATTTTTCCACCTGGCCCATCAATTTTTTTATCTTCCGTCGCGCCAATTTCGATATTTTTCGCAGAAGGAGTTGCTTTTTCCTTTAAGCGAATATATTTATAACGAGAATCAACATCAGATAGTGGAGCCGTATTTTTTAGATAGTTTTGCGTAGCCTCGTCTTTCAAGTTTTCCAATACGGATGGATCATACTCGCGTTTTCCAACTGCTTTCTTGTAGATGAAGAAAACAACAAGAAGCGGAAGCAAGATCACACTGAAAACTAAAATAAACACCCATTTAAATACGTTTTTCAATTGTGCTCAACTCCTTTTAAGTTCACTTTCTGACTTAAGTATATCAGTTTTCAAGAATTAGACCAAACAGGAACCACTTAGAATTTTTCAGTAAAATGGCCATCAATAAATCACACTTTGTGAATGTATTAAAAACAAAATTTCCGGGTATAGTTCTTACAAAGAGGATAGGAGCGTGATAAAGATTAGGGATCTTCAAACTAACCTTATAAAGTAAAATGTTAACTAATTTGGGTTAGTCAGCATCACTTTAAAAGATTAGTCAAAATGTCAAAAAACAGGAACATCTTTGAGGAAACCCAATTTTAAAAAGCGTCTCACAAGATGGATGCTAAAAATCAGGAGGGACTTTCAATGCAAGACAGTAAACAAACGAATCACTATTATAGTGGAAAATTCGAAAAGCAATTACAGGAGTATCCAGGCTTACAAAGCAAAATGACACCTGTACCTGATACAGGCGAAAAAACTTATCAAGGTAGCGATAAACTCGTTCATAAAAAAGCACTCATAACGGGCGGAGATTCCGGAATCGGCCGTGCTGCCACTATCGCCTACGCAAGAGAAGGCGCAGATGTAGCGATCAGTTACCATCCAGATGAAGAGCAAGACGCCCAAGAGGTAAAAGCAATTGTTGAAAAAGAAGGTCGTACATGCGTTTTACTACCAGGTGATTTACGTGAAGAAGGCTTCGCGCAGAACATGGTAAAAAGCGCTGCAAATGCTCTAGGTGGTTTAGACCTGTTAGTGCTAAATGCTGGAATTCAACAATACGAATTTGATATTCAAAATTTAACTTCCAAGCAACTACGAGATACCTTTGAGGTCAATGTTTTTTCCGTTGTATATGCAATTCAAGAAGCGCTTAATTATTTAGGCGAAGGCGGTAGCATCATTTTAACTTCATCCATTCAAGGAGTAAAACCAAGTGCCCATTTAGTCGATTATGCAATGACAAAAAGCTGTGAAATCTCACTTACAAAAAGTTTAGCGGCACAACTGGGCAAAAAAGGGATTCGAATCAATGCAGTTGCGCCTGGTCCAATATGGACAGCCTTACAAATCTGCGGTGGCCAACCACAAGACAGCATTCCAGAATTCGGACAAAATCAACCCTTACAACGTGCTGGGCAACCCGCTGAACTAGCGAGCGTTTATGTCCTTCTTGCATCTGATGAGGCTAGCTATATCACTGGTCAAGTTTATGGGATAACAGGCGGAGCCCCTATTAATTAATCCTACAAATAACCACTAAAGTTGAGGTGAAAAAAATGCCATGGACTAAAAATGATTATCCAAATTCATGGAAGAACTTAAAAGAAGAAGAACGAAAAAAAGCCATTGAAATTGGAAATGCCTTATTAAAAGAAGGCTATTCAGAAGAACGCGCCATCCCGATTGCAACAGCCAAAGCAGAAGAATGGTATAAAAATCATAAACAGTAAAATGGTTGAAACGACTAACAATGTGGAATAAAAAGTAATGAGTCAGATAATCAAAGGAGAGGATCTATTTATGTCCAAAAAAATTGCAACTCTTATAACGAATCTTTTTGAAGATGTTGAGTTTACAAATCCAGCAGATGCGTTCCGGCAAGCAGGACACGAAGTCGTTACGATCGAGAAAAAAGCGGGCAATCAAGTAACAGGTAAGCAAGGAGAAGCGACTGTGACAATTGATAAAGGAATCGACGACGTGCAAGCAAGTGATTTTGATGCTTTATTTATCCCAGGTGGCTTTTCACCAGATCAATTACGTGCAGATGATCGTTTTGTAAATTTTGTAGATTATTTTATAGAAAACGACAAACCTCTTTTAGCTATTTGTCATGGTCCCCAACTTTTAATCCAGACTAATAAATTAAAAGGCAGAACTGTAACAGGCTTTACCTCTATTCGTCCAGATTTAAAAAATGCTGGAGCAACCGTAAAAGATGAAGAAGTTGTAGTTGACCGAAACATTGTAACGAGTAGAACTCCAGATGATCTACCAGCTTTTGACCGTGAATCACTAAAACTACTACAATCATAATAAAAGGAGTCTGGGGCTTTCCCAGACTCCTTTTTATGTAAGTGAAAGTGATTTCAGCGTTTCCTGAGCTTCTGTCATCATTTCAGTTATGATTTCTCGACAAGGTTTTATTTCTTCCACGAGCCCAGCGATTTGTCCCGCCATGACAGAACCATTTTCTGTGTCACCCTCTAACACAGCTTTCCGAAGTGATCCAAGCGTCAATGCTTCTAGTTCATCACGATCCACTCCGACTGCTTCAAGCCGCAAATATTCCTTGATCATTTTATTCTTGATAGAGCGAACCGGCGAACCAGCACTGCGACCCGTCACCGTTGTATCCCTGTCCTGAGCTTTCAAGACCGCTTCCTTAAAATGTGGATGAACTGGGACTTCTTCTGAGGCAAGAAAGCGAGTTCCAACTTGCACACCTGAGGCCCCTAAGGCAAACGCCGCTACAACCCCTCTACCATCTCCAATACCCCCTGCGCCAATAACTGGAATCTCGACTGCATCCACAACTTGCGGCAAAAGGGCCATTGTAGTCGTTTCGCCAACATGTCCCCCAGCTTCAGTTCCCTCCGCAATAACCGCATCAGCACCGAGCTTTGCCATCTTTTTGGCAATCATGACAGAAGGCACAACCGGTATGACAATAATGCCCGCATCTTTCCAAACAGGCATGAAGCTTTTTGGTGTCCCTGCTCCTGTCGTAATAATTTTGACTTTCTCTTCAATCAAAACCTCAGTTAATTCGCCAATGTTCGTCATCATAAGCATCAAGTTGACACCGAATGGCTTATCCGTGAGCGCTTTTGTTTTACGAATTTCAGTCCGCAATTCCTCCCCGCTCATCCCGCCAGAAGCAATAATCCCGAGGCCACCACCATTTGAAACAGCCGCAACTAGTGGTGCCTTAGCAATTTGAGCCATGGCTCCTTGAATAATGGGATACTTAATCCCTAAAAGTTCAGGTATTGTCATGTTGTTCCTCCTAATTGTTACTTTTTTCACATTATATCAAATGACCTCACAAAAAGTCTATCTTCCGCTTTAATCCATCTTTCCAAAAAATAGCATCCTACCAGAAATATGCAGGACAACACTCGTTAGCCACTCATTTTTGCTCATTAGCGCCGAAAAACAGTATGAACAAGCCTCGCATAAGCTGTAAAAAAAGCTGGGATTTCTTCATGAGAAAGCCCAGTGGTCATCGCATCTAAAACGCCTGTATAATACCATTTTTGTTCATCATAACCCCGCTTGAAATGGTTCCAAACACGGTTCCCTTCCATGCTCATGGCATAGCGAATAGAAGATAAATTATCGAGTTTATCTGCCACAATTAAAGCTTTGACTTCAAGGCTCCCATCTCGAACCGTTTCAATCGTATGCGCCTTCCGCTCTTCCCACGTTTTCGTTTTATCTTCTGTATGCGCCATCACAAGATTTGCAGTTTCTTCACCGAATTCCCTTGCGATGTCTTCCCGCGTGACATCTGTATCTTCCACAACATCATGAAGTAATCCTGCTGCAACGACATATTCTGGAAAACCAGCAGCATTTAAAATGCGCGCAACATTGAAGGGATGGGAAAAATATTTTTCACCGGTAATCTTTCGCTTTTGACTTGCATGTGCTTTTCTTGCAAATTCCAGTGCTTTTTCATACATATTAATCCCGCCTCTCCGTCGCTTCTTTATGATTTTAGTATACAGAATGGATGGGCGCATCGCCAGCTAAAACAGCTTTGACATTTGCGACAGCCATGTCCCCCATTTGTTCACGTGTTTCTACCGTTGCATTTCCAATATGTGGTGTTAATACAACATTTTCAAATTTTGTTAAGCGCTCATTTACGTGTGGTTCAAATTCAAATACATCTAGTGCAGCACCCGCAATTTCCTTTGCTTCAAGTGCTTCGACCAAAGCCGCTTCATCTATTACTTTTCCACGAGAAGCATTCACTAGAAAAGCAGTTTTTTTCATTTTTTGGAAAGTTTCTTTCTGAAATAAATGATAAAGTTCATCACTATAAGCGGCGTGGACAGAAACAACATCACTTTTCTCTAGCAATTCCTCCTGAGAAACAAAACGGGCATCCCATTTTTGCGCAACTTCCTTTGGATGATGACCCGAATAAAGAATCTTCATTCCAAAAGCAAAGGCACGCTCTGCTACGGCTTGTCCAATTTGTCCAAGTCCTATAATTCCAAGTGTTTTCCCGTGCAACTCTCGCCCTAAAAAGAAAGTAGGTGCCCAACCTTTAAATTCTTCTGGGTGGGTCCGCAAAAGTCTATCGCCTTCTGAAATACGGCGCATCACATCAAGAATCAATCCAAAAGAAAGTTCTGCAGTTGACTCGGTGGATACTTTTGGAGTGTTAGTTACTGCGATTCCTAATTCCTGTGCTTTTTGCACGTCAATGTTGTCAAATCCAGCTCCTACATTGGCAACAATCTTTAACTTCGGACTAGCCGTGAGTACATCACTCGTTATAGGAGCAGAGAGAGGACAAATGATAGCTTCCGCATCTTTTGCCCCTTTTTTCAACTCCTCTTCCGAAATTTTTCCAGTTCCTGTCCAAAAAGTGGCGCCCATTTGTTTTAACACTTCTTCTGTCTTTTCTAGTAATTTTCCAGCTACAAAAATCTTTTGCATGTTTGTTCGCCTCTATTCATGAAATTGAATACTTCTGCCATTTAAAGGCTGTACCGGACGATTCGTTCCACCGATTACTTTTTCAAGTGCTCGATGCGCAACATGTCCGATTGTTTGTCTGTTTTTTAAGACAATCCAACGAATACCTTCAACTGTCGGTGGAGTTGTAAGTGACCCTTCATAAGTAAAATATGCTTTTTCTTCTGGTAGGAAATCGGTAATGTCGAGTGAAAGCTCACGCTCAATCGAAAAATCTTGAAAAACTTCTGGAAATACGCGACGTAAGTCAGTCATATCGATGGATACGGTCGTTCCAACATCCATAAAGGCGCCTAACACTAGTTTTTCACCTTTCGCATTTTCATGGACAAAGTGCCACTCAATTGGGTAAGCAACTGAATCTAACAAGTGTTCACTTGGAATGTGGGCATGAAATGCGACTAGACGATAGACCTCATTTTGAAAGGTAAGTGTTTGATTCATTTCTTGCGGAAACAAGTGAACAGAATTCTCCACTCGTTTGACTTGATAAGGAATCCGTGAATAGCTCGTTTCAAGTGGATTCCCCTCAAGTGGCTTGATATCTTCTGAACGGATATCTACTGGTGATTGTTTCTTCCCAGATTGCGCAATCTCGAAGTCGGAACAAATTTGTCCCCATTTTTCAGGCCCTTTATCTCCATCATAGGACCAATTAATTGAATAAGCTGGCATATATGTAACCCCCATTACTTTTTGCTCGCTTCATAATTTTAACGCAAATGTTCCTCAAATTTCAATTATTGCTACTCAACGAATCCTGTTTAGACCTTATTTTATTTTTGTAAGGAGCGATTGAAATGGCTTATCTATTTCTGCTTTTCGATTCTAATCCTATACGGTCTAGCACATTCGTGCATAAGGAAAAATTAAAATACTCCTCTGAATCTGACTTCTATTTTAATGTAAAGATCGGTGGAAATTTCTCTCTTTCACTACGAAAAAGACTGCTTCGCTGAATGTGAAAAATTCATTTCTCCAAAACTTGTAAATTCACAAGAAAGTAAAATATTATATTTTTTTATCACATAATTTTCATTACTTCGGTCGTGTTACGTTACAAAGTATCAATCGAAACTCCTATCTCCTTGATATGATAAACGTTGTAAAAGGTCATTTTACGTAGGGTCGGATTTATTTCATTTAAAAGGAAAATAAATTTCCCTTTACTCTTTCCCATTTTTACAACCTGATCTTACATGATGAAAAAGGAGGGTATTATGAAAAAACTTGCAAAAAATAAAACCATTTGGTTTCTTGCTTTTGGAATAGCTTGTTTTGCTTTTCTCTCTTTTGTATTTCTTACTCCGAAATTAGAAGCTGCTGATGAGCAAAGTAATGATTTGAAAGTATCTGCAGACCGCGAGGCACTTACTGCCGGTGAGATTTTAACCCTCACTGTTCAGTCGAGCAATAAAGCGGATACAAAGATCACTTTACCCATCAGTGGAAATTTTGAATACAAAGGAGAAACCAAAGGGGAAGCAACCATTACAGAAGATAAAAACAAAGGAAATCTAGTGATTGATTGGCCAGCGAATTCGGATAAAAAAGTGGTGCTTACTTTAAAGGCGCTTCAGCCCAGTACCTATTCTTTTGTCGCAAATACCATTCGAGACGGGAAAAAGCTAGAATCTAAACCACTTAAAATTCAGATTCAAGACCCAACATCTACTTCTTCCGTTGTCAAAACAGACCCACAGCCAAAGTTTACTCCGCGTAGCTTAACGCCTCGTGTAGACTATGATCCCAATCAAACCGTCCAATACGATTTTTTTGAAAATAAGGCTTGGTTTATAGACACTGTGAATAAGGAATTACACACTGAACAGATTGTTCCTGATGATATCAATATTCAAAGTGGTCAGGTCACTTTCGGCGATTTGGCTAAAATTAAAGAATTAAAGTTCAATCGTTCAACTTATCAAAATTACTATTTGCCTAAGCGCTTTGATGTCTTTAAGGGATTACAGTTTCTGTGGATAAATGGGTTAGGTAGTGGTCCCGGTGATACTGAACCTTATCAACCTTTTGTCTTACCTGAGTCGATTGGAACTTTGACAAACCTTAAATATCTATTCGTAAAAAATGTTGTTAACTTGGAAGATCCTGTTCCAGAGTGGATTGGTCAATTAACAAACTTAGAACAGGTTATGATTGGTGGAAACGGAGGTTCAATAAAAAATTTAGGAGGGACATATAGAGGAAGCATTCCTGCATCCATCGGAAATTTACAGAAGCTAGAAAGCCTCACAATCATGGAGTCTCACATTAGTGGAAACATAGAAGATATTGAATCTTCAATAGCAAATTTGAAAAATTTAACCACCCTTGATTTGTCCAATAATAACTTAACAGGAAGAATCAATAAGCAGTTTCTTGATAACAAAGAAAATCTAACTGTCCTTGATTTATCTCGTAATCAGCTATCAGGTAATATTCCAGCGTCTATTGGAAATTTAACAAACTTACAGAAACTTTATTTATATAAAAATGAACTGGATGGACGAATCCCTGATACGATAACAAAACTTACGAACACAACAAATGTGAATTTGGCATTCAACCATTTAGTTGGTGCACTTGATCCAAAACTGATGGACTTTTTCATAATGATGGCCCCAAACAGAAAATACAGTTTGGCAGGAAATGAATTAAGTATAGAAAATATATATGACACAATGTATACACAGTCAACTGAACGTTGGGACGACGCATTTGATAGTAAATCAGATTACCGCAATGGTAAAAACGCGACAGCTGATGGGCCTCTCTATGGAAATTTGATTCGTACAACTAGCAAAGAAGGCGGCGATCCAAGCTACGACGGGATTTCTCTAAATATGGATTATATGTTCCAAGGTGGGCTTATCGGGAGCGCTTTTACTAAGCCCAATGAAAAATTATATTTATTTGCCCCTCGGTTTACAGATGGTGCCCCCGCCCGCAATAACACATTAGCCATTGGTTATAAAAATAAATTTGCAAGACAACTTGCATATCAGCTATCTCATCCAACACCATCCGCAGATGAGCTAAAGAAAAAGCTAAGTTTCTTAGATTTCTTGCCCGATAAACTCAGCAGCCAACATATCTATACGATTTGGGCTGCAAATGCAGATGGAACAAGGCAACCAGACGGAAGTCTCTACAAACAAATTTATAGTGGCTTTCCTAACGAAGATGCGTATATCACTGTTCCCGATCAGCCGATGAATTACACGGTTTCGATTGATAATCCAAATATACTGAATGATTCATCTTTGCCTAAATCCGTAGATAAAGAAAGCGCCAAAAGCAATCTATTCGTTCAAAATGTCTTAGGCTATTCAGTTGGTGGATTTCGGGTGAATCCAGAGGTCGTTTCTTCGTTCAAAGTTGTGAATTCAAAAACGGGAGAACCTAACACTAATTTGAAAAATACTGTTGAGGGTGGCGTTGGCGACAAATTCACAATGTCCATTGAGCTTGGCGGAAAAGGCGTTCCTCTTCCTGGAATGCCTAAACTCGAAGAAAGCACCTTCGCATTTCCAGATAACTTCAACCCTCGTGCTTACTTCTTTGGGGTTTCGGATGCTGCCCACAATCTTGGACTGGAGATAGATGGAGATTCGTTCAAGGTAAACGGAAAGAGCCAAACGGTTAGGGCTCAAAACGCACCTGGCAGTAATCCCAACGGCTTTACTTTTGCAGATCCCACACTAATTCCTGCCGTTTCTTCTGGTAAACCTGCTCTTACGATTAGTTTGGATGTGAAAACAGAAGATAAACCTATTCCATACGAGAAGAATGAGCAGGATGAATTTTTCGGAGCTGGAAAAGATGCTTTACTGTTCCATACTTCTTTTGTAAGTTCTATACAGGATCCTGATCTCACCCAATTATCGAAATCAGAAAACGTCATTGTTCGTGCGGGAGAGCTTAAATTTGTGGATGTTCCAGATGTGATGAATTTTAATGGCGGTAAAATCAGCAACAAGACACTTCATCTTAAACAAGATGATACATTTAAACTCGACGTAGAGGACTCTCGAGCGAATAAGAAGGAATGGCATATTAATTTTAAGCAAACTTCACCGTTTAAAAATGATGCAAGCAATCATGTTTTACCAAACGATAGCAACAGTAAATTCTTATTCAAACAAGGGAATGGAGATGAAAAAACGATTGTACCAGATGCTCCTGCAACTACTGTGTATGATAGTCTAACTCAACAAACAACAAGTTCAACAGGAGATATCACTTCGGTTTCTTGGAACAATCAAGACGACGGATTCTTCCTAGAAGTTCCACCTGGTGTTGCACAAAGCGGAAATTATTCCAGTCAATTTACATGGGAACTAGTTAATGGACCGGTTTAACTTTTAATATGAACTTTCCAAGTTTATTCTTTCTGGCTTTATAAAGCAGAAGAATTCAGATTTAATTTCAAAAAGCCTTTAAAAATCAGAAACTGATTTTCAAAGGCTTTTTCTATGGGACAAAGACAATTTGTTGTTTTCATAGCGAAAATCAAATTAGAAAGTGAACTTACATTGTCTTTTTTCTAATGTTTTCTCTTTATTCCCACTGTAAATCACAGAACTATTTTCGGTACATCTTAAATTCAAGAAAAAGTTCGTTATAGTGTGAAAGCATGCGTTTTCCTAGATTATCATAGACTTCTAAATGATTGAGTTCATCTAAGTTTGGATAAAAACGTTTATCATCTGCAATTTCTTTTGGAAGAAGTTTTTCGGCAGCTTTATTAGGGGTTGAGTAACCTACATACTCTGCATTCTTCGCGGCATTTTTTGGATTGAGCATAAAATTAATGAATCGATGTGCTCCGTCCACATTTTTCGCTGTTTTCGGGATTACCATATTATCGAACCAAAGATTTGATCCTTGTTTTGGAATGACATAATTTAAGTCTTTATTGGCATCAAGCATTTCCGAGGCTTCTCCGGAAAATGTAACAGCCACTCCTGCTTCGCCGTCTGCCATTAAAAGTTTGATTTCATCGCCTACAATAGCTTTTACATTCGGTGTCATTTTTTTTAGCTTATGAAGAGCTTCATTCAAATGTGCTTCATTTGTATCATTTAAAGAATAGCCAAGACTATTAAGGCCAATCCCCATGATTTCACGTGCACCGTCGATTAGTAAAATTTGATTTTTCAAGTCCGTATTCCAAAGTGAATCCCATGTAGAAAAATCCACATGAGGGAACTGTTTTTGATTATAAATAATGCCAAGTGTTCCCCAAAAATAAGGCATCGAATATTTATTACCTTCATCAAATGACAAATCCATAAAACGCGAATCAATATACCGAGCATTTGGTAATTTTTGATGATCTAGTGGGATCAAGAGATTTTCTTGCTTCATTTTGTTGATTGCGTAGTCACTTGGGATCGCAACATCAAATGTCGTTCCACCCTGCTCTATTTTTGTCATCATCGCTTCATTCGAATCGAAGGTTTGATAGATAACTTTTATGCCACTTTCTTTCTCAAACTTCTTAATCAAACTTGGGTCAATATAATCGCCCCAATTATAAATGGTTAAAGTATTTCCTCCAGCGTAACCTTCTTCACGATTCATAAAATGAGCAAGCAACATCATGACAAGCGCAAGGAGGATCACGGGGATGAACATTTTAAGCAAGGATTTCATCTTTTATTCGCCCCCGTTCTCGTTGTTTTGCTCGTATTTTTACGGTTGATGAAGTAATAACCAATGACAAGCAGAATCGTGAATAGGAAGATAAGGGTTGAAAGGGCATTAATTGATAAGGAAATGCCTTGGCGTGCCCGTGAGTAAATTTCAACGGATAAAGTGGAAAAACCGTTTCCTGTCACAAAAAATGTCACGGCAAAATCATCTAGCGAATAGGTTAACGCCATAAAAAAGCCTGCGAGAACGCCTGGAACGATATAAGGTAAAATGACTTTTGACAATACTTGCCACTGGCTTGCTCCTAGATCTCGCGCGGCGTCAATTAAAGTCGGGCTCATTTCCTGCAGTTTCGGTAGCACCATCAATACAACGATCGGAATGCTAAAAGCAATGTGGGAAACAAGTACTGAGGTGAATCCTAATTTTAGCCCAAGTATGGTGAAGAAAATTAAAAAACTAGCACCGATAATAACATCAGGACTTACAATTAAGACATTGTTTAGACTAAGTAGCGAATTTTTCCCAACCGGCTTTGGCATAAAACGAATAGCTAGCGCTCCGCAAATTCCAATCGCTGTTGCAATCACAGAAGAAAGAAGCGCGATCACAAACGTATTTAAAACGATCACAAGTAAACGCGTATCAGCAAACACTTCACGGTAATAATCAAGTGTGAATCCTCCAAATCCATGCATCGTTCCAGCTGAATTGAAGGAATAAAACATCAAATAAAAAATCGGGGCATAAAGTACGATAAAAATAAAAATGAGATAAAGATGACTCCATTTCTGTTTTTTCATTTTTTAGCCCCCTTTCTGCGTTTTGTTCCAGTTAAAAACATAATAATAATCATGGCAATAATAAGAAAAACGCCAATAGTTGAGCCCATTCCCCAATCCTGCGTCACAAGAAAATGCTCTTCAATAGCAGTTCCAAGTGTAATTACGCGATTTCCAGCAATCAAACGAGTAATCATAAAGAGCGAAAGTGCGGGAATGAAAACCGCTTGACAACCTGATTTCACACCGTCTGCAGTTAACGGGAAAATGACTCGGCGAAATGTTGTGAAATTAGATGCCCCTAAATCACGAGATGCTTGAATAAGGGAGGGATTGATTTCTTCAATCGCATTAAAAATTGGTAAAATCATAAAAGGGATGAAAATGTACGTGGAGACGAACAAAAAACTAAAATCGGTAAAAAGAATTTGCTGTTGTCCGATGCCGACTAAATCTAAAAATTGATTAGCTGCTCCGTACGTACCAAAAATCCCAATAAAGGCGTAGGCCTTAAGCAAAAGGTTGATCCAAGTAGGTAAAATAATCAGCAAGAGCCACAATTGTTTATGCTTTAATTTCGTGAGCAAATATGCGGTCGGATAGGAAATCAGCAAGGTGAATAAAGTGATCAAAAAAGCATACCAAAAGGAACTCAGCGTCATTTTTAAATAAACGGGTGTAAAAAAGTGCTGATAGTTGCTAAATGTAAAATTCCCGTCCACATCAAAAAAGGAATAATAAACAATTAATAAAATCGGGGCAACAACAAACAAAATAATCCAAAGAATGTAAGGAATGAGATATAAGTTTCTTGCTTTTCTAGTCATTCACTTACGCCTCTTCGTAACTTTCTAAACGTTTATCAAATTCTTCTTCTGTTTCTCCAAGTCGCATGACGTGAATGGCTTCGGCATCAAACGCAAGCCCAATTTTATCACCGATTTTAGCTTTTTTCGTCGTATGCACGAGCCACTCGTTACCGTCAATATCAATACAGCCCATTTCGTAATGCACTCCGCGGAATAATACCCAGTCCACTTCGACTTGCAGTTTTCCTTTGTCAGCTGTTGTAATTTCAAGGTCTTCCGGGCGAATCACCACTTCAACGATTTCATTTTCATTAAAGCCTTGATCGACGCATTCAAAACGACGATTCACAAATCCCACTTCAAAATCCTGAATCATTTTCCCGGAAACGATATTTGATTCACCGATAAAGTCTGCTACAAAGCGATTAATCGGTTCATCATAAATGTCGATCGGTGAACCACTCTGCTGAATTTCCCCTTTATTTAACACAAAGATTTCATCGCTCATTGCAAGGGCTTCTTCCTGATCATGCGTAACGAAAATAAACGTGATGCCTAAACGCTTTTGCAAATCACGCAATTCGTATTGCATCTCTGTTCTTAGTTTCAAATCAAGCGCGGAGAGTGGTTCATCCAAAAGAATAACTTCTGGCTCGTTCACAATAGCTCGTGCGATCGCCACCCGTTGCCTTTGCCCACCAGACATTTCACTGATCTCCCGTTTCTCATAACCAGACAGATTAACAAAACGCAACGCTTCTTTTACCTTTTCATCAATCGCTTTTTGATTTAGCTTTTTGATTCGAAGGCCAAATGCGACGTTTTCAAATACATTTAAATGTGGAAATAACGCATAATCTTGAAATACCGTATTGACCGGGCGCTTGTTGGCCGGTACGGAATTGATTTTCTTTCCGTCCAAATAGATGTCACCTTCTGTTGCCTCTAAAAAGCCTGCAATCAAGCGTAGAATAGTGGTTTTTCCACATCCGGATGGGCCAAGCAAAGTATAGAATTTTCCTTTTTCAATTTCAAAACTGACATTTTTCAAAACGGGTTCGTCGTCATCAAATTGCTTTGTAACTTTGTTAAAGCAAATAATGGATTCTGTCAATGGTATTCCTCCCCTTCTATAAATACGATTCCGTTGCCACTAAGATGAGCACTGCCTTTTCAGTCGTTTGATTTACAATTTGATGGCGATCTGAGGCATGAAAATAAATGGTCTCATTCGCTTTTGCCGTATAGCTTTCTTCGCCCAAACATACATTAACTTCACCACTTAGTACGTAAGCAAAAGTCTCTGAAAGCGAGGGTTCAAATTTTTTAAACCCCCCATGTGGATCTATTTCAAGCAACACAGGTTCCATTTCTTTTTCATTCGATTCGGGAACAAGCCATTCAATATGATAGCCTCTCTCCTCATCTTCAAAAAAAATACGTTCTCTCTGTTCGTAAATAACCTTTTGTTTGCCTTCTTCTTCATCAAAAAATTCTTTTGGAGTAGAGCCTAACACTTCAAGAATCGAAAAAAGAGTTTCAATCGACGGCGAACTTAAATCACGTTCGAGTTGCGAAATATAGCCTTTTGATAAGTCTGTCCGTTCTCCTAGTTCCTCTTGTGTCAGGTTCTTGCTAAGACGCAAATTCTTAATTCTGTTGCCGATTTCCATCTTTTCTTCCTTTCTCAAAGTTTAATAAAAGTAAACTTCAAAACACACTTGTTTAGTATTTATAAACTACAGGTTTACTCAAAGCAAGAATCATTATACAACATTTGAAATCACACATCAAGATACTTTTTAAAATTTCTTCAAACTGTGGTTTAGGCTATAAAAAAAGACTTAAAAGGGCATTTTGAATGCTTTCTTTTAAGTCTTCTTAGTTAGACTAAATCTTCTTCGATTGTGTAAGTTTCGAGTAGATTCAAGTCCTGTCTCATTTCACGTGCAAGGTCGCGCGAAATTTTCCCTTCTTCAAATAAGCCTTGAATGGTATCACGCTCAATTTGAATACCTGAAAGTTCCACTTCATGCACTTTTTGTTCAAATTTTTCTCGCGAACTTGGACGAATTCGCTCCGTTGTAAGGCGTTCTAATTGTTCCTTATGCTCATTCAAAAGTGGCAACAATAAATCCATATTATCTTGGTTCATTTGTGCTTTTAATTTTCGAATGACCATTTTTTCATTTTCCACTCGTACAAAATTAATTTCTTTAAAAGCTTTTGTACGTTCAGGGTGCTGCTTCCGCACTTTTGATTTTAGTGCGCGCAACCGCTTTGGATGTAAAAGCATGTGTAACAACCGACTTCCAAATCGAATAAAATTTTTGATTTTCGTTTTGAATCTTTGCTTTAAAGCACTTTCCATCATGTTGAGAAAGCTACCATAGCGGTAGGCCGTTTCTGTACTAATCTTTCCATCAGCTAGAAGCTTCTGCGTATATTCATGTTCCCAAGTGATAATCTCCAGCCGTTTTTCCTTCTCAGCTTGTGTCATATCACGCTTTTGCGAGTTTTCTCCTTGCTGCAGTTCCTGAATTCGACGTCTATAATTACGAATAACCATTTCCGTTGCCGCTTTATTATCCGGTGTAATTTGATTCTGTAACTCTCGTTTCACTTTGCGCAAAATCCAAATCTGTGTAGCACGTTCCGCCCGTTCATTTCCAAGATCAGCTTCATTTCCCTTAGCGAGAATCGGCAAGATAAATGTTGCAATAAGCAGTGTAAATAATATCACGCCTGATGCCATAAAAATAATTAATGCTCGTTGCGGGAACATATCGCCGTTATCGAGGAAAAAGGGAATGGATAAAGCTGTCGCAAGTGTAACAGCTCCCCGGACACCCGATAAACTCGTTAAAATAGATGCTCGCACGGATGGTTTTTGCGTTTTTTTCGATTTATCACTTTTGAAGAGCCAGTCAAACATCCATAAGCCGCTAACCCAGAAGAAACGCAAGAGAATTAAAGCGAGCGTAATCAAGAATATATACATCAACACTTGTGTATTGCTGATTCCAGAATCTTCCCAAACGACTCTCGCAATAGATGGTAGTTGGGTACCTAAAATTAAAAATACTAGACCATTTAAAACAAAAATAATCACCGACCAAGTACTTTTTGAAACTACACTTAGCTTCACAAGTTGTGGGTCCAGTCGCTTCCGTTCAACGGCATGCATAATACCTGCTGCAACTACCGCGAGAATCCCAGAAACATGTAATTCTTCTGCTGCTAAATAAATCACAAACGGGGTTAAAATTTCGATTAACATATGGAAGGTGACATCTTCCATTCCAAGTCCCCTCACCCACTTTAGTAGTTGAAACTTAAGTAAAGTTAAGATGAGCCCGACAAGAGCACCACCAATAGCAATGACAAGAAAGCTCCAAGATGCATTTAATAAACTAAATGTCCCTGTTACCATTGCCGCAATAGCAAATTGGAAGGACACAAGTCCTGATGCATCGTTTATTAAGGACTCTCCCTCAAGTAGACTCATCACTCGTTTTGGCAAAGTAATTCGCCCAGAGAGTGAACTCACAGCTACGGCATCTGTCGGTGCTAGCGCAGCTGCAAATGCAAAAGCTGCCGCAAGCGGAATCGTTGGAATCATCCAGTTGACAAAATAGCCTATAACAAGCACGGTAATAAAGACTAGACCAAGTGCAAGCAGTAAAATCGGCACGCGTAGTTTCCACAATGCCTTCTTATCCGTCCGCTTACCATCATTAAAGAGCAAGGGGGCAATGAATAATAGCAAAAATAATTCTGGATTTAAATCAAGCTCAAATCCAAGTGGTAAAAGTGCAATTAAAATCCCAAGCCCAATTTGAATCAGCGGCACGGAGACAACCGGGACGAAGCGGTTGAGTAAATTGGATACTAATATAGCGAGTAATAACAGTAAAACAAATAAAAAGATCTCCAATTCCAGTTTCCTCCTTTTGTGCTGTATAACATTATGCAGGAAAATCCAAAAATGCGCAAATCATTAACAAAGTTAACAATTCGCGCACAAAATCACTCATTTTCAAGATTATTTTTATACTTATTAATTTCGTCATTTAAATTTTTCATTTTTTCATCTAGCTGAGTTACAATGTCCGCCGCTTCACGCAACTCATTCGTTAAGTATTCTGGGGCTTCATCTTGATATTTATAGTAAATTTTATGTTCAAGGCTCGCCCAAAAATCCATCGCAACAGTACGAATCTGAATTTCGACCATGATTTTCTCAGAGCGATTTGTCAAAAAGATTGGCACTTCACAGAGCATATGAAGACTGCGATAACCGCTTTCTTTTGGGTATGTAACATAGTCTTTCACACGTAAAATTTTCAGGTCATCCTGATGCTTGATCATCTCTTCAATTTTAAAAATATCCGAGACAAAAGAGCAGGTAATTCGAATGCCAGCAATATCATGAACGTGTTCCCGTGCATTTTCTGGTGTAATATCCACACCCTTTTTCTCTAGCTTCGCCCCGATACTTTCAAGTGATTTCACGCGCGACTTTAAATGTTCCATCGGATTATAATCATGTAAAAATTGAAATTCCTCATTGAGAATTTTTAGTTTAGTGTTGACTTCTTCAAGCGCAAACCGGTGCATCAACATGATATTTCGCCATTCTTTGAGCTCATCCACTGAAGGCTGTTCCAAAATAGTAATCTCCTCTCAAAAAATTGTTTTAGCCACTTTACTATCCTACTACATTTTCCCTTGAGGAGGATCAATATAAACATTTTTTTACCAGTTTCTCATGATTTTTTTATTTAAACATCGCCGAGTTTTTTTAACAGATCGAAAATTGATTGTGCCAATTCGACATTTTTTCCGCTATCCTCTTTTGGTAAAATTAAATAAAGCGGACGAATCAAATCTGTTTTTTGAACTGGGAGAGATAATTTTTCAGCAACACGAGCTGATTGAAGCGTCCGTCCCATCCCTTGCTTAACGAGCTCTAAAATCAAAGCATTACTGCTTGCGATGATTTTTTCTTCTGGCAAAATTTGCTGTTCTTTCAAATACATTTCTGTATATTGCCGAATCCCTGAGCCCTCTTCGCGCAAAATCCAGCGTTCTAGTTCCCTGTCGCCTAAAATGACAAGTTGATCTTTCATGAAAATCGTTCGGTTCATATCTGGATAAACTTCAGGTGTCTCGACAAGACCAAGATCCGCTTCAAACATATGGACTGCCTTGTAGACATTCGTCGAATTATCAAGCAAAATTTCGAAATTAATTTGCGGATAAAGCTGTCCAAGTGCGTTCATGATTTGCGGTAGCAAATATCCGCCAATCGTTTGGGAAGCCGCAATCGTGTACTTCCTTCTTGCCTTCCCAGAAAGAGCCGCAAGCTCCTCTTTGCCACTTTCCCATCCATTTAAGATTTGTTTAGCTTTTTCATAGAATAAAGTAGCGGCTTCTGTTTTTTCAATTCGGTTGCGCGCATTTCGCTCAAATAGTTTCACATCCAGTTCTTTTTCCAGTTTTTCAATGTGCACCGAAATAGTTGGCTGCGAAATATAGAGTGCGTTTGCGGCTTTTGTAAAACTATTCGTTTCATAAACTGCAATAAAAGTCTCTAATAATTGAAACAAGCGTCTCCCTCCTTTTTAAAAAAACAGCTTACTCGCAAGCATTGTAAAACCAAGTAATACGACCGAACTGATTCCTGCGGCAAGAAAAACTTTACCGCCGCGTTCGGCGATCACTTTAAAATCCACACTCATACCAAGGGCTGCCATGGCCATACCAAGAAATAGGTAAGCAAGACTTACAAGTCCCTCAATCAAAGTCTGCGAAATTGGTAAAAAACTCCCAATCGCACTTGAAAGTAAAAAACCTGCCATAAACCATGGAATCGGCAATTTCCCTTTTGGTTCGCCTCTTCCAGCAGAATGGCGCGTGTACCAGATGCCAATAAAAAGAGCGGCAGGAGCAAGTAAAATCACACGTGATAATTTTGTGATGATCGCAGCATCTAAACCTGCCATACCTGCCGAGCCACCTGCAGCAACCGCATGAGCAATTTCATGAAGCGAAGCGCCTGCCATCACACCAAATTGTCCATCAGAAAAACCAAGCAATGGTTTCAAGCCAATTTCAATCAAGGTGAAGACAGTTCCCATGATGCACACAACCGCAACCGCAAGCACAGCATCATCTTTATCCGCCTTTACTTGCGGCGAAACGCCCATCACAGCAGCGGCTCCGCAAATTCCACAACCGCTTGCTGTCAAAATAGCTAAACGATTTTCCACATGGAAAACTCGGCAAAGCCAGTAAGTGAGTAAAATCGTTCCCGTAACAACAATCAAGGCTAATAAAATCGTTTTTATGCCCGATTCTGCAAGGGTGTATAAATTAAGTCGAAACCCTAATAAAATGATTCCTAGACGCAAAAATTTATTCGAAATAAAACCAATGCCTTCTACACTTGCGTAAATAACTGGACTCGCGGTTTGAAATAACATGCCACATAAAAGAGCAATAACAAGGGCCCCAACCAAGCTAAAGCCTGGAACAAGTGCTAAATATTTTCCGGCAAGCGAACAAATAAGAGTCGTTACTGCCGCAATCCAAAAACTTTTTTTCGTAAAAATCATCATTTTCTCCCTTCAATCCTTCTGTCTCCGTTTTTCTTTCTTCAAGTATAAGGGAATTTTATTATTAATAAAAATAGTAAATGTTAATATTTATTATTACATAAATTAATAACAAATGTGTTCTTCTATCTTTTAAAATCAAAAATCGGATATGATTTTGCTTCTTCAGTAATTCTATATTAGATTTTATACTTTTCTAAAGCTTTTTAGGTTATTCTAATAAAGAAGGAAAGGTGATTAAATGATTTTTTTAACTAGACTAACAGACTTCACTTGGAAACAAATAAAGTGCTGCCTCTTTCCCGCCATTATATTTTGTGCACTTGGAATAACCAAATTTTTTCCACTACCTTTCATTACCCGCTACGATTTACTTTTATTGATTTGTTTGCTTACACAAATTTTATTGATTCGTTACGGTTTTGAAACTTTTGATGAACTGAAAGTCATCATGTTGTTCCATCTTATCGGGCTTGGTCTCGAAATCTATAAAGTACAGATGGGCTCTTGGAGTTATCCAGGTTCAGGCTTTGCCATTTTATTTGGAGTCCCATTGTACAGCGGTTTTATGTACGCCAGTGTAGCCAGTTATATTTGTCGAGCCTTTAAAGAATTCCAATTACGCCTTGAAAATTGGCCCAATAGTTTTCTGGCAGTCGGGATTTGTCTCCTTATTTATGCCAACTTTTTTACCCATCACTTTTTACCCGATATTCGTTATATACTAATCGCTTTTGTTTTACTCCTTTTTGCAAGAACACATGTTTATTTTACGGTTTCACAAAAGGAGCTAAAAATGCCTCTTTCGCTTGCCTTTCTTCTCATTGCCTTTTTCATTTATTTGGCAGAAAATATCGCCAGCTTCTTTGGCGCTTGGAGTTATCCAGAACAGCTTGCCGCATGGCATCCTGTACATATCGGAAAAATAACAAGTTGGTTTTTATTAATTATTATTAGCATCATTATTGTAGCGCAACTCAAAAAAATAAAAACTGCTGGACTCTTTTCTTCTACTAAATACAAAAGCAGAAAATCTACAGATTTTCTGCTTAAGTAATCATCTTTTCAAACAGTCACTTTTCCTCACGTGACTGTTTGATTTCTTTTTGAACACGTCGCAAGGCTTTTTTCGAACCGCGAGCAAAATCATGTTGTTCTTTTCTTTCCTCGAAACTTGTAAACAACTGATTTAAGTCATAATCAGCTGGATAAAGTTCCACTCTTGAGGCAAGCAATTTCAGTCTTCGAGCCAAAACCTCTCGTTTCTTGCCTTCCACATAAACGATCACTTCCCCACGTTCATGACTAAAAACAAGGCCGATTTCTCCTGTTTCAAGTAGTTCTACACGGTCGCCTTTTTCAAGCGATGGCTGATGAATCTGTTCTACAGGATGCGCTGTGTTTTTTGGCTTAAAATCCCGTTTTTCAAGTGCATAATCTTCCGTATTCATGTAATGCTGCGCTTTTTGCAAGATTTTGCGATCAATATTCATCTTTTCCGCAATATAAAGGGCATTGCTTTCACCAGATTCTCCGATAATGAGTTGATATTTCGGCGCAAGTGTCTCTGAATCAAACGCCATACGTGCATTGATAAAATCTGGATGCTTGCCTCCGTAACGTTTAATCGCCTCATAGTGCGTTGATGCAAGCGTTATGCCCCCGCGGCGATAACATTCTTCAAGAATCGCGATTGCAAGCGCAGCGCCTTCATTTGGCTCTGTCCCGCTCCCAATCTCGTCAAACAAGACAAGCGTTTTCTCATTGACCTGCGCTAAAATCTCGCCCGCATTTTGCATATGTGAAGAAAAAGTACTGAGTGCATTTTCTAAACTTTGATTGTCCCCAATATCCGCAAAAACTCGCTCAAAAACCGCAAGTTCCGAGTTTTCAGCAGCTGGGACATGTAGCCCCGCCATCATCATTAACGTCAAAAGTCCAACCGTTTTTAGCACAACCGTTTTTCCGCCCGCGTTCGGCCCCGTAATAATCAAGCCGCGATAGTTTTCGCCTATCGAAAAATCAAGAGGAACAGCTAATTTCATGGCAAGAAACGGATGTTTCGCTTGTTTCAATTTGATTTCGCCTTTTTCATTCACAGACGGCCTTGTTGCTTCCATTTGCCTTGAGAGCTTCCCCTTCGCAAAGATGAAATCAAATTCTGTGATCACTTCAAGATTATGTTTAATCCCATCAAGTTCAGCAAGAACAGCCCCGGAAAGTGCTGCCAGAATTTGATAGATTTCCGCTTGCTCTTCTGCCTTCAAATTGGCACGAATGGCGCTTAATTTTGCAATCGTTTCTGGTTCTATAAAAACTGTCGTTCCTTTACTTGAAACTTCAATTACCGTACCGCGAACAAACTTTTGAAAGCTCGCTTTAATTGGAATCGTATCGTGATCGTTCTTTCGCGTCACAAAGAATTCCTGAATGTAAGACTTGTTTTCCGGATTTTTCATAAATTTATCCAAGCGCTCAGTCGTTTTTGCTTGATTTTCCTCAAGAAGCTTCCGTGTTTTCCGCAAGGTTGCGCTTGCTGCATTGTCCACTTCCCCGTTCCGGATCGCCTGACTAATCGCTTCTTCAATCTCCATAAAACTTTGAATGCTCTCCGCGAATCGAGCAAGCATCGGAGAGATCCCACTATTTTTTTCAAGAAACTGTTTGATACGCCTTGTACTTCGCAAAAAATCCGCAATGCCCATTAATTCAGCAGGTGTCATTTCAAAGCTCTTTTCAAGTTTAATAAGAGTTTGTTTCATTTTACTAATACCAAATAACGGCAAATTTTGTCCGCTATCTAAGATTTTCCGAGCCTCACTTGTTTCAGTAAGTTTTGCTTCAATTGTGCGTTTATTTTTAAAAAGTTTTAGTCGTTGTGCTTTTTCTTTAGCCGCATCACTCACACAGTTTTCAGCTAATAGCTGTGTAAGTTCTGGGTATTCTAATTTATCAAAAGTAAGAGTATTCATTTTACGTTCTCCTTTCAAACAAGAAGACACCATATCACGCGTCCACGATAACAAAAAAACTGCAGAGCAACCCCTGCAGTTTCTAAATATCTCTATACAAAAAGAGAGTCAACTTTAGAAAGTGTTGGCATCTTCATTAGGCAAGCAGAAATAAGCCTCAAAAGAGGAAAATTTTCATTTCTACTATTCAGTTCCTAAATTAAGATTCTACTACACTCACCAAAAGCACCTCGATTAAATTTTTAGGACGCTTACTTTCTATACTTTCCAGTTTACGGGGTGAAACTTCCGTTGTCAAGCCCACGTTTCTTGCAAGAAAAAAAGGTTTTGCTTTTGAATTTTATTTTTTATAAAAGAGGGTTGCTTTCTTGCCAGAATTGCTTTACTATTGAAAAGGAACTTTTACAATTAAAACACAAATCCTCATCCGCGTTTGGTGAGGTAGAGGTTGCAGCGATCACTAGTAAACTTTTGGAGGCGCGCGAAACGCCAGCGAAGAAAGTTAAACAGGAAAGTTGCCGAAGTGAGATAAATTTTGCGGTTTATTTTGCTGGGACAGTTTGCGAAAGCGGCTGGACTGCTACTAAAACAGTCATTTTAGTAGGTGCGCTATCTGACAAGGATGAATTGACGTTAATTAAAATTCAATCCACTCTCTTCTGATAGCGAAGCGAGTGGTTTTTTTATTGACTAAAATCCTTTAAAGTGCATGAATAATCGACACAAAAAAAGGAGAGTTTGATTGATGAGTAATAATGAAAATGGCGACGTGAAACGCTCGCTCAAAACACGACATTTATCGATGATCGCAATCGGCGGGTCAATCGGAACGGGGCTTTTCCTCGCAAGTGGAAATGCGATCGCAACAGCGGGACCAGGAGGTGCACTTGTCGCTTATGTCGCGATTGGATTAATGGTTTTCTTCTTGATGACAAGTCTTGGGGAAATGGCGACTTATATGCCTGTATCTGGCTCTTTTAGCACCTATGCAACTCGCTTTGTTGACCCTGCTTTTGGTTTTGCGCTTGGCTGGAACTACTGGTTTAACTGGGCCATTACACTTGCCGTTGATATCTCAACGGCGGCGATCATCGTCCAGTTCTGGTTTCCTCAAACTCCCGCTTGGTTATGGAGCACGATTTTCCTAGTTTTGATTTTCGGATTGAATGCTCTTTCCGTTCGGGCATACGGTGAAAGTGAATACTGGTTCTCTATCATCAAAGTGGTAACTGTTATCGTTTTCCTTATCATCGGTGTTCTTACCATTTTTGGTATTCTCGGTGGTCAGTTTATCGGCTTTAAAAACTTTACATTTGGTGAAGCCCCATTTAAAGGCGGGTTCTTCGCTATTTTAGGAACTTTCCTCATTGCTGGATTTTCCTTCCAAGGAACCGAGCTTGTCGGAATTGCGGCTGGTGAAAGTGCGACACCAGAAAAAAGTGTCCCTAAAGCCATTAAACAAGTTTTCTGGCGGATTTTATTATTTTATATCTTTGCCATCTTTGTCATCGGGTTGATCATTCCTTATACAAGTCCAAACTTACTTGGCGGCGAAGCAACCGATGTCGCCATTAGTCCATTCACACTTGTATTTGAAAAAGCAGGACTGGCTTTTGCAGCTTCCGTTATGAATGCCGTCATTTTGACATCGGTATTATCTGCTGGAAACTCAGGATTATATGCATCAACACGGATGCTTTGGTCCATGGCCAAAGACCGCAAAGCACCTAAATTCTTAGCTAAAGTCAATAAACGCGGTATCCCAATGGCCGCTCTTGTTGTCACAACTATTGTCGGGGCGCTCACTTTTGTCACAACACTTAGTGAAAACGGAACGATTATTTATACATGGTTACTAAGCGCTTCTGGTCTAACGGGTTTCATTGCTTGGGTAGGAATTGCGATTAGTCACTATCGTTTCCGAAAAGCATTTTTAAAACAAGGGCATGATTTAAGCGAATTAAAATATCGCGCGAAATTCTTTCCATTTGGACCCATTCTTGCTTTAATCTTATGTATTCTAGTGATTATCGGACAAGACTATCAGTCATTCTTAAACCCTGATTTCACAAACCCCGCTTGGTGGCAAAAAATTGGTATTTCTTATATTGGATTGCCGATTTTCTTGATCTTCTGGTTGTCATACAAACTTGCAAGAAAAACCAAGATGGTTCCACTTGATGAAGCTAAGTTTGATCATCGTAAAAGCTAGTTAAACTAAAAGCCGTAAGCAGGAAAAACTTTCCTGCTTACGGCTTTTTATTCGGTATAGTAACCGTTAGACGTCATTAAATGAATCAATCGCTTGATAAAGTCCTTACGATTTTCACTTTTATTCAAATAGGCAACATTCACTTCCTCTGCAAGTAGCTCAATCATTCTTGGAAAAATTTTATTAAAATCCTCTGAATCATCTTGATCGACCGATAAAGCGATCACTAAATGAACATCAACACCTTCCCACTCAATACATTCACGTGAATGAATAATAAATATTCCAGTGCGATAAGAAACATATTTAATTGCATGTGGAACTGCAACTCCACTTGGAAAAGAAGTCGCAGACAAACGTTCTCTTTCTATGAGTTTCTCCTCAAAATTTTCAGGAACAAATTGCTTTTTGAGAAATCCCTCAGCAATCATTTCGAATATGTCCGCTTTATTTACACGTTCTGTCACTTCCTGATAGAAAGCTTCCTCGATTAGTTGGGGTAAAAGGGCTTCTAAAAAAGTTTTATATTTTTCCTGCTTAATTTCCTCAACTTTCCTTCGTATCAAGTTCAAATCCTTTGTAGTGATAAATTCCTTGATTGTAACTGTTTTTGCTTGTGAAAAGAAGTCCCATTTCTTCTCGCTAACCATTTGTGTGAAAATGATTAAATTTGGCTGAATAGATAAATCGAGGTCTAATAGATCTTGCACTACTGCTTCAATAATGACTTCTTCTCCAAGTTCCTTCTTTATTCGACTTTTGATACGCTCTTCATTTGAGTTATAGCGAGGCGTTGCAATCACCGCTCTGATTTTAGTCTCCGCTTTCCTCTGATTATCTACAAAAGAACCAATATGCAGTGCTAAAAAAGCAATCTCGTCATCTGAAATCGTCACTTTTAAGTCATTGGAAAGAATGGAACACAAATAAATAGCCATATCAAATAGAACAGGGTATTTCACTTTGATTTCTAGCAAACTTAAATTTCTAGAAAACTTTTGCTGTTTTGACCGTATATATAAATTTTGCACATGCAACAAGAGCCGTTTTTTAAAAGCTTGATCATTAAAATCTAACAAATACACTTCCTTAATCTCAGCCAGCGCTCGCTTTAAAGACTTTAAAACTTGTGGTTCCACAAACTCTAATAATTCAACGTCAGTATGGCGAAATTCACCATCACATAAAAGTTGCAACTCCTGGCTATCCTCTTGGAGCAATTCAATCCCAAATCGTTCTGCTAGACAGTGATTGATTTCTTGAACAACATTCCCTGTTTCCACGTGTTCTTGATTCGTTTGCCACTTTGCAAATTCTTCTTTTGCTCGACCAATGGCAATAGCCAAATGCAAAATAAAATTTTGTAAAAAATACGAGTTTGGTTTTAGTTGAAACTTTTCAAATGTCCTAGTGACAATTTTTATAACTTCTTCTAAAGGAATCTCATCAAGAAATTTTTGAATATCTACTTCAAAACCAGTATCGCCATGGTTAGTAGAGCGCATAAGTTGAACCATTAACCGTCGCTTATTCCGGCTTTTCCCTTCCAAAATAAAACGCCCTTGCTGTTGCCGAATCACTAAATCATATTTCCCCGCTAGCTTGCGCAGTGCAGCCAAATCAGCACGAATGCTCGCATCTGAAACATATAATGTATCCGCTATATCCAAAGCATCAATTCCTCGTTCTGTGTTTTTGAACATGCGCCGTAAAATATAAAAACGTCTACTATCAATAGACTCTTCCACTGAATCTATCACTTGTGTCTGCTCATTTTGTAAAAGAAGTCGGTAACCATCCCTATTTGCTTCAATCAAAGGACTAGGTCCTGTATTGATCGCTTTCACATAGTTTCGAATCGTTCGGTCCGTGACACCTAATACCTCAGCTAATTCCCTTGCAGAAACAAATCTCGTCTGTGATACATTTTTCAAATAAGCCACTAATCGCTCTTTATTAGGCATATTTCTCACCCTCACACTAGCGAGTGAAAAAACTAGCCCCCATTAAAATGCTAGTTTTCCACTTCGTTTTTCAGTTAAATTTGTTCGCCATTCGTTTCAATGACCTGTTTGTACCAATCAAAGCTGTTTTTTTTAATTCGATCGCCACTTCCCCGACCTTCATCATCAAGATCTACATAAATGAAGCCATATCGTTTTGACATTTGCTGTGAAGAACAGCTGACAATATCAATTGGCCCCCACGCACAGTAAGCAATGACACGAGCTCCATCATAGATTGCCTTTCCCACTTGCTCAATATGTTTGCTTAAATAATCTACCCTGTAATCATCATGAATTTGACCATGTTCCACTTCATCATAAGTCCCAAATCCATTTTCAGCGATGATAATCGGCTTTTGATACCGATCTGCATATTGCGAAAGGGTATGGTAAAGACCTTGCGGATCAATTTTCCACCCCCATGGGCTTTCTGGAAGCATTGGATTAGGCGTCACTGATGCCGGTTTATCTTCATTGCGGCTACTATCTACCATTTGAGAGAAATAATAGGAAATCGCGAGATAATCCAACGTATTTTCTTTTAGCAATCTTTTTTCTTCTGCGGTCATTTCAATTGTAAGCTTATTTTCTGCAAAATAATTTAGCGCATACTTTGGATAAACACCATTAAACTGTACATCCGTAAAGAAATATTGCATCCGGTTATGGCGCATGGCTAAAACCACATCATCTGGTTTACAAGAATAAGGATAGGTCGTTCCATCTGCAACCATCGTTCCAATCTCTAGATCAAATGGCAACTCCTTTGCATATTCTTTTATTTTAGCGCTAGCGACCATTTGATTATGAACAGCTTGGTACTCCGCTTCCTCTTGATTTTCAAATTGATCAGAACATAATGCCAGTGAAAGAAACGGCTCTATTTGAATCATATTAATTTGATTAATAACAATCCAGTACTTTACTTGACCACCAAAACGATCTAATAAAACTTTGCCATACCGCGCAAACATATCAATAACCTGCTTATTTTGCCAACCGCCATAGTGAAGTGTGATTCCTATCGGAGTTTCATAATGCAACATCGTGATGATTGGTTCCATGTCGAGTGAAATGATTTTGTCGATCATACGTGCATAATGACTGAGTGCCTCTTCGTTCGGTTCCCTTTCATCGCCATTTGGAAAAATTCTTGACCAATCTATCGAAGTTCTAAACGTTTTAAAGCCCATTTCGGCAAGTAGCTCCAAATCCGCTTCATAAGTATGATAGAAATCAATACCATGACGTTTTGGGTAATAATGACTAGTATCATTCAAATGCTCCCGAACTTGTTTAAGTGTCATTCCTTCCTTTTCAATCTCCTGAATTTCTTGGTTGGATAATCCTTTTAAGTAAGGTTGTACATCCGAAGTATTTGGCTTTTTGCCATCAGCAGTAAAAGCACCTTCTGCTTGATTAGCGGCAATCGCTCCGCCCCACAAAAAATTTTCAGGGAAATGCGGATAGCTATTCTTTCTCATAGTGATCACTTTCCTTCCATTTCGAGATCTTGTTCAACCGCTTGTTTATCATACACTTTGAAAAATGGGTAATAAATTAACCAAGAAATGACGAACAAAACAACGATGAGCAAAAGCCCGGTAATTGACTTTGTAGTTACCCACGCGAGTATTGGGGCTGGCAAGTACCACAACTGAAACGGTTCATACGGAATCGGAACAATTCCCCATTTCATTACAAACCACGTTATGATTGGGCCAACTAGCCCATTAATCCACATAGGAACCATCAAAATTGGATTAAACGCAATGGGCGCACCAAACACGATCGGTTCATTAATATTGAAAATTGATGGAATCAGCGACGCTTTCCCGATAATCCGTAGTCGATTGGACTTCGCCATAAATGCAAGCATAATACATAACGATAGCGTTGCCCCACCACCACCAATTAAAAACAATTGCCCAGCTTCTGAAGTAAAGATGTTAGTAACCGCTTCGCCAGCCGCATGATTAGCTTGATTTTGTGCAATAGCTGGTAAAGCGATGGCTACTTGAACAGGGTAAATAACCCAACTGGAAATGCCGAATGAATATAGAAAAGAAAATCCTAAGAAATAAATAATGACGAACCCCCAAAAACTGGAACCAAGCTGAATGAGTGGTGAAAAGATGCTATTTACAATAT
Organism: Listeria aquatica; assembly: GCF_014223975.1. Lineage (NCBI taxonomy): Bacteria > Bacillati > Bacillota > Bacilli > Caryophanales > Listeriaceae > Listeria > Listeria aquatica. The sequence goes on along the minus strand of NZ_JAARRM010000001.1, from coordinate 137,664 downwards.
CATATAAACTAATTCTCAATTCAAATGTGAATAACCAGCCCACTAAAAGAACAACAATAATCGGCAAAAGCGTATTAAACCAAACTGCTACAAAATCTGGAATCGGTGAATCATCACTAATGAATTTAAGTTTGGCAAAAAGCACCATAATTAATCCAACAAATAGCCCCGCTAAGAGAGCTGCTATCATGCCACCTGTTCCAAAAGCATTTAAATCAAATGTGATTTTTCCGCCATCTCCTGAAAGCGTTGGGAAAATCATAATTAAGAAAAAGGCAACACCCGCTAAGCCCGCCTGTTTTTCAACTCCTTTAATTCCCTTATGTTTCATTACTGACTGAGGAATAAGAAAAGAAATAAACAGGGAAAATAATCCGAAAGAAAATGTACTGATGGGAGACAAATCTGGAAAAGCCGGCCAGTAATCTTTAATAATCGCTAAAATCGTAGCAAATGAGCCGATAAAAACCATTGGCATAGCCGTTAAAATGGCATCTTGAATGGAAGCGACCCAAGCATTTTTAGCAATTTTATTTACTTTTGGAGAAAATTTATCTGTCATCCATGTCATAAATTTATCCATGATGTCTGTCACCTCTCACTTGATTTTTTATACAACTTTATAAATTCTCGAATTAAGTTAAATTCCGTTTTCACAGTCATCAGTGTATCTTGCGCATGTCCAAACAATGGGGAATAGGGAATTTCAATTCCTTCTGCCTCTTTTTGTAGTGTACTCGTTTGCACCCTGTGAGCTTGATGAATCTCTTCGTTTGCTCGCTCCATCAAGCTATCTGCTTCTGTAAAATCGCCATTTGCGGCTTGTTCAATTGCTTTAAAAACAAAATCTCTCGCATTTCCAGCATGTAAAATGACCTCCATGGAAAGCAAATTCAATTCTTCTTTTTTTACTTTTTCCATACTAGTTCCCTTCCTTTAAAACTTCTTCAGCAAATTCAACTAGCCCCTTCCCGTCAAGAGAACCATAAATCTTTTGAGGGATAATACCATATTTCACACCTTTTTCCACACAGACATCTTTTACTTCGTCGATCATGTATTTTAAATGCGGCGCCACTAAAAGTAAGTTTGTCGTCTCCAAATTATCATTTAACTCCGATTCGCTTTTAGCTTTGATCTCGAAATCCAAGCCACTTTTTTTTGCGGCTTTTCTTGCCGCCGCTGCGACAAATCCTGAAGAAGCTCCTGCACCACAGACAAGTAAGATTTTTTTCGTCATCGTTCATTCCTCCTTTGTTAAATCAAGCATATCAGTTATAGAAAGCGCATTCATTTAAATTTTTTTCCTACTAGCAGGAAACGTAAGGATAGACTTATCAAAATCAATGGGGACTTGTTGCCTTAAAATCTCTGATAAGCCCAGATGCGAGAACTGTAACCTCTATCACTTGGAATGAATTTTTGCTTTTCACTTTTTGAGAGTATATATTTAATAATATAGACAGTTAGCCAAAGGAGTGCACATCATGCAGATTTCAAACATGCCAAATCTAGGGAAAGTGAATGAAGAAAAACTAAATCTTGCTGGTATTAGGACTGCCGAAGAACTTGTAGCGATCGGAACAGAATCGGCTTATTTGAAAACGAAACATCTTGTAGACAAAGGGGCTTGCTTGCATTTTCTTTATGCTCTTGAGGGGGCCATTTGTAACATTCCTAAAAAAGAGATCCCCATTCAGCGAAAAGCAGAACTTAAAAGCTTTTATCAAGAAAATCAATAAAAAACCATCCTTTGTTTTAAAAATATAAAACAAAGGATGGTTTTGATTTAATCTCAATTAAGCTTTATATACTGCGTGTTTTTCCAAGCCTGCAACAAGTTCCTGATAGCACATCTCCTCTTCATCGGAATAGTCTTAGTCACAGAATTCCATTCATTTCTCATTCACCAAAACATAAGCATACGAAGGAATATCTAGCGAAACTTCTTGAGTCAAATCTTTCAATTGCACAGTCTCACCAATAGATAGCTGCATGAGTGTTTCTAAGTATCCCTGAGACACACGTTCCATATCATAGCTAATCGTCAATTTATTCGCCTCAGTATCTTCTATTACTAATACAAAAACCGACTTATCTAAAACCGTTAGTTCTTTATCCAACATGGATCTTGCAACCGTCTCAAAGTAAAGCCCTTCTTGAGTCATATAACGGTTAATCGCTTTTTCCGTGTTAAAACGTGATAAATAAACTTTCACATGTCGGTAATCTTTATAATAGATGGGTGTTCCCTCTTGAATGCTATACATATCAACGATTTCATAGGTTTTATTTCCTTTCCTTTTAGAAAAAACATGGACAGTAAAATAATTAAAATCAATAAACCTACCGCGACTAGCGGTAAAACCGTAAAAACAAAAAAGCCGATAATAAGCCCCTCCCTCTAAATTATCTGTTGAATCTCCAAAATGCGTAAGAGTCACTTTTTCAAGACCATTTTTTTCTTTTCTACTTTTGTACTTAACTATCCATTTTATGTATTCACCTCTGACTATTCTAAAAACTACCCGCATTCATCATACACAATAAAAATGAAGTTTGCAACGAGAGAAAGAAGCATTTGCGAAGTAAACTTCAGCTAATGATTTTCCCAAAGAGAAATATAACCTACACCTGCCATTTTGATTTTGCAAATCCCTAGTGATTCCTCTCCACATGTGATAATTTTCCACTCCCTTTTCATTATTTGCACGAAAACGATAGCTAAGCAGAAAAACACTCTTAACCACTAAAAAGTGTAGCGGTTAAGAGTGTTTCGAAAAGTTTCATTCCATTTTATGACCTTCTAATTGAAGCAAGTATTTCTTGCGCCTGATGCCACCTCCGTAGCCACCAAGTTCTCCATTTGTCTGGATCACTCGGTGACACGGGATAACGATCGCGATTTTATTCAAGCCATTGGCATTTCCAACCGCTCGAACGAGATTCTTATTGCCAAGTGTGAGTGCGATCTCTTGATAGGATCTTGTTTCGCCTGAAGGGATTTCAAGTAGTGACTGCCATACTTGTTTTTGAAACGGCGTGCCATCCAAATGAAGCGGTATCGTAAAATCCGTTCGTTCTTGCGCAAAGTATTCTTCTAGCTCTTGTTCGAGTTTAGCATTCGTTTCTGTTTTCCCCACTAAAATTCGGGCGTTGTGTTTTTTTCGTAGCTGTTCAATTTCACGTTCTAAGCCACGCCGATCCATGAATTCAAGCAGGTACAACGCTTCTTCATCTGTGAGGCTGAACATTCGCCCAACTGGCGTCGCGATAATATTGGCGTAAAGCGGCTTCACTTCGGTTTTCTTCGGCGGATTCCCCATGATTTTAGTGAAAGCATCATTGAAAGCACTTGCGGATTCATATCCAAGCGAAACTTGCTGGTCTATGACTTTTTCGCCCGCTAAGATTTCTTTGAAAGCAATCCCCATTCGTCTTGAGCGCGCGTACTGCACAAAAGTCATGCCGTAAATCTCTTTAAATTTGCGGCGCGCTGTAGCAGAATGGATCCCTAGTTCGTGAAAATCAGCTTCTTTCCAGCGCTTTTCTGGATGGGCCTCAACGGCAGCGACGAGCGTTTCGACTTCTTCTGGGATGCTATTCGGATAAGTTAGTGGCATGCAACGTTTGCATGGTCTAAATCCGGCCAGTAACGCTTCTTCTGCCGTCAAAAAGAATTCGCAGTTCTCAAACTTAGGCTTCCTAGCCGGACAGCTCGCATGGCAAAAAATCCCCGTTGTTTTGATTCCTGCAAAAAAAGTGCCGTCATACTGTTTATTTTTATGAAGCAGCGCCTCGTAAAATTCTCGGGCTTTCATTTCTGAAATAGCCATTTCCCTCACTCCTTTGTGACTTTTCGCTCTCTTTATTTCTTATTATAACCCTTTTTCCAAATTTTACTTTCGAAAAATGAACAACTATTTTCACGCACAAAAAAGAAGCCGCACTGAAAACGACTTCTTTCTTTTTTTGCAAGAACACAGTGGATTTTGTGAGGCTTCATGCTTTTTCCTTGTAGTCCCCTGCTTTTTTAAGATTCGTATCAAGTTTCACCTCGTGGCCTTCACGGACGAATAGCGGTAAGCTTAGAAAACTATGCGTTTCTTCAAACCATTCACCATCTGATTCGACCACATCTGCCATGCCTTCATCCTTAACAAGACGTGTCCATTTTCCTTTTGGTAAGTAAAATCTTGCTTTACCTTCTTTGTTGAAGATTGGTGCAACAAGTAAACTATCCCCAAGCATATATTGCAAATTAAGCCCGTAAGTGTTTGGATCATTCGCAAATTCAAGGAAAAGTGGGCGCATAAGCGGGATTCCTTCTTCCACAGCTTTGCGCGCTTGCGGATACAAATATGGCATCATTTGTACTTTGAGCTTCGTAAATTTGCGCGTTACTTCAACGGCTTCTTCGTCAAATAGCCAAGGCACACGGTACTGGATGTTTCCGTGATAGCGTGAATGCGAGGATAACAATCCAAATTGCGTCCAGCGCTTGTAAAGATCAGCTGGTGTACTTTCTTCAAACCCACCAATATCATGGCTCCAGAAGTTAAAACCGCTTAATAAGAAGGATAAACCGCCGCGTAAAGTATCTGCCATTGACGTATAGCTTGAAACATTATCCCCGCCCCAATGAACTGGGAATTGTTGTCCGCCAACGGTCGCGCTTCTCGCAAAAACAACTGCTTCACGGTCCCCTTTTTCGGCCTTAAGCACTTCATAAACCGCTTCATTATAGAGGTGTGTGTAGAAATTATGCGCCCCTTGTGGATTCGAGCCATCATAAAATTTAGCATCATACATTGGCACACGTTCCCCAAAGTCCGTTTTAAAGCAGTCGACGCCCATTTCTAACAAGCGTTTCAAATGAGCTTGATACCAACAAACCGCATCTGGATTCGTGAAATCAACGTAAGCATTGCCCGCTTGCCAAAGATCCCACTGCCAAGGCGTGCCATCTTCATGCGTAATAAAATATCCCTTTTCGACTCCTTCTTTAAAAAGGGGCGACTTTTGCGCAATATAAGGATTGATCCACACGCAGATTTTAAGACCCTTATCATGCAAACGACGAAGCAACCCTTTCGGATCCGGGAAAGCCTCCTTATCCCACTCAAAATTACTCCACTCAAACCCCTTCATCCAAAAACAGTCAAAGTGAAACACATCAAGCGGCAAATCCCGTTCTTCCATACCATCGATAAACTTCATCACCGTTTCTTCCGAATAATCCGTCGTAAACGAAGTTGAAAGCCAAAGCCCGAACGTCCAAGCAGGAGGAAGAGTGCCGCCACCCGTCAATTTGTTGAACTTGCCGAGTACCTCTTTTGCAGATGCCCCTGCGATGACAAAGTATTCCAGATGCTCGCCTTCTGTTGCAAATTGCACGCGTTGCACGTTTTCGGATGCAATCTCAAAACTCACAGGTTGACTGTGATTCACGAATACGCCGTAGTAAAGTCCATCTTGCTTTTTAAGCCCTGGCTTACACGCCAAGTAAAACGGGATATTTTTATACGATTGTTCCGAACCTGTACCACCATCTTTATTGATAATTTCCACCGTTTGGCCGTTTTTCACAAATGGTGTAAAGCGTTCCCCAGTTCCATAAATTTTCGTATCCACATCAAGATTCAACATTTCGCGCATAAAATGCTTCGAACGCTTCAAAATTGTCCCCGCCTGACGCGCATCCTGATAATTCGCTTGCGCACCAGACACACTTAGCGGATACATGGACCCAGTCGTAATGTCATCAATCGACGCTTGTGCGGCTTGCTCCGAAGCGGTTAGCTCATGGCGCTCTCCTGATGCGTCTGTAAAATGAAAAGCCATCCTAAAGTCGCCGTGAAGCGGCAGTTCTACATCAAGCCGACCGGAGCTCAGTTTCGCATTTCCTGCCCGAACGCCCGCGCCTTGTCCGTTTACTTCACCTTCCTCAATTTCGACTTTCGGTGCCACGTTTTTCTCAGGGTAAAGTGTGTAGCGCGGATTTTTGTCATCCACGTCGAAATGTGTCAACCGAATGCCAATCACGTCTTCCATCGGCGAGAACGCACGAATCGTAGTATTCCCAACGTTAAGCGTGTTCCCGCGTTCGATGATTTTCCGGTACGTAGCGTAGGCAAGAAGCGAGTCATTTCCAGCTTCATCTGGCACAGCGGAAGCTTCATAAACCTCAACTGGATTTTCAATTTTGTATTGCTCTTTACTTAACCAATAACCATCTGTAAATTTCATCATCATTCTCCTTTATGATTTATTTTACTCGGATAGTTCACGAGCATGTTTTTCGTCAAGTTCGGATGCCATTTGGTCTTCAAATTTATCCAAGTTATTGAAGTAAAGGGCAATCGCGGATAGAATGTAGCCAATCAGTGGAATCCAGATGAAGCCAAGCGAAATCGCGTTTAGAGCTGTATCTGGCTGGCTCGTTGCGTTTGCGCCCGTCGATTCGATGTAGTGACCCATGGCAAGTACTGCAGAGAGAAGCATCGAACCAAGTCCCATCCCCAGTTTCGCGGAAAAAGAAGAGAAAGAGGTAACAAAACCTTCAGCACGAATGCCATTTTTCCATTCTCCAAAATCCACTGCGTCCGAGAGCATGACGGCAATTAGTGCTCCGATCAAACCTTGGCTTAGGTAGAAGAAAACGACGGCTGTTAAAATAACCGGCACATTCCCGCCCATTTGTTCAGAGAAAAATAGTAAAAGTTGGGATACGATCGTTCCAATCATTCCGATCATCATCGTGTTGCGTTTCCCGATTTTGCCGACAAAAAACGGAACAAGCGCGGTTGTAGCCAGTTGAAGCGTAGTTCCGAGAAGTGTAAGCGAGCCGAGCGCTTCTTGGCCTAGATTATATTTGAAGTAATAAGGAAGCGCGCTTGAGCGAATCGCAAAAGCTCCCCAGAAAACAAAGTTGATGAAAATAATGATAAACCACGGATAGTTTCCTTTGATGGCTTTCACGCTTTCTCGCATGGGAACTGAACGTTTCGAGTCTCGCGTTACAACGCGTTCTTTCGTTCCAAAAAACGCAGTAAACATCGCAATAATCGTAATAACGCCGAGGATAATCGCCCAAATCGTCCAACCAGAAGCTGATTTCGAACCACTCGCGCCATCGCCCATCAATCCGCCAAAGAAAATAACAGCGGGAAGGGTTAACGGCAAGAATAGCGCCGACCCAAAGTTTCCAAAAAATTGACGAATCGTTGAAAGTGTCACACGCTCTTTAGGATTAGAGGTGAGTGCTGGTAAAATTGAAGTAACGGGAATATTAATAGCCGAATAAAGAACTTTCGCGCCAATATACGCGATATAAATCCATACAATCTTCGCTGTTTCGCTGCCCATAATAAAGCTTGGAGCTGAAAAAGCCATGACACAAAAAATGGCAAATGGAATCGTGAACCAAAGCCAGTACGGCCGCGATTTTCCCCATTTAGTGTGCGTCCGGTCGATCAGTTGTCCCCAAAAAATGCCGTCAACTGAATCGATGATGGCTGTTAACGCGAAAAGTCCAGCAGTCGCTGCTGCCGCAACGCCAAGTGTATCCGTACAGAATACAAGAAAATACGTTCCTAAAATTTGAAAAACTGTATTACAGCCAAAGTCACTCATTGCATATGCAATTCGCTCTTTCCAAGGCACTTGATTCGCTCTGACCGTTTTTGCCAGTGTGCTGATTGCCCCGCCAGCCACATTTTTTTGATCTAGATTTTGCTCCACTTTGCTCCCTCATTTCTGTTTTATCAATAAGATTTTTTTGCTAGAACCCGCAAATGACTATTGTACGAATGCATGTTGCTTGATAAAGGCAACGCTTTCATAAAACTTCCTAATTTATTTTCAATCAAAACTCTTAAAGTCTTTTATAGTGATAGCGTTTTCAATTCAAGCGAAACTTTACAATTAATTTTTGTTTCCATCTGAACTGGGCTAGACCTTCACTTCCTTCCATTCAAAGTTGACTTAGGTTTATTTGTACGATAAACTAACTTACAAGAACTAATATAAAAGATTCTAAAATAATTGTCAACCGCTTTCAAAAAATATATGCTATGATTATAGACAAAAGCGAAAGGAGCCGCCTTATGATTTCCAGTAAATACACCATTCGTGAACAAAACGAAGCGAAAATATTAAATTTTATTATTCAAAACAAAGAAATTTCGAGAGCAAAACTATCCGAGCTATCCAAACTAAACAAGGCTTCCGTTTCGTCAATCACGAAAAAGCTCATGGATATTGATCTAATTTTCGAAACACGCATCGGTGACTCCTCGAACGTTGGTGGAAGAAAGCCGATCATGTTATCTTTCAATAAAAAATCGTCCTTACTGCTCGCACTCGACATTGGCTACAACTACATCGAAGCTGCTTTAGCGTATATCGATGGTACGATTATTAAAAGTATTAGCCAAAAAGACAAACTGATTTCCTCAGAAAATGCGATTTCTGTTATAGAAGAAACGGTGCGCAATTTAACGGCAGATCTTCCAGAAACTCCACATGGCATTGTTGGAATGACGCTTGCGATTCACGGGCAAGTGTCGAATGAAGAAATTATTTTCACGCCCTACTACGATCTTGACCAACTGGATTTATTTACTGAGCTCGGCGCGCGATACGCCTTTCCGATTTACATCGAGAACGAAGCCAATTTATCAGCACTCGGTGAATACACGTTTTCATCAGAATACGAAAAACTGATCGCAATCAGCATGCACAGCGGAATTGGGGCTGGGATTGTTGAAGCCGGTAAGTTGCATCTCGGAAAAGATGGGAAAGCAGGCGAAATCGGGCATACCATTTTTCAACCACACGGTAAGGCTTGTCCTTGCGGAAATAGTGGCTGCTTAGAACGCTACGGAGCGAATGAAGTGATCTACAGTGAACTTCGCGAATTAAAAGGACTTGAAAAAGTCAATTCAGATGTGCTTGTTCGTTATTATGAAGAAAAAGATCCGGAAACTTTAGCTCTGCTCCAAAAATATTCTGATATTCTAAGTGTAGGCATTAATAATATCATTATGATGTATGCGCCAGAAATCGTTGTAATCAACAGCTCGATTACAAGAAAAATCCCGATTACGATTGATTTCATTAAAGAACGTGTCGCTAACCGTCTCGCTGCCGATGTCATCATCAAAAACACTTCCCTTGGCGAGAATTCCACGCTTTACGGGGCGCTCGCCTTCACCGCACAGAAGTATTTGAATATCGAACGGCTGAAGCTTGTCGAATAACTCTTATAAAAGCCAAAAAGGCATTCGTCTTTTTGGCTTTTTCTTTGTTCGCATTTTCATTTTTGTCTACTTTCATTTTAATGTCAAAAATCCACCCCTGAATTTCAACCTTCGTAAATCCAATCACAAACTTAAAACAAAAAAAGTCCCCAAACAACACAAAAAACGCCCCTATCCGGCCGTTCAAACTGGCTATAATAAGAATGTCATTATAGATTATTCATTATTATAGGAGGAAAAAAACATGAACGACATGAAAGAAGAACTTTTCAAACGTTTAGACGACAAAAAGGATCGCATCGTGAGCATTCGACGTCATTTACACGAACACCCAGAATTATCCTTCCATGAAACAAACACCAAACAATACATCGTTGACTTCTACCGCGACAAAGATTGCGACGTTCAAACCTTTACTGGCGGAAACGGCGTAGTAGTCACAATCGATAGCGGGAAACCTGGGAAAACTCTCGCTATTCGCGCCGACTTTGACGCGCTTCCCATTAAAGAAGAAACAGGCCTTCCTTTCGCTTCGCAAAACGAAGGCGTGATGCATGCTTGCGGCCATGATGGTCACACAGCTTACATGCTTATCCTCGCAGAAACTTTAATTGAATTAAAAGATCAATTCACAGGCAAAATCAAAGTATTACACCAACCTGCCGAAGAAGTTCCTCCAGGCGGAGCACTTCAAATGATTAAAGATGGCGCTTTAGACGGCGTCGACAATGCTATCGGCATTCACGTGATGAGTCCCATGGATACAGGCGGCGTTTTCTACCGTGAAGGTGCCATCCAAACCGGTCGTTCCTATTTCAATGTGACCATCCACGGAAAAGGCGGACACGGCTCGTCCCCTCACATGGCAAATGATGCCATCGTTGCAGCAAGCTATTTTGTAACTGCTGTTCAAACGGTCATCAGTCGGCGTTTGGACCCATTCAGTGTTGGGACAATTACAATTGGCTCTTTTGATGGAAAAGGTCAATTTAATGTCATAAAAGATCACGTAACTCTTGAAGGCGATGTTCGTGCCATGACAGAAGAAACACGTAAACTTATTCAAACGGAGATTACACGTATTCTTGATGGCATTAAAGCCATGTTTGGCATCACTTACGACCTTGACTATCAAAATGACTATCCCGTCCTTATGAACGACGAAAAATTGACCGATTTTGTTTCCCAAACATTAAAAGATGCAGATATTAAAGAAGTAACTGAAGTGACACGTTGCGAACCACAACCTCCATCCGAAGATTTTGCTTACTATGCTGAAAAAGTACCAAGCTGTTTCTTCTACGTGGGCGCAAAACCTGCAAACGGAGTCTTTTATCCCCATCACCATCCAAAATTTGACATTAACGAAGACTGCTTGCTAATTGCTGCTAAATCAATGGGCGCAGTGGTTTCTGAATACTTGAAAGGAAGTGCAAACTAATGCAACAAGAACAAACCACTTATAAAGGAACAAACCGACTGATTATCGGAATCGTATTTGGGGTTCTAACCTTCTGGCTGTTCGCACAGTCGATGGTAAATATTGTCCCCGCCATTCAAAGTGACATCGGGATTTCATCCGATTTGCTCAATATCGCAATTAGCCTTACCGCCCTCTTCTCTGGAATCTTTATCGTTGTTGCTGGCGGACTGGCTGATAAATTTGGTCGAATGAAACTCACTTATATCGGACTTGTTTTAAGTATTTTTGGCTCACTACTCATTGTCCTTGCTCATGGAGCCACACTTCTCATCATTGGTCGTGTTATCCAAGGACTTTCTGCTGCCTGCATCATGCCGGCAACCCTTTCGCTTATGAAAACTTACTTTGACGGGAAAGACCGCCAACGTGCTTTAAGCTACTGGTCGATCGGTTCTTGGGGTGGCTCTGGATTCTGTTCCTTCGTTGGTGGTGCCATCGCCACTTACATGGGTTGGCGCTGGATTTTCATCATTTCGATCATCATCGCACTTCTCGGCATGCTTCTTATTAAAGGCACACCAGAAAGCAAAGTAGCGCAAACAGGAAGTAAAGGCCGTTTTGATACTTGGGGTCTTGTTACCTTTGTCATCGCAATGGTTTGTTTGAACCTTGTCATTACACGTGGATCAACATTTGGTTGGACAAGTCCAACAACAATCATTATGATCCTTGTCTTCCTAATCAGTGCCTTTTTCTTCTTCCGCATTGAACTACGCCAAACAAATGGCTTTATCGAATTCAGCCTCTTCAAAAACATGGCTTATAGCGGGGCAACACTTTCCAACTTCTTGCTAAATGCAGCAGCCGGAACACTCGTTGTTGCAAACACTTATGTCCAAGTAGGGCGCGGCTTTACCGCCTTCCAATCAGGTTTGCTCACGCTCGGCTATGTAGTCTGCGTGCTTGCAATGATTCGTGTCGGTGAAAAACTATTACAAAAAATTGGAGCAAGAAAACCGATGATTTTTGGCTCCCTCATCACGGCGATCGGGATTGCACTCATGGCCATGACCTTCTTGCCTAATTTGATTTACTTGATCTTTGTCTTCATCGGATATGCTTTCTTCGGTCTAGGACTTGGCATCTATGCAACGCCTTCAACCGATACAGCCGTATCCAACTCGCCAGAAGATAAAGTCGGTGTAGCATCAGGAATCTACAAAATGGCAAGCTCACTTGGTGGATCTTTCGGCGTTGCGATTTCTGCCACTGTGTACGGCGTTATCGCAGCAAGTGGAAATATCGAAGTCGCAGCAATGGTTGGCTTACTTACGAACGTAGCTTTCTGCGTCCTTTCCCTGCTTGCCGTTATCTTCATGACGCCACAAACCAAAAAAGCTATCCAAACTGTGCAAACTAACGAATAGGAGTTGTCTCGAATGCGTGAAAAATTAATGAAAATGCTAGATGAGCGCCAAGATGAAATGATCAAAATCAGACGCCATCTCCACAATCATCCCGAACTGTCTTTTCAAGAAGAAAAAACCGCTCAGTTCGTCCTTGATTTCTATCAAGGAAAGCCAGTTAAAATTGATCAAGAAGTCGGAAATGGCCACGGCATTATCGTCACCATCGAAGGTGCTAAACCCGGCAAAACAATTGGTCTTCGCGCCGATTTTGATGCGCTTCCGATCGAAGAAGAAACAGGCCTTCCCTTTACTTCATCCGAAAAAGGCGTGATGCACGCTTGCGGTCATGATGGGCATACGGCTTACTTACTTGTACTTGCGGATTGCCTGATTGAACTGAAAGATGAACTAAAAGGCACGATTAAAATTATTCATCAACATGCTGAAGAGCTTCCTCCTGGTGGGGCAAAAAGCATGGTAGAGTCCGGCTTGCTAGATGATGTGGAACACATTTATGGCATTCACTTCTTTCCATTCAAGAAAGCAGGTGAAGTGGCTTACCATCCCGGCTACGCAATGGCCGGCCGAAGCTACTTCAAGTTGCGTATCCAAGGGAAAGGTGGTCACGGCTCGTCACCACATATGGCAAATGACGCCATCGTTGCTGGTGCCCATTTTGTGAACGCCGTCCAAACTATCGTTTCTCGCTCATTAAATCCTTTTGATATGGGAGTTGTGACGATTGGTTCGTTCGACGGTGCGGGGCAATTTAACGTCATTAAAGATCACGTGACGCTTGAAGGCGATATGCGCTACATGACAAACGAAGTGGCAGATAAACTCGACGAACGCATTCGTGAAATCGTAAAAGGCATCGAAGCAGAATTTGGTGTGACTTGCGAGCTTGAACTTACTCGTGACTATCCACCACTTTACAACGATGAAAAAATCACCATGCAAATTGCTGAAACGCTTGAGCAAAAAGGAATCGGTGATTATCTAACGTCGGTTAGCGAGTTCCCACAACTTTCTGGATCTGAAGATTTTGCTTACTATCTTGAAAAAATTCCGGGCTCATTCTTCTACGTTGGTGCCGCTCCTAAAAGCGTCGAAAATCCTTACTTCAATCACCATCCGAAGTTCGATATTGATGAAGAAGCCCTCCTCGTTGCAGCAAAATCTGTTGCGGATGTGGCGCTTGCTGATTTATTTGCTTAAGTTACACCAAAACGTTCCAAATTTTAATCATTTTACGACTTTATAAGTGAAATTCTTGTGAGAACCATGTATATATGACATGGTTCTTTTTTCATTTCTTTTCGGGACATCAATTGGCTTCTGATTTCTATAAATCCGTTAAAAATCTTTCTTAGTTTCTAAAGTTTGTCTTTTTCATTTAAACAATTCCTCGTTATACGCCATTTGTAGTAGCAACGATATCTCCTTCTTTCCCCTAAAAAAGCTAGCGCCTTCTTTGTGAGTATAACAGAGTAAGGAATCCATTTTTCATTATAGATAACCGTTAAAAATCCATATTGATGTAAATGATATAAACTAGGATAACGGGCAGTTAAAAAGCCCTTATCTAATTCAATATTTTTTTCGTAAAGATAAATAAGAGTCTGGTAATCAAGTTCTTGTAATGGTCTCATTTCTACATCTCCAATATCTATTTACACAACAAGTATACCCTTACTCTTTTAAAAGATACGCTAAAATGAGACTTATTAAATGCATGGATTTGCTTATAATAAATCAGTTCATTCTCATCTCATATCGGCCTCTCACTTGCTCCTTAATTGCTTATTCATTTGATATGTCGAATCATAACTTTATCAGCTAATGATTAGTCCTTTTTCTTTGTTTAACCAAAATTTATTGATGTAACTGCAAACCGCCTCCAAAAGAATAGACCAAAAATCCAGTTCTTTTAGAGGCGGTTCATTTATTTATTTTATTTCTTACTAGAAATTAGTTAAAAACTTTGTTTGAAATATCTTTTCCAAATTTTTCACGTTCTATTTCAATCGTGTGAGCATTTGGTACACGCTCTGCACTTTCAAAAATAGAAGGATTGTAAGATACCTCATAACTTGTAGGAGTAGTTTTAGAAGGATCTAACGTTACTTTGGAAAACGTATTTGTTCGAGCCGGTTGAATGTAGATCGCCCGTTCATTTTGATCGTATCCAGACCAGTAAATGTTTCGATCACTTTCTCCCGTTTCATCAATTTTTTCCCAACCAGGTGCAATGGCAACAGATCTTGCCACACGGTATAGGGTCATTATCGCTTCACTATCTGATGGCTTATCTACAAACTCACTTAAATAAGCAGCTTTGACAAAGCGACTTGGAGAAGTATAGTCCCCTGGTAGTCCTAATAGACCTGAACCTGAACCAATTTGTTTGACGATTTCTCCACGAATTTCATTTGGTTCATTGCGGTCGTATCCAGACAAATGCATATAATTTCTTAAATTACTAATATGAAAATGATATTCTGGACTATTGGTTAGTATTCCAATCGCATTTCGATAAACTTTAAAGCGACCTTTTTCAGTTGGTTGAAGAACAACGTGTTCCTGATTGCGATCTGTGAAACAATAATGTAAAGGGAAATGAGCTCCTTCCACATAATCCTCGTCTACTAATACAATCTCCTTAACGGCTTCTTCAATTTCATCTACTGTACCGCACTGACTTAAAATCCAAGTCACTATTTCTTCGCCATACATTGGCTTTTTACCCTCTGCTAGAATTTCATCTCTTGCAGCCCAGCTTGCTTCTTTTAATACTAATAATCCGCCAACAAGCCCCTCTTCATTTATGCCATCAGCTAAGGCATTCGAAAACGATACGCCTACACCCATAAAGCTAAATTTACTTGTAAAGGTTTCCTCCTTTCCTTGTACAGGGTAATTTTTTGGAAACATTTTAACTTCAACCGTTTCCTCAAATGTCTCATCTAGGGTTCTAGACCAGTACATATTCCCCTCTTTAGATTGTAAAGTAATACTTGTGCACATCTCCATCTTCCTCTCTATTTTGTTATCAATCTAATTAAGATTGATTTGTTCATTGTATCACATAATCATTTAATATTGTATTGATATTGTATTATAATTGCGTATATATTGTATAAATAGTGAAAAATGGGCTCCTATCCAGCACCACACCTCCATTAGATTTTTACTAAATTTGCCATGTCCTTTTGATGATTTTCAATTTGACGTGCGCGAGCATGAAACTTAAATCGTTCCCTCCCCATTTAATTTCTGAAAAAATAAAGCGCCAATCCTCTAAGTATTTAACTTAATGAGCCCCCTTACGAAACCTAGCTCATCTCAAAGTTTAGCATTTTACAAATCATTAAAGTTAGATTATTCCGACTTTTATCTAGAAAACTAATCTAATAAAAAAACACTTTTAAAAAATTCTTAGCGATGACGATTTCGTTCCATCATCGCTCAGCTTCATTCGTTTACCTATCTATTTCGTCATGCACCTTACCTAGCTTCCTCCGTTACCCGGTAAATATGGATAGTTAAATACACTTGCTCATCACGTGTTAATTCAGCTTGGTGCGTACTCTTTAAATATTGATCGATTTTAAGCATACAGCGAAACGCTTCTGGATACTTCACTCGAACTTGTTCATACAAAAAATCGTCTCCAGACTCTTTGATTTCATCGGTCAACATCCGCTGTGCAAAATATTGTAAATGAGTAACAAAACGTGTGTAGTTTAAAGACGTTTCGTCAAGAACCATACCGTAGTGATATGTCACGATATTTAGAATATCCTGTACGATCCTTGTCATCTCAAACGTTGTCCGCATTTGTTGACCGTCTTGTCTAGCATTCACAATATGAAGCGCCATAAAACCGGCCTCATCCTCTCCAAGAAGCACACCTAATTCCTCTTGAATCATTCCAAGTGCCTTTAAGCCAATACAATATTCCTTATGATAAAATCGTTTTATTTCAAATAATAATGCATTTTTCATATCCAGGCCTTGTCTATGCCGAGAAACTGCAAAGTTAATGTGATCGGTCAGTGTAATATAAATATTATCACTCAGTTCAGCATCCAAAGTTTCTTTTGCATATTGAATAATATCATCCGCAACACGGAAGGTTTTCGGAGAAATTTCATTTAGTAATTCCATTAACTGCTCTGACATTTCATTTGATCGCATTATAAATGTTTTTTCAATTTTTGCTTCATCAACCTCATCCCCGACTTTCTTTTGAAAGGCTATCCCTCGGCCCATCACAACAATCTCTTTTGCATGTTCATTTTCTGCCCACACCACATTATTATTCAGCACCTTCTTGATTTTCATACAGTTTCCTCCTCCTTTCAAAAGAAAAAAACCTTAATCAATTTAATCACTGCACACCAAAAACAGTTCTTAAATTAACCCAGGTTTTGCCTGCCGAACAGTAACAATCCTTTTTCATTATCTTTCTTTATTATAGTATACGGAGAAACCGTTTGCAAGCTCGTTCTCATCGCTTTTATTCCCTTTTTCAGAAGTGTTTTTTCTTTTTTGGTTTCGTTCTTTTCCCTTCGGGTATATCAAGACTAGTTCGTTATTTTAAGGAGGATTTTAACGTGAAAGATGACTTAAAACCCAACTTGAAGGATCTCTCAAAGGAAAAGAAGCAGCAGCCAGACATTAAAGATATTGCTAAGCAAAATGAGCGAGATGACCCGCATGCCGAGCAAAATCAAATGAAACAAAAACAGCAACAAGAAGCAAAACCGCATTTTCACAGAAGAATATTAGACTAAATCAACTGCCCCGGAGCCTTTCGTAAAAGATTGACCCGGGGCTTTAAAATTGGAGGAGAATAGTATGGCAAGACGTTTTGATAGTATCTTTGTTAATCTGCCCGTAAATGATCTCGACGAATCTATTGCTTTTTTTACAGAACTTGGTTTTGAATTCAATCCCGAATACACTGATGAAAATGCTACTTGTATGGTGCTCGGTGATCATTTATTCATCATGCTACTTACAACCGAATTTATGAAACAATTTACGAAAAAGCCAATTGGCTCATTTGATACTGAAACATCTGTTATCACTGCTTTAGCCACGAGTTCCAAACAAGAAGTTGATGAGCTCTATGAAAAAGCCATTGCAGCTGGAGCGGAACGAGGCATGGAAATGAACGAAGGCGAGATGATAAGCAAGAGTTTTTACGATCCTAATGGCCACTTATTTGAAATCGTGTATATGCCAAAAATTTGACTCTTACACCGTGTCAGCCTTTATACTAACTTTATAAGGAGCTGATAAGAATGGTTCGACCTGCAACTAAAACCGAATTACTGGATGCGAGCAAGAAACAGGTTGATCGCCTTTTTAAAGAGATCGAAACGCTTAGCGCAGATGCGAAACAGGGAACCTTTCCATTTGAAGACCGCGACCGCAACATTCGTGATGTCTTCATCCATTTACACGAATGGCACAATATGATGGAAACCTGGTATAAGATAGGCATGAGCGGGGAAAAGCCAGCCATCCCGAGAGAAGGCTACACTTTTAAAACGCTTCCTGCTCTTAATTTTGAAATTTGGAAAGCCTATCAAGATACGGATTTGGAATGTGCCGAGCGGTTGCTTAAGGAAAGTCATCTTCGAATGATGGAATTGATCCGCGCTCATACGGATGAGGAATTGTTTACGAAGCGTTACTATCCTTGGACAAACACTACGTCCCTTGGATCGTATTTCATTTCTAGCACTTCCAGCCACTATGACTGGGCGATTAAGAAAATTAAAAAGTATAAACGGGAACTTGCGCGACTGTCTTGACGGTCGCGCAAGTTCTTTTTTGGATGGGTATTAATTCACGATTGGAGCTTTCTTCGGTATACTTAGAGAACAGTCAGTATTCATTTTTCACAAACATGCCAAAATATAAATGGCAAATGGATTCTCCCTCTAAGACTCTCTCCATGATTCCTTCCGATTTTTTCTATCGTTCACATGATTTTGTCCATTTCAATTGAACTTTTTTGGACAAATTGACAATTTGTTTATATTGCTTATTAATTAGCGCGGTCATAAGATATAGATGTAGAATAAAGCAGCCAAGTCTACACCAGCAGTTCTTGTAAATGGCAGAATGACCGGCGTTTTTGGAAAGGAAGAAACCTGATGTATTTGTCCGCAAGAGCACGCATTATTCTTGAGAAATTACTTTCTAAAAAACAGGATTTGAGTGTTTCGGAGCTTGCCCACTGGCTAAATGTCAGCGAGCGAACTGTTCGCCGTGATTTGGAAGAGGTTCGCCAAACTTTGGCTCAATTTGAACTTGTGCTCAACAAAAAAGGAAGTCGTTTATCTGTAACTGGTGCCGATGAAAACCGTGAAACCATTCTTCGGACATTGCTTCAAAACGGGAAACATGAGTTTACACCTTTTGAGCGCAAACAGCAGTTGCTTCAAATTTTGCTTAAGAAAACAGAACCCGTTAAACTTGTTTCGCTTGCCTACGAACTTGGCGTTACGGTGTCCACTGTAAGTAGTGATCTTTCGCATATTGAAGAAGAGTGGCATGGCAAATTGCGAATTAAACGACGTCGCGGGATTGGCATGGTACTTGAGGCCTCGATTACAATAAAACGAGAACTCATTCGTGAATTAATTTTCCAGTTGATTCCTAAAATTAAATTGCAGCACTATTTCAGTCATCCTGATCTATCTGTCGCGTCACCAGAAGAATTTAATTTTTTAAGCGCTTTCATCAATTTTGACTCGCTGAAGCAAACGGATTATGTCTTGACACGTTGGATGAAAAAGCTACCTTACGAAATTCAAGAAGATTCTTATCTGCATTTACTGCTTTATCTACTGATTGCTGTTAAGCAAATGGAACTTGGTCAGTTTGCCGCTGAAAAAGAGGATCAACCCATTTTTATCCAAGACTATCCAGAATATGATATTGCCGAGCGAATTTTGCAAGATACTCTTCCAGAATTTTCCATTCCTGAAACGGAAAAAACGGAATTGACCATGCAAATTCTCGAATCGGAAATTCACACGGGAGAAGCGGTTTTCTATCGTAACGAAAAGGTTCAAGCTATTCGGATTGCTAAAAAATTGATTTCACGTGTAACGCGTGAACTAGGGCTCCCACTTGCTGAAATGCCACTTTTGCTAGGGCTTTCTGAGCATATTCAATACTCGCTTGTGCGGCTGAAAAAGAATCTGCCACCAAACAACCCGCTCCTCAGTTTGATTCGCTCCGAATTTGGCGAGTTGTTTGATTCGGTGCACAAAATTGCGTCTGAACTCTACCCGTTTCCTGCTTTACCAGAAGAAGAAAGTGGTTTTATCGTTTTACACTTTGAAGCCGCGATTTTACAGGCTGAAAATTTACGTCCTTATAGCGCGCTCGTTGTAACTTCAAGAAGTAACGGTGTCACCACTTGGATTCGGGCTAAGTTTAAAAAACGGCTGCCGAAACTCCAAAAAATGAAATTTGTCACGCCACTTGAGCTTACGAAAGAAACGGATTTCGAAAAATATGACATCATTCTTTCTACAACGGAATTAAGCGATTTTTCTATGGACTATGAATGGATTAGCATTTTCATTTCTGACGAGGAAATCGCAAAAATCGAAGCGAAACTGGAGCAAAAAGTAAGTGCTGAAAAAAACACACAAGCGGTTCAAAATCACTTATTTGATACGAGTCTAACGGGTACCATCGCGGAACTTAAACGTATACATAATTACTCTCTGCTCGTCCTTTCGTTTCTTGAATCCATTGTCATTGAGCAGGAAAGTGCTATGACACGAAACGCAGAAGACAACCTTCGAAAATTAAGCGGGCGTATCGCTGAGCTAAATGAAAGCATTGACGGAGCAAGACTTTTTGGAAAACTAAATTCGCTTGAGTCGAATCGGAAAATGATTTCTGCAGGTATGAATACGGGGATTTTTGTTGTGAATGAAAATGTTGACCGGGCGGCTCTTTTCGCTTTCAAGCTGGCTCATTCCATTGATTTTCAGATGGACGGAGAAGTCAAATCCGGGGTTTCACTTGTGATGATTTTTGTTTTACCTTATGAACTTAATGCGGCGGAGCTTGAAATCATTACGTATTTGCTGAATATGCTAACAGAAGACGATAGCCTCGTACCTCTAGCTGAATCTGGTGGTAAGAAAAATTTAGAGGCGTTCTTTGCTGTTAGTCTGCGCGAATTTCTGGAACAAAAAAAGACGCAAAACTTCTTTTCATAAAGAATATTTTTAAATAAACAGGAGGAATTTTAAAAATGACAAGTTCAACATTACATGATTTTTTAGAACCAAATTTGAAAGCGCTTCGCGAACAAGGATTGTATAACGAAATTGATTCTTTGCAAGGTCCAAATGGCGCAGAAATCGAAATTAATGGTAAACAGCTCATCAATTTATCTTCTAACAACTACCTAGGTTTTTCAAATGATGCTCGTCTTAAGAAAAGTTGTGTAGAAGCGACAGAAGAATTTGGCGTTGGTGCTGGTGCTGTACGTACGATTAACGGAACGATGACAATTCATGATGAGCTTGAAAAACGCATCGCGGAATTCAAACATACCGAAGCTGCCATCGCATTCCAATCTGGATTCAACTGTAACATGGGAGCAATTTCGGCAGTAATGACGAAAAAGGATGCGATTATCTCAGATGAATTAAATCATGCTTCGATCATTGACGGCTGTCGACTCTCAGGTGCTAAAGTCATCCGGGCACGCCATCAAGATATGGATCACTTGCGCGAACTTGCCAAACAAGCGACAGAAAGTGGCGAATATGAAAAAGTCATGTATATCAGTGACGGCGTCTTCTCAATGGATGGTGATGTGGCGAAAATTCCAGAAATCGTTGAAATCGCCCAAGAATTTGGACTCATTACTTATATTGATGACGCACACGGCTCTGGCGTTATGGGCGGTGGTGCTGGAACCGTGAAACATTTCGGATTATCGGACAAAATCGACTTCCAAATTGGGACTCTTTCAAAAGCAATTGGGGTTGTCGGTGGATACGTTGCAGGCTCTAGAGAACTCATCGACTGGTTAAAAGTTCGCGCTCGCCCGTTTTTATTCTCCACATCGCTTACGCCTGGCTCAGCAGCAGCTTGTATCACTGCGTTTGATTTGATGGAAAAAGAACCTGGAACGATTGATAAACTATGGGAAAATGGAACTTATTTGAAAGCTGGCTTAAAAGAGCTAGGATTTGATATTGGTCACTCAGAAACACCGATCACGCCATGTATCATTGGTGATGAAAACTTGACGCAAAAATTCTCGCGCCGCTTGCTTGAAGAAGGTGTTTATGCAAAATCGATCGTCTTCCCTACGGTGCCAAAAGGAACAGGTCGTGTACGTAACATGCCAACAGCAGCGCATACGAAAGAAATGCTTGATCAAGTTCTCGCGATTTATGAAAAAGTTGGAAAAGAACTTGGTGTAATCAGCTGATTAAAGCACAAATAAAGCTAGTCAAAAAAAGGAAGTTAAAACTTGGAGGGAATTTGAATGAAGAAGATTTTAATTACAGGATGCCTTGGACAAATTGGTTCAGAATTGACTACTCGCTTGCGTGAAGATTATGGAACAGACAATGTGGTTGCGACAGATATTCGTAAGATTGATAGCCCTGTTTGCAATGAAGGAATCTTTGAAATTTTAGATGTCACCGATAAACAAAAAATGCAAGATTTAGCTAAAAAATATGAAGTAGACACTTTAATCCATTTGGCAGCTCTTCTTTCAGCGGTTGCGGAAGCAAAACCTCAACTTGCTTGGGATCTTAATATGGGAGGTCTTATGAATGCACTTGAAGTGGCTCGCGAACTCAATTTGAAATTTTTCACACCGAGCTCAATTGGCTCATTTGGCCCAGGAACACCAAGTGAAAACACGCCACAAGATACGTTGCAACGACCAACAACTATGTATGGAGTAACAAAAGTAGCGGGGGAACTTCTTTGTGATTATTACTATACAAAATTCGGCGTTGACACACGTGGTGTGCGCTTCCCAGGTCTTATTTCTTACAAAACTCTTCCTGGTGGCGGAACAACCGATTATGCCGTAGATATTTATTATGAAGCACTCAAAAAAGGACATTATGATTCCTTTATCGGAAAAGGGACTTTCATGGATATGATGTACATGCCAGATGCAATTGATGCGATTGTTCAGTTGCTTGAAGCTGACCCAAGTCGCCTAGTTCACCGCAATGCCTTTAACATCACAGCAATGAGTGTGGATCCTGAGCAAGTTGCAGCATCGATTAAAAAAGTGATGCCTGACTTTACGCTTGGCTATGATGTGGATCCTGTTCGCCAAAAAATAGCGGATTCTTGGCCCGATTCACTTGACGTCACTTGTGCAAAAAACGAATGGGGATTTGCTCCTAAATACGATCTTGACCGCATGACACAGGATATGCTTGAAAAATTGTCCAAAAAAATGCAAAATACTAGTATGGCAAATTAAATACGTTTTGCTTACAGCATAAAAAATGAGCTGGGAAAGTAAAACCGATTTGCTTTCTCAGTCAGTTAGGGGAATTTATGGAACAACAAAAACTAAAAAAAGAGATTGGCTTTTTCACGGCGCTTACTGTTGTTGTCGGAACCGTAATTGGGTCAGGGGTATTTTTCAAACCAGAAGCCGTATTTTCTGCAACTGGAACGGCTGGGCTTGGGCTTCTTGCTTGGATTCTCGGCGGTGTGATCACCATTTGTGGCGGTTTGACAGCAGCAGAGTTATCGGCAGCAATTCCTGAAACTGGCGGAATGGTTGTCTATCTCCGCAAAACCTATGGGAAGCTTGCCTCCTACATGCTAGGTTGGGCGCAGACGGTCATTTATTTTCCGGCAAATATTGCTGCCCTATCCATTATTTTTGCAACACAGGTAGCTAATTTATTTGGTACAAGCGACAGCATTATCATTCCCGTTGCGATAGCAGCAGCCGTATTCATTATGCTCATGAATTTTCTCGGAGCCAAAATTGCGGGTTCTTTCCAAGCAGTCACAACGATTTGTAAACTCGTTCCTTTAGCACTTATTATTATTTTTGGGTTATTCCATCAGGGCGATGTTGCGTTTCGGTTATTTCCGATGAGCGTTGAGGATCATCCGTTTCTCACGAGTCTTGGTTCGGGTCTTGTAGCTACGATGTTCGCTTATGACGGTTGGATTCACGTTGGGAATATTGCGGGCGAAATGAAAAACCCGAAAAAAGACTTGCCAAAAGCGATTGTTATTGGGCTTACGAGCGTTATGGTCGTTTACTTACTAATCAATATTGCTTATTTAATGGTGATGCCAGCAGCAGCCCTTGCAGCGACAGCAACACCAGCAGCAGATGCGGCAAACTTGATTTTCGGATCCATCGGCGGAAAACTAATTACAATTGGGATTTTGATTTCTGTTTTTGGAACCATCAACGGTTATACCATGACAGGAATTCGAATTCCATATGCGATGGCTTTACAAAATCAGCTACCATTTAGCGGCTGGTTTCGCAAACTTGGAAAAACAGCCGTTCCTTATAACAGCGGGATTGTCATTTTACTCATCTCGATCATCATGATTTTCTCTGGTCAATTTAATCAGTTAACCGACATGCTGATTTTTGTTATTTGGATTTTCTATACGATGATTTTCTTTGCGGTCTTTATTTTGAGAAAACGCGAACCCGGTCTCGTTCGGCCATACAAAGTACCTTTCTATCCAGTTATTCCGATTATTGCGATTCTTGGTGGGATTTTCATCGTCGTAAACACGCTGTTCACACAACCCTTAAATGCCGGCATTGGGCTCCTCCTCACTGCTATCGGTCTTCCTATTTATTTCTATAAGAAGAATAAGGGACATATTAATGAATAAAAAGTAAACATAACTACTGTTTCAACCAAAAAAGCAGAAATCCGAAGTTATCACTTCTGGATTCCTGCTTTTTTCAGATACCATTTCTCATTTTCAGCTTTCGCTTTTCTTTCGACTTCTGATTACGAAAAACGTCAAAATGCTAATCATTCCAACAAAAAGTCCGCCAACGATCAAACTGCTTTTTAAAACCGAATGTCGCTCCTTTGGAAGTAAAAGAGCCTCCTCATTTAGCGCCCGGTCTTTCTCTCGGATCAGAAGGCCTTTCCGAAAATCCCACTTATGCCCCGCACCATCATCTGCTTTTAATTTCAGCAAATACTTGCCAGAAGCTAGCTTTGCCTTGTCCCAAGGAATGATAAAATCATAATTGGAATTCGGTGCCATCGCTTGATTATCACGTTTCACATGATGAATCGCCTTTTCCTCTCCTTGCCTAAAAACTTCCGCTTCTATGTGCAAATTTGAAACAATGGTTGCCGAAGTATTTTGGATATTAGCTGAAACCATCGTCCGATAATTCTCAAGACCAGGTTTCACTTCATTCAACCGCAAATCGGGCACAACTGGTTCATCCGATTCCGTTAGCTTCACTCCAATCACGTAAGAAAAATCATTTTTCACCTGTACCTCTTTCGCCCCTGCCCTAGTGGTATTCGCTTCCTTTTTGTGTACATAAAAACCACCCAAAACCATTCCAGAAAACGGCCTTTTTGGCATTTGCAACGTAAAATCCACCTTTTTCTCTTCATTTGGCGCTAACTTTACTTCCTTTTTGCTAGAAATCAATTGTTCAAAATCTACCTCGAGCGAATTGTCTCGCTTTTCATTTGATGCGGCGTAATTGATAACCCCATTTCGATTGGTTGTTGCCCGGTTTGGCTCCACCAAAATGGTTGCCACTTCTCCCGACTTGTTTTTAAGTGTCAGCGAAATCGTCTCCTTTTCCCGAGGCTTCATCCGCAAGTCAAAATACGTCTTCGTTTTATCCAACTGATTTGCTGGAATATTCGCTTGCACACTATAATTCATATCGCTTGCCTGCACACTTCCTGCAGCACCTAAAAAAATAACAATCCCGATAATCACACTACTTAAAACCCGATTTATATCCATCTTCATTTCCTTTCTACTTAAAATGGCAATTAATCTAAAAAGACTAATTGCCACCTTGTTCGCCCTTCCTATTTTGTTGGCGCATCAACAAGACTAAAGCTTAAAGTCGCGCTATATTCACCTGAATAGTTGCCCGCAGGCACCGAAAGTTTAATCTCCTTGCTGTTTAGCACATCTGCCCAAGAGCCCATCCCAGAGTCCGGATCCGCTTGCATCAAAGTAGCCGTACTTTTCCCGTCTGCCTCAAGCTTCACCACAAATTCTTCCGGTTTTTTTGAAACATTTCCAGCAGTCGTTTGAAGCTGTCCTTCTGGAATTACAAGTTCAGCGCCTTTTAACACCTTATCTTTTTCTTTCGCATCCGAAAAAGTAGATAATCCAACTTGAAGCGCCCAACCTTGTCCTTCACCACGACGGTCAGAAACTTGTACATTGGGGTGCTTTGTTGTAATAGAAAAGGTTTCCGTTTCTTCCGTCAAATCATGCAGGCCAAATTCAAACGGGGTCACATTATCAATTGTCAACAAGCCCACATTCCCCGTTTCTCCAGAAGGTTCATTAGGGTCTTCATTTGGAACGATCGGATCTACTGGTTTTTCAGTTTTCCCTGGTTGCAGCTTCACCTCTACTTGTGATGTTGCCGTATCTCCAGCTGCGACAGCCGTCTGCATGCCAAGTGAAAGCACCGCTAATACACTAAATACTGCTACTCCTAATTTTTCTTTTTTCATTTTGGGTTCCTCTTTTCTTTTTATTTTCTCAGCTAGTTACGCCGGTGTGTCTTCAAGTACCCACTCAACCGTCCCGCTGTATTCTCCGATATAATTGGCCGGACTTAGTTTAATGCCAAGTCCTGTTTTTTCACTCCAGTTAAGAATTTGAAGCGGCTCTTCCGCAGTTTTCCCTGCGCGAATTTGTATCAAATCCTCTTGCTCCAGCCGACGTGCGGCACCTGTTTCATCTAAATAGTAAAGCTGATCAAGATAATGCCCTTCCTTAGAAATAAGCGGCTCCTTAAGACGCGCCTTTAAATTCCAGCTACTGCCTTCCCCGCGCGTATCCAAAATCGCCATTTTCTGCGTAAAGGCGGCATGAATCATCATCGTTTTGTCCACCGGGATCTCGCTTAGCTCAAATTCAAAATCAGGTAGTTCCGCAAATTTCAACGACCCTTGGACAACTAGATTGAGCTTATCGACATTCGACTTCGAACCTTCCCGATCTACGGCATAGACAGTTACTTGATAAACACCTGGCTTCAAGTTTTCCGCGTCCACATCAATGCTAAAATTATGGTTAACATTTTTGGGATTATTGTCTTGCTGTTTGATTTTTTGTGACTTACGACCACTAATTTGATAGTAGATATTCACCCAATCGCTATCAGGATCTATCCAACTTCCTAGCAGTCGCGTCTTTTCAACACTCAAATTTTCAACCCCCACAACACCACCAGAACTTCGTAACTCGACAACAGGAGCCACATTGCTTTTAAGTGTATAAGTGATTGGGCTAGAATGAGTAATTAGATTTTCGCCAACTGATGCGGCCTCCTCTGTTACTGTATAATCTTCCGCAACTTGATGCGTACGTACTTCAAATCGAATCTTTTTACTAGCCCCACCTTGCTCAAAATCACCTAATGGAACTTGTAACAGCTTCCCTTCGAAATAACTTTCATTTAGTCCACTTTCTTCCCCATTCTCGTTTACCATCCGAAGAGATCCTGCGACATAATCCACATTCTTATCCAGTCGCTTTTTGAGTACCACATTTTTCCACTCTTCCTGCCCCGTTAAATAAGTAGTATCCAGTTCATATGTCAACATCTGTCCAGCATAGACATCCTCTTTCTTCACCGACTTTTTCGACCACCAATCAAAAATATGCTCAGCTGTTTTTCCCTCAAGTCGCCCAGGTAATTCCTCAAAAACCACTTTACTTTCCGAAAACTGTGACCCCGTTGCTCCTGTGAACCCCCAGTATACTTGATTCGTTCCAAACGTCTGCGCGACATCAATCGGCACATGAATCTCTCGCAATTTATCAAATTTATACGTAAGCTGTGCCATTTTCGCATCCCACTTCACTGTAAACAAATGCCACTTTCCATCCGATAAATAATCACCATTTGGAAAAATCGGTTCCCCGTGAAGGAGGGAGCGCTGTGAACCAAGCAGTGACCATTCATCCTTATAGGTCTCCCTTTGATCCGGATAGCCCCAAGCAATATGATTACGTCCTTTAGCAAGCATACTGTCAAAATTGCGATCATAATATGTATCAAATTCCACCGCAAAAGAATGACCGATCGCAAGACCAAATTCATTATATTGACTTGAATCCCAAACACCTAAACGCCTGCTTTCACCTGCTCGAAAAGCATTATTTTGTTCCTTATCTGCCTGCATCACAAAAGCCGCACCATCCGCAGCTAACGTTCCTTTGTTCCCAAAATAAAGATACATTGACATCTTAAAATCCTTCGTAAGATCCATCTTATAACTATCTAAATTCCAAATAGCCCCCGCTTGATTTTTCTTATTCGCCGTAATTTCAGCAATGTCTTGGTTCTCCGCTTCTATTACTGAGCTATCTGCTCCTTGTGGTATCTTAAAAACGGATTGCAACTTTATTCCATCCGGAGGTTGCTCTTCACTTGCCCAAGCTAGAATTGGCGTTTCCATAAAGGTTAAAAAAGCAAATAAAAAAAGTAGCCAAACTTGTTTCACTTTTACACCTCCTCCAACCTTAATCATTTCAACATGGTATTTTGACCACGATCCTTATTTTTACACATTTACATAATTTTTTTATCAGACTAATATATAGTTAATGTAAATTTTTATATCATCCATGCACTTTTTATAGAATTTTCAAGTCATTTTTACTTGATTTGCTTCTCTTTCACGCTCCTTCCTTTTGGACTTCTGTCCATCTGGCACTGCCATTAGCACATTAAAATCCTAGCATTTCCTCTATGTGCTCACTTAAATTCACATAAGACAAAATATAAATTTGTTCCGCCTTTAAGACGATATATTGGTTAATCAAATATAAAAGAAACTTTTCTTTCTCCTTATCTGTAAGCGAAGTCTCACTAAATAATTGAAAAAAATCGTGATCATCAAATGCCTCTCTTTGTTGCCGAGTTTGCTGCATTCTTAAGGCTAGACACCATATGCCTTCCTGTGTCACTCGTTTTCTTTTTTCCGCAAGCCCCTGCCATCTCTCATAGCGCGCTGTGTCTCGGTAAGTGATTTCTGTTAATACACTCACTGGGCAATTATCATGAATAAAGCTAAGCGGAATTTCCCAAAGTACAGCATCGGTTACCGGTTTATAGGACTTCCTTTCTTCGGAATTAAACCCAAAATAGTCCCCTTCACTGATAAAGGCATGGTATTGCTTCGCGGAAAACTCCCAGTAAAAAACGCCTTCATCAATTAAATAAAGCCTATCTTGGCACGGATTAAACCTTTCATTTTTTGATAAATAAACTAACTTCGCATAACTCAAAAAGTCCTGATGGTCCATAAAACAAGGAAAAAATTTCTTTTTTAATTCATTCATTTTCTTAACCCGCCTCGTTCTACTTCTCTCAAAATATGCGTTTTAGAAGTCTTTTTTCTTTCCAGATCGTCAAGTTTTCTTTGTCATTTTGACAGTTTTCTATGTTTTTCAAATGACTCCTATATATAATTTATGTAAAATTTAATCAAGAAATGAGTCTTTACAACGAGCTAATGAGCTTATTCGAAATTTTTTCTTTAAAGGCTATCTTAACTAAAAAGACTCTGTTATAATCTTTATGCGCAGAAGTGTGTTCATAAATTTGAGCAAAAAGACTTTCCAAATGTTGTAAAAATACCTTTTGGAGGAGATAGTGTTGAAATACAAGCTCTTAGTAGTAGAAGATCAAACTGATATTCGTACGGCGATTCAAGCTTCCATGACTCGTTCTGGTTATGACGTTGCTGTTTCAGAAAACGGAGAACAAGCATGGAATTTATTTCAAAGTGAAGAATTTCACGTCATCTTAACGGATATGATGCTTCCGGGGATATCAGGCGAAGAACTAATCAAACGAATCCGCAAAAATAGCGACATCCCCATTATCGTAATCAGCGCTTTGACTGATGAACTATTTCAAATCAATGTTTACGAGTATAAAATTGATGACTATATCAGCAAACCTTTCTCCATGAATTTGCTCGCTTATAAAATCGAAGCCGTCATTAGACGAACTTACACAGAAAGCTTAATGGAAATTGAATATAAAGACATACGCCTCGTAGTCAACAACTATGAAGTTTTTTATTTAGGAGGACCCGTCGATTTAACAGCAAAAGAATTTGAATTGCTCCAAACCCTCTTACTTGGAAAAGGAAAAATTTATACACGCGAAGAATTACTAGATATTATTTGGGGCTATCATTATCTTGGGGATACACGAACCATTGATATGCACATCAAAAATATTCGAAAAAAACTTTTCCCAGAACTCGTTACGACAATTAAAGGAGTGGGGTATCGCATTGAAAGAAACTAGTCGGCGTACCAAAATAAACTTATTTTATCGAAATTGGTTCACTAATTTCGTTAGTGTCGGCCTAACTTTATTGTTTTTCTTTCTGATCACCGTCTTATTACTCATTACAACCATTCAAAAGCAGCAACAAAAAGTGTTTAAAAAAGAAGCAGAACAAATTTTTAAAATCTACCAAAATAAAGAGATCGCAAATAATATCGATAGTATGTCGATCAAACAAGACTACGTCATTTTCATATTTAAAAACGGCAAACTCGATTATTCCAACTTGAATATCTATAAAGACACAAAAGACAATAGCTTAACCATTTCTAACTACAAAGATTACTTCAGTTCCCTTAACTCTGATTATTTAAAATATGAAAAAAAACAAGCTCCTTATCACGTTTTCATTTCTACGACCAATGATTTTTCACCTCGAGCTATCCTTGCCTTATCAAAAGAGTTACTTCTTTACGGCCTACTTTTAGGAATTATCGTTTCCTGCATTCTTTCCATCATTTATTCAAGAAACTTAAGGAAACAATTTAACGAATTAAACACATTAATTGATTCTTACAAAACCGTTTCACCCGGTCAACCATCCAAAAAACGAAATTTGATTTCCGAATTCCAAGTTCTCGAAGAAAACATCTCAGAAATGTTCCGCAAACTCGACGAAGCCTCTCGCAATCTTGAATCGCAATACCAAAAAGAACAGAAAAAGCAAAAAGACCGGATTGACTTCATTCGCGGTAGCAATCACGAACTCAAAACACCGATCATGTCGCTCAGGCTCATACTTGAAGGAATGCTCCATGATTTCCCAGAATACGCCAACAAACCTCATCATATGCAAGTTGCGATCAAAAAGTTAGATGACATGACGAGCCTTGTGAATGAAATTATGGATGCGTCTCGGCTTGAAATTGAATTCACAGAAGGAAAGACCGACCTAACCGAAGCTGTCAAGAACACGCTAGAATGGTTTGAACCAATTATTCTTGATCAAAATATTACGATGGATTTAAGCAAACTTAACGGCGAAATGACCATTAACATTCCAGGTAAATATCTCAAAAAAGTCTGCTCCAATTTAATCAGCAACGCGTTAAAATACTCGCCAAGTGATTCCACCATCGAAATTGGCTACCGGGCCAGCCGTAATATTTTTTATATCCAAAACAAAATGGATAGCCCGATTCAGCTTGACGTAAAAGAGATTGTCCGCCCCTTCCACACCCAAGATTCTAGCGAAAACTTCCCTAGCCACGGCCTTGGACTCTTCGTCGTCGATAACATCCTTACCAAATATGACTATCGTTATCAAATTGTGCAAAATCCAGACGAATTTATTTTTATGATCAAACTCACGCCAAACAACCCGTTCTGAGAACTCAGTTCGGGTTGTTTGGCATCTATGCGAGTGCGTTTCTAATCAATAACGCCAATTTTTGATTTTTATTTATAAAAAATCCATGTTTTCGCTGAATTCGATCATGGTATACTTTTTAGATGAAAGCACATTAATTTAAAACAAGTGAAAGGCGGCGAAAAAAATGAGTGAAATCAAATCAAGTCAAACCGAGGCAAAACAACTGGCAGAAAAATTGCGAACAGCTTGCGACGAACTTCAACAAACGAGACAATTGATGGCTGTTGGAACTTTTTCTACAGTTACGCCAGCAAAAGAAATGCAAAGCGCCTTTAATAACAGCTTGCGCTACACTGACGAGTATACAAAAAACTTACAAGACAGCATCGAAAAAATCCTTACTACAGCAGAAAGCTTTTCCGAACAAGACAAAGTAGTAGCTTCAGAAATCCAGCAACTGAAGTAAGGGTGACATCTTGAATTCAAAACAAAATAGACAGGAAGACTTACAAAGAATTCGTTATCAGTTGCAAACGGCCGAGGAAGATTTTGAAAAGCACGGGAAGGGCATGGAAAATTTAAAAGAAGCGCAAGAAAATTACGGGCAGCTATTAAATCGCAGTAAGCAACTGCTAGATGAACTAGGTTCCTGCTGGCAAGGCGATTTCGCGCAACAATTTCAAATTCAGTCTCAAGACAAACTTTTTCAAGAAGAACGCAAGGTGAATGAACGTTTCTACGACCGTTATGATGAAATGCACAAAGAAAAAAGAGAAATAGAGCGGCATATTCAGGAAGTAGAAAACAACTACCGGAAAACAGCAAGGGAGGATACATAAAATGGGGCTGAAAATCGATATGACTGAGATGAACTCACAAATCCGAAATATCAACATCATTTTAAAACAAAAAAATACAGCCAATCAAAATTTAAAAGCCGTCTTATTAGAAATACAACAAGCAGACGGTTTAACAGGAAAAGCTTATCAAGGGATGAAAAAGCATTTCCAAGAATATCACTTACCAATTGTTGAAGGAATGATCGCGGCAAACGAAGCTATAATCGAAGCTAACCAAATCTTTAAGCAGCAATTCGCAGCACAAGTCGATCCCTCCCCGTCAGCGCGAATCGATGAAGACACTATGCAAGCAATCGTCACGCAAATGAATTCCCTATCCAATGATTTGAACGAAGCACAAATAAATAACCAAAACTATATTGCTGCTTCCCAAATCCAACTAATGAATACCCAAAAAATCATTGAACAAATTCAAAAACTCCACGATTTCAATTTTAGTTGTGCGCCCATCTATCATTTAGCGAATCAATTGTTAGAACAAGTTGCAGCCGGAGTTGCTTATTTGGCTAATGGCAGTTATAACCACACAACCCATACTTTTACACCTGAGGCCAGCGCGTCGATAAGTTGGTTAAAACAATTAAATAGCTTAAACAACGTTTCAAAATCAGAAATTGATAAGATCGCCAAAAAAATCCCAAACCTCAAGAAACAAGACTTAAAAAAGCTTGATTCATATTTAAGCCAAAACCCAAGCCATCAACTTCCAAATTCAGTATTAACCTATCTCAGAGAAAACAAAACAACTATCGCGGCAAGCGCCGAAAACAAATCACTATTATCTGCGATGAAACAATCAAGTACATTCACAAAAGCAGGTGCCACTCGCCCGGTAATCATAACCTATGGTGAAGTGGTAAAATACGACGAACAAATTTCAAACATCACAGCAACAAGCATAAGTGAAAACGACGAAAAAACGATTGGGCAAGGAATCACGTGCCACATAAGCGCCTCCGGAATTGAAAAGCCAACCGGTAAAACCACTCTAGAATTCACACTCACTGATTGGAATCATTTCTTTGGAGTTGGAAATTCCGTCATATCCAACCTGACCGATCAAATTAAATTCCTTAAATCTGAACCCTCACCTCATGAAATTGGACGAGGAGTTTGGGCAAATTGGGAAGCATTACAAGGTTAATCCACAAAAATAATAAAAAAGGAGACCTAGCATGTTAGAACTGGGAACAATTGTTTATTTAAAAGAAGGCAACAAAAAAATCATGATTATCGGCCGAAGCCAAACCATCGAGAAAAACGGCGAAGAAGCCTTTTTTGATTACATTGGCTGTCTCTATCCCGAAGGCGTAAGCCCAAACGAATCCCTCTTTTTCAACGAAGAAAACATCGACCGCGTGATCACGCTTGGCTATTCAGATGAAGAAGAATTAAGATACCAAGAACTCGTATCCAAATGGAAAAAAAATAATAGCTTTAACCAATACCGAATTTAGTAAAAAAATAAAGCCGAGTTTCTAACGTTTCGTTAGAAACTCGGCTTTTAAAATCCATTAATCATTATTTTCCTATTTACTCCACGCTCGAAGTTACTTACGAAGTAATAGCATGGCTCTAAAACCTCGGAAAGTTTTTCCCACATTTCGTAATCGCGCAACTCGCCCTAGCTAGGCTTTCATTCTAACGATTCCCTCCTTCATTCTGGTTTCTTAGATCAGCTCACAAAAGCTTACAAATATTTCACATATCCATTCATTTCCATATTTTTATCTTCACTATCTTTCTTACTCATCATAAAAATTTAACGCTAAAAAACAAGCTGTCCTTTCATCATTTTCCCAAACAAAAAACTCCCAAATGGCTTTACAAAACCATTTGGGAGTTCTAACAGCGTCTCTTCTGTTTTAAAATATGGAGCTGGCGGGAGTCGAACCCGCGTCCAGAAATATCGGCACCGAAGCTTCTACGCGTGTAGTCGCAGTATTCGAATTTCGCTTGAATCTCGGCCCTGCAACAGGCTTCCTTTCAGCTAGCTTGATTGATCTCTTCCTAAAGACTACAAACGGAAGCCTTTAGTCGTATCCCACTTCGAGTAAGACCCTTACCGTAGCACATGGGCGATGCACGGAGGATCAGCTTAAGCCGCTATTACGCTGCGAAAGCTAAAGATTTGTTTTCTTTGCCAGTTATTATTGGCTTTTGCGTTGTTAACGAGGACGACACCCCCGACGCGCAACCCCAGCTCGACCTATCCCTGTCGAATCCGTAACAGCCCCGAACTCATTAATTATACTAAAAGACTGCTTTAGTTTCAAGAAATGCCGGCGAATTTTTTCTTGCCACCCGCTTATTTCCCCTAAACGAATTAGCGTTGCCTTTCCTTAAACGCCCGCTCGATATCACGTTTCGCTTCTTTCCGCTTCAAATCCTCGCGCTTATCATATTTCTTTTTACCCTTCGCAACGCCTATCAAGACTTTTGCATAGCCATCTTTGATATACATCTTGAGCGGCACAATCGAGTACCCTGCTTCTTTCGTTTCACCAATCAAACGGCTAATTTGCTTCTTGTGGAGCAAAAGTTTTCGCGTCCGAAGCGGATCATGGTTAAAACGATTGCCCTGTTCGTAAGGACTGATGTGCATATTGTGTAAAAATACCTCACCACGGTCAACGCGCGCATAAGCATCCTTCAAATTCACACGCGCATTCCGAATCGATTTAATCTCCGTTCCCTGAAGAACAATCCCCGCCTCAAACGTCTCCTCAATCGAAAAATCATGACGAGCCTTCTTGTTTTGAGCAATCAGCTTCCCTTCACCCTTTGGCATCTAAAAACGCCTCCTTCCTATCTGCGCTTTTTCTTCTTCTTATTCTTCGGTTGGTTCCCTTTAGCTACACCTTCATAAAAAGCCTTCTTGCGTTTTTTCTTCTTCGGCTTCGTATGCCATTCCTCATCAGAACTCGCTTCTCTTTTCGGTTTGTTACTTTCCTTCCCTTTGTGCTTCTTGTTCACAGACTTATAACCGCGCGTCTTATTGATCGGCTTTTGCTTCTGCCGACTTCCTTTCGCGCGCTCCGAATCCTTCCCTTCACTGAGAAGCTTAAAGTCAATCTCGCGACCATCCACATCCACTTTCGCCACTTCAACCTCGACTTCATCACCGATCCGGTAAACCTTCCCGGTGCGTTCGCCGATCATCGCAAGCAGATTTTGGTGGAACTGATAATAATCGCCTTTCATCGCACTAACATGTACCAAACCTTCAATCGTATTTGGCAGTTCAATAAACAATCCAAAATTTGTCACCGAACTAATAATCCCTTGGAATTTCTCGCCAACCTTGTCGACCATAAATTCCGTTTTCTTCAGTTCATCCGTTTCACGTTCCGCATCAACCGCACGCCGTTCCATTTTCGAAGAATGCTCCGCAATCTCAGGAAGCTGTTCCGCCCGTTTCTCAAGCGTTTCAGGCCGAACATCTCCTTTAATCAAGTATTCCCGAATCAAACGATGCACAATTAGATCCGGATAACGCCTGATCGGCGAAGTGAAGTGCGTATAAAAGTCCGTCGCAAGCCCAAAGTGCCCCGCCGAAACCGTATCATATTTCGCTTGTTGCATCGAGCGCAGCATCACCGTTGAAACCACCATTTCTTCTGGTTTCCCCTTCACTTCATCAAGCACTTGTTGAAGTGCTGATGGATGAATCTGGTTAGCCGTTCCCTTCACAACCAGTCCAAAGTTCGTAATAAACTCAAAGAACCGCGCCAATTTATCTTCTTTCGGATCTTCGTGAATCCGGTAAATAAATGGGACATCCATCCAGTGAAAGTGTTCCGCAACTGTTTCATTCGCTGCAAGCATAAATTCTTCAATTAGGCGCTCCCCAGCTGAACGTTCCCGCATCACAACTTCTTGCGGATGCCCCTCTTCATCAACAACTACACGTGCTTCTTTAGCATCAAAATCAATCGCGCCACGCTTTTCACGCTTCGCATGCAATCTTTTCGAAAGCTCAAGCATTTGATCTAGCATTGGCACAATTGCCCGGTACTTCTCACGCAGTTCCTCGTCCTGATTAACAAGAATCGAGTTGACATCATCATAAGTCATTCGTTCCGTTGTTTTAATCACACTTTCAAAAATCTCGTGATTCACGACTTGCCCTTCCGCATCAATTTCCATCACACAGCTAAGCGTAAAGCGATCCACTTGCGGATTCAGTGAACAAATTCCATTTGAAAGTTTATGCGGCAACATCGGAATCACTCGGTCTACCAAATAAACACTCGTACCGCGTTCCAATGCTTCCTTATCAAGTGCCGAATCCTCCGTTACATAGTACGAAACATCTGCAATATGAACCCCTAGTTCAAAGTTCCCGTTTGGAAGCTCGCGCACCGTAACCGCATCATCAAGATCCTTCGCGTCTGCCCCGTCAATCGTGATGATCACTTGGTCACGCAAATCGCGACGCGCTCCAATATCGACACCCGTAAGATCACTTGGCGCTTCTGCCGCTTCCTTCATAACTTCTTCTGGAAATGTCGACTGAATCCCGTATTTATGAATCACCGACAAGATATCCACGCCCGGATCATTGCGGTGCCCGATAATCATCTTGACAATCCCGCGAGCACGCGTGTTTCCATGCGGATATGCCGTAAGTTCCACAATCACCTTATGCCCATCAACTGGTTTCAACCCGTCTTCAAGATCCACATCAATTTCGCCTGAAATACGCTTATCATCCGGAATCACAATCCCAGCTCCGGCAAGATCTTCCATATAAGTACCGACAACTTGCGCCGTTTTCCGCTCCACAATTTTTTCAATCACGCCTTCCGCAAGGTTATCCCCCTTACGTTTTGTGATTTTCGCAAGTACCACATCGTCATTCATCGCATCGCGCACTTCATTTGGCGGAATAAAAATATCATCCAAGTCCTTATTTTCCGGCATCACAAACCCAAAGCCTCGTTCATGTGCCCGAAACGTTCCTTGAATCAAATCCGTTTGCTCTGGAATCCTGTAACGGTTGCGTTTCGTTCGTATCACCGCACCGCTATCCTCAAGTCGCACAAGCGCCTTCACCATTTCCTTAAAACTTTCCGCATCTTCCGGCTTCAGGGCAAGCTCAAGTTCATCAAGCGAATATGCTGTATCCTTGTGTTCCTTCAAAAAATTCAAAACAAGCTGTGCCATTTCCTGTTCACTCACACGGATCCCCTCCTTTCCATTTTCCTTTTTCTTCTAAACTTGCCAATCTAATCCGTCAAGAAACTGAAGGATATCGTCTTGCAAAATCTTTCGCTCCTTGTCGATCGTAATGACATGCCCGGAGTTCTCATAATATTTGATGTGCTTTTCATTCGACTGCACCTCGTCGTAGATCCACTTCGCACCGTCCACGTCCACCATATCATCTAAACGACCTTGCACGACAAAAATCGGCGCATAAATCAGATCGATATCCTGTATCACCGAATTAATTTCATCTTTCAGCTTCGCAATTTGATCCATTGATTTCCCTGCATAATCTTGCATTTCCAGTTCAATCGTCTCCTGAGATTTCCCTTCAAGCCGCTTATAATTGCGGACATAATCCATATACCCGGAAATGATCGGGGATGAACTATCCATTTTTGTCGGTGCACTCATCGACACAATCCCCTTCACCGGTTTTGTAAATCCCAGTTTCAGCGAGAAAAGCGCACCAAGCGACAATCCACAAACCGCAATTTCTTGATAACCAAGCTCACGAAGATGCTCATAGGCATCAAGCACATCTTGCCACCAGTCACTTGGTCCAGTCTTTAAAAGTAAATCCGGCGAAACGCCGTGCCCCTTATACTGCGGCGCATAAGCCGTATAATTATTTTCCTGCAAGAACCTGCCAAGCATTCTTACATCGGCAGAACTTCCCGTAAATCCGTGCAACAGTAAAACTGCCCTTTTTCCCGTCTCAAATAAGAACGGTTTTGGCGGTGTGAATTTCATCTTCAAACGCTCCTTATGACTTTGTTTCTATGTCTAGTGTACGAGAAAAAACGCCTCCCCGCAATCAAAAATATTCCCACCGCTAAAAAAAGCGCCCTTTTAGAAAAGGCCGCTTCTCTTTAACTTTTGGCAAATCCAATCATCGTTCCGCCGACAATCACAAGAACGACACCGAGTAACACAAATACGAGCTCTTTTTTCGTTTTCTTTTCACCGAGAATTAAAATTCCGCCAAGCGTTGACAATACAACCCCCATTTGTGAGAGTGAAAACCCAGTCGCGACTCCAACCATTCGATTTGAGAAAAGCAAAGCTAGGTTCCCCGTTGCCCACATTAAACCTGGAATAATCGTAAGGAACGTTGCCTTTGTGAAGCGAGGCTCATCGCGACCGCCAATTGTGAATACGAACGACGCAACAACCATCCCGACCGCTTGCGGTAAAATCGCATCCCAACCACTGATATCAAAAAAGCGTGTTGTGACAACGTAACCGACATAACCAATAGAAGAAATCAGTAATGTGATGATTCCTTTTTTCATATTTTGTTCCGAACCATCATCTTTATATTGCTGATAGCTCGTCATAAAAATTCCAATAATAATTAAAGCAAGTGCGCTAAAACCAAGCA
The DNA here is from genome assembly GCF_014223975.1 of Listeria aquatica. NCBI lineage: Bacteria > Bacillati > Bacillota > Bacilli > Caryophanales > Listeriaceae > Listeria > Listeria aquatica. Next base: position 99,176 of record NZ_JAARRM010000001.1, on the reverse strand, counting down.
CTAATTTAGCTGTTGTTTCCCATTCATGAAACGCAAACACACCAAAAAGTGAAGTCCCGACAAGTTGCATCCCCGTTGAAATCGGCATCGTCTTCGATACCCCAACTTGTGTAAAGGCGCGGAACTGATTCATTTGACCCAAGCACCAAAAAGCTCCCGATATAAAACTCGCAATCAAAATCGTTGCTGTATAATGTGGATCAGTAAATAAGAATACAAAAACAGCAAAAAGTAACGCTCCGAAAGCTGTTCCAATAATCTGCTGTTTAGGCTTCCCTCCACTTTTAGCAACAGCAAGCGGCATTAGCCCCCACATAACCGCGGGCACAAGCGCAACTAAAATATTCATTCATTTTTCCTCCCACCATATTTCTTAACCCCATGAATATAATATATATCATGTTCTAGCTAAAAAAGAAAACCATTTGCTTTTTTTGCAGGAATATAGGTGGGACTTCCCCCAACTTACTTTCCCTCGCGGGTAAAACCCGCCCAAATAAAAAAGCATTCCTCTGCCAGATTCTAGGCAGGAATGCTTTTCACATTCATTTATTCCGCTCTTACAACCTCAACCTTATTTAACAAAAAAGCCAAGTGCAATTAATAAAGCAAAGAAAATAATTGATAAAACAATCGTCGTCCGATGTAAAATCAATTCTAACCCTCTTGCTTTTTGCTTCCCGAATAATTGTTCAGCCCCACCAGAAATTGCACCAGATAAACCGTTGCTTTTTCCTGGTTGAAGAATGATAACTGCTACGAGAAGTACGGATACAATCACCAAAATGATCGTTAAAACTGTACTCATTATTTTTCCTCCTAAAACCGTCCAATTTGACTAATTTTAATCTTATCATATTTCAAAGAAGCGCACAATAGCAGCAAGCGAAATACTTTGTTACAGTTTTGTGAAGATCAAGCATCCTTTTCGCCAAGCGCATCTAGAATCTGTTTCGTCGTTGCAACCAAAATTTGTCCGGGAGCCGAATTCTCTTCTGCTGCTGCGTAGGTAACAGCCGAACCCGAAAAGCGCCCTGAAAGTCGTGAAAGCACGCCAAGCTCGCCCATCGCAATCGCAATAAATGGCACCTTCGCCTCTTCGTTCATCACAGCAGCCGTATCAAGCAAGGCAAGGGTATCCGTCCCGTCTTGCGGCATTACAGCAATTTTTGTGACGTCAGCGTCCAAAGCTTCCATCCGCTTAAATCGCTTTAAAAGCTCATTTTTAAGCGGTGTTTTTTCAAAATCATGACTGCTCATCACGACTTTGATTCCTGCTTGGTGGGCTTCACTGATTAACCGGTTTAAATGCCGCTCCTCATGAAACAGCTCCAAATCAATCAAATCCACTTCCCTCGTTCGAATAATCGCTTGATTCAGTTCAAAATAGAATTCCTCTGAAATTTCCGTTTCGCCACCCTCAGCCTTTGTTCGGAACGTAAATAACAGCGGTAGCCCTTCTAAAAACGGCATAAATTCGCGTAAAGCCCATTTCACCGTTTCCAGGTCCATGACTTTTGCAAAATGATCTGCGCGCCACTCAACGAAATCAATTCCTAAACTTGCCGCTTGTTTCGCTTCACGCTTTAAATCAGCAATCGTTTTACCAACAAGCGGAACACAAATTTTGGGCTTTCCGCTCCCGATTTCCATTTCTTTTACTTTTACCTGTTCCATGTTCAGTCCCCCTGCTTAGAAGAAAATACTGTGCGCATTCACCGCTTGGTTAAAAGAATAACGCCCCGTTTCGTCTCGTTCGATAAACGGAAGCAAGACAAGATACGATTCAAACACTTCAAACGGTGGCAGTGCATCCCGATAAGCGGCAGTCGCGATCGCTTCATATAGTTCCTTAGCGCTGAAAAATTCTGGCAGAAAGTCGCTCATCTTCGTTGAAAGTAATAATTCCCGTGTGATTTTTTCCATGGCATCACTTAAAATCGTTTCGTGGTCAAAAGCAAGTGGCAAACGAAACGCCTCACTGACAGGAATTAAGTCCACTTGCGCCGCATCATCACCAGCCACTCGTTTAACTAGTGCCTCAAGTGGCACAAACGCATAATGAGCCCGCGAAATAATCCAACCACGCGGATCACGCCCGGGTTTATCGTAAACCCCAAATGGCGTCAGTGTAATGCCAGTAAGTCCCGTTTCCTCTTCAAGCTCACGGACCCCCGCCTGATAAGCATCCTCATCCGGATTTACAAATCCACCTGGAAACGCCCATTTGCCGCCCTCTACATTAGGATGACCTTCTGCATTCGTTTGGCTACGCTTTATCAAGAGCACATGAAGTTTTTTCTCTTTCATAGCAAATAGTAAAATATCACTCGTATAGCCATCCGGCGTCCGAAAAGCATTCGCCTGATAACCTTTCAAAGCCTCTTCGTTATTTACAAATTCATCGCTCATCGCCGTGCCTCATTTCTGTCAAATTCGAGTTCATCTCTTCCTCTCCATTTTATCATGTGCAATATAAAAAAAATACCCATCTTTCGGAAGAAAAAAACGCTCTTCACGCCAAAATGGGTAAAATAAAACTATTCAATAATTTGTTTACCGTTATAAGAACCATCCGGTGAAATGCGGTGACTCATACGATGTTCGCCCGTTTCCTTGTCAAGAACAAGACCCGGAACCGAAAGCCCCTTATGCGTCCGCCGTTTATTTTTCTTCGCCTTCGAAGTCCGTCTAGCAGGTACTGCCATAACTTCGCACCTCCGTCTCTAAATCACTTACTTATTGTACGTCAGGAACCGGTAAGTTGCAACCGCTAAATTTAAAGTTCATGCAGATACTCGCTGAGCTTGCGTCGCGTCTTTACATCGGGCTTATCATCCGGAAGAAACGTGAGCGGCAAAATCCCCATCACTATTTCCTCTTCACCAATTTGAAGCGCCTCACAAAACGCCTGCTGAAACAAAAATTTCGGCGTCCGCCAAATCGTGCCGATTCCGCTTTCCCAAGCTACCAACTGCAAATTCTGAATAAAAGCACTTGTCGCCGCAACCGACTCAAAATCCTTCTTCGAGTCTTGAAAGAGAGCCGAAGTCACTATCAAAATGACAGGAGCGGTCAGGAATTTCCGCTCAAGCATTTCCTCGACTTGTTCAAACGTCGTTCCATCGTTTCTAGAAAAAGTAACTGCCCGGACAAGCTTTTCCTTCTGTTTTGCATCTTGAATCACGTAAACTTGCCACGGCTCCACCTTGCTATGAAATGGCGCGAACGCCGCCAGTTCCACTATCTCTTCCACAAGCGATCGGTCAATCTTTCGGCCTGAAATTTGCTTCACCGAGCGCCGTTCCACTATCACCTGTTTCAGCTCACTCATGCGCTATTCCTCTATCGCTCAAAGGCACCACATGCCGCACCTGATACTGCGTAATTTTATTTTCAAGAATCCCTTTACGATCACGCTTTTGTTCCCGGGAATCCTTCGTGCGACCATGCGCCTTTTTAAACGCGTCACTTTTCACCCACGCTTGCTGTGCCGCCGCACTTTCCCATTTACTCATCACCGTAAGCTCCTCATAGTCTGCATCTGGAAGATCCGTCTCCCAAAGCTCAAACCCAAGAAAGCCCTCCACATTTTGAATATGTTGCGCCGCACCACCATGCTCGCTATCCGAACCCGTAAACTGGCGCACCACATGCTCTAATGAACCTTTTTCAACTCGAATCGTATTCGTCACAATAATCAATCAAAGTCCCCCTTAATCGTACTTTGTTCCCTTCGATTATATTGATAATGATTCTCATTGTCAATTAAAGTTTATCTTGCAACCATTCCATCAAAACCGTCACTTGATTTTCCATTTCATTTTTTGCACCAAATAAAAGGGTCACATCGCCTTTCGCCTGTTCCCTTCTAAGCAACTCAATAAAACTTGGCACTGCCTCATTTTGCTTTAACTCTTCTAAATAGCGAGCTTTAAAAGTTTCATAATCAATCTGTTCGGAGTGAAATGCTTTCCGCAAGTCATTCGTTGGCGCGATTTCCTTTTCCCAGTAATCGAGCTGTGCCTTTTCCTTCGAGATCCCTCTCGGCCAGAGTCGATCCACGAGAATCCGGCAACCGTCCCCTTCAGTCACACCTTCATAAATCCGTTTCATTTTTAGCATGTTCATCACCTCACCTGTTATTTTCCCTGAGCTCGAAAAAACTAACACTTTTAAAAAAAGAAATTGGACTTCAGCCGAATTTATTTCCGCTCAAAAGCCCAATTTCTACTTTCCAAATTAATATCCTGTTTTCCGAGTACGACGATATGCCGTTACGCTCCAAAAAATTCCTATACCTGCTAGCAAAATCCCCACTAAAAGAGACCATTTTCCATCTGCATCACCCGTTTTAGGAAGCTGTTTTGTCTTTTCTTGTGGCGAGACAGCGACTGAATTTGTCGTAACACGAGGCGACGCCGCAGTTATTTTTTCTACCGCCGAGCGTTCATTCGAATAACCACTAAAACCGTTAACCAAATTCTCCTCCGCATTTTCATTTATTTGTCCGTTTGAATCTCCATCTGTAGTTCCGTCCACACTCCCGTCAGGTCTACTATCAGGCGAATCATCTTCCTGATCATCTGGTTCAGGCATTGCTGTTTCTTCAAGCACATTTGTGATCGTATAACCACTTACCGAAGAATCGTAGTCAGCTGGCACATTACTTTCATTTACCGTATATACATAAGATTTGCCATCCGCATCGAACTGTGGCACATCCGTAAAATCAAAATCCCAATCACTATCTAGATCAGCATCAACCTCTTGTGCTCGAAACACTTTTCCATTTTGAAACAAAATGACTTTAGCATTATCAGGACGTGTATCGTATTCATCATTCTTATCTTTCCAGATGACATCTCCTTGAATGTTTTTTAATGGCTTTTTCGCATACGTATTTATTATCGTCGTTCCTTCTACTGACTCCACATAACCTTCTGGAACAGCCACTTCATCAACCGTATATGAATAAGCTTCACCGCTCACATCATACTTAGGGAGTCCTGAAAAAGAAAACATCCAGTCCCCTTTTTCGCCCGCTTGAATTTGTTTCGTTTGATAGACTTCACCATTTTGAAGTAACTCGATCGTGATCGTATCTGGACGGGTATTCAATTGATTATCAAAGTCCTGCCAAACTTTCTTACCAGAAATGGATGTTTGTGTCGAATTTTGATACGTATTCGTAATCGTCGTTCCATTCACACTTTTCACGTACCCTTCTGGTACATTTCCTTCATCAACTGTATATGAATAAGCCTTGCCATTCTCATCCATTTTTGGCACCTCAGAAAAGTGATAGAGCCACTTTCCATCGTTATTAGCCCGCACTTCTTGCGTGTCAAAAGCCTTCCCATTTTGCAATAATTTCACAGTAATCGATTCTGGACGCGTATCCCATTTGTTATCTAAGTCTTGCCAAACTTTCTCTCCCGAAATTTCAAGCGTTTGCTCAGTCGCTTTAGGTAATACAATCGGATTTGGATCCCAGCGATTAGTAGAAGCTTGGATTGACACATCTTTCCCGATAATCGAACCATCCAAGTTTTGCGTTACCGTAATGGAAGCATTCGGAGCAAGAACAGTTCCTTGAAATGGTGCATGAACAGCTAAATGAGCTAATTCGGTACCAAAATTCCAAACCACATTCGCATCATCAAAGTTTTCTGTTTCGTGATTGACTCGATCATTATAATGAATTTGTGAATGAACCGCCAAATCATTCGAACCATGCACAACATTGAATACAAGATTTATACCATTTGGATTTTTAATCGTAAGCGGCGTGTCTTGAGTCAGAACAGCCGCATCTAGATTAATAGTCACTGTGTTTGTTTTTGCCTTCACATCCGTCAAGTCAATTTCTCGCTTGTTCCGATCCGGAAAATCAGCTGCTGTATAATTTTTGATCGCGTTTGTTTGCCTTAACTGTTCTGCCACACTTCCTAAGCGCGCAAATTCCGCTTCAAAATCGATGTAGTGATTCCCTTCCTTTTCTCGATATAAATCATCTACAGATAAATGGTCTAATCTCGTTCCATTTACAACTGGGTGCCCATCTGCTTCCCCGACTGGAATTTCAGAGCCCACAACAAACTTATCTGTTCTCATGCTCGTATCACTAATCTCAGAAGAAGCAATCAGTTGGTTGGTCTCTTGTATATAATTTACTTCAAATGGCAACGTTCCTTCCACAATATCCGTTCCAAAATTGTTATACGCCTCAAGCGCTTTCGTTGCAACGTTACCATTCACGTGTGCCGTTAAAATCGTTTTATCCTTCGCAAAAATATGAAATTTAGAAGCCACTCCAAGTAAGCCATAGTTTCCACTAAAATCATCATATACATTTCCAGGATTTTTCGGAACATACGCTAACTCTTCTGCCGCAAAAGAACTTGTTCCGGAAATAAATGATCCTCCAAAAATGACGAGCGCGACTAAAAGCTTCGTACTCTTTTTCCACATAAAAAAACTTCCCCTCATTTTTATTCACTGGTTTCTGACACTACCCACAAGAACCCGCAGAAACCCTTCTAAGCTTCATGACGCCTCCTGTTTAGTGTGTTATTTTGTGCCCGAAAAAAATGTGTAAAAAATCACAATTAATTTTATAAAAGTAACATAATATACATATTTATTTCGAACATTTCCTATCATACTATAAAAGCCATCATTATGTAAATACGTTCACTTACTTTTTTCAACCAATAAAAAAAGCCTTCAAAACTACTCTGAAGGCCATATTCCTATAAACATTCTATTATTTTTCAAAAACCATTTCTGCAAATGGACCGAATTGATGCACCTCTTTCAATTTAAACCGTTTCACACCTTCTTTTTGTGTAAAAAGCGGAATTCCATCACCAAGTAAAACCGGCGCAACCTGAACATAAAATTCATCTATCATATCATGATCGAGTAGCTCTGCTAAAATTGTATTTCCACCGACAATCCAAATATTTTTATCTTGCGGCATATTTTTTATCCTTTCAACAACATCACCTGAAATGGGAATAAAATTCTTCACTGAGAGACTATCTGCATGTGTAAAGACATAATTCTCAGTCGTTCCATAAAACGATTCGATACCATCCATATCGGCAATATCATCAAATGTTCTTTTTCCCATTACAGTGATATCCATGCGCTTATAAAACGCATCATAATTTGTCTCCTCAGTTGTCCCTGTCTCAAGAAGCCAGTCAATTTTATGATCCTTATCTGCTAAGTAACCATCCATTGAAACACAGCCATAAAAATAAATTCGCATTACTATCCCCCCCACTTCTTTATACAGGAAGTTACAAGATATCTCAATAAAAAGAGACTCAAGCATCGACTAACTAAAAAACACTTGCTTTCCTGTTTTCCAAACAGAAAGGCAAGTGCATTTCAAAATTCATCACTGATCCGTCGCACGGCGGAAAACAGGAATATCCGTATTTTTTCCATAATCAAGTTTTTTAAGCTCTTTCAAAGTCTCCATATCTTCACTTGAAATTTCGAAATCAACATCGGCGTTGTTCTCCATATGTGCTTTATTCAGTGTTTTAGGGAGCGGTAGTAAATCAAGTTGTAACAAATAACGGATGGCGAGTTGCGGAATAGATACCCCGTATTTTTCAGCCATATTTGTAATTTCTGCACTTCGCATCATTTCACCGTGAGCAATCGGTGAATAAGCTTCCACCAAAATACCATTCTGTTGTGAAAAAGCAATGACATCAAATGGCGTATACCCGATATGTGCCAAAATTTGGTTGACCATAGGTTTTATTGTGCCATTTTCAAGAAGGTTTTCTAAATCCACTTGTTCAAAATTTGAAACCCCAATTGCATGAATTTTTCCAGCTTGGTAAGCTTCTTCTAGCGCTTTCCATGCTTCCAAGTTTCCTTCAAAGAAATGATCTGCATCACTTTGAAATTCCGCCCATGGTTTTGGACTATGGATAATCATCAAATCAATATAATCAAGACCCAATTTTTCAAGCGAACCATCAATTGCTGCAACCGCACCAGCATAATCTTTAATTTCAGCTGCTAGTTTTGTTGTTAAGAAAATTTCTTCCCGAGCAATGCCTGAGTTTCGGATTCCTTCGCCTACTCCAGCTTCATTTTTATAAGCTTGTGCCGTATCGATATGGCGATAACCGACTTGAATGGCTTCTTGCACAGCTTTTGCCGCATCTTGATTATCAATCATCCACGTGCCAAATCCAAGTTTTGGAATCTCGTTACCATTTGCTAAACGATAAGTTTCTTTTAACATCATGATTCTCTACCTCCATTTGTCTAACATCTTACAAGTGAAGTATATGCCCTGAAGTCCACTTCAAGTCAAACAAAAAGATTTTTAGTATCAGAAAGCTGGTAAATTTTTAGTAAACAAACCAATAAAAAGCAGAAACTTAGTTCCTCTTTTTATTTTAAAATTTGCACAGCTTTTTTCGGATCTATTTTTTTACCGAGGATTTCTTCTGCTTTCTTTTCTAACAACCCGCTAACTAAGATTGCAGCTAATACAAAAAGAATGGTCCACACAAACCCATCTAAATTAGCAAATAAGATAATGGATAAAAACCCGATGACAAAACTTAGGATGCTAGCCGTTAAATATTGCACGGCTTTTTTTCTTTCAGCATCCTTAGCTCCAATCAAGAGATTTCTCACTTCTCGATTTGTCACGAACTGAATAAGATCATGTGAAAAATGCCCCCGTCTTAAGACCACAATCCCCAAGATATTCACGTCGCAAATCACCAAAATGACCAGAATCAAAAAACTATTCACAAAGGTTTCATTCATGTTGTCCTTCTCTCCCTTTTGTAAAAAAGTCCGCTTTTTTACAAAAAGCGGACTTCCATCATTCGTTTGATTATTTAACCGTGGAAAATTCATGCATAATATCCAAGATACTTTGGATATCTTTTGGAAATTCTGCATCCTTCCCTGTACGATAATACTCCATGTAACCTTCAAGACCTCTTTCAATGACAGTAAACTGTGCCGGATGTCTTTCACGTTCCGTACATTTAATGACATGCGCTGAGAGATCTGAAGCATCTCTTTCACTGAAACCAAAAACATGAACAAGCGATGCCACAAGGCTAGCCTGAATTTCACTTCCATCGGCATCCATTTCTGATCCGAGCATGGTGAGTAGACCAAATAAATAAGAAGTTACAACTTTTGACTCTAAATGGTCACTTTTTTCAGGATTAAAATTTAAAGCTTTACAAAATCGTTCTGCACATTTTCTCGCTTCTGCAAAAAAAGATTTATTCAATTTCGGCACCCCTTTTTACGAATAAAAAACGAAACAAGCAGCCTAAAATAACTGCTTGAAAAGCCATAATTCCTTTACGACAAAATCATTATAACACTTTTAAAAAGAGTTGCAAGCAAATTTTTTACACTTTTGAAAAAAGCCGTTAAGAATGCTCATTCTATTGACCAAAATCTACTTTTTCATCCATTTTGCTTACTTCAACTAACAAAAAAAGCTCGCATCAAAACAAGTATACCCATTGTTTTAATGCAAGCTTTTTAAAGTTTAGTTTTGTTCAAGCGATTTCTTTTGACGCATTCTTTCTCTTACGCCAACACGTTTGATTTGTTTGCTTCGAAGTTGTCCGCAAGCTGCATCAATATCCGTCCCATGTTCACGACGGACGACGCAATTGACACCATTTTTCTTTAACACATCATAAAATGCTAGCACATCTTCTTTGCGACTCCGCTCATATTGATTATGCTCATCAACAGGGTTGTAGGGAATCAAATTGACATAAGACAAACGCCGTTGATTCTTGAGTAAATCCGCTAGTTCCTGCGCTTCTTTTTTCGAATCGTTCACATCGCGCAACATGATATATTCATATGTCACACGACGATTTGTTTTTTCAATGTAATATTCGATCGCGCTCATTAGTTTTTCGAGCGGGAACGTCCGATTAATCCGCATGATATTCGTCCGAATGTCATTATTCGGCGCGTGTAGCGAAACCGCCAAGTTCACTTGGAAATCTTCATTTGCAAAATCAATAATTCTTGGTGCAAGCCCACTTGTTGAAACGGTGATGTGGCGTGCGCCGATTGCAAGTCCCTTGTCGTGATTCACGACTCGCAGGAAGCTCATAACGTTATCGTAGTTATCAAACGGTTCGCCAATTCCCATGACAACAATGTGGCTTACACGCTCATCTTTCCCGCGTTTATCCAAATAATGTTGCACATTCATAATCTGCGAAACAATTTCGCCGGCAGTCAAATCCCGTTGTTTTTTTAATAACCCACTTGCGCAAAATGTACAGCCGATGTTGCATCCCACTTGAGTCGTTACACAAACAGATAGCCCGTATTCATGCGTCATCATAACCGTTTCAATCAAGTTGCCATCTTCTAGCTTAAATAAATATTTAATCGTGCCATCAAGAGATTCCTGCACAATTTGTTCTTCTAATGTGTTTAATACAAAGTTTTCTTTTAGTAGTTGAATGCTCTCCTTAGGTATATTGCTCATTTCATCGAAAGAATCGACACGCTTCCGGTAGAGCCATTCCCAAACTTGTTTTGCCCGAAATTTTTTCTGTCCTTTTTCAGTAAACCAAGCCGTTAAGTCATCAAACGTCAATCCGTAAATGGATTTTTTCGTCATTATTCAGCCTCTTCTCTTTAAGATCTCACTTCTATTTTATAGGTTTTCACACCGCGTGGCAATACTTTTCAGTGGAAACCTCAAATTAATTTATTGTACTTCACTCCTTCTCTATCATATACTTATTACAACACAAATGAACGGGAGGCTTTTAACCAATGAACGACTCATCTCATAAAATCGAACAGATTATCGAACAAGTTGAACAAGTCATCGTCGGCAAACGCCGCGTTATCGAACTTAGCTTAACCGCTCTTTTTGCAGGCGGTCATGTTTTAATTGAAGACGTTCCTGGGGTCGGTAAAACCATGCTCGTCCGTGCTCTTGCAAAATCGCTTGATACCACTTTTCAGCGTATCCAGTTCACGCCAGATTTACTGCCTTCTGATGTCACCGGCGTTTCGGTATTTAACCCAGATAGCCGCAAATTTGAGTTTCGGCCAGGCCCGATCATGGGCAACATTATTTTAGCCGACGAAATCAACCGAACAGCCCCAAGAACACAAGCTGCTTTGCTAGAAGGAATGGCCGAAAACAGCGTTACTGTAGATGGGACAACTTATCCACTTGCTGAGCCTTTTTTCGTCATGGCGACCCAAAACCCAATTGAATATGAAGGGACTTATGCGCTTCCAGAAGCTCAGCTTGACCGGTTCCTCTTTAAAATAACGATGGGCTATCCGACAAAAGCAGAAGAAGTCGAGCTGCTAGATGGTGAGCGAAGTTCAGTGGTCCTTTCATCCGTTCAAACAGTTATTCATTCAGATGAACTGGTGGAGCTCAAAAAGATGAGCCAAAAAGTGACACTTTCTGATGAATTGAAAAGCTATATCGTTGAGCTTTCCCAAGCTACGCGGCAACATCAAGCAATTACACTTGGGGCAAGCCCGCGAGCGACAATCGCCTTAATGAAAGCTGTGAAAAGCTTTGCCTTTGTTTCAGGAAGAAATTTTGTTACACCAGATGATATTAAATATCTAGCACCATTCGTTTTTGGACATCGTCTCATTCTGACAGCTAATGCACTCTATAACGGTATCAAGCCGGAACAAGTGATTCATGATATCCTGTCAGATTTAGCCGTTCCAATTGAAAAGGGCGCTTTAAATGAATAAGCTACGCCCCCTTTTTCTTGCCTCTAAATGGTTTGGACTTGCTTTGCTTTTTGTGAGTTTAATTGTCTATGCCTTGTTCCAAGGTGACCATTCTAGTTGGTTTTTAACTTATTTTTTCGGTTTCATTTTATTATTTGTCCTTATTTTTTCCATTTATCGGCTGAAAAATTGGCAACTTATACGGAAATTTGACAAACAAGAATATTTTTCTGGAGATGCGATTAACTTAAGACTATCTTTAACTCGAAAATCGCACTTTCCAGTTTGCTACCTGCTTGTTAAGCAGCCGCTTCCCGGTTCACTCCATGCTCAGCATGTGCTTCGTGAATTAACTTTTCCTTTCTTTAAAAGGAAACTCATGCTCCCATTTGAAACGGTACAAGCCAAACGTGGAATCCATGAATTCCCTCCACTTGAATTGAGAACAAGCGATCCGCTCGGGTTAATTGAACGAAGTATCAGAATGGGGGAACCAAAAACACTCATTGTTTACCCCACTTATTTTCCGGAAATCGCTAACAAATTAAGTGAAGCATCACCGGAACATGGTAAAAACGCCACACACTGGACCATTAAGAAAAACGAAAACTTACACGGTTTGCGTGAATATAACCCTGGAGACAGAGTCGCTTCGATTGATTGGAAAACAACGGCAAAAACTGGCACGATGATGACAAGGGAATTTGAAAATAGTGCTAAAAGTCGTATGAGCGTTGGCTTTTTCGGCTCGCCAGATCCAGATTTTGAAATCGCCCTAAGCGCCGCATATTCATTTGTTCGCAAAATGGTTGAGGAAAATGGGGAACTCCGCGTCGCGCTATTTGGAAGTCCAAGCGAAACATTCGATTTTAACCAAGGGAAAAAACACTTAAGTGAGCTTTCTCATGCTTTTGCAAAAATCAAGCCGCAAGAACCCGCTGTTCTCCTTCCCGAGCTTCAAGAGGAACTCGCGCAAAGCGAGCATTTACTGCTCTTTACATCGACTACGAATGAAGCGCTCCTCCGAGAAGTGCATAAATGGGGCGAAAACAAGGTCACACTTGTCGCGCTACAAGAAAGTGGAGCCAAACACCCACAAATTATTTACTTATCTAAAATGGAACTTTCACACAGCAAAGGAGGCATTTGATGGGACAAAAAACTTTAAAATTCCTGCTTTATGTGCTGGCTATTCTGCTTGTTTCGGAATGGGTCTATCCATTTAGTTACTTAACGGAAACCAACTATTCGGTTTATATGGTGGCTTTTGTCGCTTTATCGCTCGGTTGCTTTTTTATAGGTTTACGATTCTACTATTCGATTCCGCTTCACCTCATTATCCTTGCCCTTTTGATGGCACTCTTATTTAATGGTGGTAATCTTTTTGATCCATCATTCTACTCAGAACTGACTAGAATGGTCATAAACGGAATCAGCCATATGATTCATCTTAATGCCACTGAAATCGGTGACGAATTTATTTTTATGACGTTTCTCATTGCACTATGGTTGCTTGCTTACATTACTTCTTATTCACTGCTAAAGAAAAGCCGGATCATGAGCATCCTAGTTCTCACAGTGATTTATGTTGCTATCATTCATACCTTCACAGACTATCATGGTGAACTGGCACTTGTTCGAACTGTCATTATTGGTTTTTTATTGCTTCACCTAACATTAACAGCGCGACTTGGTTACGCAAGTCAACTAGACTCAACAAAGCGGGTTGCTACTTATCATATCGGATTTCTCGCTACCTTAGCTATTATTACGGGGCTTTCGCTTTTTCTTCCTATCCATCAACCTGTTTGGAACGATCCTGTTCCTTTTATTCGCCAAACACTTGGAATAGATACAACAAGAACGGTCGGTTATAGTGAAGACGATACGGAACTAGGTGGAGCCCTTGAAGCTGATTATAGTGAAGTATTCCAAGTCACTACAAAACATCCACATTACTGGCGTGTTGAATCCAAACAAACCTATACTGGAAAAGGCTGGGCTCAGCCAAGTACGGCAAATCCAGAGCATTTTAATAGCTTGGCAGACTTCCCTGTTAAACTGAATGAAGATTATGCTGAACAAAGTGAACAAGCAACGATTCGCTTCACAGCTTCTAATGACTATCTTGTTTATGCTTATGGCACACAAAATGTTCAGTCAACAGCTGGGCCGTTCCGTTATGTTGCATCTAATGAAAAGGTCACACCTAAAGGTTCCATTAAAAATTACTCACTAGAAATAAAGCGGCCCACTTATGATATTCGGAAGATGAAAGAAGCAGCCTATACGGCTTTGCAAGATGAATTTGTGGAGCGCTATACACAGCTTCCAAACAGCCTTCCAAAGCGTGTCAAAAATCTCGCAAATCGGCTGACAGAGTCTGAAAGTGATACGTATGAAAAGGTAAAAGCTATTGAACGCTATCTAAGCTTCTCTGGTGAATTTCGCTATAGTACGAAAGATGCGACAGAAACGAAGCGCGGGGCTGATTATGTCGATCAATTTTTGTTTGAGACTAAAGTTGGCTACTGTGATAACTTCTCAACATCAATGGTTGTCATGTTACGTTCACTTGGGATACCTGCTCGTTTCGCGAAGGGATTTACGTCTGGAGAAGAGATTCGAAAAGATGGTGCCAATACGATTTATAAAGTTCAAAATAACAATGCCCATTCTTGGCCAGAAGTTTATTTCCCTGGAACAGGTTGGGTCCCGTTTGAACCGACGGCAACCTTTCATAATCCAGAAGCTTTCACAAATACGACTGGTGATCATCGTCTAGATGCTAATCAAAATAGTCAAACCGAAAATCGCTCGGATACAGCCGCTAAAGAAGACAAATCAACTAAAAAAGAAGAGAATACTAAAAAACAGCAGGAAAACAAAACTTCCCAAAATAGTACGAAGCAAGAAACTAGGCGCCAAGATAAGTCATTTCAGCTTCCTAAATACATTTACTGGATTTTATATGGCTTTGTAATCCTTCTGCTTACTTTCTTAGTTGTAAAGCGGAAAGCACTATTGCTGCGCTATTTTAAATGGCAAATCAAGCACGACAGACTTCCATTTGAAGTTGCTTATCGCAAATTGCTAAAATTCTTTAGTAAGAGCAGAGAGCCAAGCGAGACCCTAACAGCTTATGCAACACGAATCGACATTTCCGCTTTCACAGAACTCACAAAACAATACGAAGCCTACTTATACGGCGGAGTTCATTTCCAAAATGAACAAATAAAACCTGCGTTTCTAGCTATCATTGAAGTTTTAGAAAGTCAAAAGAAGCGAAAAAACTTTAAACGCTAACCTGAAACCAGTAAAACTAACTCTTGAAAAGCTAAATTTGAGTGCGGCATTCGACGCGAATAAAAAAACTAGGCTATTGATTTCTCTGCGCGAAACAGGAAATCGATAGCCTAGTTTGAATTTATTTTGTTGTGTAGTAAGTATCTCTCTTCAAAAAACTCCTTTACTAAATATCTGGTATTTAATATGCCACGTTATGATAAGCAAGAAGCACGCGATTATTTTGCAAGTCTCATCCATCTTTAAACAGAACTCCTCTCTCCAGGATAATAGGAGAGGGGAGGTATTCTATTATTGGAATATCGTTGCTATAGAATGATCGTCTCCCAACAAAAAAGCCCATGTTTAGGTAACATGAGCTTTTTGAGGAATTTAATTATTTCGGAAGTCTTGAATTAATGATTATTCGCCATACCATTCTTCTTCAGTATATTCATATTCTGTTCTAAAATCTTCTGAGTATTTTTTGTAAATATACCCATCTACAACCGTTGTTGCATTTAAAAGTAGGGTAGGAAGTAAAGTAATTAGAAATAATACAAGTAATGCAATACAAACAAAAACAGATGCGATAATGGTTCCAGCAAATGTACCATTTAGTCCAGCAAGAAAATCTGCGTCAGTTCCACCAAACCACCATTTATTTATTCTATATAACTGCATACCTGCAATAATAATTATGCTAAGACTCACTAAAACTATAGAAAGTATCCTAATAGCCTTAATGGATTTCCTTTTTCTTAACTGCTTTTCTTCTGTTTCTAAATACCTGGTCTGCACTTTTTCTAGTAGTTTTAACTTGATTACATAAAAAGATAGGCTATATCCTATTAATATATAGACAATAGCAATTACCCGATTTATAAAGCTACTATCTGTTACCTCTAGACTTGAAATATAGAAAATAAGAGCCGTTTGTACAAATAAATAGATAGCAATATTATAGATAGCCGTTTTAAAATAGAGACTACTTCTAAAATACCCTATGACTGTTACTAAAATAATGATCGCTGCGATGATTGGAAATACAAACCAGTTGTTGCTAGAAAAAAGACATACTAGCAATGAAACCACAGCAAAAATAAATATTTTTAATGTTTTAGATAATAGCTCTTTTCCCGTTCCATTTAATGTTATACAAATCTGATTTAGCGAATTCTTTTCTAGAGCTTTTTCAAAGGAGATTTGATTTACAATCTTTGAAAATAAACTCATTAATTTCCCCTCCAGTTTTCAGAAGGAGCATTATTCGTTCCTACTCCATGCTTATTTGATTTTGGCTCATATTGAGTTCTAGGGTTAAAATTCGTACTACCACTATTCTCCGTACCATTCTTTTTCCGTAAAGCCATATTCATTTCGATATTCTTCAGAGTATTTTTTAGTTAGTCGAGCTTTTACATACTGAGAAGGTAAAAAAATTAAAGTGGGTAATAACGTAAAGCCAAACAACAAAACCAACAAGCCAACTCCCCAAATCGCATAGACTAAAAAACTGGGGTCATCAACACTTGTATTCATATTCATAAGCCACCATTTGTTCCCTCGATAGAATAGGAGAGCTAACACTACAATAGCTAAAAAAGCACCTAATAACCGAGTAATTGTTTTTGAAAATACACTTTTCTTATTCTTAGATGTGTTTTGGAAAGACTCCCTTAAGTACGCTCTTATCCGAGATCGTATAAGTAAAAAGGAGAGACCATAAGCCAAAAGAATATAGAATAAAGGAATGAGATGATAACTATCCGCTTTCACGCGTAAAAAAACAATTAAAAAAAAGATTGCATCAGTCTGCCACACTAAAAACAGAATCATGTTGTAATTTAATACTTTGAAGATAGGTTTTAAAGCTATATATCTAATTGACAAAATACACAAAATGATAAAAGCAATAACTGCGTATATCGCATAATAGTTGGTTGCTGGTAAGCTTAACAATAAAGCAAACAATGCACTTCCTATTATCTTTCCAACAGATGAAGATGTCTTCTCTTTTGTTGCTTGAAGTTGTAGTATTTCCTGCTCACTTGTTCTATCTTTTGCCTCTTCATAACTTACATTATTTTTCTCCATACCATTCTTCCTCGGTAAAATTAGTTTTCTTCCGAAATTCTTCTGGGTATTTCTTAATCACTTGTCCACGAACGAAAAGATTTGCTTTGAAAAGGAAAAATGTCGGAATCAAAGTAATAACTAGTAGCAATGGTATCCCAAAAACGACACCTATCACATCATCCATTAAACTACTAGAACTACCACCACTCATATTTGTCATATTCATAATCCAAGACTTATTTATTCTATAAAATTGCATAACTACTAGGGCAATTACTACAGAAAGCCCAGAAAACTTTAACATGACAGTCAATATTTTTGAGACTTTAAAATTTTGGCCAAAGGTTTTATTAATTTCGTCTAGAACCATGTTCTGTTCAACCTTATAATAAAGATATATAAAAACTAATATCGCCATCAAAAACACTAAAAAATTTATGATATAATTTCCTTTTGTTATTCCTAATCCTACCGAAAAATAGGATATATATGCTAGTTTAGCTATCGAATAACAATAAGCTTTGTATCCATAATTTTTCAGAAAGGGAGGGTAAACTTTAAAAAATTGGTAGCACATCAAAATTATAATAAGAACTTCTGCTACAATCACAATACTATTAGAAAATATTGAACTGGTTTTAGTCATATCTAAGGCAAAACTAAAAGTCATTAAAACTGGAAAAACCAATCCTACTAATAAAATAATTATTTTTTTCATTTCAACGGGAAAACTTTGTTTCTTTTCACCGTTCATAACTTGATAGATATCTTTCATTTTAAGAGAGCCATCTGCTTCTTCCAAGGAAATAGACGATAAAAATTCTTTATCTTTCTTCATTTTGCACCCCAAAATTTCATTCCATATAACTCCCGTTAAATAATAATTTATATTCTAACTAAATATACTCACTATTATTATTTAGGAAGCCGTTATTAAAACCACCTATTTCAACGCGATCTTTCAGTTCTCCAAACCAATCTTCTTTAATTTTAGCAGTATTGCCTTCATTTAAACGTTTTTTCTTTTATCATAAAATTTATATTGTTTTTCCATCCATATCTTTTTATCACTTTCAGTTATAAACGTATGTTTTTCATCTATCCATTTCAAACCATCTTTTATGGAAGGAGTTTTATTTAAAAAGGAAACATCTGATAACCCGCCTTGTCCAAAACAGCTCACAAATCCGCCAGTAACTCCAAAAGAGTCTCCATTTCGTGCCCTCTTTCTCCAAGGAAATCTATATTAGTCATGGTCAATATAGACTTTTCAACTTGCTATTTTTCTCCATACCATTTTGTTCTCATAATCTCGTATTTTTCTCGAAACTGTTCAGCATGATTTTTTAATAAAATTCCCCTAACAAAAATTTCGCTATTAAAAAAGATAGTAGGTAGTAGAGATATGCCAAGTGCTAGTAATACAACTCCTAAATCACCAATCGTCGAATACACTAATGATAAAGGACTATCCGTATGTGTAAAAATAAAATAGGATTTACTTACCCGATAGCCTTGCGCAACAACAATTATTATTATTAAAAGAACAATCGGAAAGCGACTTAACATCTGTCTCCATTTTTTCATATGATATTGTGCGCCATACTTCTCGTTGAGTTCCTCATATATTTGTGTATCAATAATTACTTTCACTAATTTATATACAATTAAATAATATAAAATAAGAATGATTTCCACTAATATCGGACTATACTTATTAAGTGATCCAATTATTGTAATACTACTATATCCTGTGACACTAATTTCTAATAATAAAAAAGTCATTAGTCTAAAGTTAAACTGATTCAAATAAGGAAATCCACTTTTCCTGTATATCTTATAGTATACATATATATTTAATAAAACTATCATTATTTGTTTTATATATTTTTCATATAACATTTATAAAAAGCCTTATCTGTAGATATGAAAGGGATATCCGTATCCGATTATCCCTTTCTATCTCACATTGCTTGTTATTTAATCATCCCACATTTTTTCTCTTTTTTTGTACGACGAAATACATAACCGCCTAATAGAATGAAGGCTGCGCCTAATCCAATCAGTAAGCTGTTTTCTGCTGTCTGATCTCCAGTTTTTTGAACTTAGCCATGAAGGATATGACACAGAATTAGCACGATTATTCTCACATTTGTCTGGGACTCTTTTATATGGGGAACGGGAGAATCGTTTTACTTAATAAAATAAAAAAGAGCATCTATAAGAGATGCTCTTTTTATCTGATAAATTCTATTTATTCTCACATAAAATACTCCTGATACTACTAGAAGCAAGATAATTAATGGACTTATCAAAGATCCGTAAAACTGATATGCTCCAATAACTTTTTAAATTGAACAATTTTAAGTAAGTCATACACCCTTGAAATGTATTTTATAGGTCACATTATAACAAAAGACTTTTGGTATTACAAAGGCTAAATTTAATCCGTTCTTTTTACTTCATGTTCCACAAGATTATTTAAAAACGAAAGAATGAGTATAATCAGCATTGAGATAACTATTTAAGAAGTTACTTTGTAGAGATAAATTTTCCAATAAGATTGTTTATTATTGAAGGCTTTCTCAAATTTCAAGTTTTGTTCCGATGCATTATCAATAGGTACAGCTGATAATATGTACTCTCCTCCGAGTGATCGAAATGCCTTTAAATTGAAATCCAAGTGCTCAATATGCTTTTTAGAAGTTTTACCAAAAGCATAATTTTTCCCAAGTTCCGCTGAGAATAAATAACACCGATTTCCCCAATTATCATAATAGTCTTCAAGCGTATGACTCTTCTCAAGCTCCCCAGCAATGATTTTCCGAAATTCTCGCTTGTAGGTCAGTGGATAAGAATTAACATAGCCATCAACCGTATAAAAACCATTTTCTTGGGAAATAGATGGATGTAAGCCAATGCTTCCCACTCGATAACTAGATTGAGGTTTGCCAATGTACTTTTTAATCGCCTCAAATTGTTCTGTTGCATAAAACTGATTAATACTTGGTGCACCCACTCGGTAATGATAGTAGAGCTCAGGGTTATAAGAAAAAACAACAAGGAGTTGTAACGCTATTACAACATAAGCAAGTTTTTTCCACCAAACACCCATTTTTAATAAGTAAACAACAGCTAGAGCAAAAAGGCCATAGAACAAGAAAGGCTGTAAAAAGTGAAACCTCGAAAAGTTAAAGGTTCGAATTATTTGGACATGCTCTTTAATGGGATTCCATCCGTCGAACCACCAAAATCCATACCAAAAAGATAAAAATAATGTGAAAATGAACATCCATAAAAACAGCTTTTCTTTTTTCCATTCTCTACGAAGAAGAATAAGAATGAAAACGAAAAGGATAGTTGGTAAAATAACAAAACCAGCAAGCGATTGATCATGTGTATGGCCATTCACAAAATTCTTCAAGCTAAGTTTAATCGAACGGCCTACACTTAAATGGTTGAGTCCAAAGTCACTTCTTGAATCCGGTTCAGGATTAAAAAATAGCATATGAATAAAACGATAATTCACACCCATATAAAGGATCCCCATGTACAAGATGCTAAGTAGGAAACGGATATTCACTTGTTTTTTCTTAAAGAGGTCAAAAAGCCAAATAAATCCAACCATCACTAAGAAGAAACAAAAACCTAAGATTAAACTAGAATAAAACGGAAATAAGGTTAAAATCACTATATTCCAAATGCTTCGCTTGTGATTTCTAATATTTAAAAATGCCCATAAAGCAAGAGGCATCCCTAATGTACTAAGCATTCCAGATGGCCAGTAAGGGGTTAGTGCAAAAGCAAGGGATATAAAATATAACGGAGCAATATATTTTTTATCCTTTATTAAATAATCTCTTGCCCATAAGAATAGTCCTAGAAAAGCAAACACACGAGTAATCAATTGACTTATCGCAAAAGCAATGGGTGTACTGAAAAATAAATAGAGCCAATCAATACCAACAAATTCCGAATCAAAAACGTCTCTTGAAACGCTTCCTCCCATTATTTGATCAATAGTTGCTGTACCCACTTTTGCAGTGTATTCTCCGCTGTTTAAAACCATTTTGTACCAAGTAACATTAGAATCTAGATTATCATGAATCCTCACATGACTATTTCCACCCAATATAAATAGGGGTGCCACATAAATCATCAATAATAGAATGGCAATAAAAAGCCATTTATGTTTTTTCATCATTGCTTTTCCTCCGATGCCCGTGAGAATTTGAACATGTTGCTTAAACTTGTTTAGAAAATTTTTTATTAGACCCGTCCCTTTTATGCCCTTTTCATTAAATGGCTACGGCTTGTTCTTTTTAAATGACCTATTTTTCTCTATTTAAACACCCGTTTATAGCCCATATAAAAGGCTTCTTGCATTTCCACAAAAGAAAAAAATAAAACCAATTCCCCCTTGCCTATCATCAATAAATTGGAAACCATTTTACTATAACATAACCTAAAAAAGAACACTACAGATATAGTGCTCCAAAACGTTTGTATATTATTCTACAAAAAACACTAGTTTACCATGAAGTATCCGACGTTCTATTTTATCAAGCTCCACTAACTTATTACCCCTGATAGAGCAGTTTCGATTAGTCTCCTAATTAAAGCACGCTTGCTTAAAAATAAATTCAAATTTATCCTAGCCAAGCTTGAAAGGATAATTATTTTTGATTTTGCAAAATTTCTTTAATCAATTGAAACCTATTTCATGTATATATGTAGTAAGCAAATTCACTTATAGATTAATAAGGTATTAGCAAGCCCCATTTTCTAATTTACAAAAGTATTCCATCATTTAAAATTTCTCTTTAGTTTTCCATTTAGAATACATCTGTTTGACTAGTTCTTTTCCTGAGTCACTCATGACAAGATTTAATTCAGGAATCCGAATAGATGACAAGTTTTTATCATTTATCTCAATTTCTATTTCCGAGTCAAATGGATGTTTTTCCAAAAAAAGTGTTAATTCTGCCAATCCAGCCGTTCCACTAGAAGCGGTATAGTATTTTTCATACGTATTTCCATTCTTCTCTAACTGAATGACCACAAATAAAAGAGCCTTCCCTTCTTGAGTACCCGTTTTCCACCACTTTAGCTTGGCATTTACTTTCGACGTCAGCTTATCTGCTGCTTTTTTCGCCTGCTTTTGATAGAAAATCAAACTCACGATCGAAGCGATAAATACAAGGATCCCGACAATCAACAAAACAATCCCCCAAGTTTGACTTAAAAAAGCGAGGGAGAAAAGCGAACCCACCAAAGAAAGAATTAAAAGTAGAATGCTAATATCCGCAACTTGATTATTCACAAAAATCACCCCTCAAATACATGCTTCATTTTTGAATAAAGGAATTCTAATTCAGAAATCAAAGGTAAGAAAGTTTCTACTGGATTCATTAAATCGCGTTTTTCAAAAATGACTCCTACCCCAAGCCCATTCTTGTTATCAAGCTCACTTAAAATTTCTTTTTTAACACCTGCCTGAAAATCCGTAAGCAGTAGAAACGGGGTAAACTCTTCTTTTGCAGACGTCCAAACGCTATAATGATTCACCTTTTTTATTTCTGGAAGTAGCGATAGTAAATAATGGTTATGTAAGGATACATCAAGTAGTGAACTTTTCGCCTTATACGCTTGCCATTCAAGGCCTACTTTCAAATATTTCGCATTCCATAGCAAACTGATACACGTTGCATTTTGCTCCCAATTAATGAAACGAAATGTTGCAAAAAAGTGCCCTTTCATTTGCCAGCCATTTGTCCAACTTTCAATATAAGGCTTCGCCAATTCGGAGTTTGCCGGTAATCCTTTGTATATCGCCAGCACGAGTTCTCGCCATTCTTGCCAGAGCCTTTTCCGCTCTTTTTTTAGAATATCTATTTCTTCTTCCGTATAAATTTCTTTCAATTTACGGAACTGCTTTTCAGGTAAATAAAGCGCATCAAAATCTGAAGCCGTTAATTTCATGGGATTTCCTTCTTTTGGTTTAATAATGGTTACTTATTTGAATAAATTATACCGCCGCCAAGTGAAAAAAGCCAATTTCCCCATAAAAAAGCAGAGAAAGCTTCGTCTAACTCGGCTTTCTCTGCGCGTTTTGCCGTTTCTTGATTAAAGCTTTTCCATCGCCTTATCTGGCAATTTTTCACGCGGCACTTCTTCATAAGTTTCCACGTAAGCTCCTTTTGAACTTAGTTTTAAAAAGCGGTCCTGCTTGAGTTCACCCATCGCCATAAATTCAATCGTTCTTGTTTTTCCATCTTGATTCACAGCAGTCAATTTATAATTTGCATTCCCGTGTTCATCTACATTGACAGGTTTGCTAGTTTTTACATAAACGGCTTCTTCCTTTACGAGTGGATTGAAGCGATCTATAATTCCTGCCATCTCCCCCGATTGATTGGCAGTCATAAGTTTCGCTCCTCCTAAAGCAAGTCCTACAATCACAACAAATCCTAAAATCCAGCCTATTAATTTTTTCATTCAAAAACGACCATCCTTTCACTCGTTTCCCGTCTTTCTACTATAACGAAAAAAAGAGCTCTTTCCATCCGTCAGAAGCAAGAGAGGAGTCTACGGCTCTAGTCGTAAAAATTATTACAAAAAAACCGTCCAAACAGACGGTTCAGCCAAAACTATGTAATTTAGTTTTCTTTCTTTTCTTGTAGTAAATCACGAATTTCTTTTAGATACTCTTCAGATGGCGTAACTTCTGGCTCAGCTTCTTCCTCTTCGGTATTTCTTCGTCGTGATAAGCTTAAAAGTACTTTGATGAAAACAAATAATGCAAGCGCTACAATTAAGAAATCAACAATCGATTGGATAAATAATCCGTATTTGAGTGTCGCATCTCCAATTTTCACGGAAAGCTCTGTGAAATCAAGACCGCCGAGAACCATACCAACAAGCGGCATGATGATATTATCGACTAGTGAGGAAACGATTTTCCCAAATGCTGCCCCGATAACAACCCCGATGGCTAAATCAATCACATTGCCTTTTAAAGCAAACTCTTTAAATTCCTGAACAAACTTTTTCATCTCGATCCTCCCTCTCCTTTGCTAGATTCCTCAAAATCATGAAATCGAAACATGTTTTATCATACTATTTTTCTTTAGATTTGTCATACCTTTTGCATGTTAAAAGCCAGCTCACATGTGAGCTGGCTTTGTGACGCTTTCCCGTTTCACAAGTGAAACGGGAATAAGTTCTTTATAAAAATGATAGTCAGGATCTTTTTTCATCAAAAGTAAATGCTGAACGGCTTTTTCTGCGAGCAACTGAACCGGCTGTTTAATTGTCGTGAGGCGTGGCTTAACAATATCCGAGAAGCTAATATCATCAAAACCAATGACAGAAAGTTCATCTGGTAAAGCCAGGTTACGCTTATTCGCGGCATCATACAGGCCAACGGCAATAAGATCGTTACTGCAAAACACGGCTGTCGCCTCAGACGAAAATAGTTCTTCTGAAATCGTTTCCCCGCCGCTTCTTGTAAGATCGGTTTTAAACGTCAACACGGCTCCGCCTGCACGCTCGATTTCATTTTGAAAACCTTGCAAACGGTTGGCGATATTGACGTAAGAGGTTTTGCTACCGATAAAGGCCGTCGTGCGGTGACCATTTGCAAGCAGTTCGCTAGCCGCAAGGGCCCCGCCTTTATAATCATCCACGTGAACGGAAAATTGCTCGAGTGAATAACGATTGTCGAGAATCAAATAAGGAATTTTCGCTTGTTTGAGCGCATCCAAAATTTGTGTTTCCATGCTCGTCAAGCTGCAAATTACTACGCCATCGACACCACGCGAAATGAGCTCGCTCAGGTACTGCTTTTCTCGCTCACTTTCTTCAAAAGAGCTACACAAAAGCGTCATATAGCCTTCTTTGCTCAACTCTTTTTCAAATGCTTTCGCAAGTTCTGCAAAAAATGGATTCGTGATATCTGGAACTAACAAGCCTACTGTAAAACTTTTTGCCGAAACTAAACTTCTTGCCGTTAAATTCGGCTTATAATCTAGTTTTGCAATCGCATCAAAAACTTTTTTCTTCGTTTTCATTGTGATGTGATCTGCCTTATTGTTAATGACCATTGAAACAGTCGCAATGGAAACGCCGGCTTCTTTCGCCACGTCTTTTATCGTACTCGCCAAATCGATCCACTCCCCGTAGATTCCCTATCTCCTTCTATTCTAGCAAAATTCCACACGGGCCGCCAATTTCCTTTTGAAAAGCCAAAAATTCATGATAGGGATAGCGTTCTGGAACAGAGCCTGCCGCTACTTTTTTAAATCCTCGTTTATCAAACAGATGTCGCATCGCCTTGTTGTTCACACCCGTCACACTACAAAGCGCGTCACATTGAGCCGCCATTGCTTCGTCCTCAGCAAACTTTAGCAACCTAAGCGCAAGCCCTTGCCCGCGTTTTAGCGGTGAAGTCATGACTCTTTGGATGAAAACAGGGGATTTTGCTTCTTGCCAGTTAAACTGCTTCACAGTACCCGTTTGCTGTTTCGTGAGCGTTACCATCGCGAACAACCTTTCAGCTTCAAACCATCCGAACAAACTGCCAGTTTCAAGGTCGCTTTGAAGCACCATCTTGGAAGGATAATCTCGGTTCCACTGGTGCGCATTTAAGCTTTCCTTCACCTCTACAAGCAGCTTTTCCGCCTGCTGGAATTCTCGATGTTCGATGCGGCGAATCATTGTTCTTTTAACTCCTGCTTTGTTGGAATCGAAGTGTAGGCTCCTTCGCGCGCTACAACCATCGCCGCGAGTTCTGTTGCTTTTTGAATCGCTTCTTCTGCTGTCTGCGTTTGAATGCAGTGTGCAAAAGTGCCAATAAAGCTATCGCCTGCGGCCGTTGTATCCACAGCTTTTACTTTTTTAGCGGGAACTAGCATTTCGCTTTCCGCCGAGACTAAGAGTGAGCCTGCATCGCCAAGCGTAACAATGACGGCTTTTTGAACTAGTTGAAGCAATTTTCTAGCTGCCTGAATCCGTTCTGTTTGATTTTGAAGTGTTTTACCGGTCACAAGTTCGAGCTCTGTTTCATTTGGAATCAAGTAGTCGGTTAGAGCGAGTAAGTCCTCACTGCAGGTTTTTCCAGGAGCAGGGTTTAAAATCGTCGTTTTCTTTTCTTTTTTCGCGATCCGAAAAGCTTCTAGCACGGCTTCTTCCGGGATTTCAAACTGCGAGATCACAATGTCACTTGCAGCAATTTTCGCTTCCGCCGCACAAACGAGTTCTCGCGTCACTTTTTCATTCGCACCGCCATACATCAAAATCATATTTTTCCCTGCTTCATCTACGGCAACAAAAGCCTGCCCTGTTTCATCATCCATGACAGCAATTTTTTCTTGGTCAATTTCTTCTTCGGTGAGAATCGCCTGTAAAAACTCACCACGCTCATCACGTCCAATCGCCCCGACAAAGCTTACCTTACTGCCAAGCCGGCTCGCCGTGACTGCTTGATTAAAGCCTTTACCACCAGCAGAATGTTTGATGGTCTTTCCGGCAATTGTTTCGCCCACTTGAGGAAGTGCTTTAAAGGTCATCGTTGTATCGACATTTAGGCTTCCCACTACACAAATTTGATTCATTTTTATCTCCTCACTTACAAAATCACTAATGATAACACAATGACTGTCACTATCCCAGCTAAAATCGGGATGCTCGTTCGTTTGACAATTTCAATGGGCGATACTTGCATAACGCCTGCTACAATCATGATGACTCCTGCAACTGGCGACATTGAGCGTGTCAAATGTGCTACAAGTTGCATCGGCAAGGCTAGTTGAATCGCGTCAACATGTGCACTTGCTGCGATATCTGGAATAAGTGGAATGGTGGCATAGAAAAGCGGCGTTCCCCCACCACTTACAAGCCCAAACAGGAATGTGATGCCGCTGAAAAACAGCGTTAAGATGGTTCCCGCACTGTGAACATTTTGAACGGAGTGCATCAACATCTCAATTACGCCTAGTGCTTGCAAGCCTTTGGCGAAAAAGACACCCCCGATGACAATAATCACAACTTGTGTAAAGCCTTGCCCCATTCCCTTGAAAAATTCAAAGGAGCCATCAAAAACTTGTTTTAAATTTTGTTTTCGAAGGGTTTCAATTACAAACACAATGAAGAAGGAAAGGAAAGTCAGAATCACTACTTCTACTTTAATATCACGGAAAAACAAGCCAGCAATGACAATAAAAATGAGTGGAAGTAACGGCAAGATTCCATAATATTTAGGGGGAAGTATTTTCTTCGTTTCCTGCTGATTATGTATTTCTTCCTGAACTAGGAACGCTTTTTCCGCCTGACGTTTATCCATATAGCGTTGCCAGAAATAATGCGCAACCGCCATCACAAGGATTGTTGGGATTGAAATAAGGGCGTGATTAAGGAAAACGTAGTCAAAAAGCGAAATCCCAAGTGTTTTTGACGCAATCACATTATCCGCTCCGAGCGGCGTTGGTACGACCGTTGCAACAGTTGCAATCACTCCGCCGATCGTGAGCGGACTTAATCCCACTTTTCTTAGAACAGGATAAAGGACAGCCATCAAAATCACCGCTAAACTCGATGAACTTGGAATAAACAAACAAAGCAAATTCCCAACGAGAAATACAATCGGTATTAATAAATATTTGGCCCGGATTCTTGAAAGCGGCTTAGTTAAAATTCCCACTACAATATCGGTTGCGCCTAAGTGATTCATGTAAGACGCATAGCCAAACAAAGTCATAATCGTGATGCCCACCACGCTAAGCTGATCAACAAATGTTAATTCAAGTTGCTTAAAAACATCTAAGAAGCCTAAACCCGTTGCTTCTTTTGGTTCTAAAATCGGATTTCCAAGTAACAGTGCAATGAAAAACAAAATGAGTCCGGCTAAAAGTAGCACAAGTGCCGGCTGATATTTCTTCACAATCAAGTAAAAAGCCATCGCAACAATGACAACTGTAGAAATTAACTCAATCATATGCGATATCCTCGTACCCTTTTTCTTGCTTGATTCTGTTCATTCGCCTCTATTCCCTTCGTTATAAGATAATAAGGGAAAGTCCGATAACCATAATAATGCCGATAATGACTGGCACACTTGTCCGTTTTACTACTTCGATTGGGTTGACTTTCATCACACTTGCAACCACCATGATCACTGCAGCTACTGGTGAAATCGAGCGGACTAAGTTCGCAATCAGTTGCATTGGTAGCGCAAGTAAAATCCCATCAATGTGCGCACTTGCAGCAATATGCGGAATGAGTTCAATCGTTGCATAAAACATCGCAAGTCCGCCCCCACTTACAAGACCAAGTAAGAAAGTGGCACCGCTAAAGATGAATGTTAAGATTGTTCCCGCACTTTGCACGTGTTGGACAGATTGTGTCAGCATATCAATTACGCCGATCGTTTGCATTCCCTTAGCAAATAATACACCACCAACTACAAGTACGACAACCTGCGTGAAACCTTGCCCCATTCCCTTAAAGAATTCAAAGGATTGATTGAGCACATCTTTGAGCTTTCTTTTGCGTATAAATTCAATAATTAAAGCAATGAAAAACGAAATAAATGTGAGTACGACAACATCCGCTTTAATATCACGGAAGAAAATTCCAATAATGACAATGAAAAGAAGTGGCAACATTGGCAAGATTGCATAATATTTGGGTGGAAGTTCTTTTTCTTCCTGCTCCACTTTCGATTCATCAATATACACATAAGCCTTTTCGCCTTGACGTTTATCCATATATTTTTGCCAGAAATAATGGGCAACTGCCATCACAACGAGTGTCGGAATAGAGATGATTGCATGATTCAAGAAAACATAGTCAAACAAATTGTAGCCAAGCGTCTTAGCGGCAATGACATTATCTGCCCCAAGCGGCGTTGGCATGATCGTCGCAACTGTTGCAATCACCCCGCCGGCTGTAAGAGCACTTAAGCCTACTTTTTTCAAAACGGGGTAAAGAATCGCCATCAAAATGACGGCTAAACTTGAAGCACTTGGGACAAACAAACTTAAGATGTTTCCGATAATAAAGACGACGGGAACAAGTACGTATTTCGCTTTGATTTTCCCAAGTGGCTTTGTTATCATGCTAACGGCAACATCATTCGCTCCTAAATAGTTCATATAAGAAGCAAATCCAAACAGCGTCATAATTGTAATCCCAACGACACTTAGTTGGTCGATGAAAGTTAACTCAAGCTGTTTAAAAATATCTAAAAAGGCAAATCCTGTCGTGTCCCCGCTCCCTAAAATCGGTTTACCAAGGATAAAAGCTAGTAAAAATAGAACGAGTCCAGCTGAAAGAAGTACAAGTGCCGGCTGATAGTTTTTCACGATCAAATAAAAAACAAGCGCAATGACAATGACTGCAAGAATAATCTCAATCACTTTCTAGAAGCCCCCTTTATTTTGTTTGTTCAAGCATTTCAAGAAACCATCCTCTAAATTTTTCTACATGCACATCAAGTGCAACAGTCGCATTAGTCTCTGTGTGATATTTCATTTTCAAGTCTGCTACCGTTGCGCCATTTGCTGAGCCTTTGCCTGTTTCAATTTCAACATGTGTATCTGCAAAATCGAACAGCTCTGGTTCCACAATCGCAGCAAGGGCGCACACATCGTGCATTTTAAGCCCAGTTTTCATACTGCCTCCGCGGTAATGTGAAAAAAGTGCAGCAAACATCTCTCCCGCTCGGTTCATTGTCTCAATCTGCTTGACTTCTTTTTGCATCAAGACTGCTCGACTTGTAACATCGAGCCCGATCATCGTTAGTTTCACACCTGACTCGAATATGATTGCAGCTGCTTCTGGGTCTGTGAAAATATTGAATTCCGCAGCCGTTGTTGTGTTCCCGCGACTTAGGCTCCCACCCATTAACACGATTTCTTTCACTTTCTCCTTGGTTTCTGGATAAAGTTTAAAAAGTAAAGCAATATTTGTTAAAGCGGCAATTGGCATTAATGTGACAGGCTCCTCACTTTTAACTAGTTCTTCTCGTAAAGCCTCTACTGCATGAACCGGAAGAACCGTTCGACTTGGTTTTTCAAAATGAAAACCACCCATACCAGATTCCCCGTGAATTTCACTACTGTCTTCAAGCGGTTTTAAAAGCGGTTCAGAACATCCCCTTGCAACGGGAATATCGACATCAAAAAACTCTACTAATTTCAGCGCACTATCCGTCGTTTTGTCAACGCTTACATTTCCTGCAACAGTTGTAATCAATCTCAAATCAATTTCAGGGTGAAACATGGCAAAAGAAATCGCAACTGCATCGTCAATTCCGGGATCTGTGTCAATGATCAAAGGTATTCTTCGCATTTTCTTACCTCCAGTTAAACGTTTAATTTAATAACTAAAAAGAAAGCGCATTCTTCAAAGAAAATAATAGCATTAAACGTTTAATTAAACAAGAGTTTTTTTAGAAAAAATTTTTAACGGCAGAAATAAACCGCCTTTCTCTAACAAGAAAAGCGGTTTATTTCTTTTATTCATCAAAAAAATCTTGGATAGCTTTTTGGTTTGCACTAATATTAATGCGCAGAACCGATCCAGCCCCAGCGATTCGTTGATTTTCCCACGTTCCTTTCACTGGAACCGTAAGTGTTTTCAGGTCATCTGTACGCCCTAATACAAAATCTGTTCCTGTTTTTAAAACAAGTGACGTTGGTAAATCCGTCGATGTATAACCTTGAACCGTCCCAAGCACACTTGGCATTTTAAAAATGCTAGTCGCCGTGATGGCTTGTTCTTTTACCGCACTAAGCACTTGTTGTTGCCTACGAACACGTCCAAAGTCGCCTTCTGCATCATGACGGAAACGAGCATATTGTAAAAGCGTATGTCCATCCATTTTTTGCTTCCCGGCTTTGATATTCGCATCAATATTTTCCGACATATCTTTCTCGGCATCAATTTCAATGCCATCTGGAGCAAGAACATCAATGATTTTCGCAAAACTATCAAAATTTGTTACCACATAGTAATTACATTTCACACCAAAGTTTTCCTCAACTGTTTGCCGAACAAGTTCTGGACCACCATAAGAGTAAGCAGCATTAATTTTATTTTTCCCATGTCCGGGAATATCTACGTAAGTATCTCGCATCAATGAAACCAGTTTCGGCTTTTTCGTTTTTTTATCATAATGCGCAATCATAAGTGAGTCAGAGCGCCCTTGATCTGCTCCACGTGAGTCACTACCAATGAATAACACATTAATATCATTTCCTTCTGTTTTTGCCCCGTTAAATTCAAAACTCTTCATTTGACTGGCCTTTTCTGCTGTTTTTAAGCTAGATTGATATTGAAAAAATCCGATTACGCCAAACACCACTACAAGAAGGAGCAGCAAGACCAAAATCGTACCAAAAAACCGCCCTTTTCTCACTTTTCTTCGCTCAGCATGACGTGCCATAACTTTCCACCTCGACTCATTTTTACAAAACTTTGCATTTTCTCCTTACATCTTACACTAAAACAAATCAAAAGGTGAACAATAAACTTATAAGAATTATTAAAGAAATTTAAAAACACATCATTCTATGCGGAATTCTGCTATATTATTAATGTAAAGAAGGAACTATTCAAATAAATCAGACCAACCATTTAGCTTTTAGAAAAAGGGAGGAAAATCAAGTGAAACAACCAATTTACAAACGAAAAAGCTGGCAAATCGCTTTCGGTGTCATCATCATTCTTTTGATTGTAGTAGCTGTACTTTTCTTTATCTTCTTAAACCAGTCTGCAGATAAAAAGGCAGAGCGAACAGCCGAATCGTTTACGACAAACTTAAAGAAAGGGCACTATGATAAGCTTGCAGAAGATGTCACGAAGGATTCACTAAAAGAGTCTCAGTTCAGCCAAAAGCAATTGCAAGAAAAATATCAAGCCGTTTATGGCGGTGTCGGGGTTCAAGATATTACCGTCAAAAATTTGAAAGTTAAACCCGGTGCCAATAGTCGTATTTATAATCTTAGCTACGAACTTTCCATGCGAACAAGCCTTGGGAAACTAAAAACGCAGCGATATAAAACCACGATTTCTAATGACAATGATGAGTGGAAAATCAATTGGAAACCTGCACTTATTTTCCCTGGCATGGTTGCTGATGACAAAGTTCGCCTTGAAACAGATGAAGCAAGGCGAGGAGACATCGTTGATCGTAATGGAAAAAAACTAGCAACAATGGGCGATTTCTATGAAGTTGGGGTCGTACCTGAGCTTCTTACGAGCGGTGCTGAAAAAAACAAACGCATCGAGGCAATCAGCAAAGAAATTGATATTCCAGCTAAAGAAATCAACGAGGCTCTAAAGCAAAAATGGGTCAAAGAAGATAGCTTCGTCCCTCTAAAAACCGTTTTTGATGGTGTGAAATCTGACTTAATTGGGATTGCTTACGCTCAGAAGGTTTTACGTACGTATCCGTTAAATCAAGCTTCGGCTCATTTGCTTGGTTATGTTGGCGAAGTGAGTGCTGAAGATATCAAAAAAAATCCCCAATTAAAAGTGGGTGATGTGATTGGAAAAACTGGACTTGAGCGCTACTATGATAAGGATTTACGCGGGGAAAGCGGTGGAATCATAAAAATCGTAAATGACCGCACGAAACATGAAACTACTTTGCAAAAAGTGGCTCGCAAAGATGGACAAACTGTTAAACTCACAATTGACGCTAATTTACAGCAAAAAATATATACAGACTTATCCAAAGAACCAGGAGCCGCTTCAGTGATCAATCCTCAAAACGGGGAACTGCTGGCTCTTGTGAGCACTCCTTCTTATGATGCAAATCAAATGGCTGCAGGAATTCGGGCAGAAGATTACAAAACCTATAGTGAAGATGAGCGGATGCCATTTTTAGCACGTTATTCAGCACGCTACGCACCAGGATCAACTTTCAAAACCATTACAGCCGCCATCGGTCTTGATCTTGGCGTCACTAAACCGGATAAAGTGCGAAAAATCGATGGTTTAAAATGGCAAAAGGATGCTTCATGGGGCAAATACTCCGTGACGCGCGTTCATGATAAATCAAGCGTAAATATGGTTGATGCGCTCGTTTACTCGGATAACATTTATTTTGCACAAGAAGGACTGGAGATTGGTGCTCGGCGATTTGAAACAGAACTCAAGAAATTCAATTTTGGTGAAAAATACACTCACTTACCGGTTGACATGAAGGCTGCCCAAATTTCGAACGATGGGCTTAAATCTGAAATCCTCTTGGCGGATACGGCTTACGGCCAGGGACAGCTCTTGATGAGTCCGATTGAACAAGCCGCTGCCTATTCAGCCATTGCCAATGGTGGTAAAACCGTCTATCCTAAACTCACCGTTTCACAACAAGTCAAAAATCCTGAGCAAGCGGTGAAAAAAGAATCAGCGGATATTGTGAAAGAAGCGCTCGTTAAAACGGTTTCTGATCCAAATGGAACGGCACATGGCCTTGCTGTCAGCGGAAAAAATCTCGCAGCAAAAACAGGAACCGCTGAATTGAAGCAAAAACAAGGAGAAGATGGCGATGAAAATGGCTTTCTATATGCCTTCAATGCCGACCATCCAGATGCGCTACTTGTTGGCATGGTCGAAGATGTGAAAGGCCGTGGTGGAAGCAGCCTTGTCATTGACCGCCTAAAAAACGTGATTGCAACCTTTTAAAAAAAGAAGCGTTCAAACTCATGTTTGAACGCTTCTTTCGTTTTATTTCTCAGCTAGGAATTGGGTAATCATTTCCTTATAGACTTCAATCATATCCGTGTAATTTTCGATAGAAACATGTTCATCAATTTGATGAGCAGTTTCAATGATGCCAGGACCGAAGATGATCACTGGGAACTCTTTTTTCGCTTTGATGAATTCTGCGGCGTCGGTTGTCCCTGGCGACGTAACTAATTCAATGCTTTGACCTGTTTGTTTTTTATAGACATCTTGGCCAATTTTCGCAATATCTGAATCTTTATCACTAAATACAGGAAGCTTATCGTAATCCCAAACAAGTTCCAATTTCACATCTTTTTCTGCATTTAACTTGTTTACAATTTTCGCAAATACATTTTTAATTTCATCATTATCTACTTCTGGTATCGTTCGAATATTTCCTTGCATCTTCGCTAATTCCGGGATACTGTTCACTTGGTTCCCGCCAGAAATGACTGTGGCATTGTGCGTGAAGTTCCCAAGGAGTGGGTTTGTTTCTTTAACGGATGCCACAAATTTCTCAACTTCATTGTAAAACAATGCTAAATTGTCAATGGCGTTGATACCAAATTCAGGCATTGAACTATGGGCATTCTTGCCGTAAGAAGTCACCGTGTAATTCATCGAGCCTTTGTGGGCATACCAAATCCGTGGACCGCTTGGTTCCCCGATAACGAGTGCATCCAGATCATCCGCATAACCTTCCGATGTAAGCTGTTCTGCTCCTAGCTCTCCAACTTCTTCTCCGACAGTGGCTAATAGTTTTACCTTTCCTGGTAAGTTTTTCTTTTCATCTTTTAGTTCGATCATCGCGATCACCATCGCCGCAAGTCCCGATTTCATGTCCGTTGAGCCCCGACCATAGAGCTTGCCGTCTTTTTCCGTCGCTTCAAAAGGTGGATAAGTCCACTTTGAAGGGTCTCCCGCATCCACAACATCCATGTGTCCAGAAAGTCCCAGTACACGGCTCCCGCCATCGCCAATTTCACTGATTAAGCTCGCACGCTTTTCCGCATACTGTACTTTTTTCGAGTCGATTCCGTGTCTTGAAAGTAATTCCCCTAAATAGTTGGCCACTGCTTCTTCGTTCCCATTCGTTGAATTAATGTTTATGATGTCCTTTAGAATCTGCAATCTTTCTTGTTGTTCCATGTGATTACCTTCTTTCTTTTAGTCTCCTTTCTACTTCCCTGTTTTAAGGGTTTTAAACAAGAATAAGATGGAATTTTTAGAAAACACATGCGTTGGAAAAACGAAATGAATAGAACAGATTAGAATTTTAATGTTTAGTTCTACTTAATTAAATATACCTGGCTTTATTTTCAATGAAGTCTGTACACTCAAGCTACGACTTATTCTAGTATTTAAACCACCGTTTATATTTAATATTCATAAGGTCTGTATTTTTGTCTTAATTTAATTTGCTCATTTTTTCTTTCCAATATCTCATCTCGCAAATACAGTACAACACCTTCTTTTTTGATTCGATGAATCTTATTTCGATTGACCAAAGAATAAAAATTTTGTCTAGAGATCTGTAGGATATCGATTGCCTCTTTTGTTGATACAAAAAAATTATTTAGAAATTCTATTTTCTCTCTAGCCGCTTCGTCTAAATCCATATTTATTATCCTTCTTTCATTAATTAAAATTCATTACTTAATAGACTCCATATAAAACGAATCTATAAAAGCTAAAAAATTCTCACTTACTTTTTTCTTATCAAACAATGCAGCTGTTTTGCAAGAATAATCTTTTAATTCTGCCAGTTGCTTTTTCTCTAATTCTAAAAATTTCCGGAGGCATAGAACAAGACTTTTTTCATCACCTGGCGGAAATAAAAAACCGTTTTTGCCATCCTTAACATAACTCTTGATTCCTGCGATATCACTTCCAATAACTGGCACCCCGCAAGCCATTGCTTCTAACCCAACTAAACCTAAACTTTCTCCTTGCCTTCTGCTTGGGAACAGGAATACATCAAAAGTATTGTAATAATCAGGTAGATCAGATTGGGGAATAAGCGGTAGAAATGTAACGCTATCTTGAATATTTAAATGTTTAGTAAGTTTTAGTTTTAAGTGGTCAAATTCCCCACTCCCAATCATCGTCATTTTTAAATGGGTTGAAGGAAATTCTTCCCTTATTTTTGCAAAGGCTCGTAAAGCATTTTCCCATCCTTTATCTTTATCTATTCTTCCTACAAAGCCTATACAGATATCATCTTTGGCTTTTTTTGTATATGGATGAAAAATATCTAGATCAACACCTCCAGAGGGTGAGATATAAATTTTTTGATCATTAATATCATACTTAGTTTTTATAGATTCTTTAAAGTACTGAGATGGAACAACCACTTTTACCGCTTTTTGACAAAGCTTTTTTACTAATGGTTGAAAAATATGCTGAGATTTTTTTTCCGGATAAACATCACTTCCATGTAAATTAACAATAACTTTTAGTTTTGGCCTAAAGCATAAACTAATTATTACAGGAAGGGCAGTATGAGATGCATAATGAATATAAATTAATTCTCTTTTTTTAAACAGGTTTGAATAAATAATTTTTAAATAGAAAACAAGATATGCTCCTAATTTTTTTATTTTATTTTCTTTCTTATGCATTACAATCTTTTCTACATCATGTCCTCCCTCTTCCAATATCGTAATATGATTCTTTACGAATACCCCATAAGATGGAAATTTTTTTGAAGGATACATATTTGAAATTATTCGTATTTTCATGTTTAATTCCTTTCTAAATAAAATAATTTTATTTCCAACCATTTAACTCACAAATATGTTGTGATTTGTTTCTGCTTGAGCCTAAATGATTTTGGCACAGTATAATGATCTTTGAAATGTCCAACAGCAATATACATGATGAAATTTTCATAAGTTGGTACTCCTAGGAGGCTTCTAGTTTTTTTCTCTTTTGTAGAATCGAACATCATATTAAGTGCGCAAGTAGCTAAATCATTATACTCAAGCGCATATAACAGGGACATCCCAAAAATCCCACCGTCAATATATATTTGGTTTCTTTCCGTAATATTTACGAAGTAGCGTGTATCAGTTGTAACTGCAATTAAACACGGAGGTATTTCATATCCATTAAAGCCACCTTGAATTTGTAAGGCCTTAGCTATTTTGTCTTTATCGCGCAAAATGTATACTCTAGAACTTTGTCGGTTACAAACAGAAGGAGACTTTGTCGCAATCTGAATGGAAGATTGAATAAGACTTACATCAACAGGGCGTTCCGAAAAATCCCTCACACTATGCCGATTTAATGCCAGCTCTTCAAAATTACGATATTTATTTCTGTTTTCAGTAGTAGAAGAAAACTTTTTTATCCCTCCCAGTGATAATGATGAATTTTCACAGTCTTTTACTAATTTTTCATATTTTTTAGGGATATAGTTAATGTTAAATGAATTGTTTTTATGAAGATGAACATATTCTTTAACGATGGAAACCGCATTTAAATACACAGGATCCTCTAAATCATAATTATTCTTTGAATAGATAGACATATTGTCCAGCAAATAGAGTATAGTTTTCTTACCAAATCCCAGCCGAATGTTTTCATGAGATAAGCCTTTTTCTATAGAATGGCTATAAAATAATATTTTGGCCTTGATTTGTTCACAAATAGTGCTATTTTTTCTTGAATAGTATTTTAGAAATCGTTTTTTATCCCGCTTAAAGAGAAATCTATTTTGAATAAGTTTTCTTTTTTCATTTAGAACATCAAATAGAAAGTCTGGGATAATTTGTTTCATTTTTTGTTTCATCTTTTTCTCCTTTGAACAAGTTGAAGATTTTTTTATCATGCTAAAAACACTAATCAGTACCTAATCGTCAATCTGTTGATAAAAAACTTTTTGTTAGTCTGTTACGAAATTATTTAAGATATGCTTCCTAATTAGCTCTACCCCTCTCTTTTTTTCTTGCATTAACACACTATTTACCTGGTCAAAATGATAAGCAGGATTAACAGTCAGAAGAGGGGTCTCTATTTTCACCCGAGTATCTTCTAAACCAAAAGTTTGAAGTAATGTATCAATCCGCGACGAAACTCCTTTCCCATCGGAACGTTCATAAACGAAAAAGGGAGTATTCGTTACAATAGAGAAAACACAGCTATGGAAAGAATCTGTTATTACATATTCAGCAAAACAAATCGAGCGAATAAAATCCAAGGGAGTGACGATTTGTTGTTTTGGGTCATAGCTATCACCCATAATTTTTATTATCTTTAGTCCTTTTGCCTCTGCAAAACACTGAATTTGTTTCCAAGTTTCTTTGGCAGGTTCACTAATAAAATATACGAGTAAGTAAGGAGTTTCGTGATATTTTTCAGGCTTCAAAAATTCCATCCATTCTTGTTTACTTAATAACAATGTCGGATCAGGTGCAACTTCAACATCGACATTAATTAATTCTTTTATAATTTTTTTACCAGCATTTTCTCTAACAGATATATACTGAAAATCTGTTAGAGATTTTCGAAAGTGATCACGCAACTTTTTAGGAGTGGCTGGTATTTCAGAAACGCCAAAACTTGCTGAATAACTAAATTTTTTATGGCTATCAGCGAAACCCAGAAAATTTGTGTCATCAAAAGAAATTATATTTGGATTCCAAACTTGATCACTTCCCGCTATAAATAGATCATACTTATCATTAAGATCAGCTACTTCACTTTGTTTTACTGTTTTCTGAGAAATGTACTCAGATGAAAATGGGGCGATAACATCTTTTTTGGCATTTATCATTTTTTTATAGACTTTTCTTTTTCTAAGACTGTTTGGAGTGATTTTTCCAATGAGTTTCTGAATAATAAACTTAATATCTGCTATAGTAGATATATGCGAATAAATAAATTCGTGTTTAAGTTTATCTATTTTTTTCCTTTTAACTGCAATTGTATCTACTTCAGCACCTTCTTTTTTTAAAATTTGTTGTAAAGCAAAATTTTGTAGTCGATTTCCATAATTAAAATCACCATTAAGTGTAATAATTCCAATTTTTTTCAAACTTATTCGTCCCTTCATTAACCATTTTCTAAACTTTTTTTATTTCTAATAAAACTTATGCCCCATTTAATAACTGGATAATAAATCCATAACAATAAAACTAAAGCAGATAAATTTAAGATACTAATAAAAATCAACTGATGTGAGAAACTATTTAAAAAAGCTAAAATATATAAAATGAAAGTTACAATACTATGTCTCTTAATTGAGAAACCTTTCCAAATTCGCATGGAAAAATAAGTTTTTGCAAGAAATAAAGCAATATAGGCCGTTCCTGTTGCTATCGCAGCACCTATTGCTCCCCATTCTGGAATAAGACAGATATAAAGGGTAAAAGCAACAACTATAGCGATTAACGAAACAATTATATTTAAATAACTTTTTTTAAAAAACACAATCCCCAATTGCGTTGTTGAACTTGCAGTCATCATTAATGGATAAAAACACAGGAATGGAAATATATATTGCGCTTCTTGGTATTCATTAGGCAAAATGAAAATGATTATCCCTTTAAACAGTAAAAGGAGTACAAAAAATAACGCTATAATTCCCATCACACATTCACTGACCCCTTGAAAATAGGAAATTGGTTTCTTTTTTTGATACCACTCATAAGCAGTTGGAACCCATAGATTTGTAAAGGTAGTTTGAAAAATAAGTAGAGCACTTGCTATTTTAAATGCTGCTGTATATAGACCTAACTGTTCAAAATTGCTGAGGTAGCCTAAAAATAACTTATCAGTAATAACTAAAAGACCATAAATAAAATTAGCTAATACAATTGGTAGCCCAAACTGTGACATTTTTTTCAGTAGATCAAAGTCAAATTGGAAATGGCGTAAGTTTAAATCAGATAAACAGCGAATACTCAGTAAAAAATCTCCTATCATCTGACCAACAATCATTGCATAAATAACCGTAATAAAATTATGCTTAAAGTTTGTTAAGAAAAGGACAGTACATACTAAAATTGAAAATTTTATAAGAATATTAAAAAACGAAAATTCAAGCCCTCGATTTTCCATTCTGAATAATAAAAGAAAAAAGCGTTCTAGAATAAGCAAAAACACAGATATCGCAAGGGCTACAATTATACCGTTATAAATTCTTACTCCAAATAAAAGCTGTGAGAAAAAGTGTGAAAAAATAATCATTCCACTCGCTAATAAAATAGCAAATAGAAAGGGTATAATAAGAGCTGTTACTAAAAGGTTTTTTTTGTCCTTATATTCGTAAAACTCCCGAGCAAAAGCTTGGTCGTAGCCTAGATTAATAACTAAAATTAGTAACGATTGAGCAACTAGAAACATACTCGTTTTCCCATATTCTTCGGGTGTAATGAAATATGTTATGACAGGTATAGTAATTAAATTTAATAGGGCCGATCCGAAACTACCGATAGTAAAATGAAATAATCTTCGTAATAAAATACTCATTAACTATTCTCCTGAAATGGGTAGATAATCATACAATTAGGTTCTATCCATCTGTAGTATATCTTACGATTAAGTGCGGACTGCACATCCCTATTACTCTTTTTACATATTGATAAATGTCTATTTTGTTGACATAATTGATGCACTCTAAACCTCTTCCTTCAAATCAAAATAATTTATTACTGTCCCCCGTCAAAATATTGCTAAATAATTGTACTATTTGAATAGCATAATTAGTTCATAAAACCGTGCTACTACTCATATCTTCTTTGTCGTATAACTTTAGCTGGGACTCCACCGATAACTGAATAAGCAGGATAGGTTTTACCGGGAACTACCGCACCAGCTGCCACGATACATCCATCCGGTATGTCTGCACCTGGTAAAATAATCGCTCTTGTTCCAATCCAAACATCATCTCCAATTGTCACAGATTTTTTCTCCGTTCCGCTATCTAATATTTTCGCTTTAGTAGCAGTCCGGTGATTCTCTGTTAAAATAACAACTTCTGGTGCCATAAGAACTCCATCTCCGATTTCGACTTTTTCTGTCGCAATTATTCTTGATTTATCCCCAATAGATGATTTAGCTCCTAAATATATATTTTGTGAATTTCTCAAAGTCACTTTTGGCCTGATATTGCTGTCAATCATACATCTTCCAAAAAATCGCTTAGCTGTTCGATTTTTCACGGAACGAATCCATCGTCCACTCCAATGACCGGATATCATTGGTATCTGATTAAGTAAAGCAAAAAATAACCTTGCGAACATGTTTTTCAACTCCTTCCTAAAACCATATACAGAATAAACTCAATAGCTTTTAAGCATATAATTACTGAGAAATATACTTGTTTACTTTCTTGAACAAGAAGAAAGTGGCGAATTCAAAAGACAGGAAATAATGGATATTGTAAGTAAATCAATCGTAAAATTATGATTTATATCTCTTTCCCCCAATCCAAAATTGAATTACTACATTTTATTCATCCTTTTCATCACTTCTTTGATTTAAAATGATTCCCCCACAAACGAGCCCTAACAATGTCGACGATAAAGCAGAAAACATCACATGTCCTGCCGTAAAGCTATAAAACAAGAATAATAAAAAGGCAATCGTATTAATACTGCGGTTCCTTTTTCGCAAACTCAAAACAAGAAAATAAACAATTAAGGCGGTAGTAACAAATACGCCAAATAACCCTAATGCAAATAATCCATCAAAAAAGTCCATTTCAATTAGGCCAATTCGTCCAAAATGAATGAGTCTATATTCAAAACCAAAACCTATTACAGGAATAAGTATTGAATTTTTATTACTCGCAAACTCTTCGAGGCCTCCCCGAAGAAAGTCACTTCGAGAACTTGTTAGCAACCGAACTAAATCTCCATCATATAAATGGTAAAAATAAACGATTCGATCGAAAGTTCCTGACACTGCTGATACAATAAAATCTTTTCCTATAACAAGTAATACAATAATTGAAATGCCAGTTATAACAAATGTCGTAATTCGATACGAAAGCTGCACTCCTTTTTGTTTAAATAAGAAATAAGATAACATCCCAAGCGTAAAGATAACTTCATAAAGTATGCCTGTTTTTGTGCCTAGAAGAATGAGACAAATTAAAATACTCAAATATAACATGGCGAGTCCAATTGATTTTTTTTTTGCTTTTTCTGTCAAAGATTTGATAAAGGACCACCCAGTAAAAGTTGCAGAAATCATAAAAGCAATTGTCATATCATTGGTTGCAAAAAAGAATCCTTTATACCCTGCATCGCTATTCTCATATGCTTGATTTCCAATCCCTAGTGCATATGGGATAAGTAGTCCCAATGCAAAGAACAAACTGGTTGCAATAAAAACACCATCATAATGGATTTGTTTAAGCTTCTCACGTCTTTGATAAATAAAATAAGGAATAAGAACCCATAAAAAGAATTTTATAAAAACGATGATATCTTTGAACATCATGATCACAGAATTTTGTAACACAACCGTTTGAATCAACAAGATCATCATACAGGCAAAGATAAAAAACACGGTTAAAATAGTATACGTTTTTTTCTCAAATCCAGCATATACGATACAGACAATTAAATAGATAAAGCAGAAAATCCGATATACTATTCCAATAGGCAGGGATAAGTTATAACTGATAAATAGCCCATTAAAAAAATCAATGATGGGAAAAATTGAGAACAAAATAATAAAAAAATAAATATTTGTTAGCTTGCACTCCAAGATTACTCTTCCTCCTTATTACTTAAATAAATATCGACCTATTAATCATGAAGATTAGCGATAAAATAATTGCTTATTTCTATGCAAAATGTGGCGAGGAAACAAATAACCTCCATCATAAAAGGGACTATAAATACACAGAATCAGTATAAAAATAGGCTAAACGAATATCCCCCCTGCCATTTGATATGCTATTTTGTAAGAGCTTTAGCAGAAAAGTAATCTGTCTTGGGTCTAACTAAATTAAACGCCCCACTCCCAAGCCAGGCCTCCTCACAGCGCCAAGAAAATAACCTCTTTTTGATATTTAATTTTTTTGCTTTCGCGCCTTAATTTTTTCTCTCATCACTTTGATTAAAAACAATATATTTCCTTTCACATAGCGACCAAACATGCGTCGTGGCTCCTGTATAAACCGATAAAACCACTCTAACCCAATGTCTTGCATCCATTGTGGTGCACGTTTTGTTTTTCCTGCAACAACATCAAAGCTTCCCCCAACTCCCATCACAAAAGGCACATCCATAAAATATAAATAACTATCAATCCAAAATTCCTTTTTGGGACTGGAAAATGCAACAAATAAAATATCAGCATTACTTTTTCGAATATCAGATGCAATGTTAGGTGATTCAAATTCTTCGAAATAGCCACTTCGATATCCAGCTACTTCTAATTCCGGAAATTGCTTTTTGTGGCTTGCTACAACTTCCTCTACTATGTCTTGCGTAGCTCCAAAATAATATGGACGGTAGCCTTTTTGAGCGCAAAGTGCAACTAAATTTAGAAATAAATCAATGCCTGTAACACGTTCTGGTATATCATAGCCTAGGAACCGTCCAGCTATCACAATAGACTGACCATCTGCATTAATGAGAGGAGAGGCATTGATAATGCTACGTAGTTCTTGATCTTTTGACATTAAATTAATTTTATTAGCATTAATCACAACATGTTGCACAGGTGTTTTATTCTGAATTATCCTTTCAATTTCATTTATAGTTTCTGCCATAGTAAGCCCATCAACATAACTTCCTAACATCTTTATTCGTTTCATTTTTCACACCTTAGTATACATTTTTTGGAAACAACATGGCCTTTATCGTTTTGAGCATAATTTTAAAATCTAAAAACAAGGAGGCTTCACGGATATATTGCAAATCGAGTTCAACCATTCGATGGAAATCAAGAGCATTTCGTCCACTCACTTGCCATAGTCCAGTACAACCTGGTTTCACCACTAAACGCTTTTTATCATATGTTGTATATTCTGTAACTTCTCGCGGTAATGGAGGTCGCGGGCCAACAAGTGCCATTTCACCTTTTAAAACATTTAAAAGTTGAGGCAACTCATCAATACTTGTTTTTCGTAAAAACTTGCCTACTTTTGTAATTCGCGGATCTTCTTTCATTTTGAACATTGCACCTTCAATTTCGTTATATTGAAGTAATTCCTCTAACATCTCTTCTGCATCAGGTCTCATAGTTCGGAATTTATAAATTTTGAATTCACATTCCTCCTTGCCCACCCTTATTTGTTTGAAAAAGATTGAACCTTTAGGGTCTTCTATTTTTATCGCGATACAAACGATTAAAAATAAGGGAGATAAGATAATTAATCCCAACATTGAAAGTAATGTCTCACATACCTGTTTCACGTCAATGTACCATTTTTTTTGATTAATTTCTAAAGCTATTTCTCTATCTGACATTTTTTGTCCCCTTCTTACTTAATAGGTATAGGAATAATAATTACTTTTCTTTTCCGATACTCCATTTAGAACCGCACCAATAATTGGTACATGTGTTACATTTATTGCATTTATCGCTTGTTTAATTTTATCTTTTGATGTGCTAGCGTAACGAGTAACCATTATAATTCCATCCGTATTATTCTTAGCAATAACGAGTGCATCGGATAAAATCGTAACAGGAGGGGTATCGATAAGGATTAAATCAAAACTCTGTTGTAATTCTTGGAGGACACTTGCCATTTTTTTCGACCCCAACATTTCATTCGGATTCGGCGGAATAGCTCCACTTGTTAAAACAAATAAATTATCAATTTCTGTTGACTGATAGCTCTCCTCTAAACTAATTTCATCGGTTAAAACAGCCGAAAGACCCGTATATAAGTTCTTAGAGAAGGTTTTATGAATGGTAGGTTTTCGCAAATCTGCATCAATCAACAACGTTTTCTTTCCCTGCTGAGCAAAGACAACTGCTAGATTCGCCGAAATCGTTGACTTCCCGCTTCCTGCTTCAGGTGAAGTAATTAAAATCGTTTTGAAAGTAGAATCAATGCTTGAAAAATCAATGTTTGTACGGATCGTCTTGAACTGTTCACTTACAGGTGAATTTGGGTCATTGTACGCGATTAATTGCTTCCGTTCGGTTCTTTTTTTCATTCCTAAAACT
Source organism: Listeria aquatica (assembly GCF_014223975.1). Taxonomy (NCBI): domain Bacteria; kingdom Bacillati; phylum Bacillota; class Bacilli; order Caryophanales; family Listeriaceae; genus Listeria; species Listeria aquatica. The sequence goes on along the minus strand of NZ_JAARRM010000001.1, from coordinate 54,182 downwards.
CCCCTCCTCTATATTTTTTTCTGGCTCCATCTGTTCTGGCTCAAAAGCATTGACCGTTCCCAGCACAGTAAGTCCAAGTGCTTCTTGTAGATCTTCCACACTTTTAATTGTGCGGTCAAAAATGGTCTGAACAAAAATGATCATAATCCCAATTATTGCTCCAATTACAAATGAAAGTGTCAACATTAAACTCTTATGAGGTTTTACAGGTGCTTGTGTTTTAGAATACTGAGCTTGAGAAAGTATCGTGACATCTCCAAAATTCATAATATTCGGAATTTGCTTTTCGAAAACCTGTGCGGTTTTATTAACAATTTCCGTCGCACCTTTTGCACTTGAATATTCAGCAGTAATTTCGATAATTTGTGAATTGGAGCTACTATTAACCTGGACAGCATTGGCAATTTCTTCCCGTGAATATTTATTTCCTAGTTCTTTTTCCACTTCTTTTAAAATTCTTGGGCTCGTGACAATCGCACTATACGTGTCAACTAATTGTAAGTTCGCCTGGACATCTTGCGCTTGGATATTGGTTTTACTCGAATCTACTTGGTTCACCAAAACTTGCGTCTTACTTTGATAAACAGGCGTCGCAATAAACCAAAGATAGATACTCATGATGCAGACACATAAGCCGATTGCCCCCAAAATGTACCATTTACCCCGGCTAATCGCACCAAATATTCTTTTTAAATCAATTAATTCCTCCATTGCACTCTCCTACTCCATTATTTAAAACGAAGGGACTCTTTCTATCCGACTTAGCGAGCCAATATTCCCCAACGAAAGATAGTGATTCTTCACCACATGACTTGGGAATATATGTTTAGTATCAAATACATAGGTCTGTTTCATCTCACTTAAATCCTCTTCAGTTAACGTTTTAAATTCATTATGATCTGTTAAAACAAGTAATAAGTCACTATCAAGCGTCGCCTTTTTGAAATCTTTTTCAATCCAAGACTGATTCACATGCGGATCGAAAACACTGACCTCATAACTTCCGTCATTCACTAATTTTTGCGTGATTTCAAGTGCGGGACTTTCACGAATATCATCCACATTTCCTTTATAAGTGACACCTAGAACAGTTATTTTTTTACCATTAATTTGTTCCATTAATATTTTTGTTCTTGAAAAAACAAAGTCTGGCATCGATGTATTAATGGCCCGAGCTGTTTGAATAAGAGGGGTTGTTTTTGGTGTGCTAGCCACGATAAAATACGGATCTACCGCTAGACAATGCCCACCGACACCTGGTCCTGGTGAATGAATATTGACACGCGGATGTTTATTTGCCATTTCAATCACTTCAAGCGCATCAATGTCGAGGTCCTCTCCGATCTTCACAAGCTCATTTGCAAGCGCAATATTGACATCGCGATAAGTATTTTCCATTAATTTGGAAAGCTCTGCCGCAGAAGCAGATACGGTGATTAATTCGCCTTCAACAAAAATGCTATAGATTTTTTTTCCGGATTCCGTGCACGCACTCGTCACTCCGCCAATAATTCGATTGTTATACTTTAATTCATGTAAAATTTTTCCTGGAAGCACGCGTTCTGGACAATGCACAAGAAAAATATCTTTTCCAATTTCAAACCCAGCCTCTTCGATTAGTGGTTTCACAAAGTCTTCTGTCGTTCGCGGCGCAATCGTTGACTCAATAATGACCGTATTGCCTTTTTCAAGAACCGGTACGAGTGATTTCACTGCATCAAGCACATAGGTTAAGTCACAGCTTTTATACGGATCGTCTTTATTTGGCGTTGGAACAGCCACAATAAATGCATCTGCCGGTTCCACCTTTAACTGTGCCTTGAAGTTCCCAGACTGAACAGCTTTTTTTAGTTCTGTTTCCAGCCCAGGCTCTTCTAAATGCACATGTCCATTATTTAACATTGTAATAACATCTTCTTTTACATCTACACCAATAACTTCTTGATTATGATTTGCGAACATAACGGCAGTGGGCAATCCAATATAGCCCAAACCCAACACAGAAATTTTCAAAATCCACACATCCTCTATACTAATCTACTGCCGGTAAATTAAGATTCCAAGTTCCTAAAACTTTTGATTTTTGTCCCTCAACAACCACCGGTTTATACTGTAATTCCACTTTTTTTATTCCTTTTGGAATTTCGTAGTAAGCGCTCCCCTTTAGTTTCTTACCTTTAGAGATTTCAGAACCGAAATTATTGCCTTCTGGATAAATCATATATGTTTTTCCTTTTGCAGTTACTTGAAAATCTCCAGCTCCGATTCCTACTGTACTGTTCGAATTGTTTACCATTGCAAGTTCGGCTTGTAAAATATTTTTCTTACCTGACGGATTTTCTGTCAATTTTAAATTTGAGACTTTAATATTAACGTTATTGATCGTTTTACTTGGTAGCTTTTGCTCTGTACGTGCTTTCTCATTATTCTTTTCTTGTTTATTATCTGAGTCTGAACTACAACCAAATAAACCTATAGCAACCAAAAAAGCTATAGACATTAATACCATTTTTTTCATAACCATCCTACCTCCTACTTTTATTAGTAGCACTCTTTAACTTTAAAGAGTGCTACTAACTATATAACTAAAGTGTTAGTTAAAAATAATATCATCATGAGCGATTACAGTTGTATTGTTTGATGCTAAGCCTTCAATTCGAACTGATTGATTTTTATTTGTAACTTTATCTTTTGCGTAATAGCGAAAATCTGTAGCAGAAATTACAGGTACTGAATCATATTTTTTACCATCTACTACAAGTCGTACATATTTGACTTCTGAAGAATGTGTTCCTGTAATATTAGCAGTTCCAAGTGTATATTTATTGGCAGTAATAGTTCCTTGCTCTGCGGTTGAACTATCTCCTATTTGAACTGGTTGTTCAGCAATTTTTCCATGGCTATCATATCCAATAACGGATACCGTATCACCTGTGCTTGTAATTTTATCTTTTGCATAGTACTGGAAGTCTGTTGAATTTACAACTCCAACTTTATCGTATGTTGTACCATTTACTTTTAAAGCTACATATTTAATGCTTCCTGTATAAGTTCCTTTCACATTGGAAGAACCAATCGTATATCTTGCAGGACTAAGTGAACCATTACCTAGTGTTTGATCTGATAGATTGACAATTTTTTCAGCAATCTTAGTACTACCTGCTCCATATCCTATGATTTTTACAGTTTGATCTGTTGAATTCACCTTGTCTTTTGCATAGTATTGATAATCAGAGCCTGAAGTCACTGCAACTTTTGGATACACTTTACTTCCAACTTGAAGTGCTACTTTTGTAATGTTACTAGAATGAGTACCTGTCACATAGGCATCACTACCTACTTTCATAGTATTGGCAGTGATACTTCCTTGCACGGTACTATTTGTAATTGTCACAGGTTTCCGACTAAGTTGTTTTCCATCATTGGCATAACCAATAACATATACTTCATCTGTTAAAGAAGTGATTTTATCTTTTGCATAATATTGGAAAGCTGTTGCACTAATTGTTTTTACTGGTGAATATTTATGACCATTTACTTCTAAAGCCACTTTTTTAACATCGCCAGATACACTACCAGTTACATTTGTAGCACCTAATGCATATTTTGCTGGTGTAGCAACTCCACTCTCGTTTTTCACAACTTCGACTTTTTCTCTTGCTAACTGCTTGCCGTCTTTTCCATAACCTCGAACATATACTTGATCATTTTGGGAAGTAATAAAGTTTTTTGCATAGTATTGGAAGTTAGCATTATCGACTACATTAACTTTCTTTTGAACAGCTCCATTAACTTCTAATGCTACTGTTTTAATATCTCCCGAATACATTCCTTTAACGTAACCTTCGCCAATTGTATAAACATTAGGATTTAGGGTACCTGCTTCTTCCCCACTATCATTATTGCTATCGCTGTCTTTTACTACAACAGTTCTTTCATAGGTTCCTTCTGCACCCTGACTATCTTTAACAGCCAAAGTTACATGGTAGGTTCCAGGAGTAGCAGTGGTGAAACCATTGTAGCTCTTCACATAAATTTTACTTGAATCAATGATTCCATCCTCTTTATCAGCAGCAACTGCACCAGCAGTTAGATCTCCCTCAGCAACATTTTGTCCTTTTTCAAAATTTAGACTGTTAGCTGTGATTGTTGGCTTTGTGTTTTCATTTTCTCCATTACCATCTTCACCATAATCCCAGTCCTTACCATAGCCTGGATCAATGCCTTGAGGAAGCGTTAGATAAGTGTTTGCACCAGAATTTTGAACATAACGATAGTCTAAAAGACCCAATGTTGATTTCCATGCTTCCCCGCCAAAGTGATATTTACCTGTCGATGCACGTGGAATCCGAATGTGTGATTCTGTCACCGCTTTACCAAGATTAATATCCACTGTAATTTCATTCGTTGGCAAAAAGTTAGCCGCAGTAGCTGTGTAATCATCTAGATCAAATCGGAATGTATTTGCTTCTTCATTATAACTAATATGATCCCTTGGAATTGGAACAGCTGGGCTTCCGACATGCCACGAAGTATTATAGACCTCCGCCTTTTCTATAGCAGCGAAAAATTCTGGTGTTTTCGCAATCTCTCTAAATTCAGCTGGAAGATAAAATGAGAAACGATAATCTGAAGCTACATCAACCGATGCACCTTGTTTAAAGGCATAGCGTAATATAAGATGACCCGTACTATTGCCATGTTCGTCAACTTTTAATCCATTAGTTGCTAGTTCAGCATCTCCGATTATTGATATAGAAGCACTATTCAAAAGTTTTTCATTAATATTCGTGTTTTCTTGTTTGCTTTGTTTAGATGTTTTTGCTTTTTGTACAGTAGTTTTATTGCTGTTTATTTTTTGTTCAGCAGTATTTGCAGTTGCGGCTGCAGTGTTCGGAACAATAGTTGAAACAGTAACTCCAAGAATTGCAGATAGTGTGAAAAACCTTTTTAAATTCTTGTTCATAATTTCCCCCTACTTTTTGATTGATTTTCGCGCTCGGTTGCAACCTGAAAATTCGCGGCTTTTTAAAAGCAAGATTAAGTATAGAACAAGAACCCCTGTTTTTTTTTTCAGACAAGTGAATTCAAGTATTACATTATTGAAAAAAAACGTACAACCTTTGATAGCAAAAGCATTTCTAAAACATAAGAATTTCGATATGTACCAAAATGTTTCCTAAAAAAGACTTTGATTTTTGCGGAACAAGTATAATATTCATTGTAAAAAAAGTTTTTCTAGCATTTTCACATATTTTGAAGCCATATAAAAATTTCTTTTAAATCTAAATAGTAAGGTGGTCGAAAAATGGATTTCCTTTCCAGTAAAGATAAGAGGAAATTACACATGATTCAATTATTTTTTTCTTCTAATGAAGGGATAACAAGAGCCAAGGTAATGGAAGAGCTAGGAATAAGTTGGAATACGCTCACTAACGATATTTACTCCTTTAATTATGAAATGAATAAATTTGATTGGTTTCTTGAAACAAACGAGCAAAATTTGCTTACTCTTTCCTTTCCATATAATCACAGTTTAGCTACCTATGAAGCAGTCTTATTGCAGAACACGATCCTGTATCAAGTATCTCTTGCAACCCTTGATAATAAAAAAATAACCTCAGTAGATTTAATGGATAAGTACCATATTAGTTACTCAACTTTATATCGAGAAATCAAAAAATGGGTACCTCAGCTTAACGAAATGGGGTTGTTCATTAATATGAAAGAGTATATCTTTATTGAAGGTAGTGAAGCTGCAGTAAGAAGATTTCTTTATTTTTTCTTCACAAAAGTTGCGGCCTCTCCCGCATTCGACTTGCATCTCTATTACAACAATGAAATTTCAAACTTTATTAAAGTGCTCGAGGAAAACATGCAGATGAGTATGCACACACTTTCTAAAATTCGTTTCACTTTATTTTCCGAGATCCATCTTCGTCGCTATCTCTCGAAAAAACGTGTAACGATTACTCCAAAACAGTATACTTTTTTTCAAGAGATGGAGCAGATCTTTTCAATTGAAGAAGCTTTCAAACAGTTACCTTTTGAGCTTCCCATTGCAGAAAAAATTCACTTCTTTGCTCAATTTTTTGCCATGAACTGTCATTTTTCTGACGACACCATGAAAAAAAGAATAATGTTAGCAAAAAAACATTCCCCTATCCACTACGAGTTGACACAAAGTATTATCGATGGTCTCCCGGAAATAAGCGAACAAAAACTTGCTCTATGCAACAATATTTTAAATTTCCTGGATAATTATATTTTCTTGCCATGTCTTTTACCTACTTATGAGTGTGAAAATTTCCCTTGGACAAAGACAACAAGTAACTGGGATAATGCCGCTATCGAAAAATGGATCTATAAACAGCTAGCCCACTTCAATCAAATCCATCCAGACCTAACGTATCTAGAACTAGATAAAGATAACATTACCGCTAATATCATGGCGCAAATTCATGCAGCTTATCTAAATGCAAGTTATGCCCCTCCTCTAAAGATAATTGTCATGTCTATTAATGGGGCACCAGTTGAAAGTTACTTCAAAAAGAGAATTTTACAACACACTGATCAAAGAATTCTCTTTTTAGATGCTGAAAAACTCTCACAGGCAGATATTATCATTAGCGACTATCCACTTTCCGGTTATGTTGATGAGAAAAAAATCATTCTCTGGAATAAAGACCCGAGCAAGCGAGATTGGCAAAATTTTGATGCAAATACTCGTAAATTGCTTGAAAAACAATTTAAGTCTCTAATACTCGAAAACGATAAATACAAACAGGCAAACTAGCTTGGAATTGTTATTCAAATCATAAACACTGATTATATGTAGACAATAGAAAAAGGCTAGGAACAATAGTGTTGCTAGCCTTTTTCTATTTAAAGCCCTATTAGGATTTTATGCTCCTCTGAATGATTGTTTAAACTCTTATCCACTAATCGTTCTAATTGAATCCCTTGCTTTTGCATACAGATATATTGATACAATTCATCATAGAACTGTTGTAGCTCCTGCAAGTTTATTTTTCTGGAAATAATTCTTTGAGGAACCTTCCAAACATAACTTTCAAGCAGCGCACAAAATTGATAATTCCCATTCCCAAGACCAATAAACGCTTTCTTCCCGAAACTTGCAAATTGTGTTGGTTCCCTAAGATTAGTTAACTCAATATGCCCTTGCTCAATGTAATAAAACGAGTTCGAGTTAAGTCTCTCTCCTGGCTTTAAATAAATTAGTTCTCCGCTAATTTGGAACTCCATATCCATAATTAGTTCAACAAATAAGTCATCCCAAAAGGACTGCAATTCTTTCACACTAACACGACCTTTTATAATGAATTTTTTTAGTTACTCCTTTATTAGTTTCATCACTTTGAAACAACTGAGTTAGAAGAATCGTAAAAACAGCCTCCTGTTTTTAATAAACTAGCTATTTTGTATATAAATTCGACATTTATTCCAAAAGCTTTATTTTTACATTTGAACACTGTAAATGCTACAATATAATCATACTTCTAAGAATAAAGTTATTATATAACTTCTAGTTTACTTGTGGGCACTTTTATAATACAAATTGGAACTTATATCAAAATTTTCGAGGTGGAATATGGATATTTTTTTAATTGAAGATAATTTTGTCCAAAGAGAATTTATAAAAAAAATGATTACAAAAATAACTAATCCCTATGAAATAGCTGTAAAAATACGTACCTTTGCAAATGTAGATAATTTCCTTGCTAAAATAAATCTAGATGAACTGGAACAATCTTCAGTCTTTTTTTTAGATATCGATTTGCAGTCTAGCATAAATGGCATTGAATTCGCTGTAAATATCCGAAATAAACTTCCCGACTGTTTGATTTATTTTGTGACGTCAAATCCAGGAAAAGCCGCTGAAATCATTAACCGCAATATTTTAGCTTCTGGCTATCTCATTAAAGATCTGGAGCATTTAGATGAACTAGAACCACAGATTAAACAAATTTTTGAAAAATTACTTTCTGAAAAAAAACTTGATTCTTCTTATATTGAAATTAAACAAAGCCATACAATTAACTTAATCAATATTAATGATATTGTTATAATTGAGAGCTTACCCGATCAAAAAGGCTACGTTCAGCTACACACTAAAAAAAACAACTTTATCTTTCGCTCTACAATTAATAAACTAAAAGAAAAAATTGATGCCCCATTTATCGCTAAAGACCTAAAGTCCTATATTATCAATATTCATCACATCCAAACCATTGAAAGAAAACTTGGAATCATCACTTTTGATAAAGGGATTGAAATTTACGCAAGCAAACGAATTATTGATAAACTAATTAAAAAATTAAAGCAAGAATTATAAAAGGAGAAAAAGTATGCCACTTCCTTTCCAGATTATTTATATTCTTAATATCATTACAGCCATTTTTTTTGTTGGATATAAAATACTTTTTAGCAAAGAACAAATGAAAAAATTACTTTTTTTCATTTCACTCCTTGGCATCTTCACGATTGTTATCAGTAACTTTATTACTCGCGAAATTAATGTACTAATTTTTTTAATCGTCCTTTTTATCCTTTTTTATTATTTTATACGAAATATTTTATTGACCGCTTTGTTATTTATGGTTATTTATATGTTTAACTTTGCTGGTCAAACACTAGTTATCGATATCATTCCAAAGTTTACTAACACTTCTGTATTCGAAATGCCCCCTTTCACTATTGCCTTGCTTTGCTTAGTTTACTATACTGTAGTGCTTATTTTATTATATTTTTTCTATTTGCTTCAAAAAAAGACTCAGTTTTATTCAGTCTTTAATGCAGCAATAAAAAAATATTATACGTATTCAATTTGTTTACTCATTGGCTTTTATATTGTCAATGCTTTTCATTTTTTCTTTACTTATGATTCTTCCGCAGAATTTATTTTTTCTCTTTTCTTTATATGGTTTTACACAATTAACGGTATTATTATTGCTGTTTTTTTTATTAAAAGTGAATTAAATCAACGTAAATTATCAAATTTAGCTATACGAGCTAAAAAAATTAAAACACAAGCTGAAAATGTTCAAAATTTCAAGCATGATTATAAGAGTTTGCTTTTATCATTAGCCTTATATATTAAAAACGATCAAAAGGATGAAGCACTTTCGTTAATCCAATCTGAATCTGAATACTTTGATACCCAAGTGTTAGAAAGCGATGATGATGCCCTTTTAAATATTGAACTAGCCCCCATACAAGGCTTATTAAAAGTTTTTCTTGACAAATGTAAAGAACAAAAAATCCCTTACAAGCTATCTATTCCCGATAAAGTTCCAAATGTTGATATGAACTTGATTGATTTTATAAGGTGTTTTAGTATCGTGTTAAATAATGCGTTAGAAGCTTCTGCTAGTTCCCATGAACCACAAATTTCTCTAGATATAAAAACCTTAGATGATGACCTTGTTTTTACTGTTGCAAATAATGTAGATGATTCATCTAGAATTGATACATCTAGAATTGTAAAGAAAAATTTCACAACTAAAGAATCGCATAAAGGACGCGGCCTTTTCATTTTATTCAAACTGATGAATAAATACGAGAATACGAGAATTTCTATACAAGCAAAAGATAACACCTTTATTGTTAATTTGGCGATCCGCAACCAATCTTTCATTTAAAAAAGCTTTCAAAAATTAGAACTGTAATTTTTGAAAGCTTTTTATCTGGGTGAGTATCACCCATTGTTAAAGATTCCTCTCTATTTCTTGGTATACTCCCCTATTCTCTCAACAACTTATTCATTTTGATGGACTATTCACAGAGAGGGTTGCTTCAAGCACATAATGCTCAATATGTTCATCCGCGTATGCTAGCACTTCTTCGAAGTAGGCAAATAGTTCAGCTGCTGTTCCTTCGAGAATTGTGACATAGTGCGTACTACCTTCATATAAATTTCTTTTTTTAGCAAGTGTCACTACTTCCGCAATTTCATTCATATAATTCGTTATTCCAAAGGCATAAAAGGAATATTTACATTGTACAGTAAAGTTTCCATATTGACTGATAAATCTACTATTAGGTGTAGGATTTTCATTATTAAATACATAATCCTGAGCCACATCCCCAGGACAACCTTTTGAAAAGGTCAGTTCACAAACACTATGCACTTCTGGACGATAGGTTCGCACGAACAAACCCGCGGCTGCATCAACCACACTTTCTTGTTTTCCTCGATAAAGTGTACTAAATAAATCTGTATCTGACCAAACCGCATCTAGTCGATTTGTTTTTATGCTCTTAGAAAGGAGCGTGATGAATTGATCACTCATCGGATAAAGACTAACTCGACAACCAGCGATTTCCTTATTTCCTCTTTCACATCCAACCATTTTTTTTCATCCTTTCATTATACAAATAAAAATCGTAGCAAAAGAACCGTGCAAATGCCTGTTAGCATATACAACCAATCCTTTTTCTTCACCATCGTTTGCTTATAAAAAGTACGTTTTTGTCCTTCTTGAAATCCACGTGCTTCAATGGCAACAGCAGTTCGTTCTGCTTTACGAATCCCTCGTGTCAAAAGTGGTAATAAATAATGAACAAATTGACGCAGTTTGTTGTATTTTATATAGCCCCTTACTTTGTGTGCCTGCACCACTTCTTTTAATTCTGTCTGAAAATCAGGGATAAAACGAATGCCTGCAAGAAGACCATAACCCCATTTAGGAGGCATTTTACATTGATGAATGAAACTCATGACTAAATCTGTTACATTCGTTGTCGAAATGAAGAGCAAACCTATCAAAATGAATGCCATCGCTCGTTCAGCTAAAACAAGCCCGTGCTGCATACTTTCAGTAGATACTCGAAACCAGCCCCACTGCCACAAAATATGTGTTCCTTCACCAAATGCTGCCATCGACCAGAAAACTAGAAGAGCGAAAAGAAAATACGGAAAAATATTTTTTCTAAAATACGTATAATCCCACTTAGCAAGGAAGATACCGGTAACAAATGAAATAAGCAAAATAATTAAGGTAAATAAAGCAGACATACTACTCATTAATATAAACATGATCATTAGGTGCGTCATTAATTTTAGCGTCGGATTGATAGATGCCAAAAATGTATCCTTGTTATTTCCCAATTGAACGACCTGCTTTCTGTAAATACTCATAAGCAAGTGGGAACGTCAAACCGAATTTCTCTGGAGACTCACATTTAGAAAAAAAAGTATGTGGAGAACCGTCATAAACAAGCCCTCCGTGATGAAGCACAAATAAACGCGAAGCATATTTTGCTATAGCTTCGACATCATGTGAGATCATGATAATGGTTGTCCCCTCCTGATGAAGCTGCTTTAAATAGCGAAAAATTTCTTGTTCATTTTGATAGTCCTGTCCGAAAGTAGGTTCATCAAGGAAAAGTAAATCAGGCTGACTAATGAGCATTGTAGCGATACTAAGACGTCTTTTTTCGCCAAAACTTAAACTGAACGGATGTAAGTTTTTTTTATGAACTAAATGAAAAGCCCTTAAAATTTCATCTACACATTTTACTAGCTGTTCGTTTTTCACTTTCATTTTTTCCCCACTCAAAACTATCTCTTCTAAAACGCTATTCATCACAAATTGATTTTCTGGATTTTGAAAAACGAACCCGATTTGAGAATAAAATGATCGATCCCTCCATTTCTTTATATTTTTATTTAAAAAATAAAATTCTCCAGCTAAAAGGGGCTCTAAATGCGCCATACTTTTAATTAAAGTACTTTTCCCCGCTCCATTTTCACCAGCAATTACGATCCAATCTCCACGATGTACTGTAAAGGAAAGATCGGATAATATCCTTTTGTTTTTATATCCAACAATGGCCTTCTTACTTGTAAAGATACTTTCTCCTGTTTCTTGATTTTTTTCTTGCTTCTCTTTCTCTGAAAGAAAAGTATTCCAGTTCTTTGCTAATGGATTCTTCCTTGACGTAACAATTTCTTCCCAGGAAAAGGGAAACAAGGTTGGTAAGCGAATCCCTAGTTGAAGACATTCCTCTCTATAAGTTTGCAAGACTTGCTTTGGAACACCGTCATAACGAATCCTTCCATTTCTATCAAAAATAATGACTCGTGTTAGCCAATCTAAATATTCTTCGTAATCATGTTCAACGACAACCATCGTTTGATTCGCATCACGAGCAATTTCCCCAAGTAACTGAGCAAATTCTCGTCTTCCTAACGGATCCAACTGTGCTGTTGGTTCATCTAAAAATAGTACATCTGGTTGAAGCGCCAAAATACATGCCAATGCGAGTCGTTGCTTCATTCCTCCCGATAATTCATGAATTAAGGTCTCTTTTTTCTCATCTAAACCAACGAGCTGAAGAAAGTGATCGATCAATGCCTCCATTTCAAAAAATGAAATAGCACGATTTTCTAGACTAAATGCAACTTCTTCTCCAACGGTCTGCATACAAAATTGTTCGTTAGGATTTTGAAACAAAAAACCAGCCTGTCTAGCAGCAGCTACTTCGCCTACTACTTCCGCTTCTATGGATTTAGGAATTATCCCTGCAAGTGTAGCAAGCAAAGTTGATTTACCGCAACCACTCGGACCCAGTAACAAAATTTTTTCTCCTTTTTTAACAGATAAAGAGAGATTTTCTAGAGTTTGATGTTCATTTTCTTCAAAGCGAACGCTAGCTTTATTGCAGCCTATATCCATGACTACTTGACTTCCTTATTTTTAGCAACTGCATATCCGTTTAGGCTACCTGTTTTCTTTAAAGCTAAAACAACCAATTGTCCAAGTAATCCTCCTAATACGGCTCCGCTAACAATAGTTACAACTGTAGCCGTCGCAAACATTTGGGGTGTAAAGTAGCTCCATCCACTTGAAATCATCTGGTAGATGATAGAACCCACACCCGCAAGTGCCCCAGAAAGCATAACCGTGAAAGTAGAAAATTTCTTATAGGCAAATAGAGCAAAAGCTAATTCAGCACCTAAACCTTGAAAAATTCCAATTAGTAGCGAGGAAAGCCCAAAATGCGAGCCCGTAAAAACTTCCACTGATGCGGCAATAATTTCCGAAATAAGGGCCACTCCTGGCTTCTGAATAATAAGAGCAGTAATTGGACTTGCAATAATCCAAATACCAAACATCAAACTGCTTGTTATTGGCCCAAGTAAAGCAGAAAGAGGCAGATATAAAGTTGACCACCCTAAATACACAATGCCGCATACAATAGATAATACAACGACCAATACAATTTCTTTCATTTTCCATTTCATTTTTAAATTCCTTCTTTCCTCATGAACAAACTAAGCATACAAAAAACCACTTCAATTTTTTGAAGTGGTTCCAAAAGTACATAAACCCTTTGAAAGAAAGATTTATACCACTTCCCTACGCTAGTGCAAACTAGATCAGGTTCAAAGGGTCCGAAATCGTCTCAGCCAAAAGGCTCCCCTAGTGTTTATTCACATATTTTTTTCGTGATAATAATACCAGTTTATTTTTATAAAGTCAACAAACCCTTGAGAAAAAATAATAAATTTAACATTTCTGGAAAATCCAATAACGTTTTATTTCCTTTACTTTCGCCGTTTTCACAGTGCTTGCAAATCGGTACACATCACAAAACTCAAGCCTTCCACCCTCCGCAAAGAAAATCTGTCCATTAATTGCAGCCGTATTTCCATGCGTGATCACGCGCTCCACCATTACCTCACGAATTTGATTTTCTCTCTCTTCTTTTAAACTCTCAAGCAAGTTAGGTAACCCACTGATAATCTTTTTTTCATGGAGAACGTGGAGTGCTATGCCTAAATCCGCATACTCTGAGATCGTTTTTTGCTCTTGCTTAAGTAAGTCTAACGTAAAGTCTGCTACTATTTTCTTTCTTGGTGCATTTTCACAACTTTTGGGTAAACTAATTTTCATTTTGCCTTCCTCCTGTTTCTTGCAAATTTATTCACCAAAAAACAGCTTAGATCCCTATCTAAGCTGTCCGGTTATTTTTACGTTTTTCAAAATGTCGCAGTATCCAAAAACATAGAAGTGCTCCCACTGTCGCTCCACAAAAATCCAAAATAACATCTTGAACAAGCGGAGTTCGTCCGCCTGTAAAATGTTGATGAATCTCGTCACTTGCCGCGAACAGCAAAGGAACTAATAGTGCCACAAGAAAAGCCCAAAGCTTTTTCTTTCGCCATAAATACATTCCTGCAAATAAACTTGCTCCCATCAAGAAATAGGTCACAAAATGTGCGCCTTTTCGAATAAAAAACTCTAAAAATTTACTGTACCCCAAGTGCGCGATACTCACTTCATCATTTGCATATACAAAAGAAACGTGGGAAAGTAAACCTTCAAACGGTTTATTCGCTAATATTTTATCCATCACAGGTACAAGCGATTGTTCATCATACGTCTGTGAAGAAGATTTTAAGAGTGTCCCCATAATCACCAACACGCAGATAAAGCTTGCTATAATCCAAAATTTCTTCGTTTTTAACATCCAAAAATTCTCACTTTCAACAGATTCATTTTTTTATTATACCATCTGTTTATGAAAGAATGATGAAAAAAACTAAATAAATTTTTGTTTGGTTTGTTTGCGCCGATATACAAAAAAGTAAATCGAAAGCGGCCACCACAACACTGCAAAAATTGGATAAATCGCCCAAATCGTTTCTTTCGAAGTGATTACATTAACCACAATGAAAAAGATACTAATAAGAATCGTTGAAATAATAGAATAAGTCAACAGATGTCTCGCAAGCAATACTGAAAGCGGCCAAAATAGGCTAGCAGACGCTGGATAGATCCACCAAATTGCATCTGTTGTGACTGCATTCGCAACAATGAAAAACAAAATGAGCCAAGCGGTAGCAACGATTGAAAAAACGCGTGGGAAGTAACCGATTCCCACTGAAAGTGGCCACCACATAATCGCAAAAGTCGTAAAAATACTAAAAGGAAAGCCTGGCTCAAAGTAAATGTTCAGTAACACATAACTTAAAACGAGCACTAAACTAGCAAGGGTGGAATAGAAAAAGGATGCCGCACGTTGTCCCATTAAAATCACAAGCGGCCAAGCGAGAACAGCTGGAACTGTGAATAAGACCCATAAATAGTCCGGTGTTTCTCTTAGATTTGCCGCCGCAAGTACGATCAAAACCAAGATACTGCCTACAACCGAAAATAGTTTAAAATGACGGCTTCCGTCTAGCAAAAAGAAAAGCACCGGTGCTAAAAACAAAATTGCCGTATAAAAAGACCAGTCTGAACCTGGAAACACAAGAAAATTAAGTGCCATTAAAAACACAGCGATCAAAAACGAACTGAAAGCAAGAAACCCGCGTGTACTTTTATCCATTTTATTTCAACTCCTCTTTTTTGCGATGTAAGTAATAGAACATGGAAAGCGGCCACCACAAGACTGCAAAAGTTGGATAAACAAACCAAATGATTTTTGGCGTGTAGTAAAGATTAATAAATACCATTAAAGCAATAATAAGGATGGTTCCCCAAATTGAAAAACCTAAATTTAGTTTGGCAAAACCGAGTTTTTTGCTACCACCAATTTTGAGTTCTTCTTTAATTTCATCAAAATCACCAAATTCGATAATCACTTTATTGATTGCATCTTCTTGGGACTTGCCTTCGTGCATCAAGTCATATACTTTTTCTTCCATATCTTGCATGATTTCTTCTTTGACCTGCTCAGAACGCTCAGTTTCTGGCACATCATCAAATAACTTCTCTACAAATTCATATATTCTTCTCAATTTTCCCTCTCCTCCAAAAAGACGTCAATTACTTCTTTAATTTCTTGCCATTCCTCAATCATTTCATTCAAATAAAGCTCGCCTCGCCGCGTTAGTGAATAATACTTGCGCTTACCGCCATGACTACGATCCCCGTAGTAGCTTTTTATCAATCCCTTTTTCTCAAGGCGTTGAAAAACTGCGTAAAGCGTCGCTTCTTTGATTTGAAATTTTTCCTTCGTTCGATCGCTAATCTCCTTCGAAATCGCATATCCGTAGGAATCACCATCCGAAAGAATCCGCAAAATAATCGAATCCACGTGGCCTCTTAAGATATCGCTGCGGATTTTGACCACCTCCCCAAATTACTCTGCCACACATTACTCTATCAGATAGAGTTGATAACATAAAAAAGTTTAACATGTATTACTCTATCTGTCAAAGTAATTTTTATTTTTCTTGAAAACCTTCCAATGATCTCGCATTGTATCAAGCACAAGCGCGCAAAAAAAAAGCAGAAACCTTGAAAGTTTCTACTTCTAATTATTTATACCGCTTTTTCCTGAGTAGCATCAAAATATTCATGACCAATTTCTAATTTTCGATTCAAAAGTTCACTCACTGTCACAAACTGATAGCCTTGCTTTTTCAATTGTTTCAGCGTTTCCTCAAGACTATCCGCCGTTGTTTCATGAATATCGTGCATCAAAATAATACCCCCGTTACTCGCATTTTTCAGCACTTTATTTGTGACAAGTCGCCCGCTTTTATATTTCCAATCTTCCGTATCAACCGTCCACTGCGCAAGCGGAAGCCCGATCGCAAGCGCCGTATCATGATGAACTGCCCCGTAAGGAGGTCTTACAAGCTCTGGAAAATAGCCCGTTTGTTCATACACCGCAAGCTGCGTCTTCAAAATTTGCTCCGAAACATCTGCACTGGAAAGCTTCGTAAGCGCCGGATGACTCCAAGAATGATTACCCACCTCGTGTCCCTCCAAAAGCTCCTGTTTAACAAGCCCCGGGTTTTCCATCACCTCAGAGCCCAATACGAAAAAAGTGGCTTTTGCGTGATATTTTTTGAGTAAAGCAAGAACCCGCGGTGTGACTTTCCTGCTTGGTCCATCATCAAACGTTAGCGCAATTTTCTTTCCTCGATTTGGAGGGCTCAGTGGTTTTTTCTTCGCCGTTTCGGCAGCTAAATATTTCGGCTTTATATGCCCAGTTAAATACGAAAGTGGTACAGCCACATGTTTCATTTCCGGATAATTTGGAATCGAAATCGGTACCGTAAGCGTCTTATCCGTGAGATTAATACTCGTTTCCGAAAGCCGATCCGGATATTTCGCTTTTCCAAGAGCCGCCATTTTCTCAATCGGCCATTTTTTCTCTGCCATCACAGCCTTCTGCATGGCAAGCTTAAGCTCAAGAAGTGCATCCGGATCTGAGTTAAGCACCTCGCCAAGAGTCAGCACCTTACCAGTATCCACATCTATGAGCTGCTGATCAAATTGTTTCTCTAAAACTCGCTTATAATGATGCCCAACCTGGTCGTATCTAACTTTCTTCAAGCGATAGCCTTCCACACCATTTCCGGTTTTTTGTTTATCAAAAGTGAAAAACACTAAATTATCCCGATCATTTTGCTCTTTATTAGCTGCATCAAGAATTTTTTGTTTCAGAATTTGGTTATCTGATTTATCTTTTAAAACCGGAATAAACGCAGTAATAACAGAATTTTGTTTATTTTTTTGTTCAACTTTATGGAAATTCCCCCGACCATTTTTTTGGTCCATTCCACGTTCAACATCCTTCGCCACCTTGTCACGAGCTTTTCCAAGCTCATAATTTTGATAAGCAAAAAATCCAAAAACAGCACCAATAACAACGACAATTGCCACAAGACTAGTCCAAAGTATTTTGCAATTCATGGATAACACCTCTTTAACTCAATAGGTTTTCCCTAATCCCGTCCCATATTATACATGCTTTCAAACAAAATTCCAGCCATTTTCCTGAATTTCATTTGTAGAATTTTATTCATTCGCAATATTGGATCCAAACCAAAATTAAACGCCATTTCTACTACCCCATTTCCATAAAAAAAAACGCGAAAAAGAATCTTTTTCGCGTTTTTTATATTCCCAAATTCGGCATTTTAGCCAAGTGACACATCGAGCACCATCATGACCGCAAAACCAGCCATCGTAGCGGCTGTTGCGAGGTCAGTTGAACCTTCAACTTGTGATTCAGGAATTAGTTCCTCAATCACAACAAAAATCATTGCTCCTGCTGCAAAAGCCAGCGCATAAGGTAAAATCGGCGTTACAAATACCACAAGTAGTGCGCCAATAACTGCGAAAATCGGCTCAACAATAGCCGAAAGCTGTCCATACCAAAAACTTTTCGCTCGGCTAAGTCCTTCCCCGCGAAGCGGAATTGATACTGCGGCTCCTTCTGGAAAATTTTGGATTCCGATTCCAAGCGCAAGCACAGCTGCTGTCACAAATGTTTCCGTATCTCCGACAAGAACTGCACCGAATGCAACCCCAACAGCCGCTCCTTCTGGAATATTATGGATTGTAATCGAAAGAACCAGTAGGATACTTTTATGTAGCTTCGTTTTTGGACCTTCTTTTTCTTTTTCAGGAAACCCGAGATGGAGATGGGGAATTAACCTGTCTACGAGGCGTAAAAATACGCCGCCAAGTGTAAAACCTACAAGCGCAGGAACAAATGAAAAGATACCCATTCCTTCACTTCGCTCAATTGCTGGACTTAATAGCGACCAAAAACTTGCAGCAATCATAACCCCTGCAGCAAACCCGAGCATCACATTCGTCCATTTTTGATTTAAATCTTTAAAAAAGAAAACAAGAGCTGCCCCTACAGCTGTGCAGCCCCAGGTGAATAGTCCGGCAAGCAAAGCGAGCAAGACTGGATTCAAACTCGAAAAATATTCTAACAAAAAAAGCAACCCCTCTGAGCATTTTGAACTCCATTTGCATGTCTCAAAATCTTATTCTTTATCTTGATCTCCATCAAACCCGCGTTTTAAGCCTTTAAAGAAGGCACCGCCAGTTTTCCCGATCACTTTGGCTGCTTCAAGTGAACCATAGAAGGCAAGCTTCGCAGTATCGCCGAGAACTTCCCCCGCTTTTCCTGCTGCGTCACCTGCTTTTTCTTCTATCTTTTCAGAAACTTCTTTGACCCTTTCTTTGTCGAACATTTTCGGTTCTTCATCGTTTCTTGTCATAACTTGTCCCTCCATTCCTCTTTTCCACATCATAGCGAAAAATCTAGCAAGATTCAATCACAAAAAACACTACTTTTCCGCCTATAAATGACTTTCGAAATCGAGCTCATAGCCGGGCTCATCAAAGGCAATTTCAGTCACCTCATAAGTCAAACGCTTAATATAGCTAATGAGCGGCTTAGACATTTCCTCTGCACGCTCCGCACCCAGTTCTTCTGCTTCGCCGAAAAAGTCAACTACTTGTACGATTCGGCTGATATGACCGTTAACTTTAAACCTGTCTAGCACGAGTGAAAACGGCATATCTACCTTGAAAATTTTACCATCATCTAAAATTGACTTATCATCCCCTGTAGGCTCCACTTCATTGAGTTGAACTTGGATGCTATTTTCCGCATTTTCAGGTTGTGTTTGTAGCGTTTCAAAATTAAATTGTTCTACGATAATTTGATTGACTCGAAATTCCAAATCTTTCGTCCTCCATTTCAAAAAAACATTTCATTTTCTAATCCATACACTCATCATATCGGTTTTACGAGCGCTTTTCAAATTTTGCTCGCCCATTTGTAAGTTTTAAGTCCCACAAAATGTGAAAAACCACTCTCGCCGATTTTCACAAAAAGATCGCAGCCGCAAGCCAGTACACAATAGCTGCTAAGCCTGCAGAAATCGGCAGTGTGATAATCCATGTCACAAGCATATTTTTCCCAGTGCGCCAGTTGACTTCTTTCTTGTGATTCGCCGTTCCAACGCCCATGATCGAGCTATCAATGACTTGCGTTGTGCTGACTGGAAGATGCGTAAGCGTTGCTGTCATGATAACAGAAAGGGAACTTACGTCTGCCGCAACTCCTGTAACTGGTTCAATCCGCATAATTTTTGTTCCAACGGTCTTAATGATCCGAAAGCCACCGACAGAAGACCCGATTGCCATCGAAGCGGCACAGAGAAATTGTACCCAGAACGGGACGCCCGCACTTTCTTTTAGCAATCCACTTGCAACAAGGGCTAGAGTGATCATCCCCATAGTTTTTTGGGCATCATTTGTTCCGTGCGCATAAGCTTGAATGGCCGCTGTAAAGATTTGCGCTACTTTAAAATGACGATTGGTTTTAGCGCGCTTGCGATTCCGGAAAATCCATTTAAAGGCTGAGTAAATGAGATAACCGATAGTAAATCCAAGAATAGGCGAGATAATTAATGCGATAATGATCGTTCCAAAGCCAGCATAATTCAGTGAAGTAAATCCGGCAGAAGCAATCGCCGCACCCGCAATGGATCCAATCAAAGCATGTGAAGAGCTGCTCGGCATGCCAATGACCCAAGTAAGTAAGTTCCAGATAACCGCAGCCACTAAACCGCAAAGAACAACAAATTCACCATTATGTAAAGAAAAAGGGTCTACAATATTTTTGGTCAGTCCTTCAGCAACCCCCGTAAAAGAAATGGCTCCTAAAAAGTTCATCACAGCAGCCATCATAATAGCCACACGTGGTTTTAGAGCTCGTGTTGAAATACAAGTAGCCACCGCATTAGCAATATCATGAAAGCCATTGATAAAATCAAACGCGAGCCCAACAATCACAATTAAAATTGTGATTAAAATGATCGTATCCATCCGACATTCTCCTCACCCAAAAGTTCTCTCTTACACTCTATACCCAATTTCGCAAAAAAACAAAAGCCCCTACTTTTTTAAGGCAGGGGCACTCGTTTAAAATTCATATCCGCTGTCGTCACCGTCAAATTCATCGTCATAAAGTTCATAGTTATTATCATAAACATCTGGATTATGTTGAATTTCATAAAGGAAGGATCCAAATAAACCAAAAAGCATAAAAATGCTAAGAATAAAGCTCAATCCCGTTAAAATGCAACCCGTAATAAGAAGTCCCAATCCCTTTTTAGGTTCAAGTGACGGCTTTTTCGCAAATAGATAGACAAGTAGCACAATGATCGCACTTGTAAAAATGACCAAAAGGCACCATAAAATGGGATTCATCCCCCGGCGCTCAGCGTCCTTATAAATCCAAATCGCGAGAACAGCACGCGCTGCAAGTGAAATTAAACTAACAAACAGAAGTCCGATGCTAAAAAAAAGTATACTCATGCCTAATTCATTTCCCCCTTCCACATAAAAACTATACATGTAACTTGCTTGGCAAGCAGTCATAACAAATTTCTTTTATGCCACTAGCATCCCTATTCATTTGATGTGGCTTTCAAATCTACAAAAGTTCGCTTGGCAATTTTCATTTTGTCTACTTTAAGTTTAGCATGCCTTACTAAAAAAAGCTTCAAAAATTTGACTTTTCCATAAAAAAAACGGTTTCCAAAAATGGAAACCGTTTTTCCCTATTTCACTTGTCCACGTTCAAATTGCCATTTTAAAAACTCATCGGAAACCATTTTTTTAATTCGCCGCCCGATTTCTTTATAATCGTTTGTTTCAAGATTAGCAAGTGAGATTCGAACCGACCATTCGCTACCGCCAAAGCCGCTCCCTTTTAGTAGCACTAAGCCTTGTTCCAGTGCAAGACGCATTAAAAAATTCGTAATGCTCGTTTCTCTTTGAAAATCTAAACCAAACTGTTCGCCAAAATGTGTTTTCATCCATTCAAGTAAATCAAACTCACAATAATACGCCGAATCATAATGGTCAAATGGCATCACAAGATCTAGTTCTTCATATAACAACTTCTGCCTGTAGCGGCAAATGGACTGCGCTTTTTTCTTATAAGACTCTTCCTCATCCAACAAAGAAAAAAGGGAAAATAGAGCCATTTGAACTTGTTGTGGCGTTGAAAGACCTGCTGCATGGTTAAGCGCAACTTCTCTGCTATCAGCGACAAGTCGATCGATAAACTTAAAATTTGTCGTTTCTTTTGTAATCACTTCATACCTTATTTCAAGCTCCCTAATAAACGCTTGCGGCAAATTCCTTAATTTAGCATCAAAAACGTTTTCATCAGCTAAAGCAATTGTCCCAAGACGCCAACCTGTCGCCCCAAAATATTTAGAAAATGAATAAATACAAGCCGTATTAAATGGCAAAACACTAAAAACGGATTGAAATTTCGGAACAAATGTCCCGTAAACATCGTCTGTTAAAATCATCAATTCCGGATTATCGTTTTCAACAATGTCCACAAGCTTGGAAATCGTTTCTTCCTTAAGCGCCGAAGAACTCGGATTGCTTGGATTCACCATAAAAACGGCTTTAATCGAAGAGTCTCGTAATTTTTCAATTTCCCGTGAACTGAATTGATACGTGAGTCTATCATCGATTAGTTCAGGCGTCGAACGAATTTGAACCACATCAAATCGGTAGCGCGATAGCTGTGGTATTTCTAAATACGGTGTGAAAGTTGGAATCATCAGTGCAATTTTGTCCCCTGGTTGAAGCAAGAAATTGTTGACGAGAGAATCAAATAAGTAACAAATTCCTGCCGTGCCCCCTTCAACGGCAAAAATATCGAATGGCTCTTCAAGCCCTTCAAAAATCTCCTTTTTTAAATACGCTTTAATCGCTTTTTCTACATAATTTAAGACCCGATCTGGATTTGGATAATTATCTCCCGTAATAGCATCCACAAATTCAAATAACCAGTCATGCTTATCTACTCCGAGAACCTGCTCCCCTTTTTCCCAAATTCCTGTAAGTAGATTCTTTCCCGGTGTTTCATTTTGCGCCTCAAGAAATGCCTCAAATCGACCAAGCATTTCTATTCGAGCAGGCATCCCCGAAAGTTCTCCTTGCCGGACCCGCTCCATTTCCGAAACAGCAAACAACCCCAGTAAAAAAAATGCCTCCCGCGGTGCGGCCGCTGTCCAATTCGGGTTTCCCCTTCCCGCATTGAGCGGCACGCTATTTTTCACGGCTTTCTTTGCACTTTTTTCTAAAAATAGCCCTAACTCGAACGGGCTAAGACTCTCCGCTTCTTTTACAGAAAACATTGATCGCTCCTCTTTCCTTTTGGACTAACGCTAAGTCACCAAAGTAAAATTGTGAACCTATTTCCTCCTCTTCAAAAAAACTCACAATCTTTTTTCTGTCGCCATCACTTCCTCTTCACAAAAATCTGTTGAACAGACTTTAAGTAAGCGATTTCTCTAAAAACATTATAACTGACATCATATGTTATGTACACCAAAACCGACCATTTTTCACAAAAAACTTTGTGAATTTCGTTCATACAAAAAAGCGAGCCATAAAGGCTCGCCACATTCACTTAGCGTGCAATTAAGACGCTGCATTTCGCATGTTGTACCAAATAAGAAGAAACGCTTCCCATCATCATTTTTTCCACACGATTCAGCCCAGTTGCCCCACAAACGAGCAAGTCCGCGCCAAACAACTCTGGAATTTCTTCTGCAAGCATTTTCTTTGGATTTCCTCTTTCAAGAAAAGTACCCACAGATTGAAGTCCTTCCGCTTCCGCTTTTTCTTGAAAGCCGCGAAGCACCGTTTCCATTTCCTCACGAAGTTCCTCTTCCCAAGTTGTTCCCTCTACTGTAAAACTTGGAAAAGAACGCGTATCAATAACTGCCGCCATCGCAAGAGAAGCCCCAGTATCTTTTGCAAGTTTCAGCGCATCAGCAAATGCTTTTTCCGCTTGTTCAGATCCGTCTATCGCCACTAAAATTCGTTTATAACTAGCCATATCAATCTCCCCCACTCGTTCATATTTATCGTTCAGTATTCTATACCTAAAAAAAGCCCCCTTAAAACGTCATAAAAAAAAGCTGACTTCATCAAAAGTCAGCTAAATATTTAAATCGAACAGCTTCCGTCATTACAGCCCGGTCCTTGCGTTTCTTTAATTTCCGCCTTTGTTCCCCCCGCGCGCTCAAGCACAGTCACAAAACTTTCAACAGGTTGCGCACCAGAAACTGCATATTTTTCATCAATCAAGAAAAATGGGACGCCCGTGACACCGTACTCAACCGCCTCTGTCTCATCGACGCGGACTTGCGCGAGATATTCTTTCGAATGAATGATTTCCCGTACTTTCGTTTCGTCAAGTCCCGCTTTACCGGCAAGCTCCACCAAAGTCTCCTCGTCATTTAAAAAGGCCCCCTTAGTAAAGTAAGCATCCATTCCAAGCTCGACAAACTCATTTTCTTTCCCAACCGTCCTCGCATATTGAGCAATGCGATGCACAAGAAAAGTATTCGTAGGTTTCATTTGATCAAAATCATAATTCAAACCCGCCACCTTAGCCATTTCTCCAATTTGCATATTCATTTGTTTAGCTTCATCAAGCGACTTTCCGTATTTAACAGCAATTGCTTCATGGATGGACTGATCCATTTTAACAGGAGCATCCGGATCAAGCTCAAAGCTACGAAACACTACATCAATATCTTCGCGTCCTGTTTTTTGAATCGCTTTTTCTAAATTTTTCTTGCCAATATAACAAAACGGACATACAAAATCCGACCAAACTTCAATTTTCATCGTTTCTCCTCCGTTATAACTTATTTAAAGTAAGTATATAATCATTTATAACTTAAAATACGAAAAGAAACAATTTTTCTGCTTAGAAGTTTTGAATCAAAAGAATGCCCGCAATCATTGCCAAAACCCCCATGATACGGTAGCGATTAATCGGATGCTTAATCACACCAAAAAAGCCGAAGTGATCAATAATTAGCGCAATCACCATCTGCCCGCAAATGGCTAAAACAACTGTCATCGCGGAGCCTAAAAGCGGCAAAAGCAAAATATTCGATGTAACAAAAACGACACCCATGATGCCCCCAGTGAATACCCAAAAAGGGATTTTCCCGACACCACGCACTTTGAAAGTGACACGCTTTTCGATGAGCAAACAAATAAGGAATAACAAAATGGTACCCACTAAAAATGAGATGAAAGAAGCAAGAAATGGTGAACCAACTGCTATCCGTAGTTTCCCGTTAATCGAGGTTTGTATCGGCGAAAGCATTCCAGCAATAAAACCCATCAACATAAAAAGAAGCATCGTTTTTGGTGCTTGTCTCTCCACTTATCTTCGCCTCCCTTAAAAGCGCTGCATGAGAAAAACGCCAAAAAACATCAGCGCCATTCCAAGCAGCCGTTCTAGATTTAATTCGTGCACAGGCAAGTTAAACCAGCCAAACTGGTCGATCAAGATTGCCATTACCATTTGTCCGCAAACTGTCACCATCACAGTAAGCGCAGAACCAAGTCGCGGCAAAAGTAAAATATTGTTAGTTAGAAAAATAATTCCGAGTGCCCCGCCGCCAAACCAAATCCACCACGGATTAGCGGCAATCGCTTCAGGAATGATCCCAAAATTGTGAAAAGTTAGCAGTGTAAGTAGCAAAAGCACCGTACTTCCAACCGCAAATGAAATAAAAGAAGCAATAAACGGCGACTGTGTGTAACCTTTTAAACGATTGTTCACAGAGGTTTGTACGGGGAGCATCATTCCCGCAAGAACCCCAGCCATTACATAGAAAATAATCAACTTCGTGTCCCTTCTTTCTGCTTTGCATACCTTTTCATTTTATCGAGCAAAAGCCTTCTTGGCAACTTAATTTTTCTTTTTTTAATAAAACAAGGCGCCCCAAGACAAAAAGCTCTCGCTTTTTGCCTTGAAACGCCTAACTTAAAATTTAGTTGATAATATCCTCATCACGCTTTGTGCCAGCTTCTAAGTTCTTTTTCCACATTTCTCGCTCTTCATCTGTAAGTCGCTTGTAATCAGTGATTTCTGCAACAATCTTTAGCGGAAATGCACTACGATAAGATCTTGTTGGGTTCCCAGGGAATTTTTTATCCGTCACATTTGGATCATCCTCAAAATCACCAGTTGGCTCAACTTGGTATACACGTTCCGCACCTTCTCCGCGTGCTAAAGCAGCAGCAAGACCTGCTCCATCTTTTAGCGCCGTAAAATAAATATGGTTCATCACGACGCTCGGTCGATAATTCGAGTGAAATCCTGGACTTAAATAATCACCAATCTGAAGATCAGCTTTTGTTCCGTGATAAAATGGACCGTTTTCTTGTGTAAGATCTGTCATGACTCTTCTCCTTACAATCAGTTTTCTTTTAAGTTTTTCTTGCTTGTTTTTATAATCCTTTCTCATTATAGTCATTTTTTCGTAAAATTTCACGTTTTTACTAATCTTGAAAGTTTGAAAAAGAAACACTCGAGGAGCTAGCTAGCACAAACTAAAGACGCCTGATTACTCAGGCGTCTAAAGTCATGGCGTTGATTGCCACGATAATCGTACTTAGCGACATCAAAATCGCACCAACAGCTGGACTCAAAAGAATTCCAATCGGCGCTAAGATGCCGACTGCTAGTGGAATAGCTAAAATATTATAACCAGCTCCCCACCAGAGGTTTTGAATCATCTTACTGTGTGTTCGTTTAGCTAAACGAACAAATTTCAAAATATCTTGCAAATTGCTATTTGTTAAAACGACATCGGCTGAATCAATAGCAATATCTGTTCCTGCACCAATAGCCATGCCGATAGAAGCTCTCGCTAAAGCTGGCGCGTCATTGATTCCGTCTCCAACCATCATTACTTTCTTGCCCTCATCTGTATAACGTTTAACAATTTTTTCCTTATCATCTGGCAACAATTCACTATAGAACTCTTTAATACCTAGATAATGAGCCACCGCTTCCGCAGCACTCTTATTATCTCCTGTTAGCATCACTGGTTCGATGCCTACATCACGCAAGCTTTTAATAAAGTTTTGAGCTTGATCTTTCAAAGTATCACCCATTGCAAAAAACGCTATGAGTTCGTCATCAATCAATAGAAACGAAATCGTATTTCCTTGTGCTTGGTATTCTTTCAATTTTTCTCGGTCAAAGTTTAACTGCCGCCGTTCAACTTCTTTTTGATTAGCTAAAATAACTTGGCGTCCTTCTACGAAACCTTCTACCCCAATACCTTTCAGTGTAGAAACATCTTGAGCTTGATAAGCTTCAATTTGTTCAGCTTTCAAATAATTCATTACTCCAACCGCTAAAGGATGGTTAGTTTGGGATTCTAGGGCACCAATATATTTCAGTGCTTCTTCTTTATTCATATCAGACAAAGATTCGATACCAGTCACTGTGAATTTACCTTCTGTTAAAGTCCCCGTTTTATCAAGAAAAACATAATCTAGTTGATTTCCTTGCTCTAAAGCTTGGCGACTTTTTAGGAGCAAGCCATTTTTAGCCGCAATGGAAGTTGAGCGAGCAATAACTAGCGGAATAGCCAGTCCTAGTGCGTGAGGACAAGCAATAACAAAAACCGTTACCATTCGGTCCAAAGCTTGTGGAAGATCCGCCGCAAAGAGCCAAATAACGAAAGCCAAAATACCCGCGACTAGTGCCACATAAAACAGCCACTTTGCTACTTTATCAGAAACCGACTCTAATTTAGATTTTTCTTGTTGAGCTTGTTTAACCATCGTCATAACCTTGGCCAAGTACCCATCCTCGCCCGTTCCGGTTACTTTTAACTGAATGGTTCCGTCGCCATTAACAGAACCTCCGATGACCGTTTCACCGACGTTTTTCTGAACGCCTTTCGATTCTCCAGTCACAGCCGATTCATCCACGATAGTCGAACCATTCGTAATTACTCCATCTGTTGGCATTTTATCTCCTGCACGAACGAGTAAAATATCTCCATGATGAACTTCTTGCAGCTTCACTTTCTTCGTAGAGCCATCTGCTTCGATTTTATTGACCTCGTCTGGTAATAATTCAGCTAGCTTTTTCAAAGCATTGCCAGCATTAGAAATGGCATTCATTTCTACCCAGTGACCCAAAAGCATGATTACAATCAATGTTGCAAGCTCCCAGAAAAAGTCCATCACATGATCATTAGGATTTACTTTGTTGGCGATAAATGAGTATAAACTATAAACATATGCAACCGAGATCCCCATTGCGATCAAAGTCATCATCGCTGGACTTTTCATTTTCAGTTCCATTTTAGCACCACTTAAGAAGGGTTGTCCCCCATAAACGAAAAGTATCGTTGCTAAAATCAAGACCACCCAATCAGAACCCGGGAAAGTGAATTGGAAAGGCAACCGCATTCCCATCATTGGTGAAAAAACAATGATAGGAATAGCCAAAATAAGCGAAATCCAAAATTTTTGTTTAAAATTCCCCATATGCATTGAATGATCCATTCCCCCACTATCCATATCGCGATGATCGCTGCCATGTCCCTTTCCAGAATGATTCATTTTGTGTTGATCGTGTCCCGAATGATCCATTTCCATGGTTTCTTCCTTTTCTTTTTCTTGTTTCATTACAAACTCCTCCTACATTTTTTGCTGATCCAAACTGAATTAATGTAATCAAAATTGCTGTACTATAAAATCCGTCGTGCACAGTCCAATAAGTGTTTCAGAAGTTTTTTTCTTGCTCAGAGTAGACTAGTAAAAAGATTGCTATCTACCGAGATACGATTAACTCGCCAACTTATCATTTCATCAAAACTCGCTTTTTTCGCTAATCTACAAAATAACCTGTGTTTTATTTATGGTGATGACTACATCCATATCGTTTGTCCAAGAGTATCTATTATCTCTTGTTCAGTTGTCATTTCTTGCGATCAAATCACACGCATAACTTCCCGCTCTGAAGCACTAATCTTAATTGGCGTAATTGTCATTGAGTCCGTCTTCTCTGTCTACATTTGTAAACTATAATTAAAGTCTACAACTGTAGACGTTATTTGTCAACAAGTTATGACTAAAAGATGAGTAATCTTTTTTGAAAAATTATTTCCTTGTTTAGTGCAAAAGCTTTTTAGTGGCGAAAAGCCTTTTATTCCCTTGCATATAGAGCCTTTCCCTTTTTCTAGATTTTGTAACCCTTCCTTTAAATTTGCTTACTTTTATTCCTTTGAGTAAATGTTAAAAGTTCACAAATAAGTCATATAAAAAGCTTTTCCTAGCACTTCAATTTCAACTTTTCTATTTAATTCCAAATCTCACTTGCACTGATAATTCTACTATTACTCGAAAAAATAAACATTGTAATAATCAACAATTATTTTAAGATTCATTATCCACGATCAATCCACGTATATTTTACTGATTTCTTCTTGTATCTGTCCCTTTTGATTAGCCACAAACTTATCATAATTCACATTATCTTTTCCTAAAAATAGAACATCGATAAAAGCCTGCCCTGCTTTTTCAGCATCATTAAGAGCGCTTTTTGACTTTTTAAACTTATCCTTATCAATAGCTACTTGTACGTCTTGATCTTCTCCATCAGAGGTCATAGTAGAAAACGATAATTCATACTCTTTCTTAGGATCAATATTAAAGATAACATCTCCAGACATACTTTTGCCCGCGCTAAGTGTTCCATAATCAAAAGGACTTAAATCTAGTTCTGAACTATAGACATTTTCTGCCTTAATTTTTTCGTCCTTTCCTTTTTCATATAATGAAAAATTTTCACTCGTGGTATATATTTTTTTCTTTCCATTATTTTTCACTTGAACATTTAGCACTAAAGTATCTTGACCTTCTTCTGATACTTTTGGTAAAACCGCATATTCCCCTTTTTTCACTTTGAGTTCAGCTGAAGCATTTGAACTTTTAGCATTATTAGTCTTGGTTCCTCCAGAATAGTTTTGACCACAACCTACAAGTAACAAAACTCCCAATACAACTAACCAACCTGTCCACTTTTTCATAAATTCTCTCCTTTTTGAGTTGATATAATTGAGTAATTAGCATGCTAATTACTCAAAGTATGTAGACATTTTGTGAACATTTAGTACTTTTATTCGTAAAAAGATCTACAATGCATCCTTTGTTAACAATCAGAAACGACTTCTTTCTTTATTAATTTTGTACAATCAAAATACTAATTGACAATCTTCCCCATGGTTATTACGTTTTAAAATCGGTTGCTTTCTTTTATACTTCGCCATGCATAAAGCTAATTAAGCTTCACCACAGCGTAGCACATACAAATGAAACAAAGTGCTATAATTGTTGCAATTTCAGTTTTTAAATTTATTGGATTTTTCATCTAGTAATAGTGATAATTAAAAACTTAAATACGCTTGGTATATTCCTATTGTATTAATCAACTAAAAAAACAGCTTGAATCTCAAATAGCACGAAGAGTACCTTTAGCGTAAAAGCTAAAGAGATTCTTAAAGAAAAAGAAACATGGATAAAAAAAGTAAGAAAAACGTCAAAACCCCTTCCAAGATTTTCCGTTAGATCGACTTAAATTTTCTCTTGTTTCTTTTGTCAATGAGGTATTCCATAATTATAAATTGTGTGAACTATCTCAAAAGATACTTGAAATTTCAATTCTTTCATTGCTATTAAAAAAATCTAGAACTCATAAGTTCTAGATTTTCCCTTTTATTCCCTTGCCACCCTATAAAAATAATTCTTCTGCCATTTTTGTGTTTTTTGAGCAGTTTTATTCAAATTTTGACACCATTCTGGATAAACACGCATCGCCATCTTTCCTTTTTGTTCCTTAGAGCGAGCTATTCCTTTATCCATTAGTACAGTCTTAGGAAAAATAAATATACCTTCGCGCTCTCCATCTCTAACCACAATAGCCAACATGATTTCTTCTTCATAAGAAAAAGCCTGATTTTCGTGAGAATTACTTTTTTCCCAAAATGCTACAAAGTAACCATCTTTTTTAGGCGTTTGTTTAGCTAATCTACTTCTTATTTTCATCCCTTTCTTCTCTATTTCAATAACCATTCCTTCATATTCTTGATTTTCTATCCTCAAAACTTTAAATTCCCCAAATTTCATTTGTAAGATCTTTCCTGATGTCCATTCACCCATCTCTTACATCCCCCTTCACCATCCCAAACCTTCAATGCTGCCTCATGGTAATACAAAACCTACGCTACTTTTTTTCAGCTAACTCACCCTTTGGATTTCCTGCTTCATACTCATAATCGAGCATCTTAAAATGCGCGCGGAGTGCGCTACAAGCATTTTCCTGTACCAATTGAAGCACTGCTCTTTTCTCGCCTCGTTTTGGCGTTTTCACTTTAACCCCTAATTCTTCTGCTAATTTTCTCGCATCAATCTCCTCGCTAACAAGCAGCTTTTTTGGCAAAAGGTGATTTGGATGCTCATAAAATGACTGAACATAAGCCTCAATCACTCCATCTATTTCTTCCACTTGTTCCAGAATTTGAGCAGACCTGCCAACGATCGCACCATTTCGCACAAAAAAGATTTGAATCGAAAGTGCACCTGCATCATGGACAAAATCAATGACATCTCGGTCTTCTCGGTCTTTGATTACCACTTTTTGCTTTTCCGTCACTTGCTCAAGTGCCTCAATCCATTCTTGAACTTCCTGTGCCCGCTCAAATTGCCACTCACTAGCTGCTAAATCGCGCCGCTCTTCAAGCACGCGTCGAACTGCTGAATGTCCAGCATAAAAAAAGCGTTTAATCCGTTTGATTTGTGCTTGATATTCTTGTTGGGAAACTTCACGCGCACATGGACCAATACACATCCCTAAGTGATAGTAAAAACAAGGACGCCCTTTTTTACCACTACAATGACAAAGTGGATAAATTTTTTGAAGCAATTCCTTCGTTTTTTCCGCCGAATATTTACTAGTGTACGGGCCAAAATACGCAGCCCCATCTTTTTTGATTTCGCGCGTCACTACAAGTCTTGGGTTCTTTTCATTTGTAATTTTTATATAAGAATAGTGCACTTCGTCTTTTAAAAGGATATTATAGGGAGGTTGATACTTCATGATAAGCGACATTTCAAGTAGAAGCGCTTCTTTTTCTGAATCAGTCAGAATCAACTCTAAATCCTCAATATAATGAACTAGACGCGCTGTTTTTCCAGTTTGCGTCTTCGTAAAATAAGATTTCACTCGTTTTTTTAAATTTTTAGATTTCCCAATATATAAAATCTCGCCCGCCGCATCTTTGTAAATGTAGCACCCTGGCGACTCTGGAAGTATACTCAACTTCTGCTTTAACAAAACCTTACTCATAGGCAACTCTCCCAAGAACAATCGTTCGTGTTTTCATTTTAACCCTTTCCATTTAGCTTGTAAAGCAACATTTCCCATCAGGTTTAACTTGGAATTTTATGTGCAAAAAAATAAACATACAACTAAAAAAATCTTTAAAAAAACAAACTTTTTCCTTTTCTGATACGTCTAATAAGTGGAGATATTTTTAGGAGGCTTCTACCGGTATGAATAAAAATTTACAGGAGCGCTTTTTGGATTGTGTAACTGAATATAAAGATGATTTTTATCGTGTGGCCTATAGCTACACTAAATCACAAGCGGACGCGCTTGATATTATTCAAGAATCTATCCAAAAAGCCTTGTTAAAACTCCCAACCATTCAAAAGAAAGAAAACATGAAGGGCTGGTTTTACAAAATCGTCGTGCGAACTGCGCTCGATTTCTTGAGAAAAAATAAAAAAATCACATTAATGGATCACGAAGTTTTGGCTAGCCTGCAGCCTGGCGCAAGTGATCAATATGAAAATCTCGATTTAAAACATGCACTCGAACGATTGCCCGTGAAATATAAAACCGTCATCATTCTACGTTATTTCGAAGATCTTTCTATCCAAGAAATTTCTTATATTATTAATAAAAATCTCAGTACGACCAAAACGCGACTTTATAAAGCACTCCAGCTATTGCGTCTTGATTTAGACGAGGAGGATGAAAATGTCCATGAATAAAGATCTAAAACAACTCAAACAAGCTTATCGACAAGTCCCCATCCCAGATAAAGAGCTTGATCAAATGATCCAAAACTTGAGCGCAGCGAAACCCAAAAAGAAACACCACCCAGTGCGCTTGAGTCTCATTGCTGCTGTTCCCGTCTTACTGGCTATTTTTCTAACTGTTGTTACAACAAATGAATCCCTTGCACGTGCGATGAGCGACGTTCCCATTCTAAAAAACATCATCACCGTCATTACAGGCAAAAATTATCAAGAAAAAAACAAAACAACAGAAGCACACATTAAAACACCCAAATTAAGTGGTCTTAAAAATCCAGAACTCGAGAAAAAACTCAACGATGCTTACGATAAAACGGGCGAAGCCCTTTATAAAGAATATCAGCTTGCTAGCCAAAATCGCGGTGAACATTTTTACGTTTCTAGCGATTACAAAGAAATAACCAACACAAAAAAACTACTCGTCCTTCAGTTTACTGTCCAAGAAACCCGTGCGAGTAGCTACACCGAGCACACTTATCTCGTGATGGACAAGAAAAAAATGCAGCGCATCAAACTTGCGGATCTTTTCAAAAACGATCGCTACATTTCGCTTATCCAAGCTAATATTCAAGAGCAAATGAAAAAACAAACCGAAGCAGACCCCAACAAAATTTATTGGGACGAAAACGAGCTTAAAGCCGCACTCAGCGAAAAAAATCTAGCCAAACGATTTTACATCAACGCCAAAAACGAGCTTGTCTTTTCCTTCAATGATTACGAAGTAGCACCTGGCTACATGGGAACCGTTTCGTTTGTGATTCCAACATCGCTACTTCAAAATGACCTAAAAAAACCAAGTTATCTCAAATAAAAGGAGTACCAAAATGCGCAAAAAAAGAACACAAAAAAAGCTGCGGCTGAAACCTGCCGTTCTTGCTTGCCTGATTTTGCTCGGACTTAGCTCCGCTTGCTTGTTACTCTGGGGAACTTTAAACACCGAGAGTCCTGCCAAGCAACCAGCTAAACAAGAAAAAATCGTCAGCAAGAAAGCCCTCGTAAAAAAAGCGAGCGCCAAAAAGCCGCCTGAAAAAGTATCCCAGCCAGCAAAACCAAGACCCGTTACGGATAAAACCGTTTTCCTAACCTTTGACGACGGCCCTTCGCCATTTCTAAGCCGATTTAATCACCTATTGCAACAAGAAAAAGTCCCTGCAACCTTCTTTTTCATCGGTGAAAACTTAAATCGCATCCAACCCGAAACCGCCAAAGCCTTGCTTGCATCTGGATCAAGCATTGGCTGGCATAGCATGACACACGATGCTGGCTTGCTTTACCGTAAAAACAATCCGACATTCCTTACCGAAATGGAGCAAGCCCGCAAAACCGGACGCGAAAAACTAGGCATAGCAAGCAATTTAATTCGCGCCCCTTACGGCAGTACTTATTTAAGCACACAACTTCATCAAGAAACAAAAGACAAGGGCTTCACACTGCTTGACTGGAATATTGACAGCAACGATTGGCGTTACAAAACAAGTTCCACTCGCGTAGTAGAAACCGTCTTAACCCAAGTAAACATCCTAGCCAAACAAAAAGAACCCCTTGTCATCTTGATGCATGAACGAAAAAACACATTAGAAGCACTTCCCGCGATCATCCATGCACTCAAAAAAAATGGCTACAACTTTCAAGCCTACAAAGAAAATACGCCGTTTAAATTAAGCTTCAGAGAACGTTAAAACCGAAGCCTTCACATGAGGTGAAACAAATGAAAAAAATCATCCACGGAATTGTACTTACACTCTTTCTAGTTTTATTTATCTGGATCTCTTCCCAGTTTGTCACAAGCGGAGATTTCAGACAAACTGAAGCAACCTTTTATTTTATCATCGAACATATAAAAAAATAAGACTCTGAGCGTCGTAACAAGACGCTCAAAGTCTTATTTTGTTCCCTTATTAAACAGCTGTATAAGCTCCGTCTACAACAAGAATGGTTCCTGAAACAAAGGAAGCTTCGTCACTTGCTAAAAAGACAACACAATTTGCTACTTCTTCTGGTTTTCCTAACCGGCCCATTGGATGAAGTGAAACCAATTCTTCACGCGCTTTTCCTTGAGCCTCTTCAATTAGCGGCGTATCAATATAACCCGGTCCAACTGCATTCACCCGAATACCATGTTCCGCATACGTAGCGCCAAGTGTTTGCGTTAGCAATTTAACGCCACCTTTTGCAGAAGCATAAGCCGTTACGCCACGTTTTCCTGCAAGACTATGAATCGAACCAGCATTCACGATCGCACCACCATGACCTTGTTTTATCATTTGTTCAATCGCGTATTTATCCGATAAAAATACACCATTTAAATTAATATCAATCGTTTTTTTCCACTTTTCATACGAAAGCTTATCAATATCCGCATCGTTTGCAATCCCTGCGTTGGCGAACATAATATCCAGTTTACCAAATGATTCAACTGTTTTTTCAATCATTTGCTTAATATCTTCTTCACTCGTTACATCCGTTTTTACAAAAATCGCTTCATAACCAGTATCACGCAATTCTTGTGCAAGTTCTTCCCCTTTATCAGAGAAATCAGCAATCACAACTTTCGCCCCTTCGCGAACAAAACGCTCAACCGTTGCTTTACCAATCCCACTTGCACCACCTGTAATAATCGCTACTTTGTCTTTTAGTCTCATGACCATTCTCTCCTTCAGTTAAAATATTTGCGCTTACATTTTAAGTATACTCCCAGATCGAAATGATAAACAATCGTTTTGCTTGATCAACTTTCTTCTGACTAAAAACCAAAAAATGCGTTTACAAATTCACATTTGTGGTAAAATGAAGCAAAAGAACTATAAAAGGGAGCAATATGAATGAATACAACCAAAAAAAGAAAATTACTACCTAATGATATGACGATTATCGACACGAGCCAAGCACGAAAAGCCGTTTTCGCAACGGGACTCGGAAACGCGATGGAATGGTTTGATTTTGGAATTTATTCCTACCTCGCTGTTACAATTGGGAAAGTTTTCTTCCCAGAAATGGAAGGAACTCTGCAACTCGTTTACACCTTCGCCACATTCGCGATCGCCTTTATCATGCGACCAATCGGCGGCTTCGTTTTCGGAGCACTTGGAGACCGCTTAGGCAGGAAACGCGTGTTGACCATTACGATCTTAATGATGGCCTTTTCGACACTTTGTATCGGCCTTATCCCAAGTTATCAGTCTATTGGCTTAACCGCCTCGTTCCTGCTACTTGCTGCGCGACTTGTCCAAGGTTTTTCAACCGGTGGCGAATACTCAGGAGCCATGACATACATAGCAGAATCCTCGCCTGACAAAAAGCGAGGCATTCTAGGAAGTGGGCTGGAAGTCGGAACCCTATCCGGTTACATCGCCGGAAGCGGACTTGTTACAATTCTAACCTTTATCTTAGGGAACCAGGGAATGGTAGATTGGGGATGGAGAATTCCTTTCTTCGTTGCCGCACCACTTGGTCTCATTGGTTTTTACTTACGAACCAGTTTAGATGAAACCCAAGCTTTCCAAGAAATTCAAGAATCCGAGCAAGACCAAGGTGAAACGGAAAAACAACCAACCTTCAAAGACATCTTTTTATATTTCAAAAAAGAATTGTTCTTATGTATCGTCATCGTTGCCTTTTTCAACATCACAAGCTACATGCTCTTATCTTATATGCCATCGCATTTAAACGCTGTTCTCGGCTACGAAAACTCGAAGTCGCTCTTGCTCATTTTAGTCGTCATGCTGTTCATGATTCCAACCGTCATTTTAATGGGGCATTTGAGTGACAAATTCGGCAATAAAATCATCACACAAATTGGCCTTGTTGGCTTAATTCTCTTTGCCATCCCAGCCTTCTTGCTACTACGTGATGATAACATCCTAACCGTTTTCCTAGGACTTCTTCTCCTAGCACTTTGTTTATCTTGCTTTGAAGGAACCGTCCCATCTATGTTACCAACCTTATTTTTCACCGACGTACGTTACCGGGCATTATCCGTTTCCTTTAACGTATCCGTATCAATTTTTGGCGGAACAACACCGATGATTGCCTCCTTCTTGATAGACAAAACCGGCAACAATTTAATGCCATCCTTCTATCTTGTGCTCGTTGGTGTGATTGGCATGATTGTGTTTACCCTTATGTTTAAGCAAACATCTGGTAAATCCCTTCGCGGTTCACTTCCAGCCGTAGAGACGAAAGCAGAAGCTAAAAAAATGGTAAACAATCCCAAAAAAGCACTCTGGTGGCGTAAAGAAGCCAAAGCACTTCGCAAGAAAAGTAAAGAACACAAATAAAACCAAGCTTTCGAAAACGCAACATCAGTTTTCGAAAGCTTGGTTTTTCGCTTCTTATGAAAGCACAATCCCTATCAGCCATTTTTCTTAACAAATTCTGACTTCAATTTCATTGCACCGAAGCCATCAATTTTACAATCAATATTATGATCGCCTTCTACAAGACGGATATTTTTCACTTTCGTGCCGATTTTAAGTGTTGAGGAACTCCCCTTAACTTTCAAATCCTTAATCACCGTTACAGAATCCCCATCAACAAGCACTGTCCCATTGGCATCACGTACAACGAATTCTTCTTGCCCGCTTGCTTCTTCCCCAGGGCTCCATTCAAAGCCACATTCAGGACAAATCAAAAGCCCGCGATCCTCATACGTATAAGTTGATTTACATTCCGGACAATTTGGTAAGTTTGACATTTATCATCTTCCTCCATTCATGAATTATCTCCATTATAGCCCATCTGTACATTTTTTCACAGGAATTTTTTATCCTGCTACTTAACAAAACAACGAAGACCCGATATAATAAACAAAGAGTCTTAAGTTAAATTAGAAAGAGAGTGTTCCTAATGGGCCGTAAATGGGCAAATATTAAAGAAAAAAAAGCGTCAAAAGATACAAATAACAGCCGAATCTATGCAAAATTTGGGATTGAAATTTATGTAGCAGCCAAGCAAGGCGAACCAGATCCTCACGCAAACCAGAAATTGCGTTTCGTTATTGAACGAGCAAAAACCTATAACGTACCGAAGCACATCATTGATCGCGCCATTGAAAAAGCAAAAGGAACTGGCGATGAAAACTACTCCGAGCTCCGTTATGAAGGTTTCGGACCAAACGGTTCTATGGTGATTGTTGATGCCTTAACGAACAACGTCAACCGAACAGCTTCTGATGTACGTGCCGCTTACAGTAAAAATGGCGGAAACATGGGCGTAAGTGGAGCCGTTTCTTACATGTTCGATAACACAGCCGTTTTTGGTGTCGCAGACAAAAGCGCAGATGACCTGCTTGAAATCCTGATGGAAGCAGACGTAGACGTTCGCGATATTCTTGATGAAGACGGTCAAGCGATCATTTATGCCGAGCCAAGCGATTTTCATCAAGTCCAAGAAGCCCTAAAGGCTGCAGGAATCGACGAGTTTAGCATTGCTGAAATTGAAATGCTTCCACAAAACGAAGTCACACTTGACGGAGACGATTTGGTTAAATTCGAAAAAATGATTGATGCCCTTGAAGATCTTGAAGACGTTCAAAAAGTCTATCACAACGTGGACTTGTCTGCCGAATAAAGCGCAAAAAAAGAGACTTGCTCAAGTCTCTTTTTTTGCTTGCAGATAAGCCCTTGCTTCTTGACTTACTTGCTTTAAATCCACGTTCTGCTGTTTCGCGGCAAAAATGCATCCGCAGTAACATTGTCTGTAAATATCATATTCCTCACACATTTCAACGGATCGTTTGTAGCCACCTTTTTTCTTAAAATCACTTGGAAGATAGCGCATATCATAAAGTTGCTGCACTTCCGCACCGACCGAATTAATCAGTGAACTATTTTTGTGCGGACTGATCGTGAGCGCGCTACCGAAATAATCAGCGCCCAGTTCCTTCGCTTTTAATGCTGTTTGGTCAAGTCGCATCTGAAAACAAGCGGAACAGCGCAAACCACCTTCTGGCTCCTCTTCAAGCCCCTTTACCACACACAAAAATTCTTGCGGCTGGTAAGCTTCCGCGATAAACTCAACTTGTTGACCCGTTCTTTCATTAAAAGCCGCAACAAAATCCGCCTGCACCTCTTTGCGCCGTTCAAATTCGAGTCGTGGGTGAATATTCGAATTGGCAAAATAAAGCGTCACATCTGCATACTTCGTTAAATATTCGAGAGTATACGTACTACAAGGCGCACAACAACTATGCAATAAAATTTTCGGGCGAAGCCCTTCTTCCTGCCAAAAAAGAATCATTTTTTCCAGCAAGCGATCATAATTGATTTTTTGATCTGGCTGCATGTTTTCAAGTAGTTCCATCAAATCAGGCATCAACATCTCCAAAAATTCCTTCTTTCATTTTATTTGCTGTAATTTCTCTAACGTAAGATCCGTGTCACAAAGCACATCCAAGTTACGCCAAATTTTTTCAGGCGGGAAATCCCACCATTTGAGCTCAAGTAAATAAGCAATAATTTCCTCGCTAAACCGAGCCCGAATTAGGCTAGCCGGATTTCCTCCAACAATCGTATAAGGCGAAACATCCTTTGTCAAAACGGAATTTGCGGCAATAATAGCCCCATCGCCCACTGTAATCCCAGGCATAATCGTGACCTCTTGCCCAATCCAAACATCATTTCCAATTACCGTATCACCTTTAAACGGAAGATCCGCCAAACTAGGTGTTGCCTTCTCTAACCCATGCCCCAAAATATTAAACGGGTAGGTCGTTGCAGAATCCATCCGGTGATTCGCCCCGTTCATGATAAAACGAATCCCCTTAGCAATCGCACAAAACTTCCCAATAATAAGCTTATCAGAAAGAAAATCATATAAATGCTCCACATGCTCTTCGAAACGCTCTGGATTTTCAGGGTCATCATAATAAGAATAATTTCCTACAATGATATTCGGATTTTTCACACAGTTTTTAATAAACACAAGCGACGAAATAGCTTCATTCGGATAAAGCGCATCCGGATTTGGTCCAAGCATCTGCCCTCAGCTCCTTTGATTAGCATCGCTTTCAGTATAACACACTTTCCATGACCGCTAAAGCGCACGTAAGTGTCTTTTCATAAGACCTAACGCCACATCCGGATAGTGCTCTGACAAAAGTCCCATCATCTGTAACACATAATCCTGATCCAAAAAAAGAGCTGGATTTTCCGGTAAAAGCTGCCTAGAATTCGCCCTGTCCGTTGCTGCAAGAAGAACACGTTTCGGGTAGCCACTATGAATTAATGCTCCACCAGTTCCAACAATAGCCTTCAAATAGCGCAAATCCTTCCCTGTTTGTTCATACACATACCGAGTGGGTGTAGCCACTTTTTCCAAGAAACCCGAGTGACGCTCTACTGCTTTTTGAATCGCACTGCTCGCAATGGCATCGTCCAAACGGCGCTCTTCCTCACTTTGCGGAATAAATTCCGGATGCGCTTCCCGAAATAGACAGCCTTCACAAATTTCCGGTGCGCATCCAGTAAAGTAATGCACAATTTGAGACTCCCCAACCGCTTGATACAAGCTGTATGCCGAATAGCGCATCCCAAGATCCCCTTCTACCGTTCGCTTTAAAACAGGTTCAGCAAGTCCTGTTAAAAAAATATCCGGTTCATTCACCGCTTGTTGTTTACTGACCGAGTGAACATCGGTTGTCGCTCCGCCGACATCCACCACCGCTAATTCGCCAAGTCCCGCTTCCCGTTTCGTGCCATAAGCAAGCAGACTTGCCGCTTTCAAAACAGCCGTTGGAGTAGGTAAAACAATTCGTCCTATGTTCAGAGAAACGGCTTCGAATCCTTTTTCTTTTTCATAAAAATATCACGTAACACCTGACGCACTGGCTCCCTCACTAAAACCCCCGCTTTAGGCATCACATTTTCAGTCAAATAATATTCATGAGAGGAACCTTTCAAAATTCGCTCAATTTCTACATATGCTCGCTTATTTCCAGCCACAACAATTGCAGCATTTTGACGAAGTTTCATCAGTTTTTTTGCATTTTGTAAAATATAGGACTGATTCCCGCCGTCCGTTCCACCAGCCAGTAAAATAGCATCGGGGTTAATCTCAGCCATTTCCTGCAAATCCTGATCTGTGATAAGCGGTGCATAAACTTTTAAAATACGCGCCCCAGCTCCTAAAACCGCGCGTTTCGCTGCTTCTGTTGTTAAACTTTCTGTAAGTCCAATGACAATCAATTTGAAACCGCCACGTGCAGAAGAACAAGCCAAATGTTCTTCAAAATCAGTCGTCCCAATTTGCTGTTCAATTTTTTGAAGCGCATGCAAATATCCATCTCGAATATCCGTTTGAACCGTTGTTTCACTTTGCGCCGCCGCAAGAACAGCTGGACGTTTTAAATCCACTGCGACCAGTTTTGTAAAAGTACTACCAAAATCAATTAATAAAATAGGCTGCATATTGCTCCTCTCTCCTCTCCAAAAAAAGCGCCGGTTCTTCGCCCGGCGCTTCTTCTTAAAAATCACTTATTTAACTTGCAACTCAAGCGAAACAACTTCTTCCACTGCTTTTACTAAACGACCACTTGTAAGAACCTCAGTTGCTTTTTCTAGTTCGTCATAAATTTCAATGTCGTGGTCATTTTCAATAAAGCTTGAGCTCTTACGGAACGTATCATAAGCTGCTTGTGTTCCCTTGCCGAGCTCTCCAGCTTGTTTTTCATCAAAGTCTAGTGCTTGGCAAGCAGCCATAATTTCAGTTGCAACAACACGCTGAGAGTTGTTCACAATATCACGTGCTTTTCTAGCAGCGATCGTCCCCATGCTGACAAAGTCTTCCTGATTTTCACATGACGGAATCGAATCAACACTCGCTGGGTGCGAAAGTACTTTATTCTCCGAAACGAGTGCAGCAGCCGCATATTGCGTGATCATGAAGCCAGAGTTAAGCCCTGGATGTTTAACAAGAAACGAAGGAAGTCCACTTAACGAGTGATTGACGAGGCGTTCTACCCGGCGCTCAGAAACATTACCGATTTCTGATGCCGCAATTCCTAGAAAATCAAAAGGTTGAGCGAGAGGTTCCCCGTGGAAGTTTCCGCCTGAAATGACTTTTCCACTTTCTGTTACAATCGGATTATCCGTTGCCGAATTAATTTCAATTTCTACTTTTGCTTTCACGTAGCTAATGCTATCTTTGTTTGCACCGTGAATTTGCGGGATGCAGCGCAGCGTATATGGGTCTTGAACTCGTTCTGTTGAAGCATGTACCACCTTAGTACTGCCTGCCACTAAATTCCGCATATTTTGTGCAGTCGCCAGCTGGCCATATTGTGGACGAATCCGGTGAAGAGCTTCATCAAACACATCGACAATCCCATTATGAACTTCAAGCGATAATGCGCCAGCAATATCCGACAATTTAACAAGTTCGACTGCATCATAAGTAGCAAGCGCTCCAACTGCGGTCAAAACGGTTGTGCCATTGATAAGCGCAAGTCCTTCTTTAGCTGCTAAGTGGATCGTGTCGATTCCTGCCTTCTGCATCGCTTCTTTCCCAGAAAGCAATTCGCCAGAAAAGTAAGCACGGCCAAGGCCAAGCATTGGTAAAACCATGTGCGCAAGCGGCGCCAAATCCCCTGAAGCTCCAAGTGAGCCTTTTTCTGGAATAAACGGTACAACATCTTTGTTAAGCATTGCTAGGAGCATTTCTACCGTGCTAAGACGGATTCCTGAACAGCCTTTGACAAGTGAATTAATTCGAATTAGCATTGTTGCCCGAACTTCTTCACGTGAAAGCGGATCTCCAAAACCGCTTGAATGCGTTCTAATCAAATTTTCTTGTAGTTCACTTGCATCTTCCGGCGAAATGCTAACGCTTACAAGAGAACCAAAACCAGTCGTTACCCCGTAAGTCACGCGGTTATTAGCAATAATATCATCAATGATCTCACGCGATTTTTTTACAGCTTCGATAGCTTCTGCTGAAATTTTTACTGACCAACCTTCTCGTGCCACACCTATAACATCATCTAGCGTTAAATCGTTTCCTGTTAAAATTACTTCTTTCGTCATTTTCCACACCTCTTCATGTTTTAATTTGCTAGTCTTCCATTTTTTCGCCTTGACGTCCTTTTTTTCCGTACATTACAAAGTAAAGAACGCTCGTGATGCAAATAGCTCCCATTGTAAAGATAATATTGATCAAGCTTGAAGATGACATAATCCAAAGACTCACGATAACACTTAAAACTGCGATAAAAGGTCCGAAACGCATTTTAAATCCTGGATCTTCGAGCCCTTTTTTGCGCAGTGCAATAACAGAAAGAGCCGTTGGAATATATTGAATAAATCTCATCAACACACTCAATTGAGCCAATTGTTCAAACGAACCACTCATCACTAAAAGTACGGCTAAAATACCAGAAACGACAATCGAAAAAATCGGTGCTTCATGCTTATTTTTTTTTGCAAAAGCTTTTGGTAAAAGGCCATCTTCAGCAATTGAACATGCATATCGAGGAATCATCATCGAATCCCCTGTATTTAAACCACCTACTGAAATCAAAGCACCAATCGTAATGATAAATCCTCCAACTGGTCCTATTATTTTAGTAAACGCATCTTGCACAGGTGTATCCGTACTCAAAATTCCATTTCCTAGTTGGGCAATTGTTCCAGCAATAATTAAGAAATATAGCAAAGACACGATGATGATCGACATAATAATCGCTTTTGGAACATTCTTTTTGGGATTTCGCATTTCGCCAGCAACAACAGGTAATGCTTCAAAACCGATGAAAGCATAGAAAACCACTAGTGCCGACGAGCTCATTCCTTGTAGGAAATTTTTCCCCGGTTCAAGTTGAACAAATGGTGTAAAGTTGCCAGCATTAATTCCGCCTTTAATAAAGAAAATAGCAATCACAACAAAGGCCACAATTGGAATTAATTTTGCAATGGTAATCGTGATCGTAAAAATCTTAGATGTCTTCACACCAAAGCTGTTAATAACTGAAAGCAAAATAATCAATATCACAGCAATCCACATTTCAAAAGGCTTAAATGATGGTACTAGTGCAACAAACAAACGTGCAAATCCGGCTGC
Source organism: Listeria aquatica (assembly GCF_014223975.1). Classification (NCBI taxonomy): domain Bacteria; kingdom Bacillati; phylum Bacillota; class Bacilli; order Caryophanales; family Listeriaceae; genus Listeria; species Listeria aquatica. The sequence continues at coordinate 10,365 of NZ_JAARRM010000001.1, read as the reverse complement.
CATAGCCCCCCATGCAATAACGGTAACCGCCCAACCAAGCACGCCGACATTAAATCCGACAAAATCTCCAAAAGCCGCTTTTGAATACTGAAAAGCACCGCCATTTTTATCAAAATAGCCTGCGACTTCGGCAAAGCAAAGTGCTAAAAGTAATACCAACAATACATCTACTAACATTGCAATTAAAGATGCTGGTCCAAGTCCTTCATAAATAGTTCTGGGTAATAAGAAGATTCCTGAGCCAATCACGGCATTGATTCCATACAATGTCGCTCCACTCAAACTGAATTTCGACTTTTCATTTGACGTTTGTGTAGCCATTTTCTGTCCCCTCTCACTATGACGGGCATGACTATACACGTTTTCGTATCATCTTTTTATATTGCTGATTTTTGCTTCGATCGCAATAATGTCAGAAGAAGAATATGTATTTGCAACCGGCTGTATCGTCATTTGGTTAGCAGCTTGAAGAAATAGACTGTCCCCTTTCCCTAGTACGGCTGTTTGACCGTCTGAAAAACAAATCTGCATCTCTTCGACCAAAGAATAATAAAAATAATCGGCCCCTTTTTCTACTTCATATTTTTCTTCCGGTTTTATCAAAGATAATGATCCGGTATAGGTAGGTGTATAAATTAAATTGAAATCTGTACATTGCCCGTAACTTGTCGTAGTCTCTGCTCCGCTAAAGCTGTCTTGTTCAAAAACAGAAAGTTTTACTTCTCGTTTTCTTGAAGCGCTTTCGTGAAACAGTTCAATCTCACCATCTAGAATCATCAGTTCTCGCCAATAAGAAGACAAGGAGGTGAAAGTCGAAGTTGGCAAATTTACAGTCGCCGTTGAAATCCGGTATATAAAATTACGTTCTTCATACAGCGCTTTTTCCGGCCAAATCAAAAGTTCCGTTGTCGTTCCGCCAGGCCAAATGCTCTTCTTATACTCTGATTTTCGCCTTATAATTCTATTCATGACTTCCCCTCCTCCTTCTTCATTTCTACTTAGAACAAACCAGAAATCACGCCGTTATCATCTACTTGAATATTTTCAGCAGCAGGTACTTTCGGAAGTCCAGGCATTGTCATAATCGCTCCTGTAAGAGCTACAACAAAGCCAGCACCTGCAGAGATTTTAACTTCTTTAATCGTGATCGTAAAGCCCTCGGGACGCCCAATCTTCTTCGCATCATCTGAGAATGAATATTGTGTTTTTGCCATACAAATTGGTAAGTGTCCATAGCCCATTTCTTCGATGTGCTTCAATTCTTTACGAGCAGCTGGCGCTAATTCGATTCCTTTTCCGCCATAAACTTTGGTTACGATTTTTTCTAATTTTTCTTCAAGTGAATCCTCATCATCATAAACAAACTGAAAATGATTAGGTTGTTCAGCAAGACGAACGACTTCTTTTGCAAGTTCGACTCCACCATTACCACCATTTGCCCAAACATCAGAAAGGACAACATTTGCACCATATTTTTGACAAGCATCCTCAACTGCTTTCAGTTCCGCATCCGTATCCGTAGGAAACTTGTTAATCGCAACAACAGCAGGAAGCCCGTAAACATTCTGGATGTTTTCAAGATGTTTTTCTAAGTTTGGCATGCCTTTTACAACTGCATCCACGTTTTCTGCACCCAAATCTTTTTTCTCCACGCCGCCGTGCATCTTAAGCGCACGAACCGTTGCTACAAGAACCGCCGCATCTGGTCTTAAGCCAGACTTCCGACATTTAATATCAATGAACTTTTCGGCACCAAGATCTGCACCAAACCCAGCTTCCGTAACTACATAATCCGCATATTTCATCGCTGTTTTCGTAGCAAGTACACTATTACAACCGTGAGCAATATTCGCAAATGGCCCCCCATGAATAAAGGCTGGCGTATGCTCTAACGTTTGAACAAGGTTCGGCTTAATCGCATCTTTCAGTAGCGCCGCCATAGCCCCATCTGCTTTTAAATCACCTGCTGTAATTGGATCATTATCCCGTGTATAGCCGATAATAATTCGTTTTAATTTTTCTTTTAAGTCATGAATATCATTCGCAAGACAAAGGATAGCCATTACTTCGGATGCAACTGTAATATCAAATCCATCTTCCCGAGGCACACCTTGCGCTTTACCACCAAGTCCATTAACGATATGACGAAGCTGACGGTCATTCATATCAACGACCCGCTTCCATGTGATTCTGCGATTATCAATTCCAAGCTTGTTTCCTTGTTGAATGTGATTATCAATTAAAGCCGCAAGTAGATTATTAGCCGCACCGATTGCATGAAAGTCGCCTGTAAAATGTAGATTAATATCTTCCATCGGTACAACCTGTGCATATCCTCCACCAGCTGCCCCACCTTTTACACCAAAAACTGGTCCAAGTGAAGGTTCACGCAAAGCGCTGATCGCTTTCTTTCCAATTTTCCGAAGTCCATCGCTAAGACCTACAGAAGTCGTCGTTTTCCCTTCCCCCGCTGGAGTTGGTGTGATTGCCGTAACAAGAATGAGCTTTGCTTTGGCCTGTTCTAAATCGTCTACAGCAACCTTTGCTTTATAGTTCCCGTAAAGTTCAAGCTCTGACTTTTCAATTCCTACTTCTTTTGCAACATCTTCAATTGGTAATTTTTCACTTTTATGAGCAATTTCAATATCTGAAAGTGTCATGCTGAAAACTCCTTTTTTATACGATTTCTAAAATCGCTTGATAAATTTCATCGGCTCTATCACAGCTTGTTTGTAGTAATGCTTCTCCATCTTTTTTGTATTTTGCAACAAAAGCTTCATCTTTGATTCCTGAAAGGTTGATTAAGACATTTAACCAAGCACCTTGCAATCCTGATTTAAGATTAAGCGCCGCAACACCCAAATCACTAGCAGCATTAACATTGGACTTGCCAACCGCTTTTCCCGTAATCGTAATAGCTTTACTCGCTAAAGTCATGATGTCATATGGGGCTTCAGCAGCTAGCTTAAGCGCCTTTTGCATAGCTTCTTTTCGCGCAGCTTTTTCTTCATCAGTTTCTTTTGGCATAGAAAAAACAGCTGAAACCTGATTAAATGCTTCCGTATCCTTATCAATTGCTTCAAGCAAAGCTTGATTAACTTCCGTTGCTTCTTTTAATACTTGTTTCATCAACTCATCATATTCAACATATTTCTTTTTACCAATTGTTAGTTGTGCAACCATCATCGTAAGTGCTGAACCTACACTCGCAGCAAGAGCTGAAGCTGAACCACCACCTGGAGCTGGCGCATCTGAACCAAGTACATCAACGAATTCCGTAATTTTCATATCAACTAATTTCATCTCGCACTCCCCTAACCCAGTAAATGATTTTCTAGAATTTGTTTTTTCTCATCAAAGTCTTCAATTTGCAAATAATATTCTGCACAATCAATTAGTGCTTTGGCAGGGGTAAGACCAATCACTTCACTACCAATAATTCCTACACCATAGCGTTTTGCTTCAAAGCGGATTGTTTCAAAAGTCCGATAAAGCGGTGTTCCTTCATAGTTCACCATGTTCATAGACACTTGAGCAATGTTGCGGTCTTCAAGTAAAAGCCCGATTCCTTTGCAGTATTTAAATCCGCCACTCGAACCACGTACTACTTTGGCAATTTTCTTCGCGATTTCCACATTATCCGTATCTAAGTTCACGTTAAACGCTACAAGTGGCATCCGTGCTCCAACAGCAGTAATTCCGGCTGTAGGGTGGATTTTGCGTTCCCCGTAATCAGGTGCCCATTCTGGTTCCTTTAATTTTTCCGGCATACCTTCGTATTGACCTTTACGAACTTTCGCTAAGTTTTTCCGATCCGGTGTCGCTGCTGACTCCTCGTAAAGGAAAATCGGAATCGATAGTTCACGATTGATTCGTTCTGCCACCTTTTTTGAAATTTCGATACATTCTTCCATTGTGACATCTTTTACAGGAACAAAAGGCACAACGTCTGTTGCTCCCATACGTGGGTGTTCACCATGTTGTTTTGTCATATCAATTTTTTCACTTGCAAACTTCACAAGTTGGAAGGCCACTTCTTGAATACCCGCCTCATCTCCAACTAGTGTAAAGACACTGCGGTTATGACTTGGATCTGACGAATGGTCAAGCAAGGAAACACCTGGTACACCCGTTGCTGTTTTTACTAAACCATCGATCACTTCTTGATTTTGACCTTCACTAAAATTCGGAATACATTCAACTAATTTTGCCATGGTTTCTTTATCTCCTTTTTAAATCATTTGGCGATTCTTAACTACAAGTTCACCTTTTTTATACACATCCGTTACAAGGTTTGTCGCAAAGAAATAAAGAGGATAATCAATATTTGGTGCGTCAAACAGTGTAATATCTGCTAATTTCCCTTCATCTAAGCTTCCAATAGAATCTCCGCGATCCACTACATATGCCGCATTGATTGTCACCGCATTAAAAACTTCAATTGGCGTTAATTTATCAGCAAAACAGCCAAGTTGCATGATGAACTGTATGTTCGCCGTTGGACAGCTACCTGGATTACTATCTGTCGAAAGGGTAATGGCCATATCATGATCTAACATTTTCCTGGCAGGCGCATAGGTGTCTTCCATCAAACTAAACGTTGTTGCTGGAAGCAGATTTCCAATCACATTTGCTTGGCTAAGTTTGTCAATATCCTCGTCTGTAATCACCATCAAATGTTCCGCACTTGTCGCACCAAGTTCTGCTGCAACGCTCACACCACCGATAGATTCAATTTCATCCGCATGAATCCGCAACTTGAAGCCTTGTCTTTTCGCTGCGCTCAGTAGTTTTCGCGATTGTTCAGCAGTGAAAACACCAGATTCACAAAATACATCACAAAATTCCGCTAGATTATCTGCCTTTACCTTGGGAAGCATTTCTTCGATGATCAAATCAATAAACCCATCTGGATTTTCACGATATTCTTCTGGAATCGCGTGTGCCGCCATGAACGTCGAAATGATGTCAACCGGCAAACGGTGATCCAGTTCATGTGCAACTTTCATTTGTTTCTCTTCTGTTTCCCAGTCGAGACCATAGCCACTTTTCGCCTCAACTGTTGTCACACCATGCACAAGCATATGCTCAAGAAGTTTAGCTGTTTTCTCGTAAAGCTCTGCAAAACTAGCAGCTCGAGTCGCCTTCACCGTGCTTAAAATCCCGCCGCCTTCTTTCAAAATATCCAAATAGGCAACACCGTTCAATTTTTTAGCAAATTCATTTTCACGTGTTCCACCGTACACAAGGTGTGTGTGCGAATCGATTAATCCTGGAGAAGCCGTTTTCCCACTGCAGTCAACTATTTTTGTGTGTTCTCCTATGAGAGAAACCGGCGGATCTCCTTCAGCTACACGCAAAATTTTTCCTTCACGAATCGCGATAAAGCCTTGTCGAATGATGTTCGCTTCACCCATTTCACTTCCCCGTAAAGCTCTTCCTTTGTCAATCGGACAAAAGATTTGATTTAAATTTGTTAGGATCTTATCAGCAATCATCAATATCCGCCTTTCATTTTACGTATTTCGAAACCGCCTCACGAATCGCTCCATCATCCGTCAAATACGGAATCGTAATGTGATCCGTTCCTTGTTTTTCTTCATTAAAGGCAATCGAAGTTTCCATCGAGTGTTCATTCCTAGCCCAATTTCGTCTCGCAACACCGCCCATAACATCCCAAGAAATCGCCGAGCGAATGATCTCATCCACGAGCTCACTGCCGTCCAGAACAAGACCAAAACCACCATTGACCGATTTACCAATCCCAGTTCCGCCACCGTTATGAAGAGCAATCAAACTCATTCCACGCGCTGCATTCCCTGCATAGCACTGGACAGCCATATCCGCTGTAACATTACTACCATCACGAATATTTGAAGTTTCACGGAATGGCGAATCCGTTCCAGAAACATCGTGGTGGTCACGGCCAATCATGACAGGACCAACCTTGCCTTCACGAACAAGTTCGTTAAATTTAAGCGCGACATCAATCCGACCTTGTGCATCCTGATAAAGAATCCGTGCTTCAGTTCCGACAACCAGTTGATTTTTCTCTGCATCACGAATCCAGTTATAATTATCCCTATCCTGATAGCGTCTTTCTGGATCAATCGCTTCCATCGCCGCGTGGTCGGTTGCTACCAAATCTTCATGTTTTCCGCTCAAGCAAACCCAGCGGAATGGACCATATCCGTAATCGAACAACATCGGTCCCATAATATCTTCTACGTAAGATGGCCAAATAAATCCATCTTTATCGTCATGTCCATTTTTCGAGATTTCCATCACACCTGCATCAAAAATAGCTTTCATGAACGAATTCCCGTAATCAAAGAAGTAAGTTCCTTGCTCAACCAAATGTTTAATCGCATTAAAGTGTCGCACAAGGGTCTTATTTATCAACTCTTGGAATTTAGGTTGATCCTCTTTAAGAAGCCGAGTTCTTTCTTCAAAAGAAATCCCAACTGGACAATAACCGCCATTATAAGCATTGTGACACGACGTTTGGTCACTCAAAAGATCCACATGTATTTTATGTTCATCCATATATTCCAACAAATCGACAATATTGCCGTGATATGCAATCGACATCGCTTCTTTTTTCGCCATAGATTCCTGTGCAAGTTTTATTGCTTCTTCCGGAGTTTGAGCTAGCTTCGAAATCCAGCCTTGTTCAAGCCGCGTATCAATCCGCGACTGATCCACCTCTGCAACGATTGCTACCGCATGCGCAATTTCAGCAGCCTTTCCTTGCGCACCACTCATGCCTCCAAGGCCAGAAGAAACGAACAACTTCCCTGCCAAATCGCCATCATCTGGAATCCCTAGTTTTAAGCGTCCAGCATTTAAAAGTGTATTAAAGGTGCCATGAACAATCCCTTGCGGTCCGATGTACATCCAACCACCGGCAGTCATCTGCCCATAGTTCGTGACGCCCATTTCCTCGGCAATTTCCCAGTCATCCAAATTATCGTATTCGGCAACAAGTAAGCCATTCGTGATAATAACACGAGGGGAATCCTTTTTAGACTTAAATAGGCCAACTGGGTGCCCAGATTCCACGACAAGCGTTTGCTCTTCCGTCATCACTTCAAGATACTTTTTAATCAAACGATATTGTAGCCAGTTCTGACAAACCTGCCCCGTCTCACCATAAGTAACGAGTTCATATGGATAAAGGGCAACATCAAAATCAAGGTTGTTATCAATCATCACTTGCATTGCTTTAGCCGCCGTACAGTTCCCTTTATAGTCATCAATTGATTTCCCATAAATCTTTCCTTCGGGACGCCATCTATATGCATAAATCCGTCCGCGCGTTGTCAGCTCTTCTAAAAACTCAGGAATTACTTGCTCATGAAATCTTTCAGGGACGTAACGTAAAGCATTTTTAAGCGCAATTTCTGTTTGTTCTTTTGTAAGACGAAATCCGCGATCAGGTGCCCGCCTAATTCCTTCAGTAAAAGAAGGCATTTCTGGCAAAATATCATCTAACTTAATGGTCATCGATTTTGCAATTGCATCATTCTTTATCATGTTGACATACATTCCCTTCTAATCATTTCTCCGCTTTCCCATTCCAAGCCTTCCCTTTATTTTCCCACTTCACTCCTTTCCTTTTCATAGAACAAGAAACTGCGGCATTATAATTAAGCGCTTTCTTTTTGTTGGTTAAACCACTGGAAACACTGACTTCTAACGATATCTCCCAAGAAATCTGAAAGAAGTTTCATAGTCATAATCCTTTCATTCTTTACCAAGATAAAGAATGTTTTTCATTTTGAGAAACCGCTTACATTACGCCCTAACTATATCCGATTGTGAACCATTTGTCAATACAAATTCTTTACATATTCGTGAAGTTGTCAATAAGGCCCATTTTGTGTATGATTAATTACATAACCATTACTAGGGGGAAATAAGCTTTGTACATCATACTTGACCAAAAAGACTATAAAACGATCGAATGGAGTGGCGGTGATTCCATTGAAATTCTAATTTTCCCTTACGACCGTTCATTCCAAAACAAAGACTTCGATTTGCGCATTTCGCGCACTAAATTATATCAAAAAAAATCACGTTTCACAGACCTTCCCGGTTACACACGGGACCTAATCAGCTTACACGGCCATGTCACTTTATGCCACCAAGAAAATTCGACCGAGCGCATCGTTAAAATGGCCCCATTCAAACTTGACCATTTTGATGGCAGCGCCAAAACGACCAGCCTAGGTTCCGGTGAAGATTTCAATTTCATCTACCGTGATGGATTAGCGACGAAAATCGAAATTCTCCATCAAAACCAAACAAAGAATTTCTTAATTGAGCCTTATTCTTTCCAGTTAATCCATGCCATTTCCGATCTAATTGAAATTCAAATTGAACCAGAAAATGAGTATCTCCGTGACGAGCTCGTATTAAAACAAGGAGATAGCCTCCTTGTTTTCAATGAAACCGCCAAATTCACCTTTCGAAACGCATCCATTTCATTCAATAGCGAGTTAGCCATTTTATGCACCTTCGATACCTTGCACAATCGTAAATACTATCAAAATTTCGTTGATAGCCTTTTACGTGATCATCCTTAAAAGATTTAACCTTTTAAACCCCCTCCGTCTACAAACCGAGCAAACATCCCTTAAAATTTTTTAGAACATTTATTAGATAAGTGTTGTTTTAAGACAATGTAAAGGCAAAGTTAATTAAATCCATATCAAAAAATCCCCATTAATACTATATAAGTATTAATGGGGATCACGATACCGGCGGCCGGGGTCGAACCGGCACGACCTTGCGGTCACTGGATTTTGAGTCCAGCGCGTCTGCCAATTCCGCCACGCCGGCATATCACAAATATTATAAACTTTTTCTTAACTCAAATCAAGCAAATGGAGGCGCCAACCGGATTTGAACCGGTGATGAAGGTTTTGCAGACCTCTGCCTTACCACTTGGCTATGGCGCCATATAAATTTTAAGTAAAGAAAAAGCGGAAGACGGGGTTCGAACCCGCGACCCCCACCTTGGCAAGGTGATGTTCTACCACTGAACTACTTCCGCAATTTTAAAGACTGGGCCAGCTGGATTCGAACCAACGCATGATGGAGTCAAAGTCCATTGCCTTACCGCTTGGCTATGGCCCAATAATATTAAAATTAATAATGGGGCGGCTGATGGGAATCGAACCCACGAATGTCGGAACCACAATCCGATGCGTTAACCACTTCGCCACAGCCGCCACTATTCAATTAAATTTATCATGGCAGGGGCAGTAGGAATCGAACCCACACTGGAGGTTTTGGAGACCTCTGTTCTACCGTTAAACTATGCCCCTAAAATAAAAATGGTGGAGGGAAGTGGATTCGAACCACTGAACCCGAAGGAGCGGATTTACAGTCCGCCGCGTTTAGCCACTTCGCTATCCCTCCGTATAAATAAAAATGGCTTGGGACAGAATCGAACTGCCGACACCTTGAGCTTCAATCAAGTGCTCTACCAACTGAGCTACCAAGCCAAATGGCGGTTCCGACGGGATTTGAACCCGCGATCTCCTGCGTGACAGGCAGGCATGTTAACCCCTACACCACGGAACCACAATTGCGGGGACAGGATTTGAACCTGCGACCTTCGGGTTATGAGCCCGACGAGCTACCAGACTGCTCCACCCCGCGACAATAATATGGTGGAGGTTAACGGGATCGAACCGCTGACCCTCTGCTTGTAAGGCAGATGCTCTCCCAGCTGAGCTAAACCTCCATAAATAATATTTTACCGTAAACTAAATAAATTGTCCAAAAAGAATAAAAAGTGACCCGTACGGGATTCGAACCCGTGTTACCGCCGTGAAAGGGCGGTGTCTTAACCGCTTGACCAACGGGCCATATCAACAATTGACAAACACTATCTTGGAAACGGAGAGCAAGGGATTCGAACCCTTGAGACGGTTGCCCGCCTACACGGTTTCCAACCGTGCTCCTTCGGCCTCTCGGACAGCTCTCCAAGAAAGATATGGCTCCACAGGTAGGACTCGAACCTACGACCGATCGGTTAACAGCCGATTGCTCTACCACTGAGCTACTGTGGAAAAGTAATATCTTGCCCGGCGGCGACCTACTCTCACAGGGGGAAGCCCCCAACTACCATCGGCGCGGAGAAGCTTAACTACCGTGTTCGGGATGGGAACGGGTGTGACCTTCTCGCCATAGCCACCAGACAAGGAATATGAAAGAACGTCGTTCTCTCAAAACTAGAGAAGAAAAGCGTGTGAACCAGAATCTGAAAGTTCTTTTTAAGGTTAAGTCCTCGATCGATTAGTATTTGTCCGCTCCATATGTCGCCATACTTCCACTCCAAACCTATCTACCTGA
>NZ_JAARRM010000011.1:0-2391 GCF_014223975.1 Listeria aquatica | reverse complement strand
AAAACAAGCAGGTCATTACCGAACGACGTTAACTTGGGAAATGATAGATTCACCCTATTAAACCAAAAAAAGGAGAAGAAGACATGAACAAAACATTGAAAATCACGGCACTAGGACTTGTTACTATTTTAGGGGTATCCGGAACAGGATTCACAGCTTTTGCAGCTGATGGCGGTTCAACTGTTTCAAAAGGAGATGTTACTTTTGAAAAGAACACAGACCCAAGCGGACCGAAAGATCCAGATACAGACAAACCAGTTGAGCCAACTGATCCAGAGATTACGCCGCCAACAAGCGGACCATTAAGTATTGACTATGTTTCTACGCTTCACTTCGGAACACAAAAAATTTCTGGGAATGATGAAGTGTACTATGCAACCCTAGATAAACTAAAAGATACAGAAACAGGGGCTATTAGTGATAAACCAAACTTTGTTCAAATTACGGATAATCGTGGTTCAAATGCAGGTTGGAAGCTCACGGTCGTTCAAGATGCGCAGTTCAAAAATGGAACAAGTGAACTAGCTGGGGCGAAGCTTAAATTAATCAACCCAACGATGAAATCAAGCAAAAAAAAGGATGCAAACACACCAACAGCGAGTGAAATTACGCTTAATCCAGATGGAGTAACTTCGTCAGATGCGATCGTTGCACAGGCTAATCAAGGGATGGGGACTTGGTACAATACTTTTGGTACAGATGTGACAGAAGCAGCGACAAGTATTTCTCTATCGGTGCCTGGGGATACAGCAAAAATTGAAGGTAAATATTCAACAACACTAACTTGGACGCTTGCAGATACACCAGCTTGATTAGAGGGTGAGAATGATGAAAACGGGAAAAGGCGTCTTGTTGTTCATCGCTTTTGGAATGATATTTTTCCTAAGCGAACCACCTGCTTATGCGGTTGCAAGCGATAATGCGAGTGATTCAAGCGTGCAGTTCACAGCTGATGTGGACGGTACAACACCTCCCGTTAACCCCACTGATCCGAATGAAGAGGTGCAACCCGTAGATCCAGTGACACCAACATTAGGTGCGCTGCGGATTGATTTTGTTTCGCAGCTTTCATTCGGCAAACAGAAGATTTTCGGGCAGGATATGGATTATCATCCGCCGTTTTCAGAAGTGAAGCGGGCTTCGGATGGGGCAACACTCTACGTGCCACAATTTGTGCAAGTGACAGATAATACGGGGCTGAATGCAGGCTGGAAACTGGAAGTGAGCGGAACGCCATTTCAAACAGCTTCGGGCGCGGAGCTTACAGGAGCTGCACTTACGCTTTCGGGGACCACGTTGCGTTCCAAGCTCGATCCGAAATATACGCCGAGTACGATTTCTTCAAGTCTTACAGTCGGTTCTAGCCCACAGCTCTTAGTGGCAGCTTCGGCGGGAGAAGGGATGTCGGTTTGGACGGCGGCGTTTGGAGATACGGAAGGGAGTGCTCTCGCCCCGAACAACAAGATTACGCTCCATGTGCCAGCGGAAACGGTAAAACTGGCGGATGAGACTTACACGTCTACGCTAACGTGGACGTTGAGTTCGACGCCGTAAAAGAAGCTTGGATAAGCGCTTGCGGAGTGTGCGGAGGCACTTCGCAAGTCGTTTATCGAGTGGAAGGAGTTTTGGAAAATGAAGAAACGATGGTGGATGATTCCCTTTTTGCTAGTAGGCGGTTTTTTACTGGTTAGCCATCCGGTAGGGGTGGAGGCTGAAAGCTCGATGGGGTTTTCGGTGAATACAATACTTCCAGAAAATCAAGTGGATAAGACGAAGACGTATTTTGATTTAGAGATGAAGCCTGGGCAAGTGCAGGAACTGAGTGTGGTTCTGACGAATGCGAAAAATACGGCCATCACGATTGAAAATCATGCAAATGCAGCGATCACGAATGATAATGGGATTGTGGATTATAGTCAGGTGAATCCTAAATTGGATCAAACACTGAAATACCCGTTCTCTAAGCTTGCGGATGTGGAAAAAACCACAACGATCCCGGCACATGGGCAAAAAACGGTGAAGATGAAAGTGACGATGCCGAAGGAATCCTTTGATGGGATTGTGCTTGGAGGCCTCCATTTTAAGGAACAGGAAAGCAAAAAAGCAAAAACGAAGAATGACGAAAGTGTACAAATTGAAAACCGCTATGCGTATGTGATTGGCGTACGACTAGTGGAAACTAAGAAGAGGGTTCGACCCGATTTAGAACTGAATCAAATCAAGCCTTCACAAATTAATTACCGCAACGTCCTGAAGGCGAATTTGCAGAATACCAAGCCGGTGATTATCCAAGATTTTAAAGTGGATGCGAAGGTGACAAAACGCGGGAAAGATCAGGTTTTATTCCGAGAAAAGAAGGAAAACATGCGGCTTGCGCCAAATTCCAACTTT
>NZ_JAARRM010000010.1:0-3097 GCF_014223975.1 Listeria aquatica | reverse complement strand
AAGGTTAAGTCCTCGATCGATTAGTATTTGTCCGCTCCATATGTCGCCATACTTCCACTCCAAACCTATCTACCTGATCATCTTTCAGGGATCTTACTTTCTTAAAGAAATGGGAAATCTCATCTTGAGGGGGGCTTCACGCTTAGATGCTTTCAGCGTTTATCCCGGCCGCACATAGCTACCCAGCGATGCTCCTGGCGGAACAACTGGTACACCAGCGGTGCGTCCATCCCGGTCCTCTCGTACTAAGGACAGCTCCTCTCAAATTTCCTGCGCCCGCGACGGATAGGGACCGAACTGTCTCACGACGTTCTGAACCCAGCTCGCGTGCCGCTTTAATGGGCGAACAGCCCAACCCTTGGGACCGACTACAGCCCCAGGATGCGACGAGCCGACATCGAGGTGCCAAACCTCCCCGTCGATGTGGACTCTTGGGGGAGATAAGCCTGTTATCCCCGGGGTAGCTTTTATCCGTTGAGCGATGGCCCTTCCATGCGGAACCACCGGATCACTAAGCCCGACTTTCGTCCCTGCTCGACTTGTCAGTCTCGCAGTCAAGCTCCCTTGTGCCTTTACACTCTGCGAATGATTTCCATCCATTCTGAGGGAACCTTTGGGCGCCTCCGTTACTCTTTAGGAGGCGACCGCCCCAGTCAAACTGCCCACCTGACACTGTCTCCCCACGCGCTAAGCGTGGCGGGTTAGAATGGTCATACAGCGGGGGTAGTATCCCACCAGCGCCTCCTCGTATGCTGGCGCACACGATTCAATGGCTCCTACCTATCCTGTACAAGCGGTACAAACATTCCATATCAGGTTGCAGTAAAGCTCCACGGGGTCTTTCCGTCCTGTCGCGGGTAACCTGCATCTTCACAGGTACTATAATTTCACCGAGTCTCTCGTTGAGACAGTGCCCAGATCGTTGCGCCTTTCGTGCGGGTCGGAACTTACCCGACAAGGAATTTCGCTACCTTAGGACCGTTATAGTTACGGCCGCCGTTTACTGGGGCTTCAATTCTGAGCTTCGCAAGAAGCTAACCCATCCTCTTAACCTTCCAGCACCGGGCAGGCGTCAGCCCCTATACGTCACCTTACGGTTTTGCAGAGACCTGTGTTTTTGCTAAACAGTCGCCTGGGCCTATTCACTGCGGCTCTCTCGGGCTTTCACCCTATCAGAGCACCCCTTCTCCCGAAGTTACGGGGTCATTTTGCCGAGTTCCTTAACGAGAGTTCTCTCGCTCACCTTAGGATTCTCTCCTCATCTACCTGTGTCGGTTTGCGGTACGGGCAGTCTTTCTCTCCTTAGAGGCTTTTCTTGACAGCGTGAAATCAGGAACTTCCGTACTCAATTTCCTTCCCCATCACAGCTCATGCTTCACAAGAAGCGGATTTGCCTACTTCTCACACTCACTGCTTGGACGCACTCTTCCATCCGTGCGCTTCCTTATCCTTCTGTGTCACCCCATCGTCAAACAACAAAGACTGGTACAGGAATCTCAACCTGTTGTCCATCGCCTACGCCTATCGGCCTCGGCTTAGGTCCCGACTAACCCTGAGCGGACGAGCCTTCCTCAGGAAACCTTAGATATTCGGTGGAAGGGATTCTCACCCTTCTTTCGCTACTCATACCGGCATTCTCACTTCTAAGCGCTCCACTAGTCCTTCCGGTCTAGCTTCTTCGCCCTTAGAACGCTCTCCTACCACGAATCCCTCACGGGATTCATCCACAGTTTCGGTAATACGTTTAGCCCCGGTACATTTTCGGCGCGGGGTCACTCGACCAGTGAGCTATTACGCACTCTTTCAAGGATGGCTGCTTCTAAGCCAACCTCCTGGTTGTCTAAGCAACCCCACATCCTTTTCCACTTAACGTATATTTGGGGACCTTAACTGGTGGTCTGGGCTGTTTCCCTTTCGACTACGGATCTTATCACTCGCAGTCTGACTCCCGAGGATAAGTCAATGGCATTCGGAGTTTATCTGAATTCGGTAACCCGAGAGGGGCCCCTAGTCCAAACAGTGCTCTACCTCCATGACTCTTACCTCGAGGCTAGCCCTAAAGCTATTTCGGAGAGAACCAGCTATCTCCAAGTTCGATTGGAATTTCTCCGCTACCCACACCTCATCCCCGCACTTTTCAACGTACGTGGGTTCGGACCTCCAGTAAGTATTACCTTACCTTCATCCTGGACATGGGTAGATCACCTGGTTTCGGGTCTACGACCTGTTACTCAAAACGCCCTATTCAGACTCGCTTTCGCTACGGCTCCGCTTTTTCCGCTTAACCTTGCAACAAATCGTAACTCGCCGGTTCATTCTACAAAAGGCACGCTATCACCCATTAACGGGCTCTAACTACTTGTAGGCACACGGTTTCAGGTACTCTTTCACTCCCCTCCCGGGGTGCTTTTCACCTTTCCCTCACGGTACTGGTTCACTATCGGTCACTAGGGAGTATTTAGCCTTGGGAGATGGTCCTCCCGGATTCCGACGGAATTTCACGTGTTCCGCCGTACTCAGGATCCACTCGGGAGAGAAGACCATTTCGACTACCGGGCTGTTACCGTCTCTGGCGGGCCTTTCCAAGCCGCTTCATCTATCGCCTTCTTTTATCACTCCACAATGAGTGTCCTACAACCCCAAGAAGCAAGCTTCTTGGTTTGGGCTCTTTCCGTTTCGCTCGCCGCTACTCAGGAAATCGAATTTTCTTTCTCTTCCTCCGGGTACTAAGATGTTTCAGTTCCCCGGGTCTGCCTTCCCTACGCTATGTATTCACGTAAGGATTCTATCCGACTAAAGATAGAGGGTTCCCCCATTCGGAAATCTCTGGATCAACGCTTACGTACAGCTCCCCAAAGCATATCGGTGTTAGTCCCGTCCTTCTTCGGCTCCTAGTGCCAAGGCATCCACCGTGCGCCCTTCCTCACTTAACCTCATCCTTCTTACGAAGGTGTTGTTGTGTTTTCATAAACGTGCGATCGCTTATGAAAACGGAAAGATTCTTTCTCGGTTTGATTCTCGGTTTTGGTTGAAGAAAAACCTACGGTTTCTCTTCGTCTTTTTACACTAACTTTTCTTATCTAGTTTTCAAAGAACA